>CAVTSK010000009.1:0-76435 GCA_963737335.1 uncultured Solirubrobacteraceae bacterium
TCGAGGATGAAGGCCTGCACCTCGGCGCTGTAGCTGAACCGGGCGCTGCGACCCGTCGGTCCGGAATGCGCACCGACGCCGAGCTCCGGCCGGAACAGCAGGCGGGAGCCCTGAGTGTCCGTGGCCCTGAGCCTGGCCACCCACTTGGCCGGCTCGTGGACCGACACGCGCGGATCGTTGACGGCACCGGTGACCAGCAGTGCCGGCCGGCGCCCCGCGGGCGGGTTGTCGTAGGGCGAGTAGGCCTTCATGCAGGCGTAGTCCTCGGGATCGCGGGGATCGCCCCACTCGTCCCATTCGGTGATCGTGAGCGGGATCGAGGGATCGAGCATCGTGTTGACCACATCGACGAACGGGACCTCGGCGACCACCGCGCGCCACCGATCCGGGCGCAACGAGTAGACGGCGCCCTGGAGCAGCCCGCCCGCCGACAGCCCCCGGGTGACGATCCGCGTGCCATCGACGAGGGCCGGCCCACTGCTCCCGGCGAGCCAATCGGCCACGGCGGCATGGTCGGTGAACGTGGTCGGCTTGGCGCGCAGCCGACCCTCCTGCCACCAGGATCGCCCGCCCTCCCCGCCGCCGCGAATGTGGGCGACCGCGTAGACGACCCCTCGGTCAAGCAGAGACGGCAGGCTGCGGTCGAACTCCGGATCCAGGCTGTCCTCGTAGGCGCCGTAGCCGTAGAGCAGGCACGGGGCGCTGCCGTCCAGCGGAGTCCCGTCGCGATACGCCAGCGTGACCGGAATCGGCGTGCCATCCGGCGCCGGCGCCGTGCGGCGCTCGGTCCGATACCGGGCGGGGTCATAGCCGGGAACCTCCATCCGCTTCAGCAGCCGCCTGGTCCCGGTGGCCAGGTCGAGCTCATACCAGGCGATCGGCTCGATCAGCGACTGCTCGGCGATGATCACCGAGCCGCTGTCGTAGTCGTGAGCGTGCTCGACACGGATCGAGCCGGCGGGCACCTGAGGCTGTAGCTCCCGGACGTCGGCGCCGCCGTGATCGGTGATGGCCAGCAGCTTCCCGCCGTGACGGCGCAGGGTCAGCAGCAGGTGCTCAGCGAAGACATCGCAAGCGACCAGCCTGGTGTCGGCACGGGCCGGAGCCACCGCCGAGCAGCTGACGGACTCCCAGCCGGCTCGTCCCGGGGCCGCGAGCGGCACCTTCATCAGCGCGAACTCGCGCTCGCCGATATCCGTCACCAGGTAGAGCGTGCCCGTGTCACCGGGACCGCCTCGCGCGTGATCCACCCGGTATTCGACCCCGGGCTGGCGCGGTTGCAGCAGCACCGGGTCGGCCACCGGATCGTGCAGCTCAATCACCCGGACCTCGCTGGTGTCCCGTGACGCCGCGACGATGATCGCCAGCTCGCCGCTTCGCGAGGCAGCCAGGGTCAGCTCAAAGCGCGGGTCGGCCTCCTCCAGCACAAGCTCGTCGGCGGTGGCGGGCGTGCCGACGCGATGGCGCCACAACTGCCACTGCCGAAACAGCGCGTCGGCCACGAGATAGAAGAGGTGGCGGGAGTCCGCGGACCAGGCCACCTCAGGCGCGGTCGGGGCGATGACCTCCGGCAGGTCCTCGCCGGTATCCAGGTCGCGGATGCGCAGCTCATAGTTCTCCGCTCCGCTGGTGTCGACCGACCAGGCCAGCAGAGCCCCATCGGGGCTGGGCTCACGGACCCCCACGTCGGCGAACCCGGTGCGTCGCGCCACGAGGTTGTCGTCGAGGATCACCTCCTCCGGGGTCTCCCCGGCCGGCGACCGGAGTAGCTGCTCGTTGTCGGCGTCGGCCGGCGTCCGGGTCCGAAACGCGAATCCGTCACGCGGCCAGGCGACTGAGTCGTCGTCGCCAGCGGGGATCCGACTCGCTGCTTCGGCGGCCAGCGTATCGGCCAGCCGGCTCAGGCGCTCGGTCTGAGCGTCGTAATAGGCCCGCTCGGCGATCAGGTACTCCTGGAGCGCGGCATCGTCGCGGGCACGCATCCAGGCGTAGTCGTCGGTGAGCGTGTCGCCGTGCAGCTCACGAGCCGACGGGACGCGCGGGGCCGCCGGCGGCGCGGGCTCCTGGGCGCGCTCCGCCGCATCGTTTGTGCCTGTCACCCCGTCGCCTCCATCATCGCGCCAGGGCAACCTACCTATAGGCTGCGTGCGTTGTCACGCGGGGCATCAGATCCGGCCAGCCGTACGACAGGGTCCGCCGCTTCATCGACGGGCCCGCAGCAGCTCGGCCACTCGTTCCGCGGGCAGGCCGTACGAGGTGTTGCCATCGCGCCCAACGACCGTGGCTGCGGCCAGCATGCTGTTGAGAACCGCCTCCTCGGTGGCCTCGACGACAGCGTCGAAGAACGGGTCGAGAGCCCGTCCCGTCACTGGGACCGGACGGCCGTCCCCGAGCGCGCCGGGCGTCACGTCCGCGGACCGCGGACCGCGAAGCCCGGTGGCCATGGCCAGGAAGATCTCGCCGCTGCCGTGATGGCCGGTGGAGCCGGTCCTGGCCAGTCCGAGCCCGGCCCGGCGGGCCAGCCGGGCGCAGGCGGCCGAGTCGAGCGGAGCGTCGGTGACGACCACGACGATGCAGGAGCCGGCTGGCCGCGGGGAGGCTTCCGGCTGGCCATCGGGAGGACCCAACAGCCGACCCACGGGCACGCCGTCGACGGTCAGCCGCTCCCGCGAGCCGAAGTTCGAGAGCAACAGCACGCCGACGATGTGCCCAGACGGGGTCACGCGCGACGCGCTGCCGATCCCGCCCTTGAACCCCAGGCAGCTCATCCCCGTCCCCGCGCCGACCGCGCCCTCCGGCGGGGCAGGGCCGCCGGCCGAGGCCCGGGCGGAGACGAGCGCGGTGTCGACGTCCACCGCGGTCACCTGCATGCGCCGGGCATCGCTCAGGAAGCTGTCGTCACATTCGGCGACGATCGGGATGATCACATCGTCGGTCCCGATCCCCGGATCCTCGGCGATCAACAGCTCGCAGGCCGCGTCGTAGACGCGGCCGAGCTGCATGGTCGAGGTCAGGAACACCGGCGTCTCGGCCAGTCCCCACTCGCCGGCGGCCAGGAACCCGGTGCACTCCCCGGCGCCGTTGAGAACGGCGCCGCCGGCCGGGACCGGGCTACGGAACAGATTGCCCCCGAGATCGACGACCGTGACGCCGGTCCTGGCCACGCCGCGGCCCTCCGGTGGCGCGGGCTCGTCGCGCCACACGGTCGCGTGGCCGACGCCGACCCCGGGCACGTCGACGATCGACCCCGTCGGCCCGCTCGGCAGCAGGCCAATCGTGATGCCCAGATCAGAGGCGCGGGTCATCGCGTGATCATCCCGTACGGAGACGCGGTCCGATGAGCGGCGGCGCCGCCACGACATCAGACCTGACCGGTTTCCCGTTCGTGTGGCATCCCGACTGCCTGCGCCACGATCCGGACGGGGAGGTCTGGCTCGGCGTCTGGGAGGCCGGGACCGAGGTGCCGGAGCGCGCCACGGTCATTCGCGACGCGCTCACCGCCGTGGGGGCCGAGATCACCGCCGCGACCGGGCACGAGGACGCAGCGATCCTGGCCGTCCACGACGCGGCGCTGGTCGAGCACCTGGCCACGATCTGGGCCGACTGGGAGGCCGCGGGCTTCCCGTCGCAGCACGGCCGTCCCCGGGTGGTGCCGTACCTGTTCCCGACCGCCGGCTTGCTGTCCGGCCTCCCGCTGCGGTCGCCGAGCGCCATCCACGGGCGCGTCGGACGGTTCTGCTACGACACGATGACGCTGATCGGCCCCGGCACGTGGCCCGCGGTCCGGGCGGCGGCGGACGCGGCGCTGACCGCGGCGGACCTGGTCGGCGCCGGCGCTCCAGCCGCGTACGCACTGTGCCGCCCGCCCGGCCACCACGCCGGTCCGGCGGCGCACGGCGGCTCGTGCTATCTGAACAACTCGGCCATCGCCGCCCAGGCGCTGCGCCGGTCCGGGGCCGAGCGGATCGCCGTGGTCGACATCGACGCCCACCACGCCAACGGCACCCAGGCGATCTTCTACGAGCGCGGCGACGTGTACGTGGGCAGCCTCCACGTCGATCCGGGCGCCGGCTGGTTTCCCCACTACGTCGGGTACGCCGGCGAGCGCGGGAGCGGCGAGGGAGACAGGGCGAACCGGAACCTACCGCTCGCGCCGGGCACCGGCGACGAGGTCTGGCTGCAGGCCGTGGACGTGCTGTGTGCCGACGTCCGCGCCCACGGCGCGGAGGCGGTGGTCGTCTCACTCGGCGTGGACGCGGCCGCTGCTGACCCGGAAAGCCCGCTGCGCGTGAGCGCCGATGGATACCGCCGGGCCGGGGAGAAAATCGGCGCGCTGGGGCCGGCGGTGGTGATCCAGGAGGGCGGATACGACCTGGATTCGCTCGGCCAACTGGTCGTGGCGGCGCTGGCCGGGATCCGGACCGGCCGCGGATGACACATCGGAGTGGTCGCCGCGACAAGTTTTCATCGCGCCGTCGCGGCGGCCCGATTAGGCTAAGGCGGTCATGTCAGATCCCTCTCACGCCCCTGCGGCGTCGCGCCGACCCAAGGCCTGGAACAGCGACCCAGCGGTCCTGACGGTCGCGGTCACCGGGGCCGACGTTTTTCGACACAACAACCCCAACATCCCCTACACGACCGCGGAGATCGCCGAGCAGAGCGTGGCGGCGGGACAGGCAGGAGCGACGGTCGTGCACCTGCACGTTCGCGAGGACGACGGGACCCCCAGCGGACGGCCTGAGCTGTTCCAGGACGTCATCTCGCGGATCCGCCAGGGCAGCGAGTTGATCACGATGGTGTCGACGGGCGGCTCCAACGAGATGACGATCGAGGAGCGCACGACCGGCCTGACCGCCAACCCAGACCTCTCAGGCGTCGAGTCGGGATCGATGAACTTCGGTGACGACACGTTCATCACCCCTCCGAAGGCCGCGCGCGGGATCATCGAGCGGGCCACCGGGGCCGGCATCGGGCTCGAGGTCGAGGCTTTCGACGTCGGCCACGTTGCCACCGCGGTCCGCTGGCTGGAGGAGGGAGTGATTCCGGGGCCACTGCGGATCAACCTCGTGTTCGGAGTGCCGGGCGGGATCGATGCCTCGCCCGACGCGCTGACCGCGATGCTCCGGCCGCTCCCGCCGGAGACCTTCTGGACGGTCACCTGCGTGGGACGCCACCACCCGCGGATGTTGGCGCTGGCCCTGCTCTACGGCGCGCCCGGCTTCCGCACCGGGCTCGAGGATGCGGTGTACATCAGCCGGGGGGTGCTGGCGGAGTCAAATGCGGCGTTGGTCACGGCGGCGATCAAACTCGCCCAGTCGGTTGGTCGTGAGGTCGCCACCCAGGAGCAGACGCGGGCGCTTCTGGGCCTCGCGCCGGCTGAATGATCTCCCTGGACGAGGCGCTCGGCGCCAAGCGAGTGATGGAGCCGGCGGGCGCGCTGCCCCAGGCCGCGCTCCGGCTCGACGCCGCAACGCCGCTGCAGCCGTACGAGATCGAGATCGCCGTCGACACGCTCTGCATCGACTCGAGCAGCTTCCGGCAGATCGTCGAGGCCAGCGAGCGTGACGCGGTCAGGGTCCGTCAGGCGATCCTGGGCATCGTCGCCGCGCGGGGCAAGATGTGCAACCCGGTGACGGGCTCCGGAGGGATCCTCACCGGGACCGTGCGGGCGGTCGGAGACGACGTCCCAGATCCGCCGGCGATCGGCTCGCGCGTGGTCACGATGGTCTCGCTGACCCTCACGCCGCTGCGCCTGGAGAGCGTGGGAGAGATCGACTGCGACAACCCGCATGTCCCGGTCGACGGCACCGCGTACCTGCCCAGCGGCGCGCCGTGGGTCGCCTACCCGGAGGACGTCCTCTTCGACGCCGCAATGGCCACGTTCGACGTGTGCAATGCCGCCTCCCAGGTGCGCTCGCTGATCGACGACGACACCGGCACCGTGCTGGTGCTCGGGGGTGGGCACGCGGGCCTGATGGCCCTGGCCGCCGCGCGCGACAGGCTTGTCTCCTCGGCTCGCGTCGTCCTGATCGACTCCGACGAGCGCATCTGCGAGCGGGCCAAAGCGCTGGATCTGTGCGATGTCGCCCTACGGATCGATCTTCGCGACGCGCTGAGAGCTCTGCACAGCCTCGAGGCGGCGGGGCTCCCGCGGGCCGATCTGACCGTGGTCGTGGTCAATGCGACCGACTGCGAGGCCGCGGCGATCCTGCTCACCGCCGACCACGGCACGGTCCTGTTCTTCTCCATGGCCACTTCGTTCACCAAGGCCGCGCTGGGGTCAGACGGCCTGGCCTCCACGGCCCGCATGCTCGTCGGTTCCGGCCACGCCCCGGACCGCGGCGCCTATGCCCTGGAGTTGATCAGGCGCGACCCGCGGCTGCAGCGCGCGATGGCCGAGCACTGACGAAAATCAGTGGTCGGCCAACGCGAGTGACGCTTGGATCTGCCGGGTATGCCAGTAGCCGGCGTCCCCGAGCACGACATCGTCGATGACGCCGTGACGCACTTGAGGACCGCACCCGGCCCTCGGGCCGCCTAGCCCGCCAGCACGTCGTGCGCGAACCGCACCGCGAGGGCGCCGTCCCCGACCGCCCCCGCCACCCGGTTGGTCGCCCCGGCGCGCACGTCACCGGCGGTGAAGACGCCCGGCCGGACCGTCTCGAGGAGATGGGGCTCGCGGTCGGTCAGCGGCCAGGACAGATGCCCGTCACAGCCGGCCGCTCCGCTGCCGCACAACAGGTAGCCGGCGGTATCGAGGGCAAGGACTCCGCGCGCAGCCTCGGTGCAGGGGGTGGCGCCGATCATCACGAACACCGCCGTCGCGGCCACGGGCGCGATCGTGCCGGTGCGGCCGTCGCGAAGGTCGACGGACTCGACGGTCGCCGTGCCGCGCACGGCGACGAGCTCGGTCTCGGTCATCACCTCGATGCGCGGTGACCGCTCGATCCGGTCGGTCAGGTAGTGCGACATCGTCGTGCTGAGGGCTTTGCCCCGGACGACCACGCGCACACTGCGCGCCCGCGAGGCGAGGTGCAGCGCCGCCTGGCCGGCGGAGTTGCCGCCGCCGACGACGATCACATCCTCGTTGCGGGAGCGCTCCGCGTCGGTGGGCATCGCGGCGTGGTAGACGCCGGCGCCGCGGAAGCGGTCGATGCCCTCGGCCTCCAGCTCGCGCCAGCGCGCCCCGGTGGCCATCACCACCGAGCGGGCGAGCACGTGCTGTCCGTCGTCGAGGTCGACGCGCACGAGCCCGTCGGGTCCGTCGGCCATCTCGACGGCGCGGTGAAAGCTCGACAGCACGGCATCAAAGCGTCGTGCCTGCAGCGTCGCGTTGCGGGTCAGCTGGGTGCCGGAGATCCCGGTCGGAAAGCCGAGGTAGTTCTCGATCCGCGTGCTGGTCCCAGCCTGACCACCCGGTGCCCAGGCCTCGGCCACGAACGTCCTCAGCCCCTCCGAGCCACCGTAGACCGCGGCCGCCAGACCGGCCGGCCCGCCACCGAGCACGACCATGTCGAACCGCTCACCATCCACCTCGGCGCGGAGGCGCAGCGACCGCGCGACCTGCGCCGCGGAGGGGTTGCGCATCACCTCGGTCGCGTGGACCAGGATCGGCGTCTCTGACCGCGGGATGTCGAGCCACTTGAGCAGCGCGGCACTGTCCTCGTCGGTGTCGACGTCGAAGAATCGCACCGGCAGGAGGTTGCGCTCGAGCAGATCGCGCACCTCGAAGGCGCGCCGGGATCCGCGTGGCGCGATGAGCCGCATCACGCCCTGCCCCCGGGCCTCGTGCCATGCGCGCCGCTCCAGCAGCGTGGCGAAGATGTGCTCGCCGAACTCGGGCCAGCGAGCGACCATGGCGCGCAGCTTGGCCCGGTCAAATTCGATGACGTCCGTCGACTCGACGGCCACGCAGGCGCTGATCGTCGGCTCCCCGGTGAAGACCGCGATGTCACCGATGAAGGTGCGGCTGTCCGCCTGGGCGATATAGACGTCCTTGCCGGGCCTGCGATCGATGAACTCGACGAGCCCGCGCTCGATGACGAAGAACGGCGCGTCGCGGACGGCGTGCTCGTAGAGGACCTCACCGGGCGCAACCGTCCGCCGCCGGCCACGCTTGCCCAGCCACGCCAGCTTGGCGTCCGACAGCCGTGGGAAGAGCACCTCGTCCTCGAGGTCGGGGAACTGCTCGCTGCGATACACCTCGGTCGTCGCCATCGCTCGAGGCTACCGGTGCTCAGACAACCCCGGCGCGCCGGAGCGTCGCCGACGGGTAGGTGTCGTAGCGCGCGTGGTAGAGCGCGGCAAAGCGGCCGGGATGCGGGAAGCCCCATTTCGCGCCGATGCTGGCCACCGTGGCTTCCTCCGTGCTGGCGTTGAGGAGATCGTGGTGAGCTCGCTCGAGCCGCGTGTACTGAATGATCTGGTGAGGCGTGGCGCCCAGCGATCGCTTGAAGCCCTGCTGGAGCGCGCGCATGCTCACCCCCGCCGAGGAAGCCACCTGTGCGACCGTGAGCGGCTCGTGAGCGTGCTGCTCGATGTATTCATCGGCCCGCCGTACCGTGGTGGGGCCGATGCTTCGCTCGGGCGCGTCGAGCTGTGCGCGGAGGTCGTGATCGGCGCTGAGGAGGAGGCCCGAGAGGACGGCGTGGACGAGGGGAACGGTCATGAGCGGCTGGCGAAACAGCGACTGGGGCTCGAACAGCCCGGTCGCGAGCGTCCACACCAACCGGTTCCAATCGGCTGCGGCGCGCCGGGAGAGGTCGAGCGCCAGCTCGAAGGCGATCGGCCTGGTGACCGGTCGATGGAGCATCTGCCGCAGCTCGTCCTCGAGCGCGTGTCGTTCGATCGTGATCGCGAGCATCTGGCCGGGGGTGAGGCAGCCCTCGAAGCCGGCCGGCCTGTCGGGTCGGAAGATCATGCCCCTCGTCGACGTGGCGACCATCCGATCCTCTCCGCAGTACGCGCGCAGCTGCCCCGCACTGACGAGGTTCACCTGGTAGGCATCTAGATGCGGTTCGGCATCGACCCGAATTTCGGTGTCGAACAAGAGCCATCCGAGCGTGATCGGACCGAGCGTGATCGGACCGAGCGGCGCGGGGTCGAGGCCCACCGTCAGCGCGCGATGACCGCCCAGGATGGTGAGGAGGTGCTCGTGGTAGACGCTCGCCGCGACCGCGCTCGCGTCGACAGGGTCACGACTGCGCGGACTAAACTCGTGTCGCGCGCCCGGCCCATCGTCCGTCGGACGTTCAGCGCCAGCCATACTTGTTGTCCCGAAGTTAGGCGTCGACCGGCGGCTATCCAGATTGCGAAGCCGACGGTCCGGTTTGCGTACTCTTTCAGCTGCGAGTCCTTGCTGCAAGCTGGTCAAACGGGTTTGCTTCGCCGAGCCGGCGAGGTTCAACGCGGACCGGCACGCGGGCAGTCGAGAGGAGGAGTCGCACCCATGTTTAAGTCCAGGCGCGCGCGCTTCAGCGCGGGCACGGTAGTGGTCGCCATGATGGCGGCAGCGCTCTGCGGATGCGGGTCGACGTCGTCGACGTCGAGTGCGTCGGCGGCGGGGGGTCGTCGTCGAGCTCGTCGGCGGCCGCGGCGTCATCGACCACCTCGAGCGCAGCGGCGGCGAGCGGGTCGGGGAACCGGATGGCGATCTTCTATTACAACCCGAGCCCCTATGGGATCGCGTCGCTGAAGGGCGCTCAGGCGGAGGCCGCGAAGCTGGGCATCAAGCTCGACGCCTTCGACGCCAACAACGACCCGCAGACGCAGTCCACACAGATTCAGGACGCGATCACCACCGGGAAGTACAAGGCGTTCTGGGTGTGGGGTCTCAATGACGTCGCACTGACACCGATCATCAACAAGGCGCGCGCGGCCGGCATCAAGGTCGCGTCTGCCGACTACACCTGGGGCCCATTGTCAGCCCAGGAAAAGCTGACCGCCGACCCGCAACTCGTCACGACCGTCGGCCAGGCGCTCGGCTCGGAGTCATCGAACCTGATCGTCGCGATGAACGAGGCCTGCAAGAAGCAGGTGGGAAGTGGCCATTGCAACATCGCCTTCCTGCCGGGTCTCGCCAACTACCCGACTGACACTGTTCGTGAGAACGCGATGACCGCGTACTACAAGGGCAAGCCCAATTACACGTTCACGATCATGCCGCCCGGGATGTACGACCAGGCGGCCTCGCAGAAGGTCGCCCAGACGTACTTCACCGCCAACAAGAACGTCAACGTGTTCGCGACGTTCGGCGACCAGATGGCGGCGGGGACCGAGACCGCGCTCAAGCTTGTCGGTGGCTACACCCCCGGCAAGAACATCGCGATCATCGGCTACGGTGGCGCCAAGGAGGCTGTCGCCAAGGTCAAGGCCGGGACCTGGTACGCCACCCTCGGCCTGTATCCGGTCGCCGAGTCGCTGCTGGGAATCAAGTACCTCAACGACGCGGTGCAAGGGAAGCCGGTGCCGAACCTCGTCAACATCATCAACGCGGCGACCCACCCGCCGATCATCGACCAGGCGTTCCTGGCCGCGCACCCCAACTACGTGCCCGACTGGACGCTCGAAGGCGGGATCGGTTAGTCAGTCAGCCAAGTCACAGATCGAGGACGAGCCGGATGACAGCTCGAGTACGAGTCGGATGAGTGCAACGGCAGTTGCGCCGGTCCGGCTCGTCTCGATCGGCAAGCGGTACTCCGGCACCAAGGCGCTCGACGATGTCAGCGTCGAGGTTGCCGGAGGCACCGTGCACGCGCTCGTCGGCGCGAACGGCGCCGGGAAGTCGACGCTCGGGAAGATCGTCGGCGGCGTGATCCGTCCCGACGACGGGCAGCTGTTCATCGACGATCGCCCGGTCCGCTACGCGAGCCCCCGTGAGGCGCGCATCGACGGGATCGCGACGATCGCGCAGGAGCTCTCGCCGGTGCCGCAGATGAGCGTGATCGAAAACGTCTTCCTCGGCATCGAGCCGCGTGGCTCCGGGCTCGTGCACCGGCGCCAGATGCGCACTCAGTACGAGAAGCTGATCGCACAGTGGGGCTTCGAGCTCGACGGGCACGCCAAGGTCGGCGCGTTGCGCACCGCCGACAAGCAGAAGGTCGAGATTCTGCGTGCGGTCGCGTGCGAGGCGCGGGTGATCGTGATGGACGAGCCGACCTCGTCGCTGACCAGCGTCGAGATCGAGACGCTCCACCGGATGATTCGGGCCCTGCGTGCGAGCGGCCGGACGATCGTCTACGTGAGCCACTTCCTCGACGAGGTGCTCGAGCTCGCCGACACGGTGACGGTGCTGCGCAGTGGGCGCCTGGTCCGGACCGGGCCGGCTGCGACGGAAACCGAGGGCAGCCTCGTCGCCGGGATGTTCGGTGCCGCCGCGGAGGCGGAGCATTTCGAGAAGCCGCAGGGCTCGACCGCACCGGTGCTCCTGGAGGTGTCGGGTCTGAACCGGAAGGCCGTGCTCAGGGACATCTCGCTGCAGATCCGGGCGGGCGAGATCGTCGGCCTCGCCGGCCTCGTCGGCAGCGGCCGCTCCGAGCTGGCCCGCGCGATCGCCGGCGCCGATCCGATCGATGGCGGCACGATCGTCGTCGAAGGCACGGCACGCCGCATCCGCTCGCCTGCCGACGCGATGGCGGCCGGCATCGCGTTCCTGCCCGAGAGCCGCAAGGACGACGGCCTGTTCATGGAGCTCTCGCTGGCGTCGAACACCACCTTCGCGGATCTCCCCGCAGTCGCCTCACGATTCGGACTACTGCGTCGCGCCCTCGAGCGGGTCAAGACGCGCGCGCTGCTGAACTCGCTATCGGTCGAGCCGCCGAACCCGTCGACCAGGGTGGCGAACCTCTCTGGCGGTAATCAGCAGAAGGTCCTGTTCGCCCGCTGGCTGTTCCGCAACCCGCGTGTGCTGATCCTGGACGAGCCGACGCGCGGCGTCGACGTCGCGGCGCGCGCAGCGATCCACCGCCTGATCAACGACCTGGCCACCGAGGGCACCGCCGTGCTGCTGATCTCGTCGGAGATCGAGGAGGTGCTCGGGCTCGCCCACCGCGTGCTTGTGATGCGCCTCGGCTCGATCACCCGCGAGTTCGCCGCCGACCCGCCGCTGGAGGCCGTGATGGAGGCCGCGTTCGGCCTTGGAGGGAGCACCACCCCATGAGCGCCACGCAGCCGCCCGATCCCGTCGCCCCGGACCCCGTTGGGGCAGGGGACCGCGTCAGCGCAGACACGATCGCCGCTCCGCGCCTCCGCGCCCAGCGCCGGATCAAGGCTGAGCACGTGCGCGACTACGGCATCGTCGTGTTCGCCATCGCGCTGTTCGCCTATTTCACGATCGCCTCGTCGGTCTTCCTCACCAAGAGCAACCTCCTCAACCTCGTCTCCCAGAACGCGACCATCGGGGTCGCCGCCTGCGCCGTGACCCTGACGATCATCGCCGGCAACTTCGACCTTTCGCTCGGGTCGATCTTCGTTCTGGCAGAGGTACTGGCTGCGTACGCCGCCGTCCACATGGGGGTCGCGTGGGCCTTCCCGGTCGCGCTGCTGTCCGGCGCGGCGATGGGCGCCATCAACGGGTTGCTGGTGACGAAGCTGCGCATCAACGCATTCCTGGCGACGCTCGCGTCAGCTCTCACCTTCGGCGGCATCGCGGTCGGAGTGACACACGGGGGACTGCTGATCACGCCGACCAGCAGCGCGTTCACCTTCATCGGCCAGCACAGCGTCGGCGGCGTCCAGTACGCCGTGATCATCTTCGCCGTCGTCGCCATCATCCTCCAGCTCGTGTTGGCCTACACCGTGTTCGGTCGCCACCTCTACGGCGTCGGCGGTAACCGGGACGCGGCGCGGCTCTCAGGAATCAAGGTGCACCGGACCGTGATCATCACGTTCGTGATCACCGGCACCGCCTGCGGTCTCGCCGGCCTGATCGATGCGTCGACGACGGGGTCGGGGTCGAGTGACCTGAGCGGTCTGGGCGGTCAACTGGCGCTGCTGGCGATCGCCGGCGTGGCACTCGGTGGCACCAGCATCTTCGGCGGCGTCGGCTCAGTCTGGCGCACCGTCCTCGGTGTGCTGATCCTGGGCATGATCACGAACGGCTTCGACCTGCTCGCGGTTCCGGACTACTGGCAGGACGTTGTCCGCGGCGTCCTGATCATCGCCGCGGTCGCCATCAGCTCGGTTGTCGACCGACGGTGAGCCTCGCCAGCCGTGCAACGGGTCACTCATTGAGATGACTTCTCGCGCGGATGTGCAGGCGCGCCCGGGCCGCCTCGGATATAACCGGCACACACGCGCGCCGACCGGCGGACGAGGAGGACGAGGATGAAGGTCAGTGTGTTCGAGCAGGTGCCATATCGGTACCTGCCCGCTGGCTTCGAGGATCGCTACAGCTCGGTGGTGACCACGCCGTACTTTGATCTGGTGGAGCCTGGGCGGATGCAGGAATCGCTCCAGTCCGGATACGCGGAGCTGTTGCATGCGGCCCGAGCCGGCTTTGACGGGGTGTGCGTGACAGAGCACAGTCAGTCGACGTATGACATCTCGCCGAACCCCAACCTGATGGCGGCCGCGGTGGCCTACGCCACGCAGGCCGAAGGCCTTGATGTGGCCCTCACCGTCCTCGGACGCTCGCTGGGCAAATCGCGAGAGCCGCTGAAGATCGCCGAGGAGTACGCGCTGCTCGATTGCATCACCGGGGGGCGGCTCATCGCCGGCTTTCCGGTGGGGCTCAGCTACGACGCCAACCAGAACGGCGCCATCCCGGCGGTTGAGACCCGCGAGCGCTACAACGAGCACCGGGAGCTGATCCTCAAGGCGTGGGCGGAGCGCGAGCCGTTCGCCTGGAACGGCCGCTTTGAGAAATACGGTCAGGTGAATCTATGGCCGCGGCCGATCCAGCAGCCGCACCCCCCGATCTGGATCCGGCAGCGGGTCGCCGGGCACGCTGCTGGACATCCTTCGGCGCGACACGCGTTCGTTCCTCGGGCGCTCGCTGGGCAAATCGCGAGAGCCGCTGAAGGTCGCCGAGGAGTACGCGCTGCTCGATTGCATCACCGGTGGGCGGCTCATCGCGGGCTTCCCGGTCGGGCTCAGCTACGACGCCAATCAGAACGGCGCCATCCCGGCGGTGGAGACCCGCGAGCGCTACAACGAGCACCGCGAGTTGATTCTCAAGGCGTGGGCGGAGCGCGAGCCGTTTGCCTGGAACGGCCGCTTCGAGAAATACGGCCAGGTGAACCTATGGCCGCGGCCCATCCAACAGCCGCATCCTCCGATCTGGATCCCGGGCAGCGGGTCACCGGGCACCCTGCTGGACATCCTCCGGCGCGATTACGTGTTCGTGTATCTGAGCTGGAGTGGCCCCAAGCTGGTCGGGCGCCGGGTCTTTGACCGTTACTGGGAGATGGCGGAGAAGGAGGGGCGCGACAACAACCCGTACCGGCTGGCGTTCCTGCAGGTGGTGGCGGTCTCCGAGACCGATGCGCGCGCCGAGAAGGAGTACGCCGCGCACCTGGAGACGCACTACCGCTCCGGCCTCGGGACCGTCCCCGCGTCGGGCTTCGCGGTGCCGGGCTACGCGGAGCCGGCCGGGATCGAGCACATGATTCGCAATCCCGGCGACCTCGGCATGTTCGCCAAGATGCGCGACATCACCTACAAGGAGATCGTGGACACGCAGGTCGCGATCGTCGGCAGTCCTGCGACGGTGGCCGACCAGATCAAGGAGTTCGTCAAGGAGTTTCGCATCGGGAACCTGCTGGTGATGCTGCAGAACGGGTCGATGCCGCGCGAGCTGACCGAGAAGAACATCTCGTTGTTCGCGTCAGAGGTGTTGCCGAAGCTGCGCCCGATCTGGGACGACGAGGGATGGGAAAACCACTGGTGGCCGCGCGGGTCTGAGACCACGAGCGCCGCCGCGGGGGCGGCGGTCGGAGGGGAGGGGTGATGGCGACCGGTTTCGCCGACGTGCACGACGAGGTGGTGGAGGTCTGCGACGGCCGGCTGCGCCTCCACGTCAAGGTGGCAGGCAGCGGTCCACCCCTGGTGTTCTTCCATCCGCTGCCCGGGCTGGAGTGGCAGCCGCTGCTCGACCGGCTGGCTGAGCGCTTCACCGTGTACGCGCCGGAGCATCCGGGGACCTCGCCGGGCGATCCGCAGGCGATCCGCGAGGTGCACACGCTGTGGGAGCTGCTGCTGGCCTACGAGGAGGCGCTGCGGGCGCTCGGGCTTGATCGCCCCGCGGTACTCGGCATGTCGTTCGGTGGGATGATCGCGGCCGACCTCGCTGCGAGCTTCCCCCAGGCGTTGAGCCGGCTGGTCCTGCTGTGTCCCATCGGGCTGTGGCGCGACGATGCTCCGATCCCACTCGTGCAGATGGTCACGGGGCCGCCGGAGGAGCTGCCGACCTACCTGTTCAAGTACCCCGAGAGCGAGGCGGCGCAGGCGCTTCTTGCGCTTCCCGACGATCCAGAACAGGTGCCGACGGCGATCGCTCAGAGCGTGTGGAACGTCGGCTGCACGACCAAGTTCGCGTGGCCGATCGCTGACCACGGGCTCGCCCGGCGACTGCACCGGATCGCGGTGCCGACGCTGGTGCTGTGGGGCCGCGACGATGCGCTGGTCCCGGTCGTCTACGCCGAGGAGTTCGCCGGGCGGATCGAGGGCAGCCGCGTCGAGTTGCTTGACGACTGCGGCCATGCGATGCAGGGTGACCAGCCCGAGCGGATGTTCAGCGCGGTCACGGAATTCCTGGCTGACATCTGAGGCGAGAGGAGAAGAGGATGCGATTCGGAATTGGCGGGGTCTGTACGGAAGAGACGCTTCGCCCCGCGGACGTTGCCCGGCGCGTGGAGGACCTCGGGCTGGAGTCGCTGTTCTTGGGCGAGCACACGCATATTCCGTGGTCGCGGGAATCGCCCTACCCCATGGGCGAGCTGCCTCGCAACTACTGGCGGACGCTCGATCCGTTTGTGGCGCTCACCGATGCGGCGGGCGGCAGTTCGCGCATTCGCCTTGGAACCGCGGTCTGCCAGCTCGCGCAGCGCGACCCGATCGTCTGCGCCAAGGAGGTGGCGAGTGTCGACGTGCTCAGCGACGGCCGGTTCGAATTCGCCGTGGGCGGGGGGTGGAACCTGGAGGAGATGAGAAACCACGGCACCGACCCGCCTCAGCGGTTCGCGATCATCGAGGACCGCCTGGCGGCGATGCGCGAGATGTGGACCGAGGACGAAGCGACCTACCACGGGCCGTACGTGAATTTCGACCGCATCGCGGTGTGGCCCAAGCCCATGCAGAAGCCCCACCCGCCGGTGTTGCTGGCCAGTAACGGCCCCCGCGCCGAGAGGCAAGTGCTCGACCACTGGGATGGCTGGGCGCCGATCGGCATGCCGGGCATCGCCGGCCGGGTTCGGCGGTTGCAATCAGACGCGGCCGCCGCGGGCCGGAAGGTCTCGGTGACGATCGTCGCCTGCCCCGTCAGCGCGAAGGAGTTCGAGGAACTCGAGGAAGCCGGTGTGGACCGCTGCCTCCATTGGGTGGATTCGATGCACGCGGACGACTTCGACGCGCAGATGGAGCCCTTCCTCACGGCCATCGAGGACTACGGTGGGGATCGCGCCGGAGCGACGTCCACCGCGTGATGGAGCAGCTGGAGCCCGTCGCGCCGCATCTGGAGTTGATCGGGCGGTTCCGGGCGACGCTCGCGCAGCCGCTTGAGCTCGGACAAACTCCGTGGGGGCGACGGCGGGTGATCGCGGTCACCGGAGGCGACTTCGACGGGCCACGGCTGTCGGGCAAGGTGCTGCCTGGCGGCGCGGATTGGCAGGTGGTCCATGAGGACGGAACCGCGACGATCGACACCCGCTACACCCTCGAGTGTCACGACGGGGCTCTGATCTCCGTGGCCACGCGCGGGTGCCGCCACGGCGCGCGCGAGGTGCTGGAGCGCATCGCCCACGGCGAACCCGTCGATCCTTCCGAGTACTACTTCCGTGTGTCGATTCAGTACGAGACGTCGGCTCCCGAATACGTGTGGCTGAATTGGGTCGTGGCCGTCGCCTCCGCGGTACGGCTCCGGGATCAGGTTCTGTATGACGCCTACGTGGTGCGATGACGTGCGCGCGGTGAAGGTCGCCGAAGACCGGCGGTTGGTCGCCATCGAATGCCCGGCGCCCGAGCCCGGGCAAGGGCAGGTGCTCGTCGAAGTCGCGTACTGCGGGATCTGCGGCTCGGACCTGCACTTCCGCGACGTGCCGGAGCTGTTCCCGGCCGGCACGGTCCCGGGGCACGAGTTCTCAGGCCGGATCCTCGCCCTCGGCGACCGCGTCGACGGGTGGAGTGTGGGCAACCGGGTGTGCGTGCTCCCGTTCGGGCAGTGCGGCGAGTGCGCGGTCTGCCGAGCCGGCAATGAGCAGGTGTGTCCACATGCGGTGAGCAACGGCGTCGGCCTCGGCACCGGTCGGCCTGGCGCCTATGCCGGGCAGGTGGTGGTCGATGCACGGATGCTGTTCTTGCTGCCCGACGCGGTCGATGACCGGGCCGGGACATTGGTCGAGCCGTTGGCGGTGGCCATCCGCGCTGTCGATCAGGCCAGGGTGGTCGCAGAGGAGCCGGTCCTGGTGTTGGGCGCCGGCCCGATCGGCCTGCTCACCGCGCTGGTGTTGCGCCACCGGGGAGTGGGGCGGACCGTCGTGTGCTCCCGCAACCCGGCCCGCGCTCAGCGCGCCGCTGCGCTCGGCCTCGACACCGTTTCGATCGATGACGTTGCCCTCACCGCGCCGGCCGAAGGCCCGGCGTGCGTCTTTGACTGCGCGGGGACGCCGGCTTCCGCGCAGCTCGCCGTCCAGGTGCTGCGCCCGCTCGGGCGCCTGCTGCTCGTCGGTCTGTCCTTGACCCCGCTTGACCTGGCGGCTCCCGCCATCGTCATCAAGGAGCTGGAGATCCAGGGCGTGATCGCCTATCGGCGCACTCAATTCCAGGCCGCGATCGACATGCTGGCTGTCGGCGCGATTCCTGTCGCCGAGCTGATCACCGAGATCGTGCCGCTGGTGGACGCCGAGGCCGCCTTCCAGGCACTGACGGCGCGCGGCAGCGACAAGCTGAAGATCCTCCTCGCGCCGTAGTCGACTCCCGGGCGTCAGCCGACGACGCGGATGTCTCTGTCAGCCGATGACCTGTGTGACGGACGCGTTGATCAGCTCCCAATCCACCTCGACGCCCAGGCCGGACCCGGTCGGTGCGTGGATCTCGCCGTGGGAGTCGATGACCGGGAAACCGGCGAGGCCGTAGCTCAGATGCTCGAGGGTGTGATCGCCGGTTCGGTTGAAGGGCAGCACCTCGAACCAATCGCAGTTGTCGATCGCCATTGCGACGTGGAGGTTGGCGACGTTGTTCATGGCGTTGTAGCCGTCGTGGATCTCGCAGGGGAGGTTGAACGCCTCCGCCAGGTGGGCGATCTTCATCAGTCCCGTGATTCCTCCTTTGATGACGACATCGCCGCGCAGGTAGTCGGTCGCCTCGCTCACGATCCATTGGGCGAGAGCCTCCAGTCCGCCCGGGGTGACCTCGGTCGCCATCAGCGGAATCCGCAGGTTCCGCTTGAGCCGACGGTAGCCGTGGATGTCCAGCGCCGGGAGCGGGTCCTCGTACCACTCATAGCCCAACTCCTCCAGCCGGCGTCCGACCTCCAATGCGGCCGCATAGGAGTAGCTCCAGGTCGCATCGAGCATCAGTGTCATCTCGTCGCCCACCTCGTCGCGGACCCGCGCACAGGCGTCGATGTCGAAGGAGATCGGCGGCGGGGGGTCCGTGCGCCACGGTGCGCGCGGCGGGTGGAGCTTGTACCCACGCCACCCCTGCTCGCGCCAGTGCGCGGCCTCGTCAGCGTAGTCCTGGGCACTCGCGTGGTGCGCCGACGACAGGTACACGGGGAGCCGGTCGCGGCAGGTGCCCAGCAGCCGATGAATCGGCAGCCCGGCGGCCTGGCCCGCGATGTCCCACAGGGCGACGTCGACGACGCCCAACGTGATCGGGCTGATGAAGTGGCCCAGGCCCGACAGACGACGCCAATGGCGCCCGATCTCCAGCGGATCGGCTCCCAGCAGCAGCGGCTTCACGAAGGTGACGATCTCACGCGCGATCGCCTCTGGGCCGGGACCCGGATAGCTCAGGAAGTTCGTGCCCTCGATTCCCGCGTCGGTCCTGATCCTGAGAACCCCCATGGGAAGCTTCCCGTCCCGGGTTCCGAACACCGCCAGCGAAGGCGACGAGCGCTCGTGCATCGCGATCGTGATGTCGGTGATCTCCAAGCCCGGCGAACCTATCAGTTCGACTGTCGGAGGCCGCAGCGGCTCAGGCGGTGCGTATCGACGGGCCGGGGAGCATCTCCGCGACCGTGATCCGGTCGAGCTCGGACTGGACCGCGGCGCTGACGCGGCGGTCGACGGCAGTGAGGTGGCGCTGGATCGCCTCGCCGACCTCGCATCGGGGGTTGACCTCGTGGAGGCCGAGCAGCCGATCGTCGGCCTGGATCGCGCGCCACACGTCGCCGAGGGCAATGTCGGCCGGATCGTGCACCAGAACCCAGCCTCCCCCGACACCCGGGCGTGACGAGACGATGCCCGCCTCGCGCAGGCGGCCGAGCACGCGGCGGACGTACACGGGGTTGGCGTCCGCGCTGGCGGCCATGTCCGCTGAGCTCAGCGGCTCGGGGCCTCGGTCCGCGAGCAGCGTGAGCATGTGGACCCCGACGGCGAACTGGGTGTTGGTGGAGGACGGCATGTCGAGATAGTGACAATTCGCAATCGATTTGACTACAGTTCATTTGTACTCGTCTTGACTACGAATGATGGAGGATCCGATGGTCGTTGCCATTACCGGTGCATCCGGCCACCTTGGCCGCAAGACGGCGGAGCTCGTCGTCGACCGACTGGACCCCAGTGACCTGGTGCTCCTGACCCGCACCCCTGAGGCCCTCGCTGACCTCGCCGATCGGGGCGCCGCCATTCGTCGGGCTGACTTCGACGAGCCGGCGTCGATCCGCGACGCGCTGCAGGACGTCGAGCGCGTGCTGCTGATCAGCGCGACCGAGCTCGGGCACCGAGTGCAGCAGCATCGCGACGCGATCGAGGCAGCCCAGCACGCGGGCGTGCGCCACGTGATCTACACGTCGATCCCAAACCCGGTCAAAGAGAACCCAGCCGGTGTGGTGCCCGACCACTCGGCCACCGAGGCAGCGCTCGAGGCGAGCGGGCTGGCGTGGACCTTCCTGCGCAACAACCTCTACGCCGAGTATCAGGTGCCGGGTGCGGCGCAGGCGATCGCGACGGGCCGGCTCGTCACAAATGCCGCCGGCGGTCGCACCGCGTATGTCTCGCGTGACGATTGCGCCGCCGCCGCGGCGGCCGTCCTGACCTCAACGGGGCACGAGAACAAGTCATACGACATCACCGGGCCACAATCGGTCAGCGCCGAGGAGCTCGCTGCGCTTGCGGGCGAGATCGCGGGCCGAAGCATCGAGGTCGTCCACGTCGATGACGACGCCTTCGTCGCCGGCTTGACCGGCGCCGGCATGCCGGAGGTGGTCGCTCGCCTCTTCGCCAGCTTCGGCGCGTCGACGCGCGATGGGTTCCTCGAAGGCGTGTCGAGCGCGGTCGAGACTCTGACCGGCGAAGCGCCTCGGTCGCTCCGCACGGTCCTCACGGCCGCCAGGGGCGACCTGGTGGCGGCCTGAACTGGACGCGCCCGCGTCCCATCCTGCGGGTCCCCGCTAGCTATCGGGCTCGCCGTCGCCGAAGGAGATCTTCGGCGAGGTCCACGGCGCCCGCAAGCGCCGCTCGATCTCGTCGCCGAGCTCTGAGATGGCGATGCGGTCCTGGACCAGGCTGTCGCGATCGCGCAGCGTGACCGTGTCGTCCTCCAGGGACTGGTGGTCGATGGTCACCGCCCACGGCGTGCCGATCTCGTCCTGGCGGCGGTAGCGGCGCCCGATCGCCCCGCCCTCGTCGTACTCGGCCTGGACGCGCTCGCGCAGTTCGCCCCAGACGCGCCGGGCGAGCTCGGGCTGTCCGTCCTTGCGCACCAACGGCAGGACGGCCACCTTGACGGGCGCCAAAAGTGGGTGCAGGCGCAGCACGGTGCGCGCCTCGCCGCCGATCTCGTCCTCGTCGTAGGCGTCGACCAGGAACGCCAGCATGGCGCGGTCGGCGCCGGCGGCCGGCTCGATGACGTGCGGGACGTAGCGATTCTGCGACCCGTCCGGCCGGGTCTCCACGTACTCGAGCTTCTGCCCGGAGTGCTGGGCGTGCTGGGTGAGGTCGAAGTTGCCGCGGTTGGCGATCCCCTCGAGCTCCTGCCAGCCGATCGGGAACAGGTACTCGACGTCGCTGGTGGCGCTGGAGTAGTGCGAGAGCTCGTCGCTGTCGTGGGGGCGCAGGCGCAGGTGGTCGGCCCGGATGCCGAGCTTCAGATACCACTCGTGGCGCTCGGTGAGCCAGTGCTCGAACCAGCGGGGCGCCTCGTCGGGCGGGACGAAGAACTCCATCTCCATCTGCTCGAACTCGCGAGTGCGGAAGATGAAGTTGCCGGGGGTGATCTCGTTGCGGAAGCTCTTGCCGATCTGGGCGATCCCGAACGGGGGCTTCTTGCGCCCGAACTGCAGGTAGTTCTTGAAGTTGAGGAAGATGCCCTGGGCGGTCTCGGGCCGCAGGTACACGGTCGCCCCCTCCTCCTTGACCGGGCCCACCGTGGTCTCGAACATCAGGTTGAAGTCGCGGGCCTCGGTGAGGTCGCAGTCCGGGGTCTCGCCCGGATGCTTGGAGGGCTTGCGCCCGCACGCGGACACGTCGAGGTGGTCGGCGCGGAAGCGCAGCTTGCAGGTGCGGCAGTCGACCAGGGGGTCGGTGAAGCCGGCAAGGTGACCCGAGGCCTCCCACGTGCGCGGGTGCTGGATGATCGCTGAGTCCAGCGCCAGGATGTCATCGCGCTCCTGGAGCATCGTCCGCCACCACTGGGCCTTGACGTTGTTCTTGAGCAGCACGCCGTAGTGCCCGTAGTCGTAGCTGGATCCGATCCCGCCGTAGATCTCGCTGCTCTGGAACACGAAGCCGCGTCGCTTGGACAGCGACACGATCTTCTCCATGGTGACGGCGTCTTGAGGCATGGGAGGCGGCCGCCGATGGTAGCCGCCGACGGGGTGCGGCCGCCCGCCGCCTCCCGCGCCACCGCGCGCCGCGGCGTACACCGGCCCTGCCGCCCACCCATTGGCACTCTGGGGCGGGGAGTGCCAGCTATATTCTCTGAAGCGATGCCCATTTACGAGTACCGGTGCAAGAAGGGCCATCAGTTCGAGGTCATGCAGCGGATGAGTGACGATCCGGTGACCAAGTGCGAGGTCTGCGGCGCCGAGGTGCAGCGCGTGTTCCATCCCATCGCCGTGCACTTCAAGGGCTCGGGCTTCTACAACACGGACTACGGCACTCGCAATCGCTCCCGTGAGATGAAGGAGGCCAAGGAGAGCTCGAGCAAGAGCGAGTCCTCCTCCAACTCTTCCTCCTCGGACTCGAAGAGCAACTCCAACTCCGACGGTGGGTCGTCATCGTCGAAGTCCTCGGACTCGGGGTCCTCAGGGTCCTCGGGGTCCTCGAGCTCTTCAGGTTCCAAGAAGTCCGAGAGCAAAACCTCCTCCAAGAGCTGACGCCCGGGTCGCCGCGGCGGGCGGCAGAGACCGAGCTACGAGCCGTTCAGCAGCTTGTCGACGGCCTTGTGAATCGCGGCCTGGCCGGACGCTGACTGCGTGTCGGGCAGCGGCAGATGGTGGTCCTGGAGGATCTGGCTCGGCGCCGATCCACCCACCTCGGCGGCGATGAACAACGTCATCAGCGTGATTCCGCCCATGTCGGTCCGCACGGCCTTCGGCGCGTCCCAGGCCGCCCAGGGCAGGTGGAAGAAGATGCTCGGGGAGACCAGCCGGCCCTTGATCGCGTTGAGGATCTTCTGCTGGTAGGCCTCGCGGGTGAGGTCGTTGGAAGCGGCGTTGCAGGTGTTCTCCCGGGTGCGGGCGAGCGTCAGCGCCTGGATGCCCGTGAGGTGGTGGGTGCCGGGGCGCAGGAACAGGGAGAAGCCGCCGTTCGCCGCGCCGCCGCTGATCTCCGAGCAGATCCGCCCCGTCTGGACCGTGACGCCGCCGATGTCGTCGATGAACTTGGGGAAGTTGGCGAGGTTGACGATGATGAGGTGGTTGATCTTGACCCCGGTGAGGTTCTCCACGGTCTTGATCGCCAGCGCCGGGCCGCCGTAGGAGTAGGCGGCGTTGATCTTGCTCAGCCCGTGGCCGGGGATCGGCACCTCGGTGTCGCGGGGGATCGAGAGGCGCCGCGAGGTGCCGCCGCCGATCCGCCACAGCATGATCGTGTCGGAGCGGATCCCGCCGGCGAACGCGCCGGGCTCCTTGGAGCCCTTGGGGCGCTGATCGGTGCCGATCACCAGCACCGTGTTGGTGGAGGTCAGCATGTTGCCGCCCGGGGTCAGGGCCGCCGAGACCGAGTCGGGCACCGAGCCGCTCTGGATCGACGCGCTGACCAGGAACAGCACCAGCGAGAGCACGAGCCAGGCGACGATGGCCAGGACCACGTACTTGAGGATCCGGCGCGCGCTCCAGCGCCGGCGCCACCAGGACCGCCCTGGCGCATCCTCAGGCCCACGACCCGGACCACGGCCCCCACCGGGCCCACCCGGCCCGCCAGGGCCTCCTGGGCCGCCATCGCGTCCGCGGCGCGGCTCGGCGATCTCCTCCTCGCCGCGTAGGCGAGCCAGCAGCCCCTTGGGGACCGAGCGATAGACCTTGTATGGGCGCTCCGCGGGCCCGGGCGGTCCCGGTCCGTCCTCTTCACCGGACCGGTAGACCTTGTACGGCGGGTCCTCCGTGGGCGCTCGATTTCGGGGATCGTTGGACATCGAGCTCTGCATATAGTGACGACATGCCAGCGCGGCGGACCATCGGCGTCGACCTGGGCGGTACGAAACTCCTCGCCGGCGCTGTGGACCCAAGCTTAGGCGTTCATCACCGCGTTCAGCGGACCGTAACCGGGATGCAACAACGCGCCCTGCTCGACATGGCCGTCGACGCGGTCACCGAAACCCGCGAATCGGCAGGGGCTGAGGTCGACGCCGTCGGCTTCGGCCTGCCGGCGCTGATCGACCGCAACACGGGCAAGGTGGGGGTCGGCGTCCACACTCCGCTGGTCGACATCGCCTTCGCCGACGTCATGGCCGAACGGCTCGGATTGCCCGTGTTCGTTGACAACGACGGCAATAACGCGGCCCTGGCCGAGCATCGCGCCGGCGCCGCGCGCGGCGCCTCGCACGCGATCGTGCTCACCCTCGGGACCGGGATCGCCGGCGGGCTCGTCCTCGACGGTCGGCTCTATCGGGGGTCGCGAGGCGGGGCGGGGGAGCTGGGCCACATGGAGATCGAGTTCGACGGGCCGCTGTGCAAGGACAATTGCCCCGGACGGGGCTGCGCGGAGCTCTTCGCCTCCGGTCCGGCGCTCGTCCGGGAGGCCACCCGGCTGGCCGCCGAGCGACCGCAGTCCGGCCTGGCCCGGGCGATCGCCGGCGGCCGGGAGCTAGCTGGGGCCGCTGGTCACCGAGCTCGCCCACGACGGGGACGAAGCGGCAATCGAGGCGGTGGAGCTGATCGGCGCGCGCCTCGGGGTGATCATCACCAACGTCGTGAACATCTTCAATCCGGAGATCGTGGTCATCGGCGGCGGGGTGATCGCCGCCGGCGAGCTGCTACTGGCGCCGGCCCGCACCGTCGTGGCGGAGCGCACGCTGCCCTTCCTGCAGCAGGACCTGAGGATCGTGCCGGCCCGCTTCGGGGTCGAGGCCGGCATGATCGGCGCCGCGGCGCTGGCCTACGACGGGCTCGCCGGCGAGCGCTGAGCCCGCCGGCGATCAGGCAGTGAGCCCGTCAGTCGGGGAGCTGGCGCGCCACCGAGCTGAGCTCGTCGGGGACGCGCGCCCCCACGTCGTCCAGCAGGTCTTCGCTTGACAGGCCGCCGAGCTCGACGTGAGCTCGCGCCTCGGCCTCGAGGAGGGTGCGCTGCTCGTCGGCGATCTTGTTCTCCGCCTCGACGTCGAGGTCGCGGCACAGCCACAGGTACAGGAGCGCGGCGACCGGGAAGCCGATGAACGGCGAGATGTCGCCGCCGTCCAGGGCCTTGGCCACCGGGCCCTCGAGGATCGTGGTGGAGAAGAACGGGATCATCACCACGAAGCCCACGACGTAGGCGGTGAGCCCTCGCCATGACCAGGCGCCGTAGAGACCATGGGGGATGAACAGCTCCCTGATGGCGTAGTTGTGCTTGCGCACGAAGAAGTAATCCATCAGGTTGATCGCCGTCCACGGGATCATGAAGTAGAGGACGATCAGCAGGAAGTTGTTGAAGTTGGTCAGGAAGTTGTCAGGCAGCACCAGCGCCAGCGCGGTGGCGACGACGGTGATGAAGCCCACGCCGAGCCACCGGGCGGTGAGGGTGGGCTTGATGCGCTTGATGGTGTCAACGGTGGTCAGCGTCGACAGCGCGCCGCTGTACATGTTCATCGCGGTGACCGCGATCAGGCCCGGGATCGAGCACACCAGCAGGATCGGCCCGAAGCCGTGGAAGATCTTCTGGGCCGTGTCGTGGACCGCGGTCACCGGCGCGAGGCTGGTGTCGGGGGCCAGGATGAAGGCGCCCAGCAGCATCATCAATGCGCCGACTGCGGAGCCCCAGTACGTCCACCAGAACACCGTGCCGGTGGGCGTGTCCTCGGGCAGGTAGCGCGAGTATTCCGACACGTATGGCGCCCAGGTCAGCTGGTAGCTGACCACCGCGCCGAACTGGACCAGGAACAGGCCAAGGTGAAAGCCACCGAGGTCAAACGAGTGCGCCGGTAGTGACACCGTGAACAGCGACCCGATGGTGAAGACCGCGTAGGCGGCGATGAACAGCCAGGTCGCGTAGCGCAGCCCGATGTGGATGTAGTGATAGCCGACGACGGTCAGCACCACTGAGATGAGGACGACGGGCAGCATGGCCACAAACGTGCCGGTGCCCGGGAAGAGCGCCTGGATGACGTCGGCGCCGAGCAGCGTGTTGAACACGTTGAAGCCGATGAACAGCAGCACAGCCACGACCACGGGCAGCAGGGAGCCGTAGTAGCCGAACTGGGCGCGTGACTGGATCATCTGCGGCAGACCCAGCTTCGGGCCCTGCGCGGAGTGGAACGCCATGAACAGCGTTCCGACGAGAACGCCGGAGATGATCGCGATCGCCGCCCAGATGAAGTTGAGCCCCAGCGAGACGCCGAGCAGACCCACCGCCAAGGTGGAGATCTGGGCGTTGCCCTGGAACCAGACCGGTCCGAGATGCCACGGCTTGCCGTGCCGCTCGGTGACGGGGACGTAGTCGATCGACCGGATCTCGACGCCCTCGGAGTGATTCGCCGCAGCCTGCGGAGAACTCGACTGAGTCGTGGTCATTCCCTCTCCCTCACATCAGATGCCCTCAGGGCATTGCCGAGTATGTGTTGTATACAAGATTGATGAGACCAATGCAACAAATGTGGCTCTAGGCCGGGACCGCCAGCATGCGCCATCGGCCTTACGCTGGCACTGGCCCGCGGGCCAGGATCCGGCTCCGTTCTGCTATCCCGGCGGACCTCCTCGTGCGAGGGTCATCGGGCTCATCCCGCTCCCTTGAGAATGCTCAGCGGCAACGTGAAGCCGACGTTCCACATGCCGGCGTCCACGACCTCCATCAGCTTGAGGTCCCCGGCGAGGCTGCAGGTCACATAGGCGTCCTCGCGGTTGAGGCCGTGCTCGTCCACGAGCCAGCTGATCGTCTCGCGGACGGCGCCCCGCGCCCCCTCCATGAGGTCGGGGCCGATGCCCATCGTCCCGTGGTGGCCGCTGCCCTCGACGCGTGGCGTCAGCGCGCCCCCGGTGCGAAACCGAGGCGCCCCGATGGTGCGCGGTTCGACGCTGAAGCGCAGCGTCGCGTCCATGTCGCACTCCAGCGCCGCCAGGCATACCTCGCCGTCGCCCTGGACCCCATGGGGATCCCCGCATGAGAACAGCGCCCCGTCGCACCACACCGGCAGCCACAGCGTGCTGCCCACGGTGAGGTGGCGGGTGTCGATGTTGCCGCCCCCGCGATGGGGCGGGAAGGAGGGCAGGTCGCCTGCCTCGTCGGGATGAGTCCCCATCGTGCCCAGGAACGGCGCCAGCGGGATCTCAACCTCGGGGCACACGGTCACGCTGTCGCGGCCGCGCAGGTCAAAGGTCTTGACGAACGGGTCGGGGAAGTCGGAGGGCAGCAGCCCGAGGCCGGGCTCGGTGCCGCACCAGCCCCACTCGCCGGGGCGCAGCGACAGGATGTCCACGCGCAGCGTGTCGCCGGGGCGTGCCCCCTCCACGTACACCGGGCCCAGCAGCCAGTAGATCCGGTCGGGGTCGAAGTTGGTGTCCGCGTAGCCGTCGCCCTCGCGGATCTGCTCGGCGCCCGCCATCCGCAGGGCGAAGCGCACCGTGTCGCCGTCGGCGATGCGCAGCGTCGGCTCGCGGTCGCGGTTCCACGCGTGGTGCACGCGCGTGGGATCGATCAAGTGCTCCATGTGCCCCTGACCTCGGCCGGCGCCGCGGCCAGCCACGTTCCGTCGAGCTCGCGCACCGACCGGCAGCCCAGCAGCGCCATGGCCAGACGCAGCTCGTCCACCAGGATCTCCATCGCCCGCTGCGCGCCCCCCGGGCCTCCGGCCGCCAGCCCGTAGACCAGCGCGCGCCCGGCCAGGCAGGCGCGGGCCCCGAGAGCCAGCGCGCGGACGATGTCCACGCCGCGGCGGATACCGCCGTCCATGTACACCTCCAGCTCGCCGCCGACGGCGTCGACGACCTCCGGCAGGGCGCGGATGGCCGACGTGGCGTGGTCCAGCTGGCGCCCGCCGTGGTTGGAGACGATCACCCCGGCCAGGCCCAGGCTCGCCGCCTGACGGGCGTCGTCGCCGCGCAGGACCCCCTTGATCAGCAGCGGCCCGTCCCAGTGCTCCTGGACCCAGGCGATGTCGCGCCAGCTCAGCGAGGGGTCGAACTGGCGGCCGATGAGCTCGCCCAGGCTGCCCGCCTGCCCCTGGTTCGACACGCTGGAGAGCAGGCTCTCAGACAGGATGTGGGGGCGGCTGAGGAAGTTGGCCGTCCAGCGGGGGCGGCGCACCCCGTCGGCGAGCGACCGCGCCGTGACCCGCGGCGGCACGGTGAAGCCGTTGCGCACGTCGCGCTCGCGAGCCCCGGGACGCGCGACGTCGACGGTGACCACCAGGGCCTCGTAGCCCGCGGCCCGGGCGCGCTGCAGCAGGGCCTGTGCCAGGCCGCGGTCGCGCGAGACGTAGAGCTGAAACCACCGCGGACCCGGGCTGGCCGAGGCGACGTCCTCCAGCGTGCGCGACGCCGCCGAGGAGAGGACGTAGAGGCCGCCGGCGCCGTGGACGGCGCGTGCGATCCCGACCTCGCCCTCGTGGTGCACGAGGCCGGTGAGGCCCGTCGGGGCGGCGAGCAGGGGGACCTCGAGGCGGCGGCCCAGCACCTCGGTGGAGAGGTCGATCTCGGTCGCGCCCACCAGCACGCGCGGGCGCAGCGCCAGCGCCCGCAGGTCAGACTCGTTGCGCGCCTTGGTCACCTCGTCCCAGGCGGCGCCGTCGACGTAGCCGAACACGCCGCGGGGCAGCCGCCGGCGCGCCAGCGCGCGCAGGTCGGCGATGTTGACCGCCCGCTGCGCGCGACCGGCCTCCGAGAGCTCCCGGCGCGCGGTCTCGGGCAGCCGCCGCAGGTCGTCGGCGAGCTGGCGCCCGAGCATCTCAAACAGGCTCATGCGCGCGCCTCGTCCCCGGCCTGCGCCGTCTCCCCGGCGGCCGAGGCGGCCGGCAGGGTCGCGCCCAGCGCCAGCCGCGCCGCCAGCATCGTCGACACGCTTGCCGTCTCGGCCACCGCGGCCTCGTCGACCAGCTCGCGCACGTCGCCGCGCGAGTGGTAGTAGGGGTAGTCCGGGCGCCAGCACAGCACCGACGGAACGCCGGCGTCGCCGAAGGGAGCGTGGTCTGAGAAGGTGCTGCGGGCGTGGTGCGCGTGGTCGGCGCGCCAGCCCAGCTCCGCGCCCGTCTGCACGGCCATCGCCAGCAGGCCGCCGTGGATGGACCACACCTCGCGCTGGGCCGGGTAGGCGCTGGCCAGCCCGTCGAGGTTGATCATGGCCACCGCTCGGGCCAGCTCGTCGCGGTGCGCGTCGACGTAGGCGGTGGCGCCCCACACCCCGAGCTCCTCGCCCGAGGTGGCCACCAGGACCACGCGCCGCTGCGGTGCCAGCTCGCGCAGCGCCCGCGCAGCCTCGAGCAGGCCCGACAGGCCGCTGCCGTTGTCATAGACGCACGGGCCCTCGGCCTGACTGTCGTAGTGGGCGCACAGCACCACCTCCTCCTCGCCCGTGCCCGGGATGACCCCGACGACGTTGGCCGTCCGGGCCGGCGCGCACGCGCCCTCGTGGCCGAGGGTGAGCTGCACCGGCACGCCGCAGGTGAGCCTGGAGATGAGCTCGCGGGCGGCCAGGTGGCCGATGGTGACGCCGGCGTAGGGGAGGGGGCGGCCCTCCCAGGGCGGGGCCGGCGGCGGCGGGTACAGCGCCCCGGTGAAGTTGCCCACGATCGCGTCCGGCGTCTCGCACACGTGCACGAACCCGGCGATCCCGCGCTCTGACAAGAGGTCGCCGAGGTCGAAGGGGAACACCGAGTGCGCGACGACGATCCGTCCCGTCAGGTCGACCCCGGCCGCGTCCAGGCGGACGAAGTCCGCGCGCTCCGCGCCGCCGAGGTAGATCGCCTCGCCGCTTACCGGCCCCGGTGCCGTGTACTGCAGCGGGTGGGCGTCGTAGGTCTGCCAGCCGGCGCCCGTCTCACCCGGCCCGTGGGCCACGCAGGACGCCGGGCCCGGCTGCCAGCCGAGGTAGGGGAACTCCTCCAGGCGCACGTCCGCCAGGCCCAGCTCGCCGAACCGGCCCAGCACGTATGACCGCGCCTCTGCCTCCCCGGAGGTCCCGCAGAAGCGGTTGCCGATCTGAGCCAGGTCGTCCAGCGTGGCGCCGATCGCGGTGGCGTCCAGCGCGATGCGGATATCGGAGGTCATCGCGACGCGCCGGCGAGCAGGGGGAGGGGGGCGGGGTCGACCATGACGTCGATGAGCACGGGCACGCTCGCGCGCAGCGCCGCGCCGAGCGCGCCGGGAAGCTCGGCGGGGTTCGCGACGCGGACGGCATGGCAGCCAAACGACGCCGCCAGCGAGAGGAAGTCCAGCCCCGGCAGCTCCATGCTGGGCAGGCCCTCGAGGCCGCCGAAGCGTGCGGCCGCCTCGAGGATCGCGTAGCGGCCGTTGTTGACGATCACGAACGCGACGGCGGCGCCGAGCTGGGCCGCGCTCCACAGCGCCTGGGGCGCGTACGCCGCCGAGCCGTCGCCGACCAGGCACACCACGGGGCGCTCCGGGCAGGCCAGCTTGATCCCGACGGCAGCCGGCATGGCGAAGCCCAGGCCGCCGCTGGTGGTGGCGAAGAAGCTCGACGGCCGGCGGATCCAGACCTGGGCGCGCAGCTCGTTGCGGTTTGACGGCGACTCCTCCACCAGCACCGCGTCCTCGGGCAACGCCCGGGCCAGCGCGGCCATCAGGAACGCCGGCGGGATCGCACCGGAGGCGGGCGCGTCAACGGGGGCGGGCGCCGGGCGCGGCGACACCGGCTCGGCGGGGGAGCGGGGCCGCACCCGCTCCGACAGCCCGCGTGACAGCGACCGCACGTCGGCCACGACGCTCAGGACCCGGGCCCGGGCGGCCTCCGCGGGATCGTCGGTGACGTGGATGATCTCCGGGAAGGCGGCCTCGCCCTCCTGGAAGGGCAGGAACGCGAACACCGGCGCCCCCAGCACGAGCGCGAGATCGCGCCCGGCCAGCTGGGCGGCCGCGGCGACGCGCCCGGGGGCGAGGTGACCTTGATAGAGCGGGTGGTCCTCGGCAAAACCCAGGCGCGGGGCCTGGGGCGCGGCCCACACCGGGGCGCTCAGCCGCTCCGCCAGCTCGGTCACCTCGTCCCAGGCGCCCGCCTGGTCGGCGCCCCCACCTACGATCAGCGCCGGTGCGTCCGCGGCCTCGATGCGCTCGGCCAGCCGGTCCAGCAGGTCGTTGCCGGCGTCGGCTCCGGCGAGCACGCCGCTGCCCGGGGCCGGGCTCAGCTCCGCGGGGGCGTCCCAGTCCCCGCTGGGGATGGAGACGAACGTCGGGCCCTGGGGCGGCGTGGCCGCCAGCGCCCAGGCGCGGTCGATCGCCGCGGGCACGTCCTGGGGCCGCGGGGGCTCGTGGCTGAACTTGACGTAGGGCTCCATCAACGCCGTCGAGCGGGCGAACAGATAGGGCTCTGACTCCAGATGGCGGCGATCCTGGTTGCCGGCGGTGATGACCAGCGGCGCGCGGTTGTGAAACGCGTTGACGACGGCGCCCATCGCATTGCCCACGCCGCAGGCGCTGTGCAGGTTGACCAGCGCGGGGCGGCCGGTTGCCTGGGCGTAGCCGTCGGCCATCGCCACCGCCACGCTCTCATGCAACGCCAGCACGTAGCGACAGTCGGCGGGGAAGTCGCGCAGGAGTCCGAGCTCGGTGGAGCCGGGGTTGCCGAAGATCGTGGTCATGCCGCGCTCGCGCAGCAGGTCCAGGGTCGCGGCGCGGACGGTGGGGCCCCCGGCGCCCGGCGGATCGCTCACGGCCCCACCTCCGCCACGCCCGCAGTCAGCCGCGCGTAGGCCTCGGGGTCGGTGGCGCCCTCGGTGCACAACAGCAGCACCCGGCTCGCTGAGCCCATTCCCAGCGCCCGCCGGGCGTCCTGAAGCGCGGGCTCCTCGACGAGCGCCAGCATGCCGGCCAGTCCGCCGGCGCCGGTCTCGCCGGCCACGATCCCGTCGACGGCGAGCAGGCGCATCGCCTCGGGCACCCGCGTGTCGGGCACCGCGACGTAGGCATCGATCCCGCGCGACACCGAGGGCCACGCGATGAGCGACGGAGTGGCGCAGTTCAGGCCGGCCATGATCGAGTCCTGGGGGTGATCGAGGGTGACGATCTCACCGGCCGCCACCGACTCGAGCACGCACGCCGCTGACGTCGGCTCCACGCCGACCAATCGCGGGCGGGCATCCGGGTCAGACCAGTAGTGGCGCACCACCGCCGCCCCGAGCGCCCCCACCCCGATGGGGACGGCGACGACATCGGGTGACGCGCGCCCCTGCAGCTGCTCCTCGATCTCTGCGAACACGGTCCCGTAGCCCTCGATGACCCACGCCGGCACCTCCTCATAGCCCTCCCACGAGGTGTCGGAGATGACCAGGCAGCGCTCGGAGGCGTCCTGGGCCGAGCGGCGGATGGCGTCGTCATAGCCGCCGTGCACCACCGTCACCGTCGCGCCCTCCGACGCGATCGCGTCGATCCGCGCGCTGACCATGTTGTCGGGCACGTAGATGGCGGCGTCCAGTCCCAGCAGCGCCGCCATGTGGGCGACGGCCCGGCCGTGGTTGCCGTCGGTGGCGGCGGCCAGCGCGAGCGGGCCCAGCGGAGCGATCGCCGCGCGCAGGGCATCGAGCGTGGGCACCTGGTCAGGCGAGGCGCCGAGGCGCGCCAGCAGCGCGCGATAGACCGCCCACGAGGCGCCGAGCACTTTGAACGACGGCAGCTCCAGGCGCGCGGACTCGTCCTTGACCAGCACCTCCGCGACCCCGAGCGCCCGCGCCACTGCCGGCGCGGGGCGCAGGGCGGTGGGCGCATAACCGGGCATGCTGGCGTGAAAGGCGCGCGGGCGGCCCGTCGCGGGCAGGTCCAGCGCCTGCGCCGGACGCGGCTGGAGCAGGGCCACGGCGGGCCCGTCGGCGGCCACCGCGCTCACGCATCCTCCTTGGCGGAACCGGGCACGGAATCGTCGCGGCCGGTGCGCATCGCCGTCAGGACGCGCTCGGGGATCATCGGCAGCCGGAGCATCCGGATCCCGGTGGCGTTGTGGATGGCGCTGGCCAGCGCCGGGCCGCACGGGCCGATCGGGGGCTCGCCGATGCCCCGCGCGCCGAAGGGCCCCTTGCCCAGGTAGAGCTCGAGGCCGATCGCGTTGAGGTCGGGCAGGTCCAGCGACGTGGGGATGAGGTAGTTGGCAAACAGCGTCGAGTGCAGGACCCCGTCCTCGGTCTCCATCTCCTCGCTCATGGCGTAGCCGATCCCCTGGGCCACGGCGCCCTGGATCTGGCCTACGACGCGCTGCATGTCGATGGCGCGGCCCACATCGTGGACGGCCACGTATTTGAGGATCCTGACCTCGCCGGTGCGCTCGTCCACCTCCACGTCCACCGCGTGGCAGCCGTGCGTGTAGTCCGGGTACGTCTGCCCGCGGCCGGCCTCGGCATCGAACTCGCCACTCTGAGCGGTGAACGTCTCGTGGCTGTAGGGCATGACGTCGCGGGCCTCCGCGGTACGCGAGAGCTCGGCCATCGTCACCGCGTGCGCCCGGTCGCCGGCGACGCTCACCCGGTTGTTGAGCCACTCCAGCCGGGATTCGTCGCAGCCGAGCAGATCGCCGGCGACAGGGGCCAGCTTGTCGCGCAGCGCGGTGGCGACCTTCACGGTGGCGTTGCCCGACATGTACAGCTGCCGGGTGGCGAAGGTGCCGCCGGTGAGCGGCGTCAGGTGACTGTCGCCGATGTGCACGCTGGTGCGGTCCACGGTGACGCCGAGGATCTCGCCGGCGATGTTGGCCAGGGACGCCGCCTGCCCGGCGCCCAGGTCGGTGACGCCGGCGCGGATGACCATCGTGCCGTCCTGCTCGAGACCGATCCAGGCCGAGGCTCGATCGGCGAAGAACATCGACCGGCCGTAGGGCTGCATGCTGCAGGCGAAGCCCCTCCCGATCAGACCGCCGTGTGTCGCCTGAGACAGCTCGCCCATCTCCTGCAGCGCCCGGTGCATGCACTCGCGGGTCCCGCACTCGGTCTCGATCGGCTCGCCGGTGACGCGGACGTCGCCGCGCGCCACGAAGTTGCGCTCGCGCACCGCCTCGGGGGTGAGGCCCAGACGCTCGGCGATGAGATCCATCTGAGACTCGTAGCCGAACACCACCTGCATGGCGCCGAACCCGCGGAACGCGCTGCTGGGGACGGTGTTGGTGAACACCGCCGTGCTCTGCATCCGGGCGTCCTCGCAGCGGTAGGGGCCGGTCGAGTTGACCCCGCCGGCGAACAGCACCCGGGAGCTCAGCAGCGGATACGCGCCCGCGTCGCCGAGGATCCGGATGTCCTGGGCCACGATCGTCCCGTCGTTGAGCACGCCGGTCCGGTAGTGCATCCGGAACGGGTGGCGCTTCTGTCGCGCCAGCAGCGAGTCCTGGCGCTCCCACACCATCCGCACCGGCCGGCGCGTCTTCCACACCAGCGCCGCCAGGTAGGGCTCGACGGTCATGTCCTCCTTGCCGCCGAAGCCGCCGCCCATGTAGGCGGCGATGACCCGCACGCGGCTGTGGGGCAGCTGGAGGATCTCCGCGAGCTGGCGCGCGTGCTCGATGACCTGGGTGGAGACCCGCAGGGTGACCACGCCGTCCGCATCCACCCAGCCCACCCCCGATTCGGGTTCGAGATAGGCGTGATCCACCCGTGGCGTCTGGTAGGTCTCCTCGATCACGTGGTCGGCGCGCGCCATCGCCGCGTCGGCGTCGCCGATCGCCGAGCGGTAGGTGATGTAGCTGTTGCCGCCGGGGTGCACGCTGGGCGCGCCGTCGGCCAACGCCTCGTCGATGGTGAACACGCCGTCGTCGTCCTCGTACTCGACGTCCAGCAGCCCGGCCGCCTCCACTGCCGCGACTGCGGTCTCGGCGGCGATGCAGGCCACCGGCTCGCCGTCGTAGCGGATCCGGTCCCCGGCCAGCACCGGCTGCACGATCTGATCGATGCCCAGCCCCGAGGCCTCCTCGGAGATGGCGTTGTGGGGGATGTCGGCGGCGGTGAGCACGGCGCGCACGCCGGGGACCTCCAACGCCTGAGAGGTATCGATGCTGGCGATGCGCGCGCAGGGGACGCGGGCGCGCACCACCACGCCGTGCAACATGCCCGGGAAACCCCAGTCGTCGGCGTAGGGGAGGGTCCCCGCCACCTTCTCCACGAAGTCGCGGTGCGGGACGGGACTGGTGCGCCCCAGCGGCCCCCGCGCCGGTACCGGTCGTGCCGGCGGTGCCTTGACGGGAACGTCGCGAGCGTGGGCCGGGGCCGTGTCAGTTCCGGTGTCAGTCGCCATCGGCGTCCTTGGCGGCCAGGTCGCGGTAGGCCTCGATGGCGTCCAGGATCTTCGTGTAGCCGGTGCAGCGGCACAGATTCCCGGCGATCGCGCGCCGCAGCTCCTCGCGGTCGGCCGCCGGGTGACGGTCCAGGTACCACTTGGAGACGAGCAGCATCCCGGGGGTGCAGAAGCCACACTGGGAGCCGGCGTGCTCGATGAACATGGTCTGGAGGTCGTGCAGCTCGCCGTCGGCGGCCAGGCCGCGCACGGTGGTGATCTCACAGCCGTCGGCCTGCACCGCGAACATCAGGCACGAGTTGACCGGCTCCCCGTCGAGCAGCACGGTGCAGGTGCCGCACACGCCTTCCCCGCAGCCGAGCTTGACCTCGGGGCACCCGGCGTCGACGCGCATGAGCTCGAGCAGGGACAGATTGGCGCTCACGGCGAGCGTGGTCGGGCGGCCGTTGATGGTGACGCTGATCGTGTGCTGAGCGGTCACGCTCATGCCGCCACCTGCACCCCTCCACGCCGCCGCTCGGCGTCCTCGGAGGCGCCGCGCAGGGCCCGGGCCAGCTGCACCCCGGCCATCTCGCGGCGGTAGTCGATGCCGGCATGCGAGCTCGGGGTCACCTGGGCGTCGGCGGCGATGGCGGCGGCCACCGTCTCGCTGGCCTCCTCGCCGACGGGGTGGCCCACGAGTCCCTGCGCGGCCTCGGACACGTCGACGGGGCGGTTGCCCACAGCGCCCAGGACCAGGCGCACGGCGGTGCACGTGCCCGTGTCGTCGCAGGTGACGATCGCCGCCGCGTTGACCATCGCGAAGTCCCCGGGGCGCCGGGCCATCTCCACAAAGCACGAGCCCTGGCCGTCGGTGAGCGTGGGCACCTCGATGCGGGTGATGAGCTCGCCCTCGCCCAGGGCGGTCACCAGCTGCATGATGGGCAGGTCGTTCACCGCGATCGTCCGCTCCCCCTCGGGGCCCAGCGCCTGCACCCGCGCGCCGTGGGCGATGAGCACGCAGGGCAGCTCGGCGGCCGGCTCCCCGTGGGCCAGCGAGCCTCCGATCGTCCCGCGCTGGCGCACGCGGACGTTGCCGATCTGCCGCACCGCCTGCGTGAGCATGGGGGCGTGCGCGGCGACGACGGGGGAGTGCTCGAGGTCGACGTGGCGCACCAGGGCCGACAGGTTCAGCGTGCCGTCGTCGGAGAGCTCGATGGTGCGCTCGTCGGCGCCGCTGATGTCCACCAGGGCCGACGGCGAGGAGAAGCGGAGCATCATCATCGGCACCAGGCTCTGGCCGCCGGCGATGACGTGGGCCTCGTCGCCGAGCTTGGCCAGTCGCTCCACCGCCTCGGTCCACGATGAGGCGCGGACATAGTCGAACGCGGCGGCGTACATCAGAGAGCGGCCACCAGCTCAGACCGTCGCGGGTGCGCCGATCTGATCCAGCACGCACACCAGCGCAGCGTGGTTGCTCGTGACCACCGGCACGCCGAGCGTCGCCTGGATCTCCTCGCGCGCGTCGATGGCGCGGAAGTTGGTGCACGAGGCGAACAGCAGGTCGATGTCCGAGTCCGCGAAGCATTCGGAGGCGAACTGCGCGATCCGCGAGGGCTCCACCTCGGCGATGGCGAAGTTCTCGGTGATGCCCAGCCCGTGGATGCCGGCCACCTCGATGCCGTCGTCCTCGAGGCTCTGGCGGATCTTGTCGTTGAGGCTGTCGACGTACGGGGTGATCACGCCCACCCGGTGCCCCCCGGCCTCGCGGATGACCCGGCGCACCGACGCGGCCACGCTGAACGTCGGCGCGTGGGTCTCGTCGGAGATGCGCGTGATCAGCTCGGCCTCGTAGGCGTTGCCGCGCAGCGCGCCCGCGCTGGTGCAGCCGAACACCATCACGTCGGGCCGGGCCGAGCGCAGGTCGTTGATGGCCACGGGCAGGTGGTCATCGAGCATGGCCGACTCGCCCTCGGGAGTGGTCTCCTCGAGGTACATGCGGGCGGTGTGCAGGGTCGCGTCGGTGGGCAGCCGGCGGTAGAAGTCGACCTCGATGACGCTGTTGGATGACGGGACGATGAGTCCCACGCGCGTGCTCATCAGCCGGCCTCCTCAGTCCGCCGCCGAGCTGGCCAGGGCGGCGCCCAGACCGTCGCCCGAGCCGTTGGAGGCAGCGGGCAGCGGGGGCGGGGGCGGCAGCTCGAGCAGGTCGAGCGGGTTGGTCTTGATCATCCGCTCCACGTCCTCCTCGCTGACATCCGACTCATAGACGGACTGGGCGAAGACCCGCAGGCACTCGGCCGGCATCGGGTTATGGCGCTGGCCGGCGTCGCTCATGAGGATGCATTGCGACGCGCCGATCTGCTTGATGGCGTCCACCACACGGGTGAGGGGGGCGTGGTTCCACATCGGCGAGACCGTGCAGTAGCCGAACTCGGCGTAGGCGCCCTGGGCCACGAGCGCCTTGAGGTCCTCGAGCTCGAGCGCCGGGACCTTGAAGAAGGGGTGGGTGATCATGATCTTTTCCACCCCGCGCTCGCGGGCGAGGGCCACCAGCTTCTGGATCTCGGGCACCGAGAGGTGGCAGGTCGAGAGGATCCCGCGGTACTGGGCGGTGAGGTCGAGCACGTCGATGAGCCCCTCGATGGGCGCGCCGTCGTCGTCGAAGATCGCGATCCCGGCGTCGTCGGACCTGGCCACGGTGCTCTTCTGCTTGTCATAGGCGCCGGTGGACCCGAACGTCCGCGCGTGGTTGGCGGCGTCCACCGTCGGCATCCAGATGTGCTTGGCGCCGAGCTGAAGCGCGGACTCCACGGCCGCCGGGTTGATCCCCCCGACCGCGCGGTTGAGCACGATGCCGCCCACGATCTGGATCCCGGGCACGAGCTGCTGGGCCAGGTACGCGCGGCTCGTCGTCCGTTCGGAATGGCACTTGAGCGAGATCGCCCGCAGCCCGAGCGACGCGGCGTGGCGCGCCACACCGACATCGTCGGCGATGCGGGGGAAGAGATCGGGCTCTGAGTGGACGTGGACGTCGATCGCGCCCTTGATGTCAACGAATGGACCGATCATGGGGCTGAGGTCACCTCTCTCCTCGTGGCGGTGTTGCTCTGCTCGCCGTCGCGCAGCCAGCGCAACTCGGCGAGCTCCTGCTCAGTCGGGGCGGCGAGCTCCGCCACCGTGTCGGACACCAGCAGCTCAAAGCCCGTGTTGGCATGCACGTCGGCCTCGGTGACCCCGGGCTGCAGGGCATCGAGGCGCAGCCGGCCTGTCGCCTCGTCGAAGCCGAGCAGGGCCAGGTCGGTGATCACCGCCACCGGCCGGTTGCGCACCAGCCCCGCCGCCCGGCGCGACTCGGGTCCGCTCAGGTAGCCCGGGCTGGTGATGAAGTCGACGCGTTCGACGAACCGCCGCTGCTCGTGGCGGGTCATGATCATCACTTCGCGGCAGCTCGAGACGATGTCGTTGGCCCCGCCGCTGCCGGGGAGCCGGACCTTGGGGTGGTCGGGGTCGCCGATGTAGCTCGTGTTGACGTTGCCGTACTGGTCCAGCTGGCCGGCCCCGATGAAGCCGTAGTCGTAGCACCCGCGCTGCCCGTAGAGGAACAGCTCGTTGATCGACGTCAGCATGAACGCGTCGTGGGCGGCGCGCATCTCGTTGGTGGACACCGGCAGGCGTCCGGGCAGCATCTGCGGCCCCATCGAGCCGCCCTCGAGGACGATGGTGAGCGAGGGGGCGTGCAGGCGCTTGGCCAGCACGCTGGCCTCAAGCGGTGAGCCCACCCCGGCAAAGACGACCCGGCCATCGCGCAGCAGGCGGCTGCCGGCGATGGTCATGAGCTCGACGGGGGTCGGCTCGGCCGTCGCGGCGCCGTTGGGGGCGGTCATGCCGCCACCAGCTGACGCGCGCGGCGGCGCTGCTCGAGCAGCGCCGAGGCCCCGATCATGTCCAGGAAGGCGGGGAAGCTCCCGGGCCGCTCGACGTACTCGGCCAGGTAGGCCTCCACGCCGGCCACCCCGTCGGCGGCCACCTGCTCGGAGTAGGCGTCGAAGTGGGCGAAGTCCGCCTCGTAGCGGCCGTGGCACTCGTGCGGGTAGGACCCGAACGGCACCTCGACGACCGCGTCGACGACGAAGCCGGGAATCTGGGTGCGGTCGTTGTGGCGGACGATCGCCTCGGTGGGCACGACCTCCTCGGCGGTGACGATGACGGTCTTGGCCGCCCGCGCGAGCTCGACGTCCATGTAGGCCGGTCCCTCGATCTGGGCGTTGCCGGCGGCGTCGACGGTGTGGACGTGGATGAGGGCCACGTCAGGGACCAGGGCCGGGACCGCCACCAGCAGCTCGTCGGTGAACGGGCAGCGCATCTCCTGGGCCGGGAGGCGCTCGAGCAGGTCTGATCCCAGCAGCGAGGCGGTGGGCAGGAACGGCATACCCATCGAGGCCGCCATCAGCCGCAGCCCGAAGCTCAGGTGGCTCCACTCCTCATACACCGAGGGGTCGCGCTCCACGTACTCGCGGAACACCTTGGGGATCCCCCAGCGCAGGCCGATCCCCACCCAACTGGAGACGAGCTTGGTGGCGGCGCCGGTGGCCAAGAACAGCTCGGACTCGTAGCACATGAGGTTCCGGCCCAGGGTGAGGCCGCGCCGCTGCGCACGCAGGAGCTCGAGCAACATGGCCCAGGGCGTGCGCGAGTAGCAGCAGCCGCCCGCCACCACGATGTCGCCGTCGTTGACCAGCGCGGCCGCGTCGGCCAGCGTGACGAGCTTGTCGCCGCCGGCGGTCATGGCGCGCCGACCGCGATGTCGGAGACCAGCGGCATGACCTCGGCGGCGAACCGTTCGACCTGCTCGAGGTCGTAGTCGCATGGGACCAGGCAGATGTGCTGCACGCCGGCCGCGGCCTGCTCGGCGATCTGCTCGGCGCACTGCTCGGGGGTGCCGCGGATCGCCGACTCGGCGGTGGACTCGCTCCACGCCGGGAGATCGAAGTAGTCGTTGATGTACTGGCGGGCCCGCGTGTCGGCGGCCTCGAAGCTGTCGTCGATGCACAGCGTCAGCTGCGCCACGTTGTCCAGCGAGTCGGGGTCGCGCCCGGCGGCCTCGGCGTGCTCGCGGATCCGCGTCCACGCGGTGCTGAACGCCTCGGGCTCATAGAAGTAGGTCAGCCAGCCATCCGAGCGCTCGGCCACCCGCTTGAGCACCTTGTCCACGTAGCCGCCGATCAGCAGCCGGGGCCGCTCGCGCGGGGAGGGCTTGGGCAACATCAGCGCGTTGCGAAACGGCACGCCGCGTGCCTCGCCGGTGACACGCTCGCCGGTCCAGAACTGCTTCATCAGCTCGAGGTTCTCCTCAAAGATCCGGCCCCGCTGCTTGAACGGCACCCCGCAGGCATCGAACTCGCGCTCATACCAGCCGACCGCCATCCCAAGCGTCAGGCGCCCGCCGGAGACGAGCTCGAGCGTGGCCGCGGTCTTGGCCAGCACCGCCGCGCCGCGCAGCGGCAGCACGAGGATGCCGGTGCCCAGCTCCACGCGCTCGGTCTCGCGTGCCAGCACCGTCAGCGTCGTCAGCGACTCCAGGAACGGGAACGGGCGCCCCGTGCCCAGGAACATGTGATCCCAGGCCCATAGCGAGTCGTAGCCGAGCTCCTCCGCGCGCCGCGAGTAGGCCACGATGGCGTCGAGGTCGGGCAGCCGCGGGGCCGGGGTGAAGTTCTCGACCGACAGGCCGAACTTGAGCGCGGTCATCGGGCCAGCGCCTTGACCAGCACGGCGCGGCCGTGCTCGATGTGCTTCTTCATCCGCTCCTCCACCAGCTGGGGTTCGCCCGCCTTGAGCGCGTCGAGGATCTGCAGGTGCTCGTCCAGGAAGCGGCGCGGCACCTCGGTGGTGTACACGCGCTCTGACAGCTCGAGCTGCAGCCGGGTCCAGTAGCCGCGCAGCACGCTGAGCATCTCGCTGCCCGACGCCTCGTAGATGGCGAGGTGAAACTCGGCGTCGAGCTGCCCGGCCTCGCGCGCCTCGGCGGCGTCCAGCGCCTCGACGAATCGCGCCAGCACATCCTCGATCAACACCAGCACCTCGGGCGTCATGCGCTCGGCGCCCAGCCGCGCCAGATGCGGCTCGAGGACGAGGCGGACGTCATAGAGCAGCTTGGCCTCGTCGGGAGTGAGGCGGTAGGTGACGAAGGTGCCGCGGCTGCGATAGGTGATGACCAGGCCCTCGCCCTCGAGGACGCGCAGGCCCTCGCGCACGGGCGTGCGGCTGACCCCGGTGCGCTCCATCACGATCGCCTCGGTGAGGCGCGCGCCCGCGGGCTGGCGGCCGGTCAGAATGTCTTCGCGGATGACCCGGCAGACGTGCTCGGCCAGCGAGGGGGGGCGTTCAGCAGGAGCGTCAGCGTCGCCGTCGCGGCGGCGCAATCCATACCGGTCCGAGCGCCGTGCGGCACGGCCTTTGGAGATGGACATGATGCGGCCTTTCGAGTGGGTCGGCGGCAGCGCGTGATCAGTGTGCAGAGTATACAAAGACCGCTCCGCTCCGCGTGTCGATGCGGAGGCCGCCGTCCCTGAAACGTACAGTAAATCGAGTCCATGTTGTATACGCTGCACAGTTACGACCGCTCACAGCGACGTTTCCAGCGCCTCCACGCCGTCCCCCGGCGCCACCGTGTCCGCCTCGGGCGCGATGGAGCTGCCGCCCTCTGTCCGGGAGTTCCTCGCGCGTGACCACAAGCTCCTCATCGGGGGCGAGTGGGTCGACGCCGCTGACGGAGCGACCTTCGAGACCCTCGACCCGGCCACCGGACAGGTGCTGGCCACGGTGCCCGCCGGCGACACGGCCGACGTGGATCGCGCGGTGGCCGCTGCCCGCCGGGCCTTCCGCGACGCCGCCCGGAAACACATCGGCCCGTCCGAGCGCGGCCAGTTGGTCTGGCGCCTCGCCGACCTGATCGAGGAGCACGCCGAGGAGTTCGCCGTCATCGACTCGCTGGACAACGGCAAGCCGGTGAGCGCCGCCCGCGCCGCCGAGGCGCTGCAGGCCGGGACGGCTGGCTCAACACCGACCACATCTATGACGCGGCGATGCCCTTCGGCGGCTTCAAGCAGTCGCGCTGGGGCCGCGAGATGGGCCACGCCGTGCTCGACCATTACACCGAGACCAAGACCGTCTGCCTGGAGCTGTAGAGGCGCCGGCTGCTTCAGATGCGGTCGATGAGGCTGAAGCCGACCGTGTCGAAGCTGGTCATCCGCTCGAGCACGCCCTGAGCCTCGTCGAGCCCGACGCGCTCGGTCACCAGTCCGGCCGGGTCCAGTCGCTTGTCCCCGACGAGGCGCAGCAGCGCCGGGAGGTGGACGTGCGGATTGCCCACGCTGCCGACGATGGTCAGCTCGGCTTCGATGAGCTCGTCGAGCGGGATCCCCACGATGCCCTGCTCCGCCTTGCTGGTCAGGCCCACCTGGACCAGGCGCCCGCCCTTGCGCAGGCTCATGATCGCCGCCTGGACCAGGGACGCCGTGCCCAGGCCGCCCAGTGCGAGGTCGGCGCCGCCGCCGGTGGCCTCGCGGATCGCCGCGACCACGTCGGTGTTGCGTGCGTTGATGGTGAGCGCCGCGCCCTCGCGGGTGGCGGCCTCGAGCTTGCGGTCGTCGATGTCGACGGCGATCACCGCCGCGCCGCTGGCCGCGCCGATCTGGACGGCCGACAGGCCGATCCCGCCCACGCCGTGCACGGCCAGCCACTCGCCGGCGCGCAGCTTGGCCTGGTGCTGGACCGCGTGCCAGGCGGTCATGAACCGGCAGCCGAGCGCGGCGGCCGCCTCGAACGAGACCGCCTCGGGCAGCGGGACACAGTTGAGATCGGCGTTGACCACGCGCACGTACTGCGCGTAGCCGCCGTCGTGGGTCATGCCCAGAAACTCCATGGCGTCACACAGGTTGGTGCGCCCCTGCCGGCAGTAGCCGCAGGCGCCGCACGCCTCGTGGAAGGGCACGGCGACCCGGTCCCCGGCGCGGACTGCCGTGACCTCGCTGCCGACCTCCATGACCTCGCCGGCGAACTCGTGGCCCATCGTGATGGGCAGCGGTGGGGCCAGGCCCACCCAGGACCAGTCGCCCTGCCAGGTGTGCCAGTCCGTGCGGCAGATGCCCTCGACCGCGACCTTGACGACGGCCTCCCGCGGCCCCGGGGTCGGGTCCGGAACGTCCTCCACCACCAGCGGTGCGGCGATCTCCACCAGCCGAGCAGCTCTCACGTCGTCCTCCTCGCGGTCACGCACTCGCGGCGGCGGGCCGACCGGGCCCGGCCGCGTGCCAATTTGTGCAGTGTATACGTCGGGTGTGGTGGTGGTCGGTGCGCGCCAACCCCGCGGCCCCTCAGTCGTGCGCAGCATCCACCAGCGCCCGCGCCAACTCGGCCGGCCGCGTGAACATCACCTCGTGGCTGCCGCCCATCTCCACGAGCTTGAAGGCGCCCAGCCGCGAGGACATGTGGGGGTGCCAGGTCCCGGGCGGGAGCGCGAGGTCATCGGCCACGGCGATGAAGCTGCGCGGCAGCTCGCCACGGTGAAACTCCGCCAGGTCGAGCTTCTCCTCCCAGGGTGAGAACGGCTGGGGGACGAGCCGCTCCCACACCGTGCGCGCGGCCTCGGGCGACGCGTCCTGGATGAACAGGTCACGGAACACCTCCCACTGGCAGGCGACGGTGTTGTCGGGGCTCGAGGCCGCCGCGGCGCCGAACGCGTCGGTCTGGTCCTGGGGGAAGTTGTCGTTGACGCTGGCGCCGTCCTCGACCACGAACGCGGTGTGGAACACCAGGCGCGACAGCCGCTCCGCGATCTCCTGCGACACGCGGCTGACCACCGACCCGCCGAAGCTGTGGCCCACCAGCACCACCTCGCGCAGGTCGCGCCCCTCGATGAAGTCGATCACCGAGCGCACGTAGTCCTGATGGCGGATCCCGGCGCGCGACGCTCCCGGCTGATGACCGGGGTACGTCGGCGTGTACGCCTCGTGGCCGAGCTCGCGCAGGCACCACGCCGTCGGCTCCCACGCCCAACCGCCGTGCCACGAGCCATGGAGCAGCACGAACGTCTCAGTCATCGCCACCTCCGCTGATGAAGCGGTCCAGGACGTTGCCCGTGATTCGCGCCACGTTGTTCTCATAGCCGGCGTGCGACAGGGCGCCCGACCAGGCGATCGAGGACGTGGCGAACACCGCGCCCCCGCCGCGCGCCTCGAAATAGGTGACATCGGCGCGCACGTTGGGGTGCTCGGTGCCGCCCACGCCGTCGAACATGAAGTCGATCTCCTCGGGGACCACCTTGTAGGAGTCGTTCTGGTTCTGGGCCGAGGCCACGAGGTAGGTGTGGGGCGGCGTGCCGAGCGTCACGTCGGCGCGGTCGATCTCCTGCCCGGCGGCGCCGCCGCCGACGAGGCCGAAGTCCCCGATCGGCTCCCCCGGCGTCACGCCGTCGAACATCCAGCTCATCTCGGGCAGCTCGCCGTCCGGCATCCGGTGGTAGGGAAAGGAGCCGGCATACCCCTCGGAGGTGAACCCGGTGCCGAACAGCTTCTGTGGCGGCCGGCCGCGGTTGCGCCATATCCCGCCCTTCTCGCCGGTCGTGCTGTGCGAGGTCTCGCCGGGCGCCGCCTGCCACGCGCGGACGCCGTTCTCTCCGCGGCGGACCTCCATGATCCACGGCTTCTCCGCCGAGTAGCTGATGACCCAGTAGAAGCCGTTGCCGCCCATCGACATGACATGGCCGCCTCCGGTGACGTAGCTCTCGTACGCGTCGAGCATCTGCTCGGAGGCGTACTCGGGATGCGATCCGGTGATCACCGCGCGGTATGGGCGCAGGGCGTCGACCCCCTCCCGGTGGAGGTCCTCGTCGATGAGCACGTCGTACGGGGTGCCGCGCGACTCCAGCCAATCGACGAGGTACAGGTCCGACGGGAACTGCCACGTGCCCAGGAAGCTGAACCGGTGGCGCGGGCGCATGTTGAGGATCGGTCGTCGCCGGGAGCTGAAGGCCACGCCGCTGCCGTCGCTGTGAAGCTCGTACATCGAGAGCCCCAGCTCGGGATGCTCCATGAGCAGCAGGTCCATCGGCTGAAGCGCCGGCGTGTGCCCGACGATCGCCTGGCCCATCGGCGACGCGGTGGCCAGGTGCTCGTTGGCGTACGCCATGTAGCTGGCGGTGGGCAGGACGAGCGCCACCGGACTCTCCCGGCCCGGGGCGGCGCGCACGAAGAAAGGCGTGTGGTCCTCGAAGCCGGCCGCGCGCAGGCGCAGCGCGTACACCCCCGAGGCGAGCTCGTCGGGCACCTGCAGCGCACACGTCGCCTCCCAGCCGACGTCGTCGATGTCGTCGTCGTGGAAGTGGACGGCTCCGTAGAGCTCCGGGGCGTGGGGCCACTCGTAACACGAGCCATCCCAGTTGTGGGCGGTCACGGCCCGCGTGGGCTGGTTGATCAGGCGCCCATCCGGCGCGCCGGAGACGCTTGAGGCGACGACGCTGGTGTCGGTGTTGCCCGTCAGGTCCCACCACGCGCGGAGGCGATCGGCGACCGCGGGCCGCGCGCCGCTGCCCGCCAGCGCCGCGAGCTGGCCGTCGCCCAGCGCGCCGCTGTAGACGCAGGGGAGGGCCAGCTTGCCGTTATAGGCGCCGCGTACGATCCGCGCATCGGAGGCGTCAAAGGCCGCGAGCAGCAGGTCGACGTCGGGCACCGCCGGTGCCCGTACCCCCGGGAGCTCCGCGGCCCCGGGCGTGATCTGGGTCACCGGTCCAAATCGCGAGTTGTAGGAGTTCACCACCGGCAGGGCCCGGATGGCGAGGACGCCTCGAGCCGGATCCCACGAGCCGCAGACGGCGTACCACACGCCGGCGTGCAGCGGCTCGGACAGCGCGACGCGGGCAGCCGTCGTCCAGAACGCCGGACGCAGCCCGGCCTCGAGCACGAGCGCCATCCCGGTCTCCGTGGCCGTATCCCAGGCCGAGAACAGCGGCTGCGCGCCGGTGTCGGCGGACGGCTGGACCATGGCGCAGAGGCTGACGCCGGTCTGCGCGGTGTCGGCGAGGATCGAGCTCGCCCCCGGGATGCGCGCGTAGGAGCCATGGTGGGTCGGCTGATCGTGCAGCGGATAGGAGCCGTCCACGACGGAGGGGACCTCGACCTCGCGAAAGCCCGGGCCGCCGGACTGGGTGTCGCCATGGATCAGCTTGACCAACTGCGCGCTGACCGTCTCTGCGCCGGCCCCGCTGACGTGGAAGCTCACGGTCTCCCCGGGCCGGACGCCCAGCTTGTCCGGGTAGGCCAGGGCCCACGCATCAAAGCGCGTCATGAGTCACCGAACCGCAGCCCGAACACGTCCTCGAGGCGCTGAACGAACACCGCGTCCATCGCCTCGCCTTCGGTGTCAAATGGCCCCAGGATCCGCTCGGCTGACACCGCGGGAAAACCGACGAGGCGCGAGACGAACCAGTGGTCGCCGCCGTCGTGCTCGGTGATGAGCTTGCCGTCGATGGGGAGCGCGCCGAAGTAGTTGAGGACCCGCTGGAGGGGTTCGCTGTGCTGTCCCAGCGGGGCCCGGCGATGCTCGGCGACGAGGTCCGGCGTGATGAGCGGCTGCAGCGACGCACGCATCTTGGCGTGAAACGGCTCACCGATCACAGCGTCGAGCGCTTCCTGCGAGTCGACGGGCATCTTCCGATCCTCTCCCCGGCGTCAACGTATACAGTACATAACCTACAACGGTGGTGGTTTGCGCGCGTGCCGGTGAACCGGGGAGCCAGGCCTACAGAGGGGATTGCCATGTCGACGATGTCCACCACGACCGCGGCCGAGCAGCTCATCGAGCGCGACCGGCAGCTGCTGATCCATCCCTACCTCCCGGGCGCGACCAAGGAACGGGTGGTCATGACCGAGGGCGCGGGCTGCCGGCTCAAGGACGTCGAGGGCCGTGAGTACCTCGACGCCACCGGCGGCCTGTGGCTGGCCCAGATCGGTCACGGCCGAGCTGAGATCGCCGAGGTGGCGGCCGAGCAGATGCGGCGGCTCGAGTACTTCACGAGCTTCTGGGAGTTCTCCAACGACCGCGCCATCGAGCTCGCGTCGCGCCTGGTCGAGATCTCCCCGGAGGGGCTGAGCCGCGTGTACTTCACCAGCGGCGGCTCGGAGTCCAATGAGGCCGCGCTGCGCATGGCGCGCTACGTCCACAGCCGCCGCGGACACGAGGGACGTGACTGGATCCTCGCCCGGCGCAGCGCCTACCACGGGATCGGGTACGGCTCGGGCTCGGCCAGCGGCCTGCCGATCTACCACGACGGGTTCGGGCCGATGTTGCCTCACGTCCGCCATCTCACCCCACCGTGGCCGTACCGAACCGAGCTGTTCGACGGCCGCGACGCGACGGACTTCTGCCTCGACGAGCTCGAGCGCACCATCGAGGATCTCGGCGGCGACCGGATCGCGGCGATGATCGGCGAGCCGATCATGGGCGTCGGCGGGATGCTGGTGCCACCTGATGACTACTGGCCCCGCGTGCGCGAGCTGCTCAGCGCCCACGGGATCCTGCTCATCTTCGACGAGGTCGTGACGGCGTTCGGGCGGACCGGGAGCTGGTTTGGCGCGCAGCACTTCGGCGTCGAGCCCGACATCATCGTGACCGCCAAGGGGATCACCAGCGGATATATCCCGCTCGGCGCGGTGCTGGTGTCCGAGCCCGTGGCCGAGGAGCTCGCCCGCGACCACGGCTTCCCCGTCGGCTTCACCTACAACGGCCACCCGACCGCGTGTGCGGTGGCGTTGCGCAACCTGGAGATCATCGAGGCCGAGGGTCTGCTCGACCGCGCGCGCCAGGTCGGCGCCTTCCTGCTCGACGCGCTCTCGTCGCTCGAGGAGCTCCCGGTCGTCGGCGAGGTGCGTGGAGTTGGCATGATGCTCGGCATCGAGTTGGTCGCCGACAAGCAGGCTCGCACCCCGATTTCGATGCACTCGGCTCCCCACGACGTCATCCGGCGGGACACCGGCGTTCTCGTGCGCGATTGCGCTCACACCCTCGTGCTCTCGCCCCCGCTGATCATGACCGAGGCGGAAGCCGGCGAGGCGGTGGCCGCCGTGCGCTCCGTGCTCGAGCGGCTACAGCCCGACGGGAGCATCACGCCTCGATGACGGCGTCGTCAGTCCTACCGGCCCGCCACGGCACCGCCGTTCCCCTCGCCGCCGGCGAGCGCCTGCAGATCACCAACCGCGACGGCGGACAGGTCGTCGACTGGTGGGCGCTGGCACACCCGTCCGACGGCGAGGACGAGTACGCCTCGATGGAGCACACCCGCGCGGCGCTGCGCCGGCTCGTGCCCCGAGTCGGCGATGCCATCTACAGCACCCGCCGCCGTCCGCTGCTGACCCTGACCGAGGACACCAGCCCCGGCGTCCACGACACCCTCATCGCCGCGTGCGACCCCGCGCGCTACCGGCTGCTCGGCGGCGCGCCTGACCATCCCAGCTGTGCCCAGAACTTCGCCGCGGCCATCGCCGAGCACGGCCGCTCGCTGCCCCGCGCCCCGGCGCCGCTGAACCTGTTCATGGCCATCCCGTGGTCGGATGACGGCGAGCTGGAGTTCGAGCCGTCGCCCGCCAAGGCCGGCGACAGCGTCACCTTCCAGGCCGAGCTCGACGTGCTGGTGGTGCTCTCGGCCTGCCCGATGGACCTCAACCCCATCAACGCGACGATGGGGGACATCGGGCTGCGGACGCTCTAGGGCCACACGGCGGCGGTGAGCACCGCCTCCAGCTGGCGCACCCCGGTCTCCAGCGACACCAGGTCGATGCGCTCGTGCACCGTGTGCATCCCATCGCCGTTGGCGCATCCGATCCCCACCGCGGGGATCCCCAGCGCCGCCGCCGCATTGGCGTCGGTGGACCCGGCGCCGAAGGTCTCGCCGAGCCCCAGCGGGCGCCGGGCGTCGAGGACGGCGCGCACCAGCGGATCGTCTGCGGCGATCTGACCCGCCCCGCGGCGTCCCACCACCTCGCACTCCAGCGCCAGCGGCGCGGGCACGCTCAGGGTCGCCAGCCGCGCTTCGAACCCCGAGAGGTCCGCGTCGTCGACGGAGCGCAGCTCCACCAGCATCTCGGCCGCCGAGGCGATCGCATTGACCGCTCCGCCCCCCGCCATGCGGCCGATGTTCACCCCCTCGTCCACGAGCTCGTCGCCGAGGGCGATGAGCGCGTGCAGCGCGCTGGGCGTGCCCCGGTCGCGCCACGAGTGCCCGCCGGGTCCTGTGACCGCCAGTCGTGCCCGCACGCTTCCGACATGCTCGATGACGACATGGTCAAGCCCGTGTCCCTCGACGGCGATCGCCCGCACCGGCGAGAGGTCCGCGCACACCTGGCGGGCGCCGCGCAGGTTGCCGAGGCCCTCCTCGCCCACGGTGAACGCCACCACCAGGCCGGCCGGCGGCTCGATCCGCTCGAGCGCCCACACCGTGGCCATGACCGCCGTCGCGTTGTCGCCCACGCCGGGGCCGACCAGGTCATCGCCGTCGCGCTCGAAACGCAGTTCGGTGTCGGCGTCGAACACGGTGTCGACGTGCGCCATCACCAGGAGCTCAGGCCGGCCGTCGCCGAAGCTCCAGATGAGGTTGCCGACGCCGTCGCGCCGGCGGCTCCCGGGGGCGGCCGCCAGCCGGCGCTCCAGCCACGCCAGCCGTGGCTCCTCGGCGCCCGTGGGGGCCGGGACCGCGGCGAAGGTGGCGAGCTCGCGGGCGTCGATCACGCGATCACGGCGGTCGCGTCGATCTCCACCAGCCACTCGGGCCGCGCCAGCGCCTCCACCACCAGCCCCGTCGAGACCGGGTGCACGCCCTTCAGCCACTTGCCGACGACGTGGTAGACCGGCTCCCGGTAGCGGATGTCGGTGAGGTAGATGACGACCTTGCACACCTCCTCCAGCCGCGAGCCCGACTCCTCCAGCAGCCGCGCGATGTTGCTCATCGCCTGCTCGGCCTGGGCGCCGGCGTCGCCGATTCCGACGGACTCCGCGGTCTCGAGGTCCTGGCCGACCTGCCCGCGCAGGAACACGATGTTGCCCGCCACCACGGCCTGGGACAGGTCGTTGTCGAGCTCCTGGTCGGGATAGGTGTCGCGCGTGTTGAACGGGCGGATGCGCTGGTGGACCATGGGCCTCCTCAGGCGATGGCGGGGTTGGGGAGCGGCGCGGCGGCGTGCACCACCTCGCCGCCGATCACCACCTCGGACACGACGTCCTGGCCGGCGGCCAGGCACAGCTCCTCGGGATGATCGACCGACAGGATGGTCAGGTCGCCGCGCTTGCCCGGATCGAGCGAGCCGCGGTCGGCCGCGGCGCGCAGGGCGTAGGCGGCGTTGAGTGTCGCGCCGACGATCGCCTCGCCCGGGGTGATCCGAAACCACGGCGCGGCCAGCGCGATGGTGGCCGTCAATGCGGTGGCGTGGATCGAGGAGCAGTAGTCGGTGGCGATCGCGACGGGCACGCCGGTGTCGATGAACAGCCGCGCGTTGGCGCGGCGATCGGTCATGTAGACGAGCTCGGCCTGGGGCAGCAGCACCGCCACCGTGTCGGTCTCACCGACGGCGCGGATCTCCTCGTCGGGGGTGTAGGTGAGATGCTCGGCCGACAGCGCGCCGCCGGCCACCGCGGTCTCCCAGCCCTGCGAGCCGGCCCAGGCGTCGGCGTGCGTCCGGGTGAGGATCCCCAGCTCCTGGGATCGCCGCAGCATCCGCAGCGCCTGCTCTGAGGTGAAGAGCCCGGCCTCGCAGGTGACGTCGTGGAAGTCGGCCAGTCGCTGCGCCACCACGCTCTCCAGCATGGCCAGGACGTCATCGGTGTAGGCCTCGGCCTCCAACCCGGCGGGCACGACGTGCGCGCCCAGGAAGGAGATGAACAGGTTCAGGGGTGTGAGTGATCGGCTGGCGGCCAGCAGTTCGAGCTGGTGAAGCTCGGTCTCCGCGGTGAGCCCGTAGCCGGACTTGACCTCCAGCGTGGTGACGCCACCAGCCAGGATCCGCCGGTAGGCGGCGCCGAGTTGCGCGCTGAGCTGGGCGTCGGAGGCCTCGCGGGTGGCCAGGACGCTGGCCCAGATCCCGCCGCCCGCCGCGGCGATCTCGGCGAGGCTGGCCCCGGCCAGGCGCTTGGCGTACTCGGCATGGCGGCTGCCGGCGAACAGCGGGTGCGAGTGGCACTCGATCAGGCCCGGGAGCACCGACCGGCCCGTGGCGTCGATCGTGCGCACGGTCTGATCGCCCCAGTCGCGCAGGACCTCGTCGGTCTCGCCGACCGCGACCACCCGGCCGTCGCGGATGGCCACGGCGCCGTCCGCGATGAGGTCCAGCTCGCCCTGGGTCTCGCCGCGGCGGGCTTCGCCGCCGTCTGACACCCGCGCCACTTGCGCCGCGTGCACGACGTTGAGATCGCTCATGAGGCCGCCGCGGTCGAGGCCACTTCGCCGGCCTCGATGCCGGCATAGCGGCGCACCAGGTCCATCGGGCCCGCGAAGTCGTAGTTGTTGTAGACGGCCAGCAGGTGGGCGAACGCGGGGGACTGGGCGAACAGCTGGAAGGTGAGCCGGTGCCCGGCGTAGTCGGAGTTGAGCAGGTCACGGGCAAACGCGAAGAGGCGCCGGCGCTGCTCGGCGCTCACGTCGCCCACCGCGAGGTACTTGTCCAGCCACGGCCCGGCCTCGGGGTCCCGGAAGGTAGACGCGCTCGGCGTGACGCAGAGCTGCCCCCCGCACAGGTCGCGGGCGAGGTGCATCATCGCCGGCAGCTGGGTGCAGGCCAGCACACGGCCGGTGTAGAGCAGCGCCTGGTTGGGCATCAGCAGCCCGCCCGGGCTGGGCTCGCCGAGCTCGATGGCCGCGGTGAGGTGGGCGTGGATGCCCTCGCGATAACAGGCCAGCTCGGCCAGCTTCTCGCGTACGCCCTGGTGGGCCTTGACCCCGGTCTGGTTGGCGTTGAGCGCCGCCGCGCCCACCATCAGGTCTGCGAAGCGCAGGTGGCGCTGGACGAAGGCGAACATGCTGTAGCGGTGCAGCGTGGCCCGGATGAAGGCGGCCGCGCGGGTGTGGCGGTAGAAGAGCACGTTCTCCCACGGGATCTCGACGTCGTCGAAGACGATCATGGTGTCGATCTCGTCAAAGCGGCCTGACAGCGGATAGTCCTCGACCGAGCCGCGCTGGGCGAAGGAGGAGCGGCAGATGTGGCGGACGCCGGGCGCGCCCATGTCGGCGATGAACCCGACGGCGTAGTCCGACAGCGTCTCGTTGCCCCAGTCGCCGATCGTCGGCTTGACGAACGCCTGGTTGGCGTAGGCCGCCGCGGTCTCGAACTTGGCGCCACGGACGATGATCCCGCCGTCGGTCTCTCCGGCGACGTGCAGCAGCACGTCCGGGTCCTGGTCCTGCGGTTTCTTGGCGCGGTCGCCCTTGGGATCGGTGTTGGCCGAGACGTGGAACGGGTCGGCGAGCTCGGCGTGACGGACGTGGTGGCGGATGTGCGCGGAGAACTGCGGGTCGATCTCGTCCAGGACGTCCTGGCCGTCATACAGGGACCACATCTCGCCGACGGTCTCGTCACCCACCCGGGTGACGATGCCGGCGAGGTCGTCAAGGACGGTGTCCACCGCGGTGCGCTTGGCGTGCCAGTCCTCTCGGGTGTGAGGGAGCCTGGCGCCGGTGGGGCAGCGCTCGCCCGACTCGGCATCGACATAGGACATGCGCTCCTGCGTCGCCGGATCGTGGGCCATGTCGTAGATGCGCGCCCGCGCGTCGACGATGGGGCGGAACGCGGGATGGGTGGTCACGTCGGTGACCCGTTCGCCGTCGATCCACACCGAGCGCCCGTCGCGGATGGAATCCCTGTACTCGTCGCCGGTTCTGATCATCTGGTACGCTTTCCCGTATATCGGTAAATGTTTCCCGGAATTGACAGCCAAACTATCACCTCGACGCGCTCCAGGCAACCCTGATGGCGCGCCCACGCAGCGATCCCGACCCCGATACCCCCAAGGTGCTCGACAAGGCGCTGCGCGTGCTGGAGGCCTTCGGCGGCGCCCATGACCGGTGGACCGAGGCCGACCTGCGCCGTCACCTCGGCATGCCGTCGAGCAGCCTCAATCGCATCCTGCGCGGGCTCGAGCGCGCCGGCTACGTGCTGCGCGACGACGCCGGCGCCTACCGGCTGGGGATCGGCGCCGTGCGTCTCGGCGACCGGGCGCGCGCCTCGCTGGACCTGCCGGGCATCCTCGATGCCGAGCTGCGGGCGCTGGGCCAGATCACTCGCGAGCTCGTGCTCTTCGCCGTCGCCGAGCCCACCCTGGGCACGGCGCTGTACATGGCCGCCGTCGACTCGCCCCAGCGGCTGCGCGTCACCGCCGAGCTGGGCACGCGCGTCCCGCTGACGGCGGGCGCCACCGCGCGGTCGCTGCTGGCCTTCGCGCCCGACGCCCTGGTGGACCAGGTGCTGGCGCGCCCGCGTGAGCCGCTGGCCGAGGGGACGTTGCTCGACGAGGCCGCGATCCGCGAGCGCCTCACTCGCATCCGCGCCACCGGCTGGGGAATGAGCTGGCAGGAGACCTTTGACGGAGCGTGGGCCATCGGGGCCCCCATCCTCGACGCGGAGGGCCACGCCCTGGCCTCGATCGGGGTGGCGGCGCCGATCAGCCGCTACAGCGAGGCCGCCGAGGAGGCGACCCGGCAGGCGCTGCTGGGGGCGGTGGCCCGGGCAAGCGAGCGGCTGCGCCCGCCGGCCCTGGCGGAGGCTCGCCCCGCGGGCTCAACTGACAAGCTGCACGCGTGAGCACCGGCCGCCTCATCGTCTGTCCCACGCCGATCGGCAACCTGGAGGACATCACGCTGCGCGTGTTGGCCGCGCTGCGCGAGGCCGATCTCGTCGCCTGCGAGGACACCCGGCGCACGCGTGTGCTGCTCGATCGTTACGGCGTCGTCGCCAAGCTCGTGAGCTACCACGAGCACAACGAGGCCGAGCGCGCCACCGAGCTGGTGGCCAAGATGAACGCGGGCTCCGTAGTGGCGCTGGTCTCGGACGCGGGCATGCCGCTCGTCTCTGACCCCGGCTTCGTGCTCGTGCGCGCCTGCGTTGCGGCCGGGCTGGCCGTGGAGGTCCTACCCGGACCCTCGGCGGCGCTGAGCGCGCTCGTGGCCAGCGCGCTGCCCGCGGAGCGCTGGCAGTTCGTCGGGTTCCTCCCGCGTAAGCGCTCCGAGCTCGAGCGCGTGTTCGCGCAGCCCCAGACCGTGGTCGCCTTCGAGTCGCCGCGCCGGCTGGGATCGTCGCTGGCGACGCTGGCCGCGCTGGACCCCGACCGCCCCGCCGCCGTGTGCCGCGAGCTGACCAAGCTCCACGAGGAGGTCGTGCGCGGGACCGCCGCCGACCTGGCGCAGCGCTACGCCGGCGACGCGCCCAAGGGGGAGATCGTCCTGGTGGTGGGGCCCGCGCCCGAGCGCGTTCCCGGCATCGACGCGCCCCTGGCCGCCCTGCGGCGTCTCGTCGACGCCGGGGCGAAGCCGCGGCCGGCCGCCGGCGTGGTCGCCGAGCTCACCGGCGTGAGCGCCAACGCCCTGTACCGGGGCCTCACGCAGGCCTCCGCGGAGTAGCCGCCGGCTGGCGGTGCGGCAGTTCGAAAAACGGCGGGCTTTCGAGTAGGGCCGGGATGCGCCTGCTCAGGCCAAAAGCGGCTGTTTGCAGGAGGTTGTGGGAGATAAGTGTCGCCTGGCGATAGTTATCTCCCAAGACCCCGACGGACCGCCGCGGCCATCCGGCAAGCCGCGCTCCCCGTCGTGGAGCTAGCGCTCCACGAAGTAGCTTCCCGAGCCCTGGCCGCTGGAGAAGTAGCGGGTGGTGACCGTCTTCTTGCGCGTGAAGAACTCCACCGCGTCGGGGCCGTGGGCGTGCACGTCACCGAAGAACGAGTCCTTCCAGCCCGAGAAGGGGAAGAACGCGACCGGCGCCGCGACGCCGATGTTGACCCCGATCATGCCCGCCTGGACCTCGTGGCGGTAGCGCCGCACCGACGCGCCGGACTCGGTGAAGATGGACGTGCCGTTGCCAAAGCGGCTGGCGTTGACGATCTCGAGCGCCTGGTCCAGCGACTCGGCGCGGATCACGCAGAGCACCGGCCCGAACACCTCCTCCTGGGCGATCTTCATCTCGGGCGTGACGTCGTCGAGCACGGTCGGGCCGAGGAACGCGCCCCCGGGGGCGATGCCCTCGCCCGAGACTCCGCGCCCGTCGACGACGAGCGTCGCGCCGGCGTCGACCCCCCGCTGGACCCAATCGGCGATTCGGTCGCGCGCGGCGCAGGAGATGACCGGCCCGACCTCGCTTGACTCGTCCAGGCCGTCGCCGACGTGCAGCGCGCGGGTCGCCTCGGCGAGCGGCCCCATGAGCTGCTCGTGGGCATCGCCGACGGTCACCACCACCGATCCCGCCATGCAGCGCTGGCCGGCGGCGCCGAAGGCCGAGCCGAGGATCCCGTCGACGGTCTTGTCGATGACGGCGTCGGGCATGACCACCATGTGGTTCTTGGCGCCGCCGAGCGCCTGCACGCGCTTGCCGTGCTTGGCCGCCCCCTCGTAGACGAGCTTGGCCACGGGCGCCGAGCCGACGAAGGAGACCGCGTCGATGCCGGGGTGGGCGAGGATGCCCTCGACGATCTCGCGCCCGCCGTTGACGAGGTTGACGACGCCGGCGGGCAGGCCCAGCCCGTCGAGCTCCTCGAAGGCGATCTGCTGGGTCAGCGGCACCTGCTCAGACGGCTTGAGCACGAACGTGTTGCCGCAGGCGATGGCGAAGGGCAAAAACCAGAACGGGACCATCGCCGGGAAGTTGAAGGGCACGATCGCGGCACACACCCCGACCGGCTGACGGATCGTCTCGGCGTCGATGTTGCGCGATACGTCCTCCAGGATCCGGCCCTGCATCGTGGTGGGGACGGCGCACGCGGCCTCCACCATCTCGATCATGCGCGCCACCTCCGCGGTGGCATCGGCGATCGTCTTGCCCATCTCGGTGGTCACCATGCGCGCCATCTCGTCCGAGCGGGCCACCAGGCGCTCACGCAGCTCGAACATCTTGCGCGCCCGCGCGATGGTTGACACCGCGCGCCACTCGGGCAGCGCGGCACGCGCTGCCGTCACCGCCGCGTCCAGATCCGCGCCACCGGACAGGGGGACCCGGGCCAGCGTCTCCCCGGTGGCCGGGTTGGTGACGTCCAGGACGTCGGTGGCGGCCTGGGCCGGCGTCCAGCGCCCGGCGATGTAGTTGTCCAGGAGACGGGTGGCGGTGGCGGACATGATCGAAGAGCTCCTACTCAGGTTGCGGGCGAGGGTCGTGGCCGATCCTCACTGTAGACCCGCCGGTCACCCCCGGCGCTCGCGCACTCCGTGCCACGGCTAGCCTTCAACCGGCCGCCATGACCTTCTACATCACGACAGCAATCTCGTACGTCAATGGCGTGCCGCACCTCGGTCACGCCTACGAGGCGATCGCCACCGACGTGATCGCGCGCCACATGCGCCAGCGTGACGAGGACGTGTTCTTCCTCACCGGCACCGACGAGCACGGCGAGCCGGTGGCCGACGCCGCGCAGGCCCTTGGCGTCGAGCCGCAGGCGCTGGCCGACGAGAATGCCGAGCGCTTCAAGGCGCTGATGCCCCAGCTGGACATCTCCAACGACTTCTTCATCCGCACCACCGACGCCGAGCACGAGCGCAGGGTGCAGGAGGTGCTGCAGCGCGTCCACGACAACGGCTACACGTACAAGGGCATCTACGAGGGCTGGTACTGCCCGCGGTGCGCGGATTTCAAGGTCGAGAACGAGATCCTGGAGGGGAACCTCTGCCCGATCCACGAGACTCCGCTGACCCTCCAGCAGGAGGAGAACTGGTTCTTCAAGCTCTCCGCCTTCCAGGAGCCGCTCGAGCAGCTCTACGCCGAGCAGCCCGCGTTCGTGATGCCGCTCGTCCGTTTCAACGAGGCCCGGTCGTTCATCACCTCCGGGCTCCAGGACATCTCTTTGTCGCGCAAGCACCTCAAGTGGGGTGTCACCGTGCCCTGGGACACCGAGCACGTCTTCTACGTGTGGTTCGACGCACTGCTCAACTACTACACCGCGCTCGGGTACGCCCGCCCCGGCGAGGACCTGACCGAGCGCTTCTGGCCCGCCACGTTTCACGTCATCGGCAAGGACATCCTGAAGTTCCATACCGTGTTCTGGCCGGCCATCCTGATGGCCGCCGACCTCCCGATCCCGGAGCATGTCTTCGTCCACGGCTTCCTGCTCGGCGCCGACGGTCGCAAGATGAGCAAGTCGCTGGGGAACGTCCTGGATCCGTTCGAGGTGCTGGAGAGCTTCGGCACCGACGCGCTGCGTTTCTATCTGATGCGCGACGTGCAGTTCGGCGCCGACGGCGCGGTGGGCATGGAGCAGTTCACCGCTCGGTACGAGGCCGAGCTGGCCAACGACTACGGCAACCTGGCCAGCCGCACGCTGGCGATGATCCGCCGCTATCGGGATGGCGTCGTGCCCGACGTCGAGACCGACCCGTCCCTGGCCAGCGAGTTCTCCGGTCTGGCCGATGACGTCATCGATCTCATGGACGCCGCCGAGGTCACCGCGGCGCTCGAGGTGATCTGGCGGCGCGTCCGGCGCTGCAACCGCTACGTCGAGGAGAGCGCCCCCTGGAAGCTCGCCAAGGATCCCGCCGCGGCCGGTGAGCTCGACCGCACGTTGGCCTCGCTGGCTGAGGGTGTGCGTGTGATCAGCGTGCTGCTCGCCGCCTACATCCCGAGCTCGGCCCGCAAGCTGCTCGACGCTCTCGGCGCGCCTGGGGTGTCGTTGTCCGACGCGCAGTTCGCGGAGCGGGGCAGTGGCCGCCCGGTGTCTGCACTGGACCAGCTGTTCCCCAAGCAGTGATCGACAGCCACACCCATCTCGACGTCTGCGAGCCGCCCGACACCGAGCTGGTCGCAGCGGCGACCGAGGCAGGGGTCACCCGCATCCTCACCGTCGGCACCGACGGCGCGTCCTGCCGCGCGGCGCTGCAGGCCGCCGAGGACTTCCCCCAGGTGTACGCCGCGATCGGCCGCCACCCCAACTCGGCCACCGGCTTTGACGACGCGGACTTCGCAGAGCTCGAGGCGCTCGCCGCCCACGAGAAATGCCTGGCCATCGGCGAGACCGGCCTGGACTACTACCGCGACTACGCGCCCGCCGACGACCAGCGCCGCGCCTTCGAGGCCCAGATCGAGCTCGCCCGGACCACCGGCAAGCCGCTGGTCATCCACACGCGCGCGGCCGACGATGACACCCTGGCCATCCTGGACGAGAAGGCGGCGGGGCTCCGGGTCATCCTGCACTGCTTTTCCATGGCCGATCGCGTCGAGGAGTGCCTGGGCCATCCCGACTGGTTCTTCTCCTTCGCCGGCAACGCGACCTACCCGCGCGCCGAGGGCCTGCGCGCCGCCGCGCTGCGCGTCCCCGCCGATCGCCTGCTGGTCGAGACCGACGCGCCCTACCTGTCGCCCCAACCGGTGCGCGGCAAGCCCAACCAGCCCGCCCACGTGGCCATGACGGCGCAGGCGCTCGCGGTGGAGCGGCGCGTGGGCTACGCCGAGCTCGAACGCGCGGTCGAGGCCAACGCCGCGACGCTGCTGGGATGGTGAGCGCTCGCTCGGCGCGCCAGCGGGAGCTCGGTCAGAACTTCCTGATCGACCGCAACATCCTGGACGTCATCGAACGGCTGGCGGAGCTGACGTCTGACGACGTGGTACTCGAGGTCGGCGGCGGCCCGGGGGTGCTCTCGGTCCGCCTGGCGCCACGGGTGGCTCACCTGCACGTGGTCGAGGTCGATGAGCGGCTGCGCGAGGGACTGGTCCGCGAGCTGGCGCCGTTTGGGAACGTGAGTCTGCACGTGGCCGACGCGCTGGAGCTCGATCTGCCGGCCCTGGACCCCGCGCCGACCAAGATGGTGGCCAACCTGCCCTACGGGGTCGCGGCCACGGTCATTCTGCGCACCGTCGCGGACCTGCCCGGCATGGGCTCGTGGGTGGTGATGGTCCAGCGCGAGGTGGGGGAGCGCTTGGCCGCCGCGCCGGGCACCGCCGCCTACGGAGTGCCCTCGGTGCTGGCCCAGCTCGCCTGTGAGGTGAAGGTCCTGAGGCCCATCTCACGCCAGGTTTTCCGGCCCGTGCCCAACGTCGACTCGGTCCTGCTGGGCTTGCGCCGGCGTGGGCCGGGCGCCGACCCGGCGGTCGTTGCCGTCGTCCATGGCGCGTTCGCGCACCGGCGCAAGACGCTGGCGGGGTCGCTGGCTCTCGCGGCCTCCCGCGAGGGGTTTGGGCCCGATGTGCGCGACCGGGCCCGTGCGGCCCTGACCGAGCTCGGGCACCCGCGCGACGAGCGCGCCGAGCGCCTGGCCCCCGAGGAGTTCCGCGAGCTCGCGGCGCGGATCGCCGCATGACCGTCCTCGCCCGCGAGCGCGCGCCCGCGAAGATCAACCTCTGCCTGTACCTGGGACCGACGCGCGATGACGGGCGCCATGAGCTGGTCACGCTGTTTGACTCGGTCTCGCTGTTCGACGATCTCGAGGTGACGAGCGCAGCCCAGGACGAGGTGGTCTGTGACGGCGTTGACGGGCCCAATCTCGTCAGCGACGCGCTGGGTGCCCTGCGCGGAGCGGGTTGGGCGGCGCCGCCGTTGCGCGTGACCATCACAAAGAGGATCCCGGTCGCGGCGGGCATGGGCGGCGGCTCGGCCGACGCGGCCGCGCTGCTGCGACTCGCACCCCGGCTGGCTCCCACGGGCGGAGCACCGCGCTTGCGCATCGCCGGACGGCTCGGTGCCGACGTTCCCAGCCAGCTCGTGCCGGGCCCTTGGCTCGGCGTCGGGGCGGGTCACCGTCTGCTGCCGGCGCCTGAGCTGCCGCCCTACAGCGTGGTGGTGGTCCCGCAGCCGTTCCCGTTGTCGACCGCCGACGTGTACCGCGAGTCCGATCGGCTGGGTCTCGGGCGGTCAACCGTGGAGCTGGACGTCGTGCGCCACCAGCTCACCCTGGGGTTCTCCGTCGAGCTGGTCGTCAACGATCTCCAGCCTGCCGCCCTGTCGCTCGCCCCGCGGCTCGGCGAGAGGCTCGGCGAGGTTCTCCGCGCCGGCGCCGACGACGCCATGATCTGCGGCTCGGGCCCGACGGTGATCGGGCTGTTCTGGGGGGCGGACGGCGCTTCACGTGCGCGCGAGAGCGCCTCGCGCTTGCGGGCGGATCACCCCGCGGTGGTCAGCGCCGATCCGGTCCGCGGAGGGGACGGGGCGCTGGCGCCGAACGAATGAGCGTTCAGAAGCCGCAATTTGCGCCGGATCGGAGCCCTTGACCACGGTTATGACTACCTTCCGGCACAATTACGGGTGCCAGACGTGACCAATACCACGATCACATACATCGTCGCCGCCGGCTGCGGGTTGCTCGGGCTGATCGCGTTCATCATGCTGATGGTGGTCCCCGCGGTGACCGCCTATCGCCGCCCGGTGGAGCGCGTGGCCGCAGTCATCCTGTCGTTCTACGTGCTGGCCGCCTTCATCGGCGGCGGCGTGGTGCTTGGCGCGCTGATCATCCTCGAGTGGCCGCGGCTCTTCTGAGCCGCACCGGGTGAACGAGGTGGCCGACAGCGCGGAGCGCGGCGGATCCCGCACCCCGGACCTGGGGGCGTTCGCCGCGATCACCGACGCGGTCGAGGCCGGAGCCGGGCTGCCGGAGATCCTGCGCGCCGCCGCCCGGGCCCTGGACGCGAGCCTCATCCTCATCGACCGCACGGCGGCGGTACTGGCCGTCGCGGCGCGGTCCCCCGCCGACGAGCGCTCGCTGATGCGCGACTCCGACGACGTCACCACCGTCGAGCTGCGCGTGGCCGAATCGCCGGTGGGCCAATTGCGGATGCGCACCCGCGAGGGGACGCCCGACGGGGCGGTGCTGCGCCTGGTGACGACGCTCATCGCCTCCGAGGTCGAGCGCGTCCGCGCGCCCGAGCGCGCGTCCGAAGAAGCCGCCACGAGCTTTCAGCGTGCGGTGCTGGCCCGCGCGATCGCCGACCGCGACGACCTGCTGGCCCGCGGCAAGGAGCTCGGCACCGATCTGTCGGCAGGGGCGAGCGTGGCCGTCGTCCGCGCCCACCCGCGCAACCCCACCGAGGACGACTGGCGCCGCCGCCTGCTCGCCGTGGCCGGGCGCGGCGGGCGCTCGATCTCCGCGGGCTCGATCGCCGCGCCCATCGACGGCGACGCCGGCGCGGTCGTCCTGCTCATCCCCGATGGCGACGGCGACACCGGGCGCCGGGTCTCGGCGGCGGTCCTGCGCGAGCTCGAGGCCGGGCTGGGCGGGTTTGCCTTCGCGGTGGGGCGCAGCCGCCGGGTGCAGGACCCGCTCGATCTCCAGCGCGCCTTCAACGAGGCGCTGCTGGCGCTCAACGTCGTCGAGGGGGATGCCGAGCGCATCCAGATGGCCTACGACGAGACCGGGACCTACCAGTTGCTGCTGCCCTACATGAGCGACCCCGCCGAGCTCAAGCGCTTCTACAACGAGACCGTGCGGCCGCTGGTCGCCTATGACGAGCAGTACGAGACTGACCTGCTCGGCACCCTGGCGACCTTCCTGGACTGCGACGCCAACGTCAACGCCACCGCCAGCCGGCTCATCACCCACCGCCACACCATTCGGTATCGCTTCGAGCGCGTCCGCGAGCTCACCGGCCTCGACGTGTCCTCCACCGACGGGCGCGAGAAGCTCTCGCTCGGGCTCAAGGCGATGCGCGTGCTGGGCATCGCCGCGCCTCGCGGGCCGGCCACCGAGCCGGGCGCCGGCGGCGGCCGCGTTCGCCACTAACGCGCGTCGAGCGCGCGCTGCACGGTCTGGGCCATCATCTCCCCGGCCACGTGCAGGGCCTCGGTGCTCTGCGCGGCCCGCGCCAGGACGAAGGCGCCCTCGAGCCCGGCGATCATCCCGATCACCAGCTCCCGGCTCGTGGCCCGGTTAAAGACCCTCGGCGGTGAAGCGCGGCAGGCCGGCAGCGATCCAGCTCTCGAACACATCGGCGCAGGCCTCGCGCATCGTGTCCGACGTGCTCGAGACCTCCAGCGCCACGGTCGCGATCGGGCAGGCGTCCTCGTACTCGCTCTCCTCCAGATGGGCGGCCGCGCCCTCGAAGAACAGGCGCACCGCGCTGACCAGGTCCGGCGCGGGATCGAACACCGCGGGGATGAGCAGCTCATACAGAGCCCCGGACCGTCTGATCGCCGCCGCTCCCAGCTCCTCCTTGCCGCCGGGGAAGTGGTGATAGATCGACCCGAACGGCGCTTGGGCCGCGGCCACGATCTGCTTGACCCCTGTCCCCGCATAGCCCTGGCGCCGCAGCAACTCGGCACTCGCGTCGATGATCCGATCCCGCGTGTCCGTCATCCGCTCCTCCTCAGGTGTGGCTCGCGGCGGCCCCGCCCACCAGCGCGGCAACTCGCCCTTGCGCCACTAGATAGATCGCTCTATTTTACTCGCTAGAGCGATCAATCTAGGAGAACGGCGATGTTGCAATCCTGGCTGGCCAAGAAGCTGATCACCTTCGTCATGGGGCGCACTCGTCAGGGCGACGTCCGACCGACCCTGCTACTCGACGCGCCCGATGTCGAGCTCACGTTTCCCGGGCGCAACTCCTGGTCGGGGACCTTCCGCGGCAAGCACGAAGTCGCCCGTTGGGTCCAGCGCTTCGCCGCGGTGGGAATTCAGATCTTCCCCGACGAGGTGGTGGCCGTTGGCTTTCCCTGGCGCACGACGGTCTGCGTGCGCGGGCGCGACTACCTCCGCGACGCAAACGGCGCCGTCGTCTACGAGAACCGCTATGTGATCTGGGGCCGGATGGCGTGGGGCCGGCTCAAGGCCTACGAGGTCTACGAGGACACGCTCAAGGCCGACGCGTTGGACGATTACCTGGCGCATAACCGGCCCGAGCTGGCAGTCGCCTGACAGCGTCCCTCAAGTTCCCGGTCGCCGTGGTCGATGCGACCGGATCATGAGGGCACGAATCGGGCGCACGCTTCCGCGCTCCGCTGAGCTGAAGCCGGCCGAGCGCGGGGCGTTGGCGGCTGCCTTCGTCGTCCTCGCCGTGCTCCTCGTCGTCGCCGCCGCCAATGCTCTGTTGGGCGTGGGCGGCGCCACCGCGGGCCCGGTCATCCGCGACTGGGCCAGTTGGGGTACCTGCATCCTGGTCGTGTTCATCGTCTGCCTGCGGCCGCTGCGCATCGACGTGCGGCGGCGCTCCTTTGCGCTGCTGGCGGCCGGGGTCACTGCCTATTCAGCGGGCAACGTGGTGTGGACCACGTGGCTGTCGCACATGGCCCGCCCACCCGTTCCGTCGGTCGCCGACCTGCTCTGGCTCTCCTTCTATCCGCTCGCCGCTGCGGGCATCGTCGGTCTGACCGGCATTCGCGGTCGCAACCGGCCAGCCGCGGGCGTATGGCTGGACGGCATCGTCGCGGGTGGCGGCCTGGCCGCCATCGGTGCCGCGATCATCGTGCCGACGGTCCTGTCGGGACACGGCAGCGCCGCGACGCTCGCCATGGACCTCACCTTCCCCGTCGGCGACCTGCTGCTCGTCGGCCTCGTGGTGGGGATCATCGCCCTGCGTGGCTGGCGGATCGACCGCGGCTGGGCCGGGTTGGGCGCGGCCTTCGCGCTGCTCGCCGCCGCCGACCTGCTCGACGCCGTGCAGGCCACCGCCACCGCCGGGCGTCCGAGCGCCATCACCAATCTCACCTATCTGCTCGCCCTCTCGGCGCTGGCGTTCACCGCCTGGCAGGTTCCGCCGAGCCGGCCGGAGCCCAAGTTCGCGTCGTGGTCGGTCCTGCTCGTGCCCAGCGGGTTCATGTTCGCCGCGCTCGGACTGCTGCTCCTCGACCACCTACAGCGGCTCAGCGCCCTCCCACTCAGCCTGGCCACCGTCACCATGCTGGCCGGCATCGGCCGCATGGTGGTGGCCTTCCGCGATGCCCGCGGGCTGGCCGAGGCGCGACGGCTCGCCGGCACCGATGACCTGACGGCCCTGCCCAACCGGCGCCGCTTCATGGCGCTGACCGGCGAGGCGATCGCCGCCAGCAGCGCCTCCGGCCGCGGGCTGGCGGTACTCATGCTCGACCTCGACAACTTCAAGCAGCTCAACGACACCCTCGGCCATCACGCCGGCGATGAGCTGCTGCGCAAGATCGGTCCCCGCCTGCAGCACGCGCTACGCCACCTGCACACCGTGGGCCGGCTCGGCGGGGATGAGTTCGCCGTCCTCGTCTACCCCGCGCCCGGTGAGGCGGCCATCGTCGAGATCGCCCAGGCGATCCTCGGTGCGCTGCGCGAGCCGTTCACGGTCAGCGAGCTGTCGTTGCGGGTCACGGGAAGCCTGGGGATCGCCACCTTCCCCGATCACGCGCGCGACGCCGACGAGCTCATGCGCCACGCCGACATCGCCATGTACCAGGCCAAGACCAGCCGGGACCGCTACGACTTCTACGCGCATGAGCGCGACACCCATTCCCTGGAGCGTCTGTCACTCGCCGGCGAGCTCGCGGCGGCCCTGTCGGGGGATGCGATCGAGGTCCACTACCAGCCCAAGGCCGACGGCCGCACGCGTCGCATCGTCGGCGTCGAGGCGCTCGCGCGGTGGCGCCGCGCCGACGGACGGCTGGCGCCTCCATCGGAGTTCGTCGGGCCCGCCGAGCACGCCGGCCTGTCCCGCGAGCTGACCCGCCGCGTCGTCGAGCTCGCGCTCGCCCAGGTCCGCCGCTGGCACGACGCCGGCTACGAGCTGCAGATGGCCGTCAACACCACGGTCGCCGACCTGCTCGACGCGACCTTCCCCGTGGAGATCGAGGCCGCTCTGGCCCGCCACGGCGTCCCCGCCGAGGCCCTCGTGCTCGAGGTCACCGAGTCCTCGGTCCTGGCCGACCCGGAGCGGATCAGCGCCGTCATGATGCGATTGCGCGCGCTGGGTGTCGAGTTGTCGCTCGATGACTTCGGTACCGGTTACTCGTCGATGGCCCACCTCAAGGCGCTCCCGGTGGGCGAGCTGAAGATCGACCGCTCCTTCGTGTCGCGCATGTGCAGCGACACCACGGACTCGGCCATCGTCTTCGCGCTCATCCAGCTCGCGCGCAAGCTCGACATCCGGATCGTCGCGGAGGGAGTCGAGGACCGCTGGACCTGGGATGCGCTGCGCGTCCTGGACTGCGACCTGATCCAGGGCTATCTCATCAGCCGGCCGCTGCCCGCGGCCGACATCGAGCTCCAGCTCGAGTCCCAGAGCCGTCAGCGGCTGAGCTCGGGCATCGCGCATCGCCACGACCAGCTCAACTCTCAACGCCGGTCGATCGATCGTGCCCGGATCGCCGTCTGATGGCCTGTGCCCTACCCGGAAGGGTGGTATGGCCCGGTTAATACCCCAGGACACTGGTGCGATCGGACCGCGAAGGGAATGCTGAGTATGTGAGCGCTTCCGTCCCGACCCCATTGCTACGTGTGGGGTGCGGGGCGCAGTGCGGGCGGCCCCGTCGGGGTGGCCATCTCGTCATCGAGCCCGGGGCCGTCCGGTTTGAATTTCATGCGCCCGCTGAGGACCTCGGTCTCTCGCCCGTGATCCACGCGCGGCCGCCGCTCATCTTCATGCGCGCCCGTCTGCTCCCGCCCGGGTTCAGCTCGGGGCTCATCCTGCGCGGCGACGAGGGCACGGTGACCGTCTTCACCTGGTGCGGGCTGCGCCGCCGCGTGCGTTGCGCCCTCGTCGACGCCGAGGTGGCCTTCTTCGAGCGGGCGACGTGGCTCTCAGTCGGCTGGGCGGAGGGCGCGAACGGAGGGGTCAAGTAGGATCGCGCGCCATGCCGATCGGCATCATCACCGGATCCGGGACCCACGCCCTGCCCGGTTTCGCGGATGCCGAACTGCTGTTGCACGAGACGCCCTTCGGCACCGTCGAGGTGTCGCGCGGGCGCTTTGCCGGAGTCGATGTGGTTCACGTCTCGCGCCATGGCGCGGGCCACGTGCGGCTCTCGCACCAGGTGCCGCATCGGGCGAATATCCGGGCCTTGCACGACCTCGGGGCGACCGCGGTGATCGGGTGCACCGCCTGCGGCGCCGTGGACCCGAGCCTGGAGCTCGGCTCGCTGGTGGTCTTCGACGATCTGCACTTCGCCTCCAACCGCCTGCCCGACGGCTCGTTGTGCACGTTGTTCGTTGAGCCGGGCGATCCCGCCCGTGGTCACTGGATCCTTCACGGTGGGCCGTTCTCCGAGGGGGTACGTGCCGCGGTGCTGGCGGCCGCCGCGCACGCCGGGCACGCCGCCCGCGACGGCGGGGCGTACGGTCACGTCGACGGGCCGCGCTTCAACACGCCGGCGGAGATCGCCCAGCTGGCCGGCTGCGGGGTCGTCGCGGTCAGCCAGACCGGCGGGCCCGAGACGGTGCTCAGCGGAGAGCTCGAGCTGCCCTTCGCCCTGGTGGGCTTCGTCACCGACTACGCCAACGAGGTGGTGCCGGGCGAGCCGACGCCGGTGGCCACGCTGATCGAGCTGATGGGCAAGAGCACCGCGGTGTTCGCCGACGTGCTGGCCCTGACGGTCAACCGCCTGTCCGGGGAGGCTCCGGCGCCCGCCGGCACCATGTACCGCTTCGAGCAGGGCTAGCACCGGTGGCCGCGCCGCCGGCCGTGCTGGTCATGGCGGGCGCCGCCCGGGCGCGCCCGGAGCTGCGCGAGCTGTTGGGCGTTGAGCGCGCGGCGGGGGTGCAGAGCATCCTGCTGGCGCGCGCGATGGCGTGGGGCCGCGCTCTCAGCGACGGGCGCGTGAGCGCGGCCGGCGAGGACGAGCGCCTCAGCGACGCGGTGCCGCGGGTGTTTGCTCAGGCCGGCGATGCTGCCGTGGTCGTCGTCTGGCCGGTGCTGCCCTGCTGGCGCGCCGAGCACGCCGACGCCGTGCTCGACGACCTGGCAGCGGGCTGCCTGGTCTCGATCGCGCCGGCGTTTGACGCCGGGCTCTACCTGCTGGCGCTGGCGCGGACGGTCCCGGCCCTGCTCGCCCTGCCCGACGAGGCGTGGGACAGCCCCAACGCCATCGGGCTGGCGTTGGCGCCCGTCAACGAGGCCGGCGCGGATGTCGGGCTGGTGCGCCCCGAGCGCGCGTTGCGCCGGGCGGCGGACGTGCACGCCGCCCTGGCCGACCCGCTCCTGGACGGGGAGCTGCGCGCGCTGCTTGAGGGGTGAGCGGCGGTCAGCCGCTGACGGAGTCCAGCAGCTGCAGGAGGTCGTGGGCGGCGAGCTCGACCGCCTTGTGGTGCCATTCGCTGGCCCGGTAGACCGAGGCGATGAGGCCCATGCGGTGCACGCGCCGGAGGTCGCCGTAGACGAAGGCGTAGCGCGACTTGGTCTCGTCGGTGGCCCCCTCGGTGAGCCCGAGGTGCCACTGCGCATACTCCTCCCACGAGTGGTTCTTCAGGTATGCGTTCTGGGCCTCAGCGCGCGGCTGGACCTGGTTCCACTCGCTGGAGAGCACGTACTGGCGCTTGCGGATCAGCTCCTCGGCGTGTTTGACCGCAGCCTCGTTGAGGGCGTACGAGGCCATGGCTCCCGGGCGTCTGACCGGCTACTGCCGGTAGTTCTCGACGATGCTTTCGGGACGGGCGTGCGCGTCGTCGGGGTTCCCGCCCTCCTCGCGCAGCGCCCGGCGCTGGCGCAGCAGGTCCCAGCACTGGTCCAGGGAGACCTTGACGGCGTCAAGGCGCCGGCGGTCCTCGTCGGTGGCCTGCCCGGAGGACTCGCGGTTCCAGAGCTGGTGCTCCTCCTCGACGAGCTTCTCGATGTTGCCGTGAATCTTGTCGTCGTCCATGGCGAACAAGGTACTCCTCTGCGTGGTCCAGGTTCGAGTCTCGGCCGGTGAGTTACCCTCTTTCCCCGTCGCTGCAGTGCTCAGTGGGGAGTGGTGTAACGGCAGCACGGGAGGCTTTGACCCTCCAAGTTCAGGTCCGAATCCTGGCTCCCCAACTGTAACGAAATTGCTGCAAATCGCGGCTCTTTCCGTCCGGCACACGAACTAATGTTCGGGTCATGCCGTGGCCTCCTCCTTTCTCCGAGTCCGACGCCCGGGCGGCGGTCGCCGAGTCCATCAGCTGGTCCGCAGCACTACGGGCGCTCGGGTATGAGCCCAAGGGCCACAACATCCGCACCCTCCAGCGGTGGGTGAAGATATGGGGGATCTCGACAGAGCACTTCGATCCGAACGCAGTGCGTTCGTTGGCGTCTGCTGCACGTGCTCGACCCCTTGAAGAGGTCATGGTCGAGAACTCCACGTACCCGCGCGGCCAGCTTAAGCGCCGGCTCTTTAGAGGAGGCCTCAAGCAACGAGTGTGCGAGATGTGCGGACAGGGTGAGGAATGGAACGGGCGGCGCATGTCGCTCGTGCTGGACCACATCAACGGGGTGTCAAACGACCACCGGCTTGAGAACCTGCGCATCGTGTGCGCCAACTGCGCGGCGACCCTCGATACGCACTGCGGCCGCAACACGCCTCGTCAGCGAACCTGCCCTGCATGCGGCGCAACGTTTGCGCCCACGAACATGCGTCACCGCTACTGCTCGAACATGTGCATTGGCGCGGCAAACGGCGAACGGTTGCGGGGTGTGCCCCAGCCCGGGATTCGCAAGGTCGAGCGGCCGTCGTATGCGCAGCTCAAGGAGGACGTCCGGACGATGAGCATGCTGGCCGTCGGACGGAAGTATGGGGTCACGGACAACGCCGTCAGGAAATGGATTCGCTGGTACGAGCGGAGTTCTGAGGGAGAGGGGGAGACAGAAGCCGCGTGAGGTGCATACGATCCCGGTTGTGACCGCGCCTGTCGTCGTCATCCTCGCCGCTGGGCAGGGCACGCGTATGCGCTCGTCCGTGCAGAAGCTGCTGCACCCGCTGTGTGGCCGGCCGATCATCGAGTGGCCGGTGGCGGCCGCGCGGGAGGCTGGGGCGGCGAAGGTCGTGGTGGTGGACGGGCCCGAGCGGCGGCTGGCCTCGACGCTTGACGGGTCGGCGACGGTGGCCGTGCAGGAGCGGCCGCTGGGTACCGCCGACGCGGTGCGCTCGGCGATGAGCGAGGTCGGCGGGGAGGACACGGTCGTGGTGCTCACCGGCGACGCGCCGCTGATCACCGCGGAGTCGCTGCGGGCCCTGGTCGAGGCTCACAACGGCTCGGGCGCGGCGGCGACGATCGTGACGATGGTGCTGGACGACCCGAGCGGCTACGGACGGGTGGTGCGCGCGGCCGATGGCACGGTGGAGCGGGTGGTGGAGACCAAGGCGGCCGGCGACGCCAGCGAGGCCGAACTGCGCATCCGTGAGGTCAATACCGGGATGTTCGCCTTCCAGGGCGCGGCGCTCGTCGAGCGCGCTCGGCGAGGTGCGGGCCGACAACGCCCAGGGCGAGCAGTACCTGCCCGACGTGCTGGCGATCCTGCGCGCCCACGATCAGGTCGTCGGGGCCTATGAGCTGGCGGACCCCGACGAGCTGCTGGGGATCAACGACCGCGTCCAGCTGGCCGAGGTGGCGGCCGTGGCCCAGCGCCAGATCCACGAGCGCCACATGCTCGCCGGCGTGACGATCGTCAACCCCGGGGCGACGGTGATCGACGTCGAGGTGACGATCGGGCAGGACACGGTGATCGCGCCGTTCACGAGCCTGCACGGGACCACCGCGATCGGCAGGGGCTCGACCATCGGTCCCAACAGCACGCTGACCGACGCCACCGTGGGCGACAACTCAAAGGTCCTGCACGCCTACGTGACCGGCGCTGAGATCGGCGACAAGGTGAGCGTCGGACCGTTTGCCTACCTGCGCCCCGGCACGGTGCTGCGCGAGGGGTCCAAGGCCGGCACGTTCGTGGAGATCAAGAACTCCGATGTCGGCCGGGGGACCAAGGTGCCCCACCTCTCCTACATCGGCGACGCCGACATCGGGGAGGAGACCAACCTGGGCGCGAGCACGATCACCGCCAACTACGACGGCTATCGCAAGCACCGGACCACGATCGGCAGCCGGGTCAAGACGAGCGTCGACACCACGTTGGTGGCCCCGGTGGCGATCGGGGATGACGCCTACACCGCCGCCGGGTCGGTCATCACCACCGACGTGCCGGAGGGCGGACTGGGCGTGGCGCGCACACGGCAGACCAACATCGACGGCTACGCTGAACGCCGCCGCCAGAAAGCCGCCGCTGAGTCGAAGGAGGGCCAGTGAGCACCACCGAGCCGTCGGCCCCCCCACGTAACATGCTTGAAGACGAGATGAGCGTCACGGAGACCGCCCCAGTGCCGACGATCCTGCGCCGCGAGGCCGATAAGCGACTCATGCTCGTCACCGGACGGGCCAACCCGGAGCTGGCCGCGCGGATCGCCGACAAGCTGGGGGTCGAGCTCTCCGACGCCACCACCAAGACCTTCGCCAACACCGAGGTCTACTGCCGCTTCCAGGAGTCGGTGCGCGGCGCGGACGTGTTCATCGTCCAGCCGACGTGCGCCAACGAGGCCGCCGGGCTCAGCGCCAACGACGCGCTGATGGAGCTGCTCACCATGGTGGACGCGGCCGTGGGTGGATCGGCGCACCGGGTCATCGCGGTCACCCCGTGGTACGGCTACTCCCGCCAGGACAAGAAGTCCGCGCCGCGCGAGCCCATCTCGGCCCGGCTGGTGGCGCGCATGCTCGAATCGGCGGGGATCGACCGCATCCTCACCATGGACCTGCACTCCGGCCAGATCCAGGGCTTCTTCCAGAAGCCGTGCGATCACATGACCGCGCTGTTCATGCTCACCCAGTACTTCTCAGACCTCAGCCTGGAGGATCTCGTCGTCGTCGCCCCGGACGCCGGCCGGGTGAAGCTCAACAAGCAGTTCGCCCACAAGATCGGCGCGGACCTGGCGATCCTCAACAAGGAGCGCCCCGCCCAGCAGGTGGCTGAGATCAGCTACATCATCGGCGACGTGCGCGACAAGACCGCGCTGCTCGTCGACGACATGATCGGCACCGCGGGCACGCTCGCGGCGGCCGCCCAGGCGGTACGGGATGCCGGGGCCCGGCGCATCTACGCCGCCGCCACGCACGGCAACTTCTCCGGCAATGCCTGGCAGAACCTCACCGACGCGGGCTTCGAGCAGGTGGTGGTGACCGACACCATCCCGCTGGCGCCGGGCGCGCCGAGCAACATCCGCGTGCTCTCCTGCGCCGACCTGCTGACCAACTCGATCCGCCAGATCTTCACCGACGGCTCCGTCAGCGACGTCTTCGGCGGCGAGAACCAGCTGTTCTAGCGGCGGCGCACCGTGGCCGCTTCCAACGATCCGGCCGCCGGGCGCCGGATCCAGTCAGAGCGCGCCGTGCGCCTGATGGACATGCTCGGACTCACTGAGGACGAGCTGTGCGCGGCGCTGGGCGTCGACCCGCTGAGCCTGCTCTCGGGGCAGCTCGAGCACCGCACCGAGCTCCCCATCCTCCTCGACCTGCTCGCCGAGGCCGAGGAGCGCGCCGGCCCGGCGCTGCTGCGCCGCTGGGTGCGCGCCGCCGGTCCGAGCGGCCGCCCGATCGACGCTCTCACCGGGCGCGATTTCGCCGCCTTCGAGGACGCGCTGGGCGAACTGGCCGAGCGAGGGTTCGTGCTGCGCGGGGGAGGCGGGACCGGTGCCTGAGCCCTTCATCCACCGCCTCCGGGTCCGCTACTCCGAATGCGATCTGCAGGGCGTGCTCTTCAACGCCAACTACCTGGCCTACGTCGACCACACCATCACCGAGCTGTGGCGCGCGGCCTACGGCGGCTACACGGTGATGCTGGGCCGCGGCGCCGACATCGTGGTGGCCGAGGCGACCCTGCGCTTCCGCGGGGCCGCGCGCTTTGACGAGGAGATCATCGTGCAGGCCACCGTCGCTCACCTGGGCACCACCAGCATCGTCACGGCGCACCGGTTCCTGCGAGACGACGACGGCGAACTGCTGCTCGAGGCCGAGGTCCGGCACGTGTGGATCGACCCGGTCACGCGCGCCAAGACCCCGATGCCCGACTGGGCGCGCGATGGTCTCGCGCCCTGGTACGTGCCTAACTAGTCCTCGTCGACGGGCTCGGGCGGCTTCTTGGGCCAGATCCCGATGAGGTGGTGAAAGAAGCGCGCGAACGTCCGGTCCACCGCCGCCGCGGTCCCCACCATCACCCCGGCCTGGAGCGCCTGGGCGCCGATGACCTTCATCGTGCTCCCGCCGCCGCTGCCCGGCGTGGGAGGCGGGGCGTCGTCGATCTTGGCCCAGATGATGCGGAACACCGACCGCCCGAGCTTGCCGGCGATGATCGCGCCGATGATCGCGAAGGGCTTGTAGAGGAGCCTGAGGAGGAACATCGCCCTGAACCCTAATGCACGCCTGCGCGGACCGTTCGCCCCGTGGACAGCGTTCCTTCTCCACATGGCAGTTGTGAACGACCGCCCGGCCTGGGTAAATACAGCCCAGACGTTGCCGAGTGGTGAAGGAGGGAACCAATGCTCGACGAGGACCCAATCCGCGACGAAGGCCCGGCGGAAGAGCTCCTGCGCCGCGCACTGCTCGACGACAGCTCGGCGGTGGCCGTGTCGCTCCGGGTCAGCGGACTGCCGCTCAGCGAGGCCGTGACGGTCATCTTCCACGGCCGGCGCGACCTCGGCACGCTCCAGACCTATGTGGCCTGTGGCGCCCGCGGCGCCGGGGCCACTGTCTCGGCCAACGAGCTGCTGCGCGTCCCCTGTGACCTTGACCTCGCCGACGCGGAAGATCGCGATGAGGCCGAGCGCCTCTACGTCGCGCAGGCCACCGCACTGCGCGACGCCCTCGTCGGCGCCGACACCGTCCTCGACGTCTGGCGCGAGCCGCTGAGCGACCTCGCCGGCAGCGTGGTGGCCATCGACCACTCGGTGCAGCTCTCGGTCAAGCTCCCCGCCCACCGGCTGCTGCCCACCGCGCTGGTGGCCACCGAGTCACAGCTCGTCGTCACCCCGGTGTGCAGCGCCCGCACCCTGGCCGACGGCCGCCCGCCCATGGGGATCGCCTGTGCTCAGCAGGACCTCAGCCGCGTCTACCCGCTGGCCGATGACCCAGAGCGCTGCGTCGAGGACTTCCTGGATCTGGCGGCGGAGCACGCGCTGCTGCTGGCCGAGCGCCTCGAGCACCAGGAGGCGTCGGTGCAGCGGTTCATGGAGCTCAGCGACTCCTGAGACAGCCGCGCGGGTCCGGGCGCGTCGGGTACCGTCCGGCGGCATGCGCCGCCGCCGCCGTTGGGTCATCGCCGCGATCGGAGCCGGCATCATCGTCTTCCTGGCCATCGCCACGCTGCTCACCCGCGCCTTCAACGTCGGGGATGCCGAGGACGCCGCTATCACCAACCTCGTCCAGGCCGAGGCTCACGGCGACACCGCAGAGGTCATCTCCCTGGTCACGGGCTGCCGCGCCAGCGCCGCGTGCCGCGCCCGCGCGAGCGCCAACACCGCGGCCCTGCACCATCCGGGCAGGGTCTCGATCGCCGAGATCAACCCCTCGTCGACGTTTGGAATCACCTCCCACCTCGGCACCGCGCGCGTGGCCTGGGTGGCGGGTAACTCCCTGCCCCGCGTCCAGTGCCTTCGCGTCCGCCACGCGGGCAGCGTGGTTCAGGGCTTCACGATCGAACTGCTGGTGGTCAGCCGGCGGATCCCGAGCGACGCCGATTGCGCCAGTCACTTCTGAGTGCCCGATGGGGCTCGCGCACCGGCCGGCGGGCCGGCTCGCGAACGGGGCGGCGTTCCCGGCTGGGCAGGCGCTCGCTGAGACGGCCGTGCTCGCGCAGGCGTACGCGCGCAGGCACGGCATCGGCCAGCGGGATACCGCCGCGGGGCGGCGTGGGCTTCTCGGGGGGACGCTTGGGGCCGCGGCCCCAGCCGTCATCACCCTCGTCCGGTCGTCGCTCCGGGCCCAGTGGTGTGTCCTTGAGCGCGGGGAACATCAGCAGAGCGACACAGCCGAGCCCGAGCAGATGGACACCTGCGATCCAGAGCATGAGGGCAGCCCCGCTCATGGCGCTAGGTTAGCGCAGAGTTAGGGTGCCGTGCTCCCCTTTTGGGGAGCGATCGCGGAACCCCGCGCGCGGCGCGCCGAGGCCACCGCACCGGCGTTTGCGGCGGATGGCGCTACCATCGAACGCCGCTCATGGCACGCTCCGATACCACCGCACTGAAAGTCTCCGCCCGCGAGCCGGGAGGGTCGCGCTCGGCGCGCCGCCTGCGCCGCGCGGGCAACGTTCCCGGCGTCGTCTACGGCGGCGGCGACGACCCCGTCGCCTTCCAGATCGCCGCGCGCGACCTGCGCCAGGTGCTGCAGAGCGCCGGCGCCGTCCTGGACCTCGCCGTCGAGGGCGGTACGGCCAGCCCGGTCGTGGTCAAGGAGCTGATCCGCCACCCGATCACCGGCGAGACCGTCCACCTCGACCTGCTGCGCGTCCGCCTCGACGTGAAGATCCAGGCCACGGTGGTGCTCGAGCTCACCGGCGCCGAGGACTCACCCGGCATCAAGGACGGCGGAGTGCTGGAGCAGATCACCCGCGAGCTGACCATCGAGGCGCTGCCCACCGACATTCCGGATTCCCTGACGCACGACGTGTCGTCGATGGAGATCAACGACACGCTCACGCTTGACGCTCTCACGCCGCCGTCGACGGTGGTGTTCGTCGACGACCCCGAGACGGTGATCGCCAACCTGAGCCCGCCCAGGCTCCAACTGGAGGCCGAGGACGAGATCGAGTCCGAGACCGAGGTCGTGGGCGAGGGCGAAGAGGGTGCCGAGGGCGGAGAGGGCGAGAGCGACGCCGAGGGCGGCGACGGCCAGTCCTCCGGCGACGACGCCGAGTAGCGCGCGCTCATGCGCCTCCCTGGCCGCCACCGGGGCGGCGGGGCTCCCGTCGATTGGCTGATCGTCGGCTTGGGCAACCCCGGCGCCGAGTACAAGGGGTCGCCGCACAACATCGGCTTCGAGGTCGCCGAGCGGCTCAATCGCCGATGGGATCTCGGCAAGCCCAAGGCCAAGTACCGGGGCCTGCTCACCGAGGGTCGCACCGGGATGGGCCCGGGCCATCAGCGAGTCGCCATCCTCATGCCCCAGACCTACATGAACGAGGCCGGCCAGTCGGTGGGTCCGGCGCGCGGCGACCTCAAGGTCGACCTCGACCGGCTGCTCGTCATCCACGACGAGATCGACCTTCCCTTTGGTGACATCCGAACCCGCCTCGGCGGCGGGCTGGCCGGCCACAACGGCCTGAAGTCGCTGAAGGCGTCGCTGGGCAGCGGGGATTTCCACCGCGTCCGGGTCGGCGTCGGCCGACCACCGACCACCGACCCAGAGCGCGTCGCCGCCTACGTCCTGGGCAAGTTCAAAGAGCCCAAGGCCGACGTCGAGGCCCTCATCGATCACGCCGCCGATGCGGCGGAACGCGTCATCGGAGACGCTCCGGACCGGTGACCGCACCGGCCTAGACTGAGGGGAGCAGCCGTTGATGCTCTCCTCCCTCCTCGCCCACGCCGATGACGATCCGCAGACCGCCGCGCTCCTGCGCGAGGGCGGCGAGGCGTTCGTCTCCCAGTCGCTGCGGCCCTACCTGGTCTCCGCGCTGCTGGACCGCGACCCGGCGCAGCCCGCGATCGTGGTGGCCGGCGACGACCGCGCCGCGCGCGACCTCGCCGCGGGGCTGAGGACCTGGCTGGACCCCCGGGTCGTCCGCTATTACCCGAGCCGCGGCGTCAACTACGAGTCGCACCTGGCTCCGCCGCCGCACCTCGTCGGCCTGCGCATCGCCGCGCTTGACGCCCTGCTCGAATGGGACAGCGCCCCCGGCGACATCGCCCCGGTGGTGGTGGTCAGCGCCGTCGCGCTGTCGGAGAAGGTCCCCGATCCGACCATGCGCCCCCACGGCTTCGTCCTGC
>CAVTSK010000010.1:0-382628 GCA_963737335.1 uncultured Solirubrobacteraceae bacterium
TCGATCGGTGGCCCACGGCGCGCATTGCTCGCTGGGGCCTGCCGCGCGTGCGTTACGAGCCGCCGGGCTCGTGGCAACAGTCGTGGCAACATCCATTCCGTCCAGCATGTCCACATGGTCCGTGGAAGTTCGAGTCTTTCTCGGGCGCATCGGAGAAAGCCCCGCACAGCGGGGCTTTTTTCAGCCCACAGCCGATACCTTGCGAGCCGCCCCGGGACGATCGGGCGTCTACTCAACATCCAGAGCCTCGAATGCCGCGGCGGCTGCAGCTACGGGTCACCCGCACTGACGTCCGTCCCGGGATACCTGCGGAGCTACGCTCGCTGATTGAGGTGCCTGATGGCTGAGCCGATCACCGTATACATCACCCGACCCGCGGCACCGCTTTGTGAGCGGGTCTGCGACTTCCTCGATCGGCGTGGCTACTCCTACACCACCGTCGACATCATCACCGAGGTCGACCGAGAAAAGCTGCGCCAAGAAACCGGATACTCGTCCTGTCCGGTCGTCGTCGCCGCAGGGCACGTCATCGGCAAGCTGCAAGACACCATCGAAGCCGAACGATCAGGTCGCCTTGCCGGGCTGATCGCGTCGGCAGCTTCATGATCGATCCGGCTGTCCGCTCCCGGTCCCTCGAAGACGCACTCTAGGCGCGGTACTCGGGATTGGCGAAATCGAACCGGCAGCCGGCGTCCCAGAGGGCAACCTGGTTTCCGTGAGCGGGAATGCCGCCGGCGTCCTTGAGCACGCGCGCGAGGTGAAGAAGATTCCAGGTGAGGAAGGTGGTGTTGCGGTTGGTGAAGTCGTTCTCTGGCCCGCCCGAGCCCGCGTCCAGATAGCTGGGCCCCGGTCCCGCCTCCCCGAGCCAGCACGCGTCGGCCTGAGGTGGGATGGCGAAGCCGAGGTGTTGCAGCGAGTAGAGGATGTTCATGGCGCAGTGCTTGGCGCCATCCTCGTTGCCGGTGATCAGGCAGCCGCCCACCCGACCGTAATAGGCCCACTGCCCGGCGTCGTTGAGGAGGTGGCTGTTGCCGTAGAGACGCTCGATAACCCGCGTGCAGACCGAGGACTTCTCGCCCAGCCAGATGGGTGACAGCAGCACGAGGATGTCGGCTCCTATCACCTTGGCGAAAATCTCCGGCCACTCATCGTGCTCCCAGCCGTGTTCAGTCATGTCGGGGTAAACGCCGGTCGCGATCTGGTGGTCGATCGCGCGCACCACGTCGACCTCGACACCGACGCGGCGCATGATCGCGATCGAGCGATCGGCCAGACCCTGCGTGTTGGATTCCTCCGGCGAGCGCTTGAGCGTGCAGTTGACAAAGAGCGCCTTCAGGTCGCTGAAGTCCCACCGCGACCTCGCGCAGAGTTCTTCTTGGCGTGCGTTGAGAACGGTGTTCATCGGTTCCTCCGTGCAGGTTCTGATTGCTTACGGTCCCGTCGGTCGGGACCGCGTCGCCGACAGGTGGCCGCGGGCGCGGGCGACACGGCGTCTCGCGCCGCTCGCGCCGCGCTACGCCTAGGCCGCCAACGGTGTGGTCGCTGCACCCACCACCAGCGGCCGGACGAACGGCGGGACGCGCTTCATCTCATCGCGCTCGAGATCTACCACCTCAAAGCCGGCGCTGCGGATCCCGTCGACCGTGCGCCGGTTACAGCGGCAGCCATGGGCCATGCGGACACCGATGGGCCGCATGCGGTCCTGCCAGCGCGCAAGCCGCTCGCCCTCCTCCGCGCGGACGTGCTCCATGAACAGCAGCCGGCCGCCGGGTCGTAGGACGCGCCTGAGCTCACGCAGCGCCTGGGGTTGGTCGTCGACCGTGCACAGCACCAGCGTCGAGACCACGGTGTCGAAGCTCTCGTCATCGAAGGGCAGTCGCTCGGCAGGCGCTTGGACCAGCCGCGTGTCAGCCGGCGTGCCGGGCGGCCCGTCCGCGAGCCGGCGCTGCAGGCGGCGCGCCATCGGCGCCTCGGGCTCGATCAGAGTCAGTGTGCGTACGTGGTCCCGGTAGAACGGCAGATTGGCCCCGGTTCCGCCCCCGATCTCCAGTACGTCGCCGCCGGCGTCGGCGAGCAGCGCCCGGCGGTGTGCGGCGAGCCCGCGCTGCTCGGCGCCGCTCATGATGCGGTCATACATCGCAGCAAAAATCCGGCCCCACATGCTCATGTGTGTCTCCCTCCAGCCATTGCGTGGTGCGAGTCGCGCCCGAGACTCGCTGGTTGCCCATGTAGTCCCGGCAGCCCGCCGTTTGTTACTGGGGGCGCAGATCCCGGAACGCACGCAGGAGCGCGTCGTGCGTCGCGGGGTCCACCGGCGGCTCAGGTAGCTGCGACATCGAGTCGACCATCCGGCGCATGTCCGCCAGATAACCCGCGCACCCGTCGCACTCGGCCAGGTGGGCCTCGAAGCGCACGCGATCGCGCGCAGACAGCCCGCCCTCGAGGTAATCGGTGACGAGCTCCACGAACTCGCGGCAGACCAGCGGGTCGTCATCGTGGCCGTGACGGCGGCGCCAGAGCCTCATGACCTCCCCACCTCCACCAGCGAGCCCAGCGCGGCGCGGACGCGTGCACGGGCACGGTGCAACAAGACGCGCTGGTTGCCGTCGGTGATGTCCAGCAGGGAGCAGACCTCCTCGGCATCGAGTCCCGCCAGGTCGCGCAGCGTGATCACGGCGCGCTGCGCCGGCGCCAAGTCTTCCACGGCCGCCAGAAGCTGCCCGCGCAACTCCTGGCTGAGCAGCCGCGCCTCGGGATCCGCGTCGAGCCGGCGCGGCGCGCTGCGCCAGCGCCCGTCGGCGCCGAACGCCTCAGCATCCACCGTGGGTCCGGCTCCCGCCTCCAGCGCCGAGAACGGCACGCTGCGCGCATCGCGGGCGCCCCGCGTCCGCGCGCGGTTGACCAGGATGCTGAAGATCCAGGTCCTCAACGACGACCGGCCCTCAAACGCATCCAGTCCCCGGATCACCGCCAGCCACGTCTCCTGCACGACGTCGTCTGCCGCCGATGGGGTGCCGACGAACGTCCGCGCGAGTTGACGCAGGCTGCGGTCATACCGGCTGACGAGCGTCTCGAACGCTGCCTCTTCGCCGGTTCGCAGTCGTGCAAGCAGAGCCCGGTCGTCCTGCACGAGGCCAATCTATCGCCTCAGACATGCGCTGAACGGGCGGTTTGGCCGCACCGGACCGCCCGTCGGTACACCGATCACGCGGTGGCCATGTCCACGACGTTGCTGGCCGCGATCTCAAAGACACCGTTGGCAAACACCTCGTCCACCAGCGGAGCGATGGCCGCCTTCTGCTCGGCGTGACCAAGTTCGGTCTGCCTGCGCTCCATCTCGCCCGAACGTCTGGACGAACTGGTCGAACGAGCCGGGCTTCAACCGGCGCATAGTGTGTGCGCAAAGCATGGCTGGCCTCCTCTGGCTGGCCTCGATGTGATGTCTGCAGACACGGAGGTCCCGTACCGGTCAGTCGCGCCAGCCGACGCGTTGTTACACCCCTCCACATCCTGGACCTGCTCCCGCCAGACCCCAAGGGCCGGGCCCTGGCGCAACCTCTACCTCACCGCCGCCAAAGAGCTGCGCGACGGGATGATGGTGCTACCGACCCCCAACGCGTGCAGCGCGGACTCGGTCCGATCGATGAGCCCCGAGCGGTTCTTCGACTGCCTCGGAGTCCGGTTCAACGGCGCCAAAGCCGACTCGAAGAAGATCACGATCAACCCGCTTCCCCGACCTGGACGCCGACCACCCGCTCATGGTCCGCAAAGGGGGCGCTCACCCATCGCAAGGGAGCCCACGACAGCCCCGACGTGTCGGTGACCATCGACCGCAGCCAGTTCAACAACGTCATCCTGGACAGACCACCCTTCCCGATCAGATCTCCGCCGGAACGGCCCAGATCGACGGGGACGCCGATGCCCTGCATCAGTTAATCGGCCTCCTGGACACCTTCGAGTTCTGGTTCAACATCGTGACCCCCTGACATCCTGCATGGCACCGGCGCCCCGTCGGGTGAGGCCGGCGGGGGAGTTATGAGATGAGAGTGGCCGGGCTCAGACGCCCGGCCACCCCTGACTCTCAGCAGTTGCGAGCCGCGACCTCAGCGGCCGCGGACCTTCATCCAGGCGACGGTGTCCAGGCTCCGGCCGTTGAAGCTGCCGGACACAGCGTAGGTGTTGGGCTTCAGTCCACTGCGGATGGTGGCCTTCACCGAGTACTTGCCGTTGACGAGCACCTGGGCACGAATCGCGGGGATCCCGTTGACACTCCGCTTGGAGGCGAACGCGTCGGACATCAGCGTGATCCACTTACCGGCGCGCGCGTTCTTCGGGGCGTTGCCCGAAATCGTCACCCGACCTCCGGGACGCACGACCCCGGGAGTCGCCGTCACGGAGCTGTACGGCGTGGGCGCGCCGGACTTCGCGGGACGTGTCGCACCCACCTGCGCCGGAACCGGGATCGAGAACGCGCCGTTGCCGATCGACTGCTTCGGGCCGTTATCGACGGACACGGTCATGGTCGTGCCGGCGGGCAGCGTCGCGGAACCGACGATCGGCTCGCCCGGCGTCGCGTCGCCGGTGATGAGGTCCTCGCCGCTGTTGGCGGCGTTCGAGGTGACAAAGAATCCGTCGTTGTTGGCGACGAATGCCAGCATGCTCGACCCGACGGCGGCCTGGCTGTCAAAGCCGCTCAGACCCGACTCGATGCCCACGCTGGCGGTACTCCGGGCCGGCTGCGAGAAGGCGAACATCACCTCTGCCTGGCTCTGCGCCGCTGCGTGGCTCGGGGCAGCCGTCGCCACGGCGGCGCTGGCGAGAACGGACGCGGCGACGCCGAGTCCGATTCCGGCAGTGGCCAGGCGACGACGGGTCCGGAATCCGGCGGAATGATTGGTATCGGCAGCCATGAGGTGCTCCTTCGAATCGTTGTCATCCGGCGCCGTGGGTGCGGTGCCGGTCGGTGTGTGATCGCGAAGATCTCAGCGCTCGGCCCGTCGGTCGTTCGTATCCCACTACGACAGTCGACGGACCCGACTACGGCGGTACGGCCGAACCCACGTCGGAGGCGAGTCGCTCATCTACACTTCGCGCGGCGCTATGCCGCCGACTGCGCCCTCGTCGTCCGTGCTATGGCCGCTCGTGGGCCGTGACGCCGAGTTGGCGCGCATCGCCGACGCGAGGGCGCTGGTCGATTGCCGCGGAGTTGTCGTTGGCGCGGCGGCGGGTGTCGGGAAATCGCGGCTGGCTCGTGCGGCGTGCGACGTGGCGCGCAGCGAGGGTGCCGTGGTCGCGTGGGTTCAGGCGACGAGCAGCGCTGCGACCGTTCCGCTGGGGGCATTCGCCGGGCTTCTACCTGAGGCGGTGCGCACGGACGACGCGCTGGAGTTGATGCGCCGTAGCGTCGACAGCCTGCGCCGCCGTGCCGACGGCCAGCCGGTGGTTCTCGGGGTCGACGACGCGCAGCTGCTCGACCTGGTGTCGGCGGCGCTCGTTCTGCATCTGACCGTCACGGAGACCGCGTTCGTGATCGTGACCGTGCGCTCGGGCGAGCCGTGTCCCGACGCAATCGACTCGCTATGGAAGGATGCGAGCGCGCAGCGGCTGGAGCTCAAGCCCCTGAGCGAAGATGCCGTCGGCGCGCTCGTCGAGGCGGCCCTCGGAGGGCCGGTCGAGGAGAGCGCGCTGCGCTGGGCCTATGAGACCAGCCAGGGCAACGCGCTCTATGTGCGCGAGCTCATCGCCGGTGCCGTGGACGCCGGCACGCTGACCAGGGACCGGGGGCTGTGGCACATGGCGGATGTCCCGCCGCTGAGCCGCTCGCTGGCCGAACTCGTCACCCAGCGGATATCCGCGCTCACGACCGCCGAGCGTAGGCCCCTGGAGCTGCTGGCTCTCGGCGAGCCGCTGCAGCTCGACGAGCTCGTCGAGTTGAGCGACGACGAGTCGGTCATGACGGTCGAGGCACGGGGCCTCGTGCTCGTCGGACCGCCGGCCACGGGCAACCTGCTTCGCCTCGCGCATCCACTGTACGGCGAGGTCGTCCGTAGCGAGCTGCCGATGCTGCGCAGGCGACAACTGTTGCTACGGCTCGCCGAGACCGTGCAGCGACGCGATCCGCGCGTTCCCGACGACGCGATCCGCATCGCCCGCTGGCTGCTCGATGCGGGCGCGACGATGCCCACCCCGCTGCTCATCGAGGCGGCTCATGCCGCCACCGAGGCTGCCGCTCCCGAGCTCGGAGCGCGGCTCGCCGAGCTCGCGGTCAACGCCGGTGCCGGTGCCGGCGCCGCACTGATCCTCGCCCGGGCGTACACGCTGCGCAAGCGGTTCGCCGATGCCGAACGCGTGCTGGCGGACATCGAGGGGACCCTGGAGACGCAGGATCAGGCAGTCGACTACCTCGAGCAGCGCGTATCGGCGGTCCTCTTCTACGGGCTCAAGCGTCCCGCCGAGGCCAGGGCACTGCTCGAGCGCGCGCAGAACTGGTGGCCGGGGGATGAATGGCGACGGCGGCTCGAACCGACGCGAGTGTCATTGCAGTCGATGACCGACGGGCTGCGCGACAGCGTAGAGGTCTTCGAGCGGATGCTGGCGGACCCGAAGCTCGGAACCACTGCGCGCCGGCAACTCGAGCCAATGCACGCGCTGGCGTTGTTCTTCGCCGGACGGGCCAAGGAGGCTTACGCCGTGGTGCACCGGATTCGCCCACCGATCCCGGTGCGTGATCAGAGCGACATGCTCGCGCTCATCACGTTCGAGCTGATCTCCTGTCACACCGGAGAGGACTGGCCGGGGCTGGACGAGTACATGAGACGGGCGATGCGCGACGCGGTGCGAGCCGGCGACCACGAAGCGGCGGGCCACGCTGCATTGACGCTCGGCTATACGCATTTCATGGCCGGTCGCTTTGACGACGCCACGCGCAGGCTCGGGGAGGCAGAACTGCACTTCGAGCGACAGGACGCCTTCGGCACCATCGTGATGGTCAGAGCCCACCGGGCTGTCGTCGCCAACGTCACCGGCGATCACGCGGCGGCCGTGGCGGCGCTGCAGCGCCTCGACGACGCGCTCGCCGGCCGCGATCCGCTTCCGACCCAGCTGTCAACCGCTATGCGCGCCCGGGCCTGGGCCGTCTACTACACGGATGACCCCAAGCGCGCGCAGCGAATGCTGCTGGACGCCGCGGAGGATGTCTCGGACGTGCCTGCATACGCCACCCTGCTCGCCTACGAAGCCATGCGCGCGGGGGCGCGCGCAGCCACGATCGCCAGCCAGCTGACCGGGTACGCCGAGCGCTGCGACTCGCGTATGGCTGCTGCCCACGCAGCACACACTCGCGCTGCGGCCGCTCGCGACGGCGACGGGCTGCTGGCGGCCTCAGACGAGCTGGCCGCGATCGGGACGCAGCTCTACGCGATGGAGGCCGCGGCCGATGCCGCGACCGTCTTCCTGGCCGGCGGACGCAACGATTCAGCACGAAGCGCCGCGGCCCGAGCGCGCGAGCTGCATGTGCCCGGTCAGGGTACCGTCGCCCCGGCCATCGACGGCCTCGATTCCGACGCGATCATGCTGACCGGGCGGGAAGCGCAAATCGCCGAACTGGTCCGGCGCGGCCTCAGCAACGCCGAGATCGCCGACCAGTTAGTGCTGTCCGTTCGAACCGTCGAGACCTACGTCTATCGGGCGATGCAGAAGCACGGCGCCCGCAACCGCCGCGACCTCTAGCTGAGGCCGAGGGACCGGATCGTCTGGCGGGTGACCGCCGAAAGCTCGATCGCTCGAGGATCAGCGCCGCCAGGGTCGACGCCCGGATTCGGGATATACCCGAAGGACATCTCGTAAAGCGGATCGGCGAACGCGAGCGCGCCACCGGCACCATCGTGCCCAAACGCGCGGTAGCTGCCGAACTGCACCCGCGGATGCGGCCTCTGGAACACGACTCCGAAGCACATCTGCTGACAGAGAATCCGGTCCTGACCCCAGACCTGTTGCTGGCTCATCTCGCCGATGGTCTCCTCGTCCAGCAGCGGCTTGCCGATGTAGCCCTGGGCCGCGGCGTAGAGCCGGGCGAGGCCACGCGCCGATGCGACCCCGCCGAGCGCCGCCGGGCCGGCCGCTCGGACCTCTCGGTCGTTGGGCCCGAACTCGCCGTGGCCGGTCGCCTCAGATCGCTTCGGCGCCCGGTAGGTCATCGACTCCAGGCCGTCCTCGATGGTCCACGCTGTGTCGCGCGGCTCGGGCTCCGCGGCGGTGGACGGGAACAGCGGCTGGTAGCGCCGTTCCTCTGACGCGGGCAGTCCGACGTAAAAGTCGATATCCCGTGGCAGGCGGATCTCTGACTCGTAGAGTTCCTGCAGGGTGACGCTGGTCACCCGCCGCAGCAGTTCCTCCATGAAGATGCCGATCGTCACCCCGTGGTAGCCGAATGTGGAGCCGGGACGCCAAGCGGGGCGCTGGGCCGCGAGCTTCGCCGCGCCCTGACGAGAGTCCAGCACCTCCTCCGTGCTGAGACCGCCGTCGACGCTCACCAGCCCGGCCTGATGTGAGAGCAGTTGCCGCACGGTCACGTCATGCTTGCCGCACTGGGCGAACTGGGGCCAGTAGTGGGCGACGCGCTCGTCGAGGTCGATCGCGCCGGACCGCACGCGCGTGCCAAGCGCCAGCGCCGCGGCGCCCTTGGTCACCGAGAACACCCCGGTGATCGACTCGGCGTCCAGTGGCGGCCCGCCCACCAGATCGACCACCGGCTGGTCGCGCCAATACACGGTGAGCTGGGCGTTGTGGGCCTGGTCCACCCGGAGCTGCTCCTCGAATGCCTCCCGCACCGGCTCGAAACCGGGCGCGACCCGGCCGCACGGCGTCTGGACACGCTGATCGTCAGATGCCGTCATCGCACCTTCAGAAGAGGGGGCGTCCCCGCTCGTCGGGAATGCCGGAATATCGGTGAAAGTAGGCGTTGATCACGTCGCGCCACTGCTCGGCGCTGGCGAGCTGGGTGCGCAGCCGCCGCTGCACCGAGCCGAAGCGCAGCGGATCCACCCGACCCTCGAGGCTCTGCCAGCGCTCGATGAAGTCGACGACGGTCTGAACTCCGGCAAAGTGACTGTCATACACGTGCTGAACCAGGGTCGTGCCCGAGGGCAGTATGTCCTCGTAGCGGAGCCGGTGAAAGAAGAGCAGTAGCTCCTGGGGGCAGCGCGCCCGGTCCTCGAATATCGAGCGCCACGGCTCGTGGTACTGGGCGGTGAAGCCAGTCCCGCGCGCCACCCCGCGATCGACGCCGATCCCGTCGCGGTCAGCGCGGATGTACGTGCCCCATCGCGAGTACTCGTACCCCTCTGGATCGGGTCCGTAATGCGTGTGGGGGGTCACCATCCAGCCGAGTCCGAGCGGCGACGTATAGGACTCATATGCCTCCGGCGAGCGCATCAGCATCGAGGTCACGACATCTGTGACCGCCTCGTCGAGGCCTAACGTGAGCTGCGACCACTCCCTGGCGATCACCTCGGGGTCCAGAGATGGCTCTGACGCGAGCCGCCCGAAGCCGTACAGGTTGGCCTGGGCGAGGAGGTGACCGGTCCAGTTGGGCTCGTCGCCAACGTTGGCGACACCGACCATGCCCGCGACCGGCCGGCCTCTGAGGACGAGGTCGCCGACCGTTGACCCCTCCCCGAACGCGTAGGTGTCGAAGTCGAGCACCCGCTTCCAAGCGGGAACCAGGTAGCAGAGATGTACCTGCTGCCCGGTGTACTCCTGCGTGAGCTGAACCTCAAGCAGCTTCGCGGTGTCCGGCGCCGCGCCGAGCAGCGGCGAGGCTGGTTCACGCACCTGGAAGTCCATCGGCCCGTTCTTGACCTGCACCGCCACGTTCTCGGCAAACGCGCCGTCGAGCGGGACAAACTCATCAAACGCGGCCTTCGCCCGGTCTGTCTTAAGGTCACGCCAGTCCTGCTCGCAGTCGTAGACGAAGGCCCGCCAGAGGACGATGCCGCCGAACGGCTCGAGCGCTGCGGCGATGACGTTGGCGCCGGCGGCCTGCCCGCGCCCATAGCTGTGCGGCCCCGGCTGCCCCTCCGAGCTCGCCTTGACCACAAAGCCGAGCAGGTCCGGAACGTGGGCGTAGACGTCCGCGACGGTGTCGCGCCACCATCGCGCGACGTCTCGATCATCGGGGTCGGCGCTCGGGAGCGTGCCCAGCAGCACCGGGCTGGCGAAGTTCACGCTGAGGGCCAGCCGCACTCCGAACGGGCGCAGCGTCGCGGCGACAGCGGCGATCGCGTCGAGATGCCGCCCGGTGAGCAGCTCCACCGCAGGGCGATGAACGTTGACGTTGTTGATCGCAATCGCGTTGACGCCGATGGAGGCGAGCAGGCGACCGTAGTCGCGCACCCGCGCGAGGTCCCGGGTGACCTCGCCGTCGATGAAGAAGATCGAGCGCCCCGCGTAGCCCCGCTCGACGTCGCCGGTGATGTCGTCCCAGTGGTCCAGCATCCGCAGTGATGCCGCCGGGGTCGCACGCACCGGCTCGCCAGGCAATGGCAGTCCGGTGCCGATCAGCCGCAGCAGCGAAAAGGCGCCGTAGAGGCAGCCGACGTCATCACCGCCGATGATGGCCAGCCCCGCACCGTTGCCTGCGGCGAGTGGCAGCAGGACGTGCCCCTCGGGGCCCAAGTCGCCACCATCGTTGATTCCGGCGCTGGACACCAGCGCGGCGAGCTCCGGGACGGCGACGGTTCCCATGACGATCCCGGCGTCGCCGAGGGGACCACCGGGCACCAGTGCGACCGCGATGCCGAGGAGGCGCTCGATCCCGGCGACGAGCTCGTCGCGGGCCTGGCGCAGCGTCGGCGAGGCCCCGTGCAGAGCGAGCCGGCAGCCGAGCGCACGCGCTGCGTCGGTCTGTGAGGAGGGCTCGAGCGGAGGGTACTCAAGCCACGCGGCGTGACCGTCGCTGCCGGCGGCGATCATCGATGGCGCGGATCACGCACGCGGCAGCGCCGCCTCAGGAGCGCTGAGCCGACAGGGCGCGAGACTCCGCGGGCTCTCCGCGTGCCGGGCCGTTGATGCGTGCGCCGGACTGCGCGTCGAAGAGATGCAGGCGCTTGTCGTCGGCGGTCAGCATGACCGCGGCGCCCGCGTTCGGCACGTCGCCGCCGCCGAGACGGGCGATGACCGGGGTGCTCTCTCCCTCGGTGTCCATCCGTCCGTACACGTACGTGTCGGCGCCGAGCTCCTCCACCATGTCGACGACGACCCGGACACCAGGCTCCGAGTCCACGCAGCGGCGCAGATGCTCGGGCCGCACCCCCAGCACAATCCTGCGCGTGGCGGCCGCGTCGAGCGTCTCGCGGTCAACGCCCAGCACCAGCTCGCCAAACCGTATCCCGCTCTCGGACGCGGTCGTGTGCAGCAGGTTCATGGTCGGCGATCCGATGAACCCGGCAACGAACGTGTTACAGGGCTGCGAGTAGAGCTCGCGCGGGGTGCCGACCTGTTGCAGCACGCCTCCTTCGAGCACCGCAATCCGATCGCCCATCGTCACCGCCTCCGTCTGGTCATGGGTGACGTAGATGGTGGTGACGCCAAGGCGGCTGGTCAGGGCGCTGATCTCCGCGCGGGTCTGCACACGGAGCTTCGCGTCGAGGTTGGACAGCGGCTCGTCCATCAGGAACACCTGGGGATCCCGCACGATCGCGCGTCCCATCGCGACCCGCTGGCGCTGACCGCCGGAGAGGGCCTTCGGCTTGCGGTCCAGAAGGTCCTCCAGGTCGAGCATCCGCGCTGCTTCCTGCACGCGTCGCACCCGCTGCTCCTTGGGGACGCGCCGGATCTTCAGGGCGTAGCTCATATTCTGCGCGACGGTCATGTGCGGGTACAGCGCGTAGTTCTGGAACACCATCGCCACATCGCGCTCGGCCGGCGCAACGTTGGTGACGTCGCGATCGCCGATGAGCACCCGCCCGTCGTCGACCTCCTCCAGCCCCGCGACCATCCGCAGCGACGTCGATTTGCCACACCCCGAGGGACCGACGACGACCAGGAACTCACCCTCACCAATGGTGAGGTTCAGATCCTTCACGGCCGGCTCTGACGCCCCCTCGTAGGTCCGCGTCGCGTTGTCGAACACAACCGTCTTCATGTGAGATCTCTCCTCATCGGGGGGTCCACCTCGACCCGGCAGTGCCGGCGTCGTGTGTGATCGACGGTCCGCATCGGGCCGGTCAACTCGACGCGTGCGCACAGTCGGATGTCGCGGCTGGAGGCGCCCAGTCGCAGCTCCAGCGCGCCCGGCTCCACGCGGCGCTGCCCGTCGGCGCCGGTGAACGATGTGACGTCGGCCGGCACCTCGAACCGGAACACCGCCTGACCGCCGGGCGCCAGCCGCGCCTTCGCATAGCCGATCAGCGTGTTGACGGGTCGCACGACCGATGCGACCGGGTCGTGGAGGTACAGCTGCACGACCTCGACCCCATCCCGGGGTCCGCGGTTGCGAACGGTGCACGACAGCTCGAACGCGCCGGCGGTCGGGGCAGCGACGGGAGGTCCAGCAGTGTCCACGGTCGCGCCGGCCGTGCCCGTCACGCTGAGATCGTCCCACTCAAAGGTCGTGTAGGAGAGCCCGTGCCCGAACGGATAGGCCGGGGAGGGATCGAGGTTCGAGGCGCCGTTGGGCTCGCCCAGGGGCGGGACGAGGTACGTCCAGGGCTGCCCGTCGGGGTTGGCCGGAACGCTCACCGGCAGTCGCCCGGCGGGAGTCACGCGCCCGCTCAGCACGCCGGCGATCGCCGACGCGCCCTCCTCGCCGGGGAGGAACGCGATCAGGATCGCCGCGGCGCGCGACGGCGCCGACCCGAGCGCGTACGGGCGACCCTCCTGGAGCAGCACCACCACCGGCGTGCCGGTGTCCAGCAGCGCCTCGAGCAGGTCCTGCTGGCGACCGGGCAACCGCATGTCACGCGCGTCGCACCCCTCCCCCGAGGTGCCGCGCCCGAACATGCCGGAGCGATCGCCCAGGCAGACGAACACGTACTCCGCGTCGCGCGCGGCTCGCACCACGGTGTCGATCCCCGACACATCCGCGCCGTCGATGGTCACCCCGGGCTCGTACTCGACCTCCGCCTGCGGATATTCCGTGCGCAGACCGTCCAGGACAGTCGCGATCTCGATCCCGCACGGCGTGTCGGGGTGAAGCACGCCGACGTGGGACGGGAACGAGTAACACCCCAGCAGCGTGAGCGGGTCGTCGGCGGTGGGGCCGGTGACCAGCACACGCTTCCCGGCCAGGCGCTCAGCGCTCAACGGGAGCAGGTCGGCGTTGGCCACCACGACCACGGAGTCCTCGGCGATCGTGCGGGCGAGCTCGCGATCGGCCGTCCGGTCGAGCTCGATGCGGCCGCTCACGCTGGTGACGTCGTCGAGGTCATCGGCCGACCATCCCGGCGGCAGCGGGGTCCAATCGGGATCAAGCATCCCCAGCTCGAGCTTCTGTCGCAGGACCCGCCGCAGCGCGCGGTCGACGAGCTCCTCGCTGACGCGGCCGTCCTCGACCTCGGCGACCAGCGTCTCGCCGTAGGCCTTCACGTTCGGCAATTCGACGTCGATCCCGGCATCGAGCGCGAGCCCGCCGGCCGCGCCCAGCGAGTCGGTGAGGCGATGCTGCAGCTTGAGGAACGTGACGGCGAAGTAGTCGGCGACCACCGTGCCCGCGAACCCCCACCGCCCGCGCAGCAGCTGCGTGAGCAGCGACGGGTCGGCCGAGGCCGGGACCCCGTCGCGATCGGTGTAGGCCGGCATGACGCTGCACGCTCCCGCCTCGCAGATCGCCATCTCGAACGGCGCCAGCAGAACATCGGCAAACTCGCGCGGACCCACCGACACCGGGGCGAGGTTGCGTGCCCCCTTGGAGGCGGAGTAGCCGGCGAAGTGCTTGACCGTCGCGATCAGACCCGCCGCCTGCAACCCCGCCACGTAGGCGCTGCCCACCGAGCCCACGAGGTAGGGATCCTCGCCGATGGTCTCCTCGACCCGGCCCCAGCGGGGATCGCGCACGACATCGAGCACCGGCGCGAGGCCCTGATGGACGCCCACCGCGCGCATGCTCTCGCCGATCCGACGCGCCATCTGCTCGATGAGCCCGGGATCGAACGTCGCTCCCCAGGCCAGCGGAATGGGATACGCGGTGGCGCCGGAGGCGGTGAAGCCGGCCAGGCACTCCTCGTGCGCGATCGCCGGCAGACCGAACCGGCTCGCCCGCATGATGCGCAGCTGCGTCCGAGCGAGCAGGGCCGCGCCGACGGCCGGATCCACCGGAGCCGAGCCGAACATGCGCGTGAGCTGCCCCAGGCCGTGGGTGAGCAGTGCGTCGAGATCGAGTTCGTCGCCGAGCTCGTGCTGGAACGGAGCGACGTCGTCGCCGCTGTCTGACGCGCCGATCCACACGCTGTAGAGCTGCGCGACCTTCTCGCGGAGTGTCATCTCGGCGATCAACGCCTCCACCCGGCTGTCCGCCGGCTGGCGCAGGTCGTTCCACGGGGCCGCACCGGCTCCGACATCGGATCGCGTCACCACGGGCTCACCTCCCTCCGACGCCCATCAGGCCCTGAACGAGGGTCCGGCGGGCAAACAGGTACACCAACAGGATCGGCACGATCGAGATGATCACCGCGGCGGAGATCTCGGGCACGTTGATGCCATAGCTCGTCTCGAAGTTGAACAATCCCAGCGTGAACACCCGCACCTTGGACGACTGCGTGAGGACGAGCGGGAACAGGAACCCGTTCCACGCGTTGAGTGCCGCGAACACGACGATCGTGGATAGTCCCCCGCGCGAAAGCGGCATCACCAGCTGCCGGAACGTCCGCCAGCTCGACGCACCGTCCAGTGCCATCGCCTCGTACAGATCGGAGGTGATGTCTCGCATGCTCCCGCTCATCACCAGCGTCGCCACCGGAAGCACGAAAGCCGCGGTAGGAAGGATGATCGCCGCGAAACTGTCATACAGATGCAGCCTCGTGATCAGATAGAACATCGGTACGATCACCGCCTGCGCCGGCACGGCCAGACCCAGCAGAAACAGGCGGAACACGCCACTGCTCAGCTTGCTCCGCCCGCGCACGATCGCGAACGACAGAGGGGGCACGACGACCACGACGATCGCAATCACCCCCGCGGACACGATCAGCGTGTTGAGGAAGTAACGCAGGAACCCCGCGTGGAAGACTGCGGAGAAGTTGGACGCGGTCAGTGCCTTGGGCAGTGACAGCGGCCCCTGACTGTTGTAGTTGGGTTGTGTCTGGACCGCCGCCAGCACCAGCACGTAGACGGGCAGCAGGATGAGGACCAGCCACCCGGTGGCCAGGATGCCGGCGGCCCAGTTCGGCCGGCGCCGGCGCATCTACACCCCCTCCAACGTGCTGCGCATCTTGTCGTAGCCGGTCCACTTGGAGATCGCGATGCCGATCCCGGTGGCGATGACGACGAGCACCACGGCGATCGCCGATGCCTTGCCGAAGGAGAAGTTGTCAAACGCCTGCTCGTACATGTAGTACGCCGTGGTCGTCGTCGAGTTCCCGGGGTGGCCCTGAGTGAGGATCAGGATCGTCTCGAATGTGGTCATCCCGCCAATGACCATCAGGATCACGGACGTGATGATCGTGTTGCGTAGCTGCGGCAGCGTGATCGTGAAGAACTGCCGGACAGGGCCGGCGCCGTCGATCGCGGCCGCCTCATACATGCTCGTCGGGATCGCCCGCGCTCCCCCCTGGAAGATGAGGGTGTACAGCGGCGTCCACTGCCACATGCCGACGAACGTGAGCACTCCGATCGCCGTGGCGGCGTTGCCGAACAGATCGCCGTTGCCAAACAGCCCGGGGAGCTGGTGGGGCAAGCCGAAGTTCGGATCAAGCAGCGCTCTCCAGACGATCGCCACCGCCGCCGAGGACATGAGCAGCGGGATGAAGTACAGCGCGGTAAGCACCGCGCGGTTGCGCTGCCGCCCGGCCGCCCACACCCCCAGTAGGAGGCTCACCGGGATCTGGGTGACGACGCCGAGCCCCGTCAACAACAGCATCAGCCAGATGCTCTGACGCATGACGGGGTCCGACACGAGGCTGCGCCAGTTGGCCAACCCCACCGAGGTGGGCGACCCGATACCGGACCAGCCGGTGAACGACAGCCACACCACGACACCCAGGGGGAGCAGGGCGAAGATCGCGAAGTACAGCGTCGCGGGTATCGCCCACATGATGCTGGGACGTCCAACGTCGCGGGTCCGGGACCGCGACCGCGGCCGCGGGCGGCGGCGATCGCGCCGCCCGCTGGTCTGCTCAGTATCTCGGCGCTCGTCTTGGATGACGACGGACACGGGCACGGACCCTCCGGCTCAGATCGCCGGCAATGCGGCCATCGCCGACGTGAACGCCTTCGCGTTCATGTTGTCGAAGAACGTCCCCACCGCGTTGTGGATCGGGGTTATCTGCGCCGGTGGCCACGCCTGGTCCCACGACTCCTGGAAGTGACCTGCCTGCTTGACCTGGCCGAACTGCCAGGACAGCCAGCCTGGAGACGGGGAGGCCTTGATGAACTTTGTTGCGTCGGTGGTCGTCGGCAGCCAACCCTTCGCGACCAGATGCGTCAGGAACTTCGGCGTGTACATCACCTTCAAGAAATCGGCGATCGCCTGCTGGTGCGGGGCTGACTTGACGATCGAGTAGTAGTTCTGCGTGTTGCCGACGAGATCGGTCGAGCCGCCGGCACCGGCGGGCACCGACGGGAACCCCACGTACCCGAGATCGCTCTTGGCAAACGACGGGCTGATGCCCTGCGCGGTGGAGTACTCCCATGAGCCCATCAGCTCAAACGCCGACCGCCCGGTGACCAGCAGCTTCGTCGATGCCTGGGTGGTGAACTTGACCGAGTCATAGCTGTGACCGAAGGCGCCGCTTTGGATCAGCTGCTTGAGGTCGGCCAGCGCCTTCTCGCTGGCGGGCGACGTCCACACGCTGTGGTCGCCATTGAGTGCCTGCGTGACCAGCTGCGAACCGGCCACCCGGTCATAGAGGTACTCGATCCACATCAGCTCGGGCCACTGGTCACCGCCGCCGAGGGCGATGGGGATGAGCCCGTGGGACTTGAGCGTCGCCACCTCGGAGAGCAGCTGCGACCACGTCGTCGGCGGGCTCAGGTGGTACTTGGCCAGGACGGCCTTGTTGTAGAACAGGAACGCCGGCTGGGCTCCCCGCATCGGGACCCCGTAGTAGTTGCTGCCGATCTTGGCGGCGCTCATGATGTTCGGCAAAAAGCTCGAGTTCAGCTTCGGGTTGGTTTGGAAGAAGCTGTTGAGCGGCTTCACCAGGCCGGCCTTCACGTAGCTCTGGATCGAGCCCGAGCCCCAGTTGAAGAAGACGTCGGGCGCCTCGCCCGAGCCGATGACGGTCTGCAGCTTCTCCGAGTAGTTCGCGCCCGGGAACGTCTGCAGGACGGCCTTGACCTGGTGGCCCTCGGGTGTGGCGTTGTAGGCATTGACCGCCGACTGCTCCAGCGTGTCGTTGGCGTCCCCGTAGTCGGCGACCTCGAACGATCCGGCCTTACTCGCGGCCGATCCCGGCCCCGAGCTTCCGCACGCGCTGATCGTCAGCGCGGCACAGACAATGAGCGCGGCGGTGGCGCCGCACCACAACAACCTGCGTGAAAAAGACATGCTTTTCCTCCCGTCAACCTCTCGCACGCCCGGTCCGCCATTCGAAAGTTTCGACCCTGCGTCGAAACTCTCGGCGCCGAAGTTAGCGCAGTAGGGTTGTACCTGTCAAGCCGCTACCTCAATCGTCTTTCTGCGCGGATTCGACATCACGCGTAGGATGATTAGGTGGCCCGAAACTTCCGGAACGAGGGGTGCCGCCAGGATGAGCACGAGACGGAGCGAGAAGGTCAATCAGCCTGAGGGCAGGGTCCGTCTCGCCGACGTCGCCCGCGAGGCGGGCGTGTCTCTCGCCACCGTGTCGAAGGTGCTCAACGGCCGTCCTGACGTCGCCGAGGGCACCCGTTCCCGCGTAGAGCACACCCTGTTCACCAACGGGTACCTGCGCCGTGCGAGCACCGAGTCCGTCGGCGAGCGGATGCTCGAGATCGTCTTCCACGAGCTCACCGGAGAATGGGCCGCTGAGCTCATCCCGGCAGTCGAACGGGTAGCCCGGCAGTCGGGGATCAGCCTGATCGTCACCGAGAGCGGCGATCGCCATAGTCCCGGCAGCGCCTGGATCGAGGGCGTGCTCCGGCGGCGTCCCCTCGGCGTGATCCTCATCTTCTCCGACCTCGATCAGCTCGAGAAGCACAAGCTCCGTAGTCGCGGGATCAACTTCGTGGTGATGGATCCGGCCGGCGAACCGGAGCCGGATGTCGCGTCGGTCGGCTCGACCAACTGGGCCGGTGGCTACGCCGCGGCCGAGCACCTCATCCAGCTCGGTCACCACCGCATCGCGATGATCAGCGGGCCCGAGGACATGCTCTGCTCGGTCGCCCGCGTCGACGGCTACCGCTCGGCGCTCGAGCGAGCGGGCATCGGGTTCGATCCCGCGCTCCTGCGAGTCGGCGACTTCCACGTCTCCGCCGGACGCGAACGCACTGTCGAGCTCATGAGCCTCGAGAACCCACCCACGGCAATCTTCGCCGGAAGTGATCTGCAGGCCGTCGGGGTCTACGAGTACGCGCGCGCTCACGGCGTGCGCGTGCCTGACGACCTCTCGGTCATCGGCTACGACGACCTGCAGCTTTCACGTTGGGTTGGTCCGCCGCTGACCACGATCCGCCAGCCCCTGAGCGAGATGGCCGCCATGGCGGCCCGCCAGCTCATCGCCATGAGCGACGGCCGCGAGCCGCCGATCAGTAACCGCATTGACCTCGCCACCAGCCTGGTGGTCCGTGAGTCGACCGCACCGCCGAGCGCCAACGTGCCCGCCACGAGCTGACCGCCGCTGACCGCGTGCGCCGGCTGCCCGTCGCGTGACGGCCGGACTAGCGTGAGGACGATGAACAGCCAACGCAACGGCCAACTGCGTCTCAACGCCTATCTGCGCAACTCCGGGTACCACGAATCGGCGTGGAAGGTCTCGGACGTCGACCCCGCCGTCGTCCTGGACGTCGGATGGTACGTCCGGCTGGCGCGGATCGCCGAGGAGGCCGCGATCGAGACCATCTTCCTGCCCGACAGTCCCGGAGAGGCGGAGTTCCGCTCCGAATACCTGCCTCGGTCGTTCGTCGACCCGGTCCAGCTGTTGACCGCCGTGGCAATGGCCACCGAGCAGGTTGGGCTGATCGCGACCGCGTCGACGACCTACTCATCACCGTGGGACCTGGCTCGCCGCTTCGCCACACTGGACATCGTCAGCCGCGGCCGGGCAGGCTGGAACATCGTCACCACCGTTGAACCGGCGGCGGCGGCCAATTTCGGCGAGCTGCCCCATCCGCCCCGCGAAGAACGCTATGCACGTGCCGACGAGTTCGTGGAGGTCGTCCTGGCGCTGTGGGACGGATGGGAGGACGACGCGTTCGTCGGCGACAAGGTGACCGGCATGTGGGCAGATCCGGCCAAGCTGCACCCGCCCCGTTTTGACGGGCGCTGGTTTCACGTTGCCTCCTACCTCCCCTTTCCCCGCTCGCCGCAGGGCCACCCGTTCCTGGCCCAGGCCGGCTCGTCCCCGCCGGGGGTCGCGCTGGCGGCCAAATACGCCGATGGCGTCTTCACCCCGCTGAGCGACCTCGCCTCCGGCCGGCAATTTCGCGCGATGCTCCGCAAGCAGGCTGCGGCCGCCGGGCGAGACCCCGATCAGGTTGCGGTGCTGCCCGGGCTCTCGTTCGTGCTCGGGTCAACCGAGGCCGAAGCCCGCGCTCGCCGCCAAGCCCTCGAGGATGCCGCCAGCGGCGAGTTTCGCTGGCGCAACCTCGCCAATCTCGCCGGCCTGGACTTCCGGACGATCGACCCCGACGCCCCCTTTCCACCGGACCTGCTGGAGGCGGCGCCCAAGACGAGCTTCGGGGCATCCATCTACAAGCTGGCAAGCCGTGAGCCCACGAGCTTCCGGGCGGTCGCCGCGCAGCTCTCGGCGCTGCCCGGGGGACTGGACTTCGTCGGTACCCCCGAACAGATCGCGGATCTGATGGCCGACTGGTACCTCGGCGGCGGCTGCGACGGGTTCACGCTCATGCCCCACCTGCTCCCCGACGAGCTCACGACGTTCGTGCGAGAGGTCGCCCCCATCCTGGAGCGCCGCGGCCTGCGCACCGGCGAATACACGGGTCACACTCTGCGCGACCACTTCGAACTCCCGCGCCCCGCCCGAAGCGGCGCCACCTCGCGCTGATACGATTGAGCCATCAATAGTTTGATCTCAGTCACGTTGTTCAGCGACCCGGCGTGTCCCTGGGGATATTCCGCAAACCCCGCGCTCCGGGTGCTCGAGTGGCGTTATACCGAACAGCTGGACTGGCGCTTGGTGCTGGTCGGGCTGAGTGAGGACACCTCCCGCTACGCGGAGCATGGATTTACGCCGCTGCGCATGGCCAGCGGCGAGTTGATGTTCCGGGATCGGTATGGCATGCCGTTCGCCGCGAAACCCAAGCCGCGGCTGAGCGCGTCATCACGCGCCTGCCGGGCCGTGATCGCTGCCCGCCGGGAATGGCCCGGCAGCGGGTGGCGCGTCTTCCGCGCTCTGCAACTCGGCAACTTCAACTCCGGGCTGCTGTTCGACGACGACGATCAGATGCGTGACGTGCTCGCCGGCGTGTCCGGGGTCGACGCCGACCGGATCATCAGCCTCATCGACGATCCGGACGTGCTGACCGAGTACGAGCAGGACAAGGCACAGACGCGTACCGCAGCGGGCTCGGCGACCGAGCTCCAGGGCAAGGCCGGAAACAGCGATGGTGCCGTCCGCTACACCGCGCCATCCCTGGTATTCGAAACCCCTGATGGCCGCCGTCTGGAGGCGGGAGGCTTCCAGCCGGTCGAAGCCTACGACGTGGTGATCGCCAACCTCGAGCCGGGCCTGGAGCGCCAAGCGCCCCCCGAGGATCCAGGACCGCTGTTGGAATACTTCGACCTGGGCCTGACGACACAGGAGGTCGCGGCCATCATGACGCGAGGTAACGACCGGCCGGATCGCCACGCCGCGGAGGCCGCCCTGCTCGGACTGGTCGATGCCGGGCGCGCCGAGCGACGGGCCCTCGGTGATGACGCGCTGTGGTCGGCTCCCAGTCGCAGCGACAGCGATCGCCTGGCCGCGGCCGGCACCGCACTGAGGGCCTGAGAAGCAAGGAGCCCGACGGGCAGAGTTGTGCTGGACATCAGCTCAGCAGCCCGTCAGACGCCGAGGTCAGCGGATGGAGCGCGAGCTCGTACTCGACCGCCCCGCCATCGCGTCCGACACCCCGGAAGCCGTGACGTCGCAGCAACGCGCGCGCGGCGTGGTTGTCCCACAGTGTCGTGGCGGTGAGGACGGCCAGGCCGCTGGCGCGCGCCCGTGCAATCGTCAGTCCGGCAAGCGCGGCTCCGACGCACATCCGGTGAAACCCGTCGACGACCTCGATGGCGACATCGGCAACGTTCCGTCGGTCGGGGTACCGGACGTATCGAGCTGTGCCGACGATCGAGCCGTCACGGTCGTCAACGGCGGCGATGGCATCGTGGCAGTAGCCATCGACATCCGCGAGGAACGTCAGTTCTCGTAGGCCCACCTTCGGCTTGGGAGAGAGAAACCGGCGATGTCGCGACTCCAGGCTGAGGCGCTCGAACAGGATCGCGAGACGCGATCTGTCATCCGGCCCAACCTGCCGCACCGACAATCGCGTGCCATCCGTCGTCACCACGCTCCGCGTGGTCGCCGAGAAGGTGACCCCTGCTTCGCACACGGGAGCGTTAGCTGATCGTGCGGGCAACGCGGCGTGGACGCGCAGTGAGTCTTCGGCCTGGCGCATGTACTCGGCCTGCCTCAGTCGCGCCATGCGGTAATTGAGTTCACTACTCATCGGAGTCCAAGCCTCTCGTGTTGCAAGTTCAGGAAGAGGCATCCTCCCCGCCACCCCGCCCCCACACATCAGGCTCAACCCCTGACATCAACCCCCAACATTGAGAGCCGCCGCCATGTGGCGCGTGCGTCAGGAAGACGCGAGGACCGCACGGACGCGGACCCTGGGACGAGCGTTGTTGACGTAGCCCTTGGGGTTCCACAATCCAGCTTCGTCATCGGGCTGGGTGGCCGCGGAGGAGTCCCAGGCCCGCACCAGGATCTCATGCTCGCCAGGTGCCAGAGTCAGGCTAATGCGCCATTGCCGCCAAGCCCAGCGACCGAGATCCTCAAGTAGCTCGGCCTGGCGCCAGTTCGCGCCGCCGTCGATCGAAACGTCAACGCGGGCGACGTACCGATCGCCGCCGGCAAACGCATACCCGCTCGCCTCAACCGGCCCGGCTCGCACGGTCTCTCCATCACGCGGAGACAAGAGATCGGAGTTGAGCGCCACCAGCCCGAGCGGCATTCCCACGCCCGGACCAGGAGTCTCATCGGCGGGGACCAGACGGTAGGCGACATGCTGAAAATGGCCCACCCACGGTTCGCCGCGCACCTCGATGCGCTCCAACCACTTGACGCTACGTGCTCCGATGTACCCCGGCACGATCACGCGCAGCGGAGCGCCGTGCACGGGCAGGAGCCGCTCACCGTTCATCGCCCACGCCAGCAGCACCTCGGGACGAGAAGCCTTGTCGAGGGGGATCGAGCCTCCGAATCGTTCCGCGGGGTCGACTTCCGCACTGAGGTCGGCACCCTCAAAGCCCACATCCGAGGCGGGCCGTAGCGGCCTGGCGAGCGCCAGCACGTCCGCCAGCGCAACGCCGGTCCACCTCGCCGTGCCGGTGGCCCCTGGCCCCCAGGGCGCCTCGCCAGGAATCTCGCGGATGGCCACGAGTCCGGCGCGCCGGTTGCCCGCGCACTGCAGCGTCGCGGTCACCGTCCGCTCGCCAAACGCCTCCCTCAGGGTCTCCAACGACAGGCTCAGCTCCCGCTCGACCAGGCCGCCCACCTGCAGTCGCCACGACTCCCGGTCCGTCTCTGGGACCGTCGCGTGACCACGGACATAGAAGGCATCCGTCTCTGTCACCGCCGTGCCCAGCGACCCGAGTCCGGTCTCAGCGTTGAACGGCTCTGACTCGTGAACGATCAGATCGTCGCGCTTGCCGTAGCGGCTCATCAGCTCAGCGTAGGGCCACGCCGCTCGGCAGGTAGGCCGCTCACGCCTGCCCCGGCCTCGCGACGGTGCTTGGACGGTGATGCCGTTGCCCCCCAGAGCCGCAGAGGGGTACTGCCTGGGCGTGGAGGTCAGCGGTGCCCGTGCCAGAACTCGAGCCCGGGCGACCGCTGACCAGAACGCCGACAGAAGGCCGCCGCCTCGGTTAGCCGACGGCGAGCAGGATCGGTGCGGCGACGATCAACGCAGCACCTGCGACCCCGGCCATGAACGCCGTGCTCCGATCCTTCATGCCCGGGATGACGCGCATGACGGCAGCGCTCGCGAGAAGCCCGATCACAGAGAGCAGAGACGTGGCCAGGAACTGCTCGATGGCCTGGACCGCCACCGAATGCGACCACGCATGGTCGATGAGCCCATAGGTGATGTTGTCGACGCTGAGCACGAACGGAAGAAGCCAAACCCACCGGGTCTGGACGAGCCGCGGCGAATACACCGCGATCGCGAGCCAGTACACACCCAGGCCGACGAACACCGCAGTCTCCACAACGTTTGCCGTTGCGTCCGGCATGCTCCAATGAAACAGCGTCCCGAGCAGGAATCCACCTCCGTCGCACGCTCCCATCAGCGCGGCGTACGGCAGCCACGACCGCCGGCTGACGAGGCCGCCGACGGCAAAGCAGGCGATCAAGCTATCGACCCCGAGAAGCAAGAAGCTCATCACAACCTCCCTCGACGAGTTGACCCGATAAGGCCATTGGATTGGTCGGTACATCCAACCGCAGCATGGCGTAACACGAGCGCGACGCCACGTCAACCCGAACTGCCCGTGTGGGCAGTCAGTGACCTGACAGTGTCAGATACTTGCTCGTCCAATGAATCGCTGCGTGGCGACGCGTTCGTTGCGCTGGGCATGGAACGTGTGATACGGAGTGACCGTAACAGGGCGTCCACCGAGCAAGGCATGCCGCGTAACGCACCCGGGTTGTGCTCGGCATGAAACGTGTAATGCATAGCGACGGTAACAGTCTGAGACGTGGGTGATCATGGTCCTCCTGCGCTCACTCGCGACGCGGAAGCCTGACGCCGCGCAGTTTCGGCGTCCGAGACCTTTCGAGGCGGAGAGGCGTTTGCAATCATGTTCGTGCAGTGCCCCGCGACTGGTTACTGATCACCGTTTCCACCCCGCCCGGCGGGACCTCGACCCTCCGCGTATACGCGTGGCGCAATATGCGCAGCCTGGGAGCTCACTACCTGCAGCAGTCCGTATGCCTGCTCCCGGCGACGCCGAAGACCATGCGCGCCGCGGCGCGGCTCGTGACTCGACTGCGGGCGGAGGGCGGCCACGGGGAGATGCTTCGGATCTGCCTGACGGACTCCAAGCAGGAGGCCGCGGTGATCGATGCGATCCAGCGCGAGCGGACCGACGAGTACCACGAGGTGGTCGAGAGCACGCGGCAGTTCCACGAGGAACTCGAACTCGAGCGCCGCCGCGGCCGGGCCATGTACACCGAGCTTGAGGAGTCCGACGCCGACCTCGCTCGCCATCAGAAGTGGCTCGCCGCTATCCGTGTGCGCGACTACTTCAATGCGCCGGGCGGTGAGGAGGCCGCCGCGGCCGTCGCGTCGTGCGAGGAGGCACTCGCTCGCTTCGAGAGCGAAGCGCTGTCCGCGGAACTCGACGAGGCCACGCCCGACAGCCGGCCCGGACTGCGCGCCGTCGAGGGGAACAGCGACTAGAAGATGTCCGGCGGATCTGCATCGTCCCCGACTGAGCGTCCCGGCGTCGACCCACTCGCACTCGAGCGCCTTGTCGGTGTCGGCTCGTCGACACCGAGCTTCGATGGGGCATGGCGCGACAAGTCGGCACGTCTGGACCACACGATGGAGACGCTTGAGCGGATCTCCTCCGCGCTGTGCACAGCGCCGGCAGGGCCCGTCGCCGTGTGCGATGCCGTGGTCGAGGCGGCTGCCCACAGCTTCCCTGCGCGCTGGGCGGCGATGGTCTTCTCCGGCGATCACGGCGGCGTCGGGAGCGCGCGGGTGTTCGTCCATGCGGGCCCCTGCGTCATTCAGCGTTGGGGGTGGCCGCCCCGGATGCTGGCGACGCTCACCGACCGGACGCTGGCAGCCCAGCGACCAGTGATCGCCGACCACGACGAGGGGCTCGAGTTGGGTGGCATGCCCTGCCTGTTGGTGGCCGCTCCCATGCCGGCCCAGGACGAACCGGCCGGGATACTCGCGGTTGCCCTGCCCTACGGCGTTGAGGCCGCACCGAGTGATATCTCGATTCTGGTCACGCTGGCCAACCATGCCGGCGTCGCACTGCACAACGCTTTGCTCTTAGAAGAGAACGAGCGCCGTGCGGCGGAGCTCGAGCGCCGAGGCTCAGAGCTTGACGGGACGCTGCGACGGCTGGAGCAGACCGGCCGGCGGCAGCTGTTGAGCGAGGAGCGCAACCGGATCGCGCGCGAGCTGCACGACAGCGTCTCACAGCAACTGTTGACGATCGGCATGAATCTCGAGTGGTGCCGGCGACACGAGTCAACCCCGCCGGCGGTGCTCGAGCGGTTGCTGGCGGCCCAGGGGCTGGCGCGCTCCGCGATGGACGAGATCCGCGAGGTTATCTTCGGACTGGTCAGCGATGCTCAGCCCGAGCTGCCTCAGGCGTTGCGCGAGGTGATCGCGGATGTCGAGGCCGGCACCCGCCTCGAGGTCGGGCTGCGGGTCTACGGCCCGACCCAGCTGATCCCGGTCGCCACGCAGCATGCACTGGTCCAGATCGCGCGCGAAGCTCTGTTCAACGTGGTCCGCCACGCCGAGGCGCAGCATGCATGGGTCACCCTGCGCTTGGGGCCGCAGGTGGTGTCCCTGGCGGTCGCCGACGATGGCTCGGGCAACCACCGCACGCTCCAGCATCATCTCTTCGTCTCGCGTCCAGATCGCGAGCACCTCGGGCTGGCGGGAATCGCACAGCGGGTGCGCGGCCTCGGCGGCGCCGCCTGGTTCGAGCGTCGCCCCGGGAGAGGTGTGAAGGTGCGAGTCGAGGTGCCTCTCCGGATGATCCCCCAGGTGTCGCGAGTGGAGTCCATGTTCGATGGACGCAAAGCGACGACGGTGAGGGCGGTCGTCGCCGACGAGCGCGCCGGCGACGAGGCGGCTCTCACCGCGCGCGAGCGCGAGGTCATCGGATTGCTCGCCCACGGGCTGACCAACCGCGAGATCGGCAGCCGGATGTTCGTGAGCGAGAGCACCGCCAAGTTCCACGTCCGCAGCGTGATGCGCAAGCTCGGCGTCCACCGCCGCGCCGAGGTCGCCTACGCCGCCGGCAGGCGCGGTCTGCTCGACCCTCGGAGGCGCCCGTTGCCCGCTCGGTCAGCTGAGCGCTCGGCCAAGTAACCGCACCTGCTGGGACAGGTGAGGCCGTGCCGCCCGTGAGCGTGGTCGCGCGGGCCGCCGCGAGCTCTTACCGAACTCACGCGTCGGTCTAGTCGCCTTCTTATCTCCGCGCGCAAAGCTACGTCCGTGGCTACCTTTCCCTTGACTCACGGTCGCGCGCGGCGTCGACGCCGCCCACGCGACCGCGTCGGCGATGTTGTGAGTGGCGCCCGGCAATTGAGGCTGGTTGCCTCCGGTGACGGCTGGTCGCTCGTCAGCCTCGAGGGCAAACCGGTGTTCTCAGCTGATGGGCGACACGGGCGCTGGTGCTGCCTGGAGTTCGCCCACAACCACGGCGTCGTCGCGCTCGTCAGCTAGATCCTGCCAGCGCTCCGAACGCTGGCGTCAGTAGTCGGCGTCCTGGAAGCTGGGCTCCCGGTTGTCGTTGAAGGCTCCGATGCCTTCAGTGCGATCCGGATGCACCGCCGAGCGCCAATGCGCCTCCATCATGATCGCGATCGCCTGCTCGATCGGTTGGCCCTCGCCCATGCGAACGGCTCGCTTGACGGCCTGCACTGCGGTGGGGGAGTTGCCGGCGATCTTCTGCGCGATGCGCCACGCCGCCGGCATCAGCTCGTCCGTGGCGTAGATGTCGTTGACCATGCCGAGCCGGTAAGCCTCCCGCGCGTCGATCGCATCCCCGGTCATCAGCATCTGGAGGGCCTTACCCGGGGGCAGGGCACGCGGCAGGAGGACCGGCGAGCCCCCACCCGCGGCCAGTCCCACCATCGCCTCGGGCTGTCCGAAGATCGCATTCTCCGACGCGATGATGAAGTCCGTGCTCTGAGCGATCTCGGAGCCGCCGCCGTACGCAATCCCGTTGACGGCCGTAAAGATCGGCTTTCTCAGTTGCCGCAGGGTGTAGAGCGTGCGGTCGAAGTCCTGACGCTGGCGCAACCACTGCTCCTTGGTCATGTCCTTGCGCTGGCGTAGATCGCTACCGACTGAGAACGCCCGCTCCCCGGCCCCGGTGATCACGGCGACCCGCACGGCTGGACGCACCGCGATGGTTTCCAGGATCTCCGTCAGGCATGCGCCCATCTCGGTGGTGATGGCGTTGTCGGCATGCGGCCGGTTGAGGGTGATGACTGCGACCCGCCCGTCGTGGACATATTCGAGCAGTACCGGTTGCTCAGGTTCTGTCAGCCCAGATGGCGGGGGCCCGAAGTCGAGTGACTCCCAGCGATCGGTGCTTGTCGGGGTCATAGCCAACTCATCCTTCTTTCTTTGGATGCGCCTCTCAGGACTCAAGCTCGGCGAGCCAGCGCAGTGCTCGCAGACCGGGCGCAAAGCAGTACTCGCCGCCGCGCGTGATGACAAAGGGTGGGAGGTCGTCCAGGCGGCGCCGGATCGGCCGACGCGGGATGCTGAAAACTCCGGACCCGTCGTTCTGTCCGACAAGCGGGTCACGTTCCACCGGCGCGCCGATGAAGATGCCGTCATTGAGCCATTGCGTCTTGACGAACTCGAATTGGCGCTTGAGGTGAGTGCCGCCGAACACGAATACGATCCCCCGGTCGACGCCGTCGTCCTCCACCACCCCGTCGGGCAGCATCGGGCCATAGCTCGTGCCCCGACGGATCATCCGGTGCAGGCGCACATCGACCGTCATCTCGTGATCCAGCGCATCTCGCGGGTTGGCCCGGCGCGCGTGTGCCCCTACCGGGCATTTGAACCCGCGTAGATCGTCGCCGTAGCTGAAGTTGTTGTTGCGCTCTGGATCGGCGCCGAGATCCGGATCATCGCGATCGGGGGACAGCGCCAGTGGCGCGCCGCTCTGCCAGCGTCCGACCATCTTGGCGCCGAGTAGCGCAGCCTCATCTCGGCTGGCGGTCCGGGCGCGCAGGTACTGCCGGTATGCCGCCACCCTCGTATGCAGCTTTCTGAACACGATGTAGGTGCCGTTGCGACCCAGCACATCCGGAGTCGGCATCGGCGGCAGGCTCCCCGTTTCATCCGGATAGCCAAGCAGGAACTCGCCAGCCTTGACCGGTTTCTCCCCTGGAGGCGAGACAACGACATCGGCGCCTTCGACGACAGGCTGGCCGATCCCGTCCTTGAAGCCGAAGGACGTGCGACCCGTCGGAAGTTGGTAGCAGTCCTGACGCCAGATCAACTCCACCCCATCCAGTTCCTGGTGCGCAATGCGCGCCCGCTCGAGCACCGTCTCCAGTCGCTGTCTGTCGGGCGAGAGCACCGCCAGCGCGATGTGCACGTCAGGGCTCCCGAGCGGCTTCTCCCAGTTCGCTGGGCTGCTCTCCCCCGCATCCCCCAGATCGGCCGCGCGCGCCGCCATCCCCTCCCGGAACTCTGGGGCAAAGCTGTCAAGCGATTCCTGAGGTACGCCGAGGGCGACGAGGCCTTGAAAGGTGAACGCCACGGTCACCCCGGTGGTGTCATCCAAATCAGCCGTTGGCTCGGCAGACGCGGCGACCCCGTGTAGTCGTCGCACGAGCTCCCGCCCCGCGTCGCGGTTGTCGATGCGCAGCAGCAGGTAGGTCCCGACATACGGGGACGGCCGCTGCTGAAGCACCCCGCGCTGGATGTCTTCGACTTCGATGCGGGTGGGCGTTCCTGGTGTCACGTGGTGTCCTGACGCTGTCTACAGGCCCTGAGGCGGCTCGGGGGGATCCGGGTTGGGTGCGGCGAGGTAGGGGAACATCCGTGTTGCCGGCTGCGTGGCCTGGTCCACTCCGTCGCGGATGACGGGGCCGTTGCCGCCGTTCACCAGCAGGGTGAAGATCCTGTCCATCACGTCGTCGTTCAGCGCTCTCCCACCACACGTCTCGTGTGGTTGGCCCGTCCGGGCGGCGAGCTCGATCTCCAGGAAGGAACCCTGCTCGACGTATGGCCTGGTGACGTCGACGGCGAGAAAGTCGGCGAGCACCAGCTCGGTGAGCGGGTGGGCGCCGAGCTCGTCCACGGGCCAGTCGATGGTCCCGTCGAGGCTGTCCCAGAACGCGAGGTTGGCGTTCAGGCGCGCGCGGTATGCCCCCTGGTAGGCCTGCGCGAGATGAAACGCGTCCTCCATGTTGTAGAGATCGCGGATCTCGAGGTCCCGGTTCACCAGATCGAACTGCTTCGGACCCAGCATCATGTTGGGCACCTCGGGTCGGCCCGCGCGCTCGAACCTCACGGTGGGGCTGCCCCGCGTCAGTGTCTCTGACACCACTCCGAACAGCTGACCGTCGCCGAGCAGCCTGGCGCAGTCAACCTCAACCACGAGGCTGAGGACATTCTTGCCGTCGAGGAAGATCGAGCTCGGGTCAGTGAACGCGAGCTCTCCGGTCGCGATCGTCCTCAGCATCGCAGGAGCGTCCATGATGAACGGATCCCAACGCGGACCGGCGAAGACGCGGACGCCATCGGCATCGCCCCCGCTCGTGTCATTCACGCTCACGGAGACCTCGTCGCCGGTCGGCAGCCGGCAGGTCCCCACCTGCTCGATCCCTCGCACACCATCTCCATTCGCCGGGCCCGAGAAGGCGCAGTCGAACACGAACTCTTCGTCGCGCACAGCGAATGGCGCTGCATCGCCGGGACTACTCGGGGCAAGCGGCCGCAACCGGAAGCGGTAGACGAGCCCGTCCGAGAACAGCGCCGACGGCTGCGCGAACGGGAGCGTGTTCAGCACGAGCACCAGATGGCCGGCCCGCTCCGGGCTCGGGAATGCATACAGGTCGGTGATGTCCGCAATCGGCTCGGTGAGCGATCGCGGGCCGGAGAGGTGATGGGACATCTCGTATCTCGCGCGGTCTATGGATGCCTAGTCGGCGGCCTCGTCAAGCAGCGGCTTCAGCGCGGGGTGCTGAAGCGGGCCCTCCGCCTCGGGATTGTCGAGCACCTGCTGGAAAGCGCGGTTCACCCGCTCGGCCTTGCGATTCTCCTTGACCGTGCCTCCGTAGTTGCGTGCGTAGGCGCTCGCGGTCACCTGCGCACTCAGGATGAAGTCCTTCACAGCGGCCAGATCGGGAAGGCCTTCGTACCCCTCGACGTTCCTGAAGATCGCGTCGAAGAGCTTCAGCGGCTTGGACGCGAAGTCCTCCATGTATGCATCCCAGGGGCCGTCGAAGCTCGTCGCAAACAGCAGCCGCGTGTCGCCGTCGAAGAGCACGAACCGTGCTTCATGGATCGAAGCGATCGGCATCTGGTAATCCCCTGGGCGGTACCCCGGGCTTCCCTGAAGCGCTTCGACCGCATCGCGCAGCGCGCTCTCGCTGCCTGGCTTCACGCGGAAGAACAGGCTGAACTCGCTCGTCGGGCCGACCTGGATACCAGGTCGTGGCGTCTGTGTTGTGTCGGTTGCCAAGTTCTTCCTCCTGATGGATCAGCGACCGGACGAGGTCGCCTCGGTCGCAGGTTGCACGTGACGCGATGTCGGGTCCGATACGACGGCGGACTGCTCGGTTTCCGCGAGATGATCGGCCGCCCAGCTCCCGCTCTGGTCCAGTTCCAGGGCAGCTCCGATCGCCGCACGCCCTAGGGCGTTCGCGTACGTGGGGAACGAGTATGGGACGAGCGCGAGTTGGTCGACGCGCATCTCCGCGGCCATCGCCGTGGCGGCCACCTGTGCGAGCTCGACCGCCCGCTCTCCCACGATGTGGCACCCGAGGATGCGGTGAGATGGCCGGTCGGCGATCACCTTGCAGAATCCGGCCTCGCGGCCATCGATGATGGGCCGCGGCAGTGAGGCGAACGGCACCGTCGCCACGACGACATCGTGGGCCTCCCGGGCCGCCGCTTCAGTGAGTCCCACGGACGCGTATTCCGGGTCCGTGAAGCTGCCGATCGGGCTCACCTGGGTCGGCAGGGCGGCCGTCGTCCCCAGCACGGCGTTGCTTGCGGCTGCCAAGCCGTCGCGCACGGCTTCGTGCACGACCATGGCGCGGCCAATGGCATCACCCGCCGCGAAGATGTGCGCCGCGGCGGTGCGCAGCCCGCCGTCGACCTCGATGTATCCGCGCTGATCGGTCCGTACGCCTGCGCGCTCGAGGTTCAGTTCCTCCGTCGCTGCCACCCATCCCGCGGCAACCACAGCGACCGCCGCGTCGAGACTGCGCGTGGCATCCGCGGCTGAGTGAACGAGCCGGACGCCGCCGGAGCAGCGTTCGAAGCGCTCGATCGCGCCGGCGCCCTCCACAACCTGAACCCCCGACCGCGCCAAGCCGGCGGCGACCGCTTTCGAGACATCCTCGTCTTCGCTCATCAAGATACGGGGCGCGACCTCGACGAGGGTGACGTGTGAGCCAAACGCGTTGAAGATCGAGGCCACCTGCACACCGGTCGCGCCGGCGCCGATCACGAGCAGCGATGCCGGCGCCGCGGACAGATGCCACGCGTCGCTGTGCGTCGCCGTCAGCTCGACGCCTTTGACCGGCAGCGAACGCGAGGTCCCTCCGGTGCAGAGGATGACCTTGTCGGCGCGAAGCCCGGTCCCGTTGTCACTCTCCAGCGTGTGGGGATCGACGAATCGTGCCGACCCGACGCCCTCGTAAATGGCAACCCCAGCGGCCGCGAGGTCATCGCGCAGCAGCGAGTGCCTGCGCACGTCCGTTATCACCTCATCCACGCGCGCGAGGAGCCGCGCGTAGTCCAATGTCGGCTCCGCGGCTGCGATCCCGTACTGGGGCAACTGCCTCGCCTCGCGGGTCAGCCGCGCGGCATGAGCAAGCGTGCGCACCGGAACCGGTCCATCGTTGGCGGCCATGCCCCCGAACTCGTCCCGCGTGATCAGCGCCGTGCGGGCTCCGAGCCGGGCCGCTCGCAGCGAGGCGATCACACCGGCAGGGCCGCCACCGACAACCAGGACGTCGAGCGTGTCGGTCGAGGATGAGGCCACCACCCAGGATCATCCGAGCGGCGGCTTGGGTCGGCATCGCCCAGATCAGGTGAGCCGCCCGTGTTGCGAGCGGACTGACGTGTCCGGGAGGTTCGAGTCCTCTCGGGCGGGCGGTCAGGCGGCGCCCGAGTCCGACGGTGGAGCGTCGAAATCACCGACCACCGGCTTGCCGATGTCGTAGGCGAGCATCGCGTAGGAATCCGCATTCATGAACTGCCTGGTGGTGCCATGGCTGCTGTAGTCGGGCTCCCAGGCGTAGCCGAGGTCCAGATCGCAGTGGTAGCGGTGCATCCACTCATGGAGGAGTGTCGAGCCGCGGTAGTTGACGTCGGGGTTGCTGTAGAACAGCGGGTAGACGCGGATGTCAGTCCAAGGCACGCACCAGATGGCCATCGCCTCGGTCGAGCCGTTCGCCGTGCTCTCGCACACGTAACTTGTCCCGGACACCTCTCTGATCACCTGCAAAAGGGCGCTCGCGACCAGGCGAGCCGCATCCGCGCTGCTGGTGTGGAAATGATGGTTGAGAGCGTCACGGACCTCGCCGGCCGAGTGGCCGTCATACGCATTGAGCTTCGCGATCGCGTTGCGGGCAAGGAGCTTCCCGCGCTGGTGCGCGGCGCCGATCTGACCGCCCTGATCGTCGCTGCACGACTTGCACTTGATCCCATCGGGCAGCGGACCCGGGGCCGTCGTCACGTCGCGAGCCAGGGTCCGCCGCGCCGCTGCCGGCTGGACAGTCCGGGCGGAACCGGCGACGAGACGGCTGACGATGCGATTGCCGACGCCCTGCTGGAGCGCGATCACGTTTGCGCGGGCGACGCGCGGCGGCACGCGCGCTGAGAGACCGGCGGACCACGTCTCCGTGCCAGGAGTCCTAGCCGTGGCTGGCGCCGGTGCACGAGCAGCCTCTGCGGTCACCTCGCGGGCTTCTACAGCCACTGCGCGGTCCTCAACCCCTGGGTCCCGAGCATGCTCAAACCGTGCCAGAGCGACGCCCGCCCGTCAACCGCCACGCGCTGCGCGCCTTGACTTCCCGCGACACCATCGGTATCGCTACTGTGCGTAAGCGGGAGACCCCGACTCGGGAAAGGCTGGGCTGTGCCGATTGGCTACCTGACGGCGGTGGCGATCGTCGCGCTGTACACCGTCGTCGTGCTGCGGGCGCCGCGGCGGCCGGCGGGATTGGCGCGAGCGACGTTCGTGATGACCCATTGGCTGAACGAGTATCCGTTCATCGCGTTCGCGGCGCTCGTGGTCAGCACGGTCCTCGTGCTGGCGCAGGGCGATCTGACCTCGGCCGGCGGCTGGGTGCTGCTCGGTGTCGCGGCAGCCACCTCGCTGGGCCTCCTGCGCGTCGCTCAACGCGCCTCGCTGGCCGGCCGAGTGGTTGAGAACGCGCTCGCCGACCAGTTCGGCGACGCGTGGCGAGCAGGATCCGGGAGCCGGGAGGACCCACGGCGGCGGACCCGGCTCCGCGTGTTGCGCGACGTCCTCGCTCCGTTCCCGGTGCGCCCACGGAGCGTCGAGCGAATCAGCGACGTCGCTTACGGCGATGCCGGCAAGCGCAACCTCATGGACCTCTACCGCCGCCGGGATACGCCGGCGGAGCCGCGGCCGGTGCTCATCCACTTCCACGGCGGGCACTTCCAGGTCGGCCGCAAGAGCCGTGAGGCGCTGCCACTGCTGTATCGGCTGGCAAGCGAGGGCTGGCTGTGCATCAGCGCTAACTATCGCCTCCGTGCCGCGGGGCGATTCCCGAACTCGCTGATCGACGCCAAGGCGGTAATCGCGTGGGCCCGGGCGCACGCCGCCGAGCACGGTGCCGACCCATCACTGATCGTCGTCGCGGGAGGATCGGCCGGCGGCTACCTGGCCTCGATGGCCGCGCTGACGCCCAACGACCCGGCGTTCCAGCCGGCTGGAGCGGACGCGGACACCACAGTGGCCGCGGCGGTCTGCCTGTACGGGTATTACGGCCGGCGGACATCCGGCGTGCCTCCATCGTCCCCTCAGGACTACATCACGCGCGAGGCCCCGCCGTTCCTGATCGCGGCTGGCGACAACGACAACCAGATCGACGTGCGCCACGCCGACCAATTCGTCGAGCGGCTCCGCAGCGCCTCCGCCGCACCCGTCGTCTACTTCGGCCTCCCCGGGGCCCAGCACTCGTTCGACCTGTTGCGGTCACTGCGTTTCGACTACGTCGTGGACGGGATCGTGGCCTTTCTCGGATGGATGCAGGCGAGATCCACGTCCGGCGCCGCAGCTCGGCCGTCGCGCTCGCCTCGCTGATCTTGTCGCGCCGGGCCGGCCTGGTCATGTCAGCAGTCGCTCGACCTCGCTCTGACCGCCGTTAGCCTGGGTCAGGACCCGTGATGTCACAGAACGCCGACTTCCAGGAGATCTCCCCCACGACGTTCGCCGACCTGCTCGGCCGTGACGCGGTCATGGACACCGGCATCCGTCCGTTGTGGACGTCGCCTCGGGTTGCGGGCCCGGCGTTCACCGTCCGCTGCCCCGCCGGCGACAACCTCATGCTCCATGCCGCGATCCACCGCGCCGATCGTGGCTCGGTCATCGTCGTGCAGGCCGGCGACACGGATTACGCCGTCGCGGGCGGCAACGTATGCGCGGTCGCCCAACGCCGGGGCATCGCCGCCTTCGTCATCGACGGCGTGATCCGCGACATCGCCGAGGTCCGCGAGATGGGGTTCCCGGTCTTTGCAAGGGGCGTCATCCCGATCCCTGGCGCCAAGGAGGTCGCCACGCCGCTCAACGAGCCAGTGCTATGCGGCGGGGTCACCGTGCGCGGGGGTGACATCGTCGTCGCCGATGAGGAGGGCGTCGTCGTCGTTCCGGCCACTCGCGGCGCGGAGGTGCTAGGGCAGGCGGCAGACAAACTGGCCCGGGAGGCGAGCGAGCCACTCGACGCCTGGGAGACGGCACATCGCCAGCGGATCGACGCCATCCTCGCCGAGCGGGGCTTCAGCGCCTGAGCCTACGCTCCGCTACGTGGCGAGAGTTCCGGCGAGGTCGGCCTCTGCTTTCGCCATCCACTCGCGCTTCTCTGCGCGCCATTGCTCATCGGTGCGACGCATTTTCCAGTAGCCGCTGGCGGACAGCGCCTCGACGGGCAGCCCCCGGTCCAGCACAAGGTGACGGCGGATGGCGCGGACGGTCGTGGCTTCACCGTGCACGAAGGCATGACCCCGCCCATCGGGGAGCGACAACCCCCGGACCGCCTCCAGCATCGCCGTGTGGTCGTTCGCAGAATCGCTAGGACGATGAAGCCAAGTCACCTCGAGACTCCCAGGACAGTCCAACGGCTGGTGATGCTCAGGCCCGCTGACTTCGACCACAGCAAGCACTGGAGCTCCCGGCCGGACGCGCGAGAGCGAGACGGCGATCGCCGGCAGCGCCGCATCATCGCCGACCATGAGATGCCAGTCAGCCTCCGGAGACGGGGCATACCCGCCGCCGGGCCCCGTGAGCTCCAGGGCGTCTCCCGGCATGGCGTGGGCCGCCCACGGCCCGGCGACTCCTCGATCGCCGTGAACCACGAAGTCCAGCGTGAGCGCAAGACGCTCGGGGTCCCAGGCGCGCACCGTGTAGGAGCGCACCTTGTCTCCGAAGCGGCATTTGACGTAATGATCGGTGAACCGGCCAACGTCGAACCCCTCGAGATCCGGGCCTCCGACGATCACGCGGACCATGCTCGGGGTCAGCCAAGACGTCTCGATAACAGTGGTGGAAAGGGTGCGGCGTTCGGGCATATGGCTCCTAGAGACAACTCATGTTCGCCTATTAGGGTACCCTAATAAGAGGGCAGCACGGCTGATCGGAAGGGCTACCCCCTCCCACAGCGCCTAGACGGAAGCGATCAGCCCCGAGCGCACGAGCGCCACCAGAGGCTCGAGATCGGCCGGATACCGTACCCCCGGACCCACAAACGGGACAAGCTCGCGAACGCGCGCGCGGGCCTTCGCGGTCCGTGCCCCGAGCCGTCCCCTGGCGCGGAGATCGAGCGCTTGGGCCGCACACAGCAGCTCGATCGCGACGATCCGGTGGCCAAGCCCGGTCTGCTCGCCCAGCCGGCGCGCGGACAGCGGAGCCATCGTGATCCGGTCACCGATTCCCTCCTCCGGAGTGGTGGTTGCCAGCTCGAACGACACCGGCTGGGCCAGCAGCCGCGCCTCCGCCGTCAGCGCGTGCGCGGACCAGGAGATCGCTCCCAGCCCGCCGTGCTGAAGGCCCTCCTGCTCAGATAGGCCTCCAGGCAATCCCGAGAGCGGCGTCTGAAGGAGCTTCATGGCGCGCTCCAAGCTCGCGGTCAGGACCGGCGCGAGCGCGATCCGCAGGAAGTCCAGCGCTGCGGCAACCGGCAGCGCCTCGTAGTTTCCCGCGGAGATGATGCGATCCTCACCCGGGGTCACGATCGGGTTGTCGTGGTGCGCGTTGAGCTCGACGGCCAGCTGGCCGCGGACGAATGCCAGCGCGTCGCGAGCGGCGCCACCGAGCTGAACGATCGAGCGGTAGCTCAGCGGATCCTGGAGGTTGCGTGCCGCCTCGCGCTCCCACAGCGAACTGCCCTCCAGAGCCCCTCGCAACTCGGCGAGCTCCGCCTGAAGCCCCGGATACGGTCGCGACTCGCCCACCACCGGGTCCAGGATGGTGAGATTGGCTCCAAACGCCTCGAGGTCCAGCGCTCCGGCAACGGTGATCGAATCGATCAGCGTGCCCGCATCAGCCACCGTCAGCGCCGCCGACGCCGTTGAGAACGAGTTGTTGTTGACCAGCGCCAGCCCCTCCTTGGCCAGGAGCTCAACACCCTCAAACAGCCCACGGGCCAGATCGGCAAGCGGCGCCAGATCAGCCTCTCCGGCTGAGCCCAGCAGCCTCACCGGCGGATGCTCACCGGCGTTGAGCGCATCCACGAGCCGCTGCGCCAGCATCGGCCGAACCCCCACGGTCCCCTTGGCAAAACCGTTGGCCAAGCGCAGCATCGTTCCGCGCACAAGCTCGTCTGCAACGGGTGGACCGTGACCAACCAGATGACTGTCGATCAGCCGGCTGTTGAACTCCGGCGCCTCGGCCGCCGCCACCCTGTGGCGCTTGAGCTGCCCGAGGCCGGTGGTCATGCCGTACACAGCTTCATCGCGCGCGAGCACCCGCTCAACCTTGAGCCTGCTCTGACGCATACGTTCGATCGCCGCCTCCGAGATCGACACCGGCTCGGCCGAGCGCGCGACGCAGACCAGCTGGTCGAGAGACAGGCTCTCGCCGTCGATCACAATCGTCATCGCGGCAAAGGTAGCCGTCGGGCGACCGAGCACGCCAGCCGAGCGGCGCGACTACACGGGTCGGCCGTCGAGCAGGATCGTCCAAGCCTCGATCGATTTGATGCTGAGCATCCCGTTCTGGTGCCAGTTGTCCTGAGCGAGTCGCTCTCGGACCTCCTCCTCCGAGGCGGCAGACACCGCGTGCAGGATCTCGCGGTCACCAGCGAGTGGTCCCCCAAGGACGACAAACCCAGAGTCGACGAAAGCATCCATCAACTGCGCGTGCTCATCCCAGCCGTCTTGCTCGCGCAGATCGCGCGACCAATCCCAGGGACCGCCACGCTCGAGGCGAACCGCGAAGAACACGCCGAGAGCTTACGCCGAGCGCCGTCGCGCCTTGCGGGCCACGAGCGCCGAGGTCTGGCCGGTTGTCGGGGTTCCGTTTCCGGTCGCGATCGAGAAGATGTGCATCGCATTTATTCCGTTCCCGACGCCACTGCCCACCGTCGGCAGCGTCACGGAGGCGACGGTCTTACGCGGGTCCAGAGGGACCGACGCGAAGTACACGCTGACAGGATGCTGCGTCTGCGTGCTGCTCGCGAAGTTCCAGCTTGACGTCATGGTGGCACCGAGGAACCCGACCTCGTTGCCGGACCCTGAGAGGTCGATGATCTGCCCGCCGGAGATCACGTTGTCCGGGCCGCCGACAGTGCTGGGCCAAGTGAACGTTGTTCCACGTACCGGTGCGACAAGAAGGTTCTCATTCCGGGGTTAGCCACCTCTTAGTCCGTAAATCCAGACTCCGGCGTGATGGGCAGCGATGCGAGGCACCCCCGCCGCCATCCCGGCATGTCCGACAGCGGGGACACGGTCGCGCTCGCTCGCGGCGGACATCGGCTCCTGACCGGAGGCACGGAGGGCAATGAACGATTGACGGTGGTGACCGGCGTGCTGTTGATCGTGCTGCTCGCCGCCCTGGGGGTGACGATCGTCTTCATCGGCCGGCTGCTGTGGTGGCACCTGTTCCTCGGGTTGGTCCTCATCGGTCCCGTCGCTCTCAAGGTGGGCAGCACCGGCTATCGGTTCATGCGCTACTACGCCGCCGAGCCCCGCTACCGCGGCAAAGGGCCTCCCCCACCGGCGCTGCGCATCCTCGGGCCCATCGTGGTCGGCCTGACCGCGGTGGTGTTCGCCACCGGCGTGGCCCTGCTTGTCCTCGGTCCATCGAGCCGTAGCGCCCTCCTGCTGATCCACAAGGTCAGCTTCATCTGCTGGGCGGTGGTCACGACGATCCACATTGCCGGCCACCTACCGGAGCTGGCACGCTTTCACTGGATATCGCGGCAGGTACGGGCCGAGCTCGACGACCTGCGATCCGTGGCTCCCGGGTTCGGCGGGGCCGCCGAACCACCGGCGAACGGATCCATCGCTGGGAGCGCAGGCCGGTGGCTCTCACTGGGGACGGCCGTCGCGCTGGGGCTGGTGCTCGCGGCAGTGCTCATCCCGGACTTTGGCTCGTGGACGGCCGGCCAGGCGCTGCTTCACCATCATCATCACTTCCACTAGGGGACCGGGTCGGGTCCGCCAAGGGCTGTCGCCTAGCGGCCAGCGGCGGCGACGTGACACGGGCTGGGGCGGCGGAGAACCGGTTAATCTCCAGCTCGAACCGGGCTCCGACCACCTCCGGCTCAACGGCGCGCACCTCGCCGTCGTGGGCCTCGACGATCGCCTCAACGATGGCCAGACCGAGGCCGGCCCCTCCCGTTCGGCGGTCGCGCGCCTGATCGGTGCGATGGAAGCGCTCGAAGATCCGGCGGCGCTCGTCGGCGGCAATGCCCGGACCGTCGTCGGTGACGGTGAACCGCACGCGACCTCCGGGCAGCGCCTCGGTACTAAGTGCGACGTGACCCTCGGCCTCAGTGGTGTGAGCGATCGCGTTGTCGATGAGGTTCCGCAACGCCTGGGCCAGCCGATCCGAATCGGCGTCGACGCGGCCGTCGGGAACCGGGCCCAGCGCAAAGTGACGGTTGATGCCGACCGTGGTGGTGCTCCACAGCTCGTTGACGAATTGGGGCAGGTCGAGCGGTCGCCGGCTCACGAACTCGCGCCCCTCGGAGCGGGCAAGCAGCAGCATGTCGTTGACCAGACGCGTCGTGCGGGCGACCTCGCCGGCGACGATGCGCTGCACGTGCTGCACATCCTCGACGGACGGATCGTGGTAGCGGGCGAGGACATCGAGCTGACCTGAGATGACCGCCAGCGGCGTGCGCAGCTCATGCGAGGCGTCGGCGACGAAGTCCCGCTGCTGGCGAAAGGCGCCGGCCAGCCGATCGAGCATGTGATTGAACGCGTTGGCCAGCACCCATATCTCGTGGCTGGGCGGATCGGCCTTCATGCGGGGATTCAGATCCCCACCGTCGACGCGCTCGGCAACCCGCGCCATCCGCCGCAGCGGCCGGGACACCGACAGGCCGGCGAGATAGGAGGCCATCAAGACCAGCGCGACGGCAAAGGAGCCCGCGATGAAGAACGACCGCGCGATGGCGTGCTGCGCACTTCTGACCCCTGCCAGTGCCTCGCCCGCACCGAGCCGCACCCGCTGTCCAGCGGCGCTGACCACGCGCTCGTCCAGACGAACCTGACCGACGTCGGGGATAGCGGTGCTACGCAGGCCAACCGGACCCTTCAGAACATCCTCGCCAAGCGTGTTCTCGCGCTCCTGCTGGCCGGCGGTCTCGGCTGAATCGGGCGCGGAGTCGCCGAAGAGCTCCGGGTGATTGGTCGCGGTGCCGGCTCCCGGGACGACCGCGAACATGACCGACGCCCGTCCGTTATACGGCTGGGCGCGCAGATAGCGACGCAGGTCGGCGAGCAGCCGGCTCGAGGAGGCGGGACGCAGCGCGCGCACGGTCTGGCTGAGCTGACCCAGATCGGCCCGGGCGTCATCCTCGATCCGCGCGCGTAGCTGGCTGCCCGTCTGCTCGTACACGACCACGAATACGATGGCGAAGCCAACGAGCATCACCGTCACAACCCATGCCACCAGCCGCCAGCGCAGGCTGGCGCGACGAATCACGCGATGTCCTCGAGGCGGTAGCCGCGCAGTCGCAGTGCGGTGATGGTCACCGGACGGCGATCCGGGCCCGACAGCTTGCGGCGCAGATAGCCAACGTAGACGTCGACGATGTTGGTGCCCGGATCGTGGGCATACCCCCAGACGGCGCGCAGGATCTGCTCGCGGCTCAGCACTCGCCCGATGTTGTGAAGGAAGTAGGTGAGCAGCTCGAACTCGGTGGCGCTGAAGCGCACGTCGTGGCCATCGTGGGTCACGCGACGGGTGATGAGGTCGACGCTCAGGCCGGCTCCGCGCAGCGTCGTGTCAGGAGCCTGGCGCGAGACGCGCAAATGGGCGTCGATGCGCGCCTCGAGTTCGTCCATGGCAAAGGGCTTGACGAGATAGTCCACGGCGCCGGCTTTCAGTCCACCCACCCGGTCCTCGAGCTCGCCACGCGCGGTGACGACGATCACCGGCAGCCCCGGCCGCTCGTCGGCCAACCGCTGCAGCACGTCGGTGCCGCTCAGCCGCGGCAGCATCAGGTCAAGAACGACAAGGTCGACATCGTCGCCCAGCGCGAGCTCGAGCCCCGCCTCCCCGTCGACCGCGGAGTCGATGCGATAGCCCGCGAGACTGAGACCGCGGACCACGAAATCGGTGATCCCGGGCTCGTCTTCGATGAGCACCAGATGGGGCACGCGGGCCATCTTAGGTGCGATAGATGCCCTGCAAACAGCGGAAAAGAGAGTTCTCATCGGCGGGTAACTACGCGTTTAGCGGCGATCGGCAGCGTGACTCCCATGAACCCTCGCGCAGCGCATGACTCCCGTGACCGGCGCGACGCCGCGCTCCGGCGTCTGCGACGGATCAACCGTTCGCTGGCCGCGGGTGCGGTCGGTCTGACGCTCCTACTCGCCAGCGCCGCCGCGCATGCGTTTCCCGGTCACAAGCGTGCCGGTCGGCGGTCGGCCGCCATCGCCCACCCGACGCCGGCCGAGGATCGCACGCCGCGCGCGCCTCGGCCCCCGACCGGGACTCCACGCCGCCAACGCCATCGCCGGTCGCATCGGCCCGCGGCCCGGCCGGTGACGACGGGGCAGACCTCGACCGCTGCGCCGGCGCCATTGTCACCGCCGGCGACGATCCCGCAGCCCGCTCCGGCACCGAGCGCGGCCGCCCCGCAGCCGGTCACTTCCGGAGGCTCGTGACGACCACGACGCCCCAGGCGCTGGACCGCGCGGAGCCGGTGAGCTGGCTCGCACTCGGCACCACCGCCATGTTGGTGTGCACCGAGAACGCAGCGGCAGCTCGCGAGGCGGCTGAGCGCGAGATCCGCGCCATCGGCGCCGCGGCCAGTCGTTTTGACCCCACCTCAGAGCTATCCGGGCTCAATCGCGCGGGCGGGCGACTCGTGAGCATTTCAGCCACGCTGCTCGAGGCACTTCAGCTGGCGGTCAGGGCCGCCGCGCTCACCAACGGCGCCGTCGACCCCACCCTCGGCGATCGGCTGGTCGCGCTCGGCTATGACCGCGACTTCGATGACCTCGAACGCGTCGCGCCTGACACTCCGCTGGCGACGCCACGTGACGGTGCGCGCCCACGCACCTCGTCGTGGCAGGCGATCGAACTGTGGACGCACCCACCGGCGGCGCGCCTGGCCCCCGGCACCCAGCTCGATCTCGGGGCGACCGCCAAGGCTCTGGCAGCCGACCGGGCCGCCGGGGCGGCGGCCCGCGCCGCCGGCTGCGGGGTGCTGGTGTCCCTCGGCGGCGACATCGCCATCAGCGGTGCGCGCCCCACGGACGGTTGGGCGGTGCATGTCACCGACGACCATCGCGACACCACCGGCGCCGGGCAACACGTGACCCTCCGCGGCGGGGGGCTCGCGACCTCCAGCCTCATCGTCCGGCGCTGGCATCGGGCCGGCCATTCGCTCCACCACGTGCTCGACCCGCGCACCGGGGAGCCGGTCAGACCCGTATGGCGCACGGCCAGCGTCGGCGCGGCGAGCTGCGCGGACGCCAACATCGCATCGACGGCCTCCCTAGTGCTTGGCGCACGCGCGCCCGCGTGGTTGAGCGCCCGAGGCCTGCCCGCGCGTCTGGTAGCAGTCGACGGGAAGGTCCACCCCCACGGCGGCTGGCCGCGGTGAAGACCTACTGGTATCTCACGCGTGCGAGCGGTGGGGTGGCGCTGATCCTGCTGACCCTAACCATCGTGATCGGCATCGGCGCGGTGGGCCGGGCGCAGAGCCGGCGCTGGCCGCGCTTTGCCGTTGACGCGCAACACCGCAGCGCGTCGCTGCTGGCGTTCGTGTTCCTGATCGTGCACATCGTCACCGCGGTGCTCGACAGCTATGCCCCGATCTCGCTGCCCGATGCGGTCATCCCGTTCGCCGGCGCCTACCGGCCAGTGTGGCTGGGGCTGGGCGCCACCGCATTCGACCTGCTGCTCGCCGTCGCCGTGACGAGCCTGGTGCGGGACCGGCTGGGCCACCGGAGCTGGCGGGCCGTGCACTGGCTGGTCTATGCGGCGTGGCCGGTGGCGGTCGTGCACGGCCTGGGGACGGGATCGGACGTCCGGCAGGGCTGGATGACGCTCGTCTATCTCGGCTGTGGAGCCGCGGCGGCCGCCGCCGTCCTGGTGCGCATCGTCGTCGGCTGGCCGCAGGACATGCCGTGGCGGCTCGCCGGCGTAGGCGTCCTGGCCGGGCTGGCGCTCGCCTTGGCGGTGTGGCTGCCCTCCGGGCCGCTCGCACGTGGCTGGGCCCGGCACGCCGGCACACCGACCCAGCTCCTCCCAGCACCGGCACGGCGGAGGGGCCCGTGACGCTGCCGCGGCTACTGAGCGGAGCCGAGGGAAGACCTATGACGCTGGAGCGCCATCGTGACCAGCACGGCGAGCTTCCCTCGAACGGCAGCCGCCTGATCGACGAGATCGCCGGCGCGGGCCTGCGCGGCCGCGGGGGTGCTGCTTTTCCGCTGTCGCTCAAGCTCGACGCCGTCCGGCGCGACCGGCGAACACCCGTGGTCGTCGTCAACGCCTGCGAGGGCGAGCCGATGAGCAACAAGGACCGCCTTCTGCTGTGCGCACTGCCGCACCTGGTCCTCGACGGCGCTATCGCCGTGGCCCGCAGCATCGGCGCCAGCGAGGTGATCGTCGCCGTCGACGAGCTCAACCTGCGTGCGCGGGACACCGTCGCACGGGCGCTGGCACAGCGCCCGGAGGCGCTGCGCGGGCGCCTTCGCGCCGACGTGACCGCTCTCCCACCGGGCTATGTGAGCGGGCAGGAGAGCGCTCTGGTGCAGTGGATCAATCGCGGCGTGGCGAAGCCGACAGCACCGACGCCGCGGGTCACCGAGCGCGGCATCGGGCGTCGGCCCACCCTCGTCTCCAACGGCGAGACGCTCGCGCACGTCGCCCTGATCGCCCGCCACGGCGCGGCGTGGTTTCGGGAGGTCGGCACCCACGAGGACCCCGGCAGCGCCCTGATCACCATCAGCGGCGCCGTGGCCGCACCCGGGGTCTACGAGGTGTCACACGGCAGCACGCTCGGTTCGCTGGTGTCCGCCGCCGGCGGGCTGTCAGAGCGCACCCGCGCATTCCTCGTGGGCGGCTACGCCGGAGGGTGGCTCGACATGACCCGGGCGCGCCAGGCCCGCCTCTCGCGTGCCGGGCTATCGCCGTTCGGCGCCCGCTTGGGTCCCGGGATCGTCGTCGCGCTGCCCCAGCGCAGCTGTCCCGTCGCCGAGACGGCGCGCGTCGCCGGTTGGCTGGCGGAGCACAGCTCGGGCCAATGCGGCCCGTGCGTCAACGGTCTGGCGGCGATCGCCGACGCGCTCGCCGCGGTCTGCCACGGCGACGAGGACACCGAGGGCCTTCCCAGGATCGCCCGCTGGTGCCGGCAGGTCACCGGTCGTGGCGCGTGCGCGCATCCCGACGGCGCTTCGATGTTTGTCTCGAGCGCCCTGCGCGTGTTCGCCGAGGAGCTCGCCGACCACGCCCGGCACGGGCCCTGCGACGCCTGCCACGCGCCGCCCATCCTGGCCACGCCCCCAACCCTCGCCGCCGCCGCTCACTGAGATGCACCTTGTCGTCGACCCCATCGCCTGCCACGGGCACGGCCAGTGCGCCGAGCTACTCCCTGAACGCGTCATGCTCGACGACTGGGGCTACCCGATGATTGACGACACGGAGATCCCCCTGGCGCTGGAGCCGCTGGCCCGCCGTGCCGTGCGCGCCTGTCCCACGCTGGCGCTCCGCCTGCGGGCGGCTCAGGTCCGGCAAGCCCGAGCCCGCTGAGCCTCACCCAGCCATCAGCGGTCTAGACCATCACCGGCCGGCCCGGGGGCTCCGGGGCGGTGGCCGTAGCACTACCGGCAGCCGCAGCTGCCGTCAGCCGTAGCCTCAGGCGAACAGCATGCGGCCTTGTCAGTCGGCTCACAACAGCTGACCTGCTCGGCGGTCGAGCAGCACGTCGGCGCCGGAACGCCGCCGGCCTGCACCGTCGACGTCTGGGCGGAGGGCTTGGTGGCGTGAACGATCGCGGAGCTCGCGGCGGGGTGCACTCGGTGAGTCTCGGTGATGGTGATGTCGGTCAGGCCGGCGGCCTGCAGCGCTTTGGTGAACTCGCTGCGGGTGAGCGCGCCGGCGATGCAACCGGTGTAGGCCCGCATGTCGGCGCGGGTCTGCTCGTCCATGCCCTCGTCGGCGACCACGTCTGACACGGCGAACCGACCGCCGGGCTTGAGCACGCGGGCCGCCTCGCGCAGGACCCGGCGCTTGTCGGAGGATAGGTTGATGACGCAGTTGGAGATGACCACATCGATGCTGTTCCGCGGCAGCGGAATGTCTTCGATGTGCCCGCGCAGCCACTGGACGTTGCTGACGCCCGCCTCGGCCTGGTTACGGCGGGCCAGGTCGAGCATCTCGTCAGTCATGTCCAGGCCGTAGGCCAGCCCCGTGGGACCAACCCGACGGGCGGAGAGCAGGACGTCGATCCCACCGCCCGAGCCGAGGTCCAGCACCGTCTCGCCCTCGTGTAGTTCGGCGATCGCGATCGGGTTGCCGCACCCCAGCGAGGCAAGCACCGCCGACTCGGGCAACTCATCGCGCTCACCGGACTGATAGAGCGAGGAGCCGAAGTGCGCGCGCTGCCGGCCGGTGACGACCGCGTCCTCGGCACCAAAGCGGGCGGCCGCGGACGTGTCCTCGCCGGTGGTCACGGTCGCGGCGGCGGCGTACTTGGCGCGGACGATCTCGCGCAGCGCTTGCTCGTCGGCGGGAATGCTCATCGCGGTGCTCCTTCCAGGTCAGACGGTGGTCAGGCCAACCACGCCGAGAGCTCCTCGAGCGCTTCGGGGATGACGTAGTAGTAGGCCCATAACCCTTGACGCTCAGAACCCACCAGACCGGCCTGGCGCAGCACCTTGAGATGGTGAGAGACGGTGGGCTGAGACACGTCGAACAGCGGGACGAGCTCGCACACGCAGACCTTGCCTGCATGCTTGCGCAGGACGTCGATCAGCTGGACGCGCACGGGGTCGCCCAGCGCCTTGGCGACGTCGGCCATGCGGATCGCCTGAGCGCGGTCGACATCGGGGTAGACCACCGGTTCACAGCACGGCTGTCCGACAGCTCGCTTGGTCTTGGGGGTGAGTTCCAGATCGACAGCCATCGATATATAAGTATCGATTCAAGTCACATCTGTCAATGCAATAATTCCCAAGCGATGAGCACCGTCCTCTTCGTCTGCCGCCAAAACGCCGGGCGCTCCCAGATGAGCCACGCCCTGTTCCAACGCGCGGCCGGTGACCGCCACCAAGCGCTGTCGGCCGGCACCACCCCAGCCGTTCAGGTTCACCCCGAAGTGGTCGAGGTCATGCGTGAGCGCGGCATCGACCTCGCCGACCGCACTCCGCGCCAATTGACAAAGGAACTGGCCGCCGAAGCTGACGTCGTGGTCACGATGGGCTGCGGCGACGAGTGCCCCTTCATTCCCGGCAAGCGCTACATCGACTGGGACCTCACCGACCCCGCGGGTCGATCGCTCGACCAGGTGCGAGCGATCCGCGACGACATCGACCAACGCGTGCACGCACTGCTCGGCGAACTCGACGAGCCGCGCGGATCCGACGGTCCGCCTGATCCAACGCCGCAAACGGACTGAGCCCACCGTCCACTTCGTGGCGAGGCCGCTCTCAGGCTGCCGCGTGCGCGCGCTCGGCGAATGCCTTGAGTGTGTGCGCGATCTCGGTCGACGACGGCATCGCAGCGATCTCCGCGGCCAGTCCCCGCGCTGCGGCGCGCTCGGGTGAGGCGTCGGGGAGCACGGCATCAACCGCGTCGCGGACGGCGTCGGGCGTGACCTGGTCACCGAGCAGGACCCGAGCGGCGCCGGCTCGCTGGCATGCGCGCGCGTTCTCGAACTGGTCGGCGCCTTGCGGGATGAGCACGAGTGGCAGGCCGGCCACGAGCGAGGCGAGGGTCGTGCCGGTGCCCGCGTGGCAGACAACGGCGTCGCATTGTGCGAGCAGCGGCGCCAGTGGCAGCCATTGCTCGACGTGAACCGTCGGTGGCAGCTGGCCCAGCGCAGCCGGGTCGTGGAGCCGGCTGACGGTCACGACGACCTCGGCCTCGGTGTCAGCCAAGCCGGCGAGCAGCGGCTCGAAGCTGGCCGGCTGGTTGAACTGCGGAGCGGTACCCAGCGATATGTAGACGACGGGGCGGGTCCCGAGTTCTCGCGCCCACGCGGGGAGTGCGGCGGTGGGGTCGCCCGGAACCTCCGGGCGGATCCGCTGCACGCCATCGGCAGCTGGAACCTCGTCATCCACGCCGAGTGACGGTGGACAGGGGTCCAGGTACAGGCCGCGGTAGATCCCACCGTGTGAGTCGGGGGCCAGTGCGGCCGCTTCCCACAGCGGGGACACCCGGGCGGCGATCGCCTCGACCACATTCGCATCGAACGGCTGACCGAACCCGTAGCAGACCGAGGGCAGGCCGAGCTCGGCCGCCAGCAGCGGTCCAGCCAGGTCGACCGGGGGGTGCACGATGAGGTCGGGCCTCCACGACGCTGCCAGAGTGCGCAGAGCCGGCAGCTTTGCCGCCGGAATCACCGCGCCGAACATCGCGGCCGGAAACTGGATTCGGTCACCCGGCGGCGCTGCCTGCACCTCGGCATCCCCCATAGCCGCCACCGCGCCGTCCATCGCCGACAGGCCCGCGGGCACGAAACGCATTCCGTTGGTCCCCGCGCGGGTCGGCAGGTCGGGCCCAGTAGCGATGATCAGCTCATCCCCCTGCTCGATGAGCGCTCGCCCGAGTGGGAGGAAAGGCCCGAGCACCCCCTCCATCGGCGTCGTGCTGCACAGAACTCGCATCATTACCCTCCGGTCCGTTGACTATAGTCACACTATATAGCTAGACTCTATTCCCATGTCAACTGCCTCGCCCCCCGGACGCCCCGACGAGACCGTCGATCGTTCACGGCCGCGCCCGCGGCGCGGCGCTGAGACGCGACGGCGGATTGAAGAGGCGGCCGCCCGGCTCTTCACGCAAGACGGGTACACCTCGACCACGATGCAGGCGATCGCTGACGACGCCGGCGTCCACGTCCAGACCATCTACCTCGCCTACCGCACCAAGGCTGCGCTACTCGCCGCGTGCGCCGCGCGACTCGTGGCCGGCGACGAGAACCCCGACACGCACCCCAGCGAGCGGCGCTGGGCGCGCGAAGTCGCGGCCGAGCGCGATCCCCGTGCCAAGCTCGCCCGCTACATCCGTCAGATCGCCGAGGTCAGTCCACGGATCACCCCGCTGCTCGATGTCCTGCGCGCGACCGCAGCCGCTGAGCCCGAAGTCGCCGGGTTTCTGTCAGACATGGAGGACGGCCGCCGCGAGGGACCTCGCCAACTCCTCGGCCTGGGCGTCCCGGCGGGCACTTGGCGCGCGGGACTCGGACCGGAGGAGGTCGCCGACATCGTCTTCACCCTCGCCTCCCCCGACACTTTGCGCGCGCTGGTCACCCGGTGCGGCTGGGATCCAATCGCAGCCCAAGCGTTCATTCTGCGCACGCTCGAGCGCGACCTGCTCACCGGATAAAGCGGGTGTCAACAGCAGCGCTCGTTGGCGGTGCTGCAGCAATCGTCTGCTGCCCGCCCAGCGAACCCGAGCGGGGCGCAGCAGTCGTTCTGGTCGCCGCGCCAGAGCTTGATGCTTTCGGCGGCGGCAATGGCCGCGACGACCAGTGCGGCGATCGGGTCGATGACGGTCAGACCGGCGGAGGCGCCGACCAGGGCGGTGAGCGCGGCCGCGGCCTGCACGGCACACATGAGGTTCTGGACTCCCTCTCCGGCAGTTGCGGGCGAGCCAAGGCGTCGCGCGAGCCTGAGCTTGGTCCAACCGAGCAGCGGCATGAGCACGATCGCGGACGCGGTCACCGCAACCCCGAGGGCGCTACCGGTCGTGTCGCTGGCGACGATCAACCGGCGGATTGCCTCGTAGGCAAAGAATGGGACGAGCAACAGAAACGAGCCGGCGACGAGTTGCTGGGCGGTGTGCTCGCTGTGCGCAGACAGGGTCCGAGGGCCCGTAAAACGCCAGATCACGACGATCGAGGCCAAGCCCTCCACGAATGACGAAGCCCCCCACACGATGACGCTGAGCGCGCTGGCGTTCAGACCAGCAATCAGCCCGACCACGCCCTCGACGGTCATCCACGCCAGTGACGCCCAGGACAACGCCCGCGCACGACGCGCGGTCGCCACCCATTCTTGATCGCGCAGCGAAACAGTCGTCAACCGCTCCGGGATCGGCGCGCTGGAGGTGATCATCGGCAGCTGGACCGAGCTCATACCGCGACTGCCTCCACGCGATCGAGCAGCGAGCGCCCCTGGTCGGTCAACGACGCGAACACGACCTTGCCCTCGCGCCGGCTCGCGATCAGCCCTTCGCGCCGCAGGCGCCCGAGATGGTGGGAGACGACCTTGTCGCTCTGGCCGGTGACCCAGCCCAGATCACAGCCACACAACTCATGCTTGGCAAGCGCCTGAACGATCAACAACCGCGTCGGATCCGAGAACGCTTTCAGCGTGCGCGCCAGCCGCGCGGCGCCGTCGATGTCCAGCGAGCCACGAACCGTCTCTGCGGCCTCAAGATCGAGGCACAGCAGCTCGCACGACTCCATCGAGCACACTCTAACGGACCTTGGAATGAAGTGATCCCGGGCCTTGGACAGGCCGCGCGGACGCCGGTGCGAGCGCACGTCTCGGCGCTACGCAGACGGACGACCTTCCAGCGGCGGGCACTGCCGGACCGATGCCGGCGACGCCCGAGACGCGGAGGATCGGCGGAGTAGCCTCGCTTGTTGTCAGGAGCTAGTCGGTGAAAGGGGATCCGTCGTGTCGATCATCATCAACGGCCGCGAGGCGCCGGTGCCGGCCGACGTTCGTGTCTCGCTGCTCGACTTCCTGCGGGAGCATCTGGAGCTCCACGGCACGAAGAAGGGATGCAACCAGGGGGCGTGCGGCGCGTGCACGGTACTCGTCGACGGGGAGCGGATCCTCTCGTGCCTGGCGCTTGCCGTCCAGTACGACGGGCGCGAGGTGACCACGATCGAGGGGCTCTCGAGCGATGGGGCGCTGCACCCGTTGCAGCAGGCCTTCATCGACCATGACGGATTTCAGTGCGGCTACTGCACCCCGGGCCAGATCTGCTCGGCGGTGGGAATGGCGGAAGAGGTCGCGCGCGGCGTGCCCAGCCACGTGACCCAAGATCTTGACGCCCCCGAGATCGCGCTCGATGAAGACGAGCTGCGCGAGCGGATGAGCGGCAACCTGTGCCGCTGCGGCGCACACAACGGGATCGTCGATGCCATCACCCAGGTGTACGCGTGATCGAGCTCGCCTACGCCCGCGCCGCCGACGCCGCCGACGCGATCCGGCGCGCCGAGCCTGGGAACGCCAAATACCTCGGCGGCGGCACCAACCTCGTCGACCTCATGCGCGAGACCGTCGAGAGCCCCTCGGCGCTCGTTGATGTGACCGGCCTGCCGGCCGAGATCGAGGAGACCGACCAAGGCGGCCTGATGATCGGGGCGGCCGCACGCAACACCGCCGTGGCCGCACATCCGGTAGTCCGCACGCGGTATCCGATGCTCACGCGTGCGATCGTCGCCGGCGCCTCGGCGCAGATCCGCAACATGGCGACGATCGGCGGCAACCTCCTGCAGCGCACCCGCTGCACCTACTTCTACGACACCGACGGCTCGCGCTGCAACAAGCGGTCGCCCGGTGAGGGCTGTGACGCGATCGACGGGTTCAACCGCATGCACGCGATCCTGGGCGCGTCGCCGGCGTGCGTGGCCACTCACCCCTCAGACATGTGCGTCGCGCTGGCGGCACTCGACGCGATCGTCCACCTCCGGAGCGCGCGCGGAGAGCGGATCGTCTCGCTCTGTGACCTGCACACGCTGCCCGAGGATCGTCCCGATATCGAGACGGTTCTGCAGCCGGGCGAGCTGATCACCGCGGTGGAGCTGCCGCTGTCCGAGATCGCCGCGCACTCCACCTATCGCAAGGTGCGCGACCGCTCTAGCTACGCCTTCGCGCTCGTCTCGGTCGCCGCGGCGCTCGAACTCGACGGGGACGCGATCGCCGACGCGCGAGTCGCCCTGGGCGGGGTCGCCCCCAAGCCGTGGCGGGCCTGGCGCGCCGAGGAGTCGCTGCGCGGCCGGCGGGCGACGGAGGCCACCTTCCTTGAGGCAGCTGACGCGGAGCTCGCCGACGCCCGTCCGCTCGCCGGCAACGCGTTCAAGGTCGACCTGACCCGCCGCACGCTCGCCGCCGTCCTGCAACAACTGACCGAGAGGGCCGGCCGATGAGTCCCGCCGGATCCCGACCCGCCGTCGCGATCGTCCCCGAGGGCTGGACTCCGAAAGCCGGCTCCGATCCTGTGCTGCGCGACCAGCATGGCCTCATCGGGGCGCAGGTGTCGCGTCTGGACGGGCCCCTCAAGGTCCGGGGCGACGCCCGCTTCGCCGCCGAGTACGTGATGGAGGGGATGGTCTACGCCGCGTTGCGCTACGGCACGATCGCTCGCGGTCACATCACCACCATCGACACCGGCGCCGCTGAGGCTGCGGCCGGCGTCGTGCTGGTCATGACGCACCGTAACGCCCCGCGGATGCAGCCGCCGCCACTGTTCCTGACCGCACCCAAGGCGGCGGCGGGCAGCACCCTGCCGGTGATGCAGGACGACAGCATTCACTGGAACGGCGAGCCGGTCGCGCTGGTCCTGGCCGAAACCCAGGAACAGGCCGACCACGCGGCCTCGCTGATCGAGGTCGCCTATGAGTCCTCGACGCCGCGGACCTTCGAGGAGGCCAGGGCGCATCCGCGCACGCCCGACAGCCTCGTCGGTCAGCCGGTCGAGGTTCTGGTCGGCGACGCCGAGGCCGCACTGGCCGATGCTCCGCACTCGATCGACCTCACCTACCGGACGCCGCGCCACAACCACAACGCGATCGAACCGCACGCCGTAACGCTTGCCTGGGAGGGCGAGGACCTCATCGTCCACGACGCCAGCCAGGGGGTGAAGCTGCACGCGTGGACGTTGGCCGAGGTCTTCGGGATCGACGAGGACCAGGTCCACCTCACCTCGCCCTACGTCGGCGGCGGGTTCGGCGGCAAGACACTGTGGTCACACCACGTGCTCGGAGCGGCCGCAGCCAAGCTCGCCGGGCGTCCCGTGCGAGTCACCCTCACGCGCGAGGGCGTCTACCGCCTGGTCGGCGGCCGGACGAACACCGAGCAACGCGTCGCGATCGCAGCGGACAACGACGGTCGCTTCGCCGCGCTCATCCACACCGGCATATCCGCGATGACCCCATACAACGCGCTGGCCGAGCAGTTCACGTTCCCTGCGCGACACATGTACGCGACCGAGACCCTGAAGACCGACCAGCAGGTGGTCGACATGGACATGCTCTCCAACTCGTTCATGCGCGCGCCCGGGGAGTCGGTCGGCACCTTCGCGTTGGAGTCTGCCATCGACGAGCTCGCCATCGCGCTCGATCTCGATCCGATCGAGTTGCGGATACGCAACGAGCCCGAGGCCGACCCGAGCTCGGGTCTGCCGTTCTCCGCCCGGCACCTCGTCGAGGCGTGGCGCGCAGGCGCCGAGCGCTTCGGCTGGGAGCAGCGACCGGCGCCTGCGACGCGCCAGGACGGCGAGTGGCTGATCGGGATGGGCTGTGCCACCGCCACCTACCCGTACCATCGCTTCCCCGGTGGGGTCGCACGCATCCGACTCGACAGGACCGGCCACGCGACGGTCGAGGTGCCCGCCAACGATATGGGGATGGGGACCTCAACGACTCAGACGATCGTCACTGCCGAGCGGCTGGCTCTGCCGTTGGAACGGGTGACCATCGCCTACGGCGACTCCTCATTCCCCGGCAGCATGATCGCCGGAGGCTCCGGGCAGACGGCCTCCATCAGCGGCGCGGTGATCGCCGCCCAGCGCGCGCTCGTCGAGGAGCTGCTCGCTCTCGTCGGCGACGAGTCGCCTCTGGCCGGGCTGACCCCGGACGAGGTCGGCGGCCGGGACGAGGGATTGTGCGAGCTCGCCGACCCGGCCCGGTGGGAGAGCTACTCACAGATCCTCGACCGCGCGGACCGCGACGAGCTGACGGTCGTCGCCTCAGCCTCGGATCCTGACGAGACGCAGGCCTACTCCATGCATTCCACCGGCGCTGTCTTCTGCGAGCTCCGCGTCAACGCAGTCACCGCTGAGACCCGCGTCGACCGCATCCTGGGCTCCTACGACTGCGGCCGCATCATCAATCCCAAGACCGCCGCCAGCCAGTTCCGCGGCGGGATCATCATGGGGATCGGGCTCGCGCTGACCGAGGAGACCGAGTTCGACGAGCGGACAGGGCGCATCATGAACCCGAGCCTTGCCGAGTACCACATGCCCGTCCACATGGACGTGCCCAGAATCGACGTCATGTGGACGGATATCCCGGATCTCCACGCCCCAGCGGGCGCGCGCGGGATCGGCGAGATCGGCATCACCGGCGTCGCTGCCGCGATCGCGAACGCGATCTACAACGCGACCGGCCGGCGCGTGCGCGACCTACCGATCACGCTCGACAAGCTGCTCTGAAGCTACGGGCGTCGCGGGGATGATGGCCTCGCCCGTGTACTCGGTCCGAAATCGCCGTGGCCGAGTGGCGCACAGGATCCAACCGCTGCTCGAGCGAGAGAGCGTCCAGAATTCCTCGACCGCGACCTTGGTGCCGACTGGTCGCCTCTGTACTTCGAGCCGGTTGCGGTGCGCCGGCTCAAAGCCCCGACGCAGCGTCGCGCGGACCCTCAGGCGGACCAATTCTCGGTCGGCCAGGAGCGAGACATAGTCGAGCTTGGGTCCTTTGAGCACCTTGATCCGTTGCCGCTTGCCCTCCGCGGCGTAGCCGTCGAGGCGCTTGTTCCAGTCAGCCATCAGGTCAGGCTCGCTGATGCGAGCGAGGGTCTCCCGGTCACCGGCGTCCCACGCGCTGTACATCTCCGTGAACAAGCGCTGGGCCGCCTCCGTGACCGCAGGAACGCCATACGGCCCCGCGGTTCCCGCCACCGCCTCGACCTGCTGCAACCGGTGATCGAGCCGCCGCTGCGCTGGGAGGTTGACCAGCGCGATGACGCCCCAGACGAGGGCCAGGGCGATCGCGCAGCCAAGGATCGTCAGCGGCACGACCTGCCACAGCGGCAGGCCCGAGTTTCCGACATTCACGTATACGGCAATCACGGGTGGCATGGCGGCGGACAGCCTAATCGCCCGCCGACCGCGAGTGGCGAATGTTTCGGTCCGCTTGCGGCGCTGTCAGCAGTCTCGCGGTTACTCATGTCGCCCACCCTCTCAACCGTCTGAGCATGCTGAAGACGTAACGCCGTTGGATCGGGACGGTGGCACGCAACTGCGCGGCGCGCGCGCGGAGCAACTCGACCATCCCTGCCGTCTGATTGAACGGATCGGCGATGGCAGTGCCTTCATACAACGACACGGCAGCACGAATCTCACCATTGGCTTCAGCGATCAGGAGCGGCAGCGACGGCACCTCAGCCGAGTCGAGCTCGGCCAGCCTCGACAGCGCGGCCGCGTCGGCAAGCCGCGCGGGACGGATCGTGATCGGTACGTCCAGATTCCGTGCCGGCCACGCCGACACCTCCTGTGGCGCCCGCCCCAACCCGGAACGATCGGCGGCGCGGCGGAGGTCTTCGACGTGGGCCTCTGCGATCAGTTTTGTGAGATAGGAGCTGGGAACCATTGGCAACTGGCCTCTTTCCTCTGAGAGTCCGCGTTCTGTGGTCCCCAACGTAGGGGCCGCCGCGCCCGTCGACAATCAGGGCCCGACCCTGGACTTTGCGCCGTGCGGCCCGAGCCGGGGGCGAGCTCAGAGCCCGTCGTGTTGGTGCACGTGCAGTGCACCAACGAGCGCTTCCCGCGTCTCGACGCCCAGCTTCTCGTAGGCGGCAGCGAGGTGAGTCTCCACCGTTTTGACGCTCAGGAACAGCTGCTGAGCGATCGCGCGGTTCGTGGTCCCGGAGGCCGCGAGCTCACACACCTGCCGCTGCCGGGGCGTCAGTGACGCCATGCCCTCCGTCTGAGCTCGCCGTGGTCGCAGCCCGGTGGCGACCAACTCGCGGCGCGCTCGGGCGGCAAGCTGCGTCGCACCGGTGCGATCCGCGTCCCCGAGGGCCTGCTGCAGCGGCCCGCGTGCTTGAACGCGGCGTCCCAATCGCCTGAGAGCGTGACCGAGCTCGAGCCGGATACGTGAGAGCTCGAGCCCCGAGCCCGAGTTGCCCAGCCGTCCAAGCACCGTCTCACAGAGGGCGAGTCGTTGAGCATCATCAGGCTCGGACACGGCAGCGGCGTGCGTCGCGGCCAGGATCGCCGCTGGTGCTCCGAAGCGCTCGGCGAGGACGAGTTCCTCTCCCGCCAGCACCGCGGCCTCGTGCTGGCGTCCTTGGTGGGCAAGCGCCAGCGCTGCGGTGGCACGCCATGGCGTCCACACCGGATTCGGACGGCCTTGGTCGAGGCGCAGCCGGCCCGCATGGACCGCCTGCGCGTGCGCGCCGGGGAAGTCGCCCTCGGCGAGCGCGAGGACGGCCCGGGAGTGCAGGATTCCGATCTCCCAGATCTGCCGGCCGATGTGGCCGGCCAGATGATGCTCGTCTAACAGGGCGTGCGCCTCGGCGAAGGCGCCTCGCTCGGTCAGCGCCCAGATGAGAATCTCGATGGCGCCTCCGGTGAACAGGTTGACGTCGTCTGGGGTGAGGTCCAGCGCCAGTCGGGCCTCGTTCTCGGCGTCGGCGATCCGCCCGGTGCGCTGCGCGAGTTCGGCGGCGTACCAGGCGGCCCCCGCCAGTAGCCGTAGCGAGCCACGAACCGCGGTGTCGGCACGCATCGCCGCGATCGCGGCGCGAGCCTCCGCGAACTGTTCAGTGAAGATCAACGCCCGCACGCAGCAGTGAAAGCCCGCCCGGCTGCCCGCCTCTCGCAGCAGCAGATCGCCATCGAGTGCCCGGCGCGCGAACGCAGCGCAGGCCGCAGCATCCGGTGTGCCGATCTCGGTCGCCAACCAGGCGCGATGGGCCGCCACGGCACGTTTCAGGATCGGGTCTGCGCCGTCATCGTCGTGGAGGGCCGCGAGGCGGGTCGCTCGCTCCGCGTGACGGTCGGGGATCATGATCAGCATCTCCAGCGCGGCCACCTCGAGCGCCAGATGGGTATCGGGACCATGGTCGGCGGCGACCTCCTGGGCAAGGAGTGCAGACAGTTCATCGTCGTCGGCGTCAAGCACGTACCACGTGGCAAGCCGGGTCAGGAGGTCGACCCGGGTGCCGTGGTCGTCGATCTGAGCCAAGGCCTCGCGCAGGCGATCACGCGCTCCGGGCAGGCCCGCGTCGAAGGTGGCCACGGCGAGGGCAGCCAGGATCTGTCCCCGATCGTCGCCGGACGGCCGTTCGTCGAGCGCTCGCTGCAGATAGGCCGCAGCGGTGTGCGGCGCGCCACGTCGAGTGGCGCTGATCGCCGCTTGCCGCAAGGTCGCCGCGGCGACGCTGTCAGCGTGCGGCGCGCACTGGAGTAGGTGTGCGGCGACGATGTCGCTCTCGGCCCCGTCCGCGGCCAGCGTACGGGCGGCTTCGCGGTGAAGGCGTTCGGATTCGGCGCGCGGCAGGTCCTCGAGAATCGCAGCGCCGATCAACGCGTGCGCAAGCCCCTGGTGATCCGGGGTCAGTAGCCCGGCTGCCGCGAGAGCGTCGCGTGCGGCGCTCGCGTCCCCGAGCGACAGTCCGGCGACCGCAGCCACCACATGGGGCGATTCACGCTCCCCGAGCACTGCCAGGGCGGCGCCCACGGCGCGGTCGCCGCGTGACAGCGCTGCGAGGCGGCGCGCGACGACATCTCGGGCCAGCGCGCGAACCGGCGTATCCGCGCCGGCAGGAAAGTTCAGGGAGTCAGGGCCGTAGGAGGCAACTTGATGGCCCAGTTCTCCCACGAGCCAGGGGTTCCCACGAGCGGCGTCATGACAGCGGCGGCAGACGTCCCCGGAGGCCGCTGGCGCGGAGCGCCGCATGAGCTCCGCCGAGCCGGAGACGGTCAGGGGCTGCAAGGTGAGTGACGACGTGAACCGGCCGTCGCCGATCAGGGTGAGCAGATCCGCCTCTGCCCCCGGCACGTCTGGTCTGAAGGCGAGGAGGATGAGCATCGGAACGTCGCTCACGCGCCGAGCCAGGTAGCTGATCACCTCCAGCGACTGTCGGTCCGCCCAGTGGCCATCATCGATGACAAGCATCATCGGCGCGCCCGCGTCGGTGAGCGCGGCGCATAGCCAGAGCATGCTGTGCGCAATGCTGGTGGTCGCATCCGAGCCGGCTACGGTGCCCGTGAGCAGAAGGTCTCCGGCCTGTCCGGCTACGCCGTCGAGCAGTCGGCTCCGCTCGGCTTCGTCGGCCTCATGCACCGGTGCCTCAAGGAGCGACCTCATCACGCCGTAAGCGAAGTGACGCTCGTGCGGACCCGGGGCCGCACGGCGAACCCTGCACCCGGCCGCAGTGGCGTCGGCGGCTGCTCGCTCCAGCAGGGTCGTCTTTCCGAGCCCCGCCGGCGCCTTGACGGTGACGACGCCGCCGATGCGCTGCTCCAGGGCCGTCAAGGCGCCGGTGAGCGCGGCGAGTTCTCCGTCGCGCTCGATCAGACCACTGATGTCGGATCGGGCGCGCAAGCTCAGCGACGCTCGTCCGTCATCTGGTCCTGCGCCCCGTCGGATCCGGTCCACGGTGGCAGCATAGAGCCGGGAATCCGGCCGGGTTTGGCGCTCGCCTCGTGGGTTCTCAGGGATAAGTCCAGGGTCGCTTCCCGATTGTCGGGCTCTCGCTCTGATCACAAACTCAGCGACAGCGGACGGCCGATGCCGGTCGCGGGACCTACGACAAGAGAGGGACGAGATGTTCATTCGCGTTGGTCGCGTCCACCCGAGAGCGCTTCGGGTTGGTGTCGCGACGGGGGCCAGCTTCCTCGCGATCTGCGGAGTTGCGGCACAGCAGACCTTTGCCGGCGAGCCAGCCTCAGTCCAGGCTCGCATTCACAGCGGGACGCTGCAGATCACGGGTACGGCGGGAGCAGACCGGCTGTCACTGCGTCTGGACCCAGGGCAGCCCAATGTGCTGGATGTGGACGTGAACGAGGACGGCACCATTGATTTCAGCTTCGACCGGAGCACGTTTGGGGCGATCAACGTCCAGGCCGGCGCGGGCGACGATGAGATTCGCATCGACGAGAGCGAGGGCGCCTTCACCGATGATGTCATCACCATCGCCGGTGGTGCCGGTGATGACACGCTCACTGGAGGATCCGAGTCCGACGTGCTCGATGGTGGTGTGGGTGATGATGTGCTGCGAGGTGGCGACGGCGACGACGTGCTCACCGGCGGGTCCGGTAACGATCAGGTCGACGGAGGTCGCGGCAGCGACAACGCGTCGCTTGGCTCCGGCGATGACCGCTTCACCTGGGATCCGGGCGACGGCAGCGACGCCGTCGACGGCGGCGCCGGCAACGACGCGCTGGTCTTTGACGGCTCCAACGCCCCCGAGCGTATGGAACTCTCAGCCGACAGCTCACACGTGCACCTGTTCCGCGACGTCGGCGACGTCACCATGGATCTCAGCACCATCGAGACCGCCAACGTCAACGCCTCCGGCGCCGCAGACACCGTCACCATCGACGATCTCACCGGCACGGGACTGCGCACCGCCGCCGTCGATCTCGGCGCGACGCCCGGCGGCCCCGGTGACGGGCAACCCGACACCGTCATCGTCAACGGGACCGACCACGCCGACCACGTCCGACTCAGCTCGACGCCAGCCAACGTCCTCGTCTCCGGCCTGGCCCCCCAAGTCCAGATCACCGGCGCCGAACCCACCAACGACACACTCCACATCAACACCCTCGCCGGCAACGACACCATCGACGGCAGCGCGGCCCTCGCGGGACCTGCCGCCGTCACCATCGACGGCGGGGCCGGGGCCGACACGGTGAACTACCTGGGCACACCGGGCCCTGACACGATCAACGTCACTCCTGACGGCACGGACGTCCGTACCACGGCACCGGCGGCGTCGCCGACCGAGACCGCCGCGGTCGAGAGCCTCGACGTACAGGGGCTCGCCGGGCCCGACACGATCACGGGCAGCAACGGTCTGGCCGGGCTCACCACCCTCACCGTCGATGGTGGTGTGGGTGATGATGTGCTGCGAGGTGGCGACGGCGACGACGTGCTCACCGGCGGGTCCGGTAACGATCAGGTCGACGGAGGTCGCGGCAGCGACAACGCGTCGCTTGGCTCCGGCGATGACCGCTTCACCTGGGATCCGGGCGACGGCAGCGACGCCGTCGACGGCGGCGCCGGCAACGACGCGCTGGTCTTTGACGGCTCCAACGCCCCCGAGCGTATGGAACTCTCAGCCGACAGCTCACACGTGCACCTGTTCCGCGACGTCGGCGACGTCACCATGGATCTCAGCACCATCGAGACCGCCAACGTCAACGCCTCCGGCGCCGCAGACACCGTCACCATCGACGATCTCACCGGCACGGGACTGCGCACCGCCGCCGTCGATCTCGGCGCGACGCCCGGCGGCCCCGGTGACGGGCAACCCGACACCGTCATCGTCAACGGGACCGACCACGCCGACCACGTCCGACTCAGCTCGACGCCAGCCAACGTCCTCGTCTCCGGCCTGGCCCCCCAAGTCCAGATCACCGGCGCCGAACCCACCAACGACACACTCCACATCAACACCCTCGCCGGCAACGATACGGTCTCCGTCGGCTCCGCGGTGTCCGGAGTAATTGCGCCGATCATCGATCTCGGCGACGGGCAGTAGGCGGCGGGGACGCCGCTGCGCAAGCGGCGGCGTCCCATCCGCTCGGTCCTCGACACCCGCGACTGAGAACGTGAACATCGCCGGCATCATCGAATGGGGTGGGCTCGACGGGGCGTGGGTTGGCGATCTGCTGGCAGCGCGTCGCCGGCGATGGATGAGCCGCCATCCGGCGCCGACCTTCGTGTTCGTCGACCTCGTCGGGTACACCGCATTGACAGAGGCACACGGCGATCGTGCCGCTGCTCGCGTCGCCACCGAATTCCAGCGGACGATGAGCGCCATGAGCCGCGAGCACGGCGCCTGGCAAGTCAAATCGATGGGTGACGGCGTGATGATCTGGGTCCCGGAACCCGCCCGGGCTCTCGCGCTCGCCGCCGACACCCTGGACGACGTGGGAACTCGGGGCGATCTCCTGCCGGTGCGAATCGGGGTCCACACGGGACCGGCGGTGATGTGCGGAGGGGACTGGTATGGGAGCACCGTCAATGTTGCAGCACGGCTTGCGAGCGAGGCGGGACCAAACGAAGCGCTGGTCAGCGCGACGTCGCGTACCGCCGCCAGCACCGACCTTCCCCGGCGGCTCGAGAGGAGGCGCGAGCTTCACCTTCGTGGCCTCGAGCAGCCGGTCGTGGCCTGGTGCCTGAACTCGTGACCCTCGGCAACGCGCTCGGCGATCCTCGCTCAACCACCCGCCCGGGCAACTAGTCGCCACGACTAGGGATCTGACGCGGGACTCGCCCGGACGCGAGTCCGTTCCCATCGGAGGAACACTCGCCGCATGAACAGCATCGAGATGATCAACCGGCTGCCGCCACCGAGCGCCGGCCTCCATGGACGTGCGACGCCTCGTACTCGCGCTACCGACTTCGCGCCATCATCGGTCGGCGAGAGGTTGGACGAGCTCCTGCCGCTGATCGACGTTGTCGCTGAAGCCGGGCCCCCGGTGCTCTTCGTGCTCGGCCCATGGTTGTTCGTCGTGCTGATGCTGATCGGGCCGTTCGTGCTGCTCGTCACCCTGGTCCTGGTGGCGGCGATCTTCGTCGCCGTCGCCGGCGCAGCGTGCGTGTTGCCGTACCTCCTCGTCCACCATCTCCGCAGATCGTGGCCGCGCCATCCCGCGCGCCACGCGTTCGTGCGTCGGCACCGGCCGATCAGAGACCTGCACCCACACCCACACACCGATGTCACATCGAACCGCATGTGACCGAAAGGACCGCCTCATGTTTCCCACTGTTGTTCTTGTTCACGGCGCCTTTGCCGAGTCTGCTAGCTGGGACGGGGTCATCGATCCGTTGCGAACCGCCGGTTACCCGGTGATCGCGGCGGCCAACCCGCTGCGCGGCGTCGCGACTGACGCTGCGTCGGTCAGTGATCTGGTCGGCAGTATCGAGGGGCCCGTCGTGCTGGTCGCGCACTCCTACGGTGGCGCGGTGATCTCCAACGTCGACCCTGACTGCGGCGACATCGTCGGTCTGGTCTATGTCAACGCGTTCGCGCCCGACGCAGGCGAGACGTGTTTTGCGCTGGCCGGCAGATTCCCGGGCAGCGTCCTGGGCGAGACGACGCTGCGGCCGGTGTCGCGCCGTGACGGGACCACCGACCTGTACATCGTCTCCGATCGTTTCGGGGAGCTGTTCTGCGCCGATGTGCCCGCGGCTGAGGCGGCGCGGCTCGGGGTGACGCAGCGACCGGCGACCCAGGAGGCGTTGGTCGAGCCCTCGGGCGAGCGGCCGTTGTGGAAGGAGCTGCCGTCGTGGTTCATGGTCGGCGAGGCGGATCGCATCATCCCGCCGGCGCTGCAGCACTACATGGCCGATCGCGCCGACGCGCGGCACACGGTCCGGATCCCGGGCGCCTCACACGGCGCCGTCGTTTCCCAGCCACATGAGGTCGTCGACCTCGTCCTCCAGGCCACCCGCCTGCCCGCAGCAGCCTAGTCCGGCCTCCTAGCAACGCAGACCCAAGGAGTTGATGCTCATGGCCATCCAGAGCGCACTCGCGGACGAGGCGCTTGACCGACTGGACCCCCTCGCCGCAGGAGAGCTGATCGCGCACGTTCTCCGTCGGGCCCACGATACCGCGGAGACTCTCAACTCCCCGGACGAGGCACGCGCGATCCTCCACGTGGCTCGTTCCTTCGCTGACGAGCTGGCAACCGTGAACCCGGAATTCGATCGGACGCGCTTTGTCAAAGCGGCCACCGGCCTCTGATAAGCGGGGGGCACGCCGTGTCCCCCCCGCTTCACCGCCCCACCTCGGGTGAACACCAGCGGTGGGCGGCGCCCGCAGCATCATGGGCCCGCTCGCCGCTGGTCATCGGCTCCGTCATGGGGTCCGACGTCATCGGCTTGCCGCCTCGGCGCGGTCGAACGGGTGGCGGCTGATCCAGTCCTCGGCGGCGGCCCGGGCCGCCATGAACTGAACTCGGTGCTCCTTGGCTCTGGCGATCATCCGCTCCAGCACCCGGACACGCGCCCCGCGACCGATGATCTCGGGGTGGAAGCGGGTCGCTCAGCCCCTCGATGAACACGCCGTTCGGCGTCGGCACAAACTCCGTCTGCGGGAAGTCGGCGAGCGTCCAGCTGAACGGGATCTCCAGGAGCTCGATCTCGGGCCCGAAGGTGGCGACCCCGTTGGGCTCGATCACATCTCCGGTCCGGCACCAATAGGGCTCGAAGTCCTGCGCGCTCATGCTCGACTCGTAGATGAAGCCGTTCTCGGCGAGCAACCTTGCCGAGTTGGGTGACAGCTCCGCACCAGGCGAGCGGTAGCCCAGCGCGCGATGCCCGTTGAGGACGCGGTCCATGGCGTCCAGCCCTCTCTCGAGCCGCTCGCGCTCCGCCGCCTCTTCCATCGTCACGGGTGTGATGTGGTGGTAACCGTGATGGCCGATCTCGTGACCCTCATCGAGAATCCGGTGGCACAGGTCCGGCCAAGCTTCGATCGTGATCCCTGGGACAAAGAAGCTGGCGGTGACACTCTCGCGTTTGAGGACATCGAGCACACGCGGAACCGCGACGCGTCCCGAGAACTCCCCACGTGACACCGCCGACGGCGATGTCATGCCAACCGTACCCGGCCAGACGCTGATCGCATCGAAATCGAACGTCAGGCACCCTTCGCATCGCTGCCGGGCATCAGTCCCTCCATCGTCGCGAGTCGCGACATATATACCGGCTGCGGCGCGCGCCGACGAGGCGCGCGCCGGTGTGCTCGCGTCGACGTCAGTACGCGGCGAGCCGCTGCTTGGCCTCGCCCAGCGCCCGCGCCAGGCTGACGACGTCCGCCAGCCACGGCATACCGTCGGTCCGCGGGTCGATCCGCAGGTGAAGCCGCCCTTGGTGCAGGACAGTCGTCGCCATCAGTTCGTTTGCAGCCCAGAACTCGGCCACGCCGTCATACGCCTCCTCCGGGCCCGTGACGATCACGCTGATCTCGGTCATCGTGCGGCCGCCTGCTGCTGCGTGGCGAACCATGCGTTGAAGTCCGTCGGCCCGATGCGCGCGCCGTCGCCGGGCGTGAGCTCGCCACCATGCAGCTCGGTCCCAAAGTACTGCGCATGCGGGTCCGAGACGACCGTCCGCTCGTCTCCGGTGGCGGCGAACAGCCGCCGCGCCCACGCGTCGATGCCCAGGGCCTCAGGCCCCCCGAGCTCGACACGACCGCCGACCGGCGCGCCGGTGGCGAGCTCGGCCACGGTAGCGGCGACCTCGTCGGCGGCGACTGGCTGCATCAGCCCGGTCGACACCCGGACGCTGGCGCCGTCGGCGCCCGCTTCGACGGTCTGCGCCAGGAACTCGAAGAACTGCGTGGCGCGCAGGATGCTGTAGGGGATGGCCCCGCCCACGATCTCTGCCTCCTGCGCGACCTTCGCGCGCAGGTAGCCGCTGTCTGGCAGACGGTCGGCTCCGACGATCGTCAGGGCAAGATGGTGACCGACGCCGGCGTGACGCTCAGCCGCGAGCTGGTTGCGCGTCGAGGTGGTGAAGAACTCGCGCACTGCATCGTCGTCCCAGACCGGCGCGTTGGAGACGTCGACGATGACGTCAGCGCCCGTCATCACCTTGGCGAGGCCCTCCCCGCTGACCGTATCGATCCCTGTCGCGGGTGAGGCGGGCACTGCCTCATGGCCTTGCGCCAACAGTCGGTCTACGACGCTCCGGCCCACACGACCGCTCCCACCGATGACCACGATCTTCATGACGTTCCTCCTGATGTTGTTGGACATGCCCAAGATCGCCCAAGCGGGCGCCCCGCGCATCCGTCGAAGACCCCAGTCGGGTCCCTAGGCGGGCATGTCGGCACGCTCTGACGCCGGAAGCGCCCGTCGGAGCTCTTTGCGCGATCTGATACCGAGCTTTGTGAACACCTTGCGCAGGTGGTATTCGACGGTGCGCGGGCTGATGAACAGCTGGGCCCCGATCTCGGGGTTGGTGTAGCCCTCGACGGCGAGGCGAGCGACCTGCCCCTCCTGTGTGGTGAGCTCGTCGAGCGTCTCAACCGTGCGTTTCCGGACGGTCTCCCCGGTGGCCGATAGTTCTCGACGAGCACGCTCGGCGAACGCCTCGGCACCCATTTGGCTGAACATCTCGTGGGCGGCGCGCAACTGCTCGCGCGCGTCCACCCGGCGGTGCTCACGGCGCAGCCATTCGCCGTACACGAGTCGGCTGCGCGCGAGCGCGAGCGCGGCGCGGCTATGCGTGAGTCGGTCGACCGACTCCTGATAGAAGGTCTCGTCGTCGCTCAGCAGCCCGCGGCAGCGCGCCTCGATCCCCAGCGCCCATTCGGTGCCCGCCGCCTGCGTGCGTTCACTCAAGCGATCGAGCGCAACCGCGGCGTCGTCGGATCTGCCGCTGCGGGCCCCGGCCTCGATCAGCTCGACCAATGCCCAGCCGTAGAAGATGACGTCCTCGTGCTCGCAGGCCTGCTGCGCCGCCGCGAGCGCCTCGCTGTAGCGGCCGCGGCCGTTGTGCAGCAAAGCCGTGAACCACCCGGCCCCGCCCAAGGCCGCGCCCTCTCCACGCGTCATCGCACCCCGCAGCGGGCCCTCGATGAGCGCCTGCACCTGGGCGTCGTCGCCGCGTGACGCGGCCAGCATCGACGCCGCGTACTTGAGCGGCGGCAGTCCGATTGCCTGGGCAAGAGCACCGACCTCGTCGATCAGCGCCGCGGCGGTGGCGAATGCCCCGGCGTGCACGTTGAGGGCAGCGAGGTAGTTCAGCGCGTTCGGGAGCAGCTGCAGCGCGCCGGTTTCACGCGCGATCCGCACGCCGCGCGTCGCCAGCGTGTTCCAGAGCTCGTCGTCCCAGAGATCCTGCGCGAGCCGGCACGCCAGCCACAGCCACCGCGGGTCCGCTTCACCGAACGCGTGCAACACGTGCGAGAGCGGCTGGACCGACGCCGGATACCCCTCGGTGAAACGCGACACGAGGGCGGCGAGGAGCCGGTCTGCCGCGCCCACGGCGTGTCCCCGACTCGCGTCGCGCGCTGCCTCGGCCACCTCATGCACGTCCGGGCCCTTGCCGAGACGCCCGGCGAACAATGCGGCGGCAATCGCCTCGAGGTAGGTCTCGCGAGCCAGCGCGGCATCGAGAGGCTCGAGCCGTCTGGCCGCCGTCAGCAGCAGCGGTGGCGCGTCGCGCCCGCGCTGGCTGGTGAACACGATCTCCGCGCCCAGCCGCTCCAGCCGCGCACGCTGGAGCTCGCTGACCGGCCCGAGCTCGGCGGCTGCCAGCAGCTCCGACGCGGACGCGGTGTCGGCGACGTCGAGCTTGGCCCGCGCCGCGGCGAGCGATCGCTCGATGCGTATGGCGGGATCTGGCGTCAGCTCAGCCGCCCGCAGCAGGAACGCTGCCGCTGCGGCCTTCCCCCCACGTGCCTGCGCCCGGTCGGCCGATCGTTCCAGCTCGCCGGCCACCGCTTCGTCGGGCCCGTCGGCAGCGCGAGCGCGGTGCCAAGCCCGACGGTCCGGATCCAGCTGCGCGTCGGTCGCCTCGGCGAGCGCCCGATGGACCTCGCGTCGCTCCAGCACGGCCGCCGCTCGGTATGCCGCTGAGCGCACCAGTGGATGTCGGAACCGCACACGCGTGCCAATCTCCACCAGGCCCGCGGCCTGGGCCGGCCCCGCCGCCTCGGGTTCGATGGCGAGCCGCTTGGCGGCGCGCCAGAGCAGCGTCACGTCGCCGACCGGTTCCGCCGCCGCCAACAGCAGCAGCCGCCGAGTGACGGGTGAGAACGACTCCACCTGTTGCACGAAGCCCTGCTCGATGCGGCTGGTCAGCGACATCTCGCCGGGCAGCCCGAACCCGCCCGCCAGCGCGATCGGCTTCCATCCACGTGACAGCTCGAGCAGCGCCAGCGGGTTGCCCCCAGCCTCGCCGAGAATCCGATCCCGCACCCGGGCGTCGAGCCGCCCCGGGATCGTCGAATCGAGCAAGCGACGAGCGTCGTCGGCCGGCAGCCCGTCGATCACGAGCTCCGGCAACCCCTCGAGCCCGGCCTCATCGTCAGACTCGCGCAGCCCAAACACCAGTCCCACCCGCTCTGCCAGGAGCCGTCGCGCCACGAACGCGAGCGTCTGCACGGACACCCGATCGAGCCACTGCGCGTCGTCGACAATGCACACGAGCGGTTGCTCCTCGGCCTCCTCGGCGAGCAGGCTCAGCACCGCCAACCCAACCAGGAAACGATCCGGTGGCGGCCCGGCGCTCAGGCCGAACGCCGTGCTCAGTGCGTCACGCTGCGGGCTCGGCAGGTGCCCGAGGCGACCGAGCATCGGCACGCAGAGCGCATGCAGTCCGGCAAATGCCAGCTCCATCTCGGACTCGACGCCCGCCGCCCGGGCGATCCTGTATCCGCCCGCGACGGTCGAGAGATGCTCAAGAAGGGCCGACTTGCCGATTCCCGCCTCTCCTCGGAGGACCAGCACCCGGCTCTGCCCCGCGCGCACTCCCGCCACCAACTGATCGAGCACATCGCGCTCATGGGCACGATCGAGCAACCCCGCCGGTGGAAGGTCCGTGTCCAGCATGCCAGCCGACGATTATCGCGGGCGAGGCACGCGTCGGCCAGCGATCGGCCGACGCGTTGCGGACTAGGGACTCGACGCGGCAGGTCCCCGGACGCGAGCAGGGCCGCGCGCGCACAAAGTTACGGACATGACAACTCACAAGACGTTCAATCCCGCGAGCGCGCCCGACGCCTCCGAGCCACAGTCACCCGCCAAGAGACTCGAGGAGGACGCCATGCTGGCGGGAGTCGTAGCCTCTGACGCGGTACGCGGCGCTGAGGTGGGAGCGGTCGTCGCCATCGGGCTGTTGGTGTGCCCGCCGCTCGCCATCCTCGTCTTCCTCTTCGTGGTGCCGTTCCTCGTGGTGGCGCTTGCACTCGGGCTCCTCGTCGCGGTCCTCTCGACGCCTTACCTCCTCTTCCACCACTTCCGCTCGCGGGACGGAGGCCACGCGTCGCTTCTCGCGCAGCGCGTGCGGCGCGCCGCCCGAGCCCTCGTCGATCTCGCGCCGCACCGGATCGTCGCCGACGCCCGCAAGATCCAACCTCACCCTGGCCGACCGGACTCCTAGCGAGCTTGTCTTCATGCCCGAGCGGCGGGGTCGAGCGGTTCCGGCCTCTCTCGTAGTCTGTTCGGCTATGCCGTCATGCCGAGGAATCGCTGTAGTTGGGGTCCTGGCAGTGACCGCGGCCGTCACGATCGCGACCACCATCGCGGGTGGTGAGACGAGGACCGGCAGCACGACACCAGCACCCGCCCGGCCTAGCGTGCAGGCGGGCGAGAAGGCGGCGCGGGAGGCGCTCGCGGCCTGGGCGCACTTCCCCACAGATGCGCAACCCCGCCCGCTCGTCATCCCTGTCGGCGTCGGGATCGTCATCGCACCCCGCGACCAACGCGAGGACCTTGCCATCTACCACGCGCGCTGGGCGCTCGCGGCGCCCGGGGCAGCCGACATGGCTGTCGCCCGCCGCCACCACTGGATCGCGGCCGCCGCAGCGGTGACCGCGCTGCGCGACGACCTCCAGCCCGACCCCACCCCGACCACGACACTGACCGTGCGCGCCCGGCTTGGACGTGCGTCATTTGTTACCGATCGTGGCAAGGCTGATCTCCCGGCCTGGCAGTTCGCTTTCGGACGGTTCCGCGACCGGGCGTCCGTGCTCGCGCCCGTCGCCTACAAGGCGCCGCCGCTGCGGCGGCTTGATCCTGATGGCGTGGGCAGCTCAGAGGATGGCGAGCAGGCCGCCATCTCCGCAGACGGCCGGACCCTGAGGATCTTCTTCATCGGCGGTCATGCCGGGAACCAACCCTGCGACGACAACTACTCCGCGACCGTCGCAGAGAGCAATCGCGCGGTCGCGTTCACAATCTACGAGCACCCGCCGCCGATCCCTCCGAACCTGGCCTGCACGCTCGTCGGCTACCCACGGACCGCCGTCGTGCGACTCCACCGCCCGCTCGGGGCGCGCGTCCTGGTGAACAGCACCGATGGCGGCGCCATCCCCGTCGCGAGGAAACCGATGTTCCATTGACCCAAACCGCCGGGACCAGCGCCCAAGTCCGGCACTAACGTGTAGCCGCCTCGAGCGACCGGAGACCGTCGCCAAGGACGAGGGGACCATGAGAGACGAGAACGTGTCGGGGCGCGAGTTCGGTCAGGCCTCTCAAGCGGGCTCGAAGCCGCACCGGTCCGCCGGCGGGTTGCAGCCACGAGTCAGGACAGACCCGCAACTCGCCACTGCAGCGGCGGAGCATCGCATCGCCAAAGACGAGCACCCCATGCTCCCCCAGCCAGAGGGCGATCTCGTCAGCCCGCTCCACCTCGATCGCTCGAAGCGAGCCGAAGAGCTGATCCTGATCGTGGACCTCGTGGTCAACGAGATACGGCGCGCGACGATCCGAATCGATCTTGGACCACACCTCCACCCCGTAACGACTCGCAGCCTCAGCAACGCTTCGTTGATGCCAGTGACAGGTGCGAACGATCCCCAGGCAGTCACCCCGATCACACAGCAAGCGATCGAGCGCCTGCCAGTCCTCAACGAGCGGATCGATCAACACCAGTCCCTCGGAGACCGCGATGACCCACCACGAGACACGCTGGTCCCAGCCGTCCTCTCCGCCTTCGGCAGCCGCCGTCCATTCAGGGGTGCTGGATTCAGGATGAAGTGAGACGAACCGCCATACGCCCTCGACTACCTCCCCGACCGCGTCATCCGACATCGGCAGACAGTGTGGGGGACGCTTCCAGCTCCCCGATCGGTGGGTCGATGAGTCCGTGCAGTCGGACAGCGGCGCGACGCAGTAGGCGTGACACCTGCGTCTGTGAGCAGTTGAGCTGGCGGGCGATCTCGGTCTGCTTCATCGCGCAGTCCAGCCGTAACGTGAGGGCTTGACGTTCGACCTCTGGCAGGCTGGTCACTGCAGCAGAGAGGGAGAGCGCCCTCTCGACCATTTCGTAGTTCAGGTCCTCGGCCCCAATGCCGTCAGCGAGTGCCGCACCGCCGTTGCCGTCCGGAACACCCGTTGACGCGTCAAGGGATATCGAGTAGCGGGCCTTCGCGGCATCGACTCCAGCGAGCACGGCCTCAGTGGTGACCTCGAGATGCTTGGCAAGCTCAGCGATGCGCGCGCCGTGACCGGATCGTGGCGTGATCTCCTGTGCCGCGCGGTCAACCCGTACCGCCAACTCCTGAGCGCTTGAAGGGACATGCACCGCCCAACCCGTGTTCCGGTAGTAGTGCTTCAGCTCGCCGAGGATGGTAGGCACCGCAAACGCGGTGAACGGAATGTCACGGGCCGGGTCAAAACGCTCGATGGCCGCGAGTAGCCCCAGCGAAGCCACCTGCTCCAGATCCTCGAGCGACTCGGGAGAGGGGTGGTAGCGAGCCGCCAGCTTGCGCGCGAGCGGCAGGAAGCGAGTGACCAGCTCCTCGCGCGCCGCTCGATCCCCGTCTGCCCGCCAGCGAGCCAGAAGCGCGTCGGTCTCGCACCACCGGACGGTCTCAGACCATCGACGGCTGTGTGCCGGTGAGCCGGGCAATTGCCCATCCCGCTTCCCAACACAGCTGACCGAAACGGCCATGACCTGAGTCTCACCTCGAGAGCGCGACTGCGCATCACCCGAAGCGGGGGATGAGGTGCATCCGGATCCCCAACTCGTGGTCGGCAGTCATCCGTTTCGGATGATGAGCGTTGCCGGCGTATTGGTGAAAATGGGTTGGATGAGTGCAACAGATCACGAAGCGACGCCGGTGGCGATCCACGACCAGCCTCGAGCGCAGCGCCTGCTGATGCTCGAGTTCGGGTCGCGCGACGAGTTCGAGGACCCGGGCCTTGAGTATCGCCGCCTGTTTTCCGAGCTCCTCGGCACGTTCATGCTGGTGCTGGTGGCTGCCGGCGGCGGGCTGTTGCACGCCAAGGGCCAGATCAGCCTCGCGGCGGCTGTCGTCGCTCCCGGACTGATGGTCCTGGCGATCATCCTCTTCATGGGGGCGGTATCGGGGGCGCACCTGAACCCTGCCGTATCGCTCGCGTTCGCGGTCCGGGGCGACTTTCCGTGGCGGCGGGTGCCCGGCTACGTCATCGCGCAGTTGCTTGGCGCCACCCTCGCCTGCCTGTTCCTGCTGGCGGTGTTCGGGAATGTGGAGCATCTGGGTGCGACGCTGCCCGGTCCGGGATACCACGACTGGCAGGCGCTGCTGATGGAGATCGCGCTGACCGCGGTGCTCGTCAGCGTGATTCTCGGCACCGCCTCGGCGGCCCAGAACGTCGGCACGATCGGCGCGCTGGGAGTCGGCGGCTACATCGCGCTCGCCGGTCTGTGGTCAGCGCCCGTCAGCGGCACATCGATGAACCCCGCGCGCTCATTCGGGCCCGTGCTGGTCAGCGGCGACTGGAGCGCATACTGGGTCTATGTCCTCGGGCCACTTGCGGGCGCGGCGATCGCTGTCGGCTGCGCCACCATCCTCCGCGGCCGCGGCGGGGACCCGATATCCCACGCGGCCGGCTCTGGCGTGCTCACACGCGGCCGCCGAGCCGAGGCGACAAAGCTCGCACACGAGCTCGAAGGCGACGTGCACGGTAAGCCGCGCCCCAAACCTGACGAGGCCCGTGATTAGGAGGGAGCAGGGCGGCCGCTGGTGATCGTGCCCGAGGACTCGTCGATGCGGTCTGAGTCGGCTGATGAACGCGGCGCGGGCGACGGTGCCGGCGCCGAGGTGGTCGCGGCCCGCCGGCTGTCTGCGAGCGAGCGGGCGCCGCTGTGGAGTGCGAGGATGCATGCTCGCGAGACCCTCGCGCACAGCCTCGTGATCGTTCCGACGATGTACCTGTTCGCCGCGGTGCTGTTGGGAATCGCAATTCCGGCGATTGATCGGAGCGGCACGGGGGGCGGACTTCTCGGCGTAACGCCCGACGAAGCTCAATCGATCCTGGAGTCGATCGCGGGTGGCATGATCGCGTTCTCGGGCTTGGTCGTATCGGTTGCGGTCCTGGTCGTCCAGTTCGGGGCTGGCCAGTACTCGCCGCGGCTGGTGCCCTCGTTCCGCAGCGACGCGGTGATCAAGAACGCGCTCGGCCTGTTCGTCGCTCCCGGCGTATACGCGCTGGTGGCCGTTGCCAACGTCGGTGGCGCGACCAACGATCGAGTGGGCACCGCCACCGTATTGGGCGCGCTTGCGCTGATGGTCGCCGCGCTGGTCGCGCTGTTTCGGTTCATCGGCCGGCTCTTGGAGCTCATGCGGCCCCGGAAGATCTACGCCGGCCTGCTGCACCGCTTCGCACTCGCCGTCGACGACGTGTACCCGCAGCAGGGCGCCGCGGGCATCGACCTGCGTCCGCTGTCGCCCGCACCGGTGAGCTCAACACTGAGGCACCGGCACCGGAACGAGCTCCTGATCGGCGTCGACCGTGCCCGGCTGGTGCAGGCCGCGCGGGCCGCGGACGTGATCGTCGAAGTGACGGCGCCGATCGGCTCCCACGTCGGCGACGACTCGCCGATTCTGCTGATCCGCGGCGGCTCGTCGGTCGATCCGACGGCACTCCGCCGCGCGCTGACGTTCGCTGACGGCAGACGGCTCCGGGAGGATCCCGCGTTCGCGATCCGTTGCACCGTGGACGTTGCGATCCGCGCGCTATCGCCGGCGGTCAACGACCCGACCAGCGCGGTCGAGGGCCTTGATGCGCTCGAAGCGATGCTGCTGCGCCTGGGTCGGCGGCCGCTTCAGAGCTCGGCGATCGAGGACGACGATGGCCAGGTCCGGCTGCTGCTGCCCTCGCCGGACTGGGACGAGCTCGTCGACCTCGCGCTGACCGAGATCCGTTGGTACGGCGCCGACGCGCCTCAGGTCGCGCGCCGGATGGCGGCGCTGCTCGACCGTCTCACCGAATCACTTGCGCCGGAGCGCCATGGTGCCCTGCTCCGGCAACGGCACGCGCTCGAGCTGAGTCTGGCGCGGATCTACCACGACCCAGACGCGCTCGCGTTCGCCAGCACCGCTGACGACATCGGGATCGGCGGCACGCGCCGTCCTCAACGCGGCCCCTAACCTGCTCGGCCGGAGCGGCGGAGGATGCAGTGCTCAGTCCGCGGCTCACGCGACGCTCGGCCCGTCGGCTCCCGCCACGATCACTTCTGGCGGATGCTCGCTTGAGCGCTTGAGCGCGGCGAGGCGGCGCATATGCATCCCGTGCAGCGGACCGGCGAGGGTCGAAAGCGCCCCCGCGCCGACGAGCGCTGCAGCCGTTGAGGCACGCATGTGACCTGCCTGGACGGCGACGGTGGTGATCGCGACGACGAGCGGCAACTGCGTGGCGGTGAACAGCGCCAGGGCAATGCGGTCCTCCCTCAGTGGCAACACGCCGCGATACAGCAGTAAGGCCGGAGTCCCGCGCACGACCAGGAACAACACGAAGAACAGCAGCAGCTTTCCGACGCTGGAGACGCTCGAGAACAGCGCGTCGACGTCGAGGCGCATACCGCTGACAACGAAGAAGAACGGAATGAAGACGCCGAAGGCGATCGCGTTGAGCTTCGAATCGAAGCCGGGCACCTCGTGTTTGCGCAGGACCTGTCTCGTGATCAGACCCGCCGCGAACCCGCCCAGCAGCAGGTCGAGGCCGAGCTTGGACGCAAGCAGCGCGAGCGCGAACACCAGCACCACGATCCACCGCACCGCGAGCTGCGAGCTCTTCTCGATCGTCCGCTCGAACAGCGGCATCGTGCGATGCGATGAGCGGACCGCGACGAGCGCCACCGCCACCGCCAGCGCGACGAACGCAATCAGGATCACCGCGCTGTGAGCCGGGCTCTGCGTCGAGAGCACCAGTGTCAACAGCAGCACCGGCCCAAACTCGCCGACGGCGCCCGCCGCGAGCAGGTACGTGCCGAACTCCGTCTCCAGCTCGCCGGTGTCCGAGAGCACAGGCAGCAGCGTCCCGATCGCGGTGGTCGCCAGCGCCGAGCCGACATACACGAGTGAGACCACGACTCCGGCGGCGGCCAGCACGCCACCGAGCCCGTAGGCGATCGCCAGTGACATCACCCAGCCCAACAGCGCGAGCGTCAGGGGGCGTCCGCGGATCCGCGGGATGTCGATCTCGTAACCGGCGAAGAAGAACAACATGCCCAAACCGAGATCGGAAAAGAACCCGGTGAACCCGTTGACCTGCGCGATGCCTAGCCCCTGCGGCCCAATCACGACACCGAACACAAGCTCGAGCACAACCACCGGGAGAAACAAGCCACGTCCACCGGCAATTGCGGCGACCGTTCCCGCCACCGCCGCGGTCACCACAATCGCAAGAAACGACCCGGTATCGACGCTGAAGACCTTCCCGGTGGCCCCGGCCACCAATACAGTCGCGCCGGCGCTCACGGACGTCGCCCAATCGCGCGGGCCAGGCACCCCAATGCGTCAGCTTGAATGCTCGTCAAGAAATCCTCACCCAGACCGGTACGAGCGCTAGACCCTAAGCCAACCTGAGCCGTCCACATCCCCCAAACCGGATGAAAGACGTCTACGGCGAGCGCCAACCGTCGGTCAGGTGCGGCAGCAGGTAGGTCTGCAGGTCGTGGTCGGTCCCGCTCGTGGCGTCGCTGTCGTCGTAATGATCGCCGGGGCGCTCGATCAGCGCGACGGGAAAACCCGCGGCTCGGAGCTCTGAGATCTCGTTGCGGACGCCGTCGATCGGATACGTGTCGTCCTCGGTATGGGCGAGCTGGACGACATGGAACTTGAAGCTCGCCGCCGCCAGGGAGTCGGCCGCCGTCGAGCCGGTGTCTCGGAACGGAGAGGTGTTCTCGGCCAGCAGGCCGGCAAACATGGTCGAGTGATAGAAGGCGGTGCGATAGGCGAGGTCGCCGCCCGAGGAGTAGCCGCCGATGACGACCCGGTGGCGGTCGATGTTGAAGTGGGTCTCGACGTTGGCGATGGCGGCGAGGACCTTGTCCTGATCGGCGTTTGGATCCCAGCAATCGTCCTCGCGGCCACCGATCGAGATGGCGATGTAGTCCTGGTTGCCGCCGGGCGAGACGGTGTAGATGTCGCCGGCCCCCTCCCCGCCGCAGCCGTGCATCCATACGAAGAGCTCGATCGGCGTCGTATTGGCGGCGTCGTAAGCGTCCGGGACAAAGATCCAGTAGTTGCTCTGGGGATCCTGGAGCGAGAACACCGTGTCCTTCTGAAAGTCGATCGGATCGGCCGGCCTCGTGTCGCTGCTCCCGTCCCCGGGCGTCCCTGACTTGGCGACCGTGATCTTTCCGATCCAGCGGCAGTTGTCAGACTCGGACCGCTCCGCGATCGCGCCGCCGCTATCAGCGCATGCCGACACCCGGAAGGTGCCCGCGGGCAGGCCCTGTGGTTCGTTCCCGCCAAACCTGACGACACGGGACTGCGACGGGGAAATCGCGCGCACCGGGAACACCCCGGCCGTCCACGCATCACCTCGCGAGACGTAGATCTTCAGTTTCGCGCGCGAGCGGCCCGCGCGGCCCGGTCCTCCATTGCGCACGGTGAAATTGCCCGTCATGCGATGGCCGTGGGCGGACACCGTGCCGCGCGAGACAACGAGATCAGGGCGCAGACCGGCGCGGTGAGTCTCTCCGGCGATCGCCGGCGCTGCAGCGACCAAGGTCGTGCTTGCCAACGCGATGAGCCCTCGCACAAGTTGTGCCCCCGATACCAACATCCCACCGCATTATGTCTGATCGCCCGCTGCTACACCCGGCGTCCCCTCGCTCGCCGCACGCATAGCGGCGCGAGGGCGATGATGGCGAGGGTGAGGCCGCTCAGCGCGAGCAGCTCCGGGTAGTCGTCGTATCCGTGGAAGCGGAACACGACCTGGGCGGCGCCGGCGGGGACATCGACGGCGACGAGCGCCGGCGCGACCGTCCTGGTTGGCTGGCGTCGGCCGTTGACGGTGGCGGTCCATCCCGGGTCGTAGGAGGCGCTGAGCACCGCGACTCCCGGGCGGCGCATCTGCAACGTCGCCGAGGCCTCTCCGCGGTCGAGGTCGGCGCTCTGTGCGCGGACGGTGCCGGGGGAGGATTGGCTTGGCAGCGTGGGGAGGTGGCCACTCCCGTCGCCGTTGACTCCGTAGTTGACGCTGAGGTATGCCCCGTGGCCGGCGAGGCCGGCGCGCAGCAGCGGAATGCTGCGGGTGCCCACATTGGTCCGGTTCGCGGAGATCTCCCCAACGATTCGGGCGGCCTGGACGTAGCCGGCGCCCGGCAGCATCCACAGCGAGTAGCGGCCGGCGCGGAGCTTGAGCCGAGCGGGGACGGGAGCCCTGGAGCCGGCCGGGAGGATGAGGTAGCGGATCCCGAACAGCCGGTAGTCAGAGACGTCGTGGTCGTCCAGGAAGTACTCCGAGTCGGTCATCAGCGACGCGGTGCGCAGCGTGTAGCCAACCTCGTCGACGTCGCGGCTCTCGAGGTACTTGAACACCGGGACCGTCCCGACGGTGAAGTCCTGCCCCCAGTTCGATGGCATCCCGGCGTAGGTCCGGCCGCCGCCCTCATGCTTGATCACCGCGACGAGGCGGTCAAGCTCGGCGCCCTGGGTGTCCTCGGCGCGGCGTTGGGCCGCGATCGCCTCGCCGTCATGGCGGTCAAAAGCGCCGAGCTGGAGCCAGGCGGGCGCGAGCACCACGACCGCCGCCGCGAGCGCGGCGAGCGCAGACAGGCCGGGCGGCCAGTGCGGGACCCGGGCGCGGAGGAGTCGCATGCCGCGGTCCCCGAGCCACGCCGCCCCGCGACCGGCGAGCAGCAGCGCGGCGAGCTGCACGCCCATCATGAAACGGCGAAAGAACAGGTCGGCGTTGCCCGGAATCACGTCGACGAGCGACCCGAACGTCGTGCGACCGAACGCCAACAGCAGGCACAGTCCCAGCGTCACCAGCAGCGCGCGGGCGTCGACGTCGGTGGACCAGGCAAGCCACGCCAATCCAAACCCGAGCGCGGCGAACACGGTCACCACCGGCAGCCGGCCGTGGTCGAGTAGCTGCCCCGAGACCAGCCAGTCAAGCACGCGGCGCGCGCCGTAGCCGTCCACGAGTCCGGTGCCCCGAACTGCCTCGTTGACGGCCGCCCACCTCCGCTGCGCCAGGAGCGGGACAATCACCCACGCCGACGCGAGAACCGAACCGGCGAGCAGGGCCGCCGCACGCCGCAACCGGGCGAGCAGCGGCCGGCCGGCGACCAGCGGCCAGACGAGCAACACCGAGAGCGCCAGGTACCCGGTCTCGAAGTGCAGCGCGACGGTGAGCGCCGTGAGCACGACAGCCCGGAGATAGCCGCGCCCGTCGCGGATCGCTCGCCAGCTGAAGCCCCACGCCAATGGCAGCGTCCACGACGCCCATAGCTGCGTCCACACTCCATAGCCGGTCCACACGTAGGCGTGCTGCTCATAGCCCACCCCGATGGCACTCATCAGGAACGGAGCCATCGCGGCCGAGGCGGCCGCCGCCGGCCGGCCCGCCCCGAACAAGCGGGCCGATAGGTAGACGCTGATCGGCCACAGCGACCACAACAGGTACAGCGACCAGCGAAACGCCACGTCGGGGCCGACGAGCAGACCCAGCGCACCGGTCACCATCGCCGGGAGGCTCTGATAGTGCAAGAACTGCGGCGAACCCTCACCCAGGAACGGAAACCAGCTGGTCAGCGGCAGGTGCCCGGCACGCAGCTGTGCCGTCGCGAACCGCACCATCTGCTCGTGCAACGAGCTGTCGTTCAAGTACGCGACCCTGCCCGTCAGCGCCCGCAAGCTCGCGAGATTCCAAGCGACCGCGGCCACGACCAGCAACCACGGCCACCACAAAGCGGTCCGGCCCCCGACATCAGTCGGGAGCCGGACTGCCAATCGCGTTATCGCCGGCGCCCGCACCCGGCGGACGCCGACAACCGTCACCGGATCAACCGATGCCCGTGTTCCCCGAGTTGCCCGTGCCGGTGTCACTCGAGACGACGCAGTGGTTGAGGTGGAAGGTGCCCTCGGCCGTGTTGCCACCTGACTGGCCGGCCGCGATGACCTCCGTGCCGTCCTTGCCCACGAGAACCTTCACCTGCGGCCCCGACGGACTTGCTGCGCCCGTCGCCGGCGCACACGTGACCGGGCCACTGACGGTGGCCGCCCCCGTCCCCATGTAGATCGTGATCTGCTCGTTGGTCCCCATGTCTTTGAGCTTCTGCTCGACCTGGCCAAGATTCAGATTCTTGACGTAGTTCAAATGCACCAACACCGAGCCATCGTCTTGCTTCGTGATGGCAAATGCCGGCGGGGCCGCGGACCCGCCCAGGGCGAGCACGAGCGCTGCGCCGACGCCCGCCAGCCCGAGCGTGCTGCCCGCGAGAAAGCGTGGGCGACGGGATCGACCCGGCTGGGGCCGATCGGCATGGGCAAGTGTGGGGCCGTGCTCTCGAACGAGATCACGCCAGAGATTGTCGGCGAACTTACTCATTGGTGTGCTGCTCCTTTCTCAGCCGGGACCGCGCCCGGGACAAGCGCTGTCGGAATGCGACCCGGGAGACGCCCAGGGCGAGCGCCGCCTCCTTGGGGGTAAGCCCCTCCAGGTCGACGAGCTCGATGGCGGCCCGCTCGACCGCGGGCAACTGCTCGTAGCGCCGCATCAGCTCGGCGCCCCCGCGCTCGGCATCGATTCGCTGGGTGAGCTCCTCGATCTCGTCCTCGTCAAGCGGCCGGTAGCCGCCGAGCCGCGCGACCGCGTCTCGACCGCCCGCCGACTGCTCGCAGTGGCGGGCGAACACGCGAGAGGCGATGCCGAACAGCCACGCCCGGTCCGATCCCCGGCGAGGGTCGAACCCGGCAAAGCCGTCGACGGCCCGGACGAACGTCTCGGAGGTGAGATCCGCAACCGTCTGCGGATCGCGGCATCTGCGCGCGAAGTAACCCGTGAGGACATCGACATTGCGCAGATACACCTGGCCGAATTCCTCAAGCGGCGAGCTCGGCGGTGGCCCGACCGACCGCGCCCTCAGCGCGACCGGTCGTTCCCGCACCGTCCTCACCAGTGTTTTTGACTCAGTGCTCATGTCCCTAGTTGCGATCCTTGCCTCAAGCTGTGACATCGTCCGTCCGCGACGCGCCGGGCTTCACCCCCCGCTTGGCGGCTGATCGTGCGCGCCGAGCCACAGGCGCGATCCGCAGCACTTCTCGCGCAGGGTACCGGCGGCGTGCGGTCGCGCCTGCGAAACGCCGCCGATTCGCTAGCGTTCCCTCGGGTGCCAGAAGTGAGACTTCGGCGGTGGCGGATGGCGGACCTGGCCCAGATCGCCCCGATGACCGAGGACGAGTATCTCCGTCCCTGGTGGTGGATGGCGGATGACCTCCAAGCGTGGCTGCGCAGAGAGATGTCCGAGGAACGTGGGCCCACCCGTGCGATTTGTCTACCCGACGAGGATCGCGCGCTCGGGAGGGCCGCCGTCCGTTTGCCACCGTTCGCCTCAGAGGCGGTCCGGTGCGCCGCCGTCCAGGCGAGCGACCAGCCAGCCGGGGAGCTGAGCTACTGGCTGGTTCCCGAGGCGAGAGGGCGGGGTCTGGCGTTCGCCGCGGTAAGCGAGATGATGGAGATCGCCGCGAATGCGGGGTTGAAGTCGCTGGTGCTTGACATCGAGGACGGGAACGTCGCCTCGATGCGCGTCGCTGACCGCTTGGGCGCGGTACGGCGGGCCCCAACCCGTCTAGCCACCGACCGCTTCGGTCACGACTGGACGATGGTGGTCTACGTGCTCCACCTCCGGTGAGCTCAGCTAGCGGCCGATCGCCTGCGGGAAGTTGAAGTAGTGGTGCGGGTCGATGCGCGTGCGGGTTGCGTTCAGCCGGGCCAGGTTGGCGCCGTAGTAGGCGTGCTCCCAGCCATGCAGGTGCGGATCGATGTAGTTCTGGTAGGCGTTCCCGGAGACGAACGGCCGCATCTTCCTCCACGCCTGTCCGACCCAGCCGGTGGTCGCGACGCCGGAGTAGTACTGGATGCAGAAGAGCGGACCGCGGTGCACGAAGGCGGTCTGGTCAGCGCCGATGCGGCCGATCGCGCCGCCGTACGCGTCGCACAGGAATGCCCCGGAGCCCGGTGCCTCGGCCGCGGCGATCATCGCGGCGCGTCCGGCGGCCGGGAGCGGCCGTATGACGTAATCCGACTTCGCCTGAAAGATCTCCCGCGGCATCTGGCCTCCGGGAGCGGCGCCTGTGGTGTGGCACCAGGCAAGCGTGTGTCCGTCACAGCCTGCCAGCAGCATCTGGATCGCCATGTACGGGTGATGGGCGTTGACCGGTAGGCCCGCGCCCGGGACGGTCATCAGCGTCCTCACCAGGCCAGGAACGTCGCTCGACGATCCGAGGTACTGACCGGTCGTGTAGATGTGGGGACCGGGCGACTCGACATGCAGGATCGCGGTGATCTTCTCGTTCGTGTGCGGCGCCCACGCCTGCCATGCCTCAATCGCTGCCCCTGCCGACGACCACGGCCAGGTGACCTTGAAGAAGGTCGAGGAGGCCGGCATCGGATGCGTCGCGAACGTGAACTCGGTTACCACGCCGAAGTTGCCACCGCCGCCGCCCTTCAGTGCCCACAACAGGTCCGGGTCTGAGTGCGGGTCGACTGAACGTAGGGTCCCGTCGGCGGTCACGATCCTCACCCCTCTGAGGCTGTCGATCGTCAGGCCGAGGTGCCGCGCCGCGAGCCCGAATCCACCACCGAGCGTCACGCCGGCGATCCCCACCGACGGGCACGAGCCTCCCGGGACCGTGACGCCCGCCTGGGCCAGGCGCGAGTAGAGGTCAATCAACTGGGTGCCGGCGCCGACGCTTGCGGTGCCGGCGTGCGCGTCAACGCTGATCGTGTTGAGCTTGCGCAGATCGAGCACGACGCCCTTCGCGGCGGTCGAGTAGCCGGCGTAGCTGTGCCCGCCGGAACGCGCCCGGACGTGGATCCCCTTGCCGGTGCAAAAGCGGATCGCGTCGCGGACGTCGGCGCCGTCCACCGGCCGCGCGACCGCGTCGGGCAGCACGTGGTCAAAGCGCGGGTCGAACACGTGCGCGGCCGACTCAAAGCCCGGCGCCCCACGCTCGAACACGTGGCCCCTGATCGCCTGCTGCAGTCCGGTTGGCATTCGTCCCGATCCCCCGATCGCGACTCTAACGGACGCCGGATAAGAGTCCATTGGGGGCGCTGATTCTCAGTCAGAGCGCGGGGTACGAGAGGAGTGGGACTCTGAACTGAGGGGAGCGGGATGGCTTATCGATTTGAGGTCGACGAGGGCGTACTGGAGGCGATCGCCCGGTGCGCTCGCGAGCAGTTGGACCATGCCGTCGGCGAGTTGCGCGACGGTGTAGGCGACGATCCCGTGAGTGCGGTCCATTCGGCGCGCAAGGCGATCAAGAAGGAGCGTTCGCTGCTACGTCTGGCCCGAGGCGCCATCTCGCCCAAGCAGCGCCGGCACGAGAACCACGCACTGCGCCAGGCAGCTCGCCGGCTGTCAGGCGCGCGCGACGCCGACGTGATGATCGAGACGACGACCCAGTTGTCTCACCGGTTCGCCGGGCAACTGCCGCAGAGCGCATTCACCGAGATCGCAGACGCCCTGACCCAACGGCGTGACACATCGGGTGGTCAAGCTATCGATGCGGGGCGGCATGAGCGGGCCGTCCAAGAACTGAGCGCGGTACGGCTCCGGATCGATGACTGGCAGCTCGGGCAGAGCGGGTGGCGGGCGCTCGAGAGTGGTGTGCTGCGCTCCTACCGGCAAGGACGGAAGGCATTCGCCGCGGCTCAGCGGGAACCGTCGCTCGAGAATCTGCACACGTGGCGAAAGCGAGTGAAGGATCTCTGGTACCAGCAGCGGCTGCTGGCGCCGGTCTGCGGTCCAGCGATCCGCGGTCAGGCCAAGGACGCCCACCGGCTGGCAGACCGCTTGGGTGACGATCACGACCTCGGCGTACTTCGCGAAACGCTTCGTGCCGACCATCTCGAGGTGACCGTCGATCTGCCCGCCGTGATCGCCTTGATCGACCATCGGCGCGCGGAGCTGCAAACCGAAGCCATCCATATCGGCGAGCGGGTCTACGCCGAGAAGCCCACGGCGTTTCGACGGCGGATGCGGCGCTCGTGGCTGGCGGGCCGGGCGGTCACGCACGCACCGTTTGAACAGGATCCCGCTGAGTTGGCGCATGCGACGCGCGCAGTGCACGCCGATTGACCCCGCCCGCCGAGCCGCCCTGCGCTCGGCAGCGCGGCCCGGTCGATGGCGAGGTCCAGGGTCTGCGGCTAGGCCTGATCGCCGAGCGCGACGATGTGCTCGGGTAGCCGCTCGTTGTCGCCGTACATGAAGTGGTTGTGCATGTTCTCGGAGAAGCGACTGGCCTCCGTGGTCTTCCCCACCGCCTCCGCGGTCTCGCGCACCAGCATGGGCGAGGCACCGCAGCAGACGCCGATGTAGTTGATGCCGAGGTCGTAGATCTCCTTGGCGAAGGCGCCGATCTCGTAGCGGTTGGCATACAGCGGGTCCAGCGCGGTCGGGAAGGTGCGGCCGTGCGGCGAGGGCACCCGGGCGCGGTCGTCTGAGAGGTTGAAGAACGTCGGTTCCTCGGCGGTGGTCCGGTAGGGGATCGGCAGTGCGCCGACGTGGCATGACACGGCCGCGCGGATCTGCTTGAGCCACGGCAGCATCGTCTCGGGCCCACGGAAGCAGTTCATACCCACCACGTCCGCGCCGGCCTGCTCGAGTTGCTGGCATGTCTCGACGATGCCGAGCCCGTCGGCCATCTCCTCCATTGCCATCGGCGCGATGGTGATGACGACGGGCAGGCCCGTTGCCTTCGCGACCTCGAGCGCCGCCAGCGCCTCGCCGGCGTAGTAGAACGTCTCGCCGATGATCAGGTCCGCGCCGCCCTCGACGGCCCAACCCACCATCTCCTCGAACATGCCGCGCACCTCGGCCTGGCGGGCGGTGTCCTCGGGGTCCCAGATATTGGTGTTCGAGATGTTGCCGGCCATGAGGTCGCCGGGTCGCTGGTCGGCGACCTCGCGGGCGATCTGGAGGGCAGCGCGGTTCAGCGGCTCGAGCAGATCCTCCTTGCCGATGACCCGCATCTTCTCGCGGTGGCCGTTGTAGGTGAACGCCTCGACGATGTCGGAACCGGCACGCTGGAAGTCGACGTGCAGGGCCCGGAGCGCGTCCGGGTACTCCAGGGCGACCTCGGGTACGAACTCACCGGCGCTCAGATAGCCGCGGCGCTCCAACTCGAACAGGAAGCCCTCGGCACAGATCACCGGCCCGGAGTCCAGGCGCGCTTTCAGGTCCCCGCTCGGAGCCTCAGAAGTGGACTCGGTCATGGCACAGCCTCCATCTCTCGTGGATCGGCACTACAGACGACGCAGACGATCTCCTGACTCCCAGGTCAGACGCCCTCCCCCGCCTTCCCAGGCCCGTCGGGCCCAGTGGCATCGTGGGGTTCGAACTCCCTGGTCACAGTGGCGAGGACCGTGTCGGAGTCGCACCGACTTCCCGGTTCTGCATAGCCGCCGCGAGTCTAGCCGCCGATCGCCATCGAGGCTATGCGCACCGCTTGCGAGTGCGAGGCCTGTCAGTAGATCCGCTAGCGTCCGATCCATGGGAGATGCGGTCCCAACGATCTATGAATGGGCGGGTGGACGCGAAGCGCTCGGCCGCTGGCTGAACCGGTTCTATGACCTCATCGAGCTCGAGGCTCCCGAGATCGCAGCACTGTTCGGAGGACGCGTGAGCGAGGAGCACCGCGTCCATGTGACGGATTGGTGGGCGGAGGTCATGGGTGGACCAGCCACTTACAGTGAGCGACGAGGCGGCTATGAGCACATGCTCGCCCGGCATCACGATCTGGCGATCACGGCCGAGCAGCGTCTGGCCTTCGTGACCCTGCTCAGCCGCGCTGCCGACGACGCCGAGCTCCCCGCGGATCCTGAGTTCCGCGCTGCCATCATGGGCTATGCCGAATGGGGCACGCGACTGGCGGTCCACAACTCACAGCCAGGAGCGCAGACGGCGGCGCACGCTCCCGTGCCGCGATGGGGTTGGGGCGTCGCGCCGCCCTACCTGCCCGACGCTTCCTGACTGGTCGAGCTCACGGGTCGTGGTCCGGCGGACGCTCCATTAGTCTGTTGGGCACGGGAGGTGCACGCTGACATCGGTCCCAGGACGTCCTGAGTTCGGCTCGCGCGCGATCGAGCTCGTCGGCCGGGGCGCCGAATGCGCCCGGATTGACACTCTGCTGGCCGGCGCCCGCGGCGGGGAGAGCGGGACGCTGGTGCTCCGTGGCGAGGCGGGGATGGGCAAGAGCGCGCTGCTCGGGTATGCCGCGGGCCGGTCAGACGACATGACCGTGCTCAGGGTCACCGGCGTGGAGTGGGAGTCTGAGCTCGCGTTCGCCGGCCTCCATGGACTGTTGTGGCCGATCGTGGACCGGCTGGAGGAGATACCCGAGCCACAGCGCGCCCCACTGGCCGCCGCGCTCGGACTGGCAGCCGGCGAGGGCAGCGACCGGTTCCTCGTCTCGGCTGGGGTCCTCTCCCTGCTGGCGGCCGCGGCGGAGGCACACCCTGTGCTGTGCATGGTCGACGATGCCCAGTGGCTGGATGCGCCGTCCGCCAACGCGCTGACATTCGTCGCCCGGCGGCTGGTGGCCGAGGAGATCGCCATCCTGTTCAGCGCGCGCGAGGGCGAGCATCGGCGCTTTGACTCGCCCGGGCTCGAAGAACTGTACGTGGCCGGGATCGACCGGGAGGCGGCCGGGCGGCTGCTGAGCCACAGCGCCCCCGGCGCCTCGCCATCGGTCCGCTCGCGTCTGACCGAGGAGGCGTCGGGCAATCCGCTGGCGCTGCTCGAGCTTCCCGCTCGCCTCACCCCCACCCAGCTCGCCGGTCAGGCGGCGCTGCCCGAGGCCCTACCGCTGACTGAACGGCTGCGAGGCGCCTTCGCGCAGAGAATCGAGCGACTGCCGGAGGCGACCCGCACGGCGCTGCTGGTCGCCGCTGCCGAGGAGACGGGCGAGCTGGCGGTCACACTGCGCGCCGCCGCGGACCACGGGCTCCCCACGGACGCGCTCGACGCGGCCGAGGAAGCCGGGTTGGTGCGCATCGAAGGAGCCGAGCTCGAGTTCCGCCATCCGCTGGTTCGATCGGTCGTATACGAGTCGGCGCCGCTCGGGCGCCGGCGGCAAGCGCATGCAGCGCTGGCCACGGCGCTCGAGCGCGAGCATCAAGCCGACCGCGCCGTCTGGCACTCGGCGCTGGCCACGCCGACATCGGACGCCGCCATCGCCGATGCGCTCGATGCCTTCGCGCGACGGTCTCAGCTGCGTGGCGGCCATGCCTCGGCCGTCTCTGCGTTCGAGCGCGCGGCGGCGCTCAGCACCGACCCCGGATCGAGCGGGCGTCGGCTGGCCGCAGCTGTCAACGCGGCATGGCTTGGGGGGCAGGCAGACCGGGCGAGTGAGCTGGTGCGGCGAGCGCTGCCGATCGCCGATCGCGACCAGCGCGCCCGGCTGCTCTTCCAGACCGGGGTGATCGAGGGGCAGACCGGCTGGCTGCTCGAGGGCGTTGCCACCGTGACGCAGGCCGCGACCCTGAGCGATGACCCCTCGCTGACGCTCGAGATCCTCCGAGAGGGCTGCGCGATGGCCGGGCAGGCCGGCGCGTACGACGACGCCAGGAAGTTCGCGCTGCAGGCGGCCGACGTCTCGTGTGACACCGAGATCGACCACTTCATCAAGACGTCGCTGCTCGCTCGCGCCGCCGACCTTTCCGGGGACTACGCGCGGGGGAAGGCCCTGTCGGCCGAGCTCAGTGAGTTGGCGGAGCCGCTCGACGTCACGGCCTGCGTGATCTGGGCCGCGCTCAGCACCGCGCGGGCAGGTATGCGCCAAGCCAGCCTGCACCACGCCAACCGGGCCGTCGGGCTGGCGCGAGACAAGGGTGAGGTCGCCACGCTGCCCTTCGGCCTGCAGGTGCAGGCGGCGGCACTGATCGCGTATAGCCGGCTTGACCTCGCCTACGCGAGCTCGGAGGAAGGATGGCGGCTGGCCGTTGAAACCGGGCGGCCGTGGGCCGCAGCATGGAACCTCATGAACCTCGCCCTGATCGACGCGTTACGGGGCGCGGAGGAGCTGACTCAGTCACGCGTCGCGGAGCTGCGCAGCTGGGTGACGCGCAGCGGCGCCACCGCCATCGGGGGACACGCCGGCTACGCGCTGGCCCTGCTGCATCTGGGGTCGGGCCGTCCGGCCGAAGCCCTCGACCAGCTGCTGGCCATGATCTCGGCGGCGCGGTTGGAGCACATCCCAGCGATGCTGTTCGGTCTGCCCGATGCAGTCGAGGCCGCCGTACGCACCGGCCGGGCGGACGAGGTCGCTGGGCACCTGGAGCGTTTCCGGACGTGGGCGCAGAGCTCTGAGCATGCGGTCGCTTTGGCGCTGCTCGCGCGCTGCGAGGCCCTGCTCGGGGACGGCGATGTCGAGCCCCAATGGCAACGCGCCACCGAACTCGCTGACTCGCTTCCGCCAGTCGAGCAGGGGCGGACGTTGCTCTTGTACGGGGAGTGGCTGCGACGGCAACGCCGGCGCGCCGAGGCTCGTCGCCACCTACGCGCGGCGCTCGAGCTATTCGGGCGAGTGGGACTTGCGCCCTGGGAGGCACGGGCGCGCGCCGAGATGCGCGCCAGCGGCGAGACCGCCCGCAAGCGCGACCCGTCGACCCGGGATGACCTGACGCCCCAGGAGCTTCAGATCGCGCGCCTGGTCGCCACGGGCAAGAGCAATCCCGAAGTCGCCGCCCAGCTCTTCCTCAGTCCGCGGACGATCGACTACCACCTGCGCAAGGTCTACGCCAAGCTCGAGATCACCTCCCGGGCGGGCCTCGCCGCCCTCGATCTCGGCGAGCCCGCGGAGGCCTGACCGGCGAGCAGACCGGCGACTTTCCGGATGCGACCACGGGCGCCTCAGGGCATCGTGGCGGGCATGCAAACGGACCCAGACACCAAAACGACGGCGGCGGCGGCTCCCGGGGTCGAGCTCCGCGGCGCCGTGAAGTCCTACCGCACGGCAGGCACTGTGGTGCACGCCGTCCGGGGCATCGACGTCTCGATTGCCCCAGGCGAGACGGTCGCACTGCTCGGCCCCAACGGCGCCGGCAAATCGACCACCATCGACATGCTGCTCGGGCTCACGGCACCGGATGACGGCACCGTCTCGTTGATGGGCGGGCCGCCACAAGACGCGGTTGCCCGCGGCTTGGTCGGCGCGATGCTCCAGTCGGGCGCGCTGATCCGCGACGTCACCCCGCGTGAGCTCCTCACGATGATGGCCGCGCTGCACCCCGCTCCGTTCGGCGTCGCCGACGTGCTCGCACTGACCGGGCTGACCGAGATCGCCGGACGCCGGACGCAAAAGCTGTCAGGCGGGCAGGCCCAGCGGGTCCGTTTCGCGCTGGCCCTCGTCGCCGATCCGGCCGTGCTGATCCTCGATGAGCCGACGGTCGGCATGGACGTCGAGGCTCGGCGCGGGTTCTGGGCGTCCGTGCGCGCATTCGCCGCCCGCGGCAAGACGGTCATCTTCGCGACCCACTACCTCGAGGAGGCCGATGCCTATGCGGACCGCGTGATCCTGATGTCGCAGGGCCGGGTCGTCGCTGACGGGCCGACCAGCGAGGTCAGGGCCCGGGTCGGCCGCCGCACGATTCGCGCGACGCTGGCCGGCGTCGCGTTGGACGCGCTGTCCTCGCTGCCCGGGGTGACGGTCGCCGAGCGCCGAGGCGAGCAGATCGTGCTGATCTGCTCGGACTCCGACGACGCCATCCGCGCCCTGGTGGCGACCTACCCGGCGGCGCACGACATCGAGATCGCCGGCGCCGGCCTCGAGGAGGCATTTGTCGAGCTGACCGCCGACCACGACGAAACGCCGCGCGCCCCGCGCCGGCAGGAGGCACTGGCATGAGATCGCTGGCCTACACGCGCTTTGAGCTTGTCCGCACCTTCCGCAACTGGCGGCTGCTGGTGTTCTCGCTCGCCTTCCCGCTCGTCCTGTTCTTCATGATCGCGGCCCCGAACCGCAACGAGCACAACTTCGACAACTCCGGCATCTCGCTGCCGCTCTACTACATGGTCGGGCTCGTGTCGTTTGGCGCTATGACCTCTCTGATCTCGACTGGGGCGCGGATCGCCACCGAGCGGACCGACGGCTGGACCCGGCAGCTTCGGATCACCCCGCTGAGGCCGGCGGCGTACTTCCGGGCCAAGGTCCTCACGGCTTATGCGATGGCGGGTGCCGCCATGGCGTTGCTCTACGCGTCGGGCCTGTCCATCGGGGTCAGCCTCTCGACCAGCCGCTGGCTCGAGATGACCGCGCTCATCCTGATCGCGCTCATCCCGTTCGCGGCGCTGGGCGTGTTGCTCGGCCACCTGGCCACCGCCGACTCGATCGGGCCGGCCACCGGCGGCCTCGTGTCGCTCCTGGCGCTGGTCAGCGGCACGTGGTTCCCGCTCGGATCACATGGGATCGTGCACGACCTCGCGCAGTTCCTGCCCTCGTACTGGCTGGTCGGCGCCAGCCACGTCGCACTCGGCGGGCGGGCCTGGACCACCACCGGCTGGGCCGTGATCGTCGTGTGGGCGGTAGCCCTGGCCGCGCTGGCCCACTTCGCCTACCGCCGCGACACGGCGCGCGTCTGACCAGCAGAACCGGCGTCCACGCGCAGCTCCGCCTGGAGTGGTAGCCGTCATGCCGATGGTTGCGTCGGCGCGTGTCGTTGACCAGCCGCATGAGCTCCTGGTGGCTGAGGCCGGGAGCGAGGTCCAGGACGGTGCGCGCCGGGGCGGTGACGCGGATCCCGTGCTGCAAGCAGCGATCCGAACGGTGCAAGGACTGGCAACGATGGGTGACGATGCCGGGGCGCTCGCGGTGACGTGCAGCGGGAACGACCAGCGCGGCAGAACCCCCACAGGCTTGCTGCGGACTGGTGGCTCAAGAGCGCGCCCTGGCCGCACGCCAACACCGCCGCGGCCGCCCGCGAGACCGGATCACCCCGCCGCGGGCCGACGCAATAGACCCCCTGGTGCACAGCGACCCAACGCCCCGGACTCGACACGGCCCGTGATCAGCCCACGGCTGACACCGAGGCCCACCAGTTGCCGTCGGGTCACATGCCCGTGCTGCCGGCCCGCCAGGCCCAGAATCGCCGAGTCAAGGCGGCTTTTACAGCTATCTGGAGCGGCGGCCTTTCCACCCCCCCTCACTCGAAAGCCCGTCGTTAGCGGTCGCGGATAGCCACGACGCCGTCCGGGCCGGTCGGTACCAGTCCTTTCAGCTACGGGCCCTCTATGACGAGGCGGATCTGGGTCGCGTACGCCTCGCAGGCCGCCTGCTCACGGTCGAGTGCCGCCTCGTAGGCCGCGAAAGCCAGCGAGCGCTCGGCCGTCGGGGCGGCCGTGAAGTGCTCATAGGCGACATGGACGTCAAGGCACTCCTCGCGCCAGTCGCAGTAGAGGTCCATGAGGTGATCGACCACTCCGGGTGCGATGTCAACGGCCATGCCCGGCCTCCTGACGACGTGAACGGCGGCTGGTCTCGCTGGTCTCTCGCCGGCGCGGGGGCCTCGGCCTGGCGTCGCGCTTGAGATCGCGCATGCGATGTTCGGCCAGTTGCCTGGCCATTGCTGGATGAAGGATTGAAAGCATGGCGCCACGGTCTCACCGGGCTTCGCCCGTCGCATCGGTGAGACCGCCGGTCACTTCACCGGTCAGTTCACGGATGGGCCCGCTCGGGCGAGGGCAGGCGGCCGGCGGATGAGCGGGACGTCGATTAGCCTTCGCAAGAGGCGTGACAAGCAGTTCTGAGCTGGGAGGACGGGTCGCGGGACTCGTCGGTCGGGAAAGCGAGTGCGCGGCGATCGAGCGCTTGCTCGACGACGCCACCCGTGGTCACAGCGGCTCGCTCGTCATCCGGGCCGGCGCCGGCATGGGCAAGACCGCGCTGCTTCGGTACGCGGCCACCCGTGCGGCCGGCATGAAAGTCCTGACCGTCACCGGGGTCGAGGCGGAATCGGACCTCGATTACGCCGGCCTGCACAGCCTGGTGCGGCCGATCGTCGAGAAGCTCTCGGGGATTCCGGAACCGCAGCGCGCGGCCCTCGCTGCTGCGCTCGGCCTCGAGGCGCCCGGCGGAGCCGACCGCTTCCTCGTCTCTGCGGGCGTGCTCTCGCTGCTGGACGCGGCGGCGGAGGGGTCTCCGCTGCTGTGCCTGGTCGACGACGCGCAGTGGCTGGATGTGCCGTCGGCCGACTCGCTGGTGTTCACCGCCCGGCGCCTGGATGCCGAGGGGATCGTGATCCTGTTTGCCGCGCGCGAGGGCGAGCACCGCCGCTTTGAGGGCCCCGGCGTCGCAGAGGCGGTCCTGGACGGCCTGGATCGGGAGGCCGCGCTCCTGTTGCTCGACCGCGGCGATCGGGACCTGGGCCGCTCGGTCCGCGAGCGGCTGCTGGCTGACGCGGCGGGCAACCCCCTCGCGTTGATCGAGCTTCCCGCGTGCCTGTCCAACGCCCAGTTGGGCGGCCGTGCGCCGCTGCCCGATGCGATCCCGCTGAGCGAGCGCCTGCACACCGCGTTTCTGCAGCAGATCCAGCGGCTGCCCAAGAGCACCGAGACGGCGCTGCTGGTTGCTGCCGCCGATGAGGGCTCAGAGCTTCCGTTGATTCTGGACGCGATGGCGAAGCTCGAGCTCCCCGCGGAGGCTCTGGACCACGCCGAGCATGCTGGGCTGGTCGACACCGACGGCCTGAGACTCAACTTCCGCCATCCGCTCGTGCGTTCGGCGGTCTACGAGTCGGCGACGTTCGGCGAGCGGCGTCGTGCGCACCTGGCCCTCGCTCACGCCTGTTCGGGCGGCGGCAACGCCGACCGGCGGCTGTGGCATCAGGCGGTCGCGACGTTCACGGCGGACGAGGGGATCGCGGCGGCACTCGAGGCGTCGGCGGAGCGCTCGCGGCTGCGCAGCGGGCACGCCTCGGCGGCGACCGCGCTCGAGCGCGCCGCGCTGCTGAGCGAGAATGAGCAGGCGCGCGGACGGCGCCTCGCCGCGGCGGCAACCGCCGCCTACACCGCGGGGCAGGCGGATCGTGCCAGCGACCTGGTGAACCGTTCGCTCCCGATCGCTGATCAGAAAGACCGGGCGCACCTGCTCGGACTCCGCGGGGTCATCGACGGCAACAGCGGGTTGCTCTCGGACGGTATCCGCACGCTGCTGGAAGGGATCGCGGCGACCGATGACCCGTCGGTGGGTCTCGGGCTTCTGCTCGAGGCCTGCCTGATGGCGACGTACCTCGGCGCCGCCGACCGGCTGGCGGCGCTGTGCCGGCGCGCACCGGAGTTCGCGCCCGCCACCGACGTCGACCGCTTCATCATCGTCCTGCTCAGCGCGGGCGCGGCCGAGCTCGAGGGTGAGTTCGGGGAGGCGGAGAGGCTGTCGGCGGATGCGATCGCACTGGCTGAGCGCCTCGACGACGCCCGCTGCCTGGTGTGGGCGGCAACGCTCGCCGGCCGCGCCCGCATCCAGGGCGACGGGCTCCCGTATGCCGCCCGCGCGGTACGCATCGCCCGCGAGCGCGCACTGGTTGCCATTCTGCCCTACGCCCTGCAGGCCCAGGCGGGCCATCTGCTCGGCCGGAGCCGATTCGAGCTCAGCTACGCGTCGGCGGAGGAGGGGCGCCAACTCGCACTCGACGTGGGACAACCTTGGATCGCGAGCCTGAACGTCGCGTACCTGTCGATCATCGACGCCCTGCGCGGAGCGGAGGAGCTGACTCGGGAGCGCGTCGACGAGCAGCAGGCGCTGGTCGCGGCCACGGGTCCGTCGCGGGTCACGGCCAACGTCGCCTACGCGCACGGCGTGCTCGACCTGGGCGTCGGCAGACCGTCGGAGGCGCTCGACCGGTTGCGCGTCGCGGCCGACGTCGTGCGCCCGAAATCCAATCCGGTGGCGGTGGCCGTCGTCCCGGACATGGTCGAGGCTGCGGCGCGCTCTCAGCGCACCGACGAGATCACGCGTCAGCTCGACGAGTTCGAGCAGTGGGTCACGCGCTTTCCGAACCGTCCGAGGCTGGCGCTGCTGGCACGGTGCCGAGCGCTCATCAACGAGTCAGACGCAGAGCGACATTACGCGCAGGCGCTCGAGCTCTCCGATGCTCTGTCCCCATTCGATCTGGCCCGTACCGAGCTCCTGTACGGCGAATGGCTGCGACGCAACCGCCGCCGGATCGAGGCGCGCTCACGCCTGCGGGCGGCACTCGAGAGCTTCGAGCAGCTCGGCGTTGCGCCATGGGCGCAACGGGCGCGCTCGGAGCTGCGCGCCACCGGTCAGACCGCACGCCGACGCGACCCGTCCACCCGCGATCAGCTCACGCCCCAGGAGCTCAACATCGCCGGTCTCGCCGCCACCGGCTTGACCAATCCGGAGATCGGCGCTCAGCTGTTCCTCAGCCCCCGGACGATCGACTACCACCTGCGCAAGGTGTTCGCCAAGCTCGGCATCGCATCCCGCGCCGAGCTCGCCGGGCTCGACCTCAGCGACGCCGTCACGACCTGAGCGGACCCGCCGCGCCCGGCGAGTGGACCGGCGGGTGGACCGGCGAGGTCGCCGGTGCGATCGATCGCTCCGGACGTCACCGTGACCACCAGGACGACAACCGACCGACAGGAGAAGCCGCGTTGTCCACCCGCGCCCGGCTCCGCCGGAATCTCGAACGCCTCAGTACCGCCGATTACCAACCCATGCTCCGGTCAAGCCACCAAGACGTGCGCCTGCGCTTTCCCGGTGATAATTCCTGGGCGGTCGAACTGCAGGGGAAGTCAGAGCTCGAACCGTGGCTTCAGAGCCTCGTGGCCATCGGTCTGCGCGTCGTGGCCGAGGAGGCGATCGCCTCCGGGCCCCCGTGGCGCAGGACGATCGTGGTCAGGGGCACGACCGATCTGAGGACGCCGGCCGGCGACACCGTACACGCCAACCGCTACGTCATCTGGGCCCGGGCCGCCTGGGGCCGGTGTACCGACTACGAGGTCTACGAGGACACCCAGAGGACCGCCGCGCTCGACGAGCATCTCGCCGCTGACCAACGGCGACGGTCGACCGGTCCTCCTGGTTGACCGCGCTCACGGCCGAGTGAGACGGGCGCCGAGCGCCATACTCGCCGGGTGTCTGACGATCTGACCGTGGACGGCGCGGTGCTGGTGCTCATCGATGTGCAGCGCGGTTTTGACGACCCTGCGTGGGGGACGCGCAACAACGAGGCGTGCGAGACGAACATCGAAGCGTTGCTCTCGCATTGGCGTGCCCGCGAATGGCCCATCGTCTTCGTACGCCACGATTCGGTCGAGCCGGGCTCACCATTGACCGCCGGCACGCCGGGCAACGCATTCAAGGAGATGATCACGGGCGAACCGGACCTGCTCGTCACCAAGCGCGTCAACTCGGCGTTCTACGGGGAGCCCGACCTCCACGACTGGCTTCAGCGCTCCCAGATCTCATGGCTCGTGATCGCGGGCATCACCACGAACCACTGCTGCGAGACGACAGCACGCATGGCGGGCAACCTCGGCTATCACACCCTGTTTGCGCTGGACGCGACCCACACATTTGACCGGTGTACGCCCAGCGGCCGGACGCTGAGCGCCGATGAGCTCGCCGAGGTCACCGCGACGAATCTCGAGGGCGAGTTCGCGCGCGTCGTCAGTACCCGCAGGCTCCTCGGTCGCTGACGGTCGGAAGGCCGCACGCGCCACACTGAGTCGACTCCAGCCATCTCGACTCACCGGAAGGCATCATGGACATCGGAATCATCGGAGCGGGACACATCGGCGGGTCGCTGACGCGTCGGCTCGCGCAACTGGGTCACGCGGTACGGGTGTCGAACTCCCGCGCCCCGGAGACATTGGCCGATCTGGCCGCCGAGACCGGCGCGACCGCGGTGTGGGCCGGCGAGGCCGCCACCGAGGCTGACCTCGTCATCGTCAGCATCCCGGAGAAGAACGTCGTGGATCTCGCGCCCGGCATCGTCGCCGGCGCCCGGGCCGGCGCGCCGGTCATCGAGACCAACAACTACTACCCACGCGAGCGCGACGGTCTCATCGCCCCGATCGAGGCCGGCATGCCGGAGAGCGTCTGGGTCTCCGAGCAGCTCGGGGTGCGTGTCTTCAAGGTGTTCAACGGGATCTTTTGGAAGCACCTGCTCGAGGGCGGGCTGCCGCGCAACAGCCCGGGGCGGATCGCGCTGCCGGTCGCCGGTGACGGCGCCGCTGAAAAAGAGGTCGTCTTTGACGTTGTCGACGAGCTCGGCTTTGACCCCGTCGACGGCGGCACGCTGGCCGAATCCTGGCGCCAGCAGCCGGGCACGCCCGTCTACGGGGCCGACCTGGACGCCGAGGGCGTCATCCGCGCGCTCGCGGAGGCCTCACCCGAACGCCCCGAGGCCTTCCGCGCGGAGGGGTGACCAGCCGCCCAGCCGGGACGCGTCAGGCCGGGTCGTCGGTCACCGAAGCGCGGTGTCGGCGCTCGGAGATCGAAGCGAGCAGCACGCTGGCCTCGAAGAGCAGGTAGAGCGGCACCGTCTCGAGCAACATGGTCACGGCCGAGCCCGGGAGCACCGCGGCCACCAGGCCGCAGGCCACGATCGCGTAGCGCCGCTTGCTGCGCAACTGCCGCGGAGTGACGATGCCGGCTCGCGTGACGGCGAAGATGGCCACTGGGATCTGGAATAGCAGGCCCATCGCCAAGAGTGTCGTGGCGGCGAACTTGTAGTACTGGCTGGCCTGCACCAGCACGTTGAACTCGCTGCTGTTGAAGTTCTGAAAAAAGTGCAGCGCGGAGGGCAGCACCACGGCGTAGCCGAACGCGACCCCGGCCGCGAACAGCACGGGGATCGCCAGGGTGACCGGGAGCATGCGCCGCCGCTGCTCGGGCTCGAACGCCGGCATCAGGAAGCCGTAGACCTGCAACAGGAGCAGCGGCAGCGACAGTATGAGGGCGAAGATCGCCGTCACCGTCACCGTCGTGGTGAACGGCTCGCCGATGCCCAGCGTCACCGGCCTGTCGCCGGTCGGCGCCGCCGACAGCTGTGACACGTCGCGCGCCAGATTGCGCCGGACCTGTGCCAGTGAGGCGGTCACCGCCGGGCGGTGGCTCTCGGCCCCCACTGCGGCGACGACCGTGTCCAGCTGGACGGCGATATCACGGGCGCTGCGCTGCACCTTATACGTCGATCCCAGCGGCCCGTGTCCGGCGCGGACCTGCTCCTGGGTCTGGTGCGCCAGGGGCCGGTCGATCAGCCTCAGCACCCTGGTGTTCTGCCAGAAGCAGATGCCGAACGCAGCGGCGAGTGTGAGCAGCGCGATGATGAGGCGTGTGCGCAGCTCGTCGAGATGCCCGACGACGCTCAGGCGCTCCTCGTGGTGAATCGGGCGCCAGCGAACCGGCGCAAGTGCGTTGGGCATCTGCATTGGCGGATACTCCCAGCGGGCGCCGGGCGCTCAGGCCACCGGCTGCGCCGGAGTCGACTGCTGGCGCTCGTCGGCCTGCGACACGACAGGCGCAGCAGCGGTGTCGGCGGTGAGCGGGGCAGCGTGCTCGGCGATCGAGGACGGCTCCCCATCGGAGCTGATCGAGTCCTTGAAGCCGCGCAGACCCGCCCCGAGGGACTGGCCCATCTCGGGGAGCCGCTTGGCGCCGAACACCAGCAGCAGCAGCACGCCGATGAACAGCAGGTGGATTGGATTGTCGAGTCCCAGCATCAGGCTCCCATCGTTCGAGGTTCCGGCCACCCTGTCTTACGGGCTCGCCGGTGAATCGGATCAGCTACTTGGTGATCAGGGGCCCGGCCTTGGCCAGGACCTGCTTGGTGGTGAGCGGCTTGTCAAACGCGCCGTCGGGGGTGATCTTGCCCCCGGTGAGCAGCGCGATCGACGCGGCGTGCCGGGCCTCGACCTGGACGATCGAGCCGGCCGCGGCCAGCAGCGACGAATTGGAGATCGACGGCGCGGCTCCGTTGTAGGCGCCAACGCCCGTGTTCTCCAGCACGTAGGCGAGCTTGAGAAAGCTCTTCTGGTCAGTCACCGGGAAGGCGAACTTCGGCTTCTTGACCGGCATCCCCCCCGCGCCCATGATCGCCTTGGTCAGCGCCGTCACGTGCTCGGCCTCCTCGTCTCCGAAGGAACTCGCCAGCGCCTTGGCGTCACCGCTGAGGTGGACGGTTTTGCCCTTGACCTTGTAGAAGTCGGCCTCCAGGTACTCCAGGGTCAAAGCGAAGTTCAGGATGTCCACATCGCTGATGCCACTGGCGGCCAGAGCACTGGAGACGAATGGGGCGACCGCGGTCACGCCATAGGCGGCTCCGGCCGCCAGGGTGCCGCGGAGGATGAAACTCGCCCGGCTGATGCCGTCGACCTCGACGGCGCCCAGCTCAGGTGTGGTGATGTCACTTGGGTTCATGTTCACGGTTCCTCTCGGGACTAAGCGATGAACGGCTTGACGGCCGCCAGCACCTGAGACATCGACATCGGCTTGGCAAACGCCCCGTCGGGCGTCGGAGACTGCTTGAGCAGCGTGTTGAGCGTCGCGGCATGGCGCGCCTCGATCGAATGGATCGAGAGCGCCGCCGCGAGCACGTCCTTGCTCTTGATCGCCGGTGCCTGGCCCAGGTACGCGGCGGCTCCGAGGTTCTCCACGGTGGCGGCGAGTTTGGCCACCGAGGCCGCGTCCTTGAGGGGGAACTTGCCCATCGGTTTGGCCGCCGGCGTGCCCATGCTCATCGCGGCCTTGTGCAGCGCGATGACGTGCTGCGCCTCCTCGGCGCCGAAGGACTTGAGGACCGAGAGCGTCTGGCCCTTGAACAGGCCGCTCTTGATCACGTCGGCGTAGAACTGCGTCTCGAGGTACTCGAGTGTCAGCGCATAGTTCACGATGTCCAGATCGCCGTTCCCGGCGCTCGACGACGACATGGAAGTGGTGGTCTGACCGCCCGCCGCCGCGCTGGACGAGGTCGTGCCGCCCCCGCCGGCAGCAGTGGACGATGAGCCCGAACTGGACGAGCCACACGCGGCGATGAACGCGGCCAGCCCCGTCGCCGCCGCTGCGGCGCCCATGTTCCGGCCGGCCATCTTCAGAAAGCGCTTGCGCTGCACGTCGTCGCGGGCCAACTCCTCCACGACACCCGGCCCGCTGGGGCGGGTGAGTTGTTCCTCCGTGGTGGGTTCCGTCATCGGATCTCCTAACTCCTTGGGTCCGGACCGGCTGGTCCGGCGGTCACACCCTGCAACTACGGGGCGCCACCACCGGCGGATCACCACACCACAAAACTGATCCAAGCGAATGCTGGGTGCGTATCCCCCATGTGCCGTTTACTCGTCATGCCGGGTCCACGGGTGCCGCCATCGCGCTCGTCGCCCTGGCCGGGGCCTGCGGTTCGGCGAGCCCCACCCCCGCGCAGTCGGCACACGCCCCACCGCACACCGTTACGCCGGTCGCGATCAGCGGCTACGCCTACCGGCCGGCCGCGATCATCGTGGCGCGCGGTACGAAGATCACCTTCACCAACCATGACCAAACCGCGCACACCGTCACCAGCACCGTCACCGGATTTGACAGTGGCACCATCGACCCGGGCAAGAGCGCGGCGATCACCATGACCAAGCCGGGGACGTACACCTACTACTGCCAGTTTCACGCCTTCATGCACGGGACGATCACCGTGAGGTGATCGCGCCAGGGGGCGTCCGGCGTGGTGCTAACGGTCGTCGGCGCGGCGCGCGGCGGCTTCGCCCGCGCGGAACTCCTGAAGCCGCGCTTGGTAGCGATCGACGGCCACGTCATAGGCGATGTTGCCCAACAGCAGCCGAAACGGCGGGTCGTCGCGATCGAGGGTGTCCAGCAGTGCGCGGGCGGCGAGGTCCGGGTTGCCCGGCTGCGCGCCATTGTTCTCCTCCCGTTGCGCCGCACGCCGCTCGGCGATCGCCTCGACCTGCTGGTAGGCGTCGACGGGCTCCGCGCGGTCCATGGACGAGCCTGCCCAGTCCGTGCGAAAGCCGCTGGGCTCCACCATCAGCACCTTGATGCCGAACGGCGCCACCTCCTGGCGCAGCGACTCCGAGAAACCCTCCAGGGCCCATTTGCTGGCGTGGTAGATCCCAGTCAGCGGGAACGCGGCCAGTCCCCCGATCGAGGAGACCTGCACGATCCACCCCGATCCCTGCGCACGCAGGATCGGCAGCGCGGCCTGCGTGACCCACAACGCCCCGAACAGGTTGACCTCGATCTGACGGCGCGCCTGCTCCTCGCTGAGTTCCTCGATCGCGCCCGAGACGCCGTAGCCCGCGTTGTTGACCACCACGTCCAGACTCCCCAGACGCCGGTGAGCCTCCCGGACGGCGGCGAAGGCGGCGTCGCGGTCGGTGACGTCGAGCGAGATCGGCAGGACGGCATCGCCGTGCTCGGCGACGAGGTCCTCCAGTGTGGAGGTGTCACGCGCGGTGGCGGCCACGTGGTCGCCCGCCGCCAGCGCGGCCTGCGCGAAGGAACGGCCCAAGCCGCGCGACGCGCCGGTGATGAACCAGATGCGATCAGACATGGCCTCAGGCCGGCTGGAGGTCGCCCTCGAACCGGGCACGGTCCGCGGTCGCGTCCATCCACTCGTGCTCACGCCGACACCACACCTCGGCGGTCGGCACGAGGCCTGAGCGGTCGTCGAGCGTTCCCGCCTTGATGATCGCGATATCGGGCTGCTCGGCCATCATCGTGAACATCGGCGAGCCGCACTCACCGCAGAACAGGCGCTCACGTGGGTGGCCGCTCTCGGTGCCAGTGGTCTTGTGAACTCGGGGGGAGCCATCGACCTGGAGCGCCGTTCGCGGCACCACCACATTGAACGAGAACGCCGCGCCGCTGTGGCGCTGGCAGTCATCGCAGTGGCAGAGCACAACCGCCACAGGCTCTCCGTCGAATCGATAGCTGATCGCCCCACACAGGCAATGTCCGGTTCTGGCCATGATCGCTTCAGCGCTCCCTTCGTTGGCAAAGCTCGTGCCGGTGGCGGGATGCTATCCCCACCGCGCGGGCGGCCGAGCCTGTTGATCGGCCTTCCTGCGGCAACGCGCCGGCCGGCGCGACGCGCGAGACTCTGGGCATGCGACCGAACCCGATTCATGCCAGCGACGATCCCGAGGTGGTGCGGCAGCTCGTCCGCGAGAACCCGTGGTGCACGCTCGTCAGCAGCAACGCGGGGGAGCTTGTCGCCTCGCACTATCCCGTGCTCCTGGACGAGGCGTCGGGCGAGCTCGCACTCCTGACCCATGTCGGGCGTCCCGACGAGAAGGTCCACGGGCTCGGCCAGCACGAGATCATGGTCATCGTCCAAGGCCGCCACGGCTACATCAGCCCGAGCTGGTACACGCCCGGGACGACGCCCGCCCCGACCTGGAACTTCAGCGTGGCCCACTGCTACGGGGTGCCCCAGATCCTCGATCCCGACGAGAACATGCGGGTGCTGACGCGGCTGGTGGAGCATTTCGAGCGCCACGTCGACCGCCCTCTGTTCCTGGACCCCGACGCGGGCGCCCAGCTGGCCAAGGGCACGGTCGGGCTGCGCATCCCCATCACGCGGTTCGTGTGCAAGATCAAGCTCAGCCACGACAAGAGCCTCGAGAACCAGCATCGCGTGATCGCCGCGCTGCGCGAGCCAGGGCCCTACCACTATCCGGAGCTTGCCGACGACATGGAGCGCTCGCTCGCCGAGTGACCGGCTGACCGGCTGACCGGCTGACCGGCCCTCAGCCTTCGCTGGGAGCCGGCAGGTAGATGGACTGCAGCTGTTGATAGGCGGCCAGTCCCTCGGGGCCGAGCTCGCGGCCGAGACCGGATCCCTTGACGCCGCCGAAGGGCGCGGCCGGGTCGGGCAGGTACTGGTTGACGCCGATGGTGCCGGTCTGAACCCGCCGCGCGACATCGGTGCCGTGATCGATGTCGGCGGTCCAGACGCTGCCGCCGAGCCCGTAGTCCGAGTCGTTGGCGATGCGGATCGCGTCCTCCTCGCCGTCGTAGGGGATGATCGAGAGGACCGGCCCGAAGACCTCCTCGCGCGCGATGGTCTGGTCGTTGCTGACGTCGGCGAACACGGTGGGCTCCACGAACCAGCCGCGGCCGTCCGGCCGGCCGCCGCCGGTGACGAGCCGAGCGCCCTCCTCCCGCGCAGTGCGGATGTAGCCCTCGACGCGGTCCCGATGGCGCGAGGACGCCATCGGCCCGATCATGGTGGCCGGGTCAAGCGCGTCGCCCACGGGTATCGAGCCGGCGATGGCGGCGATGGTCTCAACCACCTCGTCATAGCGTGACCGTGGGGCGAGCACACGGGTCCCCAGGTAACAGGTCTGGCCGTTGTTGAGCAGCGTCGCGCCGAACAGCGCCTCGCCCGCCTGCGAGAGGTCGGCATCCTCGAGCACGATCGCCGCCGACTTGCCGCCCAACTCGAGCGAGACCGGTCGCAGCAGGCGCCCGCAGACCTCAGCGATCTTGCGTCCCGCCACCGTGGAGCCGGTGAAGGCGACCTTGTCCACGCCGGGGTGGGCGACGAGGTAGGCGCCGACCTCGCGGCCCGCCGGCACGATGTTCAGTACGCCGGCCGGCACACCGGCCTCCTCCGCGGCTTCGGCGAGCAGCAGCGAATCGAGCACCGTCTCCGGGCTCGGCTTCATCACCAGGGTGCAGCCCATCGCGATCGCCGGCGCGAGCTTGAACATCGCCAACGTCTGCGGGTAGTTCCACGGCACGATCGCCGCGATGACGCCGACCGGCTTGCGAGCGACCCGGATCCTGCCGCCGAGCAGGCCGGCGCGCTCCTCCTCGAGCTCCACCGAGCGGATCAGGCCCGCGTAGTAGCGCGCGACGACGCCGGGGAACACAGCCTCCAACTGCCGGGCGATGGTGATCGGCATGCCGTTCTGCATCGAGACCCGGTGAGCGGTCTCCTCACCACGCGCCTCGAGCGCGTCGGCGAGCCGCTCGAGGAGCTGAGCTCGATCCTCGGAGCTCCACGACGACCAGCCCCGCGGATCATCGAAGGCACGTCGCGCCACGGCCACCGCGGCGTCGATGTCGGCCTCGGTGCCGTCGGGGACCGAACCCACGTGCTCCTCGGTGCTGGCCGAGACGACGTCGATCCGGCCCGCGCCCAGCGCCGGCACCCACTCGCCGCCGATAAAGAGCTTGTCGGTGTCGAGCGCAACCTGTTGTGTGCTCATGAGTTCTCCTCCGAGACCGAGCGGTAGTCAAAAGTTGATTACCGCGCAGTCTGACCTGTCAAAGCGCCCAGCGCAATCCACGACCAACGGTTCAGGCCTCGGGTCCGACCTGGGCCAGTTGCAGCCCGTAGTGAGACTCGATGACGTGCTCGACGCCCGCCCCCGGACGTCCCGGACGCTCGCCGCGCCGGCGGAGCACCACCGTCAGCAGGCACAACGCGGCGACGCCGGTGAGAGCGTAGGCGGCGAGGACCAGTACGTGGCCGGTGGTGTGCGCGGCGTGGAAGTAGACCGTGTCGCGGACCGCGTTGGCGCCGGCACTCAGCGGGAGGTCTGAGGTCAGTGACCGCAGGAACCCAGGACCGAACGCGGCCAGGTCTGCCGGGCCGCCGCTGGCGGGAATGCCGAAGACCAGAAACGCGAGGACGCACAGCGCGCCCAGGTGGGGCTTGACGTGTCCCAGGGCCGCCATCGGCGCCGAGATCGCCAGCGAGAACAGGCCGACGATCCCCGCGAGCGCCCAGTAGTGGCCGAGATCGCTGATGCCGTCGGCGATCCCCGCCGCGGCCAGGCCGACGATGCCGGCCACCGCGACGAGCACCGCGACCCGGGGGGCCAGCCGGCCGTGACGCAACGCGTGGCCGGCGGCGATGCCGGTGCCCAGGCTGGGGATCAGCGTGCACAACAGCAGGAAGAACGAGGACAGGCCCTCCGAGTCGTCGCGTGACGGCGGCACGACATCGGTGACCGAGAGCTGCCGGCCGGCCTTGCCCGCGAGCGCGGTGACCGCGCCGGTGATGGCCTGCGTCGGAGCGGTTCCGGCGGCCTCAGCGGTCAGCAGGTCGATCCGCTTGGGCGTGACCACCACCGCACCGTCGATGTCGCCGTGGCCGAGTTCGGTGCGGGCGTGGGCCACGTCAGCGAGCGGGCGCAGGTCAAAGGCCCCGGGGAGGCGGGCCTCGAGGCCATGCTCGAGCGTCTGCGCCACGGGCGCGGGGGCGACGATGCCGAGCGGGAGCTGATGCGGGCTCGGCTGGTGAAAGCCGCTCAGGACGATGGTCAGGAAGATCGCGGCGAATGCCGCGTTGCCCAGGATCACCGCCAGGTGAGCCCGGTATTGGCGGAGGTAGCTGATCAGGTCGGTCATCGCTTCGTCTCGTTTCAGGTGAGTTGCCAACGCTTGTTGGCACAATCCAGCGTACCTCGCCCTCACATGAAAGTCAACGCCTGTAGGCCATCAAGCGTTGGCGGTTGCGCTATGGTTGCTCGCATGGGGCGCATACCGGGCGAGACAACTGCGACCGACGAGGTCCCGGGCCAGGGCGGCCCGCGCTCGGAGGGCACCCGCCGGACCATCCTCGAGGTCGCCCGCCGCACGTTCGCCGCCCGCGGCTACGAGCAGACCACCATCCGCGCCGTCGCCGCCGAGGCGGGCATCGATGCCTCGATGGTCATGCGCTATTTCGGCTCCAAGGCGGGGCTGTTCGCGGCCGCCTCCACCACGCACCTGCAGGCCCCGGACCTGACCGCTGTGCCCGCCTCAGAGCGCGGCGAGCTGATGGTCCGCCACTTCGTCGAACGCTGGGAGCGCAGCCCCGATGACGACGACCTCGTCCTGCTGCTGCGCACCGCGGTCACCAACGATGCCGTCGCCCAGCAGCTCCAACTGCGCTTCCAGGACCTCATCGTCGCGCCGATCGCCGCTCTCCGCCGCGACCACCCCGAGCAGCGCGGGATGCTCATCGGCACCCAGCTCCTGGGTCTGATGCTGTGCCGCTACGTGCTCCGCCTCCAGCCGATCGCCGGCGCGTCAGTCGAGGAGGTCATCGCGGATGTCGCTCCCGTCATCCAGCGCCGCCTGGACGAGGCCAGCGCGTCGAACTGATCGACGTCGCCGCCCACGGCGTGCCCGGCGGGTTCTCCGCGCAACACGCTCGCCGCCACGCGAAGGCCGCGGGCGAGACGGCGCTCAGCCTCGACGTCGACCCCGCCGGTCCCACAACTCCCGGCCAGCAGCGAGCACTCCAGCACGTCGGCGGTTCGCCACTGCCGCCCCGCGACCGCCCGCGCGGCCGCGTCCACACGCTCGCCGATCAACCTCGGGTCCTCGTCCGCGCCGGGATCGACCGCGCCCCACATGATCCGGCCGCGCCGGCGCATGAGCCGCCGGATGGCCCTTTGAGCGACGCGGCCACAGCCGTAGCGGGTGAGGTCGTAGGAGATGACGTCGGGCTCGGCCATGTCCAGCAGAATCCACGGCACCTCGCCGCAGACGTGCACCCCCCAAGCCGGCGCCGCCGCGCGCAGCGCATCCCACACCGCCGCGGTCGCGCCGTGGCGTCGGGCCGCCATCAGTCCCGGCTCGTCCACCATCACCAGCGTCGCCAGCCCGAGCTCGCCCAGCCCGCGGACCTGATCACTGACGGCCGCGGCCAGCCACCCGGCGATCTCGCGGGCCAGACCCTCGACGTCGGGCCGGCCCCTGGGACCACTGCGCTCGAGCGCCATCGCCAGCGTCAGCGGACCTGTCACCTGCAGCTTGGCCACGCCGTGCCACGGCGGACGGCGCTTGAGCTCGAGCATGAAGGCATCCCACGCCGCGGGCATCTGGCGATCGCGATCGGGCGCCCAGCCGCAGCGTCCCGGGTCGGCCCCCAGCCACTCCTGGAGCATGTCGCCGTAGGCGCGAGGCAACTGCGGACAGAACGGCAGCTCATAGGCACCCACGGCGTGACGGGCCGCCTCGCCGGGACGGGTGAACGGCAGACTGCCCACCCCTGTCGTGGTCAGCGGCCCCAGCCGTGTCAGCATCGAGCCCATGATCGTCTCCTTTGCCGGCGGCTCAGACGCGGAGCCGCATCACCGGTCCGCCGGAGATCACCGGCGGAGAAGTCGACAGGTCTTCGGGCTCGGATGCTCAGGTGCCGGTCGCCTTCCCAGACCGTTGTCCAGTGGCAGATGACCGTCCCTACATCCCCACCGCTGCGCGTCAGCTCCGGCTTCAGACCGGATTCCCTGACCCCTGGGCATGGGGCATATCGGCTTCGTCTCCAACGATAGCCGCAACCACCGCCCGGGTGAGGGCCGAGGCGGCGGCCATCACCGCCAGCGCCGCCGCCGCCAGCAGCATCAGGACCTGGGAGGCCAGGATGAGACGGCGTCGATCCAGGATGTCCCCCAGCGCGCCCGCCGGGAGGGCCAACAGCAGGACCGGGTTGCTCCCGGCGGCCGAGATCGCGCTGAGCAGCGCGGCGCCTCCGTGGGGGCGGCGGTGCGCTCGGCCGTCACCCCGCGTCCCCGGAGCTCGGGCCACGCAGGTACGCCGTGCCGGCGACCGCCGCCAGCGCGGCGGCCAGGGCCAGCACCCATGCCGGCCCCGTCTTGAGCAGGAGAGCTCCCGCCAAGGCACCGGTCAGCATGGCCAGCACGGCGAACGACCGGCGCAGCACCGCGTTGCGGTTGGCCCGGGCGTGCCGGACGTCGGCAGCCAGGCCGGTGAGCGTGAGCGTGAGCACGGTGGTGGTGAGGTCCGGCACCCCGAGGCGCCGCACCGTCGCGTTGCGCAGGCCCATGGCGAGGGCCAGCAGTCCGATCACGGTGTCGCCGGAGGCGGCGTCGGGCCGCACCGCGACCAGCGCGGTGAGGAGCATCGCCACGACCAGGAGCGCCACCTCGCCGCCCAGCGCCACCCCCATGTGCACGCGGTGGCGGTGCACCAAGGCATCGGCCAGCTTCCCGCCCAGCGCCGCGCCGACCAGAAACATGAGCAGCGCGACGATCGGGGCCACGATCGGCAGGTCGTAGCCGCCGGCGATCCCGAAGCCCAGCAGGACGACGTTGCCGGTCATGTTGGCGCTGAACACCTTCCCCAGTCCCAGGTAGCTCACCGCGTCCACCAGTCCGGTGCTGAACGTGAGGGTGAGCAGGAGGACCGTCAGCGGATGGCGGACGCTGGCCGCCGCTGCGTGCGCGCGCTCTCGTGCGATCCGCTCTGCCTCAGCCGCCGCCATAGCTACTGAGCGCTGCCCTCCTTGATCCAGCGCTGGAAGCGCTCGACCTGCTCTTGGGGCCAGGCGCCGTCGCACGGCATCGTCCCCTTGCCCAGTTGGTCGCCGATCGCATCGGCGTGAGCGACGACGTCGTCATACGACCACAGATCGAATGCCCTCAGCATCGCCTGCCGATCCTTGTCGCGAAACAGCGGCTTGATGTCGGCCTCGAAGCCGATCGTGGGTGAGTCGGCGGTTCCCATCTCGATCCTCCTGTGGGGTTGAGACCGCGGAGGCTACGCCGACCTCGAGCGAGGGGGACAGCCCAAAAATGATTGACCGATAAATTAGTTGGCGTGGCCGAGCAGGTTCTCAGCGGAGCCGTGACTGTCGTGACGGGTGCCGGGCGGGGGATCGGAGCCGCGATCGCGCACCGGTTCGCACTCGCCGGCTCAGACCTGGTGCTGGCCGCGCGCCGCGATGAGGACCTGGAACGCGTTGCCGCGGGCGTTCGCGATGCAGGCCGCGAGGCGCTGACCGTCGTGGCGGACATGACGGACCCGGCGAGCCCTGGTCGGCTCGTCGAGGAGACGCTGGCCCGATTCGGGCAACTCGACATTCTGGTCAACAACGCGGGCGGCGCCGCGCCGACGCCCTTTCTCGACACCACCCCGGAGCAGCTGGACGAGGCGTTTCACTTCAACGTCGCGGCGAGCTTCGCGCTGACCAAGCGCGCCGTCCCCCACCTGCTCGACAGCGGCCGCGCCTCGGTCATCAACATCAGCTCACGCATGGATCGGCTCGTGGCGCGGGGACTGCTCACCTATGGGACCGTGAAGGCGGCCATGAGCCACATGACCCGCCTGCTGGCCGCGGAACTGGCGCCGCGGATCCGCGTCAACGGCGTCGCGCCGGGGGTGGTCTCCACCGAAGCGCTCGAGGACGCACTGGACCAGGACGCCCGCCGGCACATCCTGGACGCCACGCCCCTTCACCGGCTCGCCGGCGTGCAGGACGTCGCCAACGCGGTCCTCTGGCTGGCCTCGCCCGAGGCCAGCTACATCACGGGCAAGATCATCGAGCTCGACGGCGGCGCGGAGGCACCGGTGTTCCCGGATGCCTCGGCGGACCTGACCGCTCAGTGACCGTGCAACTGCGGGTCGCGACCATCAACGTCCAGACCGACGAGGGCGATCGAGGAGATCGGCGCCGGCGACTGATCGCCACTCCGCCCACGCCCGCCGCGGGGCGCCGGCAGCGACCGGAGAGAGACGCGCGGCGGCGTGTTTGAATGGGGGTGAGGCCGTCGCCGACGTCTCGGCCCGTTCCGGCCTCCCCCACCCGTGACCCGCATCGCCCCAGCCAGCACCACGATGAGCCACGTCACAACGGTCCTCGCGCGATCGGCCGGCCTGGCCCTGGCGCTGCTCGTCCTCGTCTGGGCCGGGGCGAGCCCGGGGGCCGCTCGGGCCGACGGCGACCCCGGCAGCGACGTCCTGGTCTACCAGTCGCTGTTCGTGACCTCGACCGCCGGTGTCTCGGTGGCCAAGCAGGTCCAGCTCAATGGGCTGCTGGCGCAGGCCAAGCGGGCGGGGGTGCCGATCCGGGTCGCGATCATCGCCCATCCCGGCGATCTCGGTGCGGTGGGCGAGCTGTGGGGCAAGCCCCGCGCCTACGCCCGCTTCCTGGGCTACGAGCTCTCGCTGGCCTACAGGCAGCGGCTGCTGGTGGTGATGCCGAGCGGGTTCGGGGTCTCCTGGCCCAAGCACCCGACCGGGGCCGCGTATCGCGCGCTGGGCGCAACACGGGTCAGCGCCGGCGGTGACGGGCTGGCCGGCGCCGCTGAGTCGGCGGTCGTGGCCGTGGCCCGGAGCGCCGGGGTGACCCTGCACCCCCCGTCCACCACCACGGCCGCAGCGCCGGCTGCGCATCCGTCCGGCGCCCCCGCCACGAGCGCCCCGTCGCCGACCTCCGCCGGCGGATCGGGCACCGACGTGCCGCTCATCGCGGGGATCGCGGTCCTGGTCGTCCTGGCCGCCGGCGGCCTCGCCGTCGGCGCGCGACGCGGGCGGGGCGTCCGAGGCGTCATTCCCCGCGGCGCGCTGCGGCTGATCCTGCGCCCCGCATCCCTGTTCACGGTCGGCGGCGTGGCGGTGCTCGCGGGGATCGCGGCGATCTCCCAGCTCTCCGGTTCGTCCTCGGTGGACGCCCTCGGAACCAACCCCTACCTGGACCCCGGCACCGTCCTCTCCGGAAAGCCGGCGCCCGATTTCACCCTCAGCGACGAGTCCGGCCATCCGATCTCACTGAGCGCGTACCGCGGCAAGGTGGTGTTCCTGGACTTCAACGACTCCGAGTGCACCACCATCTGCCCTCTGACCACGACTGCCATGCGCGATGCCCAGCGGATGCTCGGCCCCTCCGGATCGCAGATCCAGCTGCTCGGCGTCGACGCCAACCCGAAGGCCACGTCGATCGCCGACGTGCTCAGCTACTCCCAACTGCACGGGATGCTGGGACGCTGGCACTTCCTCACCGGATCCCTGCCCCAGCTGCAGCGCGTCTGGAGTAACTACCACGTCCAGGCCGACATCGAGCGCGGCCTCATCGAGCACACGCCCGCGCTCTACGTCATCGACCCGCAGGGCCGGCTGAGCCGCGTGTACGTGACCCAGCAGTCCTACTCGGCGGTCGGGCAGTTCGGCCAGCTGCTGGCCCAGGAGGCCTCGCGCCTGCTCCCGGGCCACCCGAAGGTCGATGCCGACGCCTCCTACGCGCAGGTGCCGACGATCTCGCCGGCGCAGACGACCACGGTGCCCAAGGCCGGCGGCGGCACGCTCAGCCTCGGCGCGGGCGGCCCGCGCCTCTATCTGTTCTTCGCCACCTGGGACCAGGAGGTCACGAGCCTCAGCGGCCAACTTCAGGCCCTGGACCGGTATGCCGCCAGATCGCACCGCGGCGCGCTTCCCGCCCTCACCGCCATCGACGAGGGGAGCGTCGAGCCGTCACCGGGCGCGCTCGGATCGCTGCTGGGGAGCCTGGCGCATCCGCTCTCCTATCCGGTCGGGATCGACACCAGCGGACGGGTGGCCGACGGGTACGAGGTCGAGGGGCAACCGTGGTTCGTGCTCACCTCCCCCGCGGGCAAGATCCTGTGGTACTGGAACGTCGACACCCAGGGCTGGCTGAGCACCGCCAAGCTCGCCGCGCAGGTCAGAGCGGCGTTGTCCAAGGCGCCCGCTGCGCCCACCGGAACCGCCGCGGTCAACCAGGCGCTCGCCGGATCACCGGCTCCGCTGGCGAAGCTGCACGATCAGGCCAGCCGGCTGCTCGGGTCCGACGCCGCCCTCACCGCGCGGCTCCACGCCCTGCGGGGCTATCCGATCGTCGTCAACGCCTGGGCATCCTGGTGCGTAGCCTGCAAGAGCGAGTTCAACCTGTTCCGCTCGGCCGCGGTGCAGTACGGGCGAGGCGTGGCCTTCCTGGGCGCCGACAATGAGGACAACGCCGGTGACGCCCAGGCGTTCCTGCGCCAGCATCAACTGAGCTATCCGAGCTACCAGACCACCAACAGCCAGCTCCAGTCCCTGCTCCCCGGCGGCCTTCAGGGCCTCCCCACCACCATCTTCATCGGCCGTGACGGCAAGGTGACCTACGTGCACAACGGCCAGTACTCATCGCAGGGCAGCCTGAACGGCGACATCCAGTCCTACGCCCAATGACCCGCCGGACACCAGCGCTTAGACAGATTCCTAGAGCGATGTCAGCTCACTGACCACTCCATGATCCTGTGTGTTGATCTGCATCTGCGTTGGCTGTAGGTTGCTCACCGTTTCAGAGGTTTCATCTGGTTTTGGAGGGCAAGAGGTATGGGGCGCCACGGCTGGCAGAACCAAGACGGGCATAGGGGTGGGAACGGGCTCGCCGCACGGCTGCGCGTGCGGCGGGTCGCTTATCGAACGGCGTGGCTCTACGTGTGCGCATGGGTCGCCGCGCTCTCCCTGGGGCGGCTCCCGCGGTCGCTGGGGGTCGCCTGCGTGGCGGTCGCGGTGGTGGCCATGCTGCTCATCGTGGCGGTGCTGATCGCGCCGCGGCCCATGCGATCGCCGGGCGCCCCGCGCGACACCCCGGAGCTCCCTCCGCGCGCCGGGCGGTTAGGCTCGGCGGGCTGACTCAGACCGTCGCCGCAATCAGGAGGTCTCCCATCATGCAGGCCCGCCACGTAGACCCCGTCGAGTTCGGCGCGGTCCTCCCCGAGGACGTCGAATGGGAGCCGTTTGCGGCGTTTCCGCCGTCAGCGCGCCTGGCCGTCGTGGTCGGTCGGCCGACCGAGCCCGGCCCCTACGTGATCCGGGTCAAGGTCCCCGCGGGGGTCAAGCTCATGCCTCATCGCCACCCTGAGGATCGCGTGTACACGGTCATCTCCGGGATCTTCTACATCGGCCTGGGCGAGGAGTTCGACAGCGAGAAACTAGAGGCGTTCCCGCCTGGCGCCGTCATCGTCCTGCCCGGCGACACCCCTCACTTCCACTGGGCGCAATCAGGCGAATACGTCACCCAGGTCACGGCGATCGGACCGCTCGGACTGGAGTACGTGGACCCGGGCGATGACCCGCGCAACGGCTAGAGGAGGCTCAGCGCGGCCGCCGTGGCGACCCCGTAGACGAGGTGCGCGCTGAGGTCCCCGGCCAGCGTCTTGGCGTCGTATTCCCAGATTGGCTTGTAGAGCTTGGCGGCGGGCAGCACCACGTAGCCGGCACCCCAGACCGCGGCGCCGAACGGCACCCCGTAGCGGACGCGGGGGACCGGCAGCGACCCGGCGACCACGCCGTACTGCACCCCGCCGAGGATCCCGTACGCCCAGTGGGTCAGGTTGTTGACCAGGCGCGCTCGGGAGTCCGGCAGCTGGATCTGGAACAGGCCCTCCACCATGCGCTTGCCGACCTGGGCCGGGGCGCCCGCGTCCTCCCAGCGAGACAGCCCTGCCGAGAACTCCCACTCCGCGGGCGCGCTCGTGCCGCCGCCCTGCCGGTAGCGGGCGTAGAGGAGCGCATCCATCGCGGCCGTGCCGACCGTTCCGGCAATGACGCCCTTTATGACGGCCCCAAGCGGGGTCAGGGTGGAAGGGGATGCCATGCGGCGCTCAGGTCGGCAGCTCGGCGCCCGACTGCTCGGCCACCATGTAGGCCGCATACCAGTCCGGCCAGTTGGCGTCGGCCTGGCCGATGCGCTTCTCGTGCTCACCGTGCGCCGTGGATGCCCGGCGCATGGCCCCGGCCAGATCGCTGCTGGACGTGAACGAGGTGTCCGCGGCGGGGTCGATGCGCCCGGGGAGCCGCCGGGTGATCTCCTGCAGCAGCCAGCGGTTGCCGTCCGGGTCGGTGAAGGTGGCGAACGTCCCGTAGCTCGCGTTCTCAGGCGCGGGCCCGCTGACGCGATCCGCGGCGCCGTCGGGCAGGAACTGGGCGCCGGGGGCGCCCGCGTGGAACACCTCGCTGACCGGCGCCCCGCGGGCGATGAGCGCGTCACGGGCGGCGTCGATGTCGGAGACGATCAGATACAGGTTCTCGGCGGAACCCGGCGCCGCGGTCGTCAGTTGGCTCCCGAACTGGACCGAACCCGGCGACCCGGGCGGAGTGAACTGCACGATCTTGACGCCGTTGTCAAAGGCGAAGTCCGCATCCAGCCGCCAGCCGAGACGTCCGTAGAACTCCTTGGCACGATCGACATCCGAGACCGGGATGACGACCGCCTCGAGCTTTAGGTCGACATCCCTCACCGTCGCATCGGCCGCGCTGCCACCGACTCCTGTCGCGCTCATATCTACCTCCTGGATTGCCTGACGCCGAGCTTCCCGGCATCGCCGCCCCCTTGCGCCAGGGGAATCCCTGGTCGGCTCACTGGTCAGATTGGCGGCGGGGGCGAGCCGGCGGCGGCGTGGCGTCACAGATCGACGCGGCGCGCGCGGGCCTGGGCCCGCAACCAGCCGCGGCCGGGATGCTGGGGCGGAAGCGAGCCCAGGCCACCGCCCGCGGGAAGGCTCTCGGGGTCGTTGCCCACGCCCAGCAGGCTCCGGGTGACCCCCTGATTGCTGTCCAGCAGGTCGTCGAGCGCCCGGGAGACATGGTCGCCCGTCACGATGGACGTGGGCTGGCCGTCGGACAGGCACTCGAGCATCGCCCGCCGCAGCAGTTCCTTGAGAAACGAAGCGGTCACGCCGTCGGTGCGCTCCACCACCTCGCTGGTCTCGTCGGCGGAGAGTTCGAGCGGGAGCGCGCGGCCGTACAGGCTCAGCAGTCGGCTGCGGGCGTCGGCATCGGGCAGGTCGATCTCGACGGCGACGTCGACCCGGCCCGGACGTGCCGCCAGGGCGGGCTCCAGCAGGTCGGCGCGGTTGGTGGTCAGCACGAACAGGAGGTCGGCGTCCGCGGCGGCCCCGTCCATCGCGTCCAGGAGGTCGAACAGCACGGGCGAGGAGCCCGGCCCCATGCTGCGCTCCTCCGCGACGAGGTCGACGTCCTCCAGCACGACCACCGACGGTTGCAGGTCGCGTGCCAACTCCGCCACCGCGCCAATCCCGTGCAGCGCGCGCCCGGTGAGCATGAACCGGGTGTACCCCTCCATGTGGGCGACCAGGTACCGCATGGTGTGCGTCTTGCCCGTCCCCGGCGGCCCGTACAGGAGCAGCCCTCGCTTGAGGTGCTGACCGGCCGCTAGCAGGGCGTCCCGGTGGGCGGCCACCCCGAGCGCATGACGCTCCACCCGTCCCAGGACAGCCTCGGGCAGGATGACGTCCTCGCGCGCGGTCGGGGGGATGTCACTGAACTGCAGCGTGACGCCGCCCATCGGGTGAATCACCACGTCAAGAACGTGTCCGCGGTACACGTTGAGCCGGCCGCGCAGCGCATCCAAGTGGGTGTGCACCGCCTGGGCCTCGCGCACGTCGAGTCCGGCGATCTCCACCGAGAGGTGCGGATCCTGCTCGCCGGGCCCGGTGACCATCACCGCGTAGACGCCATGGGAGTCGGTCACCAGCAGGATCGCCCGGCGCAGGCAGGCCAGCGTCGACGACGGCCCGTTGGGCAGGTCCACCAGTGACGGCGGCGACAGGCGCAGCGGCCCGAACACCTCCCCGGTGACGATCTGCTGCAGCGGTGTCTCTCCATGGTGCGGCGGGACCATGACACCGTGGACCTGGACCTCACGGCCGGGCTCGCTGGACCATGCCTCCAGCGCCGTCTGGAAGTTCACATGTTCAAACCCGGGCAGCGAACGGGCCACGACGGACCGGCCAGATCGCTCCTCGCCCAGGAAGTCGACGACGAGGGCCGCCACCTCATTGCGCTTCGCGTTGCGCGCGTCGGCGTGAACCCACTCCAGAAACGACCGGAACGCCGACGCGAACTCGCGTGCCTCTGACTCGTTCATCATGCCCCCGCCCCCTTCTTCTGCGACGTCATCTCCGGAGCGCCGCCAGGGGCGCTGAGCGTCGCGACGACGAGCAGGGCCAACTCGGGCACGATGCGCAAACGGCCGCGGCCCCGAGAGACCGGGGTACCCGGCCCGGTGCGCGTCCGTACTGGCAGGTCGATCGAACGATTATCCCCCGCCCGCGGTCACCGCTCAACCTTTGTCGTCAGATCGCGGTCAAACCTCGGCCGGTTCGAGCGCGGCGGTGGTCACCGCCTCGATCACAGCGCCCCGCCGGAACAGGCCGACGGCGAAGCGTGTCGGCGCCAGATGGTGCGCGTCAAACACGGCGCGCCGCAGCGCGCGGCCCTGCGCGCGGCGGGAGCGGTCGCTGGTGAGCTGGCGGGCACGCAAAGCCAGAGCGGGTGAGGAGGCCGGGTCGGCCCCTTCGGCCAGCCTCCGGGTCAGCGACCGGCGACGCGCGGCGACGACCGCCCGGAGCACCAGCGGCGCCGGCTCGAGGGCGCGCCGGCTGGGGGCGGCGCGTTCCCCGGCCGGGCGCGTGACGGCCCGGCGGGTCTGAGGTGGGAGGGCGATCGCCGGCATCCACAACGGGCTTAGAACGGCCCTCCGCCATCAATCAGGCAGGGTGCACCGGCGTTGCGGTCAGGGGACCGCCGGCTCCAGCAGCTCGGCGTGGCCGGTCTCGGGCGGGGTGCCGTACACGTAGACCAGCAGGTCCTCGTCCTGATGGTTGACGCTCTGCAGCGGGGTTCCCGGATCGATCCGGATGGCCCCGCCGCGGGGCACGTCCTGACGCACGGGCGGCTCGCCGACGTACATCGAGAGCGTCCCCTCGAGCACCAGGAAGGTCTCCTCCTGGCGCGGGTGGCGATGGCGACGGCCCTTGGCGCCGGGCTCGTAGCGCCACAGGCTGGCTCGCATGTAGGCAAAGGGCTCGAGGTCGAGCAGTTCGGCGACGTGGCGGGCCGGCTCACCCGGCGCATGGGGACGGGTGAGCCATTCCAGCTGGTCCGGGCGCACGACGCGATAGGTCACGCGGCGGACCGTAGCGTCATCGCCGCGGCCAACGCCAGCGGGCCGGCGCCGGCGGGCCGACGCCGGCCTGCCTAGAAATCCTTGTCGCTGGCGCCGGTCTCGTTGACCGTGTTAGAGCTCACGGCGTTCCCGGCCGCGTCGGTGACCGTCGTCGACGGCGTCCAGGTCATCGTGCCCGTCGCCGCGGCGGTGCCGGCGGTCGCGCTCGGCGTCCCCAGGGTGACGGTGATCGCGCTTCCGCTCATGACCATGGTGGCGGGAGTCCCCGAGGCGCCGAAGGTGGTGGTCTTGGACACGTAGTCCTTGCGGCCGAGGTCGACGCTGCCGAGAGGAAGCTGGGCCAGCGTCGAGGCGTTGAGCACTTCCAGCTTGTCGTCGCCCGAGGTGCCCCCGTCGATGATCTCCGCCACGACGGACTGAGAGCCGCCGTCCCAGCTCGAGAGGACGGTGGCCGGATCGACGGCCTTGGTGTAGGTGAAGATCACCGTGTCACCGGCCTCGGGCTTGCCGGCCGTGCCGCCGGACACGTTGGTGGTCTGGATGTTGCTGGTGCGCGGCGCGGTGTTGTCGACGGTGACCGAGTGGCTGGTGGTCGTCGCCGTCCCAGCGGAATCGGTGAGCTTGACCGTGAACGTGCTGGTGCCGGCCGTCAGATTGCTCTTGGCGGTGAGCTGAGCGCTGCGGTAGTTGTAGGTCTGGCCGTCCACTGTGTAGCTGCCCGAGCTGAGCGTCGCCGCGCTCTGGTTGGTGGTGATCGCGCTCACGTCGGCGGTCAGGCTGCCCAGGCCGGCCGGCGGCGTGCCCGAACCGGTCACGTTGGCATAGACGTAGTAGGTGCCGCCCTGCTTGATGGCGCCCGCGTCGCCGCCCGCGGATTTGGCGATGACGGCGGTGGCGACCGTGGGCCGGTTGACGGTCAGCGCCGCGGTGGTGGTCTCGCCCCCGCTGCCCACGGCGTAGACCGTGTGCGCGCCCTGAGCGGTGCCGGCCGGAAGGGTGACGGTCGCGGTGGCCGCCCCGGCGGCGGGGATCGAGGTCGGCGACAGGGTGCTGGTCAGCGTCGTGCCGGTGGCGCTATCGAGCTTGAAGGTGACGGTCTGGCCGGCGGTGTAGCCAGTCAACGCAGCGCTCACCGTGGCCGGGAGGCTCGTGACCGTCGTCGGCGAGGTGATGCTCAGACCGGGGGCCAGGACGCTGACGGCGGCGCTCGGAGGGCTCTCGGCCCCCTCCCAGGAGTGGAACGACGGCGTCACGGCGTAGGTCCAGGCGCCGGCCGGGACCGATGACTCGGTGCAGGAGAGGCCGGTGAGGGTTCCCGAGCATCCCGAGCCGATCGTCTGCGCGACGCCTGCGGCGTTGTAGCGCTTGACGGTGTAGCCGGTGACGCTCTGGCCGGCAACGGTGCCGGCCGTCCAGCCCACGGTGATGGTGTGCCCGGTCGCGCTGGCGGTGGGCGCCGAGCCCCCCGGCATCGTCGCCGCCTGAACCTGCACTGTCGTGGCGCCGCTGCCCGACCAGGCGGCATAGGCCGCGCCGGGGCCTGCGCCCGCGGCGAGGGCCACGACGAGCAGCCAGCGCGAGAGCCGCCTCACGGCTTCCCGTCCAGCGTCGCCGAGAAAGAGAGGGGAACTGAGGTCCCCTGGCAGGCGTCCGGCGCCGTCGCCAGCATCCGCAGCGACGCGTACGCGGTGCGCGTGCCCCGCCGCGCGATGGTCATCCGCAGGGCGACGTGCCCGCCGACCACGGCCCACGCCGGGCAGCGGCCGGTCGGCTTGCCCGGCTTGAGCGTCAGCGCGAGCACCCGCACCTTGTGGGAGAGGAGGTTCTTGATGCGCAGCTTCACCTGCCGGGCGCTCCCCGGATACAGCAGCCCGGAGACCTGGGCGGTGACCACGATCGCGCGCCGGCTGGTGGCCTTGAGCGCGGCGGCGTGGGTGTGTACGACAGCGGCGTAGGTGGTCGCGCCCAGCGCGAGCGCGACCACCACGACGACGATCGTCGATATGCGCTTCATGAGAAGCAGCCGCTGTCAGGTGGTACGAGGAGCCTTACGAGGTGGCGGCGCTGGCCCCAGTCAGGGCAACCGGGATCGTGAACGTCGCGCCCTGGCAGCTGTTGTCAGAGGCGTTGCTCATGTGGACGCTGTTGCTCACCGACACCTGAGTGGTCCCGTTGGCCGGCACCGAGATGCTCAAACCGTGCTGGTCGGTGTAGGTCACGCCGCTCGGGTGACCCGCGTCCTGGCCGCACGTCGAGTGCGAGGCGTCCGCGGTGATCGTCCCGTTGCCGGTCACGTCGGTCACGGTGACCGGGTACGGGTTGGGGTTGGACAGCTGGAGGCTGAGGGCAGCGGTCGCGCCGGGGTACAGGCCCGCGGAGGCCGTCGCGGTGACGGTGGTCAGGGCCTGAGCGTTCGAGGCCTTCGCGACACCCGAGCCGTTGCCGGCTGAGGTCCAGGCGGCATAGCCCAGGCTGGCGATCACAAGCGCCATGACAGTGACGGCGGCAAAGATCAGCCGCCGCTTTCCAAGCAGCTTCATAGAGAAGGCTCCGATCCGTTTCGAGGGAAGGTCGCTACCGGAAACGTCATCGGCAATTCGTCCAGATTTCTTGAATTGGTTTTCATGGATCGCAATTCAGGGAAGTCAGATTCATGGATTCCCAATTCAACATTTTTTTGATCTATGACTTTTGAGCCGTGCTCCTCGTGGGAAAGATCGTTGATATGACCTGGACGTTCCTCTCCAACCACGGCAATATCGTCGTCTACATCGACGAACACCCGACCGCGAGACTGCGCGAGATCGCCGAGGCGATCGGCATCACGGAGCGAGCGACGCACAAGCTCGTCTCCGAGTTGGTCGACGAGGGGTACATCACGCGCACGCGCGTTGGCCGCCGCAGCGAGTACCAGGTCCACTGCGACCAGCATCTCCGCCACCCGTCCCTCTCTGGACACACGCTGCACGAGTTGCTCGCTGGGATGACGCGCCCGGTCGAGGGCGGCTCAGAGATCACGAGGGTGGGTTAGCGCTAGCGGGGCGGCCGCAGCCAGCCCGCCTCCAGCACGGCCAGGCCATCGCCGGCCAGGCCTGCGGCAACCTCGAGCTCGCCCTCGCCGACCGCGACGGCGCCCTCAGCCAGCACCCGGCGCAGTAGCCGGCCCCGTTGCTGGCGCACGCTGCCCTCAAACGGCGGCTGGCGGCGCCCGCGGGCGCTGTCGCCGTTCCCGGGCCCCGGTCCGGCGCAGCCCTCGCGCACGGGACAGGCGCCGCACCGCGGCCGCGCGGCGCAGACTCGCTGGCCGAACTCCATCAGCGCCTGCCCGGCGCGCCAGGGGTCGGCGGAGATATCGATGTCGCCGTCAAAACGGCGGCGCAGCACTCGGCGCACGTTGACGTCGACGGGCAGGATGGGCTCCTCGCGCGCGAAGCAGCGCACCGCCGCGGCGATGTAGGGACCCACCCCGGGCAGCGCGGTGAGGTCGTCGGGCCAGCCCGACTCAGCCACGATTCGCGCCGACCGGTGCAGGTCGCGGGCACGGCGGGGATAGCCGAGCCCCTGCCACTGGCCCAGGACGTCGGCCAGCGAGGCGGCGGCCAGCGCCTGCACCGTCGGCCACCGCTCCATCCAGGGCACCCAGGCCTCCGCCGCGCGGCTGATCGTCGTCTGTGCCGACATCACTTCCGAGACCCACACGGCGTAGACGTCGCGACTGGCGCGCCACGGCAGCGGACGCGCGTGGGCGCTCCACCAGTCAAGGACGGCAGCCAGCTCCGGGTCCGACACGGTCCCGGCCGGCGCGGTGATGTCAAAGGTGCGGCCGGTCATCTGAAGCGGTGCCGTCGCGCTCAGTGTCGCAGCTGCCCGTCGCTGATAGCGTGCCCGCCATGCCCCCGGCATGGCCGGTGCTGGACTACGAGGCGTGGTCTGGCACGTGCGACACGCTCCACGCCCATACACAGGTGCTGGGCAAGCTCGCGGTCGCCCTCGCGCCGCCCGAGCCCCAGCTCCAGCATGCCGCCCTGCGCCTCACCGCCCGTGGCTGGGAGACGCTGCCGATGCCCGCTCCTGACGGCTCCGGGGCGATCGTCGCCGCCCTTGACCTGCGCACCCACGAGGCCGTGGCCGAGCACAGTGCCGGCGGGGTGCGGCGGGTGCCTCTTGGGCCCGACCGGCCGGTGGGAGCGGTCACACGAGAGCTCCTCGAAGGCCTGCGGGAGTTGGCCGGCGAGATCAATATCGACCCGACCCCACAGGAGGTCGCGTGGTCGGTGCCGCTCGACGAGGACACCGAGCACGCCCGCTATGACACGGAGCAGGTGCAGACCTACTTCGCGATCGTGACCAAGGTCGCGCTGATTCTCGCCGCCTTCCGCGCGCCGTACCGGGGCCGCAGCACCCCCGTGAACGCCTGGTGGGGATCCTTCGACCTCGCCGTCAACCTCTTCTCCGGCCGCCCCGCCGAGCCGCCCTCGAGCGACTTCATCATGCGCAACGCCATGGACGCCCAGGAGATCGCGGTCGGCTGGTGGCCCGGTGACCCCCGCTACCCCAAGGCCGCGTTCTACGCCTACGCCCATCCCGCCGCCGAGGGCTTCGCCGGCGCCAGCCTGTCGCCGGCCGCGGCCCGCTGGGACGGCGAGCTCGGCGAGTACGTCCTGGACTGGAACGACGTGTGCGCGGCGTCGGTTCCCCACGACGCCGCGCTCACGTTCGCGCGCTCTGCCTTCCGACATGCCTGTGCGGCCTGCCAATGGGACCCCCAGCTGGCTTCCAGCGCCGAGGGATCGCCGCCGCCGGTCAGATAACCGGCGCTTCAGAGCACGCGCTCGCGACCGGGGCCGAGCACCAGGTCACACCAGACCTGGGTCGCCCCGACCGCGTCGCGCCCCACTCCCCATTCGGTCGACAGCTGCGCGACGAGCCGCAGCCCGTGTCCCCCGAGTCCGTCGGGGTCCTCGGCGATGAGCCGGGGCTCGAGGTCGCTGCCAGGATCCGTGACGGTGATACGGAGACGTTCATCGACCAGCATCAGATCGACCGTGACCAACTCGTCGGACCCCACCCCGGCGTGTCGAACGCTGTTGGTGACAAGCTCGGAGACGATGAGCTCCGCATCCGAGGCGACGGTTCGATCGATGTCGCGAAGGTGAGACGAGATCACGCTGCGGGCGTCACGGGGAGCCTGGAGACCGCCCGGAACCCCGAACGAGATCCTCTGAGCCCCGCCGACCATCACAGCGGCGCCGGCGCCGCTGATGATCTCTCGATTCATGGAGTTGGCGGACTCCTGTCCGCGCATGCACAACCGCCAGTCAGAGCATCAAAACGTTGATCGTCTTGACGGACCGAAAGTAGCGGGCGATCGTGCGCCCAGCGCCTACGTTCCGCGTTTCTCGTGTACGCCGCCGATGCGGTCGATACCTTCATCGAAAGCGCGCTTGAATTGTAACGGGGATCGCCCATCGCGAGCAACACCTGGGGCCACCCAGGCCGCGTGACGCCTGGGGAGTAGGCTCCGAGGTGCAAGCGCTTCGCACGGGTCCTCTCCGCTCTCGCGGCCCCGCGTGGATCTCGACCGACGAGACGGAGAGAGGCCGCGGTGCCAGGACCAGAGGACCACCCGACCGGCGGTGCGCTGAACGCCGCCCTGGCCAACGAGCTGGGTCGGCTCATCGCTGACTTCACCGGCCGTGGGGCCCAGAGGTCGCGCGCCTTCGTCTACCAGGACGTGGTGGTGTGCATCCTGGAGGACGGCGCCACCAACGCTGAGCGAAACCTCGTCGCGGCAGGGCGGGCTGACCTCGTCCGCCTCCAGCGCGATGCACTGCAACGCGCCATGGGGCCACAGCTCATCGACGCCGTCGAGCGCCTCACCCATCGCACCGTCCGGGACTTCCTGAGCGGCACCGACGAGAGCGGCGCCGCGGCGGTCGAGCTCTTCCTGCTGGATTCCGCTCCCTGAGATCGGCCACTCGCGCGTCAGAGCGCGGTACGCTGTGCTTGGACAGGGCCCGGGACGGCGCGATGCGCCGCCGGGGGCCAGGTCCGGACTTCAAGCGGACGGTCGGGGTCTCGCAGGACCTCGCCGGACTGAGGAGCGATGGGTTGAGCACACCCGACGGAGACGGTCAGCTGGCAGAGCTCGCCGGCGGCAATCTGCTGGCGGCGATCTCCACCAGCATCGTCGGGATCCTCCGCGACCACTACGGGCGAGGGCCGATGAAGGCCAAGACCTACGCCCTCGACGACATCATCGTCGTCGTCATGCGCGGCAGCGGCTTCACGCCGCTGGAGCAGACGATCATGGACAGCGGAGACCCCGAACGCGTCGTTGCCATGCGCGAGGACTTCCAGCGCGTGATGAAGCAGCGCTACGAAGAGACGATCAAGCGGCTGACCGGCCGCAACGTCGTCGCGTTCCTCTCCCAGGCCCACGTGGAACCGGACATCACGATCGAGATCTTCTTCGTCGACGGACCGCTCCCGGGCTTCGGGGCCGTGGAGATCACCCAGCCAGACCTCCTCGGCCCCGAGTAAGCCCGAGCGAGCGTTACTACCGGGCGCGCGTGCGCGCGGTGGCGCGACCATCCTGCGGTGCGCCGCGTTCCGCCGGCACGCCGTTGTCACCGGTGTCGCGGGTGGCCCGTTCCTCGGGAACCGCGGACGTACCGGCGAAGTCGTCGCGCTCGTCCTCGGAGATCAGCTCGTGGTCGGCCAGGCCACGCTCATGCAAGTTGGCCTGCTCCTCGCGAGCCTGCGCGGCCGCGCGCTCGCGCTGGGCCTCCTGCTCGGCTACCCGCGCGCGCTGCTCGGCGACCTCCGCCTGGCGCTCACGCTGAGCCGCTTCCTCGCGATGCGAGGTGACGACCTGGTCACGGCGCTCGTCGAGCCGCCGCTCACGGCCTCTGATCTGAGCGCGCCGGCGCATGCGCGGCAGCGCGACAAATACGGCGATGAGCGCGATCACGACGACAACGACGATCACGATGATGACAGCAGTGGACATTCCCTACCTCCCTCTGTGCAGGTTTCGTTCCCCAACGTCCGCTACCCCCGGACCGGGGCCGCCAACCATCTCCTCGCTCTGTGCGTGGATGGGCAGAGGCCCAGTACGGCTGCACCGACGAGGCGGATGTCAGCCGATGCGAAACCCGCTCGGGAAGGGATCCGTCGGGTCCAGCACGTAGGAGGCCGTGCCCGTGATCCAGGCGCGGCCGGTGATCTCGGGCACCACGGCGGGCCGCCCCCCGACGGTGGACTCCCCCACCAGACGGCCGGTGAAGCGGGTGCCGATGATCGACTCGTGCACGAACGGCTCGTCCAGCTGTAACCAGCCGCGGGCGTGGCGCTGGGCCATGCGGGCGCTTGTGCCCGTGCCGCAGGGCGAGCGGTCCACCCAGCCCGGATAAATCGCGGTGGCGGCCCGTCCGTCGGCGGGGTGGGCGGGATCAGACCCGGGGTCGGGATCATCGGTCCAGATGACGTGGTGGCAGCCGCGGATGGCGTCGTTCTCGGGATGGACCGGCTCGGGCACCGCCGCCATCAGCTCCAGGCCGGCCTCGATCAGCGCGGGGGCGTTCTCGGGCGCGACCTTGAGGCCGACCGCGGCAGCGTCGGCGATGGCGTAGAAGTTGCCGCCGAAGGCCATGTCGTAGCGGACGCCGCCGGCCTCGCCGTCGAGCTCGTGGACGAACGCCGGGACGTTGCGGATGGTCACGCTGGTGGCTCTGCCGTCGGCCACCTGCACGCGCGCCTCCACCAGGCCGGCGGGCACATCGAGGCGGACGATGGTCTCGGGCTCGGTCACGGTGACCCGGCCGGTCTCGACCAGCACGGTCGCGACCCCGATCGTTCCGTGGCCGCACATCGGCAGGTATCCGCTGACCTCCACGAAGACGACGCCCCAGTCGGCGTCGTCGCGGCAGGGCGGCTGGAGGATGGCCCCGGACATCGCGCCGTGGCCGCGGGGCTCGTTCATGAGCATCTGGCGGATCTCGTCGTGCTCGCGCTCCAAGCGGAGCTTGCGCTCGAGCATCGTGTCCCCCGGCAGCTGGCCGACACCATCCACGATGACGCGTGTCGGCATCCCCTCGGTGTGGGAGTCGACGGCTTCGTAGCGGACGGCGGTGGGCACGTTCACACCGACATCTTAAAATCATCGGACGTCCGCTGAGCATCAACGCGTCGGCGGTGCCCGCGTCCAACGCTCAGGAGCTGCCATGCACTCGCCCGGAATCCTCCCCGCCGCCAGCACCACCACCGAGGTGGCCTAGTCATGTCAGCCACGCTGCATGGAGTCGATCCCCGCACCGGCGAGCCGGGGCCCGAGCTGGCCGAATCGACCGCCGACGAGCTCGAGGCGGCCATCGCCGCCGCCGCCCAGGCCGCCCGCGACCCGAGCCTGGGGGACGCCGACCGGCGCGCCGCCATGCTGCGCGGCGCTGGCGCCCGCCTGCGCGACCGCCGGGATGAGATCGTCCCGCTGGCCAGCAGCGAGAGCGGCCTGCCCGAGGCCCGCCTCAACGGTGAGCTCGAGCGCACCGCCGTCCAGCTGGAGATGCTGGCCGACGTCATCGTCGCCGGCGAGCACCTGGAGGTCATCATCGACCCCGTCGACGCGGAAGCGACCCCCACCCCCCGGCCCGACGTGCGCCGCATGCTCGTCCCCGTCGGACCGGTGGCGGTGTTCGGCGCCTCCAACTTCCCGCTGGCCTTCAGCACCGCCGGCGGCGACACCGGCTCGGCGCTGGCCGCCGGCTGCCCGGTGGTGGTCAAGGGCCACCCCGCGCATCCCCGGACAGGTGCGCTGGTGGCCGAACTGCTGAGCGCGGCGGTGGCCGACGCCGGGCTACCCGCCGGCACCTTCGGCCACGTGCTCGAGTCCGGCTTCGGGCTGGCCGAGCGCCTCGTCCGCGACGAACGCATCGAGGCCGTGGCCTTCACCGGCTCGCTGCGAGGCGGCCGGGCCATCAGCGACCACGCGGCCGCGCGGCCGCGGCCGATCCCGGTCTACGCCGAGATGGGCAGCCTCAACCCGTTGATCGTCACCGAGGCGGCGCTCCAGGCCCGTGCCGCCGACATCGCCGACGGGCTCACGGCCTCGGTGGCCACCTTCGGTGGTCAACTGTGCACCAAGCCCGGGATCGCGCTGTTCCCGGCAGGCGATCAGGGCGACGCCTTCTGCGCGCTGATGGGCGAGCGGCTGGGCGCGGCTGGGCCGCAGGTTCTGCTCACCAAGGCGATCGCCGACGGCTTCGCCGCGGGCCTCGCCGAGGTCGACGCGGTGCCGGGCGTGACCCGGCTCGCCGGCGGCGACAACGGTGCCGGCGACGCTGCCTTCGCCGGGGCCGCGGCCACCGCGTTCCGCGCCGACGCGGCCGGACTGAGCGCCGATGCCCTGCGCGAGGAGCACTTCGGGCCCGCGGTGATCCTGGTGGCCTACAAAGACCGGGATGAACTGATCGACGCCCTGGGCTCGCTGGGCGGCCAGTTGGCGATCTCGATCCACAGCGAGGCCGCCGACGCCGAGTGGGTGCAGGGGGTCCTGCCCCAGTGCGTCGCCCAGGCGGGCCGGATCGTCTTCGACGGCTTCCCGACCGGGGTCGCGGTGTGCTGGGCGATGATGCACGGCGGCCCCTATCCGGCCAGCTCCAACGCCGCCACGACGTCGGTGGGGATGACCGCGATCGGGCGGTTCCTGCGGCCGGTTGCCTATCAGAACGCCCCCGCGGCGCTGCTGCCGCCGGCGCTGGCCGACGACAACCCGCTCGGGGTTCCGCGCCGCGTCGACGGAGTCGTCAGCTGACGCCGAGGATGAGGTCGGCCCCCTTCTCGGCCACCATGATCGTCGGCGCGTTGGTGTTCCCGCCGGGGATGACGGGCATGATCGAGGCGTCGATCACCCGCAGCCCCTCCAGGCCGTGAACGCGCAACTGGCTGTCGACAACGGCGTCGGGCGCAGTGTCGCTCATCCGACAGGTCCCCACCGGGTGGTAGATGAGCATCAGCCGCCGGCGGATGTCGGCCTCCAGGTCGGCGTCGTCGGCGGCATCGAGGCCGGGCTTGATCTCCTTGGTGATGATCTGCGCCGCCTGAGGCTGCCGGGCGATCTCGCGCGCCAGCTTGACCCCGGCCACCAGCGAGGCCAGGTCCTCGGGCTCAGACAGGGTGTTGGTGAGGATCCGCGGCTTGTCGGTGGGGTCTGAGGAGCGCAACCACACCCGCCCGCGGGCCCGGGGAGAGACGAGCACGGGCGCGATCACCATGGCGTGACCGTCGTAGGTCTCCGCGCCGTGATCGTCGTAGTAGGCGGCGCCCATGTGAAACTGGATGTCGGCGGCGGGCAGCCCGCCCCGTGAGCGCACGAAGGCCACCACCTCGGCCACGGTGGAGGTGAGCGGCCCCGAGCGGCGCAGCAGCCACTCGGCGAGGAACTTTGGCTCCTCAGCCACCAACAGGGTGTCGGTGTCCGACACCTCCCAGATCGCGGACACGAACGGATGGTCTTGGAGGTTTCCCCCTACGCCGGGCAGGGCGTGGCGGGTCGACACGCCCACGGCGCGGAGTTCCTCGGGATCCCCGATCCCGGAGAGCTGCAGGAGCTGCGGGGAGCCGATGGCACCGGCGCTCAGGACGACCTCGCGCTCGGCCGTCAGTACGTCGCTGCCCCGCCGTCCGATGCGAACCCGCACGCCCACGGCTCGCGTGCCGTCGAACTCGACCCCTAGCGCGGTGGCGCGCTTGAGGACCACCAGGTTGGGCCGGTCCAGCGCCGGGCGCAGGAAGGCATCGGCGGCGGAGAACCGCCGTCCCCGTGACTGGGTGACCTGGAACATGGACACGCCGTCCTGCTCGGGCCCGTTGTAGTCGGCGATCCACGGGATGCCCGCCGCCTCGCTGGCCGCGATCAGGCGTCGGTCCAGCGGGCGCGGCGAGCGCTGCTCGGAGACGCGCAGCGGACCGCCGGCGCCGTGCCATTCCGAGGCGCCCCGGATGTTGTCCTCGGAGCGGATGAAATAGGGCAGGACGTCCCGGTAGGCCCAGCCCGGGGCCCCCTGGGCCGCCCACGCGTCGTAGTCCAGCGGACGCCCCCGGACGTAGAGCATCGCGTTCATCGAGCTCGATCCGCCCAGCGTCTTGCCGCGGGGGATGTAGAGCGATCGCCCGTCGACGTGGGGCTCGGGCTCGGTGGCGAAGTCCCAATCGAGCTTGGTGTGGAACTGCTTGGCGAACGCGGCCGGGATCTTGATGTTCGGCGAGCGGTCCCTGCCCCCGGCCTCGACCAACAGGACGCGGACCTGCGGATCGGCCGAGAGGCGGTTGGCCAGCACGCAACCGGCCGAGCCGGCGCCGACGATGATGTAGTCAAAGCTCTGCATGCGCGCGCGTTCGTCTGCAGTCTGACGGGCGCGCAACCAAATCGCCACGTCGACCGTTAGTAGTGAAGAGATCCGCAACGCAGCTTGATACCGTCAAGGCGTGTGTGCAGGTTGGTGTGATTGGGGGTTCGCTCGGTGCCGTACGTTCGCTGCGCTAGCTGTCGAGTCCTGAGTTACACGTCGCCGGGTGCGACCGCGGACGCATGCCCGGAGTGCGGGGTGCCCGCCGCGCGGGCGGCCGACGGCGCCGATGGCCCGGATGGCTCTGAACGCAGGCTCGACGCCCTGATGCGTCTCACCCGCGATCTGCTCGACGCCGACGTGGCCGTCCTGACCGAGATCGGCCACGGGCGCGAGACCGCCCGGCGGGCCGCCGGGGAATGGCCGGGGATGGACGCCTTCGAGGGCGCCTGGTCCCCCTTGGAGGAGACCGTCTGCCAGCGGATGCTCGAGGGGCGCATCGGCAACTACATCCGCGACGCCCAGAGCGATGAGCGCGTCAACGGCCTTCCCATGGTGCGCCAACTGGGTATCGGCAGCTACCTCGGGGTCCCGATCCGCATCGATGACCTTCACCTGTACGTGCTCTGCTGCCTGGACCGTGAGTCGCGCCCGAGCCTGGGAGAGCGTGAGGTCCGCCTGCTCTCGGGCCTCGCCGAGTCAGTGCGTGTGGAGCTTGGAAGCCTGAACTGACGCCAGATGCGCAACCTGGGTAGCGCGTTGCGCTCCCGGGTAGTGCTTGACTCATGCCGGTGAAGAACTCACGCCAGCCGGCCGGCACGGGCTTCCGCGCCGGCAGGGCGGGGCTGGCCGTCCTCCTCGCCGCCGCGACGGCGCTGGTGGCCGGGTGCGGCGACACCTCACTGAACACGTCGGCCTCCAGCGCGACATCTCACGCTGCCACCGCCAAGGACCACCCCGCGCCGGCCGCGGCCCAAGCCAGCCCCACGGGCGCCGCGCGCGTCAGCGTCACCATCAGCGTCCCCGCCGCCAACCGGCAGGGCGCCTTTCAGGGCCCCGAGACCCTGACGCTGCCGCGCGGCTGGACCGCCGAGGCGTGGGCGCTGGTCCCCGGCGCGCGCCTGGAGACCTGGACTCCGGAGGGTGACCTGCTGGTCAGCGTGCCCTCGGCGGGCAAGGTCGTGGAGCTGATCCCCGGCGCCCACCGCAGCCGGCCGCCGACCCAGCGCACGATCATCTCGGGCATGGAGAACCCACAGGGGATGGCCTTCGATCGAGTCGGGGGCCAGGAGGTCCTGTACGTCGCCGGCTCCAGCGAGGTCGACCGCTACGTGTGGGCGCACGGTCAGCCCACCGCGCACACGGTGTTCGCCGGCGGCCTGCCCGACGGCGGCGCCCATCCGCTCAAGAACGTCGTCGTCGGCCGCAACCACACCGTCTACTTCGACATCGGCTCGGCTACCAACGCCAGTCCGCAGTCGCCCAGCAGCACCCCGCGCGCCTCCGTGCTCGCCTACCGCCCTGACGGCCGGCGCATCCGCGTGTTCGCCACCGGCATCCGCAACGGCGACGGTCTCTCCTTCGCCCCCGACAGGACGCTGTGGACGGCGGTCAACATGCGCGACGACATCGCCTACCCCTTCCACCGCGCCTACGGCTCCAGCACCAACGCCTACGGACAGGTGATGGGCGCCTACGTCGGCGATCACCCGTCCGACGAGATCGCCAGGCTCACGCCCGGGCGCAACCTCGGCTGGCCCTACTGCGACCCGGACCCCGACCGCCACCCCGGCGTGGCCGGCACCGCCTTTGACTACGGCAGCCCGCCGTTCGACGACGATGCCCAGACCAACGCGGGCGGCACGGTCCTCAACTGCGCCAAGCTCCCGCGGATCAACCGTGGCATCCCCGCCCACAGCGCCCCGCTGGGCTTCCACTTCCTGCAGGGCTCAAAGCTTCCCGCCCCGTGGCGCAACGGCGCCGTCGTCGGCGTCCACGGCTCGTGGGATCGCACGCCGCCGCGCGCGCCCGCCGTGCTGTGGATGCCGTGGGACGCCAAAGGGCGCACGCTCGGAGCGGCCCGGACGCTGGTCGGGGGCTTCCAGCACTCCGACGGGTCGCGCTGGGGCCGGGCGGTCGACGCCGTCCCGGGCCCCGACGGCGCCCTCTACGTCTCAGACGACACCGCAGGCGCGATCTACCGGATCGTTCCCGCGCGCTGAGCCGCCTGCCAGTTGCGCTCCAGGTTCTCGATGAGCGCGGGGCTGTACAGGCAGCGCGCCTGCTCTGAGGCGTAGACGCTCATGTAGCGGCGGAACCGGTCAAGCGGCTCCTGGGCGACGCGCAGCGCACGCCGGTTGGCCACCAGGGCGGTGGTCCCCGCGCTCAGCAACTGCGTAACCGAGCGTTCCAGCGCCGGGTCGATCTCGTCGTCGGCGACGACTTCGTCGGCGATCAGCCGACCTTCGGGCGTGTCGGCGTCAAACGCCCGCTCGAACATGATCGCCTGGCGTGCGGCCCGCTCACCCACCAGGCGCGGCAGCCGCAGGTTGGCGCACCCGGGGATGATCCCCTCCTTGCGGGCGGGCAGATTGAAGTAGGACCCGCGCTGGGCCACCACCCGGTCCATGACCAGCAGCCATTGGCAGGCGCCGCCGATGGCAAAGCTCTCCACCGCCGCCACCCACGGCTTCTCGCGGACCCCATCGCCCAGCTGGACCGAGAGCTCAGAGGTCACCCCGTGGCCCCGGTACATCTTGGTGATCGCGCCCAGTTCGCGGTCGAGCATGAACTCGATGAGCGAGATCTGCCCGGTGTAGAGGTGGGTGAGGTTGATGCCGGCGCCGAAGATGCGCCGGCCGGCGTGCTTGGGGTGGGTCGCAGGCCCGCCTCGTAGCACGCCCACCTCGATGGCGTCGTCGAGCAGCACGAGATCCACGGCGATCTCCATCGCGCGCGTCGAGGCATCGTCCTCGGCGTTGAGGCACCCGTGGTTCTGGTTGGTGACCACCCCGACCGGGCCATCGCGATCCACCCGCATCGGCCCCAGGTCGATGCTGCCGTCGCGCTTGAACCGATCCAGCGCGGCCAGGGCCTCGGGAAGCGGCGCTGACATCGCGCCGATGAGATGGGTGCCGGACCGGGGCTCGGCGAGGACGCGGGCGATGAAATCCCCCTGCGCGATCTCCAGCCCCGCCTTGTCTGACTGGTGCTGGGTGCGCTCGGCATCGATCTGGGCGCGCGTGGGGAGCAGACCGGGATGGCGCTCGGCGGCGCCGTAGGCCAGCTCGACCAGTCGCAGCGGGCGCGTCTGCCCGTCGGTGAGCTCCTCGTAGACGGCCGCGACGTCGTGGCCGCCCGCCGGCCCGTCGTGGCGCCCGGCCACACTCACGCCCCGCCCACCACCGACTCGTGCCCGGACCAGTACGGGGCGCGCAGCTCGCGCTTGAGGACCTTGCCGGCGCCGGATTTGGGCAACGGCTCGGTGCTCAACTCGATGTGCTTGGGGACCTTGTAGTCGGCGATGGCGCCTCGGCAGTGAGCGAGCAGGTCGGCCTCGGTCACCTCCTCGCGGGGCACCACCACCGCGTGTACCGCCTCGCCCCAGCGCGTATCCGGAATCGCGAACACCGCCGCCTCCAGCACCGCGGGGTGGCCGTAGAGCACCTCCTCGACCTCGGTGCTGTACACGTTCTCGCCGCCCGAAACGATCATGTCCTTGGCGCGGTCCACCAGGTACAGGAAGGACCGCTCGTCCGTGTAGCCCAGATCGCCGGTTCGATACCAGCCGTCCAGCATGGCCGCGGCGGTGGCCTCCGGCTTGTTCCAGTAGCCGGCCATCACGTTCTCGCCACGGATCAGCACCTCGCCGACGACGCCCGGTGCCGCCTCCGCGCCGGTGTCCTCGTCAAGCACCCGGACGGCGACGCCGACGGCGGGCTGTCCGCAGGAGCGCGCCTGCGGTGTGTCGAGCAGGGTCTCCTCCTGGGCCATGATCGTGGCGATCGGCGCGGTCTCGGTGGTGCCGTAGAGATGCATCAGCTCGGCATGCGGGAACGCTCGGTGGGCGCGGTGCAGGGTCTCGGTGGCCACCGGAGAGCCGCCGTGGCTGAGCAGGCGCAGGCTCGAGACGTCGCGGGGCCGGGCCAACTGCTCCTCGGCGAGCGCGGCCAGCATCGTCGGCACCAGCAGCGTTGCCGTGACCCGGTGGGCCTCGATGAGGTCGAGCGCCGCCGCCGCGTCGAACACCGGGAGCATCACCTGGCACCCGCCGTGCCACACCGTGGCCAGCACGGCGATCGAGCCCGCGGCATGGAACAGCGGTGCAGCCACCAGCCAGCAGGTGTCGTGCCGGAACGCGAACTGCGCCTGAAAGTGAAAGGCGTTGGCCACGAGGTTGCGGTGAGTGAGGATCACGCCCTTGGCGGCGCCGGTCGTGCCCCCGGTGTAGAACAGACCGGCCATGGTCTCCGCGGAGAGCTCGTCGGGGAACTCGGCGGCCGGCGCCGCGGCCAGCAGCGCCTCGTAGGGCTCGTCGAGTTCGATCACATGCTCCACGACCCCCTCGGGATACTCGATCCCGGGGGCCACGAACAGCACCCGCGCGCCGGAGTCGATCAGCGCGTAGGCCAGTTCGGCGGGCGTGTGGCGCTGGTTGAGCGGGACCAGCGCCATGCCGGCGCCGGGCACGGCCTGATAGAGCTCCAGATAGCGGTGGCAGTTGCGCGCCACCACGGACACCCGGTCGCCGTCGCCCAGCCCCAGCCCGCGTAGCGCGCCCACCAGCCGCCGCGCCCGGTCCCACGTGTGCTCGTAGGTGAGCTCGACGTCTCCGCATCGCGCCGCGATGGCGTCCGGCGCGGTGCGTACGGCGCGCCGGAGTGGATCGATCATCGTCGTCATCGCTCAGCTCCCTCGTCGCTCACGGTCAGGCCGTCTAGTGGGTGTGGTGGACCTCCTGGAGGCCGTACACCGGGGTCTCGATGGCCTCCGCCCGCGCCTTGAGCTGGAGAGCCAGGTACAGCGAGTAGTGCCGCGACTGGTGCAGGTTGCCGCCGTGGAACCACAGGCCCGGCTGCTGGGTCGGCTTCCACATGTTGCGCTGCTCGCCCTCCCACGGACCGGGGTCCTTGGCCGTGTCCGAGCCCAGCCCCCAGACCTTGCCGACCCGGTCGGCGACGTCCTGGGAGATGAGGTCGGCCACCGCCCCGTTCATCGACTCATAGCCGGTGGCGTAGACCACGAGGTCGGCGGGGAGCTCGGTGCCGTCCTCCATGACCACCGCGTCGCGTGTGAGATGGTCCACCTGTCCGGGTTGGAGTTTGATCTGGCCGCCGGCCACCAGCTCCGAGGCGCCCACGTCGATGTAGTAGCCCGACGCGCGCCGCAGGTACTTCATGAACAGGCCCGAACCGTCCTCGCCCCAGTCGTGCTGGAAGCCGGCCGCCTCCAGCCGCGCGTAGAAGTCGGCGTCGCGGTCACGGATCTGCTCATAGACCGGGATCTGGAGCCCGGCCATGATGCGGTAGGGCAGCGAGGCGAAGGTCATGTCGGCCTTCTCGGTGGTCATCCCGGCGGCGACCGCCTGCTCGGAGTACAGGTCGCCCAGTGCAATGTCCATCAGGGTGTCGGAACGCACCACGTGCGTCGAGGAGCGCTGCACCATCGTCACGTCGGCGGCGTGCTCCCACAGCGCCGCGCAGATGTCGTGCGCGGAGTTGTTGGAGCCGATCACCACCGCCCGCTTGCCTCGATAGACGTCGGGGCCGGGGTGCTTGGAGGAGTGGTGCTGATCGCCGGCGAACACGTCTGTGCCCGGGAGGGTCGGGGTGTAGGGGCGGCCCGACATGCCGGTGGCCAGCACGAGTTGCTTGGGGCGCAGCGTCAACTCGGAGCCGTCGCGCTCCACCACCAGCTCCCACTCGCCGGTGGCTTCGTCGTAGCGGGCGCGCTTGGCCTGCGTCGAGCCCCAGTAGTTGAGCTCCATGACCCGCGTGTACATCTCCAGCCAGTCCGCGACCTTGTCCTTGGGTGAGAACACCGGCCACGTGGGCGGGAACTTGATGTAGGGCAGGTGGTCGTACCAGACGGGGTCGTGCAGGCACAGCGACTTGTAGCGGTTGCGCCAGGAGTCACCCGGGCGCGGGTTGCGCTCGATGATGATCGACGGCACCCCGAGCTGTCGCAGCCGCGCCCCCAGCGCGATCCCGCCCTGACCGCCACCGACGATGACGACGTAGGGCTGAGTCGAGAAACCCAGCTCCTCGGCCTCGCGCTGGCGATCCTCGAGCCAGCTCTCCCGGTCGCGCCGCGCGCCATGCTGCACGCCCTTGGGCCGCCGGAACCCGAAGTGCTCCTCGTGGCCCTTGAGCTCGTCGAGCGCGGTCAGCAGCGTCCACGCCCGGCCGTCGATCAGGCGGAGGTGACCGCTGCCGCGGCCCGCCTCGGTCTCGAAGCCGATCCACGCCTCGGTGACGCCGTCGGCGCTCGTCGGCTCCTGCGTGGCGTGCCAGCCGCGGGGCTGCACGTGCGGGAGCGCCGCCTCCAGCATCTGGGTGACGCCGTCGCGCCCCTCCAGGGTCCGGATGTTCCACGTGAAGGCGACGAGGTCGCGCCAGTAGCTCTCGGTGGCGAACAGGTCGGCCGCCGCGGCGGCGTCACCCGCGCGCAGCGCGCTGTCGAAGCGCTCGAGCCACTGCTCCACCTCCGTGGCGGCAGTTGGACGGGCGGTGGTGGACATCTGCTCTCCCCTCGGTACCAATGTCGTCCTTGAACTGAATACCACGCCGAGGCGCGATATCCGAGGCCGGGGGCCCGGAACGGCTCAGACGAGCGAGGCGTCGGTGGCGAGCGGAGCCCCGGGGGTCTCGGGGGTCTCGGCGACGGACGGAGCGTCAGCCCCCCACGCCGGGGGCAGTACGGTGTCGAGCTCGTCGAGCTCGGCCGGTGCCTCGTAGAACGTCTCCACGGGACAGGCCACCGGAGCGGGCTCTGGGGCAGCCGGGGGCTCTGCCGCCGGAGCGGTAGCCGCGACGGGGGCCTCGATCCACGGCCGGGCGGCGTCCTTGGCCTTGAAGAAATCGCCGCTCCCCGGGGCCACACCGGCGTCCCCGGGCAGGTGGGCCAGGATCGGGATGTGCTTGGAGCAGTGGATGTAGGCCTCGACGATCTGGACGACCACCCAGCGCTCCGGGGTCTTCTTCCTGTCAGGCACGACGTCCCAGAGGGTCTCGACGCCCGAGGAGCGTGTCAGCATCGGCAGGAAGGCCTCGACCGCCTTGTGCTCGACGATGTGGGCCCGCCCGTTGATGTGCAGGCCGACCCCGCTGTGGAAGAAGTCGACGAAGAGCAATCCGACATGGGGGTTCTCGGCCATGTTGCCGAGGCTGGCCATGACGCCGTTGCCCTTGTACTCGGGGTAGATCACGGTGTACGGGTCCAGCACGCGCACGAACCCGGGCGGGCCGGCCCTGAACGAGGCATCGCATTCGCCGTGCGCGTCGGACGTGGAGACGAACACCATCTCCTGGCGCGCAAGGTACTCCCGCATGAGCGGGTTGACGTGGTCGAGCATCTGCTTGTCGTAGAACGCCGCGGCTCGTTTGAACGTGCCATAGCGGTCCTGAAGCGCGTGCTCGCCGCCTGAGCCCGGTCGATGTCCGTTGCCGACTTCCATTTGGAGTGGTAATCGGCTGTCTCGCGCGGCTGCTGTAGGCCGGGGCTGACAAAGAGCGGACGACCCGGAGATTCGTCCACTCCGCGCGCTCCGGGCGTGGTGACGTGGCCGCGCCGCCGACTACAGACGTAGGGCCCGAATGGGGCGATTCGAGCGAAGGATGGATAACCGCGGCATGCGACCGACTGACCGATCAATCAAGGGCCGGACACCGTCTCTGGTCGCGGCGCTGATCCATTTCGACGTGAGCTGCATGGTGTGGACCATCCTCGGCGCGCTGGGGATCTACATCTCGCAGTCGCTTCACCTCGGCGCCGGGACCATGGGGATCGTCGTCGGCACGCCGCTGGTGGCCGCGGCGGTGGCACGCGTGATCATGGGCATCCTCGCCGACCGCTTCGGCCCGCGCCGTGTCGGCTCGATCAGCCTGATCCTCTCTGTGCTCCCGCTCATCTGGGGCTGGCTGGCGGCGTCGTCGGTGGCGCAGCTGCTCGGCGTGGGCGTGCTGCTGGGGGTTGCCGGCGGGAGCTTTGCCGTCGCCATCCCGCTGGCCAGCCGCTGGTATCCGGCGGGATCCCAGGGCGTGGCCATGGGCATCGCCGGCGCGGGCAACGCGGGCACGGTCGTGTGCACGCTGGCGGCTCCACGCTTGGCTGCGCACCTTGGTTGGCACGCGGCGCTGGGGATCGCCACCGTCCCCATCGTCCTGGGCTGGGTGGCGTTCATGCTCCTGGCCAAGGAACCCCCCGCTGCGGCCCAACGGCTCACCCCCCGAGGTCTGGCCGCCGTCCTGGGCGAGCGCGACGTGTGGAAGCTCTCCGCCTTCTACTGCGTGACCTTCGGCTGTTTCGTCGGATTCGCCAGCTTCCTGCCGATCCTGCTGCACGGGTCCTACGGGCTGTCAAAGCTTCAGGCCGCCACCGTCACCGCGATCGGGGTCGGGCTGGGCAGCCTGCTGCGCCCACTCGGCGGCTGGCTGGCTGACCGCTGCGGGGGAACCGGCGTGCTCGCGGCGGTGTTCGGACTCGCGGGGGTCGCCCTCATCATCATTGCCGGGACCCCGTCGCTGGGGGTGCTCGTCGTCGCCTTCCCCGTGGCGATGGGCTTGTTCGGGGTCGGCAACGGCGCCACCTTCCAGATCGTCGGGCTGCGCTTCTCTGACCGCATCGGCGTGGTCACCGGGATCGTCGGCGCGGCGGGGGGATTGGGCGGCTTCATCCTGCCCACGATCCTCGGCGAGCTCCACAACTCCGGCGGCTACGGCAACGGCCTGGCCCTCGTCGCCGTCGCCACGCTGGCCACCTTGCCCGTCATCGTGTTCGTCCGCGGTCGCTGGCGCCAGGGCTGGGCCGCCCTCGCGCAGGCCCGGGTCTGATCACCCCGCGACAGGCGATGGAGGGCGAGTCCACACAGCGCGAGGTCCGAACCGGCTGTCCGTACTGCGGAGTGGGCTGTGGCCTCATCGCCACCGTGAACGACGGGCGGCTGGTCGCTGTCCGCGGCGACGACGACCACCCGGTCAACGCCGGCCGGACCTGCCAGAAGCCACTGGCGCTGCCGGAGGCCTCGCGCACCCCGGACCGGGCGGTCACCCCGCTGTGGCGCGAGGATCGCGAGGGCCGCTTCAGCCCCACTGGCTGGGAGGCGATCATGGCCCGCCTGGCCCAGCGTCTGCACCAGATCCGCGAGGAGCACGGCCCCGACTCGATCGCCTTCTACATCTCCGGACAGCTCCTCACCGAGGACTACTACGCGGCCGCGAAGCTGGTCAAGGGGTTCCTGGGCACCAACAACCTCGACTCGAATTCGCGCCTGTGCATGTCCTCCGCGGTCGCTGCCTACACGGCGACCTTCGGCGCTGATGGGCCGCCGCCGTCCTACGCCGACATCGACGAGGCCGACTGCTTCCTGTTGCTGGGATCGAACACCGCCGCCTGCCATCCCATCGTGTGGCGGCGCATCCGTGAGCGGCAGGCCCAGGGCGCGCGGGTCATCGTGGTCGACCCCCGCCGCACGGATACGGCCGCCGCTGCCGATCTGCACCTCCAGGTGCGCCCCGGGACCGACCTCGTTCTCCTCAACGCGATCATCGCCCAGATCGACCGCGACGGGATGGTCGATCACGACTACCTCGAGCGCCACGTCGATGGCTATGCGGACGTGCTCGCCGCCGCCGCCGAGTGGACCCCGGAGCGGGCCGAGGCGGTGAGCGGCGTTCCGGCGCTCGACATCGAGCGAACCGCCCACCTCTTCGCCGGGGCGGGAGCTGCGCTGGCGTTGTGGTCGATGGGCGCCAACCAGTCGACCGAGGGCACCGCCATCAACCGCGCGCTCATGAACCTCTGTCTGGCCACCGGCCACATCGGGCGCCCCGGTGCCGGCCCGTTCTCACTCACCGGCCAGCCCAACGCGATGGGCGGCCGCGAGGTCGGCGGGCTCGCCCACCTGCTGCCGGGCTACCGCAAGGTCGCCTCCGAGGCCGATCGGGCGCAGATGAACCGCCTGTGGGCGATGCCGGATACCGCGGCGGGCGTGTCGGCCACGCCCGGGCTTCCCGCCACCGACCTGTTCGACGCGCTCGAGGACGGCCGGGTCAAGGCCGTCTGGATCGTCGCCACCAATCCGCTGGTGAGCATGCCCGACTCCGAGCGCGCGAAGGCGGCTCTGGCCCGCGCCGAGCTCGTGGTCTGCCAGGACGCCTATGACCCCACCGAGACCTCGGCCGTTGCCCACGCCGTCCTCCCCGCCGCCCAGTGGCCCGAGAAGCAGGGAACGATGACCAACTCCGAGCGCCGGGTGACCCTCGTCCGCCAGGCCGTCGAGCCGCCCGGCGACGCGCTGCCCGACTGGCGGATCTTCGCCCGCCTCGCCGCCGCCCTGGGCTGGGGCGAGCATTTCGCCTGGCCCTCGGCCGCCGAGGTCTATGGCGAGTTCGCCGCGCTCACGGCCGGGCGCCCGTGTGACCAGGCCGGGATCAGCCACGAGCGTCTGGAGCGCGAGGGCAGCCTGCAGTGGCCGTGCCCAACGCCTGACCACCCCGGGACGCGGCGCCTCTATGCCGACGGCCGGTTCCCGACTGACTCGGGGCGCGCCCAGGTGACGGCGGCCGTGCCGGGAGAGCTTCCCGAGCAGCCCGACGAGGCGTTCCCCCTCATCCTCACCACCGGCCGGGTCGCCAGCCAGTGGCACACGATGACGCGCACCGGCAAGTCGCGGCGGCTGATGGCCGCCGACCGCGAGCCGTTCCTCGAGGTGCATCCGGCCGACGCACTCGCCGCCGGCATCACCGACGGCAGCTTCGCCCGCGTGCATTCCCGCCGCGGCTGGGCCATCCTGCGCGTCCGGCTCGACGACACGCTGCCGCCGGGGACCGCGTTCGCGCCGTTTCACTGGGGCGCGTTGCACGCGCCTGCGGGGGCCGGCGCCGTCAACAACCTGACGCACCGGGCCACCGATCCGGTGTCGCGCCAGCCGGGCCTGAAGGCCGCGGCGATCCGAGTCGAGCCCGTTTCGGCGGCGGGATCGGAGATCGTGCCGGTCCGTCGGCCCGAGCCCGAGCGCGCGCCCGCCGCGCGGCGCCTGGTGATCGTCGGCGCGGGGCCGGCCGGCGTCGCCACCGCCGAGAGCGTCATCGCCAACTCCGCACCGCGCGCCTGGCAGATCACGCTCATCGGACGCGAGCCGGGCGTGCCCTACAACCGCGTGGCGCTCAGCGATCACCTGGCCGGTCACAAGAGCGAGGACGCACTTCGGCTGCACGACGGTGACTGGTACCACGAGCGTGGTGTCACGCTGCACAGCGGCGACGAGGTCGTGTCGGCGGACACGAGCGCCCGGGTGGTGACCACGCGCTCGGGCCTGCAGCTCCCCTACGACGCACTCGTCCTGGCCACCGGCTCCAAGCCGCTGATGCCGCCGATCAAGGGCGCCGATCTCGATGGCGTCTTCGCGTTTCGCACGCAGGCCGACACGCGGGAGATCCTGGAGCGCGCCGGCGAGGTCCGGCGCGCTGCCGTCATCGGCGGCGGCCTGCTGGGGCTCGAGGCGGCGCGGGGCCTGGCCCAGCAGGGGCTCGAGGTCACCGTGGTGCACCTCGTGGACCGTGTGATGGAGCGCCAGCTCGACGGTCCGGCGGCTGCCCTCGTCCAGCGCGCGCTGCGCCGCCTCGGCGTCAACGTCGTCCTCCAGCGTGCCACCACCGAGGTCATCGGGACCGGGCGTGTGAAGGGCCTGCGCTTTGCCTGGGGCGAGGACCTGGAGGCCGATCTGGTGGTGGTCGCCGCGGGCATCCGCCCCGACGTCGCGCTCGCCGAGACCGCGGGCATCGAGGTCGCCCGGGCGATCGTCGTCGACGACGCGATGCGCACCAGTGTCCCCGGCGTGTGGGCGGTGGGCGAATGCGTCGAGCACCGGGGCCAGATCCAGGGGCTGTGGGCGCCGATCCGGGAACAGGCCCGCGTGGCCGGCGCCAGCGTCGCGGGGGTCCCCGCCGCCTTCCACGGCGCCGTCGCGGTCACCCGGCTCAAAGTGGCCGAGATCGAGCTCTTCTGCGCGGGCGCGCCGTCGGCCGAGACCGACGATGACGACGAGGTCGTCACCATGGACACCCGCAGCGGGACCTACACCAAGCTGGTCCTGCGCGGCCGGCGGCTCCTGGGCGCGATCCTCCTGGGCGACACGACCCTCGGGCCGCGCCTGGCCGAGCTGCTGCGGACCGGTGAGCCGGTGCCCGCCGCGCTCCTGGACGCCGGCGCCGGCGGCATGTCAGCCGACGCGCTGGACGACCCCGACGACGACGAGATGCTCGTCTGCGCCTGCATGTCGGTCACCCGCGGGCGCATCGTCGAAGCGGTGCGTCGGGACGCTTTGAGCGATGTCGACGCGGTCGCGCGGGCCACGCAGGCCGGCACCGGCTGCGGCACCTGCCGCAAGACCGTGGCCTCCCTGGTCCGCACCGCGGCCGCGTCCGTGGCGACCGCGACGACCTGAGCGTCCCCGGTCGCACAACCGCACGTCAACTACGGCTGTCGAAGGCAGGACGAACGGTCCCGGCGTGCCTTCGGCGGGGTCGTCGTAGATAAGTACTCCCTGGCGATACTTATCTACCAAAACCCCCTGTAAACGGCCCACTTTCACCCTCCCGCCCACCCTTCCCAAGCAGGTCGTTGACGTGCGCCGATACCCCGCGCAAGCGCCGACGGACGGCCGGACGACCGGACCCAGAGACCTAAGCGCGCTCAGGCGACCTTGTGACTGCGGAGCGCCGCCACGGTCCCGGGCTTGCGCTCGGAGGAGAACTCCTCCGACACCGGGCGCGGGCGCCCGTGGAAGTAGCCCTGGGAATAGTCGACGCCCTTGGCATGGAGCATCTCGGCGGTCTCGGGCCCCTCGACGAACTCGGCGATCGTCTTCATGCCCATGCCGCGGGCGATGTCCACCATCGACTGCACGACGAGCTGATCGGTGGCGCTGGAGACCAGGCCCTTGATGAAGTCGCCGTCGATCTTGAGGTAGTTCAGCGGCAGGTACTTGAGGTAGTAGAAGGACGAGAAGCCGGCGCCGAAGTCGTCGAGGGCGAAGCGGCAGCCCAACTTGGTGAGCCGGTCGGCGAAGGCGCGCGCCTCTTCCATGTTGGCGATGGCGGCGGTCTCGGTGATCTCGAAGACGAGGTTGGCGGGGTCGACGGCCTTCTCGCGCAACTCGCGCTCGACGAGCTCGAGCAGCGCCGGATCGCTCATCGACTTGCCCGACACGTTGACCTCGAAGCGGACGCCGCCGGGCCAGTCGCGGTGGGTGTCGAGGGCCTCGATCGCCTTGGCGACCACCCACCGGTCGATCTCCTGGATCAGACCGAAGCGCTCTGCCGTGGGGATGAAGGCGGCAGGCGGGATCATCTCGCCGTCATCGCCGAGCATCCGCAGCAACAGCTCCCATTGCGTCACCTGGTTGGAGGCCAGGTGCATGATCGGCTGGCAGTACAGGACGAAACGGTCCTCGTCGAGGGCGCGGCGGATCTGATCCACCCAGCCCAGGCGGGCCTGCATACCCGAGAGGTGCTCGCCGTCATCCTCGGAGACCTCGAAGCGGTTGCCGCCCGCGTCCTTGGCGGCGTACATCGCCAGGTCCGCGTTGACCAGCAGGTTCTCCGCGATGACCCCCTCGTCGAACAGCGCGATGCCGATGCTGGTGGTCACCGTGGTGGCACGACCGGAGATCGGGAGCTGGCGGACCCGGACGGTCTCGAGCAGCGCCTGGGCGATGCGCTCGGCTTCGGCGCGGTCCAGGTTCTTGAGGAGGATCGCGAACTCGTCGCCGCCGAGCCGGGCCACCACGTCTGAGGCGCGCACGGTGCCGCGCAGGGCGCTGCCGACCGCGCGGATGACCTCGTCACCGGCCTTGTGGCCGTGCGTGTCGTTGATGTACTTGAAGCGGTCGAGGTCGAGCAGCAGGACCGCGCCGCGCTCCTTGTAGCGCTGGGCGTAGTCGGCGTACTCCACCAACTCCTCCTCGAAGCGGCGGCGGTTGAAGAGGTCGGTGAGCGCGTCGTGGTCGGCGAGGTGCTTGAGCTGGGTCTCGAAACGCTTGCGGTCGGTGACGTCGCGGATGATGCTCGTGACCACAGGGCCGTCGTCGGTGGCCACGGTGCTGACGGTGACATCCACGGCGAACTCACTACCGTCCTTGCGCTGGCCGTAGAGGTCCTGCCCCAGGCTCAGCGAGCCGGCGGAGTCCGAGCCGGCGATGATGGCGTGGAATCGCTCGGCCACGAGCTCCCGCGAGCGGTCGGAGAACAGCTTCTCGATCGGACGCTTGATCAGGTCGGAGCGCTCGTAGCCGAACAGCTCGTCGGTCCGGGCATTGGCCAGCACGATGCGGGCGTCGGCGTCGAGCTCCACGATCGGGTCCGGCGCGGTTTCGAGGAGCGCCTTGATCTTGTCCTCGTTCTTCTTGCGCTCGGAGATGTCGCGGATGATCCCGCTGAAGAAGCGGCCGTTCGGCGTGTCCCACGTGGCCAGCGAGAGCTCCAGCGGGAACTCGCGGCCGTCCTTGCGCAGGCCGACGACCTCGACCGTGTTGCCGATCAGGCGCGAGGCGGCCACGCCGCCGTCGACCACCCGTTTGATGCCCGCGTCGTGCATGGCGCGGAAGCGCTCGGGCATGAGCATCGAGAGCGGCTTGCCAACGACCTCGGGCTCGGTGTAGCCGAAGATCCGTTCGGCGCCGCGGTTCCAGGAGACCATGTTGCCCCCCTGGTCGGCGGCGACGATCGCGTCGGTGGCCGACTCGGCGACCGAGCGGAAACGGGTCTCGGAGTCACGCAGCGCGAGCTCGGTCTCCATGTTCTGGATGACCCGGCCGAGCTGGCGCCCGATGTGGGCGGTGACCTCGAGCATCCGCAGGTCCGGGTTGACCGCGTCCAGCGAGAAGCACTCGATGATGGCGTAGCACCGCTCGGCGGCCACGACGGGGAAGGAGAAGGCGCCCCGGATACCGACCCTCTCGCACACCGGCCCGCGGGGGAAGTTGGCGTCCTTGGTGACGTCGACGATCCAGGCCGGACGGCCGCTGGCCAGCACGCGCCCTGGCAGCCCGACTCCGGTCGGCAGGGGCGTGGCCTCGGTGATCTGGCGGAAGTCGGCGAAGCGATCGGGCGGGGCCAGGTGCCAGATGCCCGAGGACTCGAGCGGGTCCGCGATCTCCTTGCCGGCCACGTACACGTGACCGACCGGCCAACCGGTCCACTGGCAGATGCGGCCCAGCGCGGCGAACATGGCCTCCTCGACGGTCCGCGCCTGGGATGTCGCGGCGGAGACGCTCTCGATCAGCTCGACGAACGACGCGTCGCGCGCCAGTTCGGAGTGGGCCTGGTCGAGCTTGCCCGACAGAAGCTGGCTGCGCACGAGCGAGAGCGCGGTGGCGCCCACGCCGGCAAGTGCGACCTTGTGAAGTCGCAGGCTGAGTTTGTCGCCCCTCATTGCTCCGGTTATCGGGCGGCTCCCCCCAATGCTTGAGACGCCCTAGACGCGACGGGCGCTTGGCGATCAGGCGCGGTCTAAAGGTCAGGGGACGTGAACGCGATAACACCCTGATGACGGATATCCCGTTCACGGGCCTGCGCGTCGCCGTGGTCGGCCTGGGGCCATCGGGGGCGTACGCCGCGGGGCACCTGCTCGCCAACGGCGAGCTCGACGTGCGCGTCGACGCATTCGAGCGGCTGCCCACGCCATGGGGCCTCGTCCGATCCGGCGTGGCCCCCGACCACCCCAACATCAAGGCGGTCACGCGGATCTACGAGAAGACCGCGGCCGACCCCCGCTTCACCTACTACGGCAACGTCGAGCTGGGGCGCCACGTGACTCGCCAGGATCTGCTCGCCCGCTACCACGCCGTCATCTACGCGGTCGGCAGTCCCGGTGACCGGCCGATGGCGATCCCGGGCGAGCATCTCCCCGGCAGTGCCGCCGCCACCGCGTTCGTCGGCTGGTACAACGGCCATCCCGATCACCGCGACGAGGTCTTTGATCTGAGCTGCCGGCGCGCCGTGGTGATTGGCAACGGCAACGTCGCCCTGGACGTCGCCCGGATGCTCACCCTCACCCCCGCAGAGCTCGCGCGCACCGATATGGCCGACCACGCGATGTTCGCGCTGGCCGGCAGCCAGATCGAGGAAGTGGTGGTCGTCGGCCGCCGCGGCCCCGAGCAGGCCGCATTCACCAACCCGGAGCTGCGGGAGCTCGGCCAGCTCGCCGGCGCCGACGTTGCCGTGAGCCACAACGAGGTGGACGTCCCCGCCGAGCTCCGCGCGCCCAACCCTTCCAAGACCAGTCAGCGCAACCTCGCGATGCTTCGCGAGTACGCCGGGCAGAGCCGTCGGGGTCACGCCAAGCGGATCGCGCTGCGCTTCCTGCTCTCTCCGACGCAGATCCTCGGTGACCGGCGTGTGGAGAGCGTGGAGCTGGTGCGCAACCGGCTCGAGCGTGCCGACGACGGCAGCCTGCGCGCCCGCCCCACCGACGCGCGCGCAATCGTGCGCGCGGGGCTGGTGCTCCGCGCCGTCGGCTACCGTGGCCGGCCCCTCCCCGGGGTCGCCTTCGACGAGCGCCGCGGCGTCATCGAGAACGTCCATGGCCGCGTCATCAAGCCCGACGGGACCCACGCGCGCGAGTACGTCGTCGGCTGGGCTAAGCGCGGCCCCAGCGGAGTCATCGGTACCAACAAGCGCTGCGCGCACGACACCGTCCGGGCGTTGATCCAGGACATGGTCGCCGGCAAGCTCGACGCTCCGGTCGCCCGTGAGCCCGCGACGCGGGAGTGGCTGCGCGAGGTCCAGCCCGACCTGGTCACCTATGCCGACTGGGAGACGCTCGATCACCATGAGCAGGAGCTCGGGCAGCGGACCAACCGCCCGCGCGTGAAGCTCACCCGCGTCAGCGACATGCTCGACGTGCTGGATCCGTCGGTGCACGAGCACCACGGCACGGCGACCCTGGCTCGCTTCTGGGCGTAACGTCCCGGTGATGCCGGACTCGAGCAGCGAGACGGGCCGCGACCTGCGGGCCAAGGTGCCACGGTCCAGCCACGCCGACTGGACGCCGTCGCCCCGGCGCCGTGACCCGGTCGAGGTCCTGCGCATGCAGGAGGCCGGGCGCATCTCCTCGCTGCTGCCGATCCGCCACGAGCGGATGGCGGTCTCGCCGTTCACCTACTTTCGCGGCGCGGCCGCTGTCATGGCCGAGGACCTGGCCCACACCCCGCGCTGCGGCCTACGTGTCCAGGCCTGCGGAGACGCGCACCTGCTCAACTTCGGCACCTTCGCCACCCCTGAGCGCCGGGTGGTCTTCGACGTCAACGACTTCGACGAGACGCTCGAGGCGCCGTTCGAGTGGGACGTCAAGCGGCTGGCCACCAGCCTGGTGGTGGCCGGGCGCGACCTCAGCCTGGCGGCGGCTGAGACGGAGACCGCGGCCCGGGCGGCGGTGGCGGCGTACCGCACGCGCATGGCGGCGTGCGCGCCGATGGGCCATCTCGAGGTCTGGTATGCGCGGCTGGACGCCGACGAGCTGGTGAAGCTGGCGCAGCGCGCCACAGAGCGGCGGCTGGCCACCGACGTGCTGCGCAAGGGCCACCACAGCACCAGCCTCGGCGCGCTGGACAAGCTCACCGAGGTCGTCGACGGTGCCCGGCGGATCATCGATTCGCCTCCCCTGGTCGAGCATCTCCACCAGCCCGACGACACCGTCGACGCCGCCGCGGTGGTCGATGCCTACGCCGCGTCACTGGACGACTCCAGACGGGCGCTGCTGGCCCGCTATCGGATCGTGGACCTGGCGCGCAAGGTGGTCGGCGTCGGCAGCGTCGGCACCGACGACGCCGTCGTGCTGCTGATGGGCGCCTCTGACTCAGACCCGCTGTTCCTCCAGGTCAAGGAGGCGACCGCGTCCGTGCTCGAGCCCTTCGCGGGCGCCAGCCCATACGACAACCACGGCCGCCGGGTGGTGGCCGGACAGCGCCTCATCCAGTCGGCCAGCGACCTCTTCCTGGGCTGGACGCGCCTGGGCCAGCGCGACTACTACGTCCGCCAGCTGCGCGACATGAAGGGCTCGGTCCCGGTGGAGAAGCTCTCGGCGGCGGAGCTGGCTCAGTACGGCGAGGCATGCGGGGAAGCACTGGCCCTGGGCCACGCGCGCTCCGGGGACCCGGTGGCAATCGCGGCCTACTTGGGCTCGGGTGAGCGCTTTGACCGTGCCATCGCAACCTTCGCCGCCGCCTATGCGGACCAGAACGCGGCGGACTACAAGGCGTTCACGGCCGCCGTGGCCGCGGACGGCGATCCCGCGGGGTCGACTACCGCCGACGACTGAGCGGTCCGCCTCGGGACCGCCTCAGCCCACCGGCAGGCGCATCTCGTGCTGGGCCACGGTCAACTCCGCGCCCAGCCCGCGCAGCACCCCGGACAGGGCGTCGGCGGCGGGGACGTTGGCCAGGCGCAACGTGAGCCGGCCTGCGGCGGCGACGACGAGGTCTCCCGCCGCCGCGGGGTCCACGGCGGCGATCTGGAGCACCCTGACCGTCGTGTCGTCCGTCATGCAGATGGCCGCGCCGGCGAGCTCACCGCCGCGCTGCACCCCCACCGCAATGGGCGGCCGGCCCCGCTCGCGCATGCGCACGATCGAGGCGTCAGCGCGCTGCCATGGCTCGCGCCCGCTGCGATGTGCGGCGATCCAGGCGTGGGCGGCGTCCACGTCGAGTCCCCGGTGCTCCACAGCCTCGCGCCCGGGATCCGGCGTCAGAGACCACACCTCCAGACGTCGCACGCGCTCAAAGCCCAGCCGCTCGTACAGGGCGATCGCCGGCGCGTTGCCCTCCAGCACCTCCAGCCACACCGTGCCCACACCCTCGCCGGCGACCGCGTCGATGGCGGCCAGCAGCGCCCGCGCGCCGACCCCGCCCCGCCGGTAGGCCGGCGCGACGCCCATCCCGCCGATCCACGCCTCGGTCCCGCGGCGCGCCGCCAGCGCGAACCCCACCGGCTCCGTGTCGACCGCCACCCTGGAACAGGCGAGGTCGATGTCGTTGCAGGCGATGTGATCAGCCAGACCGGCCTCGTCCATGACCATCGGCACGAGGTAGTCCGAGAAGCCGAGATTGAACACCCGGACCAGCTCGCCGGGGGCCACGGAATCCGCACTCACGAGGTCCAGCGCGCCGGCCCAGTTTGCTCTCAGTGGTTGACTTCGGCTCACGGCCTCCACGCTAGCGTGAGCTCGATGAAGGCGGCCTGAACCCCGAGGCCACCCCCGCGGAGCTATCCCCCGGGCCGTGCCCCCGACGTAGGCAACTGGCCGGAGACGATCTCGGGCAGGTGCAGCGCCCGCCGGACCTCGTGGGCGGACGCGCGCAGGCGGGAGGTGATCGGCGCAAATCGGTCCCGCCATGCCTCCGGGCTCCCCGGGACGTGCCGGGCCGAGACGGCGAACAGCGCCGCTTCGAGACGAACCTCGCGGACCAGGGAGCCGATCGGCGCCCGCGCCGCCGCGGGCCATGGCGCCCGGGCCAGAGCATCGGCGTAGCGCCGCTCCGACGCCGCGGCGGCGGCGCTCACGCGCTCGATCTCGCGGGGCGGCGTGCGTGCCGTCCACCGTGCCTCCTCGACGTCGACGCGCCGCGCGCTGGCGTTCTGGGGCCGCGCCACCGCCAGATAGCGCCGGCCCGCGGGCGTGAGCACGCCCCGGGTGATCGCGAAGGTCCCATCGCGCAGGGCCGTCGGCGCCAGTTCGCGGTCCGGCAGGGACATCCACTGCGCGAACACGTCGTCGTAGCGCGGTGCGGCCCCGTTGATCGCCAGCGCGTGCATCCGCACCGTCGAAAGCTCGGGATAGCGCATCGCCGGGCCCGACGTCCGGCTCGGATCCTCCTGAAGCCACTCGGCGAGATTGAAGTCCGCCAGCCCCTCCTCCCGCGTGGAGAATGACGCCCTGCGCCCTGACGAGGCATCGACGATGGCTACCTGCCAGCGGCCCGCGGTGAGGCTCAACGTCGTCGACACCGCGTCTCCGGGACCCACGGTGAACAGGATCTGCGGGTGAAAGCCGTGGCTCGTGTCGGTCCAGAACGCCCGGTAGACGGGGCGGGCGAACGCGCGGTCCTCGACCGTCCCCACCTGGATGAACGGCGGTTTCAGCGTCAGCCCGGGGGCCTGAGCACCGATCCATGTGCTCGCGTGCGCCTCCCCGACGCCGGACATCTGCGGCACCGACCAGGACCCTTCCACCGCGCTGACGCGCCCGCTCCACACGTAGCCGGACATGTGGCCGAACGACGACAGCGCGCCGGCGCTCGGGGATGATCCCCCGCACGCCGCCGCCGCCAGGCCGAGCGCGATCACCGCCGTCACCACCCCCAACCATCGGCTCGCCGCGCGCATCGATTCCTCCGCGTCCACCCGAGCCCCGGAGAACGCTAGTGGGCCCGCTCCAGGACGCGCTCCAGCTCGGCGTAGACGCGCGGGTTGACCGCCATCCCACAGTGACTGCCGTTGATCTCAACGCATTTCGCGCTCGGGTCCAGGCACGCGCGCCAGTCCACGATGGCATCGCTGCGCGAGTAGATCATCACCGCCACCATGTCCTCTGTCAGCGGCGCCCGCAACAGCGCGTAGTAGTCCGTGCAGCACTCGCCGGCCCGGCACTCGGAGCTGAACACGCCGGGGACGCCGAGGTCGCCGAGCCGCGCCACCGAGCGCACGGTGCGCATCACGCCGGGCGACACCGCCAGCGGATCGAGGACCGGTGAACCGAGCATGACCACGGCCGCGACGGCGTCGGGATGGCGCGCGGCCAGGGCCCTGGCCAGCGTGCCGCCGCGGCTCTGGCCGATGATGATCGCCGGCTCGTCAAAGGCCGCCAGCACCTGCTCGAGCCGGGTCAGGTCGCGGCCCGCACAGCCCGCGTTGATGCGGATGCCGCTGAGCCGGACGGCGTGCCCACGCCGGCGCAGCCAGCTCGCCAGCAGCGTCAGCGAGGCGTCGCCGGCCATGAAGCCCGGGATGAGCAGCACCGGCGGACGGTGAGCGCCCCGCGCAGGGGAGCGAAAGCGGCCGCCGGCCAGGAGACCCGCCAGCTCGGGCCAGTACCTCAGCTCCGCGTACAGGGGTGCGCCCACGGGCGAACCCTACTGGGTGGCGGGTCCCGCCCCCGCCGGCGGCCGCACCCCCGGCCGCCGGCTGTCCCGACGCTCCAGTCGCCCGGCTACGGACGCGCCTCGAACACCAGGTTGAACGGCGTCTCAGCGACGCGGCGGAAGCGGGTGAACCCACCGGTCTCCACCACGTCGCGGATCCGCGCCTCACCGGCCTGCGCCCCCAGGGCCAACCCCACCTCCTGTGACAGCGACGCCGGAGTGCACAGCAGCGTCGAGAAGCCGTAGTAGGCGCGGCCAACGGGATTGAGGTTGTCCTCGATGTGATCACCGGCGTTGGGCTCCACGATCATCCACGTGCCGTCGGGCTTGAGCGTCGAGAGCACGTGGCGGACGGCGCTGACGGGGTCGCCCATGTCATGCAGGCAGTCGAACACCGTGACCAGGTCGTAGTCGTCACCCTCATACGACACCGCCGGCGCGACCTGGAAGCGGACACGATCGCCGACCCCGGCCTCCTGGGCCCGCGCCCGGGCGGTCTCGATCGAGCCCTCGTGGTAGTCGGAGCCCACGAAGGTGGAGTTGGGAAACGCCTGGGCCATGAGGATGGTGGATGCGCCATGGCCACAGCCAACGTCGGCGACCTTGCCCCCTCGGGTCAGCTTCGCCACCACGCCCTCGAGCGCGGGCAGCCACTCGCCGACGAGGTTGGCGTTGTATCCGGGGCGGAAGAAGCGCTCGCACCCCTCGTGGACGTCGTGGACGTGCTCGTGCCAGCCGACGCCGTCACCGCTGCGGGCGGCCTCGACGATCCGCGGCGAGTCCGTTACGGAACCCAGCGCGATCTGGAAGAAGCCGGGCAGATAGGCGGGGCTGTCGGCGTCGGTCAGCGCGACGGTCTGCTCGGGCGGCAGCGAGTAGGTACCGCTCTCGGCGTCGTAGGCCAGGTAGCCGCCCGCGGCTTGGGCGTTGGCCCACTCGCGGACGTAGCGTTCGGCCGTTCCGGTGCGCTGGGCCAGTTCGGTCGAGGTCAGGCCGCCGGCGCCCGCGAGCGCCCGGTAGAGCCCGAGGCGGTCGCCCATCACGACGAGCGCCGTGTTCAGTGTCGCGCCAACCTCTTCGACGGCGCGGAAGACGAACTCGTGCAGCTTGTCGATGTCGACGGCCGGTTGCTGGAGTGTGCTCACAGTGGTCCCTCCTGGTGAGACATATTGGTGTCTGTCAAGCCTGGCCGACACCGTGGCGGCGCGCATGGGCAGCACTGCCCATATTTGGCCCAGGAGCTACCGATCTTCGATCAGGTCCAGCCGATGTGCCTCGGCCACAGCCTCGCCGCGCGTCCGCGCCCCCAGCTTGCCCAGGATGGAGGAGACGTGGTGGTCCACGGTGCGGGAGGAGAGCACCAGCCGCTCGGCGATCTCCATATTGCGCAGGCCCTCCGCCAGCAGCATCAGCACTTCGCGCTCGCGCCGCGTGAGCTCGCCCGGGTTCGCCGCGGTCGTCCGGTGCGGTCCACGCGGGATGTCACGAACTCCGAGCTCGCGCAGGCGCCGCGCGACGAGCCGCGCCGCCGGGAGTGCGCCCAGGCGTTGCAGCTCGGCCAGCGCTTCGCGCAGGCGGGGCTCGTCTCCGGCCTGGACCCGGGCCAGCGCTGCTTCGTAGGGGCAGCCGAGCTCATCCCACAGCAGAGCGGCGCGCGCCGGGTCACCGGCGAGCTCGGCCGCGAACGGCGGGGCGACGTCACCGGCCGGGAAGGGCAGCCCCGCCCGCGCCCGCCACATCGCGAGCTCGCCCAGCTCCCATGCCTGCTGGCGCGCCGCCGCCAGCTCCGCGGCGTCGGCGGTCTCGGCATCGATCGCGGCGAGGTCACGCCGCAGCCATGCCGCCTCGGCGCGGGCGGCGGCCACCGGCGCGAGGCGCTGGAGCTCGCCGGTGGGCTGCGCCTGAGCCAGCGCCTCGTCCAGCAGCTGACGGCCGCGCTCGTCATCGCCGGTGCGGATCGCCAGCAGGCCCCCGGCGACCCGGGCGACGATCTGCTGAGGAACCGATGCACCGGGGTCGCCCAGCACTTCCAGCACCATCCCCGCTGCGGCGCCCCACCGTCCCTGATCCACCGCCAGCCGGGCACGCCAGGACAGCAGGTAGAGGCCATAGCCCGCGATGTCGTGCTCCTCGCAATAGGCGATGCCCTCGTCGAGGTACTCCTCGGCCTGGTCAAACAGCCGCTGGATGACCGAGGCGGAAGCCAGGTTGGCGTACGCGCGACCAACGTGATCGTCGAGCCCCGCGGCCCTGGCGCGGCGCAGGCTCTCCTCCAGCTTGGCGCGGCCCGAGCCCTCGTGGCCGAGGAACCTCTCCGCACTGCCGACGTTGGTGAGCGCGTGCACGGCGGTCTCGATGTCGTCGAAGCGCTCCGCCAGTTCCAGCGCCCGCTCACCCCAGACGATCGCGTCCTCGGTGTCGTGGGCGAGCATCCGCAGCTGGGCCAGGTTGCTGTAGGCACGAGCGAGCTCGGGAGACGGGTCAAGACCCTCCAGCAACGCCACCGCCTCGGTCCCGGAGGCCTCCGCCGCGCGTCCGTCACCGGCGAACCAGTGAAACCGCGACAGTGACCGCAGCGCGTCTCCCTCGCGCAGCGGGTCTGCGCCGGCGCGGATCAACGCGAGGGCGTCGCGCTGACGGATCACGGCTGCGTTGGCCCGGTTGGTGAGGTAGTGCTCGTGCGCAGAGCAGGCCAACAACTCGGCGCGCTCCGTCTCCGGGCGGGCGCCGGACACCGCGATTGCCCGTTCGTAGTGCTCGGCGGCCTCGGTGTGAGCTCCCAGCGCCGCTGCCCGTGCCGCCGCGGTAACGGCATGGCGCCGCAGCGCCTCGTGGTCGCCCGCCGCCTCGGCGTGGTAGACGAGGTGCGACGCCTCGCCGTCGGCCTCCTCGAGCACGCGAAGGATCCGGCGATGGATCGCGACCGCCCGCCCGGGTCCGAGCTCCTGCTCGATGACCAGTCGCGCCAACTCGTGGCGGAACGCAACCGCCGGCCCGCGGGCCTCGAGCATGCCCGCCTCCAGGCATTGCTCCAGGCCGTCGAGACCACGCTCGGACACCTGTTCGAGCAGCGGCAGTTCCGCCTGGGGCGGGATCGCCGCCACCACGTCGAGCAGCGCCCGCGCCTGGGCGTCCAGCGGCACGGCCCGTGCCAGCACGGCGTCGCGCAGGCTGGGCGGGACCTCACCGGCCGGCGCCGCCAGCATCTCGGTGACGAAGAACGGGTTGCCCCCGGTGGCTGCGAACACCGCCTCGCCGTCGCGCCCCGCTGGCCGAGCCAGCGCCTCGACCCCAGCCTGCGACAGCGGCTGGACGTGCAGGCGCTCGAGCCCCGGCGCGGTCGCCAGGCGTCCCAGCATCGCGCGCAGCGGATGCGAGGGCTCCAGCTCATCGTCGCGATAGGTGCCGATGAGCAGCGCCGGGACCTGCTGCACCCGCCGCGCCAGGTAGGCGAGCGCGTCGAGGCTCCCATCGTCGGCCCAGTGCAGGTCCTCCAGCACGACGACGGCGCCGGGCTGCCGCGCCAGGTCGTCGAGCAGGGCGCGAGCGACCTCGTAGGGCCGCGCGCCTCGGCTCACGATCTCAGCGGCCGCCCCGTTGAGCTCGCCGGTGATGTCCACGAACGGCCCCAGCGGCGGCGGGGTCGCCAAGGGGTCACACCCGCCCCAGAACAGCCGCGTCGGCGGTAGCCCGTCGCAGAAGTGGCGAACCAGCACCGTCTTCCCCACGCCCGCCTCGCCCGCGACGAACACGACCTGCCCGGTCGCGGAACGCTGCACCGTGTCCAGCGAGCGCGTGAGCGCGGCCAATCCGTCCTCGCGTTCCAGGAGCGAGCGGTCATCCACCCCCCGGTTGAGGGCCATGGGCCCACCATAACGCCCGTGTAACCCCGTTATGAGGCCGTTATCCGAACCTGAATACAACACCGGCCATGTTCCATGCCGGTCGCGCCATCACCGTCGTGCTCACGGTCACCGCCGCGGCGCTCGGCGTGGCCGCGTGCGGCGGGTCAGATGCCGCCCGGCGCCAGGCGACATCTGACCCGCTGCTGGCGCGCTCGCAGTGCATGCGCGCCCATGGCATCCACAACTTCCCCGATCCGGTCAAGTCCAGCGGCGGCGAGGGCTTCCCCGACACCATCAGGCAGCCCGACGGCACGATGTCCATCGAGGGCATCACCTTCAGCGGGCCCGCGTTCGCGGCCGCCGAGCAGGCCTGTGCCGGCGCCGGCGCGTCCCAGCACGGCCCGCGACTGACCGAGGCCCAGAAAGAGTCGTTCATCGCCCAGGCCCGCTGCATCCGTAAGCACGGGGTGCCCACCTTTCCCGACCCGCAGTTCGGCCCCGCAGGGTTCGGGGTGAGGGTTCCCCTGTCGCCGGGGCAGGATCCTGACTCCCCGGCAATCCTCAGGGCTGAGAAGGCGTGCGCGCAGGTGGGTGCGCCGCTGCCGGGCGTGTGACCTCGCCCGCGCTGACCCGCGCCTCGTGGTCCAACAGCCGGCGCTTGACGTCCAGACCCGCGGCGTAGTCCACCAGCCCGCCGTCGGAGCCGATCAGGCGGTGGCACGGGACCACGACGCAGAACGGGTTCTGGCCGTTGGCGGCGCCGACAGCGCGGGCTGCGCTCGGTCTCCCGATGCCCGCGGCGATGGCGCCATAGGTCCGCGTCTCCCCGAACGGGATGTGAGTCAGAGCGCGCCACACCTCGTTCTGAAACGCGGTGCCGCCCAGGCGCAGCGGCAGCGTGAACGCGGTCCGCTCGCCGGCGAAATACTGCTCGAGTTGGCGCGCGGCCTCGGCGAACGGCTCCGCGGCCTGGCGCCAGTCGGCGCCGATCGCCGGCGCCCAGCGCTGCCCGTCGATCCACAGCGCCAATAGCTCTGTCCCGTCTCCGGCGGCCAGCAGGTCGCCGACGGGACTGGGGATCCGGGTGAACAGCGTGGTCATGCGGCCGCCAGGGCCCACAGGTGCTGGACGGCGTAGGCGCGGTAGGGCCGCCACGGCTCGGACACCCTCGCCGTCTCGCGGGCGCTGGGATCCCAGCCCAGGCGCACCAGCCCGTGGCGCAGACCCGCGTCGCCGGGGATGAAGGCGTCGGGGTCGCGCAGCGCACGCATGGCGATGTAGCCGGCCGTCCACGGGCCGATCCCCGGCAGGGCGAGCAGGGCGGCGTGGGCGTCGGCGCGGTCGACCGCGTCATCGAGCACCAGACGCCCCGCGGCCAACTCAGCGGCGATCCCGATCAGCGTGCGTCCACGGCTGCGCGGCATGGGCAGCGCCTCGGGGTCGAGCCGGGCGATGGCCGACGCCGGCGGGAACAGGTGGGTGACCTGCCCGACGGGGTGGCGCAGCGGCGTGCCCAGCTCGGCGACGATGTGGGTGACGAGCTTCGTTCCCGCCGTCACCGACACCTGCTGGCCCAGCACGGCGCGCACCGCCAGCTCACAGCCGTCGGGATGGCCCGGCACCCGCCGTCCCGGCGCGGCGCAGACCAGGTCTCCGATCACTGGATCGGAGACCAGGTGAGCCGCGATCGGCGTGGGGTCGCGGTCTGAGTCCAGCAGCCGGCGGCAGGCGGCGACGGCGGCCTCGAGGTCGCGGGCATCCTCGAGGGTGAAGGTGGCCGCCACGTGATCGTCGCGGGCCACCAGGTCCACCACGCCGGGGGCATGAGGCAGCGCCAGGCTGCGCCGGTAGCCGCCGTCGATGACCTCCTCGATGCCCGGCACCACCCGGCGGCGCAGGAACGCCAGCGGCCAGGCGCCGTCAAACGGCGCCCGAGCCTCGAGACGCATGGAGTGGCCCATCATTGCCTTGAACGGTGCCAGCCGGCGCGGCGTGAGATCTCAGCGTGACTGGCCCACCGTCAAGCGCTGAAGCCGGGGCCGCAGGATGAGCAGCGCGATCGCCCCGCTGGCCAGGATGACGTAGACCGGGAACCCCCAGTTGGCAAAGTTCCAGTCAGAGGACGTGATCGTCAGCAACGTGATCACTGATCCGGTGACGCCGCCCAGGAAGGCCACCGCGTGCTCGGACTCGGGGTCGCGATAGGACTTGCGCAGGGTGGGGACGGCACCGAAGAAGTCAGCCAGGATGCTCAGGAAGATGGCCACGTTCCCGGTCCCCGTCACCGCCCAGGCCACGAGCGCGATCAGCGAGAGCGCACCGCACAGGACGTCGAACAGCGTCACCCGCGCGTAGGCCTTGGGGTCCAGGAACGAGGCGCAGACCACCAGCAGCGGGCCGAAGCCGATGGCGAAGGTGAGCAGGGACTGCAGCCCGACGCCCTGGCTCGCCTCCGCGGCGAAGGCGATCATCGGGGCCAGCGTCCACAGCATCCAGGACACCCGGTTGGGCTGGGTATTGCCGCGCACCGTGTCCACCGCGTAGACCGCGCTGCCGGCCACGGTGATGATGGCGGCGAGGATCGCGAAGCGCGCGTCGATCATCGCCGCGCGCCGGCTACGTCAGCGGCGCGTGATGGCGTGCAGCGCGAGCATGTCGAACGCGACGGCGGCGCCGAGCAGCGACGTGGTCTGTCCGGGGGCGTCATAGGCGGGACAAACCTCTACCAGATCAAAGCCGGTGAACGGGATGCCGGCGAGCGAGCGCAGGAAGCCGAAGGCCTCGCGCGGGTACAGCCCGGCCACCTCGGGCGTGCCGGTTCCGGGCGCGAAGGCGGGGTCCAGCACGTCGATGTCGAAGGACATGTACACCGGTCCGTCCCCGATCCGTGCACGGACCCGCTCGCGATACTGCGCCGGCGTGAGCGTCGCCAGCTCGTCGCCGTCGATGACCTCGAAGCCCATGTCCCGCGGCTGGTCGACGTCGGCGGGCCCGTACAGCGGCCCGCGCATCCCCGCCAGCAGCGAGCGGGAGGGGTCGAGCAGCCCCTCCTCCACCGCCCGGCGAAACGGCGTCCCGTGGAAGTAGCGTTCGCCGTAGTACTGATCCCACGTGTCGGCGTGCGCGTCGAGGAGGACGAGCCCCACGGGCCCGTGCACCGCGGCATGGGCGCGCAGTTCCCCGAGGACGATCGAGTGGTCGCCGCCCAGCACCACCGGCAGGATCCCGGCGCGGAGCACCGGCTCCAGAGCCTCGGCGATCTGGTCGGCGGTGCGCTGGGCGTTGCCGGGCGTGATCTCGAGGTCGCCCCCGTCGACAACCGAGAGGGTCGCGAACACGTCGATGTCGAGCGCCGGGTGATAGGGGCGCAGGAGCGTCGACGCCGAGCGGATCGCCTCGGGACCGAACCGGGCACCGGTGCGGAAGCTGGTGGCGGTGTCGAACGGCACACCGATCACGGCCGCGTCGACCTCCTCGCGCGGGACCTGCACATGCGGCAGCCGGGCAAAGGTGCGCGGCCCGGTGTAGCGGGGCGCGAGGCTGGCGTCCGGCGGCTGAAAGCGCGGGGTGGGCGCGCTGGGATCCGTCATCGCACACTCCGCTGGGGGTCGGGCAGCGCCGGGGCCAGGATCCACAGGATCCGCGCGCCTTCTCCGACCACGCGCCAGCTATGGGGCACGGCGGCGCCGAAGGTGAGGGCGTCGCCCTGCTCGAGCTCGAAGGTCTCGTCCTCCACCTGGACCTCGATCGTGCCCGAGAGCACGAAACAGACCTCGCACTCGCTGGGCAGGGTGTAGAGCGCGGAACCGCCCGAACCGCCCTCCGAGGCCGCGGTCTCGAGCACGGTGACGTGCCGCTCGCCTGCCGGGGTGATGAGTGTGTCCACCACCTCCGCAACCTTGGGCAGGTCGGCGACCCGCGGCCGGTCCGAGCGACGCACCAGCGTCGTCTGGGGCGTCTGGAACAGGTCGGCGGGCGACAACCCGACCGCGTGACAGATGCCCACCAGGCTCGCCACCGACGGACTGGTGATGTCACGCTCGACGCGGGAGAGGAAGCTCTTGGTCACGCCGCTGCGCGCCGCCACCTCGCCCAGCGACATGCGGCTCGCCTCGCGCGCGTGACGCAGCCGAGCGCCAAAACGGATCCTCTCGGTGTCATCCACAGCCATACGTTAGATCGTGGCCTCCAGCGCCTCGGCCGAGGCGCTGATCGCCCCCATCGTGACCTCCCCTCCTCGTGAGCTCGGCGGTGCGCGACGGTACACGAGCGTTGCCTGCCGGTCAAGGCCCACAACCCGGGACTAAGCTGCGGCCGATGGAGCGCGAGACACAGCTGGCTCACGCGCGGCTGCCGGCGGTGGAGCGCGGCACCATCCACCCCTTCCGCGACGGCCAGCCGGGCCCGGTCTTCTATCAGCGCTATGCCCACCCGGTGGGGCTCGAGGCCGAGCGGCTCCTCGGCGAGATGGAGGGCGGCCCCGCCCTCCTGTTCCCGTCGGGCATGGGCGCGATCACCGCGCTGGCGCTGGCGGTGCTCGCGCCCGGGGCCCGCATCGCGGTGGCCGACGGCGGCTACTACGGGACGATCGGGATGCTCGGCGGCGAGCTGCGCCGATGGGGCCTGGAGGTCTTCGGCTTTGATCAGACCGCCCCGCCGCCGCCCGCCGACCTCGTCTGGCTGGAGCCATGCGCCAACCCCGTGATGACCTTCCCCGACCTCGAGGCCGCCATCACCGCCGCGCACGCCGCCGGGGCCAAGGTGGCCGTCGACAACACCGTGCTCAGCCCGTTGCTGCTGCGCCCCCTCGAGCACGGTGCGGACTTCGTCATGCACAGCGCTTCCAAGATCCTGGCCGGCCATCACGACGCGCTGCTCGGCGTCGTCAGCTGCGCGCGCGCCGAGGACCACCAGCGCCTGGCCACGTTCCGCGGCGCGACCGGGATCGTGGCCGCCCCGGACCCGGCGTGGCTGCTGCTGCGCGGGCTCAAGACCCTGGGGGTGCGCGTCCAGCGCCAGTCGGCCACCGCGATGGATCTGGCGCGTCGCCTGCAGGACCACCCGGCCGTCAACACCGTCCGCTACCCGGGACTCGGCGATCCGGTGGCCGCGCGCTACGTCAGTGCCTTCGGCCCGCTGCTGTCCTTCGACGTCGCCGACGCCAAGCAGGCACTGTCGGTGGAGTGCGCGCTGCAGCTCATCGAGAACGCCACCAGTCTCGGCGGCGTCGCCTCCACCCTCGAGGCCCGCGCACGCTGGGAGGGCGACCGCGTCCCGGCCGGGCTGTTACGGCTGAGCGTGGGGCTCGAGGATGTCGAGGATCTGTGGGCCGACCTGGCCCAGGCGCTCGACGCGCTCAGCTGACTGTCTCCGTCAGCCCCCAAGAGCGTGAAAGTGGCCCGTTTGCAGGGGGTTGTGGGAGATAACTATCGCCACAGCGTAGTTATCTACCAATACCCCGCCGTTGACGTTCGCCGATGCCCCGACCAGAGGCCCAGAGCCCGTACCTCCTCAGATGCGGAAGTGAGCCTCGAGCTCGGCGATGAGCGCCTTGTCGCGAGCGCTGTCGATGTTGCGCCTGGCCGGGACGCCGGTCCTGATCTCGAAGGACCGCCGCTGGGCGTAGTCCATCTCGCCGAGGGCGCGGCGGATGCGATGGGCGATGGTGGTGACTTTGCGGGTCATGGTGACTCCTTGCCGTGGTCTCGGTGGATCGTTCTGACTCCTAGGACGATGGGCTAAGCGACGCGGTAACACATCGGCAATTCGCAGCACGACTGAGGTCCTTACGCCTTACCTGGAACAGCAGAGGCCTTAGTCCGCCCTCGGCCAGTCGTCCAGCACATCGAGACCCGCAGAACTCACCCAATGCGGCACTTTTCTGCTTAAAACCGTCAAAGCTCCTCAGTAGTTTCTACGGGTCTTTCCGTGAACCCCTAAAGCTCTACGCAGCCAGGGCCGACGACCCGCACATCGGTCCAATGGCAAACCTGTCGTAAGGCAGGGACGCAAAGCCAGAGGTCTCCCCCGAAGAGGGTCGAGATAGCTCGGTTGCCCGGCGATGTCAGTCACTTCTCTCCGTGACCGGAGAGCGCAACCGAGGAGAAGCCACGATGGCCTCGATCATCCACGGGCGCTTGCGCCTGCCTGCTCACATCCGCCTGTCCGTCGTCGCCCTGGTCGGGATGGTCGGCCTCGTCTGGCTGCTCTTCTTCGCGATCGGCCCTCGCTTGCACCCCACCGCAGTGCGCACCGGCGGCCCCGCCCCCGCCGCCGGTGCCAGCGGTGCTGCCGGCACACCGGCCAGCCTCTCTCCCACGCTCGCGCACCTGGCAGCGACGAACCCGCACCGCCGGGTCGTCGTGATCATCCAGCTCCAGCACGGGGTCAATCTCTCCGCGGGCCGCACGCTGGTGCGCTCGGTGGGCGGCCGTCCCGGCCCCGGCCTGCACATCATCAACGGGCTCTCGGCGACCCTCACCGCCGGCGACGCCCGCAGGCTGGCGGGGAGCTCACAGGTCCACGCGGTGTCGCTGAACTCGACCCTGCTCCAGACCTGGTGGCGCGGAACGCCCGCCCCGTGGCAGCTCTCGACGACGTATGACCAGTCCGTGCACGCCACCGGACTGTGGAGTCGGAGCTCGGGTCGCGGCGTCGGCGTCGCGGTGATCGACACGGGGATCACCGGCGACCTCCCCGACTTCCGCACGTCGGGCTGGAACCCGACCTCGCGCGTGATCGCCTCAGCGGTCATCGATCCCAACGCGTCCACGGCGACCGACACCTACGGCCACGGCACCGCGGTCGCGGGCCTCATCGCCGGCAACAGCCACGCGCGTGACAACGGCGATGCCCTCCAGAACCAGTACGCCGGTGCCGCGCCCAACGCCAACCTCATCTCCATCAAGGTCGCCAACGACGACGGCCAGGCCACGACGCTCGATGCGCTCTACGGCCTTCAGTTCGCCGTCGACCACAAGCAGGACTACAACATCCGCGTCATCAACATGTCGTTCCGCTCCACCGACGCCGAGTCCTACACGACCGACCCGCTCGACGCCGCGGCCGAGCAGGCGTGGTTTGACGGCATCACCGTGGTGGCAGCCGCCGGCAACATGGGCACCGCCTCCGACGCCGTGTCCTACGCCCCCGGCAACGACCCCTACGTGATCACCGTTGGCGGCGTCGACGACCAGGGCACCGGGGACAACTCAGACGACGTGGTCGCCAGCTGGTCCAGCCAGGGGACCACCCAGGACGGCGTTGCCAAGCCCGACGTGGTGGCACCCGGCGCGCACATCATCACCACGCTGGCGCCCAACTCGGACTTCGCCAGCCTCTGCCCGACCTGCATCATCGACGGCTCCTATTTCCAGGTCAGCGGCACCTCGCTGGCCGCTCCGATCGTCGCGGGGGTGGCGGCCGACCTGATCGCCGCTCACCCCGGCTGGACCCCGGACATGGTCAAGGGCGCGCTGGTCAACACCGCCACCCAACTGCCCGGCGGAGCGCAGGAGGTCAACGCACGGGCGGCCGACTGGGCCAACGGAGCCGAGCTGACCTCAGACCAGAACCTCACCCCCAACACCCTGATCGACCCCGACACCGGCAGCATCGACTACAACGCCGCGAGCTGGAGCGCCGGCAGCTGGAGCACGGCCGCGGACCCGTTGGCGGCCAGCTGGAGCGCCGCGAGCTGGAGCTGCGTGGACTGCTCGGCGGCCGGCGGCTCGGACAACGGCAACGGCAACGGCAACGGTGGCGACGGCGGTGACGGCGGCGGCGTGGACCCGACCGCCGCCAGTTGGAGCACCGTCGGCTGGACCACATTCTGGGGTTGATCATGACCGCCACTCGCACAGCCCTCTCCCGGATGCGCTCTCCCCTCCCTCCCCTCACACGCGCGGCACGGATGTCGCGCGGTGAGGTGACCATCTGGCTGCTCAGCGCGGGCCTGGTAGCCACGGGGATCGCCCTGCTGGGCTCCGGCGCCGTGAGTGCCCGCCCCGTCGTGCCGTCGATGCAGGTCTCCATCTGGATCCTGCTCGTCGCCTTCGCCGCCGCCGAGCGCTTCGTCGTCCACGTCCACTTCCGCCGCAGCGCCCACTCGATGTCCCTGGGCGAGATCCCGCTGGTGTTCGCGCTGGTGTTCGCCTCCGGGCATGACGTCATCCTGGCCGGAGCGATCGGGCGACTGCTCGTCCTCGCCGTCCACCGTCGCCTGCCCCCGATCCGCCTGGCCTTCAACTTCGGGCAGTTCCTGCTGGGCAACTGCATCGCCGTGCTCGTGTTCCACGCCGTCGCCGGCTCGGCGACGCAGATCGACCCCACCGTGTGGGCCGCCGCCGCGCTGGCCACCGTGGCCACCTCGGTCGCCGCCGTTCTGCTCATCTCCGCGGCCGTATCGCTGTCTGACGGCCGGCTCCGCGTCGGCCAGATCGCCGACTCGCTGGGCACCGATCTCGCCGTCGCCGCGGTCAACACCAGCGTCGGCCTGTGCGCCGCCACCGTGGTCTTCAACGACTGGCGCGCCGCCATCCTCATGGCCGTCCCGGTCATCGGCATGTACCTCACCTTCCAGGCCTACACCGCCGAACGCCAGCGCCACGGACGCCTGGAGTTCCTCTACGAGGCCGCGCGGGCGCTGTCGCGCACCCCGGAGATCGGATCCGCGCTCGAGGGGCTCCTCGGCGAGGCGCTCGACGCCTTCCGCGCCGAGGTGGCCGAGATCATCTTCTTCTCCCCCGACGGCAACGACGCGCTGCGCACCACCGTCCGCGCCAACGGCGCGGGCAGCGTGCTCGAGGGCCTCGAGCCTGCGATCGTCGGCGAGCTGCGGGCGCTGATCGGCTCCCAGGAGGTCGGCGCCTGCGCCACCGCCGAGATCGCTGACGGCCCCCTGGCCGACTACCTGGCGCAGCGCGAACTGCGCCGCGGCATGTTCGCCGTGCTCACCGGGGAGCGCACCTGCATGGGCGCGATGATGATCGGCAACCCGTCCGGTCGCGTCGACCGCTTCTCCACCGACGACGTCAAGCTGTTCGAGACGCTGGCCAACAACACCAGCGTCGCGCTCGAGAACGACCGCCTTGGGCACACCGTGTGGCGGATGAAGGAGCTCCAGAGCGAACTGGAGCACCAGGCCTCGCATGACCCCCTGACCGACCTGGCCAACCGTCTGCTGTTCGCCGAGCGGGTGTCCAAGGCGCTCGAGCGCGACCCCGAGCGCGTGTCGGTGATCTTCATCGACATCAACGACTTCAAGACGATCAATGACACCCTGGGCCATGCCGCCGGCGACGAGCTGCTCATCGCCATCAGCCAGCGGTTGCGCGACTGCGTCCGGCCGTCGGACACGCTGGCCCGGCTGGGTGGCGACGAGTTCGCGATCGTGCTTGAGCGCACGGCCTCCGAGGAGGAGGCGATCCAGGTCGCCGAGCGAATCAACCGGCGGCTGGCCGAGCGTTTCTCCATCGGCGGGCAGAACCTCACCGTGCGCGCCAGCGCCGGCATCGCCACCGGGGCGACGCGGGCGGACGGAGTCGTCTCCCCCGAGGAGATCATCCGCAACGCCGACGTGGCCATGTACCGCGCCAAGCAGGCCTCCAAGCGGGGCTGGGAGCTGTTCGAGTCCGGGATGGAGGTTCCCGTGATGAAGCGCCACGGGCTCAAGCAGCGCCTGCGCGAGGCGGTCCGCGAGGAGTCCTTCGACGTGCACTATCAGCCGATCGTGGAGCTCGAGACCGGCCGGGTCACCGCCTGCGAGGCCCTCGTCCGCTGGCTGGACGGGCCGCGCGGCTGCGTCAACCCCGGCTCGTTCATCCCCGTCGCCGAGGAGATGGGCGTGATCGTCCCCCTGGGACGGTCGATCCTGGAGCGCGCCTGCCGCGAGGCCCAGCGCTGGCCCGCCGAGGGCGGCACCGCGCCCGCCGTCCACGTCAACCTCTCGCCCGTGGAGCTGCACGACCCCCATTTCCTGGCCGGCGTCGCCGGAGCCCTTGACCGCAGCGGCCTGCGCCCGGACCGGCTGGTGCTCGAGATCACCGAGGGTGTCGTCCTGCGCGATCCGGAGAAGAGCATCGCCATCCTGCACCAGCTGCGGGCCCTCGGCGTGCAGCTGGCCCTCGATGACTTCGGTACCGGCTACTCGTCGCTCAGCCACCTGCGCTCCCTGCCCATCGACTGGCTGAAGATCGGAAAGCCGTTCGTTGACGCCGTCGACGAGGGCGGACTGGACCGGCCGTTCGTCCGGATGATCCTGGAGCTCGCCGCCGACCTGAACCTGGGCGTCGTCGCCGAGGGCATCGAGCACACCGGGCAGCTCGGCGCGCTGCGCCACCTCGGCTGCGGGTACGGCCAAGGCTTCTACCTGGGCCGGCCCGGGGAGCTGGAGGCGGCCGGGCCGCGGCTCAACGACATCGTCGACTATGGCCACGCCGCGCTCGTCGCCTGACCAGCGCGAGCGGGTTACCGACACCCGGCGGACGGGCTACTGACGCTCGCGGACGGGCTTGGCCTCGAGCCACGCCCGCTCCATCGCGGCACGCGCCTTCAGGAGATCCTGATCGAAGAGGACCTGCTCGTCGCTGTCGAGGATCCCGCGCGGCGCGTTGAGGTACGCCGCATAGGCCTCGATCTCAGCGCCGACGTCGTCGGGGTACCCGTTCATCGCTCCACCTTCATCACCGCCGTTCGGCGAGGGGTACCCGGTTCCATCTCCAGACAATCGGCCGGCACCCAATAAGTGCCGTCGTGAGCGGGCATTTCGATGCCTTACAGCGACTCTGACACGATGGCCCGCATGGTCAGTGAACGACCGGCGATCATCGTCACCGGCGGCAGCCGCGGCATCGGCGCCGCGACGGTGCGCGCGCTGGCCGCCGGCGGCTACGACGTGGCGCTCGCCTACCACCGCGACGGCGCGGCGGCCGAGCGGGTCGTAGCGCAGGCGACCGCCTCGGGAGCCCGCTGTCTGGCCGTGCAGGCGGACGTCAGCGGCGAGGAGGACGTCGAGCGCCTGTTCGCGTCTGCGGCAGAGCTCGGGCCGGTGGCCGGTCTCGTCGCCAATGCGGGCCTCACGGCTCATATCGGCGATCTCGCCGACACCCCGGTGGAGGTCATCCGGCGCGTGATCGACGTCAACCTGGTGGGCGCCGTCCTGTGCTCCCGCCGGGCGGCCCAGGTGATGTCGACGGCGCGCGGCGGCACGGGTGGGGCGATCGTCCACGTCTCGTCGGCGGCGGCCACGCTGGGCTCCCCCCACGAGTATGTCCACTACGCCGCGGCCAAGGCGGGGGTCGAGTCACTGACCGTCGGCCTGGCCAAGGAGCTGGCCGCCGAGGGCGTCCGCGTCAACGCCGTGGCACCCGGGCTTGTCGAGACCGAGATCCACGCCGCGGCCGGCCAGCCCGATCGCGCGCAGACCGCCGCCGGGCGGATCCCGATGGGGCGCGTCGCTCAGGCCGAGGAGATCACACCGGCGATCCTGTGGCTGCTCAGCCCCGCGGCCGCCTACACCACCGGCGCGGTGATCCGCGTCGCCGGCGGTCTGTAGCCCTAGTCCGCCTCGCTGCGCAGGAGCTCGGCGCGGTAGCGCCGCCACAGGGTCGAGCGGCTGACCCCGACCGCATCGGCGATGTCCTGCGTGCGGGCCCCCGCCCGCACCGCCTGGGTCACGAGCTGGCGCAGGTCAGCGTCGTGCCGTTCCACCGAGGAGCGCAGCTCGCTGAGGACCGGTATCCGCACACCTCAACGGATTACCACCGATGCTCATGGCTAACCCTCCTCCGGCCAGAGAAATGTGCGCGCCCCGACAAGATCGACCGTGCGGGCGACCTGGTCGGTCATCGGGCCGTCGACCTCCAGCGCCCAACCGTCGCGCCGGGCAGCGGCGAGCTCGCGGAGGATCTCCTGGATCCCGCTCGAGTCGACGAACTGCAGCTCGGAGAGATCCAGGCGCACCGGGTAGCCGCCCTTGCGCAGCTCGCGCAGCCGCAGCGAGAGGTGGTCCACCACCGCGACGTCGAGCTCACCGATCAGCATCAGCCGCACGCTCCCGTTGCGCTCGAACCTCTCCTCCAACCGAAACACACCGTGTGAGCGGGCCATAAAAGGGGGCGTCGAGGTAGCCCGGCCCCCGGCGGTCTCCACCGCCGGCGCCTCGGCCCTCCAGGACCGCCGCAGCGTGCCAAACTGACACCCTGCCGTCAAGCGACGATGTGTTCCGTCGGCGTCATCGAGCAGAATGATGCATCGTGGCGGCAGGGTCCGGGTAGGCGAGGCGCGAGGCACGCAATGTGTGACTGGCGTCAAAAAGATGAAAGAGAGCTCGACGGCGCGTTCATGGAGATCGCGTTCATCCGGATGTCTCCGGGCGAGTTCACGCGGCGCTTCGAGGTTACGTTTACAGAGCGTTCGCACGGCAAGCGCGAGCTGCTGGGCTATGCGGCCGTCGAGCTGGGCTCCGGCGCTCGCTACTTCCTGCAACACGAGACCAAGCTGTCTGATCGGGGCATCTGGCTCTACGGCAGCGCGGCGCGGGATGCCAAGGGCCAGCGCGACGAGTTCGCTCGGGCGTTCGGAATCGATGCGACTGACATTGCCGCGCTCTGAGCGCCGGAGGGCCGGCGCCCCCGCCCGACAGCCGGCGCTACGCTCAAGCGGTGTCACGAGCCGCCGTGCTTCTTGACGCGCTGACGAGCGAACCGACCACCACGTCTGATCTGTATGACCGCGTGGGCTACCCGACCCTGACTCGGGTCGGCCTGATCCCCTACCACGCGTTCCGCGACGAGTTGGCGAAGCTGTTGGCCGCCGGACTGGCCCACAGCGAGGACGCGCCGGACGGCTCGACGATGTGGTGGCGCGACGAATCAGTCCACTAAGCGCCGAGCGGCGACACGTCGGCCGCCAGCAGTGCGAGCTCGCTGCTCAGCGCCGGCACGTAGGCGACGCGGTTGCGCCCACCGCGCTTGGCCTCGTAGAGCGCGCGGTCGGCGGCCTCGAACATCGGGCCGAACTCGATCTCCTCGCCGATGGCACTGGAGACTCCCACCGAGGCGGTCACCGGCAGGCCCGCCGGTTTGCTGCGCTCGATGGTGGCGCGGACGTGCTCGGCCACGTCGCACCCGGGGCGCAGACCCGCGCCCGGCAGCACCAGCAAGAGCTCCTCACCGCCGACCCGGTAGAGCAGCTCGAACGAGCGCAGCTCCTTGCGCAGCACGTAGGCGACGTCCTTGAGCACGGCGTCCCCGCAGGCGTGCCCGTACTCGTCGTTGAGGCTCTTGAAACCGTCGAGATCGCACATCACCAGCGAGACCGGGGCGTCGGTCAGCCGCGCCTGCTCGGCCACCTCGCGGAAGCGGCCCTGCAGGCCCTGGCGGTTGAGCAGCCCGGTCAGCGGGTCCAACACTGCATCGCGGCGCCAGCGCAGCTCTGCATTGAGCACGGGCTGCTGGGCGACGACGAGCGCACCGAGGACCACGATCACGCCGAGCAGCGTCGTCGGGTCGTGCTCGAGCACATGCGGCGAGCCCACGATGGCGACCACGACGAGCCCCAGGATGCCGAGCGCCGTACCCACCAGGAAGACGGGAAGGCGGAATCGCGCGGCGGCGGTGAGCACTGGGATGGCGATCCAGGGCAACAGCGGGCTGCGCAGACCGCCGCTGATGCCCGTGCCGACGAGGATCAGCGTCGCGTGCAGGCACAGCGACGCGGCGATGAGCCGCTCGGGATGCTCGGAGCGGCGTAGGACCCGGTCGAGCCCCAGCAGCGGCACGGGCGCCAGCCCGAACACCGCCAGCGGACCCCAGCCCAGCCACGGCACCATGACCAGGACGCCGATGCCACACAGCGCCCCGGCCAGCAGCCGCGCGCGGCGAACGGCCGGGCTCATGTCGACCAAGCGGACCAGATCGACCTTGGTCGGGCACAGCCAACCCCCGACGTACTCGCCCTCGGGGACGTCGCGCCGGTTGACCCTCGGCCGCCCCGATGCGTCGCCGCGGCGCGAGGACGCACGCCTGCGTGCCGTCCGGAGCGGCGTGGGCGGAGTCTCCTCCTGCACGGCAAGTTGCGGGCCCTGCGACATCGGCACTGCCTTCCATGGGGTGCGCCGGTGCGGTCGACCTCACGGGCGCCCACTGTCGGCTTTGTGTAAGCCCGTTCTCGGCCGAGCGCGGCGCTGCCACCGTTTAGCGACCGAGTAGTCGACGTACGTACGACCCATCCCCGCGCCCTCGCGAGGATCTGATCAAATCAGTCGATCTGTCTGCGTTTCAGGAGGTGACGGGCGCGGACGCCAGCAGCACGTCGAGATCGAACGGCGCGTCGATGGCGGGCGCCTCGGCGCTCCCCCAGGCGGGCCATTGATCGAACGGCCGGTCCCAGGCCAGCTCGAGGTCGTTGCCGTCCGGGTCTGAGAGGTACACGGCGAGGTGCGTGCCGTGATCGGTCAGCTGGCGCAGCGGGACCCCGGCGTCAACGATCCGGCGCACCACCTCGGCCAATCGCTCGCGCGTGGAGAAGTTCAGCGCGACGTGGTGCAGCCCGGTGACCCCGTCGGGCTGGGGCGGACCACCCGCCGACTTCCAGGTGTTGAAGCCGAGATGGTGGTGGTAGCCGCCGGCCGAGAGGAACAGGATGTCCCCGGTGGTCCCCCAGCCGGGCACGTCGCGCGCCTCGAACATGACGTCGAAGCCGATGATCCCGACGTAGAAGTCACGGACGCGGTCGATGTCCGCCGTCCGCAGGTGGACGTGGCCGACGCGCAGGTGCGGATCGATCGGATGTTCGGAGGCAAGCTGCGGATCGAAGGGTCCCTGAGGGCCGCTCATGATCGGTCCACCGTACCGAACGGCCGCCCGCGCAGTCTCAGATGCTCAGACCGCCGTCCACGGTGAGCGTGTGACCGGTCATGAAGCGGCTCTCGTCGCTGGCCAGGAACACCACCGCCTGGGCGATCTCCTCGGGCTCGGCGTGGCGCCCCAGCGGGATCATCTGCTCGAACACCTTGGCCGACTCCTCCTCGGACGCGCCGATCGCCTCGACCTCGATGGTGTGCTGGAAGACGTTGTCGGTGGGCCCGGGGTGGATCGAGTTGACCCGGATCCCCTTGGGGGCCATCTCCTTGGCCGCGGTCCGCATCAGGCCCACGACCGCGTGCTTGGACGTCGCGTAGGCGGCGATCCCACGGTCCGAGGTCAGGCCCACAACGCTCGAGTTGATGATCAGGCTGCCGCCCTCCTCCATCACCCGCAGCGCCGACTGCGCGACGAGGAAACTCCCGGTGACGTTGACTGCCATCACCCGGTTGAAGACGTCGACGGGGTACTCCGCGACCGGTGCCACCACGCCGAAGACCCCGGCATTGGCAAAGGCGCAATCCAGCCGGCCGAAGCGCTCGACGGTCTGGGCGACTGCCGCCCTGACCTGACCGGGATCCGTCACATCGGTCGCCGCCCATGCGGCGACGTCGCCGCCGAGTTCGCCCGCCGCTCGCTCGAGCGCCGCCTTGTCCAGGTCGGCGATGAGCACCCGAGCCCCCTCGGCCACGAAGGCGCGGGCGGTGGCCAGCCCGATGCTCCCGGCGCCCCCGGTGATGAGCGCCACCTTGTCGGCCAGGCGCGGCGGTCGTTGCGTGCTCACGGTCTCCTCCGTTTCAGGGCTGGGCGCGGAATATATGCGCCCGCGCGCTGGGAGACCTCCCGGCGCAACCCTCATCCTCTCCACTTGCCTGGCAGCGAACCGCTTCTTGCGCGGGAGCGCACCGCCCCTGGTGCGCCGGCAGCCCGCGAGTAGCGTTGCGCGATCAACCACCAGAGGAGGGGTTCATGCAGTTCTCAAACCGAGTCCGGGCGGCTGGAGTCGCCTTACTCATCAGCGTCGCGTCCGCGGCCGCCACCGCGAGCAGCGCCGCCGCTCATCCCGCACGCTCCGCCGCCGTGCCAAGCGTCCCGCGGTTCAGCATGGCGGGCTACGTGCTCGACGCCAAGTACACGAAGGGCCGCAACAGCGGCAACACCTTCGAGCAGACCTACAAGGCACACACCGTCCACGGCGTCCCCGTCGCGGGCCCGAACGTCGGCGCCAAGTTCCCCGTCGAGGACTACGTGGCCATGCAGATCGGCAACCACGAGCTCTACGTCGCGTGGCTGGACACCAAGACTCACGCCCTGCTCGATGTGTTCGTCATGAACTTCAAGACCCACGCCATCTACGACTACGCCCCCGGCAGCCTCCACCCCGAGAGCACCGGTACGGTCACGGTCAAGCACATCGGGCGCACCCCGCCGCCCAGCTGAGCTGACGTCCGAACGATGGCGGCCGTCTGTGCGGCGGCCGCCCTCGTCAACCGCACGCGCGGGTGTACTCCGCGGCCAGCCGGCCCCACACCTCGCCGGTCCGCTCGCGCCGCGGCGGTCCGGCCTTGCCCAGCGTGGCCCAGCCCCGCTGCTCCAGGCGCACGGCGGTCCCGGCAGGCACCGCGGTGAAGGTGAGCTCGACCTCGGTGGCCTCGCTGGCATCGAAGAACAGGTGCCACAGATAGCGCAGGCGGCCGGGCGGCTCCCAGTCCAGTACGCGGCCCCAGTCATGCTCGGCGCCGTCGCGCCCGCGCTCCACGATCCGCCCGCCGGCGTGCGACTCGAAGGTGATCGCCGCGGGATCCCCGCTCACCGTGTGGGCCGCCGGCCACCAGGTCGCGCAGCGCCGGGTCCACACCTCGAACGCCTGGGCCGGCGGCACGCCGACCTCGAACTGCACCACCAGCGGCTCGTCAGTCACCGGGCGCGTCCGTGTTCTCAGCCACGAGGCGAAACCGGCTGGCGGCGTTCTCCCACACGTCGGCGAAGTAAGCGCGAATGGCGTCGACGCCCTCGCCGCGCAGCTCGTAGATGTGCCGCGTGCCGTCGGGCCGGTCATCGACCAGCCCCGCGCCCTTGAGCAGGCGCAGGTGACGCGACACCGCGGGCCGGCTGATCGGGAGCTCGTCAGCGATCTCCTGGACGCTGCGGGCGCCCGCGCTGAGGATCTGCACGATCGCGCGCCGGTTCGCGTCGCCGAGGGCCTCCAGCGCCTCTGACGCCTCACGCGCGGCGCCGCTCCGGCCCTGCTGGCTGCTCATGACGATGTCACCTTGACCGCTCCGTAACTGACGAGCTACCGTAACGCAAAGGTTACCAACTGCCGCCGGAGGACTGACGCGATGACGACGCACGCACCCGACGTGACCGGCTCGGGCACGCCCGAGGACCCCTGGACTCTGACCACGCCGCCCGGCAAGTCCACCTACCGGGTCTTCCGCGACGAGGCGGCCGACCCGCCCGCGCTGGTCTGCGCGGTGGGCTCAACGACGCTGGGCTACCACCTGCGCGCCATCACCGATCTGCATGAGATGCTCGCGCGCCACGGCGACTGGATGGCGCTGGGCAACGCCGACGAGCAGAAGCCCGCCCCCGAGGGCAGCGTCGAGGCGTGGGCGCGCTCGCCCGAGAACCCCGTGGGCGGCTGGTACGGGCTCAAGAAGGGCCTGCGCGGGCGCTTTGGCAACTACGTGCCGCCGGTGCTCGAGGCGCTGGGCCTGGCCGAGGTGGAGCACAACGCGCGCAACAATCGGATGCGCGCGTTGTGAGCCTCCGCCATGTGCGCGATGAGGGCCGCTATGCGTCCTAAATCGCGCACGCTCCGGTGAACCACGGGTCAACGTGCTGGCACACGGTGAGCGGACTCTGGAAGAGCCCCACCGACGGCAGCGCCTTGCCCGTGAACGAGAACAGCGTGAGGTTGTCGTTGGGCGTCCCGGCGCCCGGCTCCCAGCCGACGCCCGGGATCCATTCGGGCTCCCAGTAGAACAGGCCCTGGCCCAGGTGGTGCGGAACCTGCGCCAGATCGGAGAGCAGGTCGTTGTAGAAGCTCTCCTGGCCGCCCGGGTTGGCCGGGTAGCCGGTTGACAGCTGGCTGGTCTGCCACACGAAGTTGCCGGTGCTGTCACCGGCGGCCAGCGTCCACGGGTACTGGGACTCGGCGATGACGATCGGCTTGCCGTACCGCGTGGCCAGCGCGTCCACATTGGTGCGCATCTGGTTGAGCTGTCCGTGGAAGAACGGGTAGTAGGACAGCCCGATCACGTCGAAGGGCACGCCCCCGGAGACCATGTGGTTGAAGAAGCGCGTGCTGTCGGCGTTGTTGCCGCCCTCGTCGAAGTGCAGCATCACCTGGAGCCGGTGGCCGGCCGGGTTGGCGGCACGGGCGCCCGCCACCCCGGCCTTGAGCAGGGTCACCAGGTTGCTCCAGCCGGTGTCGTTGGTCCAGTCCACCTGGCCCACCGGCCACAGGATCCCGTTGCGGATCTCGTTGCCGATGGACACCATGTCGACCGGGGTCCCCTGCGCCGCAAAGGCGTGGATGACCGAGCGCGTGTAGCTCTGCACGGTGCTGGTGAGCTGACTGAGGTCCTGGCCCTGCCAGGCGGTGGGGATGTCCTGGTGCTGGGGATCAGCCCAGAAGTCCGAGTAGTGGATGTCCAGGTAGACCTTGTCCCCGGCGGCCTTGATCCGCTGGGCCATCTTCAGATCTGAGGCCAGGTTGCTGTAGCCGGGCGGTGGGTCCACCCACAGGCGCAGACGGACGTAGTTGAGCCCGTGGTGGTTGAGGATCGACAGGGCGGTGCCCGGGGCCCCGCCGTCGGAGAAGCGCGCGCCCGCGGCCTCCTCCTGGGGCTCGAAGGAGAGGTCGGCCCCCCGGTCGGGGATGACGCTTGACGGCATCGGCGAGAAGGCGCGGAACTCCCCGATGCAGGGGGGCGTGCCGTCGTTGTCGGTCACGTCGATCTTCACGTAGCGGGCCCGCAACGTGCCGTGCAGCGGCCAGTACTCGGGCGTGTTGGCCTCCGGCGTCTGCTGCTGGAGGTCTGAGACCGGGGTGAGCGCGTTGGGGTCATCGCCCGCACTGATGTTGACCAGCGCTGTCGTCGCGCCCGACCCCAGCGTCACGCCGAAGCCGTTGAGGATGCGAACGCTGCCCAGGTCGACGGTGACGTTGCCGGTCCACTGCGCCGAGCACCACTGCGTCGAGGCGTCGCCGTCGATGGCGTTGGACGCCTGCGATCCGGTGGCCTCCGTCGACGCCGTGGCGGTGCCGGCCAGGGCGACATTGAGCGCGGTCGAGTACGGGCGCGCTGCGTGCCCGTCGTGGTGGGCGACGCGATGGGGGCGCTTGTGGGGCGCCTTGTGCGAAGCCTTCGCGCCCGCCACCCCCGCAGCGCACACTGCCAGCGTGCAGCCCAACATGAACACCGTCACCAGACGCTGAACGCGATCAGACATGGATCTCCCTCCTGCTCCGTGCGCCCACCCGGGAGCTCCTCGCCGCTGCCTCTCAGATGTGAGCGCTCACATCGATGCCGTGTCGGCAAGGGTACCCGTGGTATGCAGACCGCTAACGCGCGACGTCAGTCCAGGTGAAAGATCTCCGCGAGCGGGGTCATCGCCGCGTCGGGGGGCACGCCGTCCTCGAGCTCGAAGAAGGGCGCCATCTCAGCCTGCCAGCGCGCGTTGATGTCGCGCTCCTGCATGGCGGCCTGGGCGGCGGCGAAGTCGTCGCACTCCAGATAGCCGACGAGCGTCCCGTCCTCACGGAGGAAAATCGAGTAGTTGTGCCAGCCCGTCTCGCGCAGCGCCTCGAGCATCTCCGGCCACACCGCGCCGTGGCGCGCACGGTATTCCTGCGCCCGCTCGGGCCGGACCCGGAGGAGAAAACAGATCCGGCGACCGGCGGGCGCGGAAGACACGACGCGACGCTAACCGGCCCTCCTCAGAGCTGTCAAGGATTCGCACTTAAACGCGCAGATCTCGGCCCGAAACTCCCGCGATCGTCTAACGCTTCGCCAACTTGACACGGCCAAAGGTGATCTGATTTGATCGAGTCTGTTCGTTTTGCTCTGAGGGAGAGAGGCGAAGAAATGCAGGGACCCCGAGACCCCCAAGGGCAGCCGACCGCTTCCAGTCAAGCCCAGCAGAGGAGTCGTCGTATGCATCACCTAGAGGCGCATCCCTCGCGGACGCGTCGTTTCCGTTGGTGTGGTCCGGCCCTGGTGGCCATCACCGCTGCCGTCAGCCTCGCCGCCTGCGGCTCGTCGAGTAGCTCGTCGTCGAGCAGTGCCGCGGCCACTTCCTCGTCGGCCGCCGCCGGGACGTCCTCGGCCTCGGGCGGGGCGAGCGGCCTCAAGACGGGCCTGAAGGTGTTCGTCATCCCCAAGAACCTCGGCAACAGCTACTTCACCGTCGCCGACAGCATCAAGACCGGCGGCGCGCTGTCCGTCATCAAGGCGCTGGGAAGCAACGGCACCGAGACCAGCGGATCGGCGGCGACGTCGGCCTCCCAGCTGCCCGCCATCCAGGCGGCGATCGCCAAGGGCGCCAACGTCCTGCTCGTGTCTGCGACCGATCCGACCGCCCTGTGCCCCACCCTCAAGCAGGCCATGGCCCGCGGCATCACGGTCGTCACCTACGACTCCGACGCGCCGACCTGCCGCGACCTGTTCATCAACCAGGCCTCGACGGCGGGGATCGGCACCAGCGAGGTCGACCTGCTGGCCAAGGAGCTCCACGACAAGGGTCAGATCGGGATCGTCTCGGCGGCCGCCTCGGCGCCCAACCAGAACGCCTGGATCGGCTACATGAAAAAGGAGCTGAAGAAGTACCCGAAGATGTCCCTGGCCTCGATCGTCTATGGCAATGACGACCCGACGACCGCCACCCAGGTGACCAGCGGCCTGCTCCAGCACTACCCCCACCTCGCCGGCATCATCTCGCCGACCACGGTGGGCATCGTGGCTGCCGCCGGCGTGCTCGACACCTCCCAGTACCGCGGCAAGGTCCAGCTCACCGGCCTCGGCACCCCGCTGTCGATGAAGAAGTTCGTCAACGACGGGACGGTGCAGGCCTTTGAGCTGTGGGACCCGGCCAAACTGGGCTACCTCGCCGCCTATGCCGGGATCCAGCTGGCGTCGAAGAAGTTCAGCGCCACCGCCGGCCAGTCGTTCACCGCCGGCAAGCTCGGCAAGTTCACGATCGCGTCTGACAAGTCCGTCCTGCTCGGACCCCCGCAGGTGTTCAACAAGGCCAACATCGACCAGTTCAACTTCTAGAACCCACGACCGGAGGCTCGGGCGCACGCACCGCGGACGCCCGAGCCGCCATTCACCGATGATCCCGATGCCCCGATGACCGTCACCACCGCCGCACCGGTGCTGTCGCTGGCCCAGGCCAGCAAGACCTTTGCCGGGGTCCACGCGCTGCAGGACGTCACCCTGGAGCTGTATGCCGGTGAGGCGCACGCCCTGGTGGGCGAGAACGGCGCCGGCAAGTCGACGCTGGTCAAGATCCTGGCGGGCGTGCATCAGCCCGACGCGGGGCTGCTCACCGTCGGCGGGGAGCCGGTCTTTCTCAACCGCCCCGGCGACGCCGCCGACCAGGGCATCGCCGTTATCTACCAGGAGCCGACGCTGTTCCCCGACCTCTCGGTGGCCGAGAACGTGTTCATCGGCCGCCAGCCGCTGCGCAGCGGCCGGCGCATCGACGCGCGCGCGATGGACCGTGAGGTGGAGGAGATCTTCAAGCGGCTCGGGGTGTCGCTTGACCCTGACCGCATCGCCCGTGGTCTCTCCATCGCCGAGCAGCAGCTCGTCGAGATCGCCAAGGCGCTGACCCGCCAGGCGCGCGTGCTCATCATGGACGAGCCCACCGCCGCGCTCTCCCCCGTTGAGGCCAAGCGCCTGTTCACGGTGGTCGAGACGTTGCGCGCCGACGGCGCCGCGGTCGTGTTCATCTCCCATCGCTTGGAAGAGGTGTTCGCGATCTGCCAGCGGGTCACGGTCCTGCGGGACGGCAAGGTCGTTTTCTCGAAGCCGCTTGAGGGTCTCACCCCCGACGACCTCGTCCGAGCGATGGTGGGCCGCGATGTCCAGCGCGGCTCGCACGTGGCCCACACACCCGGTGACGTCATCCTGGACGTCGCGCACCTCACCCGCGAGGGCGTGTTCGTCGACATCTCGTTCCAGGTCCATGCCGGGGAGGTGGTCGCGCTGGCCGGGCTCGTCGGCTCGGGCCGCTCGGAAGTCGCGCGGGCCGTCTTCGGCATCGACCGCTACGACGCGGGCTCGGTGACACTCAAAGGCCATACGCTGCGCCGCGGCTCCCCCACCGCCGCGATGGACGCGGGCATCGGCTTCGTCCCGGAGGACCGGCGCCAGCAGGGCCTCGTGATGGAGATGTCCACGGCGCGCAACATCGCCCTGGCCTCGATGGGCCGGCTCGAACGGCTCGGCCTTATCTTCAAGAACACCGAACGCAGCTTCAGCGCCGACTGGGCCAAGCGCCTTCAGGTCAAGTACGGGCGGATCTCTGACCCGGTGTCGCTGCTGTCCGGTGGCAACCAGCAGAAGGTGGTCCTGGCCAAGTGGCTGGCCCGCGAGCCGTCGCTGCTGATCGTCGACGAGCCCACGCGGGGGATCGACATCGGCACCAAGGCCGAGGTGCACCGCCTCCTGGCCGCGTTGGCCAGTGACGGGGTCGCGGTCCTGGTCATCTCCTCCGAGCTCCCCGAGGTCCTCACTCTGGCCGACCGCGTGCTGGTCATGCGCGAGGGCCGGCTGGCCGCCTCGCTGGCGCGCGACGATGCCACCGAGGAGACGATCGTCGCGGCCGGCACGGGCCAGGGCAACCGCCCGCAGCCCCCGTCGGCCGACGTCGGGGTTCCCGCGTGAGTGCCGCCGCGCAGACGCCGCGGCCCCCGACTGCCCAGGCGCCGCCCGAGGGGACGCTGGCCAACCCCCGCAGCCTCGTCGACTTCGTCCTGCGCGCGCGGACCTTCGGGATCCTCGGGATCCTCGTGCTGTTCGTCGCCGTCACCACGCTCATCCAGCCGCGCTTCCTCAGCGGCTCGAACATCCGCTTCATCCTCAGTGACTCCGCGCTCTACGTGCTGGTGGCGATTGGCGAGACCTTCGTGGTCCTCACGCGCAACGTCGACCTGTCGGTCGGGTCGGTGGTGGGGCTGTCGGCGTACGTATCGGCCAACATGTTCCAGACCCACCACGGCATCGCCATCCCGGTCGTGTTCTGCGTCGGCATCGGCATCGGCCTGGCCTGCGGCATCGTGACCGGGCTCATCACCGCCATCGGCCGCGTCCCCAGCCTCGTGGTCACCCTGGCGATGCTCTACATCATCCGCGGCTTTGACACGATCGTCGTGGGCTCGGGCCAGGTCGTCGCCAACTCGCTCCCCGACTCGTTCATCAACATCTTCCACGCAACAGTCGCCGGTATCCCCGACCTGGCGTGGGTGACCGCCATCCTGGTCGGGGTGGCGGCCTACTACCTGCGCTCGTACCGCTCAGGACGCGACCTGTACGCCGTCGGCTCCGACCCCGACGCGGCGCGCCTGGCCGGCATCCCCATCGCCAAGCGCGTGTTCTTCGCCTTCGTGCTGTCGGGGGCGATCGCAGGACTGGGCGGCGTGTTCTGGGCCACCCAATACAACACGATCGATGCCACTGCCGCCAACGGGCTCGAGCTTCAGATCATCGCCGCGGTCGTCGTGGGCGGCGTGGCCATCTTCGGCGGCAGCGGCAGCGTCGTCGGGGCCGCGCTGGGCGCGCTGCTGCTGCAGACGATCACCGTGGCCTTGAACGTCCTCGGCGTCCCGTCGCTGTGGACCGAGGCCATTGCCGGCTTCCTACTGCTCGTCGCCATCACCCTTGACCGTGGCATCCAATTGCGGCTGGCCTCCGCCCTGCGCAGGAGGAGGACCCACCTTGGCGCTTGAATCATCCACCACCTCGCGGTGGCGCAACGCCGTGCAGTCCGCACCCGCGCAGAATGTCCTCCGCTGGGAATCGGCGCTGGTGGTGGCGCTCATCGCGGTGATCCTGCTCGGGACCTCGATCTCGCCGCAGTTCACCTCCAGCTACAACCTCTTCACCACCGGCACCAACATCGGCGACCTGGCCATCATGGCGCTGCCGATGACGCTGATCATCATCACCGGCGAGATCGACCTGTCGATCGCCTCGATCCTGGCGTTGTCGGCGGAGCTGATGGGCGCTCTGTGGATCCACCACTGGGCGATGCCGCTGATCATCATCGTCTGCCTGCTCATGGGCACGGTTGCCGGCGCCATCAACGGCTTCCTCGTGACCCGCGTCGGACTGCCGTCGCTGGCGGTGACGATCGGGACGCTCACGCTGTACCGCGGGCTGGCCAACGTGATCCTGGGCCCGATCAGCGTGTCGACCTTCCCGTCGAGCTACACCTCGGTGGGCATCAACGGCTTCCTCGGGATCTCGTCGATCTCCTGGTCGGTGGCGGTGTTCGTGATCGTGGCCATCGCCACCGGGGTGATGCTGCGCATGACCTCGGCGGGGCGGTCGCTCTACGCCATCGGGCTCAACCAGGAGGCGGCCTTTCACGCCGGCATCCGGGTCAAGCGCATCAAGATGTCGCTGTTCGTGCTGTCGGGCTTCGTGTGCGCGGCGGTCGGGATCCTCTACGCCTTCGAGCTCGCGTCGGCGGCGGAGAACATCGGCATCGGCTTCGAGCTTCAGGTGGTGACGATCGTCCTGCTCGGCGGCGTATCGATCTTCGGCGGCCGGGGCACGATCTTGGGCGTCGCCCTCGCCGCCGCGGTCTACGCGCTGCTGCGCTCGGCCCTGCTGTTGACGAGCTCGTTCAACGAGAACGACTTCCAGGTGGTGTCGGGTGGACTGCTCATCCTCAGCGTGCTCGTGCCCAACCTGGCCGCGTTCACGCGACGCGGGCGGGACCTGATGGTCCGCCGGCGCGGCCGTGGAGCCGCGGCCGCCGCCTCCGCACCGACGGGGACGGTGGGTGGTGACTGACTCGCTGCGCCTGGCCGCCGTCGACCTCGGCGCCGAGAGCGGCCGCGTCGTCCTCGGGCGCTTTGACGGACAAGCCGTCTCGCTCGACGTCTGCCACCGCTTCGCCAACCGGCCGCTGTGGCTGCCCGACGGGCTGCACTGGAACCTCCCCGAGCTGTTCGCGCAGACGCTCGACGGCCTGGGGTCCGCCGCCGGCGGCGGACCCCTGGACGGCATCGGGATCGACGCCTGGGGCTGTGACTACGCCCTGCTCGACGGCGACCGGCGCCTCCTGGGACTGCCCTTCAGCTACCGCGACGAGCGCACTTCGGCGCAGAACATGGACCGCGCCCATGCGCGCGTGGACCGCGAGGAGCTCTACGCCCGCACCGGCATCCAGACGATCCCCATCAACACCGTGTACCAGCTGGCCACCGAGGCCGGCAGTGCCGCGGCCCGGGTCGCCGAGCACATCGCTCTCGTCCCCGACCTGCTGGGGCTGTGGTTGACCGGGACGCTGGCCAATGAGCTCACCATCGCCTCCACCACGGGCCTGCTCGAGGCGCGCGGCCGGCGCTGGGCGACCGACCTGGTGGCCCGGCTGGGACTCCCGCCGGACCCGTTCGCCGGCGAGGTCGTCGCCCCCGGATTCGAGCTCGGGCCCGTGCTGACGCGCCACAGCGGTGACGCCGGCGCAGCGGCGGGCACGCCGGTGCGCGCCGTCGGCGGGCACGACACCGCCTCGGCCTTTGCCGCCGCTCCCCTGTCGGGCAGCAGCAGCGCCGTGCTGTCGTCGGGGACGTGGTCGCTGCTGGGAGTGGAGCTGGCCAAGCCGCAGCTCGGGCCCGACGCCGCCGCCTTCAATCTCACCAACGAGCGCGGCGTGTGTGACACCGTCCGTCTGCTGCGCAATGTGATGGGCCTGTGGCTGGTCCAGGAGTGCCGCCGGGTGTGGCGCGCCGCGGGATCAGACCGCGACTACGACGAGCTCCAGGCGCTTGCCGCCGATGCCCGAGAGGACGTCGCGCTGTTCGATCCCGACGACGAGTCGCTGCTGCACGGCGGCGACATGCCGGCGCGGATCGCCGCGCTGTGCACCGATGCCGGGCAGGTCGCCCCCTCGGGCGAGGGCGAGCTGATGCGGTCGATTCTGGTCTCGCTGGCCTGCAAGTACCGCCTCGTCTGCGAGCAGCTCGAGCAGGTGTGCGAGCGCGCCATCGACACCATCCACGTGGTCGGCGGCGGGGCTCGCAACGCGATGCTGTGCCAGCTCACCGCCGATGTCTGCGAACGCGAGATCGTGACCGGCCCCGTCGAGGCCACCGCCCTGGGCAACGTGCTCGTCCAGGCCATGGCGCTCGGCGAGCTCACCGGGCTGGCCGACCTGCGCCGGGTGGTGGCGCGCTCGGTGGCGCCGCGCCGCTACGAGCCGCGGCCGTCGGCGCGGGGTCACGAGACCTACGCACGCTTTGTGGAGATGACCGGGCTGCGGGCCAGTCGCGCCGCTCGGACGCCCGTGTGAACAGAGAGGACGATTCGCTTGACCGATCCCCAATCCGCATACCAACCGCTGGCCCGCCGGCTCGCCGACAGCGGACACGACGTGGCCGCGGTCGAGCGAGCGCTGGGCGCCTTCGCGGTCGAGACACCGTCGTGGGGCTACGGCGACTCGGGCACGCGCTTCGGCGTCTTCCCCCAGCCGGGCCGCCCCCGCGACGTCTTCGAGAAGATCGCCGACGCGGCCGAGGTACACCGCCTCACCGGCACCGCGCCGTCCGTGGCCCTGCACTTCCCGTGGGACGCCGTGGACGACCTCGGCGAGCTCTCTGACCAACTGGCCGAGGCGGGCCTGCGCGCGGGCGCGGTCAACCCCAACCTCTTCCAGGACCCCGACTACAAGCTGGGTTCGCTCACCAACCCCGACGGCGGCATCCGGCGCAAGGCGATCGAGCATGTGCTCGAGTGCGTCCAGATCGCCACGGAGCTGGGATCCACCGCCCAGTCGCTGTGGCTGGCCGACGGCACCAACTACGCCGGCCAGGATGACCTGCGCGCGCGGCGCGACCGGCTGCAGGCGGGATTGGCCGCCTACTACGGCGCGCTGCCGCCCGAGCAGGAGCTGCTGATCGAGTACAAGTTCTTCGAGCCCGCCTTCTACGCCACCGACATCGGCGACTGGGGCTCGGCGCTCTTGCTGTGCCACGCGCTGGGCGAGCGGGCACGCGTGCTCGTCGACCTCGGCCATCACGCCCAGGGGGTCAACGTCGAGCAGATCGTCGCCATCCTGGCGCGCGAGGACCGGCTCGGCGGCTTTCACTTCAACAACCGCAAGTACGCCGACGACGACCTCATCGTCGGCTCGGTCAACCCGCTCGAGCTGTTCCTCATCTTCGCTGAGCTGGGCTCGGGGGAGTTGGCGCGGACGGGCGGGGTCCGTCTCACCATCGACCAGTCCCACAACGTCGAGGCCAAGGTGGAGGCGATGGTGCTGAGCGTGGTCAACCTCCAGGAGTCCTACGCCAAGTCGCTGCTCATCGACCGCGCGGCGCTGGCGCAAGCGCAGGGCGACGGCGACGTGCTCCGCGGGCACGAGCTCCTGCTCGACGCCTTCAACACCGACGTGCGCCCGCTGTGCGCCAAGGTCCGCGAGGAGCTCGGCGCCGCTGCCGACCCCATCGCTGATCTGCGCGCCTCGGGCTACGCGGAGCGGATGGCCCGCGAGCGAGGGAGCAACACCGGCGGGCGACCCGCCGCCGCCCCGGCGGGCCTGGGGGTCACGGAATGAGCGTCGCCTCCCCCATCGTCGCCACGGTCGCCGACCAGTGGTCTGAGGAGGACGCGGCGCGCGCCACCACCACGCTGGAGGAGGTGCTGCTGGCCTCCCACCTGCTCGGCGCCAACCGGGCCCTGGCCAACTTCGGCGGGGGCAACACCTCGGCCAAGGGGACCGCCACCGATCACGTGGGACGCGAGGTGCGAGCGATGTGGGTCAAGGGCTCGGGCAGCGACCTGGCGACAATGTCGGCCGCCGATTTCACGCCGCTGCGCTTGGACGAGATCGTGCCGCTGTTGGAGCGCCCGGAGATGTCCGACGAGGAGATGGTCGCGCACCTGGCGCGCTGCCAGCTCGACCCGGCGGCCCCGCGCTCCTCGATCGAGACGCTGCTGCACGCCTTCATCCCCGCCGCGCACGTACACCACACCCATCCCGACGCCATCAACGCCCTGGCCTGCGCGGCCGACGGCCAGGAGTTGATCGCCGAGTGCTTTGGTGACAGCGCGGCCTGGATTCCCTACATCCGTCCCGGCTTCACGCTGGCCAAGCAGGTCGGGGAGGCGGTCCGCGCCAACCCCGAGCTGCGCCTGGTGGTGCTGGCCAAGCATGGCCTGGTGGTGTGGGGCGACACCGCCCGTGAGGCCTACGAGCAGACGGTGGCGGTGTGCAACCAGGCCGCCGAGCTGGCCAACGGGCACAGCGCTCAGGTGCAGCGCTTCGGCGGACCGGCCGCCGGCCCCGGGCCCGGCGCGGGGGCCCGGTCGGCCACGCTGGCGCAGATCCTGCCCGCGGTGCGCGGCGCGGTCTCCAGCGCGCGGGCCAAGGTCCTGCTCACCGATGTCTCGGAGGCCGTGTGCGAGCTGGTGGACTCCGGCCACGGCCACGAGACCGCCACCGTCGGGGCCGCCTGCCCCGATCATCTCGTCCACACCAAGCGCGTGCCGATGTGGGTCCCCTATGACCCGGGCAACGATGACCTGGACACGCTGCGCGCGCGGTTGGCCGACAGCGCCGCTGAGTACCGCCACGCCTACGAGGCGTACTTCACGCGCAACGCTTCCGACGACGACGCGATGTCCGACCCCGATCCGCGCGTGGTCCTGATCGAGAACCTGGGCATGGTGACCGCGGGCACGACGCCCAAGGCGGCCCGCATCTCCCGCGACCTCTATCACCGCGCCATCGAGGTGATGGCGGGGGCGAGCGCAGTCTCCCGGTTCGTCTCGCTCACCGAGGCCGAGAGCTTCGCCGTCGAGTACTGGCCCCTCGAGCTCTACAAGCTCTCGCTGGCCCCGCGCCCAGGTGAGCTCCAGGGCAAGGTTGCGCTCGTCACGGGCGCCGCCGGCGGCATCGGCCGGGCTGTGGTCCGCGCGCTGAGTGGCGCCGGAGCGTCGGTCGTGGCCTTCGACCTGGATGGCGATGGCGCCGCCAACGCGGTGGCCGAGCTGGGCGACGGCGGGGCGGCGGTCGGCGGCGACGTGACCTCAGAGGAATCGGTCGCCGAGGCGTTCGCGGCCGCCGTGGAGGCCTTCGGCGGCGTGGACATCGTCATCTCCAACGCCGGCATCGCCTCGAGCGCGCCCATCGGCGAGACCACGTTGGCCGAGTGGCAGCGCAACCAATCCGTGCTCGGCACCGGCTACTTCCTGGTGGCCCGCGAGGCCTTCCGCGTCATGCAGGCGCAGGGTCGTGGCGGCTCGATGGTGTTCGTGGCATCCAAGAACGCGCTGGTGGCCGGCCCCAACGCGTCGGCCTACTCCAGCGCCAAGGCGGCCGAGCTGCACCTGGCTCGCTGCCTGGCGGAGGAGGGCGGGCCGGCGGGCATCCGCGTCAACACGGTCAACCCTGACGCCGTGCTGCAGGGCTCGCGGATCTGGGACTCGAGCTGGCGCACCGAGCGCGCCGACGCCTACGGGATCGCCCCCGACCAGCTCGAGGAGCACTACCGCCGCCGCACCTCGCTGGGAGTCAACGTGCTCCCGGAGGACGTCGCCGACGCGGTGCTGCACTTCGCCTCCGACGCGCGCTCGGGCAAGAGCACCGGCAACATCCTCAACGTCGACGGCGGGGTCGCCGCGGCGTTCCCCCGCTAGACAGCAATGCGCTGTGGATCATGTGCGACCCTGTGCGCGTGAGCGGTCTACCTGATCAGAAACAACCAGTGGTGCCCGCCGAACGCCGCCGGATGATCCTGGAGCTCCTGCGCGAGCAGGGCTCGGTCAGCGTCGCCGCGGTGGAGGAGCGCTTCGGCGTCTCCCCCATGACCGCCCGGCGCGACCTGGCGCTCCTGGCCGAGTCGGGCTACGCCCGGCGCACGCACGGGGGCGCGATGCTGCCCGAGCTGGCCGCGCACGAGGACTCCTTCCAGAGCCGGGTCGAGCAGGACACCGACGTCAAGATGCGCCTGGCCCAGGCGGTGGCCGCCACGCTCAAGCCCGACGAGACGGTGTTCATCGACTCCTCCAGCACCGCGTATTTCGTGGTGCGCGAGATCCTCGAGTCCGGGCTGCCGATGACGGTGCTCACCAATTCGCTGCCGGTGATGACGCTGGTCGGTTCCAGCGACGCGCCCGGGGTCGACCTGATCGGGATCGGCGGCAGCTTCCGCAAGCTGACGCGGTCCTTCGTCGGCGCCGAGACGGTCCGCATGGTCGAGCGCTTCTTCGTGGACCGGATGGTGTTCAGCGTCAAGGGCATCGAGATGGAGGGCTTCCTCACCGATCCCGATCCGCTGGAGGCCGAGGTCAAGCGGGCGATGATCGACCGGGCCCGCTCAGTGCTGCTCGCCGCCCACGCGCAGAAGTTCGACGAGCGGGGCCTGAACGTGATCGTGCCCGCCGGCGTCGTCGACCTCGCCTACCTGTCCGATCCGCCGAGCGCGGGAGTCCGCATCCTGGAGGCCGCGGGCGTCGAGGTCCACGCCATCTAGGTACGGCGCAGCCTGGCCTCGGCCAGCGCCACACGCGCGGCGGCGCGCCCGCAGACGCCGTGCACCCCGCCGCCCGGGAAGGTGGCGGCGCTGCCCAGGTACAACCCGCGCACCGGTGTGCGATACGGGATGAGCGCGGGTAGCGGGCGGAAGATGAGCTGGTCGATCGCGTAGCTGCCGCCGCCGACATCGCCGTTGACGAGGTTGTCGTTGCGGGCCTGCAGCTCGGCCGGGCCCATGACGTGCCGGGCCAGGATGAGGTCGCGAAACCCGGGAGCGAAGCGCTCGACCTGGGCCTCCATGCGCTCGACGTGTGCGGGTGTGGCTGCCGCCCAGTCGATCGCCGCCGGCCCGCGGGTGTAGGCCCAGGCGGTGTGCTGACCGACAGGAGCGCGCGTAGGGTCGGCGACGGTCTGCTGGCCCAGCAGGAGAAACGGCCGCTCCGGGAGTCCCGTGGCCATCGCCCGCGACGCCGCGACCACCTCGTCCTCGCCGCCGCCGACGTGAACGGTCCCGGCGCCGCGCGCCGCGACGTCGATCCACGGGATCGGCCCGTCGAGCGCCCAATCGACCTTGAGCGTCGCCGGCCCCTGGCGGTAGCGGGTCAGCGCTCGGGCGTAGGGCGCGGGCAGGGCGCCGCCGGTGAGCCGCACGAGCGCGCGCGGCATGACGTCGGCGATGACGATCCCGGCCGCGACGCCCTCGCCGCCGCGCAGGCGGACGCCGGTGACCCGTCCGGCCTGGGTCGCCACCGCGGTGACGGCGGCGCCGGTGCGGACCCTCCCGCCCAGGCTCTTCAGATAGGACACCAGCGCCTGGGCCAGGCGTCCCGCTCCGCCCTCGGGGCTCGGCCATCCTGAGCCGTGCCCGAGGAGATTCAGGTAGGCCGCCCCGATCGCCGAGCCGGCCGCGCCGAGCGGCGCGTCGGTGTGCAGCGCCGAGCCGTAGAGCCACGCGCGCGTTCCCGACGCGCGGAAGAGCTCGCGGGCGAGCGCCTCGGCGGGCATCAGCGTGAGGCGCGCCAGCTCCAGCGCCCCTCGGATGCCAAGCGCGGTGGTGAGCCACGCCGCCCCCGCCAGGGGCGGGAAGCCCGAGAGCATGGCCGCGCGCAGCGGCGCATAGGCATCGAGCAGCGGCGCCGCGAATGCCCGCCAGCCCTCGCCGTCTCCCGCGCTCAGCGCCTCCAGGCTCGCCGCGGTGCGGTCCACGTCGCGATAGAGCGCCGCGCCGGCGCGGTCGGGCAGCGGGTGGGCACAGCAGACCTCGGGGTGGATCCAGCGCAGTCCGTGCTCGGCCAGCGGCAAGCGCTCGAACACCGGAGACGCGGCCCCGGCCGGGTAGACGGCCGAGAACGTGTCGTGGGCAAAGCCGGGCAGCGTCAGCTCGTCGGTGGCCACCGCGCCGCCGGGCCGATCGGCGGCCTCAAGCACCGTGACGGTCAGGCCCGCGCGGGCCAGCGTGATCGCGGCCGCCAGCCCGTTGGGCCCCGAGCCGATCACCACCGCCGTCGGTGCCCTCATCGCCGCCAGCCCATCGGTTCATCGTAGGGAGGACCCCACTTGGCGGGAGACCGCGCTCCTCTATATCGTTGCCCAGGTGAGTGACCGGCTCCCCGCAGAGGGGTCACGGGGGGCCCAGAGCACAGACGCCGGCGCGACGTTCGCCCGGTCGATCCTTGACACAGCGCGCGAGGCGTTCGTTTCGATTGACGCCGCGGGTCAGATCACCGAGTGGAACCAGGCGGCGGAGCGGACCTTCGGCTATGCCCGCGAGGAGGTGATGGGCCGTCAGCTGGCCGACACCATCGTGCCCGAGCGCTACCGCCAGGCCGAGCGGGACGGCATCCAGCGTTTCCTGCGCACCGGGGAGCGCACGATCCTCGACACGCCCACCGAGCTGAGCGCCATCCACCGCAACGGCGACGAGTTCCCGATCGAGATCACGATCCGGCACGGCGGCGGCACCGAGGCACCCACCTTCCACGCCTTCCTGCACGACATCTCCGAGCAGCGCCTGAGCGAACAGGTCCTGCGGGCGATGCAATCGGTGACGTCGGCGATGGCCCGCGCCCACACCCCTCAGGAGGCCCTCGAGGCCCTGCTCGAGCGCCTCGGCGAGGACATGGGCTGGGACGTAGGCGCGTTCTGGGCGGTGGCCGACGACGGCGTGCTTGAGCTCACGGCCGGGTGGGCGGCGGCACGCGTCGACGCGTTCGAGTTCGAGCGCCTCAGCCGCCAGCTGCGCCTCGAGCCCGGCGCCGGGCTGCCCGGGCAGGCAATGGAGCGCCGCGAGCCGGTCTGGATCGACGACTACGCGGCGGACGCCAGCATGCTCCGCAGCCGGGCGGCGCGCACGGCGGGGCTGCACTCCGCGATCGGCGTGCCCGCCACGCGCGAGGGCGACGTGGTGGGGGTCATCGAGTTCTTCAGCGCCGAACTGCGCGGGCGCGACCCGTCCGTGGCCGGGGCGTTGCACACCGTCGGCGGCCACATCGGCGAGCTGCTGGTGGTCCTGGAGGAGCGCCATGCCCTCCTGCGCCGTCTGGAGGGCCTCGCCCTCACCGACCAGCTCACCGGCCTGCCCAATCGCCGCGCCTGGGAGGACACCCTGGCCCGCGAGCTGGCCCGCGCCACCCGTGACGGCGCCCCCGTGTGTGTCGCCGTCCTCGACATCGACGCCTTCAAGTCCTACAACGACGACCGCGGCCACCTGGCCGGCGACGCCCTGCTCAGCCAGGCCGCGGACGCCTGGCGCTCGGAGCTGCGCGGCGGCGATGTCCTGGCCCGCTACGGCGGCGACGAGTTCGCCGCGCTCATCCCGGGCCGCGCCCTGGACACCGCGGTGGTGGTGGTGGAGCGCCTGCGCCGCGCCGCGCCGGAGGGGTGCACCTGCTCGGCGGGCGTGGCGATGTGGGACGGCGGCGAATCCGCCACCGACCTGTTCGGGCGGGCCGATGCGGCCCTGTACGTAGCCAAGCAGTCGGGGCGCAACCAGCTCGCTGCCGCCGGTAGCTGACCGCGGGCCGGCTTCGGGGCCGGGCGGCCTGAGACGCTTGCGCTGACTGCCTGAGGCCGCCAACCCTTTCCTACCAAAACCCCCCTGCAAAACGGCGATCTTTCACCCTGCGGCGCGCCACAGAGACATGCCCAACAGCCCCAACGCCGCCACGGGCATGATCCACCAGGCCACACCGCCTGCCCCGGCCACCACCGCGGTCACCCCCAGGGCCCCCGCCACGCCGACGGCCGTCCGCCAGTCGTCGCCCACCACGAAGTCCCACACGAACGCCGCGAGCCGTCGCACTCGCGAGCTCATACGCGCACCACCGCCCGTCCACGACCCGTCCGGCGGGCACGTCGCAGCGCGCGCACCATCCCCAGTGCGCACACCAGCGTCGCGGGCACGATGGCCAGCAGGGCGGCGTCGCCGCCGGGCCAGTGCGCGCCGGCGCCCTCGGCGCCCCAGAAGATCCCGAACGAGGTCAGCATCACGCCGACGCCGAACTTCAGCGTGTTCTCGGGCACCCGCGCCAGGGGCGCATGGGCGGCCACGCCGGCCAGTCCCACCCCCACCACCGCTACGGCGGCGGCGGCCGCGGCCAACGGGACGTTGTGCTGGTTGGCCCCGAAGGTGAGCACGATGAACACCACCTCCAGGCCCTCGAGCAGTACGCCCTTGAAAGCCACGGTGAACGCGTAGGCATCCAGGCCGCCACCGCCCACACCGCCGGCATCCTGGGCCGCCGCCTGCTCGGCCTCGAAGGCGGCCAGTTCGTCGTGCAGCGCCTTCAGGCCGCTGGCGCGCAGGATCGCCTTGCGCAGCCATTGCAGGCCGAAGACGAGCAGCAGCCCGCCCACCACGACGCGCAGGACGCCGAGGGGCAGCGCCGTCACCGCCGGACCCAGCAGCGCGGTCAGCACCGCCAGCACCACCAGCGCCGCCCCGGCCCCGCTGAGCGCCGAGCGCCACGACCGGGTGGACCCGACGGCCAGGACGATCGTCAGCGCCTCGACGGCCTCGACCGCGCAGGCGGCCAGGACCGAGAGCGCCAGCCCGACCTCGGGTCCGCTCACGCCGTCCGGACTGCCGCGGAGTCGGCCAGCCCCAGCTCCTCGATGGCCTGGGCGCGCATCTTGAACTTCTGCACCTTGCCGGTCACCGTCATCGGGAAGGCGTCCACGGTCATGACGTAGCGCGGGATCTTGTAGCGGGCGATACGCCCCTGGCAGAACTCACGGATGGCATCGGCGTCGAGCGACGCGCCCGCGCGCGGGATGATCCAGGCCATCAGCTCCTCGCCGTAGGTCGGGTCCGGCACCCCGATCACCTGGACGTCCGCGATCGAGGGGTGGCTGTAGAGGAACTCCTCCACCTCGCGCGGGTAGACGTTCTCGCCGCCGCGGATGACCATGTCCTTGCTGCGCCCGACGATGTTGACGTAGCCCTCGTCGTCCATGGTGGCCAGGTCGCCGGTGTGCATCCAGCCGTCGGCGTCGATCGCCTCGGCGGTCCGCTCGGGGTCGTTCCAGTAGCCGGCCATCACGCTGTAGCCGCGGGTGCACAGCTCCCCGGGGTCACCGCGCTCCACGACGGCGCCGCCCTCGGGGTCGATCACCTTGACCTCGACGTGGGGATGCACGCGCCCCACCGAGCCCACGCGCTTCTCCACCGGATCGTCGGACGCGGTCTGGGTCGACACCGGGCTGGTCTCCGTCATCCCGTAACAGATGCCCACCTCGCTCATGTGCATCTGGTCCATGACCCGCTTCATGACCTCTACCGGGCACGGCGATCCGGCCATGATCCCGGTGCGCAGCGAGCTGAGGTCATAGTCGGTGAAACGGGGATGGTCGAGCTGGGCGATGAACATCGTGGGCACGCCGTACAGGGCGGTGCAGCGCTCCTGGGCGCACGCGCGCAGCGTCGCCTCGGGCTCGAACGCGGGCGCCGGGATGACCATCGCGGCGCCGTGGGTGGTGGCCCCGAGGTTGCCCATCACCATCCCGAAGCAGTGGTAGAAGGGCACCGGGATGCAGATCCGGTCCTGCTCGGTGTAGCGGCACCCCTCCCCCACGAAGTAGCCGTTGTTGAGGATGTTGCGGTGCGTGAGCGTCGCGCCCTTGGGAAAGCCGGTGGTCCCGCTGGTGTACTGGATGTTGATGGGGTCGTCGGGCGCCAACGCGGCGGAGCGGGCCTGCAGCGCCTCGGCGGAGACCTCGTCGGCATCGGCCAGCAGCTCGTCCCAGTCGGGCGAGTCCTGAAAGATCACCCGCTCCAGCGCGGGCAGGGACGGGCGGACCTCGGTGATCATGGCGCGGTAGTCAGAGGTCTTGAACGCGGGAGCCGCCACGAGCATCCGGCAGCCGGACTGGCGCAGCACATACTGCAGCTCCGAGGTCCGGTAGGCCGGGTTGACGTTGACCAGGATCGCGCCCACCTTGGCGGTGGCGTACTGGACCAGCGTCCACTCGACGCAGCTGGGGCTCCAGATCCCGATCCGGTCGCCCCCGGCCAGGCCGGCGGCCATCAGCGCCCGGGCCAGTTGGTCCACGGCGACTCCCAGCTCGGCGTAGCTGTAGCGCCGTTCCTGGGCGCAGGAGATCAGCGCATCGCGGTCGCCGAAGCGCGCCACGACCCGGTCCAGGTTGGTGCCGATCGTCTCGTCGAGCAGCGCGGCCGACGTGTCGCCGCGCGCATAGGAATCGGTCATCGTCCCTCCTGGCATCGGTGGGCTGACAGCTGCACGGCGATTCTACGGCTGTGCGGCCGAGGCGCCAGGGGTTCATTCATACTCAGTTGCGCCGTGCGTCTCCCCCCGCTGTTGTCGTGACCACCTGCCGCGTGCTCAGCGAGGACCCCGAGCTCGCCGAAGCGATCCCCGCCTCCCTGCGCGCCCAGGCCATCGACGCCTGTGTCGTGCCCGTGCGCAGCCTCGCTCGCGGACGCTGGCGCCCTGAATCCGGGACCGCGAGCTGGGTGGGGGCCACCGGGATCGGGCTGCTGGTCATGGAGGGGCTGCTCATCCGCCGCGTCGGCGTCGATGACCGCTTCGGCGCCGAGCTCCTGGGTCAGGGTGACCTGCTGCGCCCGTGGCAGGGCGAGGAGTCCCCGGGCACTCTGAGCCGGACCACCGGCTGGCGGGTCCTCGAGGCGACGCGAGTGGCGGTGCTGGACGAGAAGGCGTCGCGGACCATGGCCGGCTATCCCCAGCTGACCGGCGCCCTGGTGGCCCGCGCGCTCGAGCGCACCCGCAGCCTGGCGGTCAACATGGCCATCATCCACCAGGCCCGGGTCAACATCCGGTTGCTCATGCTGCTCTGGCACCTGGCCGATCGCTGGGGCCGGGTACGTTCGGAGGGCGTCGTCCTGCCCCTCCAGCTCACCCACTCCGTCCTGGCCGACCTGGTGGCGGCACGGCGCCCGACGGTCACCAGCTCGCTCACCGAGCTGGCCCGTCAGGAGCGCGTCGAGCCCCAGACCCGCGGATGGCTGCTGCGCGGCGAGCCGCCTGGCGAGCTGCTCGAGCTCGAGCCCGTTCAGGTCGCCGCGAACGCCGCTTAGGAGTGTCTGTCGCGCGAGGCGCTACCTGACCGTGATCCGGGTGTGCATGCCCTTCTTCAGGTGCCCGGGCATGGAGCAGTAGAGCTCGTAGGTCCCGGGCGACAGGCGCCAGCCGGCCTGGCTGAGCTTGCCCGACTGGGTGACCGCGTCAGCTTGGGCGCGGCCCACCATCGCCCCGTGCCTCAGGCGGCGAACCCGCAGATCGTGGGCGTCCTGACCGCGGTTCCACAGCTGGACGATGACCGCGCCGGCCTTCACCGAGGGACGCGACGGCCACAGCGACCACTCCTGCGCGTAGACCAACAGCCGCGACGGAGCGTGTGCCGCCCCGCCTCCAGTAGGCAGCTTGGCGCGGCTTGTCCCGGCGTCAACCCCGGCAGCCGCAGCGCATCCCGCCACGGCGCCGGCCAGCCCGATGGCCAGCGTTCTCCGCAGGCGGATCGTCACTTGATGAGCTGGTAGCGGGCGAATGACCGGGCCTGCGGGATGACGGCGGCGGCGTCGTGGTCGAACCACTGCTCCAACAGCGAGGCGTAGACGGCGCGGAAGTCGACGTTCTCCTTCTGGTTGCCGTTGGCGTCCAGGTTGGTGAGCGAGGGCCACTCGCCCACCATCGTGCCGGTGGCGCGCGTGCCGATGAGCATTCCCACACCGGCGGCGCCGTGGTCGGTGCCGAGGCCGCCGTTCTCCAGGGCGCGGCGCCCGAACTCCGACCACACGTGCACGAGCACGCGATCGGCGATTCCACGTGCCTCGAGGTCGGCCTGGAAGGCGGCGATGGCCTCCGAGATCGTCGTCAGACCGGAGGTGAAGGTGTCGGCCTGGGAGGCGTGGGTGTCGAATTGCGTCTCCGGGGTCAGCGCCACACAGCGCAGCGGCAGCCCCGAGGCGATCATGGCCGCGAGCCCGGCCAGCCGCTGCGGGAAGTCGGACTTGCTGTCTGTCGGGTAGGTGACGGGCGCGCTGTAGGTCGGCTTCCCGTCGGCGTCGCGGAAGGGCGCCAGGGCGTGGCGAACGACCCCCACCTCCGACGCGGCTCCCGCGACCTGCGCCATCGCCGCGTCGCCCGAGCGACGGTGTGCGTCACCCAGCGATGAGGCCGAGTCCAGCGTGTCGGTGAACACGTCGCCCCATACGTCGCGCAGCCACAGCGAGAAGCTCTCAGGCAGGTCGATCGCCGCCACCGGGTTGACCGCGGTGGCCAGGGTGGGGTTCATCGCTGAGTCCATCGACAGCCCCTGGAGAGGGTTGCTGCCCGTGCCGACCTGATCCAGGTAGCGCCCCAGCCATCCCGTGGTGACGCGCGTGTCGGCCGCGCCGACCTCCCAGTAGTGGCGGCTGGTGAAGTGCGACATGTCAGGGTCGCGGTAGCCGATGCCAGGGAACACGGTCAGCTTGCCGGCGCTGTGCAACTGGGCGAAACCGGCAGCCGCCGGGCCCCAGCTCAGCCGTGGGTCCTCAGCGAACGGGATGCCCGCGGACGGCGAGATGGCCAGCGTCGGGCGCAGCTTGCGATATGTCGGGTCTCCGGTGGGGGCGAGCACCGACAACGCGTCGATCCCACCGGCGAGAAAGATCGAGACGAGGATCGGGCTCGATGCGCTCTGCACCGTGGCCGCCTCCGCGATCCCCTCCGAGAGGGCCCGCCCGCCGAGGCCCAGCCGCGCGGCGCCGTAGACGGAGACCAGGCCGCCGGTGGCGGCCAGCAGGAAGCGACGGCGGTCGATCCCGGTGCCGGCGGGAAGCGGCATCCGCCGATCCCACTCCCGAGGATTCGGCTGTCTGCCCGCGGCAAGCGCGGCGCGCACCGCCTCGGTGCGGGTAAAGCCGGCGCAGCAGTTCTCAGCGGGCGGTCGCGCCATCAGCAGGTCTGCCAATCGGGCGTGGTGGGGATGAGCACGCGCAGGGCGTTCTGGCGCATGACCCGGTACGGACGCTGCTCCCAGTCGGCCTCGATGCGCTTCTGCGCGCGGTGGCTGAAGGCGCGCAGCTCCCTCAGGGTGGTGTCGGAGAGCTCGGGGTCGCCCCAGAAGGCCAGGGCGCGGGCCAGTGCCTGCGAGGGGTTCTCGCGCACGTCATAGGACTTGGTGTCAGGATCGATCGCGTTCTTGGTCAGGGCGTAGTTGACGGCCTCAAAGCGCGCGGTCCACCGCGAGGTGTCCAGCCAGTGGGTGTAGTCCCAGCCGGCCACGTTGGGCGGCTCGAACAGCCGCTGGCCGGTCTGCGTGCCGATCCAGGCCCAGGCATTGGTCTGCACCGTGTTGCCGGTGGCCCGCAGAAGTCCGGCGCAGTAGACGGCGGGCGGAATGACCATGCGCTCGCCCTCGTAGAACAGTGGGTGGCGGAGGATCGCCTCCACCAGCGGGCGGGTCTCGAAGCCGCTGCTGACGTAGGTCCGCGCCAGCGCCCGCAGCACTCCGGCGGGAATCGGGTCGGCCACGAAGTAGCCCCAGAGCTTTGCGACCAGGAACGACGGATGAGTCCGGTGGGTCACGCACAGCCGGCAGGTGTCCAGGTAGTTGAAGCGCCCGCGCTGTTTGAAGATCGTCTTGACCCCGGTGTCGTGCAGCTTGGGGTCGAAGCGGAAGTTGTAGGGCCCCCGCGAGTCGCTCCAGGTGTTGGTGAAGCCGGTGAGCGCCCGGGCCTGCTGGTGGACGTCGTGCTGGGTGTAGCCGCGGTCGGCGCCCAGCGTGAAGAGCTCCATCACCTCGCGTCCGTAGTTCTCGTTGGGGCTGTACTTGTTGTTCTCGGTCCCCGAGAGCCACAGGAGCATCGCCGGATCCCGGGTGACCTCCACCAGGAGGTCGTGGAAGTTCCCCAGCGCCCGCGCGCGCATCATCCGGTTCTGGCGCAACATCAGCGCCGCCGTGGCCCCGTCGATCGAGGTGGCGAACCAGCTGTGCCAGATCAGGGTCATGCGCTCGACCAACTGCTGGTTTGAGCGCACCATCCTGTCCAGCCACCAGCAGTGGTCATCGCCCCAGACGTCGATCGGGTCCAGGGGCAGCCCGTCGTCGCCGTGCGGCGGACGACCGATCAGCTGGGCGCGGCCATGCGGGCGCGTCAGCGACGCCACGGCTCCGTCGAGCCCGAGCGCGGCCAGCCGCTTGGCCTGGCCCGGCTGGGGGCCAAAGCCCGCACGCCAGAGCAGCCGCGTCGCGTGCGTGGCAGTGAAGCGACCGCGCAGGGTCGCGATCGGAGAACCGGGTATGGAGGGCATATCGACATCGGGACGGGCAAGGCCGTCCGAGTACAGGGGGGTGATCGGCAGGATCCCCGGGCCCTTGACTTCGGGGCGGCCCAGCACCCGCCAAACGTCCGAGAAGTGTGCCCGCCGGGTGATCTATCTCACCCTCGCGTGCGTAAACGAGTTGGAATTGCTCCCGAATCCGGGGCAGAGGCCGTGCGCCGACGCCCCAGACATGATCTTCTAGGTACCGCCCGCAATGTTTCGCCCGACACTCTTCCGCACCGCCCGCCCCGACCTGCGCGAGCTGGCCGACGAGGATCTGATGCCGCTCGTGCACGACGGCGACGCCCGGGCGTTCGAGGTGGTCTTCGACCGCCATGCCGATGCGGCGTTCTCGCTGGCCTACCGGATGTGCGGACGGCGCGGCATGGCCCAGGACGTCGTCCAGGAGGCCTTCCTGTCGCTGTGGCGCAGCGGGGCCCGGTACGACCGTGCGCGCGGGAGCGTCCGCACCTGGATCCTCGGGGTCGTGCGCAACCGCACGATCGACCTGTTCCGTCGTGACACGGTCCGCGCCGGCCGCGACATCAGCGCCGAGGGCGTGGTGGAGCGGATCCCCTCCGCCGAGGACATCCCGCACGACGCGCAACGCCGCGAGGATGCCAGCGATGTGCGCGCCGCCATGAGCGATCTGCCCCCCGACCAGCGCCAGGTGATCGAGCTGGCCTACTTCGGCGGCTTCAGCCACAGCCAGATCGCCGAGATGCTCGAGGTTCCGCCCGGAACCGTGAAGGGAAGAATGCGGCTTGGGCTCACCAAGCTTCGCGTGGCCCTCAGTGACCCTTCGGGAGCGCTGCTATGAGCGAGTGGAGCCGATGAGCGACCGAGATCGAACTACGGACCGGCGTGAGTGCGGGGGCGATGTGGCCGCCTTCGCCCTGGGAGCGCTCGACTCCACCGAGGCCGACGCCTTCCGCCGCCACCTGGAGACCTGCACGGTCTGCCAGGAGGAGCTGACCGCCTTTCAGCAGGTCGTCAACGAGTTGCCGCTCTCCGCCGCCCCCCACAAGGCTCCGGCGGCGATCCGGCGCAGGGTCATGCGCGAGGTCTATGCCGACGCCCGCGCCCGCACCCCCGCCGGACCGGCGCGCCCGGCTCGGCGGCTCGCGTGGCGGGTCCCGCGCCCGGCGCTTGCGCTCGGCGTGACGCTGCTGGTGGCCGTCGCGGTGGTCGTCGGCCTCGTCAGCGGCTCATCCTCAGGCCCGACCCCGCGCGTGGTCACCGCACAGGTGGTCGGCCCGGGTACGGCTCAGCTGCGGATCGTGTCCGGCCGCGCCTCCCTCGTGGTCCATCACTTCGCTCAGCCACCCTCGGGCAAGATCTACCAGGTGTGGCTCGTCCACGGCAAGAACGCGCCGTCGCCGACGATGGCCCTCTTCAGCCCCACCTCGGCCGGCAACGCCGTCGAGGAGGTTCCCGGCAACCTCAAGGGCGTCTCCTCGGTGTTGGTGACGCCCGAGCCCATGGGCGGCAGCCTGCACCCCACCCACACGCCGGTCATCAGCGTCCCGCTGGACTGATCCGCTCGGGGTCGCGGCGCGTATAGCTCTCACAGTCAGCCCAGCGACACTGAGGATCGGAGAGCTACACATGATCGGACTCGAGAACCCGCTGCACATCGCGATCGTGCTCATCGTCGTCCTGATGGTGTTCGGAGCCAAGCGCCTGCCCGAGATGGGGAAGTCCCTGGGCGAGGGCCTACGCGGCTTCAAGGACTCGATCAGCGGTCAGGGGCAGCTCGACCCCCCAGCCGAAGATTGAGAATCGCCATCGTGGGAGCGGGCGTGTCGGGTCTGGTGACCGCGCACCTGCTCGCGCCCTGCCATGACGTCACGGTGTTCGAGGCCGCCGGGTATGCCGGCGGCCACACCAACACGGTGCGGGTCGACACCCCCAACGAGACCCACCACGTCGACACCGGCTTCATCGTCTTCAACGACCGCAACTACCCCAACTTCGAGCGGCTGCTGCAGCGCCTGGGCGTGGCCGGCCAGCCCTCACCGATGAGCTTTGGCGTCAGTGACGGTCGCGGCGACTTCGAGTACACGGGCGCGTCGCCCAACGGCCTGTTCGCCAAGCGGGCCCACCTGGTCACGCCGTGGTTTCACCGGATGGTGGCCGACATGGCCCGCTTCAACCGCGCCGCCCATGCGCTTCTGCTCGGGGACGCCGCCGACGGCCCGTCGCTGGGTCAGTGGCTCGAGCAGCAACGCTTCAGCCGCTCCTTCATCGACCGCCTGATCGTGCCCCAGGCCTCGGCGGTGTGGTCAGCCGATCCCCGGCAGATGTGGACGTTCCCGGCCCGCTTCATGGCCGAGTTCTTCGACAACCACGGGATGCTCGCGTTCCGCGGCCGACCGCAGTGGCGCACCGTCGCCGGCGGCTCGGCGCGCTACGTCGATGCCCTCCTGGGGCAGCTCCCCGCGCGCCTGCGCCTGCGCACGCCGGTCAGCGCCGTGCACCGCAGCGACGGGGGCGTGCTCGTCACCCCGCGCGGCGGCGAGCCCGAGCCCTATGACGAGGTCGTGCTCGCCACCCACTCAGACCAGGCGCTGGCCCTGCTCGCCGACGCCTCGGACGGGGAGCGGGCGCTGCTTGGCGCGATCCCGTATCAGGCCAACGAGGCGGTGCTTCACACCGACACGTCGATCCTGCCGCGCCGCCGCCGCGCCTGGGCGAGCTGGAACTACCACCTGTCCGACACGCCATCCGACCGCACGACGGTCACCTACCACATGAATCGCCTCCAGGGACTGCGCGCCGAGCGGGAATTCTGCGTCACGCTCAACCGCACCGCCGACATCGCTCCGGAGCACATCATCCGCACCATCGCCTACGACCACCCCGTGTACACCGCCGCGGGCCTGGCCGCCCAGCGGCGCTTCGCGGAGATCAGCGGCCGCAACCGGACCCACTTCTGCGGGGCGTATTGGGGATGGGGCTTTCACGAGGACGGCGTGGTCAGCGCGCTGCGCGTGGCCGAGCGCTTCGGAGCGCGCCTATGAGCGCCAGCGCCATCTACACGGGGACGATCCGCCACCGACGCATCGCGCCCGCGACAGAGTTCAGCCACCGACTGGCGCTGGCCTACGTCGATCTGGCCGAGCTTCCGTCGCTGCTGGGCGGACGGCTGCTTCAGCGCGGCCCGGGCGTGCTGCGCTTCCGCCGCGCCGACTACCTGGGGCCGGCGGCGCTGCCGCTGGACGTCGCGGTGCGGGACCGGGTGGCAGAGCTCTCAGGGCGCCGTCCGACGGGTCCGATCCGCCTGCTCACCCAGCTGCGTTCGTTCGGGCTGTGCTTCAACCCGGTCAGCTTCTACTACTGCTTCGAGGCCGGCGACGACGCGGAGCTTCACAGCGTGCTGGCCGAGGTCACCAACACCCCGTGGGGGGAGCGCCGCTCCTACCTGCTGTCTGAGCGCGCACCCGAATCCGCGGTGCTGCGCGGCCGCTTTGCCAAGGAGCTGCACGTCTCCCCGTTCATGGCGATGGACCACGTCTACCAGGCGCGGGCCACCCGGCCGGGCAAGACGCTCTCGGTCCACATCGAGAGTCACCGCGAGGGCCGACTGGCCTTCGACGCCACGCTGGCCCTGCAGCGCGGGCCGCTCACGCGCGGCGCGGTGGCACGGATGACCGCTCGCCACCCGCTGGCCACCGCCCGCGTGCTCGCCCTCATCTACGGACATGCGCTGGGACTCAAGCTCCGCGGCGCGCGCGTGCACCGCCACCCCGAGGCGGCGACTCGATGACCGCGCGGGCGACAGGTCCGTCGCGGACGGCGGCGTCGCTGCTGCTGCGCGCGATCCGCGTCGGCAGCCTCACCGTGGTCGAGGGCGGGACGCGGCAGACGTTCGGCTCGGGTCCGCCGACCGCCACCATCGACGTCCACGATGCGCGCTTCTGGCCGATGCTCATGCACGGCAGCCGCGGGCTGGCCGAGGCCTACGCCCAGGGCATGTGGGACTCGCCCGATCTCGTCGCCGTCATTCGCCTGGCGGCGCGCAACGCCGTGCTCATCGATCGCGTCCGGTCGGTCTCGGCGCCGCTGTGGAAGCCCCGCCAGCGCGTCCGCGAAGCGCTGACACGCCGCACCCGGCAACGCAGCCGGCGCGACATCGCCGCTCATTACGACCTCGGCAACGCCCTGTTCGCGCGGATGCTCGACCCGACGATGATGTACTCCTGCGCGCTCTTCGATCGCCCGGGGATGTCGCTGCATGACGCCTCGGTGGCCAAGCTCGAGCGCGTCTGCGACCGCCTTCGGCTCGGCCCGGAGGACCGGGTGCTGGAAATCGGGACCGGGTGGGGCGGCTTTGCCGTCCACGCCGCCGCCACCCGCGGCTGCCGCGTGGTCACCACCACAATCTCGCGCCAGCAGCACGATTACGCCGTCGAGCGCGTCCGCCGTGCCGGCCTGGCTGACCGGGTGACGGTGCTCATGCGCGACTATCGCGACCTTCGCGGCAGCTTCGACAAGCTCGTCTCGATCGAGATGATCGAGGCCGTGGGCTGGCAGCAGATCGGCCGCTTCTTCGCCCGCTGCTCGGACCTGCTCTCCCCGCAGGGGGCGATGCTGTTGCAGGCGATCACCATCGACGATCGCGCCTACGAGGTGGAGAAGGCCTCTCGGTCCTTCATTCGCGAGTACATCTTCCCCGGTGGCTGCCTGCCCTCGCTGGAGGTCATCACGCGCAACGTCGCGCGACACACGGACCTGCAGGCGGTAGGGCTCGAGGACATCACCCCCAGCTACGTCGAGACCCTGCGCCGTTGGCGCCACAACTTCGCCGCCCACGCCAAGGAGTTGGCCGAGCTCGGCTACGACGAGCGCTTCCGACGGATCTGGAGCCTGTATCTCGCCTACTGCGAGGGCGGGTTCGCCGAACGACGGATCTGCGACATCCAGCTTCTGCTGGCCAAGCCCCGGTGGGCGGTCAAGACCGGCGCGGCGGTGCGTAGCACCGAGATCGCGGTCGCAGACAGCGCTTAACCCCCACATCGGCAGCCGTCGGGAGAAGCTTTAGCGCCTATGTCAGTTATCTGACATAGGTGTCATCCAGCCCGCCCTCGCGCCCGCAGGAAGGGGTGGACGGGACAGGGAGAACAAGCCGAAAGGAGCAGTGCCCCTTCATATGTCTGAGATCAATCTCGAAGCTGTAGATACCGATGGTGCGATCCGAGAGGCCGCTGATGCGGTCGCCGGTGACACCCGGATGTCGTTTCTGCGCAAGGGCGCGATGGGCGGAGCCGCGGCACTCAGCGGCGGCGCCATCCTCAGCGCGTTGATTCCCGGAGCCGCCGGCGCCAAGACGGTCGGCGCCCCGCCGTCCAGCTTCGGCAAGGGCGACATCGGGATCCTCAACTACGCGCTGACGCTGGAGTACCTGGAGAGCTCGTTCTACAACGAGGCCGCCGCGTCGGGCAAGATCACCAACAAGGCGCTCAAGCAGTTCCTGGCCACGGTGCAGAAGGACGAGAACGCCCACGTCAAGCTGCTCAAGGGCGCGCTCGGCTCCAAGGCGGTCAAGAAGCCGAAGTTCGACTTCCAGGGGATCCCCTCGAGCCCGGCCAAGTTCGCCGCCACCGCCTACGTGCTGGAGAACACCGGCGTGCATGCCTACCTCGGCCAGGCGCCCAACGTCTCTGACGCCAAGGTGCTGCTGACGGCAGCGTCGATCGTCACCGTCGAGGCCCGGCACTCGGGCGCGATCGGGCTGTTCCTGGGCAAGTCGATTGCCCCGGCCCCCCTCGACACCGGCTGGACCGCCGCCAAGGTCCTCGCCGCGGTCAAGGGCACCGGCTTCATCAAGGGTTAACCAAGCCAACCCGGGCACGGACGCCCAAACCGGACGGCATCTCAGTCCGGAAGATCGCCAGTTTGGGTCGGGCCGGCGGGATCCACCAGCCCGCCCGGCTCCGACTCGGCGGCGATCACCTCGTTGGCGATCGCGAAGGCCGAGTTGGCCACCGGCACGCCGGCGTAGATTGCCGTGTGGATGAGGATCTCGCCGATCTCGGCCGGCGTCAGGCCGTTGCGCAGCGCTCCGCGGACGTGCATGGCGATCTCGTTCTCGCGGCCCAGGGCGGTGAGCACCGAAAGGGTGATGACGCTGCGCGTGCGGCGGTCCAGTCCCTCGCGGGTCCACACCCCGCCCCAGGCGTAGCGTGCGATGAACTCCTGAAACGGCGCGGTGAACTCGGTGGTGCGCTCGATCGCCCGGTCGACGTGCTCGTCGCCGAGGACAACCCGGCGCACCTTCATCCCGGCGTCGTCGCCTGCGTCGCTCATGAGCTCACCCCCTGGGCCCGGCCCGCCAGGTGTCCGGCGATCAATGACGTGACCGCCTCGCCCCGCTCGACGCTGGCCAGGTGCGCGCCGGGGTCAAGGATCTCGATACGCGCCCCCGGGATGGCGGCGGCGATCGCCTCGCCGTGCTCGGGCGGGATGGACGGGTCCTGAAGACCGGCCACCACAAGCGTGGGCGCGGTGATGCCGGCCAGGCCGTCCCGGAGGTCCATGGCGGCGATCGCCTCACAGCAGCCGGCGTAGCCCTCGGGGTCGATGCCCGCGATCATCGCCCGATATCGCGCCACGATATCGGGATGCGCTTCGGCATAGGCCGGGGTGAACCAGCGGCCGATGACGGCATCGGCGACGACCTCGGGCGTGCCCGCCGCGCGCACCGCCGCCGCGCGCTCGCGCCACGCCGACGCCGGAGGCAGGTAGGGCGCGGTGCACAGCAGGATCAGCTTGTCGATCCGCTCGGGGGCGTTGATGGCCAGCCACTGTCCCACCATGCCGCCAATCGAGAGGCCGCAATACGAGACGCGGGGCAGGTCCAGGCGGTCGAGCATGGTGAGCACGTCGTTGCCCAGGTCATCGATGGTGTACGGACCGGTCGGGACCGGCGACCCGCCGTGGCCGCGATGCTCGAAGCGGATCACCCGATGCGCGGCCGAGAGCTCGGGCACCTGGGGCTCCCACATGTCAAGCGTCGTGCCCAGCGAGCCCCCCAAGAGCAGGGCGGGGGCGTCGTCCGGGCCGCTGGCGGAGCAGTTGAGGTCGACGGGGATCATCGGCGGTGGGCCTGCGCGGGACGGTGGACGGGCATCACGTGCGGTGGGCCTCCAGCGCCCGGTCCACCAGCTCGCCGGCGCCGGCGGGGATCGGCTGGTCCCCGGTGGGCGCCCCCGCCAGATTGGCCTGCATGAGGTCGGGGTGGACGATGAGGTTCTCCAGCAGCTCGCGGGCCCACGCCGTCGCCGAGCCGGTCAGGCTCAGCAGCTCCGTGTAGGTCCCCCACTCGGCCTGCCACGCCCCCGCCGCCCGTTCGTGCTCCTGTTCCATCGCTGCCAGTGTGGTGGCGACCAACCCGGGGGTGCGCTTCGCGCACGCCAGCACCGAGACCGCGCCCACCGGATTGCGTTTGTGGGCCATGGCGCTCGAGCCGCCCCGTTCCGAGCCGCCCCCCTCCTGGACCTCGCCCTCCTCCTGCTGAGCCAGCAGCGTCACGTCCCGGGCGATCTTGGCCAGCACGCCGTCCAATGCTCCCAGAGCGGCCGCCAGCGTGACGGGACGCATGCGGATCGCCTGCCACGGCATGACCGGCTCGGCCAGTCCCAGCTCGGCGGCGACGCGCGCGGCCACGGCCGGGGCGCGCGCTCCCACCGGGCCGCCCATCTGCACCGCCAGCTCGCTGTCGCGCACCTGACGGAGCCGGCGGCGCGCGGCGTCGATCCCCGTCAGCCAGCCGGCGGCGCGCAGACCGAAGGTGATCGGGACGGCCTCCTGCAGCAGCGTCCGGCCGATCATCGGCGTGTCGCGATGGTGCTCGGCCAGCCCGGCCGCTGCGTCGGCGGCGGCCCGCGCGTCCTCCAGCAACGGCACCAGCGCGCGGCGCGCCACCAGCATCAGCGCGGTGTCGGTGATGTCCTGGCTGGTGGCACCAAAGTGCACGTGTTCGCGCGCGGCCTCGGGGACGGCGGCGCGCAACGCCTTGACCAGCGCGACCACCGGCGTGGCGCTGTCGGCGGCGTCGCGGCCGAGCTGGGCGAGGTCGAAGGCCTCGGCCCGGCAGGCGGCGGCGATCTCCTCAGCGGCCAGCCCAGGGATCAGGCTCTCCGCGGCGCAGGCCCGCGCCAGCGCCGCCTCGGCGTCGAGCATCGCCTGCAGCCAGGCGCCGTCGCTCACCTCCGCGGCGACCGCGCCGCGCGCGTAGATGCCGCCGAACAGCCCGCCTTCAGACGTCAAAGAAGACCGTCTCGCCTGGTCCTTGGAGCCGAATGTCGAAGCGATAGCCGCCGTTGTCGGGCGTCGCCATCAACGTGCCGCGACGGTCGGGCGGGACGAGCGCCAGAATCGGGTCCTCGGCGTTGGCCTCCTCCTCGTCGGCGAAGTAGATCCTGGTCACGACACGGTGAAGCATCCCACGCGCCATCAGCGTCACGGCGATGTGGGGCGCCTGCAGGCGCCCGCCCGGCTCAGGTACCTGGCCCGGCTTGACGGTGACGATCTGGTACTCGCCGTCGCCCACCTCGACGCCGTAGCGCGCGAAGCCACGAAAGCCCTCCAGGCTCGAGGCGCCGCCGTAACCGTGGACGTCGGCGTAGCGTCCGTCGGGGTCGGCCTGCCAGGTCTCGATGAGATGGTCGGGGATCGGCACCCCGGCGCCGTCGTAGACGGTGCCGGTGATCGTGATCGCCCCCGGCGTCTCCGGGTCGACGGCGTGGGGCCCGTCCGCCCATGGCAGTCCGATGGCGAAGTACGGGCCCACCGTCTGCGACGGGGTGGTCTGGAAGATCAATGCGCCTCCTCGAACGGTGTGGCCGCGGGCCCGCGCAGGTAGATGTCGAACTCGTAGGCCGCCGCCCAGTCGGGCTGGGTCCCATGGATCGAGAAGCGCGAGACCATGCGATCGCGCGCGGCCTCGTCGCGCACCGAGTTGAAGATCGGGTCATAGGCGAAGAACGGGTCGCCCGGGAAGTACATCTGCGTGACCAGACGCTGCGTGAAGGCGCGCCCCATCAGGCTGAAGTGGATGTGGGCGGGACGCCACGCGTTGTAGTGGTTGCCCCATGGATACGGACCGGGCTTGATCGTGGTGAAGCGGTAGCGACCCTCATCGTCGGTCAGGCAGCGGCCGGCGCCGGAGAAGTTGGGGTCCAGAGGGGCCGGCCAGTTGTCCCAGCGGTGGCGGTAGCGGCCGCAGGCGTTGGCCTGCCACACCTCGACCAGCGTGTTGCGCAGCGGCTTGCCCTCGGTGTCGAAGAGGCGCCCCGAGACCGTGATCCGCTCGCCGATCGGCTCGCCCTCGTGCTGGCGCGTGAGGTCGGCATCGCCGGGCGTGATCGCCAGGGTCTCGCTGAGCGCCGGGCCGGTCACCTCCGTGATCGTCTGCGGCAGGTAGATGAGCGGCTGCGTGGGATGTCGCAGCGTGGTGGACTTATACGGCGGATAGTCCAGCGGAGGGTGGGCGCCGGCCGGTTCGCGCACGTAATTGGTGGGCGTGTCGACGACCGGCGCGTAGATCGGCTCTGTCTTCTCCTCGGTACTCATCTCTGGGTCAGTCCCCTCTCGATCTCTGGTGGGGCGGGTCAGCGGCCGAGGAGCTCGCGCAGGGCCGAGAGCTCCTCGTCGGTGGGAGGCGGGGTGTGATGCAGATCGCCGGCAACGCGCAGGTCCCAGCCGGTGGCCGCTTGGACCTGGTCGACCTCGACGCCGTCGTGGATCTGGGTGAGGGTCAGCTCACAGGTGTCGCGGTCGGGCTCCAGGACGGCGAGGTCGGTGACCACGGCGGTGGGGCCGCGGCCTCGGAAGCCCAACCGTGCCCGGTCGCCCGGTCCGTCGCCGTAGCCCACAGTGGTGCGGAAGTCCAGGTGATCGACGAAGGTCCGCGGCGAGTGCGGGGCGATGACCACCACCTCCTGGCAGCCCGCGGCGATCTCGGGCGCGCCGCCGGCGCCCGGAAGGCGGGTCTTGGGACGGTCATAGTCGCCGATGACGGTCGAGTTGAGGTTCCCCAGACGGTCAACCTGGGCGGCGCCGAGAAAGGCCACCTCCACGCGCCCCGGGCCGATCCAGTAGTTGAACATCTCGGGCACCGACACGACGGCGTCAGCGGTCTCGGCCAGCTCCCCGTCCCCGATCGAGAGCGGGATGTGGTAGGGCTTGGCGCCGATGGTTCCCGACTCGTAGACGAGCACCAAGGCGGGGTTGTGGACCATCCGGGCCAGGATCGCCGCCGTGCTCGGCCGTCCCACGCCGATGAACACGGACTTCGCGTGTTCCAGGCGCCGCGCGGCGACCACGGTCTGCACCTCGCCCGACGTCGCCTGTTCGTTGGTGGCGGTCATCGGGAGGCGACGTCCTGGCTGGGCTCCAACACGTGCTCGCGCATCCACGACTCGAACTCGTCGCGATCACGGCTGAGCTTGTCCCAGAAGCGGTAGAACTCGTTGTCGCGGGTGGTGATCCCCATGCTGTATGAGGGCTGGGACCCGGCGGGCGCCACCGCCACCGCCTCGATCACCCAACCCGGGATGACCACTCCGCCGGGCCTGGGCTCGAGCTCGTCGACGATCCGCTCCACGGTGACCAGTGCACGGTCGGCGGCCAGCACGGCCTCCTTCTGCACGCCGGGGATGCCCCACAGCTGGACGTTGCCGGCACGATCGGCCTCCTGGGCGTGGACGACGGCCACGTCCGGCCGCAGCGCCGGCACCGCCACCAGCGCCTCCCCGGTGAAGGGACAGGTGATCGGCTTGACGCGCGTGTGGGCGGCCAGGTCCGTCCCCACGTAGCCGCGCATGACCGCGAACGGCAGCCGGGCGGCACCGGCGGAGTAGCGGTTGGCCATCCCGGCGTGGCTGTGCTCCTCGAGCTCGATGGCGTGCGGCCAGTCGTGCTCGACGGCGTCGCGGAAACGGTGCAGCGAGCCCACGCCCGGGTTGCCGCCGTAGGAGAACACGAGCTTGCGCGCCGCCCCCATCCCGATCATCTGGTCATAGAGGATGTCCGGGGTCATGCGGATGAGCTCGAGGTCGCGGCGCTCCTGGCGCAGGATCTCGTGGCCGGCGGCGAACGGGATCAGGTGGGTGAAGCCCTCGATGGCCACGGCGTCGCCGTCGTGCACCATCTCGGCGACCGCCTCGCTCAGTGACGTGATCTCGGTCACCGGGTCACCGCCGAGGGCGCGGTCTGCTCCAGCGGCAGCCCGACATAGTTCTCAGCCAGCGACGTGGCCGCGGCGGTCGACGTGGTGACGTAGCGCAGCTGCGAGCGCTGCAGCTCGCGGCCGAAGGAGTCGTCGTGGGGATCGAGGTGCAGCATGGTGGTCATGAACCACGAGAAGTGCTGGGCGCGCCACACCCGCGTCAGGCACCGGTCCGAGTACTCGTCCAGGCCGGTGTCCGAGCCCCCGCTGAAGTGCGCGAGGAGGGCATCGGCGAGAACGGTGACGTCGGCCACGGCCAGGTTCAGCCCTTTGGCGCCCGTGGGCGGCACGATGTGGGCGGCGTCCCCGGCCAGCAGCAGCGAGCGGTAACGCATCGGCGCGGCCACGAAGCTGCGCATCGGCGTGATCGCCTTGTCCAGGATGGGGCCCTCGTTGAGCTCCCAGCCGTCTGAGGCCAGTCGCTGGTGCAGCTCTGACCAGATGCGGTCGTCGGACCAGTTCGCGATGTCTTCGTCCGGGTCCACCTGGAGGTAGAGGCGGCTGCGCGTGAGCGAGCGCATCGTGTGCAGCGCAAAGCCTCGGTCGCTGTAGGCGTAGATGAGCTCGTCAGTGGACGGGGCGACGTCGGCCAGGATCCCGAGCCAGGCGTAGGGGTACTCACGGCCCCAGGTGGTGAGCGAATCCTCGGGGATGGTGGGACGGCAGATGCCGTGAAAGCCGTCGCATCCCGCGACGATGTCGCAGCGCAACTCGCGCTCGGTGCCCTCGTAGCGGTAGCGGACCACCGGCTCGTCGTGGTCCAGACCCTCGACGGTCACGTCCTCGCACTCGAAGAGCAGCGGCGCGCCGGCCTGCAGCCGCACCTCGATCAGGTCCTTGACCACCTCGGTCTGGCCGTAGATCATCATCGTCCGGCCGTTGGTCAGCTCGCGTATCGGGACGTGATGCAGCGTGTGGTCAAAGCACAGGTAGATGCCGCCATGGACCAGGCCCTCGGCGTCCATCCGCTCGCCCACGCCGGCCTCGCGCAACACCTCGATCGTTCCCTGCTCCAGGAGCCCGGCGCGGATCCTCGCCTCCACGTAGTCGCGGCTCCGAGCCTCCAGGATGACCGCGTCGATGCCGTGGCGGTGCATCAACTGACCGAGCAGCAGCCCCGCTGGACCGGCGCCGATGATCGCCACCTGCGTTCGCTCGGACATCACTGAGTTGGGAATCTATCGCGTTATTTGGTCGCATAGCGACCGAACGAGCGCTATGCGAACAGATGTCCAGCGCAGACGGTCAATCGATAGCCTGCCCCGGCAATGAGGAGATCAGCGCTGCTGGCGGGGGCTGTGGTGGCCCTGATCGCAGCCCTTGCATCGTCGGCGGCCGCGCGCGTGGCGAGCTGCCCGCACTGGGGCCGGCCGGCCATCGCCGCCGACCCGCGCCCCCACGCCCTGCGGGCCTTTGCCGTCCAGCTCGAGCAGCACCCGGCTCAGATCGCCACCGCCGCCGACTACCGGCACGCCATCGACTGCGCGCTGCGCACCGAGGTCCTCCCTCACCTCGCCACGGGCCGTCCCAACCTGGTCGTCTTCGGCGAGGACATCGGCCTGGAGACGATCGCCGTCGGCCCCCGGGCTGCCGGCGCCCGCGCCCTGTTGCGCCGTGGCAACGGCTGCAGCGGGGACCTGTGCCTGACCCTGGCCACCTTGGCCGAGATCAACACCGGCTACGGCCGCGCCCTCACCTACCTGCAGTCCCGCTACCCGCCACTGGCCCAGCAGCCCGGTCGCGGCTTCATCGCCGCCACCGACACGTTCGTGCGCGTGTTCATGACGACCATGGCCAGCGAGGCACGCCGATATCACCTCTACGTCGTCGCCTCCAACACGCAGGCGCCATTCGCCCTCACGCGCAACCCGGCCGCGGTGGCGGCACTACGCGACCCGGCCACCCCGAACATCACCAGCGTCTACGCACCGACCGCCGGCATGGCCTATGACCAGACGTTCGTGTGGGGACCGCGCGCCATTCACCGCCACGCTCCCCCGCCGCTGGCCAACCTCATCGCCGACAACCGCAAGGTCCCGCTGACGAGCTTCGAGCAGGCCCTGGGCTTCAGGCCCGGCCCCTCCGGCGGCGCCGCGGCGAGACGAAACCTCCAGCCCGTCGCCATCCCCGGCACCGGGGCACGTCTGGGGATCGCCACCAGCCTGCCCGCATTCGAATACGGGACAGCCACGCGCGCTCACGCGTGTGACGACGTGGCCAGGACCTACATGCGCTGCCTGGACCGCGTCGGGGCCAACGTCGTCATCCAGGCCGACGCCAACGACGGGGCATGGACGGGCGGTGACGGCAGCGACTCGCTCGAGCACTGGCAGCCCCTGTCATGGATGGGCTCGGCGTATCGGGCGGTCACCGATCCCAGCGTTCACTTCGCATACGCTGTCAACCCGTTCATGGTCGGCAACCTCGCAGACACCCCGTTTGACGGCCAGAGCGCGATCCTCCAGCGCGGGCTGCGCGGCCGCGGCTGCCATTACGTCGGCGACGCCCGGTTCGTAGCCGGCGATGACGACCCCGCCAACCGCGCGTACGCCGGCAACAAGCCGCCGTTTCTCGCGCTGGCGCCGTGGGTCGTGGCCGACGCCGGTCGCGGCACCCTGCGCGCCGCCGGCAACGGCCTGCTGCGCAGCGACCGCTACGTCCAGACCGCGCTCGTCGCCGATCTCCCCGTCCCCGCGGACCGCAGCCGTGCCGGCTGCATCGTGGCCGGCCGATGACTCAGATCTCGCGCCGCGAAGCGATCGTCGGCGCCGCCGCCGCCGCGCTGGCCACCGACGCCGCGTCCGCCGCCGCCGCGACCGGCAAGGGCCGCTCGGGGGGAGGGGCACGCCAGGTCGACGTGATCGTCGTCGGGGCCGGGCTGGCCGGCCTGACCGCCGCCGCGGATCTGGTCCACGCCGGGCACTCGGTGGTGGTGCTCGAGGCGCGCGACCGCGTCGGTGGGCGAACGCTCAACCACCCGGTCGGCAACGGGGAGGTCGTGGAGGTGGGCGGCCAGTGGGTCGGCCCCGGCCAGGACCGGCTCAAGGCGCGGGCCAGGGCACTGGGCATCCACACGTTCAAGACCTACACCAAGGGCGCCCAGATCTTCGAGTACCTCGGGCAGCAGACGCACTTCACCGGGCTCATCCCGCCTCTGCCGCCGGCCGATGCCGCCGACTTCACCACCCTGCTGTCCAAGATCGTGCAGCTGACCTCGACGGTTCCCCTCGACAAGCCGTGGACGGCGCCCGACGCGCTCGCGCTCGACGGCCAGACGCTCGAGACCTGGAAGCTGGCCAACTCGAGCACTCCGGGCGCGCGCTTCCTCTTCGATCTCGCCACCGAGGCCGTGTTCGCCGCCGAACCGCGCGACCTCTCGCTCCTGCACGCGCTCTTCTACTACCACTCGGGCAACGGGGTGATCAACCTCACCAGCACCGCGGGCGGGGCGCAGGACTCGCGCTTCGTCGGCGGTTCCCAGCTCGTGTCGATCCGGATGGCCAAGCAGCTGGGCAAGCGGGTGGTCCTCGACGCGCCGGTGCGGCGCATCGCTCACACCGGGCACGGGGTCACCGTGACCACCGATGCGGGCACCTGGCACGGCCAGGCGGTGATCGTGGCCATGGCCCCCTCGCTGGCAGGACGGATCGACTACGACCCGCCGCTCCCCGCCCCGCGCGACCAGCTCACCCAGCGCGTGCCCCAGGGCTCGGTGATCAAGTACGAGGCGGTCTACCCCAAGCCCTTCTGGCGCGCCGAGGGGCTCAGCGCCTACAGCAACAGCGACCGCTCGCCGGTGCGCCTCACCTATGACAACTCCCCGCCGAGCGGGACGCCGGGGGTGCTGCTGGGGTTCGTGACCGGTAGCGACGCCCGCCGGCTCACGACCCAGGGCGCGGCCCCCCGCCGCAAGGCCGTGCTCGCCTCCTTCACCCGGCTGTTCGGCGCCCAGGCGGCGCACCCGCGCATGCTCATCGAGCACAACTGGTCTGAGGAGCCGTGGACGCGCGGCTGCTACGAGGGCTACCTGCCGCCCGGCGTGTGGACCGACTACGGGGCCGCGCTGCGCGCGCCCATCGGCCGGATCCACTGGGCCGGGACCGAGACCTCCGAGGTGTTCATGGGCTACATGGACGGGGCTGTGCGCTCGGGCGAGCGCGCAGCCTCCGAGGTGCGCTCGGCACTCTGAGCCGCGGCGTCGGCGGCGATGAAGTCCGCCGCCCGCTCTCCGATCATCAGGCTGGGCCCGTTGGTGTTGCCCGAGATGACCGCCGGCATGACCGACGCGTCGGCGACCCTCAGCCCTGCGATCCCGTGCACGCGCAGCCGCGGGTCCACCACCGCCTCGGCGTCGACACCCATCTTGCACGTGCCGACCTGGTGGTGGTAGCTGATCACAGTGCGCCGCACGTAATCGCGGACCTGCGCCGCGGTGGTGATCTCGGGGCCGGGATAGAGCTCGCGCGCGCCCCATGCCCTGAGCGCGGGCGCGGTCCCCATCTCGCGCATCTGGGCCAGCGAGGCCTCGAGCGCCTCGAGGTCGGCCTCGGCCGAGAGGATCTGCGGATTGATCACCAGCGGATCGGCGGCGCCCGGGCCGCTGAGGCGGATCGAGCCCCGGCTCTGGGGCCGGACCATGCCCCCCAGCAGCGTGAAGGCGTTGGGCGGACCCTCCATCCACGGCTCATACAGAGGGACGCTGAAGTGGATCGGCTGGGTGTCGGGGCCGGGCAGGTCCGAGCGGCTGCGCCACCACAGGTGCGTCTGGATCGGCGACAGCCCTTGCTCGAACGGGACGATCTCCCGCTCGGCGGACCAGATCGACGGCGACAGCAGATGGTCGTGGAGGTTGAGGCCGACGCCGGGCAGGTCGGCGGCCACGTCGATGCCCAGGGCCCGCAGATCGGCCGCCGGCCCCAGGCCCGAGCGCAGCAGCAGTGCCGGGGACTCAATCGCGCCCGCGCTGATGACGACCTCGCCGCCCGCGTGGGCCCGCTGAAGCTCGCCGTCGTGGGCGAACTCGACGCCGGTGCACCGGTCACCGTCGAGCAGCAGGCGGTGGGCGTGGGCGCCGGTGACCACGCGCAGATTGGGGGCGTCGATGATCGGCCGCAGGTACGCGGCCGCGGCGCTGTCGCGCCTGCCGTCGCGGACGGTGAGCTGCATCTGGGCCACCCCGTCCAGCACACCGCCGTTGTAGTCGGGGTTGTGGGCCACCCCGATCTCCTGCGCGGCGGCGACGATCGCCTCGTGGACGGGAGCCAGGTCATAGCGGCTCATGATCCGCAGCGGGCCCCCGCTGCCGTGCAACTCCGAGGAACCGCCGTCGAAGTCCTCCATGCGCACGAACGCCGGCAGCACGTCGTCCCAGCTCCAGCCCTCGGCCCCCAGCCGCACCCACTCCTCGTAGTCGCTGCGGGCGCCGCGCACGTGGATGAGCCCGTTGAGGCAGCTCGAGCCGCCCAGTACCTTGCCCCGCGGCCAATGCAGCGACCGCCCGGCCGCCTGCGCCTGGGGCGCCGTGTAATAGGCCCAGTCCTCGGGGGCCAGCCACAGCTCGTGAAAGCGAGCCGGGTCATGGATCGCCGGGCTGTCGTCGGGGCCGCCCGCCTCGAGCAGGAGCACGGTGACGCCGGCGTCGACCAGGCGGCGCGTCAACGCGCACCCCGCCGATCCGGCACCCACGACGATGACGTCGGGCGGGAACGTCAGGACTCCTGGATGTGATCGGCCTCGCGCGCGCCGGGGAAGGGCCGGGTGAGGCAGAACTGCTCGAGCGTGGCCTCGGGCACGCCCTCCACGCCGGGGGTGTCAGAGGCGATCCCCTGGGTGTGCGGGTCGTCGGCAAAGCCACCGACCTCGACGGAGTGCTGGGGCGAGCGGTACCCGGAGATGCCGATCAGGTGCAGGTGCAGCGCCTTGCCCAACGCGTCCAGGCGCGCGGCGATAATCGGCGTCTGGTTGACGCTGTAGTCGGTCCCCGCCGCCTGGAAGAACCCCCACTCGCCGCCGTGGGCCACGAACGGGGTGTTGACGCACCCGCCGGGAGGCGGAGCCACTCCGCTGCCGCCGCTCCCGGTGAGAGCCTGCTGGCGCGCGGCCTGAGCATCGAGCACCGAGGCCTCGTGCTCGAGCGCCTTCTTCAGCGTGGTCAGCTTGGCCGCCGTCGCCCCGCGGATGTGCTCGGCGCGCAACTGCTTGTCGACGATGGAGAGGCGCAGCTGGGTCACGTTGTCGCGCTCGACCAGGATCGCGGCCGCCTCCCGGCGTCGCCGCGCCTGCACCGTCGTGAGCTCGGCCGCCTGGGCCTGGACCGCCTTGCGGTCCTCGACGACCCGCTGCATCGTCGCCACGTTGCTGCGGCGGATGGCGGTGAGGTTGCGCACGCCGTTGACGAGCTGGTCAAAGCCCCGGGCGTCGACGACGACGCTGACGAGGTTGGGCGGGGGCGACTCATAGTCGGCCCGCAGCTGAGCGGCGAGGGTCTGCTGGTCGCGCGCCTCGCTGGCCTTCAGGCCGACCAGCCGCTTGCGCGCCGCCGCGAGCTGGATGGACACGTTGGAGAGCAGCCGCTCCTGGACGCCCAGCGCGTTCTCGATCGCGGTCAGGCGCGCCTCGAGGTTGTTGACAGTGCCCTGATAACCCTGGATCTTCGCGCTCTGGGCGGAGATCTCCGAGCGCAGCTGGTTGGCGCGCTGGCGGCCCGCCTGGTAACGGCTGCTCAGATCCGCCCAGCCCGGGACGGCACTGAGAGCCAGCACCGCGACGGCCAGTAGGAACGGGTATGCGAAGCGACGGGCGTTGGGCATGCGGTCGTCGTGACACCATGCAGCGAGACGGCGGGGCGGCGTGGACCGCATCCCGGGGCCGTCTTCTGCGGACGTCGCGAAGCTAGCAAGACCGGCGGCGCGACGCGGCTTTCTCCTGCGTGTGCAGAGAAAGTTGCAGTCGCGAACGACCTACTCGATATGGCCCGAGAGGGCGACTCCCCAGTCGCCGGTGCAGCCGGTGAAGATGGCCGAGCCGCGCTCGGCCTGCGCCACCGTGGTGGCCAGCACCGGGGCATCGTTGCCGATCGGGTGGGTGCCCGTCTTGGTGGTGGGCGCCTTGACCGTGGTCGTGGTGTGGGTCACGGTCGTGGTGGTGGTGGTCTTCGTGGTGGGCGTGGTCGTCGTCTTGGTCGTCGGCGTGGTCGTCGTCTTGGTCGTGGTCGTCGTCTTGGTCGTCGGCGTGGTCGTCGTCTTCGTCGTACTCGTCGTGGTGGTGCGGGTCGTCGTCGTCGTGGTCGTCGTCCTGGTCGTCGGCGTGGTGGTGGTCGTCGCGGTGGTGGGCGTCGTCGTCGTGGTCGTGGTGGTCACCGGCGGTGGCGGCACGGCCACGATCGGAGGTAGCGAGGCCGCCGTGGTGCCGTCGGTCGTCGTCGTGGTGGTGGTGGTCGTCGGCGTCGTCGCCGGCGGGCTCGCCGGAGGTTGTGGCGTCGGGTTGGGAGAGCCGCCGCTGCCACCCCCGCCCGAGCCGCCGTGCAGCTGGCCGCCGTTGCTGGGCGCGCTGGGCGTGGTACCCAGGTTCAGCGGCGCCACCGGGGAGCCGTGCGGACCCGACGAGCCGCGGAGCACCGGTGCGCTGCCCGTCAGCGCCTGACCGATCACCGGGCTGTGGCCGCGCAAAGCCGCGGCACCCGCGCCGCCGCTGCCGGGCAGCGCCGGCTTCGAGCCCTCAGAGACCCGAGCGGACAGGTTGCCACCGGGGATCGCCGGGCCGCTGAACACCTGGCCCAGGGTGCCGAGCCCATGCAGCGGGCCGCCCCCGGTGGCCGCGAACAGCGCCGCGATGATGGCGGCCGGAATGAGGATCGCGACCAACGAAGCCCCATAGATCTGTCGCCGCCATGCGCGGACTAAGCCCATTTTCCTGAAGGCTAGTGACGGCCTCTGACGAAACCTCCTCATTTGGAGCTTCTTGTTACGAAAAGACCGCATTACCTGCACGGAGGCGAACAACTCGCACCGCACCGCTACGATCCCCGCCCCTCTACCGTGGGGTACCGGCACATGGGTCGCTTCTCGATCGCACGTTCGCTGCGCCTTGCGCTGATCGGCCTGGCGATCGCGCTCGCCTCCGTGGCCGCCGCCGGGATCGCCAGCCTCTACAGCGCGCGCCAGAGCTACGAGAACGTCCTCGCCCGCAGCTCGGACCTGGGGACGGCGGTCGCCAATCTCACCAGCGCCGGCGTCGTGCAGGTGGAGATCGCCCACGACGCCACCGGACCGCTGGCCCCTGCTGCCCGTCGTCAGGCGGCCGCGGCGTTCGACCGCTCGGCTCAGGCGGCCACCGCGCTGGCCGCGTCCGACGCCCCGAGCGCCAAGCTCCTCGCCCGCCAGATCTCATTGCAGCGCCTCGCCGTCGCCCAGGCCCAGCGCGGCCGGCTGAAGTCCGCCAGCGCCGGTGGCGGCACGCTGGCCAGCGCCGCCACGGTCGCTGACCAGCTCCAGGCTCGCCAGCGGGTCCGCCAGGACCAGGCCTCAGACCGCGACCGCAACCGCTCGCGCGACGCCATCACGGTCGCCATCGTCGCCGGGGTGCTCGCCCTCATCGCCGCGCTCGTGCTCATCGCGGGCCTGGTGCGGTCCATGCGCCGGCCGCTGGACGAGCTCGTCGGCGCCAGCGGCGAGCTCGCCTCGGGACGGCTCGAGCGGCGAGTGCAGCCCAGCGGCCCGCGCGAGCTGCGCGAGCTGGGGCTGGCCTTCAATGCAATGGCCGACGACCTCGCCTCGGCCCAGCGCCGCATCGAGGACGAGCGCCGGAGGCTGGCGGTGACGATCGAGAGCCTCGGAGACGGGCTGATCGTCACCGAGTCCGCCTCCAGCGCCATCGCCACCATGAACCCCCGGGCCGCCGAGCTCGTGCGCGAGCTGGCGCCGGGCCGCAGCGTCGATGACCCCACTAGCCCGCTGCCCGCGCTGCACACGGCGCTCGAGCGCGAGGTGGTCATCGATCACGGCGGGCGGATCCTGGCCGTCACCGCCGCGCCGATGGGCGACGACACCTCCAGCGGCATCGTCTGGACCGTGCGCGATGTGACCGAGCGGGCGCGGCTGGAGCGCGCCAAGTCGGACTTCGTCGCCACCGCCTCGCACGAGCTGCGCAGCCCGCTCACCTCGATCAAGGGCTTCGTGGAGCTGCTCGAGCGCAGCCCCGACAGCATGTCGGCCCGCCAGCTGGAGTTCCTGGACATCATCAAGCGCTCCACCGACCGCCTCGTCGAGCTCGTCAACGACCTGCTGGACGTCGCGCGGCTCGAGGCCGACCACGTCGAGATCAACGCCCGCCCGATCGACATCGGCGAGGCCGTCCAGGAGCTCGCAGAGCTGATGGGCCCGCGGATCCTCGCCAAGCACCAGACGCTGGGCATCTACGTCGCCCCCACGCTGCCCCTGGCCATGGCCGACCCCGAGCGGATCCGCCAGGTGATCGGCAACCTGCTCACCAACGCCCACCTCTACACGGGCGAGGGCGGGCGTATCCACGTCGGCGTCGAGGCCGACCGTGCGTGGGTGAGGATCGTCATCGCCGACACCGGCATCGGCATGACCGCCGAAGAGACCGAGCGCGCCTTCGAACGCTTCTACCGTGCGCGCAGCGGCAACGAGTCTTCGCCCGGCACGGGCCTCGGCCTGTCGATCGTCAAGTCGCTCGTCGACCTGCACCATGGAGTCATCGAGGTCGACTCCGAGCCCGGCCGCGGCACCACCTTCCACGTCCTCATTCCCGCAGCGGTGGCGGCCGAGAACGCGGACGCCCTGGACGTGATCCAGGGCCGCCGCGTGCTGATCGTCGACGACGAGCCCGAGGTGGCCGAGCTCATCGCCGACCAACTGGCACCGCTGGACGTCGACACCACCATCGCCACCAGCGGGGAGCAGGCCCTCCTCGCCCTGCGCAGCGAGCGCTACGACGCGGTGACCCTGGACATCCTCATGCCCTCGATGGACGGGTTCGAGGTGCTGCGCCAGATCCGCGCCGACCCCGATCTGCGGGCCACGCCGATCGTGTTCGTGTCGGTGTTCTCGGCGCGCAGCGAGCTCTCGGGCGAGTGGGTGGTGGCCAAGCCGATCGACGCCGCCGAACTGCGCAATGTGCTCGCCGCCGCGGTGCGGGCCGGCCGCAGCCGGGTCCTCATCGTCGGGCGCGAGGAGCTCCAGCCGAACCTGGAGCCCGCGCTGGACGAGCTCGGCATCGAGCATCAGTGGGAGACGTCTGGTGCGGCAGCCGCACGAGTGTGCGGGGAGCGGAGGTTCGAAGTAGCATTGATCGACGTAGGAATTCGCAACCCTCAGGCGGTTTTGCAAGCTTTGGACCTGCGGGGCCGTCGACTTCGGCGAGCGGTGATCCTATTCTCAGACGGAGAATCCCCGACGCCCTCGGGTATCGTCAATCTGGGGCTTGAGGTCGTACCTGTCCAGGACGCAGCTCCTGCCCTCCTATCTGCTTTGCGCGGAGATCGAGAACAAGCGAGTCGAGTTGCCGGTGGAGCTGAACACCGAGGCTGAGCTCACGCGGGAGATCGCGCGGTTGCGCGCTGAGCTCGCCCGCCGTGAGCGCGAGGCTGCCGACAAGGAGTTGCAGCTCGAGCGCTATGCCGCGGACCTGCGCGACACGTTCAAGGAGGAGCGCGCGCTCACCCAGCAGCTGACCCGCTCCTACCGCGCCACCGTGCGGGCGTTGTCCAACGCCGTCGAGGCCCGCGACGCCTACACCGGCAAGCACGCCGAGCGCGTCGCCGCCTACGGCGTCGAGATCGCCCGCGTCGCCGGAGTTCCGCGGCACGATGCCCCCGAGCTCGAATTCGGCTTTTTGCTGCACGACATCGGCAAGGTGGCGGTGCCCGACTCGATCCTCTACAAGCCCGGCCCCCTCACCACCGAGGAGCGGTCGCTGATGGCGCGTCACCCCGCCATCGGCGCGGAGATCGTCGGGCAGGTCGAGTTCCTCACCGAGGCCGCCGAGATCGTGCGCTCCCACCACGAGCGCTGGGACGGCCTGGGCTACCCCGACGGGCTGGCGGGCGAGAAGATCCCGCTCGCCGCGCGCGTGTTCGCCGTCGCCGACGTGCTCGACGCGCTGACCACCGACCGGCCCTACCGGGTCGGCTTCCCGCTGCGCCAGGCGCGCGCGATGATCATGGAGGAGTCGGGCACCCACTTCGACCCCGACGTGATCGAGGCCTTCCGTGAGATCGATGACGCGACGTTCGTCCAGATCGGACGCGACGCATAGTGGTGTCTCGAGAGGGGCCACAGGTGAACCGACCGAGAGGGGCCCGATGAAGCGCGGCGTGCTGGTCGTCGACGACGACCCATTCATCCGCAAGCTGGTGGCGACGACGCTCGAGGACGTCTCGGAGTTCCAGTTGTTCGAGGCCGGCGACGGCGTCCAGGCGGTGGAGGTGGCCCAGCGTGAGCTGCCCGCGATCGTCTTCCTCGACGTCGACATGCCGCGGATGGACGGCATCGCCGCCTGCCGCGAGCTGCGTAGCAATCCGGCCACCAGCGCGGCCACCATCGTCATGCTCACCGCCTCGCACGGAGACCGCATCGAGGCCCAGGCCGAGGCGGCCGGCGCCGACCTGTTCCTGACCAAGCCGTTCAGCCCGCTGGACCTGCTGCGACTGGTCGACCGCCTCGGCGCCCAGAACGACCGGGTCGACCAGCGCCACTGACCCGGCAGGTCCGCGCGCCCGGTCGGGCGCGCGTCTCAGCCGATCCTGATCAGGACGATCGTGTTGACGACAAAGGCAATGGCGAACCCGACTGTCCACCGGTTCAGGTTGCGCTCGACCAGCGAGCCACCGCCCAGCGGCCCCGCGCCCGTGCCGACGCCAAAGGCGCCCGACAGGCCCGCATCCTTGCCGGAGTGCATGAGGATGAGGAAGATGAGCCCCACGCTGATGGCCACCTGGACGAGATCTAGGACCGCGGTCATGAGCCCGATGCTACCCGCTCGTGAGATCGTGCCTCGTCGAGCTCGTGCAGGATCTCGACCGCCTCGGTCCGCAGCGATCCGTCGAGCGCCGCGTAGTCCTCGTCAGACAGCTTGCCGGTGCGCATGTCGAGCTCGGCGTCGCGGATCTCGCGGTACTTGGCATCCCGGGCCGCCTCCAGCTCGGCCACGTCGGCCGCCTCGGTCCCTGGATCGTCGGGACGATGCGCGGCGCGCAGCGGGCCGCTGATGAGGTAGACGACGCCGGCCAGCACGACGAGGACGAGCACATAGGCCACGGTCAGACCAGCTCGCGTTCGCGCTCGGGCTCGGGCTCGGGCTCGGCGGGGGCAGAGCGCGCGGGCCGCGCCGCCAGCCGCTCCCGGAGGCTCACCGTCCGCGCCCCGGGGCGCACGCGGCGCGGCGCGGGCCACAGTGCGATGAGTCCGCCGAGCGCCGCGATGATGGCGCCGATCCACAACCACATCACCAGCGGCGAGACCTCGACCAGGAACGTCGAGGCCCACGGATGGGAGACGAAGCGCTGGGCGAGCTCGTTGATGAGGATGTCGCGCAGCTGGAAGATGGTGTTCAGCTGCGAGGCGCGCTGGGCGGGAGGCAGGCTCTCAGCCGCGTTCAGGGCGCGGGAGATCTGCACGTCGCCCTCGCTGACCAGGCTCTGCAGCCGGCCCAGGTTGGGCGAGATGACCACCCACAGGTCGCGCAGCGCCCCGGCGTCCAGGCCGACGCGGCTCTCGGTCTGAGCGCCGTCGGAGGTGTTGAGGAAGCGCCCGACGGGGTGCATCGGGTCAAGCGACGGGTAGAGCCCGTAGCTGGTGTGCAGCGTGGTGACGTGGTGCCCGCCCTTGCTGACCGCCAGCGTGGCGCCGAAGGAGACCTTCTGGGCGGTCGCCAGCGCCGTCGGGTGCGTGTAGCGCAGGGTGTAGCCGTCGAGGTGGACGCTCTGCCCGGGCGAGAGCGTCGCGAAGCGCTGGTGCTGGAACGACGTCGACCCGGCCACACCGACCAGCGCGATCGCCACCCCGGCGTGCACCAGGTAGCCGCCGTAGCGCCGCCGGTTGCGCCGCACCAGCCCCACCACCGCCGCAGCCCGGGGAATCGCCGGTCATCGCGCGCCGGGCCCGGGCGCCGCGGAAGAACTCCTGGGCCACGCTGGCCACCACGAACGCCCCGAAGCCGAACATCAGGTACGCGAAAACGTGCTGGGTCACCCCGGAGACGAACGCGAGCAACAGCAGGGTGCCCAGCCCCACGCCCACGGGGAACGCGAAGCTGCGCTTGAGCTTGGCGGGCGTGACGCGGCGCCACGCGATGATCGGCCCGATCCCGGAGAGCGCCACCACGATCAGGGCCAGGGGCACCACGAAGTGGGCGAACACGGGCGGCCCGACCGACGTCTGCGTGCCGGTGATCGCCTCGGAGATGAGCGGGAAGAAGGTGAGCCAGAACACGACGGCGGCGAGCGCCACCAGCACCATGTTCTGGATCAGGAACACGCCCTCGCGTGAGACCAGCGAGTCCAGCCGGTGGTCGCTGCTCAGGCCCGCGCGCCGGTAGGTCACGAGCCATACCGAGCCGAGCACCATCGCCGAGACCAGCACGACGAAAGCGATGTTGAGGGTCGGGTCAGAGACGAAGGCGTGGATCGAGCTGAGGATCCCCGAGCGCACCAGGAAGTCGCCCACGATGGCCAGCGTCCCGGCGAGCAGGATGAGCGAGGCGTTCCACACCTTCAGCATCCCGCGCTTCTCCTGGATCATGATCGAGTGGATGTACGCGGTGCAGACCAGGAACGGCATCAGCGCGGCGTTCTCCACCGGGTCCCACTCCCAGTAGCCGCCCCATCCCAGCTCGGTGTAGGACCAGCGTGCGCCCAGCAGGATGCCGATGCCCAGGCACAGCCACCCGGCCAGGGCAAAGCGCCGGGTGACCTGGATCCACTCGGCGCCGAGGCGGCCACTGGCCAGCGCGCCGATGCAGAACGCGAAGGGCACGAGCAGCAGCGTGAACCCCGAGTAGAGCGTCGGGGGATGGACCATCATCGTCGTGTGGCGCAGCAGCGGGTCCAGCCCGGCGCCCTCCGTCGGCGGGTTGGCGCTGGTGGCGAACGGGTTGGCGAAGAGGACGATCAGCCCCACGAAGAAGATGGAGAACCCGAACAGGACCGACTGGGCGTAGGGGACGATCTCGCGCACGCGCCGGCGAGTGAGGAACAGGGCCAGGCTGGACCAGAACGACAGCAGCATCACCCACAGCAGCAGCGAGCCCTGCTGCGTGGACCAGATCGCCGCGGCGCGGTAGAGGAACGGCGTCGTGGTGCTCGACCCGCTGGCCACGATGTTGTAGGAGAAGTCCGAGCTGATGAAGGCGACGTCGAGGATCACGAAGGCGATCGCCGCCATCCCGAGGATCGAGTACATCGCCCGGCGGCCCGAATCGACCCACTCGTGGTGGCCCGTGCGCGCCCCGTACAACGAGGCGCCCAGCCCGTAGAGCCCGGTCAGCAGGCACAGGATCAACAGGACGCGACCGGCGCCGGCCATCAGGTCGCGCTACCCATCAATACGAGCCGGACGCTGCCTGGTACTTGGAGGGGCACTTCGTGGTCAGCGTATTGGCCTCGCCGACGAAGGAGCTCTTGCCCGTGCCCTCGTGCACGTCGACCAGGACGCCGCGGCCGGGGGCGAAGGGGTCCGGGATCTCGCCGGTGTAGCGGACCGGTACCGACATCTTGAGCTTGGGGTCGCGTACCCGGAACAGCAGTACGCCACCGTCGCGCTGGACCGAGCCGTTGAGGACGGTCCCGGCCAGGATGTAGGTCTGGCCGGGACGGGCCTTCTTGACCAGCTGCGAGGCGGTCACCTCGTCGCGGCCTGCGGCGAAGCTGGTGTAGACCAGCGCCGAGGCCAGGAGCAGGGCGACGGTGAGGGCGACGGTGAGGCGGATGGCACGCTTGCGACTCGGATCCATGCCGCAGCCCATTGTCACACACCACCCGCCGGCCACGTCCCGGCAGCGGCGGCGTTCCCCCGGAGCGCCAGACCGCAAACGCCAGATTGTTAGCGCGAGGTTAAGGTCAAGGAGAATCGGGCCTCGGCGCGAAACCTTCAGGCGGTATCGCCGTTCCTCGCTAATGACAGTGCTTGCAAGAACCAAGAGCAGCGTCGACAGGATCCGACGCCACCGCGACGGGCAACCGGCACGCGTTGCGAATCGCAACACGGCACCGGCAGCGGCTCTGACCACCGAGGGCACCGCCGTGCGGCGCCGGCGAGAGGCCGGCGGCATGCAGGACGAAGCGGTGTACACGTGCGAGTGTGGGCTCGTGTTCCACGCTCCCGTCTCGACGACGGTCGGCTGCCCCCATTGCGGCGGCGCTCAGGCCTGGTAGACCGCAACCGGCCCGCGCCGGCCACCCAACTGATTGAATCCCGCGCCGGGAGACTCCGGTGGAGGTGTGCCGTCGTGAAGAAAACCGTCATCGCCGTGCTGGTGACCTGTGCCGCGCTTGCCTGCCTGGCCGCGCCCGCGCTGGGCGCCGACGCCTACCCGGGCATGCAGCACCTGCACTTCGCCGCGGGCCCGTACCGGATCACGCCGGGCGCCAATCTCATCCTGCTGGACACCAACCACGTGCCCAAGCCCCGCGAGGACGGCTACATGGTGCGGATGGCGCCCAACCTCCGCTACGCCCGCCCTGGCGGCAAATGCTGCGGCACCATCCCCCGCGTCGACGTGATCCACCTGCACCACGGCGTGTGGCTGAGCAACGGGACCGCCGGCGAGGGCGAGGGCAACAGCCTGGCCGGGCTGTACCCGTTCATGGCCTCGGGCGAGGAGAAGACCGTCTACGAGTTCCCCCACGGCTACGGATATCCGGTGGGCGCCTCGGACACGTGGCTCCTCAACTACATGATCCACAACCTGACCAACAAGGCGGCGCAGGTCTACATCACCTACGACATCGACTTCGTGCCGGCCACCTCGCCCGCCGCCGCGTCGATCACGCCCGTCCACCCGATCTGGATGGACGTCGAGGACCACCACGTCTATCCGGTGTTCAACGTCTACCGCCACAGCGGCGTCGACGGCAAGTTCACCTTCCCCGACATGGCCAAGCACCCCTACGCCAAGGGCGCCCCGCCGCTCAACGAGTTCACCGTCGACCACCCCGGCACCCTGGTCGCCACCGCGGGGCACGTGCATCCCGGGGGCCTCTATGACGACCTCGACCTCATCCGCCCGGCCACCAAGCCGGCGCCGGGCACGATCCCCGGCACCGTGCCCGATTCGGTCCGGCTGTTTCGCTCCAACGCCCACTACTTCGACAAGCGCGGCCCCATCTCGTGGGACATGGCGGCGACCGCCACCCCCGCCGACTGGCGCCCCCAGGTCAAGGCCGGCGACGTGCTGCGCATCAGCAGCACCTACAACACGACGCGCGCTTCCTGGTATGAGTCGATGGGGATCATGGTCGTGTGGGAGGCCTGGAACACCGACAACGGCACCGATCCCTTCGCCCACCCGATCGACGAGCACGGCCACGTCACCCACGGCCACCTGGCCGAGGACAACAACCACGGGGGCGCCTACTCGCTGGGCACCAACCCCAGCTCCTTCCCGGACTGCTCGCGCCATACGGTCCAGATCTCCGAGTTCCAGTACGACCCCGGCGACTTCACCGCCACCGGGATGAACCGCTGCATCCCCACGATCACCGAGGGCCACTCGATCACCTTCGTCAACGACGACGCCAGCCCCCTCTCCCCCGGCAATCCGCTGAGCCCGACCAAGGCCTACATGGACTCGGTCTTCCACACGGTCACCTCATGCCAGAACCCGTGCGGCCTGAACACCGGCATCTCCTATCCCCTGGCCAACGGCACCGGCGGCTATGACTCGGGCCAGCTCGGCCTGGGCACGCCGGCGACGGGCAAGCTGAGCTGGAGCACCCCCACCGGCCTCAAGCCAGGGACCTACACCTTCTTCTGCCGCATCCACCCGTTCATGCGGGGCGTGTTCCGGATCGTCCAGTGAGGCCGGGCCCGCGGGGCGCGGGGCGAACGTCAACTGCGGCTATCGAGGACGCCACGAAGCGCAGATAGTGGGCTTTTGCAGGGGGTTGTGGTCGATAGTGAAGGAAATGGCTTCACTATCGACCACGACCCCGTTCGAGGGCCGCCCACCCGCTCGGGTCTGCGGCGTACACAAGTAAACTTATAGGTTTACTGTAAGCGGCCGGTGACCGCCTCGGCCGCGGCCACCACCCCGCCACCGCGCACCAGCTCGTACGCGGCCTCGATGTCGGGGGCCAGGTAGCGGTCGGGGCCCGGCCCGCGCACCGACCTCCGCAGCGCCGCCAGCACCGCGCCGCTCGCCGGTCCCGGCTCCAGCGGAGCGCGCAGCTCCACCCCTCGTGCTGCCACCACCAGCTCCACTGCCAGCACGCGCGCCAGCCCGTCCACGGCGCGCCGCAGCTTGCGCGCCGCCGACCAGCCCATCGACACGTGATCCTCCTGCATCGCGGAGCTCGGGATCGAGTCCACGGAGGCGGGCACGGCCAGGCGCTTGAGCTCGGAGACGATCGAGGCTTGCGTGTACTGAGCGATCATCAGCCCCGAGTCGACGCCCGGGTCATGGGCCAGGAACGCGGGGAGCCCGTGGCTACGCGCGGGATCGAGGAAGCGGTCGGTCCGGCGCTCGGCGATGCTGGCGACGTCCGCGGCGACGATGGCCAGGAAGTCCAGGACGTAGCCGAGCGGCGCCCCGTGGAAGTTGCCGTTGGAGGCCACCCGGACCTCGTCCCCCGCGCCCGCGATCACGGGGTTGTCGATCGCCGCGGCGAGCTCGCGCTCGGCCACCGCGGCGGCGTGGGCCACCGTGTCGCGCGCGCCGCCGGCGACCGCCGGGGCACAACGCAGCGAGTAGGCGTCCTGCACCCGCGGATCCTCGGGACCGCGGTGGCTGGACACGATCGGGCTGCCGGCCAGCACCGCCCGGATGTTGGCGGCCGAGGCCGTCTGCCCCAGCTGGGGGCGCAGGCCCTGCAGATCAGCGGCGAACACGGCGTCGGTGCCCAGCAGCCCCTCGATGCTCATCGCCGCCGTGATGTCAGCGGTGCTGAGCAGAACCCGTAGGTCCTCGAGCGCCAGCAGCAGCATGCCCAGCATCCCGTCGGTCCCGTTGATGAGGGCCAGCCCCTCCTTCTCGGCGAGCTCCACCGGCGCGAGCCCCGCGCCCGCCAACGCCTCGTCCGATGGCAGCAGCGCCCCGTCCACATTGCGGCAATCGCCTTCCCCCATCAATGCCAGCGCACAGTGCGCCAAGGGCGCGAGGTCCCCCGAGCAGCCCAGCGATCCGAACTCATACACCACCGGCGTGACGCCCGCGCTCAGCAGCTGCGCGTATGCCGCGGCCGTCGAGCGGCGTACGCCGGTGTGGCCGGTGGCCATCGTCGAGAGGCGCAGCAGCATCATCGCGCGCACCACCTCGCGCTCCACCTCCTGCCCGGAGCCGGCGGCGTGGCTGCGGATCAGCGACCGCTGAAGCTGCGTGCGGCGGTCGCGCGGGATGTGCCGGCTGGCCAGGGCCCCGAAGCCCGTCGAGACCCCGTAGTGGGGCCGGTCGTCCTGGGCGAGGGCGTCGATGATGCGCCGCCCGCCGTCGATCGCGGTCAGGGCCTCGTCGGACAGGCTGACGCGCGCGTCGCCGCGGGCGACGGCGACGACCTCGGCGGGCGCGACGGGGCCGACGCCGACGGTGATGGTGGTCTGTGAGGTCTCCATTGGACCCGTAGTTTGCGCAAGTTCCCGTCGGCACGAGCGTTCCAAGACATCGACCACGGCAACACGGCTCCGATCCAGACGGGTTAGCGACCCACCGAGGCGACGAAGCACAGAGCGGTGTCCGGGCGCTCGGGAGGCGCCCGGGCACCGCGCAGTTGCGTGTGGGAGCATCGGCGTCATGGCCAACTCTCCCAACGTCTACGACCAGCAGTTCGAGTACGACGAGGCCGACCCGCCCGGTTACCGCTGCGGGGTGGCCCGCGTCAGCCGCGCCGCCGGCGGCAAGGACATCGTCATCAAGGAGTTCGAGATCCCGCCCGGCGAGACCCTCTGCCCTTATCACTACGAGTATGTGGAGGAGTGGCTCCTGGTGCTCGAGGGGACTGTCACGGTGCGCACGCCCGACGGCGAGCAGACGGCCTCGCGCGGTGCACTCATGTGCTTTCCCGCCGGGCCCGCAGGCGCCCACAAGGTCGCCAACCCCGGCACCGAGCCGGTACTGGCGATGATGTGGTCAAGCGCCCGCGAGCCCTCCGTGTCCGTCTATCCCGACAGCGACAAGCTGGGCGTCTGGGCGGGCGAGGACCACGTGCTCCTGCGCCGCTCCGACGGACACGTCGACTACTACGAGGGCGAATAGCGCCCCCGCGGCACCCCCGACCCGGGGCTAGACCCCGGCCATGGTCACCTGCGTGAGCCGCAGGTGATTGCCCGAGGGATCGCGGAATCCGGCGTCGATCCCGTAGGGGCGCTCCTCGGGCTCCTCCACGAACTCGACGCCGCGGCCCTTGAGCTCCTCGTAGCTCGCGCGGCAGTCGTCGGTGGTGAGGAACACCGTGGCCGCCACGCCCTTGGCCATCACGGCCTTGATCTGCTCGACGGTCTCGGCCTCGAACACCGGGGGGCCGGGGATGGCCATCAGCACGATCGACACCTCGTCCTGGCCGGGAGGGCCCACAGCGAGCCAGCGGAAGTTGTCCAGCTCGGGGACGGTTACGTCGGACTTGATCTCCATGCCGACCTTCTCGGTGTAGAAGGCGAGCGCCTCCTCCTGGTCGTGCACCCACATTTGCGCGTTGGCGATCCTGATCATCGTCTGCTCCTTGGTTGAGACGCGAATGACTTGACGCTGGGGACGCTAATCGGGCCGCGGGCCGCTGTCTTCTCGAAATGTGCTGCGTTGGGGGCGGCCGTAGACGCGGACGATGCAGCTGGGCACGACGGCCCGGGCGGCGGCCGGCGGGAAGGCGGCGCGGTACGCCGTCGGCGACACGCCGTAGGTGCGCGTGAAGCTCGAGGTGAACGAGCCGAGACTCGCCAATCCGACCGAGAAGCAGATGTCGGCCACCGACCGGTCGGTGTTGCGCAGCAGCGCCGCCGAGCGCTCCAGCCGCCGGGTCAGCAGGTAGACGTGCGGCGAGACCCCGAAGGCGCGGCGAAACTCGCGGCTGAAGTGCGCGCGTGACAGGCCCGCCGCAGCCGCCATGTCATCGACCCCCAGCGGATCGGTGTAGCGCGCGTCGGCGAGATCCCTGGCACGCAGCAGGTGGCGGTCACGAGGCGCGTAGAGCATGCCGTCGAGTATCCCAACGCCGGGCGCCGGTCAGGCGATCGCCGGGAGCACGAGGCGCGAGGGATGCTCGGCGTCATGCAGCAGCTCGATGTCGACGGGACGCAGGCTGGCCGCGGTGGCTGTGGCCGGGTCCTCGCCGGTGCCGGGGTTGCGCGCATACCGCGGGTGCGCCCCCGAGGAGACCTGCAGGCGCAGCCGATGGCCGCCGGCGAAGCGATGCCCGATCGGCCACAGCTCGAAGCGCACGCGCCACGCTCCGTCCGCGGACTGCTCGAAGCGCCCCGGGGCGACGCCGGCCAGGGCGTCGCTGACGTTGCGTGAGATCCCGCCGGCGTCGACGTCGCAGAGCCGGGCGAACACGTCGAACCACGGCACACTGGCGCGCAACCACAGCTCCACGAACACGTGGCCGACCGCCTCCAGCGTCTTGTCCAGCACCGGTCCGGTGTAGGTGAGCACGTCGGCGCGGGCCTCGAGCGGCGCGTTGTCGAGCACCGGCGTGCGCGACAGCAGCACGGGTCCCCCGAGCGCCGGGGTGGGGTCCGCGGGGTCATAGCGGTAGGTGTCGCCGCCCTCGTCGCGCGACTGCGGCGGCCGGTCGCGAAGAGCCCGCCCGGCGTCCAGATACAACGATTGCTCCACCGCCGGAGGGGGCCAGCCCGCCAGGTCGCGCCAGCCGCCGCCGGAGCGCTCGCCGGTGATCATCAGCCGTACCGCAGCGGGCCTCAACAGGCGGTCATCGCCGAGCAGATGGGCGCGCATCCACGCCAGCCCGTCGCGCTCGCCCGCGCCGACAAGCCCGGGCGAGGTGTGGGCCCACGGCCCGATGAGGAGCCGCGGGGCGCGGCCGGCCTCCTGCAGGGCCTCGTAGTCGGCCAGCATCCAGGGCAGCAGGATGTCGTACCAGCCACCGACGAACGAGACCGGCGCGGTGACGTCGGCGACCTCGCGCGAGAAGTCCCGGCGCACCCAGTAGCTGTCCTCGCGACGCGGGCTGGCAAACGCCTCCTGAAACCAGGCCACGGGGGCGCCGGTGATGCGCTCGTCCAGTGAGGTGAGCGGCAGTTCGCCGATGACCCCGCCCAGGCCCCGCAGGGCCCGGTCGATCGCCAGCAGGGCCAGGCGGCGCTCCTGCATCGCCACGATGACCAGCCACGAGGCCAGCGTCTCCAGCGACAGGCTCGAGCCGGCGTAGGTCTGGCCGTGGAACTCCGAAGCGGAGACCTGGATCGACATCGCCGCCAGGTCCCCGCGGGCCTCGCCGGCGATCGCCCACTGGACGAAGCCCAGATAGCTGGGGCCGACGGTGGCCACCGGCCCCGCATGCCACGGCTGGGCCCGCAGCCAGCTCAGCGTGGCCAGGCCGTCGGCTCGCTCGTCGAAGGGGCTGAACGCGCCGCCGGAGCCGAACGTCCCGCGCACGCTCTGGATGACGACCTGCAGCCCCCGCTCGGCCAGCAGCCGCCCGAACAGCAGCCCGAGGAGCTGACGGCGCCCGTAGGGCGAGCGGACGAGCACCGTCGGCTTGGGCCGGTCGGCGCCGTCCCGGGCGACCCAGCGGTCGGCCAGCAACACCGTTCCGTCGTCCATCGGCACGCGCAGATCGCGACGGCAGATGACATCGCGAGTCTCTGCTCGCGGCAGCCGCATGCGCCGCGACAGGATGCTGCTGGCGAGCGTCAACCGCGGTTCCGCGCCCTGCTCATGGGTAGAGGATCGCATGGACGGCCCCGGACCCGGAGATAATGCGGCGATGCCCAACGAAGCGCCCCTCACGCAGACTCCCAGCGGAAAGGTGCCCAAGGGCGCCGGCTGGTTCGTGCTCAACGCCCGCGAGGCGCGCTGGATGTCCGGTGATTTCGGCGCGTACACCCGCTTCGAGGGCGAGGAGCGCTGGCGCCACCTCGGCGTCAACATCGGCGTGCTCGAGCCGGGCCAGCCCTCCTGCTTCTACCACGCCGAGTCAGACCAAGAGGACTTCCTGGTCCTGAGCGGCGAGTGCCTGCTGCTCATCGAGGGAGAGGAGCGGCACCTGCAGGCGTGGGACTTCGTCCACTGCGCGCCGTGGACCGAGCACGTCTTCGTGGGCGCGGGCGACGGTCCGTGCGCGGTGCTGGCCGTGGGCAGCCGTAACGGCGACGACACGGTCTACCCCGCCTCGGAACTCGCCCAGCGCCACGGCGCCGGAGTGACACGTGAGACCCGGGAGCCGTCCGAGGCCTATGCCGACGTCGCCGACGACGTCGAGAGCCCCTATCAGGACGGCTGGCTGCCGAACCTGTAGATGGGCGATCTGGACGCACGCACGTTCCTGATCACCGGCGCCAATACCGGCATCGGCCGCGCCACCACCGAGGCGCTGGCCGCCCGCGGCGCCACCCTGTACATGGCCTGCCGCAGCGAGGCCAAGGCCCGGCCGGTGCGCGACGAGATCGCCGCGGCGACGGGTAACGACAACCTCCACCTGCTGTCGCTCGATCTCGCCGACCTGGCTTCGGTGCGCGCGTGTGCCGACGCGTTCCTCCATACCGGAGCGCCGCTGCACGTGCTCGTCAACAACGCCGGACTGGCCGGCAAGCGCGGGATGACCGCCAGCGGCTTTGAGCTGGCCTTCGGCACCAACCACGCCGGGCCGTTCCTGCTCACCAGCCTCCTGCTCGATCAGCTGCGGGCCAGCGCACCCGCCCGCATCGTCACCGTCTCCTCCGAGGGTCACTACCGCGTGGACGCGATCGACTACGACGCGGTCCGCCGTCCCACTCGCACGCGCACGGCGTTTCACGAGTACTGCGTCTCCAAGCTCGCCAACGTCCTTCACTCCCAGGAGCTCGCCCGGCGGCTCGAGGGGTCGGGCGTGACCACGTACTCGCTGCACCCCGGGACGATCGCCTCCGACGTGTGGCGCCAGGTCCCGTGGCCGATCCGGCCGCTGCTGAAGATGCGCATGCGCTCGCCCGCCGAGGGCGCGCAGACCTCGGTGTACTGCGCCACCTCGCCCGAGGTGGCGGGCGACACCGGCCTCTACTACGACGACTGCCGGCGCAAGGAGCCCAGCCGCCACGCGACGCCAGAACGCGCCGCCGAGCTGTGGCAGCGCAGCGAGGCCTGGGTCAACGGATCCTGACCGGCCGCACCCCGAGCTGGTGCAGCAGGGCGCCCACCAAGTAGTCCTCGGCCAGGGGGTGCTCTCGGCGGCCGCGGACAGAGAACGTCAGCCCATCGCACCCGTCCTCCACGACTCGCGCGAGCGGAGCCGCCCGTGTGCCGGCCGACCCGAGGAACCGCAGGTCGAGCACTCGGGTCGAGGGCCCAATCGCCGGGCACCCAAGCAGACTGGGCTGCACCAACTGCCGCGAGTCGACGTAGGAGACCAGGCGGGCCACCTTGCCTGGTGCGGTGACCAGCGCCTCCTTGACCGCGCCGCCTCCGTGGTGGTCCACGGACACCAGAACCGAGCCCACCCCTGCGGGGATCGTCTCGCTCGCCGGGCGCGGGATCATCCACACGACCTGCGCGTCGGCCCGCAGCGCCGTCCCGCCGCCGTCCGCGGCGGTCGTCGCGATCGTGAGCTCCTCCTGCGCGATCCGCCTGGAGATCGGTCCCGGGATCGACGCGCCGAAGTGCACCCCCCACAACCGCACCCCGCCGCCCCCGGAACCGGATTCGTTACCGCTCCTGGTGAAGCCGGACGGGGGATGGGCCGCGATCCGGTCCATGACGCTCTTCGGATCGCCCGGAACCCGCCAGAAACGGACAACGTCAACGACCAGCGGCGAGAGGGGCACATCCTCGGAACTGCCCAGCCACGGGTTCGAACTCGAGGGCTCCGGGTCTGAGCTGACCTCAGTCGCGCCCGCCGGAAGCGGGACCTCGCCGATCAGAGTGCCGGCCAAACTCTGGGCGAGCGCGCGGTTGGACGCGACGGTGGGTCGCGAGCCCGCGGTGGCCCGCGGGGCGGTCCTGCTCAGTGCCGCTGCCGGCACACCGGCCGCGACCACGAGGGCCAGCGCCACCCACCGCCAACCGCGGCGGTGCCTCAACCTGGCCCGCCGTTGCCATCGGGCAGCTTCCACCCCGGCGGCGCGCACAGCTCGAGCGCCGCTTCCGGTCCCCACGACCCTGGCTCGTAGGGCTGCACCTCAGGGGGCTGCTCGATGACCGGCGCGCACACCTCCCACAGCCGCTCGATCTGCTCGGCGCGGGTGAAGAGCAGGCGCTGGCGCAGCATCACGTCGTGCAGGAGCCGCTCGTAGGCCTCCAGGCCGTCGGCACCGTCGAAGGCCTTGTCCACATCGAGCGTGAGCGCGGCGCGACCCAAGTCGAGGACCGGCCCGGGGACCTTGGTCTGGACCTCGACGCGGATCTGGGGATCGTCGGAGAGCTCGAACACAAGCTCTGAGGGCCGCACGCAGTGCTCGGGCGTGTGCTCGGGGAACAGGCGCAGCGGGGCGTTGTCAAAGCCGATGGTCACCGTGCGCCGGCCCTCGGCCAGCGACTTGCCCGTGCGCAGGTAGAACGGAATCCCGCTCCAGCGCCAGGTATCAACCCACACCTCGAGCGCGGCGAACGTCTCCACGCTGGAGTCATCGGCGACGCCCTCGACGTCGCGGTAGCCGTCGTACTGCCCGAACACCACGCGCTCGCGGTCCAGCGGCCGGATCGCGTCAAACAGCTTGGTGCGTTCGAGGTGCAGTCCCTCGGCGTCGACCTTGCTGGGCGGCTCCAGCGCCACGATCCCGAGGATCTGGAGCAGGTGGGTCACCACCATGTCGCGAAACGCGCCGGTCTGCTCGTAGAAGCCGACGCGACCCTGGATGTCGAGCTCCTCGGGGACGTCGATCTGGATGTAGGCGACGTGGTCGCGGTTCCACACGGGCTCGAACATCCCGTTGGCGAAGCGCAGCGCCAGGATGCCCTGGGCCGCCTCCTTGCCCAGGAAGTGGTCGATGCGGTAGATCGACTCCTCTTCGAGGACCTCGTGCAGGGTCGCGTTGAGCTCCTTGGCACTGGCCTCGTCGTGGCCGAAGGGCTTCTCCACCACCAGCGAGCAGTTCTCCGCGATCCCGCTGACGCCCAGCATCCGCACCATGTCCTGCATGGCGCCCGGCGGCACCGACAGGTAGACGAGCCGCTCGCCCTCGGCCCCGATCTCCGCCTCGGAATCGACGATGGCCTGGGCCAGCTCACTGCCGTCCTCGGCGCTGGAGACGACGAAGCTCAGGCGCGCCGCGAAGTCGTCCCAGTGCTCGTCCAGTTCGCCCCGGCCGTGCTGCTGGAGCGCCTCATTGACCTCCTGGCGAAAGGTGTCGTCTGCGCCCGGCGAATGGCGCCCCGATCCGATGATCCGGAAGTCCTCGGGCATCAGGCCCTCGCGGAAGAGGTGGAAGAACCCCGGAAACAGCTTGCGCTTGGCCAGATCGCCGGTCGCGCCGAAGATGACGAGCACGCGCTTTGACGGGCGTCCGAACCCTTTCATCGGCTGATCCTGACCGCCATCCTGCGCACGCTACAGCACACGGTGAGCGTCGCGTTGCGGCTCCATGGCGGCAACGTTCACAGCCGGTTAGACCTGGCGACGCCCCCGGGCGACGAGGGGATACTCGTCAGCAGTGAAGGACGACGAGTGAACGGCGCGGCGCACGGGCCCCACCGGCTGCCGCGTCGCGGGCCGCGGCGGCCGGGGGCCCTGGCGGCAGTGGGGTTGGCCTGCCTGGTGCCCGCCTGCGTGGCCTTCGCGGTGGTGGCCTACGGCGGCGCGACGCCCTCCCCCCACTCCCCGGTGACGGCGGGCCGCGCCCGGCACCAGCCCGTGCGCCTACGACCGGTCTCCGCCGTGGTGTCCGTGGCGCCCGGGGCGGCCCGGACCCCCGTCCCGCGCTCCTACCTGGGCCTCTCCACCGAGTACTGGGCGCTGCCCCTGTGGTCACAGGAGATGCCGCTGCTCGAGCACGCCATGTCCCTGGTGCGCGTCCGCGGGGACGGTCCGCTGATCCTGCGCGTGGGCGGAGACTCGGCCGACCACACGTTCTGGGACCCCGACGAGGTTCGGATGCCGGCCTGGGCGTTCTCGCTGGCGCCCAGATGGCTCAGTCAGGCGCGCGCCCTCGTGCGACGACTGGGCGTGCGGCTCATCCTGGACCTCAACCTCATCACCGACACTCCAAGCGCCGCCGCGCAGTGGGCCCACGCGGCGAGGTCCGCGCTGCCGCCGCGCAGCATCGATGCCTTCGAGGTGGGCAACGAGCCCGACATCTACAGCCGCGCCGATTGGCTGGCCATCACCGCCGGGCGCGGGCTGGACGGTCGCCTCGCCGGGGTGAGCGGGGGTCGGGTCACCGGGGTGTCGTTGCCGGCGGCGCTCACCGCCCGCGACTACGTGCGCGACTTTCGCGCCTACGCCGCCGCGCTGGACGAAGTGGCGCCGCAGGTCATGGTGGCCGGGCCGGCGCTGGCCAACCCCCTTCACCACGGCCGCTGGGTCCAGACCCTGATCGACGGCGCCCACCGCAGTCTGGGACTGGTCACCGTCCACCGCTACCCCTTCACCGGCTGCCCCGGCAAGCGGGCCACGCGCGCCTACGCCACCATCGGACGCGTACTGAGCCCCGCCGCCTCGGCGGGGATGGCTGCCACGCTGCGGCCACTGGTCGACACCGCCCACGATGCGGGATTGCCGCTGCGCCTCACCGAGCTGAACTCCGTCAACTGCGGTGGGCGGGCCGGGGTCAGCGACGCCTTCGCCACCGCATTGTGGGCGCCTGACGCGCTGTTCTCGCTGCTGCAGGCGGGCGTCGACGGCGTCAACCTGCACATCCGCGCCGCCGCGGTCAACGCGCCCTTTGCCCTTGGCCCGGCCGGGCTTCAGGCGCGCCCGCTCCTCTACGGCCTGATCCTGTTCGCCCGCGCGCTGGGCCCGCACGCCCAGCTCGTCAGGCTCAGCTCACGGCTGAGCCGCCCGGCCAACGTCGCGGCGTGGGCGGTCCGGGTGGGGCGTGATGCACTCCACGTCCTGCTCATCGACAAGAGCCGCCGCTCCGAGCGGGCGACGCTGCGGCTGCCGGCGACAGGCTCGGCCGAGGTGCAGCGCCTGCTTGCCGCGTCGGCGAGCGCACGCTCGGGGGTCACCCTCGGCGGGCGCGCCCTGGCCGCCGACGGGCGGTGGCAGGGCGTGCCCGAGCACGAGACGATCGTGCCCCGCGGCGGCGTCTACACGGTGACCGTGCGTCGCCAGAGCGCGGCACTGATCACCGTTTCGGTCAGGCCCGGCGCCCTGGGCGTCGCCCGCCGCTACTGATGGCCGGCGACGGCGTGGGGCACATAGCGCTCCTGCAGCCGCTCGATCTCCGCGTCGCTGAGCGACAGCTGCTCGGCGGAGAGGGCGTCGTCGAGGTGCTCGAGCTTTGTCGCCCCCACGATCGGCGCGGTCACGCCCGGTCGGTGCAGCAGCCACGCCAGCGCCACCTGCGCGGTCGGGACGCCGCGCTCTGAGGCCACCTCATCGGCGCGCTCGACCACGTCGAAGTCGAGTTCGGGCGTGTAGATCGAGTCGGCGAACGCGTCGGTCTGAGCGCGCGTGGTCAGCTTCTCCCCCGCCCGGGTGCGGTTGCCGGTCAGCATGCCGCGTGCCAGCGGGCTCCACGGGATGACCCCGACGCCCTGGTCGAGGCACTGGGGGATCATCTCGCGCTCCTCCTCGCGGTAGACGAGGTTGTAGTGGTTCTGCATCGAGACGAACCGCGTGGGCGCCACCGCCTGGGCCTTGGCGAACTCCCAGGCCCACATGCTGCTCGCGCCGATGTAGCGCGCCTTGCCCGCCTTGACCACATCGTGAAGGGCGTCCATCGTCTCCTCGATCGGGGTGCGGTGATCGAAGCGGTGGATCTGGTAGAGGTCGACGTAGTCCATCCCCAGGCGTTGCAGGGAGGCGTCGATCGAGGCCATGATGTGCTTGCGCGAAAGGCCCTGGCCGTTCTCGCCGGGCATCGTCCTCCCGTTGACCTTGGTGGCCACCACGTACTCCTCGCGCATCCCGAACAGCCGGCTCAGCACGTGCCCGGTGATGACCTCGCTCTCGCCGCCGTTGTAGACGTCGGCGGTGTCAAAGAAGGTGATCCCGCCCTCCACGGCGCGGCGCACGATCGGCTCGGCGGCCTCCTCGTCGAGTGCCCAACGCCGGCTCTCGTGCTTGCCGTAGCTCATCATGCCCAGGCACACCCGGGACACGCGGAGTCCGGTCCGGCCGAGATTGACGTAGTCCATCGCTGCTCTCCCTGATCGCGGTTTCGCCGTCGGCCAGCGCGGCTGCGGCCGGAGCCTGACTCATAGCAGGAGCCCGGCCCGCGATGAGCCCAGTCACAGCCCGGCGCGCGCCCGCTCGATCCCGGCGACGACCGCCGCGCCGATCCGCCGGTAGGACACGGTGGTGACGCCGCCCACGTGTGGGGTGGCCGAGACGTTCTCGGCAAGCAGCGGGTCGGCTGGATCGATCGGTTCATCCCAGTAGACATCCAGGCCGGCTCCGCCGATCTGGCCGCTGCGCAGCGCCGCCAGCAGCGCGTCGTAACTGACCACGGGGCCCCGGGCGACGTTGACCAGGTAGCCACCGCGGCGCAGAGCGGCCAGCTCGCGCTCGGCCACCAGACCCCGTGTCTGGTCGTTGAGGCTGCAGCAGACGATCAGCGCGTCGGCGCCGTGAAGCGCCTGCAGCAGGCCAGACGCCGGGAGATAGGCGTCCAGAGCCAGGGCGCGCGTCTCCTCGGGGAGATCGGCCGCCTCTCGGGAGCCGACCCCGGTGATGCGCGCTCCGAAGCCGCCCAGGCGCCGCACCACGGCGCGGCCGACCGCTCCGAGACCGAGCACCACCACCCGGGCGTCTGACAACGGCATGCCCAGCGGCTCGCCGAGCTTGCGGGCGGCCACCGCATCGCCCGCCTCGCTCAGCCGCCGCGCCAGGGCCAGCAGGTGCAGTACCGCGATCTCCCCCACCCCGTCGGCGTTGCCCGTGTCAGCCGCGGGCACGTTGGCTACCTCGATTCCCCGCTTGCGGGCCGCGTCGAGGTCGACGCCCTCCAGGCCCACCCCGAACTGCTGAATCAGCCGCGGTTGGAGCCGGTCCATCATCGGACCGTCGACCCGGCTCATCAGCGGCACGAGCACGTCGACTGGCGCGTCGGCCGTCTCGTGGCCGATGAGGATCTCGTCGTCGGGCAGGAGCTCGCCCAGCAGCGTGGCGGCGCCGGGGAACGTTCTCGAGGCCAGGAGGATGCGCATCACGGCTGGCGTTTGATCCAGTCCATGATCTCGCGCGAGTGCGTCAGGACGGTCCCGTCGGGCAGCCGCATGGCCGGGAGCTTCCTGGCGCCGGTCTTGGCCTCCAGGTCGTCGCGCGATCCCTTGCGCAGGAACGGGAGCGGGCTGCCGTGGGCCGCGACCTCTTTGTCGTACGCGATGCCTTTGGCCTTCAGTGCCTCCTGCACGCGCCGGCATGGATGGATGCCCGGCCCGCCTTCGTCGCCGTGGCACACGTACAGATACGGCTTGTCCGACGTCTGCGTACCTTCCATGCGAGTGCCTCCCTCGGTCGAGGTTTGCGCGAGCGTACCGCCGGGCTCAACTCCGGGTCCCGAGCTGCCGACTTAACCAGAGGACCCTCCCTCGACCCTCGGAGTCGCATGTCCGTCAACCCGATCGGCGGCATCACCAACGTCTCATCCCTGCTGCAGCCGACCGCTGCCCAGGTCGCCGCCGCACAGGGCACCGCCCCCGGCTCGGCCACCGCCACCGCCGCTCAGACCTCGCCGACCGTCGATGCGGCCCAGGCGTGGGAGGAGGCGATGCGTGCCGCCATGGGCGACGAGTCCTCCTCTGACGACTCCTCCTCGGATCCCCTCTCTTCGCTCGCCAGCCAGAGCCCGGTCACGGGCGCCACGTCCGCCTCGGCCGAGCTCGCGACCCCAACCGGCGCCACGACCCCGACCGGCGCCACGACCCCAACTGGCGCCACGACTCCAACGGCCACGGCGGCCACCACTCCGCTGAGCCCTCAGGCGCTGGCCGCCCTGGTCTCGGGAGGCTCCACGGCCGCCACCGACCCCCTGATCACATCGCTGTCGGCGCCGACGGCCGCCACCCCGCAGCCTGCGCCGGCAAGCCCCGACGCAAGCTCATACGTCTGAGGAGCGCCGGGACGGCGAACGCCGGCAGCCCGCCGGCCCACATGATCGTGGCCGCCACCCGCTGGTCGTGCAGCGCAGCCGGTCCGAGCTCCGCCACGTAGTGGTGATAGACGGCGTGGGGAGCCAGTCCGAGCCACGCCCCCACCAGCAGCATCGGTGCCATGCAAGCGGCCAGGCAGGTCGTCCGCACCCGCGGCCCGGGACGGTGCGGCAGCGGGTCGACCCCGAGCAGCGGCGCCCACATGCACAGCGCCGCGACCAGATACGCCGCATGCTCGGCCTCGTGGACGGTGTCGTGGGCCAGCGCCAGGCCGTACACGGCGGGCACATGGGTGATGAGCAGCACCCCTGAGAACACCGTCACGGAACCCACCGGGCTGGTCAGCCACACCAGCGGCCGCGAGTGCAGCCAGCCGGCCAGCGTGCGGCGCCCGTTCCGGCCCAGGGCGAAGAACGCCAGCCGGATCGGCGCCCCGGCCGCCAGCAGCGGCGCCACCGCCAGCCACATCACCATGTGCTCGATCATGTGCGCCGACAGACGCAGATCGGCCTGGGTGCCGATCCCGGAGTAGAGGTCGACCACCAGCAGGGCCAGCCCGGCCATGAAGCAAGCCGTCCGCCGCGCCGGCCAGCGCCGGTGGCGACGGTCGCGCCGGCTCCCGATCGCCGTCGCGGACGCGTACACGCCCCCGGCGGCGACGCAGAGGACGAGGAACGCGATCCCGACCGAGCCGTCCAGGCTCCAGTCCAGTGCCAGCCCCCTCAGGCTCATGGCGCTACTGGAAGATCTCCGTGGTGCAGTCCCCGCCGGGCAGATGGATCTCGTGCGGGCGCGCGCCGTCGGCCTGCTCGTGGAAGTCCACGAAGAAGTCGGGGTCGAGCGCGTAGCTCCCGTCGGATTGGCGGTCCAGCTTGGTCAGCCAGCCCTCGATCCCCGGATAGAACTGGTTGTCCCATGTCGAGTACAGCGAGTTGGACACGTAGACCCGCTCGCCGTCCAGCGAGTTCTGGAGCATCTGCGGGCCGCCGTTGAGCGCGCCGGACGCCTTGGGGTGACCGCCGTCGCGGCCCAGCAGGCCGCCCAGCCACACCTGCGAGCGCAGCTGCGGGTTGGCCGGGTCCGAGACGTCGTAGTGGCGCAGGTCGCCGTGCAGCCAGTTGGAGAAGAACAGGTCCTTGTCGTCGAGCGAGAGCACCAGATCGGTGATCAGGCCGGGCACGCCGCCGGGCAGCGGCCAGCCTTCGAGCTCCTCGTTGGCGACATCGATGACGGTGTTGGCGGTCCAGCTCCCATTGCGCTGGAAGCGGATGATGTTGCTCGACAGGGTGGCCCCCACGAACCCCTGGGCGGAGTCGGGATCGTGCTGCCAGCGGATCTCCAGCGGGATGAGGCCCTGGTCGCCGAGGTCGATCGTCTGGACCCTCTTCCGGGACTCCAGGTCCCAGAAGTGGAGCTTGCGCCCGTACTTGCCCGCGGCCACGTCGGCGGGGTCAAAGCCGCCCTGGAACGTGTTGGGGGCGCCCCACTCGCTGGAGATGAGGGTGTTCTGGCGCGGCTGGTACCAGAAGTCGTAGAGGAACTCCATGTCGCCGGCATCGCGCTCCCAGCGTTCGGCCACGGAGAAGTCACGGGCGTCGAGCACCGCGAACCCGCCGGGCGAGTTCCCGTCGGCATCGCCCAGCATCGAGATGGTGACGATGTCCCCGGGCATGCAATGGACGGTGTGGGGCGCGCTGAGCCCGAGCTTCTCCTTGAGCTCCTCGCCCTCGATGACGTTCTTGATGGTGGGCTTGCGCGGATCGGAGATGTCCAGCAGGTGGATCCGTGACGAGCGGAACCCGGGGACGATCAGGGTGTCGCGCGAGAGCTGGGAGTGACACGCCGACGAGCACGCGTTGAAGCCGAAGTGATGCAGCTCGTCGCCGACGTTGGGCATGTCGGTGCGGTGCACGATCTTGCCGTAGTCCGATGACCCCGGGTCCACGTCGACCACGGCCACGAAGTCGGGCTTGTCGATCCCGGTGCCCTCATACAGCGAGGCCACATAGATGACCTTCTCCGGAGGCTGCTCGCGCGCGACCTGCGGAGACGCGTAGCCGGGCCCTGCGTGCTCGGAATGATCGTGTTCGCTCATTGGCGGATCCCTCCCTGTGTCGGAGTCTGCGGCAGCTGGCGGCACTCTATCGATCCTCGGCCCGCGCCGCGGCCCCTCCCGCACCAATTCGATCGAAATGACGTGGATGACAAAACGGGCCTATATATGACCCGATTTGTCATCCACGTCGTGGGGGCGCGGTGGCCGCAGCGGAGCTAGCCTCCCAGGGGCGACCGCCGCGACCCCAGGAGGCCCACGAGATGAGCACGACGACGAGCATCCCCCCGCTGCGCGAGCGGCCGGCGTGGAAGGCCCTCCAGCAGCACTACGAGGAGATCCGGGGTCTGCATCTGCGCGAGCTGTTCGCGCAGGACGCCACCCGCGGCGAGCGTCTCACCGCCGAGGGCTCGGGGCTGTTTTTGGACTATTCCAAGAACCGCGTCACCGACGAGACGCTCAGCCTCCTCATCGAGTTGGCGCGGCAGTCGGGCCTGACCGAGCGCACCCAGGCGATGTTCTCCGGCGAGCGCATCAACGTCTCGGAGAACCGCAGCGTCCTCCACGTGGCCCTGCGCATGCCCAAGGGCAGATCCCTGATCGTGGACGGGGTCAACGTGGTCGACGAAGTCCACGAGGTGCTCGATCGCATGGGCGCCTTCGCCGAGCGCATCCGCAGTGGCGACTGGAAGGGCCACACCGGCAAGCCCATCCGCAACATCGTCAACATCGGGATCGGCGGCTCTGACCTGGGGCCGGTGATGGCCTATGAGGCCCTGCGCCACTACACCCGCCGGGACCTCACCTTCCGCTACATCTCCAACGTCGACTCCACCGACTTCGTCGAGGCCACGCGCGACCTCGACCCCGCCGAGACCCTGTTCATCGTCTCCTCCAAGACGTTCACGACCATCGAGACGATGACCAACGCCCGCTCCGCGCGCGACTGGGCGCTGAGCGCCCTCACAGACGAATCAGCCATTGCCAAGCACTTCGTCGCCGTCTCCACCAACGCCGAGAAGGTGTCCGAGTTCGGCATCGACACCGACAACATGTTCGGCTTCTGGGAGTGGGTCGGCGGGCGCTACTCGATGGACTCCGCGATCGGGCTGTCGACGATGCTCGCCGTCGGCCCCGACGGCTTCGCCGAGATGCTGGCGGGCTTCCATGACATGGACGAGCACTTCCGCACCACCCCGTTCGAGGGCAACCTGCCGGTGCTGATGGGGATGCTCGCGGTCTGGTACAGCGATTTCTTCGGCGCCCAGACGGTGGGGGTGATGCCCTACGAGCAGTACCTCAAGCGCTTCCCGGCGTACCTGCAGCAGCTGACCATGGAGTCAAACGGCAAGCACGTCACCCTCGACGGCACCCATGTCGACTACGACACGGGGGCGATCTTCTGGGGCGAGCCGGGCACCAACGGGCAGCACAGCTTCTACCAGCTCATCCACCAGGGGACGCGGCTGATCCCGGTGGATCTCCTCGGCTTCGGCCGGGCCCTGAACCCGCTGGGCGACCACCACGACCTGCTCATGTCCAACGTGTTCGCCCAGGCCGAGGCGCTGGCCTTCGGCAAGACCGAGGAGGAGGTCCGCGCCGAGGGCACGCCCGACGCCGTCGTCCCCCATCGCGTGATGGAGGGCAACCGCCCCACCAACACCATCCTGGCCGACCAGCTCACCCCCCGGATCCTCGGCACGCTGGTGGCGCTCTATGAGCACAGCGTCTTCACCCAGGGCGTGGTGTGGGGCATCGACTCCTTCGACCAGTGGGGCGTGGAGCTGGGCAAGGCGCTGGCCAACCGGATCACCCCCGAGCTGACCGCGGCCGACGAGCCCGAGCTGTCGCACGACAGCTCGACCAACGCGCTCATCCGCCGCTACCGCGCCATGCGCTGATCCCCGGCGCGCAGCCACGCCCGCGCGCCCCACCCCACCCGGCAAGGTGTGAGAACTCAACACCTGGGGTGGGGTGATCTGGCCCTCACGGGGGCCTACTGTCACCACTGGATCTCATGATCTACGCCGCTGACAGAACATCTTTGAACGGGGATGTCATCCCGAACGGCCACGCGGGCGGGCCGTCCGGCATGGGGGCAGTGGTGGTCGACAACCACCATGTTGGGGGCGAGTCGGAATGTGGGGGCAGGTCGCTGCAGCTTGATGGCAGCGCGTTCCGCAGGGGGTGGCTTCGACCTGGTCGAGGTCAAGGTGACTGAGGGACGACGCGGCGGATGTAGAGGCCGTCGCGTCGCCCGACCTTCTTTCAGTGTCGGCGGTCCGACAACGGAATACGGATCGCCGCAATCGTCGCGCCTGACGAGCGCGATGCCGACAGGATCCCATAGGCGTTTGCGGCAACGCCGATCGTGTCGGGCTTCAACGAGCCGATCGCCTGGGGCGAGGCGATCGGCTCGCTCTCTTTTGCGAGCCCTGCGAGCCGGTTCAGAACTCCTTGGCGGTGAGCACGCCGGACAGCAGCACGGTGGCCACCAGCCGCGCACGCTTCTCGTTCTGGGGCAACTCGGCCAGCCCGTAGCGCTCGAACAGCACGCGCAGGTGGGCCTTGACGGCATCCACGGTGAGGTGCACCTCCTCCGCGATCTGGCGATTGGTCGCCGGAGTCGCCGTGTCAGAGGCCTGCATCGGCCGGCAGAGCGCGATCAGAACCTTGCGCTGCATCGGGGACAGCGGCAGGATCGGAGCCAGATCCCGGCTGGAGACCGTCGAGTCTCCGGTCTTGATCACGGGCTCGCGGAAGACGATCTCGGAGTTCCCGCAGGAGATTCGGTCATGGTCGACCAGACGCCGACGCCCCAGGGCCCGGGTCTGGTTGATGAATGAGCCGTTCCGCGAGAGGCCGTCGTCCACGAACGTCCATTCCTGGCCGACACGCTCGATCAGCGCATGGGCCCGCGAGACCTCCGCATCACCGGCCAGAGAGACGTCTGCCTCCGGGTCGCGACCGATCGTAACGCGCCACGTGGCCGGGCCCAGCGGCAGGATCTGCTGGTGGCCGTCGGTGTCCCGCCACACCAGGAAGGGATGCCCGATGCGCTCGGCGGCGATCACGTCCTTGAGCTCCACCGGGCTGCGTTCGAAGTTGCGGGCACGGGCTGACGAAGGGGCCGTAGGCCCGGCACCCCCCCGACGCGTCTCGCTCATCGCCACGAGCCTCGGTTCGCCATCGTTGTCCGCAAAGCTACCGGACCGTGACGCCTCGCCGGCGATCCATGGGACGATTTACCTGTGGTTGGGCGTTTGGACGTGGAGGCGGCCTTCGAGGCGGCCGGTTATCGCATCGAGGCCGTCATCGGCCGCGGCGGCGTGGGCACCGTGTACCGCGCGGTCCAACTGGCCCTGCAACGCGACGTGGCGCTCAAGCTCCTGACCGTCGACCAGAGCACCGACAGCTCCTTTCGCCAGATGTTCCTCGACGAGTCGATCCTGGCCGCCAGCCTCGACCACCCCCACGTCGTGCCCGTCTACGACGCCGGCGAGGTGCAGGACATCCTCTACATGGCGATGCGGTATGTCCCGGGCAGCGATCTGCAGGGGATGATTCGCCGCGAGGGCCGCCTCTCTCCCCACGCCTCGGTCATGATCCTCGAGCAGGTGGCGGGCGCCCTCGACGTCGCCCACGCTGCCGGGCTCATCCATCGCGACGTCAAGCCCTCCAACGTGCTCATCGCCGGCGGCCACGGCGCCGAGCAGCCGCTGCACGCCTGGCTGGGCGACTTCGGCCTGTCGCGCCGAGTCGCCGATCCCGCCGAGCGGACCACCGAGCGGCCCCTGGGGACCGTCCACTATGTGGCCCCGGAGCAGATCCGCGGCGACGCCGTCGACCACCGGGCCGACATCTACTCCCTCGGTTGCCTGCTCTTCGAATGCCTCACGGGCTCGGTGCCCTTCCCCCACTCCTCGGTGCCCGCCGTGCTCTACGCCCACCTGGAGGCCCCGGTCCCCACTGTCTCTGACCTGGGCATCGGGCTCCCGGCCGCCATGGACGAGGTGCTCGCGTGGGCGCTGGCCAAGGCCCCGGACGACCGTCCCCAGCGCGCCGGCGAGTTGGCCCAGGCGGCGGCGCGGGCGCTGGGCGGCGGCGAGGTGCACCCTCGCCCGAGCAACGGCTCCGCCGGGCGGCCTCGGGCCACGGCGCCCCGCCGGACGCGGGCGAGCCGGCCCATGGTCGGCCGGCTGCTGGAGTCCGAGGACCTCGTGTCCCTGCTCGACGACGCCAGCGCCGGCATGGGGGGCGTGGCCACGCTGTCGGGCGAGGCGGGCATCGGCAAGACGACCCTGGCGCGCCAGCTCTCCACCCTCGCCGAACAGCGGGGGATCCCCGCGGTGTGGGGCGTCGGCGCCAGCGCGGAGGCCGCCCGCCCGTACTGGCACTGGATCCAGCTGGTGCGGGCGATCGCCGCCCGCCGCGAAGGCCCCGAGGTGTTCCAGGCCCTGGGCGGGGCCGCTGCCTGGCTCTACGCGATCGTCCCCGACCTCGAGCTCGGCCCGGGCGAGGCGCCGCCGTCGCACATCGGCGCCGAGGAGGGCCGCTTCCATCTCTATGACGCGCTGCTGCGGCTGTTGGAGATCGCCGCGGAGCGCTCCGGACTGGTGGTGGTCCTCGACGACCTGCACTTCGCCGACGAGGCTTCGCTACTCGCGCTCTCATACATCTCCCGCGCGGTGGCCGACAAGCGCATCCTCATCGTCTGCACCCACCGCGAACTCGAGCTCGAGGAGTCCCGGCGCGACGCGGCGCCCTTCTCCGAGCTCGTCCGCCCCACCCTGGGGATCGTCCTCAAGGGCCTGCCCGCGGCCGACGTGCGGCGCATGATCGAGAGCCGCCGCGACCTGCCTCCGCCCGAGGGGCTCGTGGACCGCATCCACCAGCTCACGGGCGGCAATCCCCTGTTCGTCTCCGAGCTGCTCAGCCTCATCGAGGCCGAGCAGGGCCTGGATGACTCGGCGGTGGCCGCCGGGGCGATGCCCCTGCCGGCCGGCGTGCGCGACGCCATCACCGCGCGCCTGGCCATGCTGTCGCCCGAGGGCCGCGAGATGCTGGCCGTGGCCTCGGTGATCGGCCAGCAGTTCCGGGCCGGGACGCTGGCCGCGGCGACCGAGATCGGGGCGGTCGAGCTCCTGGAGCTGCTCGACGAGGCGGTACGGCTACGGCTCGTGCGCCCGACGACCCAGTACGCCGACGGCTATGGCTTTCACCACGGCCTCATCCAGGCCACCCTCTATGACGCGATCGGGCGCGGGCGCCGCCTGGCACTGCACGCCGCCGTGGCCCGGGCGCTCGAGGATGACCCGGCGGCCGTGGCCGGCGAGGGCCTGGCCGAGATCGCCCACCACTATCTCGAGGCCGCCCCCGCCCATGACCCGCAGCGCGCCATCGCCTACGCGCAGCGCGCGGGCGACCGCGCCATGGCCACCTTCGCCTATGACGAGGCGGTGGGCATGTACCGCGGCGCGCTGGGCGTGACCGGCCTCACCGAGGCGCAACGGGGCGAGCTGCTGCAGGCGCTGGGAGAGGCCCAGATGCGCGTCGGCGACACCGACGCGGCGCGCCAGACCCTGCTGCGCGCGGCCGACGCCGCCCGCGTGCGCGACGACGCGGTGGCCTTCGCCCACGCCGCGCTGAGCTGCGCCATCTGGGGGCTGACCAACGGCACCGACGAGCAGCTCATCGGGCTGGCCCAGGAGGCCGTGGCGCGGCTTGAGCGCGTCGAGGAGCCGGGGCTGATGGCGCGCGTCGAGGGCTTCCTGGCCGCGGCCATCTACTGGTCAGACGAGGTGGAGCGCCGCGAACGACTGGCCGAGGACGCGTTGCGGCTGGCCCGCAGCGAGGACGCGCGCCGCCACGACGAGGCCTCGGGCGAGACGCTCGGCTACGTCCTCGGCCGCTATTTGCTGGCCCGCTGGGGCCCTCAGTCCGCGATCCGCGACGTCGGCATCTCCGACGAGGTGGTGCAGTTGGCCCAGCGCCAGGGCGACTCCGAGCTCGAGCTGCTGATCCGCAACTGGCGGATCTCGGTTCTCATGGAGCTCGGGCGCTTCACCGCGGTGGACCAGGAGATCGCCCGTGTGGAGGAGATGGCGGGCGAGTTGCGTCAGCCCCGTGCCATGGTCTTCCTGCCGCTGCACTACGCGCTGCGCGCGGGCACCATGGGCCGCTTCGACGAGGCCGAGGGGCTCAACTCCCACTCCTCGGAGATCGGCCGCGAGCTGCGCGGCTCGACCAGCGATCTGGCCGGCAGCGCCCAGCTGCTCATGCTCCGCTTCCTCCAGGGACGCCTCACCGAGCTCGAGCAGCCGTTGCGCACCGTGGCGGCCTCGCGCCCGGAGATGGTGGGCTACGCCTGCGCGCTGGCGGCGCTGTTCAGTCAAGCCGGACGCTCGGCCGAGGCCCAGGCCGAGCTCGAGCGGCTCACCGCATCGGGGCTCGACGGCTTCCCCAAGGACTGCACGCATCTGCTCATGCTGGCCCTCGTCGGCGACGTGGCTGCCGAGCTTCGGGACGCGCCGCGCGCCCGTCAGATCTATGACTGGCTGACGCCCTACAGCGGGCGGTGGGTCGTGTCTGCGGGCGCCTCGGCGCTGTGGCCCGTCGACCGCTCGCTGGGCTCGCTGGCCATCGCGGCGGGCTCGTTGGACGTCGCGCTGAACCACATCGCCTCGGCGCGGGCTCAGGCCGAGCGCGCGGGGGCCCTGCCCTCGGCCACCCTGGCCATGCTCGACCAAGCGCGGGCGCTGCTGGCCCGTGGCCGGCCCGAGGACCGCGAGGCCATCTGCGAGCTCGCCCGCCAGGTGCTCGAGCAGGCCCAGCAGATCGGCATGGGCTGGGTGGTGGACGCCGCCGTGGCCCTCGAGGTCGAGCTGGGCGTGGGCGTCGAAGCCGAGACCTGATCAGCCGCCGGCGATCGTCCGCAGCGCGCTGAGGCCGGGCACGAACAGGTAGTGGCCGCCGCGCACGGTGACGAACTGCTGGGTGCGGGTGATGAATGACGGCGGCCGGCGCCGGTCGCCCTGGATGGTCATGCGGACCGACGGCTGGCCGGGATCGAGGCCGGCGGTGAGGAAGTCGCGCTCGGCACCGAGCCCGAAGGCGTCGCCGCCCATCAGCCAGTTGCCCTGGATCTGCTCGAACTGACGCGCGATGCTGGCGTTGAAGCAGACAAAGATGAGTCCTCGGCTTTCGTCGCGGTCGACGTAGGGCAGCCCCCGTCGGATGATGCGATTGCGCCGGCTGCGCTCGGTGCGGAAGCCCAGCGCGTCGCGCGGGTTGGAGCGGCGCACGTGTGCGCCCAGTGGGCAGCGGACCCCCGCGGCGTCCTCGGCGTAGGTGAAGTCGTTGATCTCGAGGTCGTGCCCGCGTGGGTCATCGTCGCCGGCGCGGTACGTGGTGGCGGCGGGGCGGCGGACGAGGGAGTCCCCACCGGGCCAGCGGCCCAGGATCTTGGCCCGCAGTGCGTCCTGGGCGGCGTCGCTGTCGCCGGCGTGAGCCTCGATCCATCGGGCGAAGGCGTCCACGTCCTGCCGCAGCTTGCGCCACACCATGAACGTGCCGTTGACCAGGAGCGGGTCGCGCCCGCCTGCAACCACCCCGTCCTCGTCCTCGTGACCGAGCACGAACTCGCCCAGCTTGACGTTGCGCCAGGCCTCGCCGGTGAGGCGCAGACGGGGCCGCTGGACCCCTTCGCCGCGTCGTGAGCGCCGGTCCTCGGACACCCCCTCGAGCGCGGGCTGCGAGAACCCGTCGCGAAAGCCGAAGTGCTCACGGCCGCCCTTCAGCAGGTCGGCGCACTGATGGTGCACGACAGCCATCCCCGCGTCGTCGAGCTCGCCGCTGAGGGCGCGCGCCGCGTCACGGCGCACGTCGCGGCTGCGCCCGTAGACGGTGAACAGCGCGTGGATCTCCTCCTTGAGCGCCGCGTCCCAATGGTCGGGATCGTTGTCGCCGAGGTCGCCGAGCTGGACGCGGGCGCGTGCCTGCATGCCCTCGGTGAAGTCGGTGAAGCGCGCGAACGGCGCGGGGTCCGCCTCCAGTATTTGCAGGCCGGGATGGGTCAGCGCCACGTTGAGACGGGTCTGCGGCGGCTCGCCCCAATCGCGCTCGGTGGCGATCCGGTCCTCGTCGAGCAACCGTGCCAGGAATGCGCGGGCCCGGTCGGCATCATCGATGCGGGTGAGCAGGTAGGCGGCGTGGAGGTGGCGCGCGTACCCGCGCAGGATGTTGCCCTGGATGTCGTGGCGCGCCGTCATCGCCGGGACAGCAGCGCCTGAACCGCCGGCAGCTGGCGGAAGTCGTGGGCCAGCGCCGTCGGGTCCAGGCCGCCGGCCCGGGTGACCAGGGCCGCCAGCTGCGCGCGCAGCGACAGCGCCCGATTGACCTGACCCACGGTGACTCCGTCAGGGATGGCACTCACCCCATACTGCGCGGGGCGCCAGTTGCCCGCATCGCACAGGTAGCGTTCCAGCGCCTCCGCACTCAGCGGGTGGGCGCCGCCGTCGAGCTGACAGTGACTCCAGATCTGCTGCGCCTCGCCGGTGCCGGCGAGCGCGCGCAGGTAGAGACGGGTGTCACCGTCAAAGACGCTGGTGAACAACAGGTGGGGTCGGTCGTGGTCCAGGCGGATGACCACGAATCGCGCGAAGTGCGTCGGCGGCAACACGCCGGTGAACGGTGACGGCGGCGTGACGCCGGGGCCCTGTGCGGTGAGTGGCTGGTCCCGGGGCAGATCACTGAGCAACCGTGCGAGGTCCTCGGCGTGGCCATCGGTGACCGGCGTGATGATGGCGACCTGGCCCACCGCTTACACCAGCCGCTGCACGGCGAGCAGCAGGTCACGCCACCGCTGGTCAAACTCAGTGGCCGAGGCGCCCTGGGTGTCGGCCACGAACCGCGAGACATATGGCTCGAGCTCGAGGGCCTGGGCGATCACGTGCGTGGACGCCCCCGTCTCATAGTCGGTCCAGAAATGATCCACTCCGGCGTCGATGACGTCGACCCACGCGTCCAATCCGCTGGTCGGTAGCGCACCGGGAAACTCGGTGGTCGCGCCCCAGATGGCCCGCCACTGGCGCGGCATGATCCTCCCGAAATCCGGGATGTAGGTCTGGTCAGAGCCGCTCCAGTTGGTCTCGAACAGCAGGTAGGTCGGGTGACGCGCGTCGGGCCACAGCGTCCAGCGGGCCAGAGCGATCACCTTCATCTGCAACAGGGGGCGGATGAGGATGGTCGTCGCGTTACCGAAGGCGAAGACGGCCAATAGCCGCAGGCGCTGGCAGCGCTTGAGCTTGGTCACCGCGGTGACCGCCCCCCACCGGCGATATGTCACCTTGTCGCTCACGGCAGGTGCCACCTCACGACGCTCGCCCACGTCGCGCAAGCCTACCGGACCCTTTACAGTTGCCGCGAGGGCACCTGACCGTGGCGGGCACGCACAGAGGGCACTATGACGCCGTCGTCATCGGCTCCGGATTCGGGGGCGCCGTCGCCGCCTACCACCTGGTCGCCAACACTGACCTCAAGGTGCTGCTGCTCGAGCGCGGCCTGCCGTATCCCCCGGGCTCGTTCGCCCGCACCCCGCGTGAGATGAGCCAGAACTTCTGGGACCCGGGCGCCGGCCTGCACGGCCTGCTCGAGCTGTGGTCGTTCTCCCATGTCAGGGCGCTGGTCTCGAGCGGCCTCGGCGGCGGCTCGCTGATCTACGCCAACGTGCTGCTGCGCAAGCCGCCGCCCACCTTCGCGGCCGACCCCTCCACCGGGTACGTGCCCTGGCCGGTGACCGCGGCCGACCTCGCCTGCGAGTACGACGACGTCACCGCCGCCCTGACCCCCAACCCGCTCCCCGACGAATACGTCACCCCGCCGCGCGAGCGCGGCGGCGTGGCCAAGACCCAGCAGTTCCTCGCCGCGGCGCGGGCGCAGGGGCTGGAGGCGCGGCTGGCGCCGATCGCGGTGACCTTCCGGGCCCAGAACGGCCAGGCCGACGACTCGGCGCGACCGGTCCCGGGCGCGCCCTTCGGCGCGGAGAACCTCCACGGACGGCCCCGCCACACCTGCACGCTGGTGGGCGAGTGCGACCTCGGCTGCAACGAGGGCGCCAAGAACAGCATGGACTACACCTACCTGTCGCGGTTCCTGGCCGAAGGCGGTGACCGCGCACGCATCTTCACCTGCTGTGAGGCGACCGCCATCGAGCCCGCGGACACCGGCAGCGGCTACCGGGTCCACTACGTCGAGCACCGGGCGGCGCGGGCCAAGGTGCGGCGGCGCCGCGAGCTGCGCGACGCGGGGGCGGAGCTGCTCGATCCGCAGACCGACGAGAGCGCCGATGAGTGGACGCGCACCGTGACCGCCGGCGTGGTCGTGGTGGCGGGCGGGACGTTCGGGTCCACGCGGCTGCTGCTCTCCAGCCGACCGCGGCTGCCGCGCCTGAGCGCCCAGCTCGGCCGGCGCTTCTCCACCAACGGCGACCTGCTCACCGTGGCCCGCGAGTGCCGGTCGCCCGACGGCTCCTGGCGCGACCTGGATCCCACCTATGGTCCGGTGATCACCGCCTACGCTGAGCACACCACTGACGGGCGGCGGCTGTGGATGCAGGACGCCGGCGGTCCCGGCGTGTCGGCGTGGGCATGGCAGGCCGCCGAGATGCCGCGCGACCTGTGGGCGGCGCGGGGGCTGCTGCCCGGCCTGGCCCGCGGGCAGCGCGGGGGGCGGATCAGCCGCCTGATGGCCCGGGCGCTGGGGTCGGCCGAGTCGTCCTCGGCGATGCTGCCGATGCTGACCATGGGCCAGGACGTGAGCGGCGGGCGCATGCGGCTGGAGGGCGACGGGCTGGCGCTCGACTGGAACCCGCGAGGCGCGTCCCGTTCGTACTTCGCCTCGGCGGTGCAGCTGGCCGAGCGCTTCGCGGCGGGTCTGGGTGGGCGCCTGGGACCGCCGCTGGCCGCCCGCTTGGCTCCCGGCCTGACCGCGCACCCCCTCGGCGGGTGCCCCATGGGGGCCGATGTGCGCGGCGGCGTGGTGGACGCCCACGGCGAGGTGTTCGGCCACCCGGGGCTGTTCGTCGCCGACGGCTCGATCATGCCCGGGCCCGTGGGACCCAACCCCAGCCTCACCATCGCCGCGATGGCGGGCAGGATCGGCAAGGCGGCGCGGGAACGGGCGTCATGAGCGAGCCTGTCGGCGTCACCTGGCGCGAGACGTTCAGCGGCCGGCTCGCCTTCGGCCAGGCGGACTTCAACCAGGCGATGTTGCCCTCGCAGGGCGAGCCGGTCACCGCCGGTCTCACCGTCGTCATCGCCGACCTCGCGCGCTTCCTGGCCGCGCAGGCCGATGGCGGCATCCGCGACCCCGAGGCGCTCCCCGCCGCCGTGACCGAGGGGTACGTGCGCTGCGCCACCTTCGGCGGTGAGCTGCGGGTGCGCGCCGGGACGTTCCGGGCCTTTGTCCCCACTGAGCAGACCGAGCCGCGCGATGCCCTGCACCTGCGCATGCGCTACGACCTGGAGCTCGACGGGCCGGGCGGCCGGACCTATGCCCTGGAGGGATTCAAGCTGGTGGAGAACGACCCGGGCTATGACTCCTGGTCAGACACCACCACCCTGTTCATCCGGATCCACGACGGCGACCAGCTGATGGCCACCGGCGTGATGCAGATCAGCCCGCGGGCGTTCATCCGCCAGCTCACCACCTTCCGCGCCACCGGGCCGACCCTGCCCGCGCGTCTGCGCGCCTGCGCCCGCTACCAGGCCTACTTCGCCGGCTCCGTGGTGCGGACCTACGCCGGGCCGCCGGTGAGCGGGGCGCGACCCAGCTTCCCTGAGGATCGCCCACCACCCCCGTGGAAGCCCCCGCCCGAGCCGGAGTTTCAGCGCCTGCCCGGCACGCGTCTGGCCCGCGCGATCGTGCCCTTCACGGTCCCCGACCTCGACTTCCCGCTCAACCTGCACCGCCTGCGCGTCCTTGACGGCGACGGCCGGCCGGTGGCGCCCAGCCTCGGTCCGGTGCTGCTGGTCCCCGGCTCCGGCGTGCGTGCCGAGATGTACTACGGCCAGCCGGTGGGCCTGTCGTGCGCCGAGTACCTGCTGGACCTCGGCTATGACGTGTGGGTGGAGACCTGGCGTGCGTCGATCGACCTGCCGCCCAACGCTTACACCCTGGACCACGCGGCCAGGCACGACCACCCGCTCGCGGTCACGAAGGTCCTCAGCGTGTGCGACGCGGAGGCCGGTGGCTCCGGTGCGGCGATTTCCCTCAAGGCCGTGGTCCACTGCCAGGGGTCGATCAGCTTCATGATGGCCGCCGTGTCCGGCTCGATCGACCCGCGCGTGACCCACATCGTGTCCAGCGCGGTATCGCTGTTCATCGACGTCACGCAGAGCACGTGGCTCAAGCAGCGGCTGGCCATGCCCATGGTGGCCAGGAGGTTCGACGGCCTCGACGCGCAGTGGGGTATCCGTCCCACCACGCCCACCGCCGGCCTGTTCGCCGCCGTCGCCAAGCGCATGGAGCGCCGCTGCGGGAACCCGACCTGCCAGGTGGCCAACTTCATGTACGGCTCGGGCTGGGACGTGCTCTTCCGCCACATCGACGACCACGGCAACCCGTGGGTGGCCGACGCCCTGCACGAGTGGTCCGGGCGCGAGGTCGGCTACACGCCGCTCAGCCTGATCGCCCAGGTGGCCGAGTCAAGCCGCCATGGCTACATCGTCCCGTCCCCCACGCCGCCGCCGGGCACCCCGCCGGCGTACCTGGCCACCCCGCCTCAGACGCGGGCGCAGATCACCTTCATCGCCGGCGATCACAACAACATGTTCCGCTGGCAGGGCCAGCACCGCGCCGCGCGCTTCTTTGACGAGTCGGTCGGCGCGGGCCAGGCGGACTTCGTCGTGCTCCCCGGGTTCGGTCACCTCGACACCTTCTGGGCCCGCGACGCGCCGCGGGTGGCGTTCCCGGTCATCAGGGCCGGCCTGGAGTGGGACCATGGCGCCCCGCCGCCCAGCGCGGTGACCGGCCAGCCCGTCGTCGGTGAGCCGCTGCCCCCGCGACGCGGCCGGATCCTCAGCCGGCGCTGACCGGGCGCAGCACGTCGGCGCGCATCGGCACCACGAAGCATCGCTCGCCCGGCGCCTCGCCCGGCGTCCCCAGCCGCTCGAACATCGCGGCGATCTCGTCGCGCCGCGCGTCGAACACCGGGCCCCGCTCGGGGTCCACGCCCACCGTACGCGCGCGGAAGGCCTCGACGCCGCCCAGGCACGCGGTCACCTCGTAGTCCACAGTGACGGCGCGCTCCAGGCCGGCCCGCCCCGCGTCAGCCAGGGCCGCCTGTGCCGCACGGCGCACCTCCACCTCGTCCTCCACCAGGCTGGTGAGGGCGAAGAAGTCCCCCTCGGCCAGAGGTTCGGCCACGTACACCGCGCCATCGGACCGCAGCACGCGGCGCGCCTCGCGCAGGCCCGCCTGCAGGTGCTCGGGCGGGACGTGGTGCAGCGAGCGCATGAACACCACCAGGTCGACCGAGGCATCGTCGAGCGGGAGGGCCTCGGCGCGCCCCACCAGATAACGCGCGCCGCTGCCGTCCTCGCGCGACCGCGCGCCGGCCAGCTGCTCCTCGGAGATCTCCACGCCGATGGGCCGCGCCCCGGCGGCGGCCAGGTCGCGCACCAGCGCCCCGCCTCCGCAGCCGACGTCGACCACGTCCTTGCCCGCCGGCGCGACGAGGCGCTCGAGCATCGAGGTGTCGGTGGGCGGAGCGGCGACCATGGCCGCAATCCTAGGACTCATCGCGGTCTTGGAGTCCGGGGTCGCGGAGTTCGGCTCGCACGCGGAGCGGATGCGCGCTGCGGGCACGTACGCCGAGCTCTCTGAGCGCCGGGCGCGCGCATATCGCTGAATGCGGTGGTCGGGACGAGCGCGGTGCTCGCGGCGGGCGCGGTGCTCGGGGCCGGGGCGGGCGCGGTCCGGCGGCCCGAGTGCCGGTGGCGGAGGAACCCGATCACGACCAGCGTCAGTGCGATCGGCACGGTGGCGGGCAGGAGCAGCCCCGGCGTCAGCATCGAGTCATAGGCGACGGCGAAGGCGACCAGCAATCCGGCGGCCCACGCCTGCGCACGCTCGCCGGCCAGCGAGGCGCCCAGCAGCGCGGCCAGGAACAGGTCGGGGTAGCCGATGGTGGTGCCGCCGAGGCGGGCACCGGTGAAGCGCGGCCCGTGGAAGTTGGTCTGCGCGGCGGCCAGGACGGCGGTCTCGTGATAGCCCGGGCCCGAGAGCAGGAGGGCGATGTCAACCGCCGACATCGCCACCACGCCCACCAGCAGCCACCGGCCCGGGATCAGGCGCTGTAGCGCCGTGCCGACGGTCAGGCACGCGAGCGCTGTGACCACCCCGGTCCCGATGTGGCCGCCCTGGCCCCCGGCCCACACGGCGAGCCCTCCCGCCAGCGCCGCCAGCGGGAGCACCAGGACCCGGGCGCGCACCACGAGGAGGACGGCGAGCAGCGCGAGCAGTGGCGTGGTGATGGCGGCGGCAAAGACGGTGGGCGAGGCCAGTCCGGGGGCGACGAGCAGCCCGAAGGTGCCCACGATGATCGACACCGGGAGCAGCGCCGCCCATACCGGCGCGCGCAACCGCGCCAACCGCGGGAAGGGTTTGGCGCGCGGGAGGATGACCAGGGCCCCCTCCAGCGCTGAGGCGGGCACCCCCGAAAGCGCACTGTGCAAGCTCAAGCTGACCATGACGATCCGATCCTGTGTTCTAGTGGTGAACGAGCACGTCGGACCGCCGCGCCCGAGGGCCATTTTTGGCCGTCAGAGGGCGCGAAGTAGATCAGTCGATCGCCGCGGGAAGACCGCGCTCGAATTCCCGGCGGGCGATGGACACAGCTCGCCGGTGCTTTTGAAATTCCCAACCAGGATCGGCCCAAAACCTCAAGGTTTCCTCAAGATCTGAGACAGTGATCATCCTGGGTTCAGTGACGACCTTCCCGGCGCGCATAATCGCGGCATGGAGATTCGCGACGCCACGGCCTCCGACTGGCCCCAGATCTGGCCGTTCCTGCACGAGATCGTCGCCGCCGGCGAGACCTATGCCTATGACCCGGATATGACCGAGTGCCAGGCCCGTCGTCTGTGGATGATCGAGCCCCCGGGACGGACCGTGGTGGCCGTCGACGACGGCGGGGCGATCGTCGGCACCGCCAACATGTACGCCAACCGCCCCGGTCCCGGATCCCACGTCGCCTCGGCCAGCTTCATGGTCGATCCCGCCCGCGCCGGTCGGGGCACCGGACGGGCGCTGGGCGAGACGATGCTCGCGTGGGCACGCGAGCGGGGCTTCCGCGCGGTGCAGTTCAACGCCGTCGTGGAGAGCAACGCACGCGCCGTGGCGCTATGGCGATCGCTCGGCTTTGAGGTGATCGGCACCGTGCCTGAGGCCTTCGCCCACCCGACGGACGGCTACGTGGGGCTGCACGTCATGCACCGCCGCCTCTGAGCAGCTCGTTGACCATCGCCTCCGCGGGCGGGGCGCCCTCCCAGCGCAGGCGAGCCGGCACCGCGGCGCCGGCATCGAGCAGCGTCCGCACGATCTCGGCATACGGCGCTTGCGGGATCTCGCCGACCGTCTGCATCGTCGGGCCCCCCTCGGGGTGGTTGCAGTGCCCCGAGCCATGCAGGGCGGCGCCCATTGCGCCCCCGCCGTCCTCGAACGCGAGCGCGGCGCCCCGCGCGACCAGCAGCGAGACGAGCTCGGGATAGCCACGCCAGGCGGCATGCCCGATCGGCACCTCCTCGCCGCCGGGCGCGCCGTCGATGTGCGCGCCGGCCTCCAACAGCCGGGCGGCGGCCGCGGTGTCGCCCTGCTCCACGGTCATGAGGAGCATCTCGTCCAGCGTCTGGATGTCGGCCCGCGGCGGCGAGGGGTCCGCGCTGGAGACCAACGCTCCCAGCGCCCGATCGGCATCGGTGACGGCGCCCGCGTCGGCGCCGCGCTCGCGCAGGAGCTCGGCCACCTCGGACTGCGCCCAGCGGGTGGCGACCTGAAGCGCCGTGGGGCCGTCGCCGTCGTCACGCGCGTCGACGGGAGCCCCGGCGTCCAGCAGCGCCCGCACCGTGCGGGCCGGTCGCCGCCGCCACGCCGCCTGCATGAGATTGTCGGCCGAGGCCTGCGCGCCATGGGCGCAGAACATCTCAGCCACCTCGGCGTAGGGAAAGTTGAGGGCGCGTCCCAGGCAGTGCCCGACGACGCGGGGCTCGGTACCGGCATCGATGAGAAGCGCCGCGCACGCCGGATCGGGGAACTCACAGCTGTGGTAGAGGGCCTCCCCCACCTCGCGGGCCCCGTTGTCGTTGGGGTCGGCGCCGGCCGCGATCAGCATTGCGGTGAGCGGGGCGTCGTTGAGGATCCCGGCGGCGCCGTAGAGTGGCACCTGGAGCCAGCCCTCGTGATCGAAGGAGGCGTTGGGGTCGGCACCGGCGTCCAGCAGTTGCGCCACCACCGCGCGCAGCCCCTCCGCCCGGCCGGGATCGGCGCGCGGCAGCCGGGAGAACGTCGCATAGAGGATCGGCTCCCAGCCGAACGGCCCCGCGGGCTCGGTCGCGGCCCTCGGGTCGCTGGAGAGCACCTCGGCGAGGTACTCGGCGTCGCCGGCCACACTGCCCACCGCGATGTCGTGCCGCGATATCGCGGCACGAGCGGCCATCACCGCCACGGCCGGCCGCGGGTCAGACGAGCACGCCGCTCGGATGAGATCCTCGGCGTCGCTCATTCGTCGCTTCCCCTCCCATGCCGCGGTCGCCGCCGCGAGCGCGGTACCTGTGGGGTCGCCGCCGACCGCCGCCGCGCCGGGGCGGGGCCACTGGGACGTGCCGGGGGCGGCCGATCCGGCGCTTCAGGCTGCGCCGGAGGAGCACCGGTCAGCACCCCGCCCAGCGCCCGCTCGGGATCAATGAGCATGACCAGCCGATCGTCGATGGCGGCGACCTCGTGGCCCAGCGCGTCATCACCCACAGCCCCCGGGATCGGCTCGATCCGCCGTGCGGGTACCCGCACCACGCCGTCGACCGCGTCGACGATCAGCGCGACGGCACCGGCGGCGAGTTCGATGACGAGGATCCGGGTCGCGTCGGAGACCTCGAGCGTGGCGCCCAGCCGGCGCGACAGATCGAGGACCGGCACCACCCGCCCGCGCAGGTTGATGAGGCCCTGCACCAGGCCCCGCGCCGCCGCGGTGACCCGGGGCGGCGTGTAGCGGATGATCTCCTGCACGCTGGCGATGGGCAGCCCGTAGAGCTCGTCGTGCAGCGAGAACACGATGAGCTGGCGCTCGAGCTCAGGTTGCGCGTCGCCGGCGGCGCCCACGACCCGAGCCTACCGTGACCGCTGCAGCTTCACCGACGTGGTGTGGCCCTGACTGTGACCGTCACAGCGCCCACCTCCACGGGACGCCCCAGACGTGTAAGACTCGGCCCTACTGCACCATCGTCCGAGGGAGGTCAGTCATGGCGGAAAGCGTCTATCGCGTCACCGAGGTGGTCGGCGTCAGCAGCGAGTCCTGGGAGGCTGCGGCTCGGGTCGCAATCGAGACCGCTGCCAAGAGCGTGCGGGAACTGCGCGTGGCCGAGGTCGTGCGCCAGGACCTCACCATCCAGGACGGCGCGGTCCTCAACTACCGCATCCGCCTGGGCATCTCGTTCAAGTACGACCCCGAGTAGTCCGTCGCCGGCGGCCTCGCTTCGGGCGCGCGTGCCCGGAGCGAGCCTGGCGCCGGTCCCCATCAGAACCTAGGCACGGCGCTCTCCCAACATAGGGAGTCCTCCCGATGTGCGCCCGTGTGTGCGCCCGTAGCGTGCCCTCCTGTCAGAGCTCAACCCGCAGACAGGAGGAGTCCCGGATGCCCCGATACATGGTGCACCGCACGTGGCCCGAGAAGCTGGAGATCCCCGTCGATGACGGCGGCGCCGACATGTGCCGCGTCGTCGTCGAGCGCAACGGCGAGGAGGGCGTCAACTGGGTGCACTCGTACGTCAGCGCCGACAAGGGCACGACGTTCTGCATCTACGACGGGCCCACCCCCGAGGCGATCCGCAAGGCGGCCATGCGCAACGGCCAGCCGGTCGACCAGATCACCGAGGTGAGGGTCCTCGACCCCTTCTTCTACGCCTGATACCGGTCCTCAGATTCGAAAGGAGCACTCATGCTCACGCTCATCAAACGGGCGCTGGCCGCCGCGATCGTGATCGCCGCCGTCGCCGCACCCGCATCGGCCTTCGCCCAGGTCAATGAACGCCCGATCGGACGATCGGAGCTTCCCGTGGCGCCGCCCTATCTCGCCCCCACGCACGCGGCCGCGGCCGACCAGGCCCCGGCACCGTCCTCCGCGGGGTTTCAGTGGGCCGATGCCGGGATCGGGGCCGGGGGCGTGCTGGTGCTGATCGGAGTCGGCGCCGGCGCCGGCGCCGTCGCCCACCGCCGTCGCGCGCGCCCGCTGGCAGGTTGACCATCGCTCACGTCAGGAGCGCGGCGGCCGGGTTCGAGCGGAGCCCGGCCGCCCGCGCCTCGCTGCGACTCGAGGCGGTCGCTGAGGCGGGGCGCCTGGGCCTCACCTTGACCCGGTGCCCGGCGGGCTCAGTTGGGCAGCTCGGAGAAGCCCGGATCCACCGCGACCTGGGGCTCGTCCTCGTCCTCGGCGCTGGCCACTCGCCCCCGCGGCAGCCAGCGGAAGGTGACGATGAAGGTGGCCGCCATGATCCCGGCCATGATGTAGAAGACCGTCTGGGTCGAGTGGGCGAAGGCGAGCTGGACATCGTGGACGATCGCGTGCGGCTCACCGCTCCCGCTGCCGCCGCCCGGCGTGGTGCCGAACGAACTCGCCACCCGATGCGCGACGGTGCCGGGCACTCCCGCCGTGGTCAGCGCGCTGGTGACGTTGGTCTCGTTACGGTTGATGAGGATGGTGCCCATGATCGCCAGGCCGAGCGTGGCGCCGAAGTTGCGCGCGGTCTGGGTGATGCCGGTCACCTCGCTGTAACTGGTGGCGGGCGCCCGGTTGACCGCGTCGGTGCTGGCGGTGCCGAGCATCAGGCCCATCCCGGCGCCGGCGAGGATGATGTACGGCCGCTGCGTGCCGAGCGACAGGTGGGTGAGATGGTGCCCCAGCAGGTAGAAGCCGACCGCGCTGAGAATGCTGCCGCCGACGACGGCGGGCCGGGCTCCGCGACGGTCCAGGATGCGCCCGCCGATCTGCGCGGCGATGACGAAGCCGATGAAGAAGTACAGGATGTAGAGGCCGGCGTTGGACGCGGTCTCGCCCAGCGACACCTGCGAGTAGATGCTGGCGAAGAAGAAGAACGGGATGAAGACGGCTGACATGAGGCCGAGCGCCGCCGTGTCGACGGCGAAGGCCCGGTCGCGGAAGATCTGCAGGCGCAACAGCGGCTCGGGGTTGCTCAGCTGCTCTCTGACGAACGCGATCATGAGCGCGACCCCGACGACGATGCAGCCCCACGTGCTGACGCTGCTCCACCCCCAACTCGAGGACTGCTGGAGCCCGAGGACCATGAGGGCCATCCCGCCCGTGATGAGTACCGTGCCCCGGTAGTCCAGCTTGGCCGGGTGCCGCTCGTCGTCGGGGTGCGAGCGCCAGATCAGGAAGAGCGCGATGAGCGCCACCGGGATGTTGATCCAGAAGATCGCTCGCCACGTCCACTGGGTCAGATAGCCGCCGGCGATCGGACCGATGGCGGTCAGCCCACCCGTGATGCCGAAGAAGATGGCCATGGCCTTGCCCCGTTCGCGCAACGGGAAGGAGGCGACCACGATGGCCACCGCGGCCGGGAACATGACCGCCGCGGACGCGCCCTGGAGCACACGAAACAGGATGATCCACGGCGCCGCGATGCTGCCCTTCGGGGTCAAGCCGCACGCCGCCGAGGCGACGGCGAAGCCGATCACGCCGATGACCACCATCCGCCGCCGGCCCAGCACGTCGCCGAGCTTGCCGCCGAACGCGAACAGCGCCGACAGCGCCAACAGGTAGCCGTTGATGACCCACTGCGACGCCGTCTCCGACAGCGAGAGTTCCTTCTCGATGTTGGGGATGGCGATGGCGACGATCGTCTGGTCGATGAACGTCATCGCGACGGCGAAGACCATTGCGGCGAGGATCAAGTTCTTGTTCGGCCTGCCCACGTCGTATTCCCCCAACGTCGTTTACCGCGCGCGATTTTGACCCGTCAGATGCGATCTGTCCAGTTGCCGCACCCGCTCCATCACTGCGCGGTGAGGCGCAGCTGGCGGTCGCCGACCGCCACCACATCGCCTGGGTGCAGCTGGCGCCCGCGGCGGTCCTCAGGCTCTCCGTTGACCAGGACGGGGTGCTCAGCCAGGAACGCCTTGACCTCGGCGCCACTGTCGATCACGCCGGCAACCTTGAGCAGCTGGCCCAGCCGGATCATCTCGCCTCGGATGACGACGTCGCTCACCATGCGCGGAGCAGACGCTACCGGCCCACGGCGACGCCGGGACACGTTGTCGAACATGTCGATCGACCCCCCTGGAGCGCGCCGAGCCCGGCTGACCGACACCGCCGTTAGCCTTCAGACCATGGCGGGGCGCATCGTATGCCGCACGGCGGCGCTTGGCGTCGCCGTGGCCGTGGGCATCGGCGCCGGCGCGGCCGTCGCCGCAGGGACCGGTGGACTCAAGGGATCGCCGGCCGCGGTCAGCGTCGCCCGGCACGTGCTCGCCCGCGTACGGCACGTGCCCGCAATCCGATGGCGTCAGAGCGGTGACCAATGGGCCTGTCCGACGCCGGAGGGGCCGATCGTGGGGCCCTCGGTGAAGCGTCCTGCGCGCAACTGCCGGCGGGCAATCGTCTCCTTTGATGAGAACCTGCGCAACGGGCGGATCGTGCGGTCGCTGGCCACCACCACCGCCAAGGGCCTCGTCACCACCACCGATCTCACCACCGGCGCCGGGGAGTGGATCCGGTCAGGTAAGGCGCGGTGCTGGGACGCGGAGGGGCCGGGAGCCGTCGGCCTCCCCGCGTTCGGCTACACCCGTGAGAAGCTCAGCATCGTCGCCCGGACCTCAACTGTCATCTCGCTACACGGCATCGGTACGGGCTTTCGCGAGACGGACGCCATCGACGCCCACACGTTCGCGGTGAACGAGGTTGACGAGCGCATTGCCGCGTTCGGCGGCACCGCGACGCTCGTGGCCAACTTCGCCGACATGCCGCGGCGGTTCGCGCTGCCCAAGCGGCCTCGCCGGGTCTGCTCGGACATCGTGCGGTTCCCCCCTTACAGCTTCGGCTGACTCTGCGCCGACTCAGGCCCGCGGGATCGCCGCGCCCGCATCGCCTAGTGTCCTGATTCGGGGATCACGACACTAGTCAGCGACCCCCAGGCCCCAGCCTCCGTCGATGACGATCTCCTGGCCGGTGATGTACTGCGAGGCGGGAGCGGCCAGGAAGAGGGCGAGGCCCTTGATGTCGTCGGGCTGTCCCACGCGATGCATGGGGATGTCCCGCGCGATGGCCGCCTGCAGATCCGGGTCGTGGGCGTGGCCCCCACCGATGTTGGTGACGAAGAACCCGGGGGCGATGGCGTTGGCGGTGATGCCGTCGGCGGCGAGCTCCAGCGCGATGGTGTGGGTGAGGTGCCGGGCCCCCGCCTTGGCGGCCATGTAGGCCGCCCCGATCGCGGGCTCCACCTTGGTCGCCGCCAGCGAAGTGGTGACGATGATCCGCCCGAACCGACGCGGGCGCATGTGCCGCGCAGCGGCCCGCGCCGTGGCGAAGATGCCGTTGAGGTTGATGTCGATGACGCGGTTCCAGCGCTCGTCGGTGTAGCGCTCGAGCGCGCCCTCGCCCACCCGCGGCCGCTGTCCGCCGGCCCACGCCCCCACGAACCCGACCCCCGGATCGATCCCGGCATTGGCGAAGGCGACGTCGAGGCGGCCGTACGCCTCCGCTGCCCCGTCGACGGCGCGATCCAGGGCGTCGTGATCGGTGACGTCGGCCACCGCGCCCCGCGCGTCGAGCCCCTCCTCCTTCAGGCGCGACACCTCCCGGGTCAGGGCGGCCTCATCGAGGTCGATGAGCGTGACGCGGGCGCCGTGGGACGCGACCGCCTCGCCGTAGGCGAGCCCGAGGCCGCTGGCCCCGCCGGTCACGATTACGCCGAAGCCGGTCACGTCGAACAGGTCAGATCCACTCACGCGCGCTGCTCCTCTGGTCGCTGGCCGGGCGAGCCTATCCCCTGCGGCGTCCCCGTAGCCCACAGCGCAACGAGGTGAACGCCGCCTCGCGGAGTCAGCGCAGAGGTGGATGGCGGCCGGTGAGACCCGTGGCCGCCTCCCAGGCCGCGGCATGCTCGAGCAGGCGACGGTCGCCGCGGTAGCGGCCCACGAGCTGAAATCCCACCGGCAGCCCGGAGGGGGTGAATCCCGCCGGAACCGCCGCCACCGGGTGCGCCGACACGGTGATGCGCGAGCACACCCGCATCCAGCCCAGGTAGTGGGGCATGGCGACCCCGGCGACCTCGGTCGGGTACTCCTGATCGATCGGGAACGGCGTGACCTGGGCCGCGGGCGCGGCCAGCACGTCGAAGCCCTGCAGCAAGTCCGCGACCGCCCTGAACACCTCAGACCGGGCCAGCATCGCGCTGGCGATGGCCGGGCCGTCGAGGGCCAGGCCCTGCTCCACATTCCAGATGAGCGTGTCCTTGGCGATCCCGCGCAGGGCCGCCAGCCCCGGGCCGAAGCTACGCGCGAAGGCCAGCGCCCGCAGCGTCTCGAAGACCTCGTCGGCACGGGTGAGATCCAGCGCGACGTCCTGGACGTCGCAGCCGAGCGCGATGAGCCGGCCGCGCGCATCGTCGAGCACCGCCATGACCTCGGGCTCGATCGGCAGCCCGCCGAGGTCAGGGCACCAGGCGACGCGCAGACCCGCCAGGTCACCGGTCAGCTCGCCGCCGAACGCCGCCGGGTCGCCGTATGAGAGCGGGCTGTCTGCGTCGGGCGCACTGATCGCGGTGAGCATCAGGGCCAGGTCCCCGACCGTCCGCGCCAGCGGCCCGACCACGGAGGCGGTGTCCCAGACATCGCCCGCGCCGCTGTCGGGCACCAGCCCCGGCGTCGGCCGCAGCCCGACGACGTTGTTGAACGAGGCCGGGTTGCGGATGCTGCCGCCGTGGTCTGACCCGTCGGCGATGGGGATGAGCCCTGCGGCGAGCGCCGCCCCCGCCCCGCCGCTGCTCCCGCCCGCCGAGCGGTCCGGCGCCCACGGGTTGCGCGTGGCGCCGAACACCTCGTTGAAGGTGTGTGAGCCGACGCCGAACTCAGGGGTGTTGGTCTTGCCGATGACGATCGCCCCCGCCGCTTTCAGGCGCGCCACCACCAGGCTGTCGGCCGTGGGGACGTGCTGGGCGAACGCGACAGAGCCATAGGTGGTGCGGATCCCGGCCGTGTCCTCGAGGTCCTTGATCGCGATCGGCAAGCCGTGCAACGGGCCGAGCGGCTCGCCGTTCGCGGCACGGCGATCTGCGGCGTCGGCGTCCGCCAGGGCCGCCTCCGGGCGCAGGCTGACGATCGCGTTGATCTGCGGGTTGACCTCCGCGATCCGGTCCAGGTGCCACGCCACGACCTCGCGCGCCGAGAGCTCACGCCGGCGGATCGAGCCGGCCAGATCCCGCGCCGTCCACCAGTGCAGCGGCGTCGCGGCCGGCCCGGCGCTCTGGTTCATCCGCGCGGCGTTCTCGTCTGAGCCGGGAGGCCGAACAGCGTGAGCGCACTGCCGCCCAGGATCGCTCGCTTCTCCTCTTCGCTGAATCCGGGTTGGTCCCAGATCGCCGCAGGGGTGTCGAAGTCCTGGTGCGGATAGTCAGATGCGTAGAGCAGCGTCTGGCCCCCGTTCATCATGTCGAACATCGCGCGAGTGTCGCTGGCCCGCTCGTGGCTCTCGAACGGCTGGGTGGTGAAGAAGAACTCGCGGATGTACTCGCTGGGCAGCCGCGTGAGGAGCGGCGCCTCGGAGGAGCGCTGCTTGTACTCGTTATCCAGTCGCGCGATGGTGAACGGCACCCACGCCTGCCCGGCCTCCATGAAGATCCACCGGATGTCCGGGAAGCGCTCGGGCATGCCCGAGAGCACCACGTTGGTGAGGTGCACCATCGCGTAGAACGGGAAGCCGAGAGCGTGGACGCCGAGGAAGCTATCCAGGACGGCGAAGGGCTTCTCGCGCCAGTTCGGCGCTGAGTGGAACGCCACCGGCAGCCCCCGCTCGTTGAGCGCGTCGAACACCCTCATGTAGGGGTTGCGGTGCAGCGGCTCGTTGTGCAGGCAGGTGATCATGAAGCCGACCACGCCGGGGCGGCCCGTGAACGCCTCGATGTTGCGCAACGACTGCTCCGGGTCGTGGATGGGCAGCAGCGGCATGGCCAGCAGGCGGTCGTCTGACGGGATCACGTCCTCCACGAGCCACCGGTTGAAGGCCCACGTCAGCTCGTCGCGCACCGCGAGATCGGGGTTCTGTCCCAGGTTGAGCATGGGCGTGGGAAAGACGATCGAGTAGTCGATGCCCAGCGCATCCATCGAGCGCAGGGAGGTCGCAGCGACGGGGTGCACGGCGCCACCGTCGCCGTCGAGCGGGTACACGTTGGCCTCCCCCGCCCCGGCGCCCCCGGCCCGGATGCGCCCGCCGGCCGTCCGGTCGCCGAGGTTGCCCGAGATCAGCCCCGGCTCGACCACCAGCGGCGAGTTGAACATGAACGAGCGGCGGACGTTGGGGCTCTCGATGTAGGCCACGATCTCCGGCAGGCATGCCGTCTCGTAGCAGTGGCTGTCACAGTCGACGATCGGGATGTCGAACAGCCCGCGCCGGCGCGCCTCGCGCTCGGCGTTGACCAGGTAATGATCCTGCTGGCGGTCGGGCAGCAGGCGCGCGTCGTGAACTGCGTCGGTGCTCATGGCCTCCCGTCCTACACGTCGAACATGGCGGCGATCTCGAACGAGTAGATCTCAGACGCCTTGAGCATCGCGGCGGCGGTGATCGCCACATCGGTGGCGGTCACCGTGCGGTCAACGGGAAACGGGGGGATCTCGCCGTGCTCGCGCACGCGCGCCCCGTATGCGGCCACCGCGTCCGCGAGCGCGCGTTGCACAGCCACGTCGCTCTCGGCCGACGGCCGCCCGGACGGCTCAGGCATCGACGTAGACAACCCCGTCATCGACGGCCACCGGGAAGCTTCGCAGCCGGCGCCGCCGGTCGTGGGCGACCTCGCCCGTGGCCAGGTCGTACTCCCAGCCGTGCCACGGGCAGACCAGGCGCATCTCGTGCTCGTCCAGGCGGTCGCCGATCGCCTGGCCGCCGGCGCCGAGCTGTCGCCGCGTCACGCCGACGAGCTCGCCCGAGCACACCGGCCCACCCTGGTGGATGCAACGGTTCTCGTAGGCGTAGACCTGCGCCTCGTGGCGGAAGACGCCGATCTCGCGGTCGCCGATGTCCACCATCACGCCGCCGGGCTCAGGAATCTCGTTGAGCGGGCACACCCGGTAGCGCTGGACGTCTCGAGCTTGAGTCGCCACTGGGTTGTCAACGCTCCTTCCTCGCGCATCGGGACCGGACCGGCGACGCTACCAAAGCCCACCGGCCTGCTGGGGTGGCGCAGCTACACCGCGGCCGCCGGCGCGGTTGCGCTCACTGCCGCCTCGATCAGCTTCACCACATCCGCGGGATGGGAGACCATCGCGAGGTGGCCCGAGTCGACCTCGACCGTGGTCGCTCCCATGCGAGCGGCGAACTGGCGCTCGGCATCCGGCGGGATCGCCTCGTCGTTGGCGGCGACCAGGTACCAGGTTGGGTGCTGCGTCCATGCCGGCGTGCCCATCACATCCTCAAACGCGCCCGTCGAGATCGGTTGCTGGACGGCGTGCAGGACCTTGGCCTTGGTGGGGTCGACGCCGCACGCGAAGTGCTCCACGAAGTCGCCCTCCGGGATGTAGGCGAAGCCCAGGTCGTCGACGATGAGGTTGGCGAGCGACGGGGTCGGCGGTCCGGCGCCGAGGAGCGCGCCGAGTGACTCGCCCTTGTCGAGCCCGAAGGCGGCGATGTAGACGAGCGCGATCGCGTGCGGAGCGTCCTCGCCGAGGCTGGTCATGATCTGGCCGCCGTAGGAATGTCCGACAACGACCGTCGGGCCACTCTGGCGGCTCAGGACGTGCCGCAGGCGCGCGACGTCGTCGGCCAGCGAGGTTTCGGGAAACTGGGGCGCCGTGACCTGGTAGCCCTCGGCCTGCAGTGACTGGATGACATCGCTCCAACAGGAGCCGTCCGCCCACGCGCCATGCACGAGGACGATGTTGGGCCGCTCACTCATGGTGAGCCCTCCTTAAGTAGAACCCGTGCCCCGACTTGGCTGCCGGCTGGGGTCGACTCCGATCCTTCCGTTCGATTCTGTCGCCAGCATAAGGATTGGCTCACGAGCGTTGACATGCAGCCAAATGGCTGCCTATAATATGCAGCCAGATGGCTGCCTCTCTCGACCCACCTTCGCTGGACGATGTCTTCCGGGCCCTCGCCGACCCGGGGCGACGGCGGCTGCTGGACAGCCTCAACGCCAACAGTGGGCAGACACTCCGCGAGCTGTGCGCGGACATGGACATGGCGCGCCAGTCGGTGAGCAAGCACCTCGCCGTGCTCGAGGAGGCCAACCTCGTGACCACGGTGTGGCGCGGCCGGGAGAAGCTGCACTACCTCAACGCGGCTCCGATTACCGACGTCTCGCAGCGGTGGATCAACCACTACGAGCAGCCGCGGGTCGACGCTTTGACCGACCTCAAACACGCACTGGAGAACCCTCCGATGGATAAGCCGTCGTTCGTTTACACGACCTACATACAGACCACCCCCGAACGCCTGTGGGACGCGCTGACCAGCTCCGCGTTCACCGAGCGCTACTGGAATGCCGCGTTCGAGACCGACTGGGTGCCAGGCTCCGAGATGGTCTGGAACCTCTCCGGGGTGCGGATCGCCAACCCCGAGCAGGTGGTGCTCGAGGCTGATCCGCCCCGGCGCCTGTCCTACACCTGGCACACCTTCACGCCCGAGCTGGCCCGGGCGGTAGACGCGAGCCAGGACGCGTTCGCGGCGGCCGCCGGCGAGCCCCGGTCCAAGGTGACCTTCGAGCTCGAGCCGGCAGGCAGCGCGGTGAAGCTGACCGTGGTCCACGACGGGTTCCCGGCCGACAGCGCCGCTGCCGGGATGGTCAGCAACGGCTGGCCGCGGGTGCTCTCGAGGCTGAAGACCCTGCTGGAGACCGGTGACACGTTCCGGATCGACAGCGACTGACACAACGACTGACACACAGGAGACACACCATGAACACTCCACAGATCGTGAGCCGCGAGGAGTGGCTCGCTGCGCGCAACGAGCTTCTCGTCCGCGAGAAGGAGCACACCCACCTCGCCGACGAGCTGGCCCGCGCCCGGCGCGAGCTGCCGTGGCTGCCGGTGGACACGAGCTACGCCCTGCAGACAGCCGACGGGCCCAGGACGCTGGCCGAGCTGTTCGACGGCCGCTCGCAACTGGTCATCTACCACTTCATGTTCGGCCCCGACTATGACCACGGGTGCCCGGTGTGCTCATCGATCGCCGATAGCTTCAACGGCGTGCTGGAGCACCTCAAGGCACGCGACGTGACCATGATCTGTGTCTCGCAGGCGCCGGTGGAGAAGCTGGTGGCCGAGCAGGAGCGGCTGGGCTGGAACTTCACCTGGGCCTCGAGCTACGAGAGCGACTTCAACGCCGACTTCGAGCACTCGCTCAGCCGAGAGCAGGCGAGTGCGTGGGTCCCCGAGGCGCCGCCGATCGTGGCCCAGAACGCCTCGAGCTGCGGGACCGACCCGGCGGGATACATGGCGCAGCGCCCGGGCCTGAGTGTGTTCACCCTCCACGACGGCGAGGTCTATCTCACCTACGCCTCCACCAACCGGGGCCTCGAGGTGGTCATGACCTACTACGGCATCCTCGACCGCACGCCGCGCGGCCGCGACGAAGGCGAGCCGTCCTATCCGACGTGGATGCGCCGCCACGACGAGTTCGTGGCAGCCTGAGACGATACGGCGATGACCGCTCACGCCATCACCTCTCGCTCGGACTCGCGCCTCGTCTCCACGGGGGTGCTCGCCGGCGTGCTGGCGGTGACGGCCGCCGGATGGATCGTGCTCGTTGACCGCATGGCCGGCATGGACATGAGCCCGGGCGGCGGCGCGAGCGGGCTCGGGTCCCTGGGCTGGTTCGCCGTCACCTGGCTGGTGATGACGGCCGCCATGATGCTGCCCGGTTCCGCGCCGGCCGTGATGCGGGCAAGCCGGGGCCGGGGCGCCGCCACGACCGCGATCGGCTTCGTCGCCGCCTACGGCGCGGTGTGGCTGCTGGCCGGCCTGGCCGGCTACGGCTGCGTGCAGGCGGTGCGCGCCCTGGAGGTGGGCGCGCTGAGCTGGGACGCGGCAGGGCGCTACGTCGCCGCCGCGGCGGTACTCGGCGCCGGGCTCTACCAGCTCACCCCGGTCAAGCGTCGCTGGCTGGAGCGCTGCACCTCCCCCGACCGCCATCTCCCCCAGCCCGGCCCCGCCGGCGCGCTGCGCGCCGGCGCCCGGCACGGCGTCTGTTGTGTCGCGTGCTGCTGGACGCTCATGGTCGCGCTCTACGCCCTCGGGTTCATGAGCGTCACGTGGATGGTGGTGCTGACCGTCCTGATCGCCGGCGAGCGGCTGGTGCCCCGGCGATCGGCGGCGGTGACGGCCGTCGCCGTGGTGCTGGCGGCGACCGGTCTGGGCATCGCAGCCGCTGACGCGGCGGTGCCGGGCTTGACGCTCCCAGCCATGGGCCACCCCACCTCCATGGACATGGGTATGGGCACGAGCGCGGGCTCGGGCATGCCGGCCCACAACATGAAACGGAGCACCCATGAGCACTGAGACCCACAGCCGGCCGGCCGTCGTCGACCCAGTGGTCGCGGATCCGCGCCGGGCGCTCTGACGCCCTCTGAGCGCCACCACCGTCACATCGCTGAGTGCTCGCGGGTCATCTCCGTGCAGCCCGCTTATTCGATGTGACAGGAGGTGCCCGAGGTGGCGCGGATTCAGGGAGTACCGCAGCGCGAGGCCGGCCCGGTGGTCAAGCTGGTGTACCGCTTCATGGGCCGGGGCATGAAGAAGATGACCGGGCGCAGCCCGGCGCGGGGCAGCGGGATCGAACCGGTGGAGATCTGGGCCCACCAGCCCAAGATGCTCAGCGGCATGGGCAAGTTCGCCGGCGCGGCGCGTAAGGGCACCAGCGTGGACGAGCGTCTCAAGTACCTGATCGAGCTCAAGGGCTCGCAGATGATCGGGTGCGAGTACTGCGTCGACCTCGGGTCACAGATCTGCCGCAACTCCGGATTCTCCGACGAGGAACTGCTGGCGCTGCCGCGCTATCGCTCCAGCGACCGGTTCACCGAGCGCGAGAAGCTGGCGCTGGACTACACCGTGGCGGTCATGCGCACGCCGGTGCAGGTGAGCGACGAGCTGTTCGCCCAGATGCGCGAGCACTTCACCGAAGCACAGCTCGTGGAGATCACCGCGCTACTGGCCGCGGTGAACGTCAACCGCTTCAACGCGGCGTTCAGGATCGGCTCGGCGGGGTTCTCCGACGGCATGGTCTGCGTCCCGCCCGATCGCCCCGCCGACGTCCGGTCTTTGGCCGGCAACGCCTGACGCACAAGCCGCTAGCTCTGCGGCGCAGCCCACGCCCGCGCGATGTCGGCCCCCAGCCGGCAGTTGCCACGGACGATGTCGAGGTTGACCGCGACGCTGGCGCGGCCGGTGTGCTCGTGGATGTACTCCAGCAGGAACGGGGTGATGTCCTTGCCCCGTACCGACCCCACCTCGGCGGCCGCGAGGGCGTCGGCGAGCAGGCGGTCGTGCAGGCCGGGGTCCAGCTGGGCGGCGGCCGGCAGCGGGTTGGCGACGAGAATCCCGCCAGGGAGGTCCAGCGCGTCCGCGGCGCGCATCACATCGGCGATCTCCTCGGCCGTGGTGACGGCGTGATCGACCGTGTACCCACTGTCGGTCAGCCAGAAGGCGGGGAACCGATCGGTGCCGAAGACGAGCACCGGCACGCTCAGGGTCTCCAGCCGCTCGAGCGTGGCGGCGATGTCGAGGATCGACTTGACCCCGGCCGACACCACGGTGATCCGGCAGCGGCCGAGGACGCTGAGGTCGGCCGATTCGTCGAAGGTGGTGCCCGCGCCGCGGTGCACGCCGCCGATCCCACCGGTGGCGAACACACGCAGGCCCGCCTGGGCGGCCAGCAGCGCGGTGGCCGCGACGGTGGTGCCGCCGGACGCCCCCTGGGCGATGGCCACCGGGAGGTCGCGGACGCTGAGCTTCAGCGCGCCCTCGCTGCCCGCCAGCCGCTCGAGCTCGGCCGCCTCGAGGCCCACGTGCGGCACGCCGTCGAGGATCGCGATCGTCGCCGGCACGGCGCCCCGCTGAGCCACCGCCTCCTCGAACTCGCGCGCAGCCTGGACGTTCTCGGGACGGGGCAGGCCGTGGGTGATGATCGTCGACTCCAGGGCGACGAGCGGCGACCCGGCGCGCAGCGCGCGGGCGACCGCGTCTGAGACAACCACTCCTGGTCGCGCAGGCGTCACCGGCGCACCGTAGCGAAGGTCGTGATGATGTCGGGGATGCCATCCCGGTCCACCGCCCCGGCCAGCGAGCGCGCCACGATCTCGATCTGCACGCTCGGCGACCTCATCCTCGATGTCGTGGTGCTGCCCGAGCGACCGCTGGTCACTGACGGCGACACGCCGGCGGCCATCCGCGTCACGGCGGGCGGCCAGGCCGCCAACGTGGCAGCCTGGGCGAGCGCCCTGGGAGCGAGGAGCCGCCTCATCTGCGCGCGCGGGAACGATGGCGCAACCGCGCTGGCCGCGGCCCAGCTCGCCGGCCACGGTGTGGAGATCGGCGGGCCGGTGGTGGACGGCCGCGGCGGGGTGGTGGTGTCCGTACGCAACGCGCGGGGCGAGCGGACGATGGCCTCCGATCGCGGCGTCGCGGCCATGCTCGAGCCGTCAGACCTCGACCGCTCGTGGCTGTCGTGGTGCGACGTGCTCCACGTGTCCGGATACTGCCTACTGCGCGAGCCGATGGCACACGCCGCCGTCGCGGCCGCGCGACTGGCCCGCCGCGTCACCGTCGACCTGGCCTCGGCCCACGACATCGAGCTGCTCGGCGCCCGCACGTTCGCTGCGCGACTGAAGGCGCTGGCGCCCGAGCTCGCCTTCGCCACCGAGGCCGAGCGGGCCGCCGTGCCGGACTTCGACACCAACTGGGTCATCAAGTTGGGGGCTCGGGGGGCGCGGTTCCCGGAGGGGGCGTACCCGGCTCCGGACGTCAAGGTGCTCGACACCACGGGCGCCGGCGACGCCCTCGCCGCCGGGTACCTGGTGGGCGGCCCACAGCGCGCGCTGGACGCGGCGGCGGCGTGCGTGGGCCTGGCCGGCGCGATGCCCCGCACGCCCGTGACTGCGTTGTGAGCCTTTTGTAAGCGCGTCGTAGCCGGCTGGACGCAGCCCACCGCCGGGCGTAGAGTGCGGCTGCGTGCTCCCGGGGAGGCCGCCTCGCCCAGGGGTGCTGTGAGCAGGGCGACGCGTGGGCGCCGCCCGTGATATGGGACGGGTGATCCGGATGCAGGACGTCAATCGGCGCAGGTTCCTCCAGATCGCGGGCGGGAGCGTCGCGACCACACTGTTCTCTGACAGCATCGCCCGGGCGCTCGCCATCCCGGCGAACCGGGCCACGCGGTCGATCCGAGATATCGAGCACGTCGTGGTGCTCATGCAGGAGAACCGGTCCTTCGACCATTACTTCGGGACGCTGCGCGGCGTGCGCGGCTTCGGCGACCCGCACCCGGTGACGCTGCCCAGCGGCAAGCCGGTGTGGTTCCAGGCCAATGGAAGCACCGTCATCCCGCCGTTCCGGCCCGACGTCGGCAACCTGGCCCTGACCTTCATCGAGGACCTGGACCACAGCTGGGGCGGCACGCACGAGATGTTCAACGGCGGTAACTGGGACCAGTGGCTGCCGAGCAAGACGACCACCACCATGGCCCACCTGGAGCGCAAGGATCTCCCCTTCCACTCGGCGCTGGCCGACGCGTTCACCATCTGCGACGCCAACTTCTGCTCGATGCTGGGCCCGACCGACCCCAACCGGTACTACATGTGGACCGGCTGGGACGGCAACGACGGCAAGGGCGGCGGCCCAGTCATCGCCAACGACGAGATCGGCTACGACTGGCAGACCTACCCCGAGCGGCTCGAGGCGGCCGGGATCAATTGGAAGATCTACCAGGACATCGGCGACGGCCTCGACGCTGCCGACTTCTGGGGCTTCACCGATGACCCGTTCATCGGCAACTTCGGCGACAACTCCCTCCTGTACTTCCACCAGTACCAGAACGCTCCGGCGGGCAGTCCGCTGGCGCAGAAGGCGCGGACCGGGACCGACATCAAGACCGTCGGCGACATCAGCGGCGCCACCGGCCTCTTCTCGACCCTGGAGGCCGATGTCAAGAGCGGCAAGCTGCCGCAGGTGTCCTGGATCGTCGCGCCGCAGGCCTACACCGAGCATCCCGCGTTCCCGCCCGGCTACGGCGCCTGGTACACGGCTCAGTGCCTCAACGCGCTGACCAGCAACCCGGACTCATGGTCAAAGACGGCGCTGATCATCACCTTTGACGAGAACGACGGGTTCTTCGACCACCTCGTCGGGCCCTACCCCAACGTCGGCGGCCTGTCGGGGCAGTCCACCGTGCCGCTGGACAACGAGTTCTTCGCGGGCACCGCCGGGACCCCCGGCGGGACCAACGGCGTCCCCGGTCCCTACGGCCTTGGTGTGCGTGTGCCGCTGCTGGTCGTCTCGCCGTGGAGCACCGGTGGGTGGGCGTGCTCCGAGGTGTTTGACCACACCTCGCTCATCCGCTTCATCGAGGCGCGCTTCGGCGTCGACGAGCCCAACGTCACGCCCTACCGGCGCGCCGTGTGCGGCGACCTGACGGCTGCGTTTGACTTCGAGAGCGCCCACGACCGGGTCCCGCCGCTGCCGAGCGTCGACGCCTTCAAGCCGACCGGTGTCGTGCCTCCGGACTTCCACCCGGTCCCGCCGGCCAACGGATCGGTCCCCAGCCAGGAGCCGGGCGTCCGGCCCTCGCGGCGCCTCGGCTACCGGCTCGAAGTCGGCTTCGAGGCCGACCTGCAGGGCCTGCGGCTGAGGATGCGCAACCGCGGCCGACTCGGCGCCGGCCTGCAGGCACGGTCGCTAACGGTCAGCGGGGCCCCCTACAGCTACACGATCGGCGCCGGAGACAAGATCGACACCACCCTGCCCAACCCCGGCACCTTCGATCTCAGCCTCCACGGCCCCAACGGCTTCTTCCGCCATTTCGCCGGGTCTGGCTCGCCGGCGCTGCGCGTCGACGTCCAGAGCGACTTCAGCCCGGGCCGGCTGCGCATCCAGCTGCAGCCGGCGTCAGGCGGACACGGCCATGGCTCTCGCGAGATGCTGGTGCACGTGGCCGATGCTTTCGGCCCCGATCGCACCTTCCGCCTGCAGGGGGGCGAGGAGCTGATCGTCGACACCAACCACTCCGGCGGCTGGTATGACCTCGCGCTGAGCACCCCCGGCAACGCGAGCTTCAGCTACCAGCTCGCCGGGCGCCTGGAGTCGGCGGCTCGGCTGACCAGCGATCCGCAGCTGGGCCGCTCCTAGCCGCGCGCTCTTTGCCAGCCTCGGGTTAACCCCACCGCGGGACGCCAGCGTCCCTCATTCCCCGCTGCTCTCTCGTGGCCCACTATCGGGGCCATGAACAGAACACATTCCATATTGAACGGCGCGGGTCGTGATCTGCTGTACGTGCTGGCAATGCTGGCGGCGAGCATCGTCGAGTTCGCGGTATGGGCGACGGGTCTGTCGGTGAGCGCGTCGCTGCTGGTGCTGGTCATCGGCGCGCTCGTTTGGCTGGCCACGGCGTGGACCTTCCGCTTGGCGGCCGGCGTGGACCGGCGCACCGCCGGCTGGTATCGCCGTCGCCCGATCCGCGGCGACTACCGCCAACCCCGTGACCGCGCGCTGCTGTCGCGCGTGCGCGTCGTCACCACCGATCCCCGGACATGGAAGGACCTCGGGTGGCTGGTGGTCAACTCCACCCTCGGCTTCGTCATGGCCGCCGCGGCGCTCACTGTCACCGCCCTGGCCATCGGCTACCTGGTGATGCCGCTGTGGTGGTGGGCGATCACTGATCCGAGCAAGCAGTACGCCACGCTCAACCTCGGCATCTACACCGTCACCTCGACCGGCTGGGCGCTGGTGACGACCGGGTTGGGGCTGGTGCTGCTGCCGCTGGCGGCCCTGCTCAACCGTGTCGCCGCCGCGGGTCACGCCCGGCTGGCCGCGAGGCTGCTGGGTCCCGGCCGCTCGATCGTATAGGGGCGCTCAGGCCACGTGGGCGGGCCAGGGCAGCGGGAAGAGCTCGCGGTAAGGGCGGGCCTCGTCGACGACCCGGGCGACCGACGCTCGGGTCAGCACCCGGTCCAGGTAACCCGCCAGCACAGGGTGCGCGTCGCGGTCCAGGGGATGGACGACGTCGGCGTAATGCAGGGCGGGCGCCGCGGCGCAGTCGGCCAGGGTGAAGTCGTCGCCGGCCAGCCACCCGTCGTCCTGGCGCCCGTCGAGCTGAAGATTCAGCGTCGCATAGGCGAGGTCGAGGGTGGCGCGGGCCGCCGATACCCCATACGGGTCCCGGGCGTCAGCGGGCCGCAATGCGTCGGCGACGATCGTCTGCACGGGCGTGGCGACGTACCCGTCAGCCACGCGATCCCACCGTCGCGCCTGCAGCGCCTTTTCGCGGTCGCCGGGGACCAGCGGCGGCGCGTCGCCGTGGCGGTCGAGCCGCTCGACGATGATCGACGACTCCGAGACCACGACGCCGTCGTCGACGAGCACGGGGATCGAGGCCGGCAGCCACAGAGCGGCGAGGGCGGAGCGATCGGCCTCGACGAGATCGGCGGTGAACGGCACGTCGCGCTCGTACAGGGCGATGAGCGCCTTCCAGCAATACAGCGCAAAGGGGTGCTCGTAGAGGACGAGGCTCACGCGGGAACCTCGTCGGCGAGGAAGGCCTCGAGCCCATTCAGGAGCAGACCCGTGCCGTGCTCGCGTTCGGCCGGATCCTCCAGGCCGTCGAGGAACGCACCGTGCTCCGTGAAGATCAGGTGCGTGCCGCCACCATCGTCGGACCGCAGTTCGATGGTCGTCAGCGACGCGGAGACCAGGCGGCCGTCGAGGAGCATGTCGTAGGCGAAGATGATCCGTTCGCCGTCGACGATGTCATGGAAGCGGCTGCGGAACAGGTGGTGGTTCCCGCGTTCGTCGCGTCCGGCGTTGACCTCCCCGCCGCCGACGCCGAAGTCCAGCTGCCACTCGGTCTCGGTCCAGCTGGGGGGCACCCCGAACCAGCGCCGCCGAAGGTCGGGGTCGGCAAACGCCTGGAACGTCTGGTCGGGACACTGGCGGAAATGCCGATCGATGGTGAAGTCGTGCTGATGGATGCTCACTGCTGCGATGTCCCTTCGTCGTCGGGAAAGGCGTCCTCGAGCACGTCGCCCAAGCGGTCGAGGCGACGTTCCCAGGTGGCGCGGTGCTCAGCGATCCACTGCTCGAGCGCGCCCATCGGGCCGGGTTCGAGCCGGCAGGTACGGACGCGGCCGGTCTTCTCCGAGCGCACGATCCCGCTGCGCTGCAGCACGTCGAGGTGCTGAAGCACCGTCGGCAATGACACCTCCAGCGGCGCCGCAAGCTCGCTCACCGAGGCGGCGCCGTGGGTGAGCCGCGCCACCATCGCGCGACGGTTGCTGTCAGCCAGGGCGTGGAACGCCTGATCGAGTTGCTGTGGCTCGGCGACTGGCACGGCGGCCACGGTAGCACATCACTTAGGCGATCAGCTAACTATTGTCCGCGTGCGACTCAGGGCGCAGGCTGCAGGCGTCCCTTGCCCGGGCCGGTGACGTTGTAGTCGGCGTGGCGGACCAGCCCGACCGCGGCGGCGGGCCAGAACGCCCCGGTCGGCGGGGCCTTGACCCCGGGGCCGCAGGACCCGCCGGACTTGCCCGGCAGCGCGATCCACGCGAAGGCGTCGGCGAACGCGAAACCGGTCTGGGTGGTGGGCTTGGGGCCCAGCCCGCGTCCGAGCGGGGCGCAGAGGATCTCGTTGCCGTGGTGTACGCGGTCCTTGGGACGCAGCGGCCCCTTGCCGTTGTCGGAGGTGGAGACCACGAAATGGACGCCGTGCAGGGCCCGCCCGAGCTTCTGTCCGTAGGCGACCTCCGAGGTCGTCCAGTCGAAGTGGGTGGAGTTGAGAAAGAACCCCTGAGCCTGGTGGATCCCCTCGCCGGTGAGGAGCCGCGCGGCGGTCTTGTACGAGAGCGCGTCACCGGCGCCGGCGTCCACATAGACGGCGACATGCGGGTTCTGCTCCAAGGTGGTGATGGCGTAGCGCAGCTCGCTCATGCGCGCCGCCAGCGCACGGCCGTGGAGGCAGGGGGTCGTGATGAGCGAGTCCATCTCCAGGAACACGACGGCGCGGAAGTTGCCGATGCCGGCCGAGAGGCCGTTGATGAATCGCTGGTAGGCGGCGATCCGGCTTGGGGGGTCGGTGGTACCGCCCCGAGCGCACTGGCCGTTGACGATCCAGTAGGTGGCCAGGGTCGGGATCGACGCGGGATCCTGCACGTCGGCGTTGCGCAGAAACTGGAAGACGGCGCCCTCGGGGCTGGGGCCGTTCCAGGACCCGAAGCGGTCGGTGAACGGCTGGTCGGCGATCGCCTGGATCAGACCCGACTCCTTGGGGTGTCGGCGCCGCAGCCGGCGCGCCGCCTCGGCGGCCGGCGAATGGTGCGGATCGGCGTAGAAGCGCGCCCCGGCCAGCAGGTTTCCGGCGGCGTTGGGGACGCCGGGGAGCTCGAGCGGGTTGGCGGGATCGCGTGGCTCGAGCTCGGCGTTGTGGTCGATGAACAGCTTGGCGTTGTGGGGGCCGAGCTTCTCGGGAAACGAGCTGTACAGGTAGACCGCGGCGTGCACAGGCGGGCCGCGCCAGTCCCGCGAGACGATGGGCACGGCGAAGGTGGCCAGTGACTGGCCGGGCGCGAAGTGCAGCGTGCCGCCGGCGTTTTGATAGTCGACGCCGTCGACCGCATTCGCGCGGTGGGTGCCGTAGCGGACGTACTCGTCGCCACGCAGCGACCCGGTCCGGTCCACGGTCACTACGGCCTGGGCATCGGTCTCGGAGACCCGGTAGCTGGTGGAGGACAGAGCCACGTTGGCGTCGGCGGCGCCGGCGAGAGCGAGTTGGCAGGCGCAACCGGCCAGCAGGGTGCGGAGAAAGCGCGACATTGGTGCTCGTATGCCCAACGACGCTCCGCTGACCGCTCGTCCGGGCCCATTGGCCCGATTTGCACAACTTCAGAGCGAAGTCCCGGACGAACCTGGGCGTGTCCGTGCACGGTTGCGGCCGGATGGTCGATGCACGTCGCTAAGGTCGTGGTCGGGGCAGAGCAGCGGGCGCGCACCACAACAATCGGGCGTTCGACCGTGTTCTAGTCCCTGTCCCCCTGTTCCAACGTCCATCTGTGAGGCTCATGAAACGCTGTCTGCTCCTTCTCCTGTCCCTGTTTGCTCTGGCCATCCCCGCTTCCGCGAGCGCCACCACGTTCGGCGCCGAGGTCGGCAGCATCTTCACCGGTCAGCAACGCGGCCAGATATCGGCGGCCACAGCCACGAGCAGCCTCAGCGGTTTGTACAAGGCCGGCGGCCGAGTGGGCCGCGCCGATTCCAACTGGGCGATCACTGAGCCCAAGGCTCCGGCACATGGCCGCCACGCCTACAACTGGGCCTATGACGACATGATCGTCACCGACATGGCGTCCGCCCGGCTGCGCTGGGAGCCGACACTGGCCTTCGCGCCGCGGTGGGCCGAGGTCCACCGCTCCAACGTGCTCCACAAGAAGTCCGGGAAGGTCATCGCCTTCCTGCCGCCGGCCAGCAACGCGACCTTCGCCGCCTACGCGACCGCGTTCATGAAGCGCTACGGGCCGCACGGCGCCTTCTGGAAGGCCAACCCCAAGCTTCACCAGGTGCCGGTGACCAACGTCGAGGTGTGGAACGAGCCTGACAACGTCAACGACTGGGGCAGCGACATCAACCTGTCGGACTACTCCCGCATGTACGAGGCCGTCCGCACCGCCGTCCGCCGAGTCGATCACAGCGCCAAGGTCACCACCGGCGGCCTGGCCTGGACCGAATCGTCGCTGCCGCGTTTTCTCAAGGCGTTCCGCGGCAAGCCGCTCGACGCCGTCGCCATCCACCCGTACGGCGCCACGCCGGCCGCGTCGATCAAGGTCGCCAAGGACGCGCTCGCCGACATGGCCAGCGCCGGTCGCGGGCGCACTCCCGTCGTCGCCAACGAGTACGGCTGGACCTCGATCCAGGACACGTGGGGTTCGACGAAGCCCAAGAACGTCAAGAGCTACGCCTATAACGCGCTGATCGGCCTGTCCAAGCTCCGGCTCTCCGAGATCACCCCCTTCTCCTGGGGCGACCCGTCCTGGGGCCTGACCACCGGGTCCTTCGCCAAGGCCGTGGCGAAGATCCAGCACCACCGCTGAGCCGTCCGGGTACGCCGGACCTGGCCGCGCCTGCGGCCGGGCCCGGCGGTCCCGTTCAGTGACGGGCGTGCTTCTTCTGCCTCGGGGCGTGCAGCGGGGGCTGCGAGACTCTGCTCGTGGTTTCCCGCCGCATCGTCCGCTCCTCGAACCCGCTGCTGGCCGACCTCGAGTGGCCGGTGTTCGAGGCCACCGGCGCGCGCGATGGCCCTCGGGTCTGCCTGCTGGCAGGGGTGCACGGCTGCGAGTACTCGTCGATCGCCGCGCTCGTGCGTTTCATGCGCGAGCTGGACGTCTCGGCCGTGACGGGGACGATCCTCGCGGTTCCGGTGGTGTCGCCGACGTCGTTTTCCGCGCGATCGCCCTTCGTGGTCCCCGAGGACGGCCGCAACCTCAACCGGTCCTTTCCCGGTGACCCGGACGGGTCGTTCACTCAGGTCCTGGCCCACCACGTCTTCTCGGAGTTCCTGGCCGGCAGCGACCTGCTCATCGACCTGCACGGCGGCGACATGGTGGAGGCGCTCGAGCCCTTCGCCCTCTATGACGACTCGCCGGTGCGCGAGACCGCGGAGCGGCTGGCTCGGGCCTACGGGCTGCCCTATGTCGTGTGCGACACCACCGACACGCTGGGCGGCACGTCCAGCGCCGCCGCCGCCGCAGCGGGGATCGCCGCGTTCACCGCCGAGGCGGGCGGCCGCGGGCTGCTCGAGCCGGCCGAGGTCGAACGCCACCTGGGCGGGCTGCGCAGCTCGCTGCGCGCCGCGGGCGCTCTGGACGGCGAGCCCGAGCCGCCCGCTCCGGGCCAGCAGCTGGTCCAGCGCTTCCTGTGGCTACGCACCTCCGCGCGCGGCTGGTGGCAGCCGGCGGTAGATGTCGGCGACACGGTGGCAGCGGGTGACTGCCTCGGGACGGTGCTCGACGGGTTCGGTGACGTCGTCGAGACGATCACCGCCCCCGAGCCCGGGGCTCTGCTCTTTCTCACCTCCAGCCCCGCTGTGCAGCCCGACGGCCTGCTCGCCGGGCTCGGCGCGGGCCTGCGTCCCTACGACGAGCCCGGGAACAGCTCGATCCCCTGATCGGCAGCCTGCGCCACGAGCAGGCGGCTGACCAGCCCCGTCAGCAGGCGCCGGTCTGACGACGACAGGTGGTCGAGCAGTTCCGTGACGTCAGCCTCGAACCGGGACGCGGCCTGGCTCACGAGTGAGCGACCGGCCTCGGTGAGTGTCACCAGCACCGAGCGCCCGTCAGTGGACGACGGCACGCGGGCCACCAGCCCGCGGCGCTCGGCGCGTTCGACCAGCCCGCTGACGCTTGATTTGTCGAGGCCCAAGAGGACGCCCAGCTCGTTGATCGTCGGTCTGCGATCGCGCAGGACGCCGAGCAGTCGCGTCTGGATGATGGAGAGGTCGCGCTCGGCAGCTCGGCGCTCGAGCATGCGATGGACGAGGAACGAGAGCTGGGCCAGCCCGTCGGTGGCCGTCAGCTCACGTCTCGTCGGCGGTGTCGGCGGATCCGCTGATCGATGTCCCATGCCGCCAGCCTACTTGATTTAGTACGTGGTACTAACTAAATTGGTACGTGCCACAAACTAAACTGTCGGCGGGGCGCGCCCCGCAGGAGCCAGTCTCATGACAACGATGAATGCCGCGGTCGTGACGTCCTTTGACCGCCCGCCCCGATACCAGCCGTTCGAGACCCCGCAACCGACCACCCCTGACGAGATGCGCGTCGATGTGCTCGCCGTCGGTCTGCACCCACGCGTCCGCAGCGGCGCCGCCGGAGCCCACTACACGAGCACGGGCACGTTGCCGATGATCCCCGGCATCGACGGAGTCGGCCGACGTCCGGACGGCACGCCGATCTACTTCGTGGCCGATGACCACAGCGCCGGGACGATGGCCGACACGGCGGTGGTCGACCCCCGGCGCGCAATCGAACTGCCCGACGACGTTGATGTGGCGACGGTCGCCGCCACCATGAACCCGGCGATGTCGGCCTGGGTGGCCCTGCGGAGCCGCGTGCCGCTCGCGCCCGGCCAGAGCGTGCTGGTCCTGGGCGCCACCGGCAATGCCGGCACCATGGCCGTCCGGATCGCCCGTCACCTCGGCGCTGGCCGCGTGGCCGGCGCCGGCCGCGACCCCGATCGGCTCCACGCGCTCCTGAGGCAGGGCGCCGACGAGGTCGTCCAGCTCACTGACGACGCGGCGGCCACCGGGCGAGGCCTGGCGGCCGCAGCCGCCGACGTCGACATCGTCCTCGACTATCTGTGGGGCGTACCGGCACATGACGCGCTGATGGCGCTGCTGACCGCGCGGTCAGACCGCAGCCGCGCCTTGAACTGGATCCAGATCGGCGCCATGGCCGGCGCCACCATCCAACTGCCCTCGGTCGCCCTGCGCTCGGCCAACCTCCGCCTCCAGGGCAACGGCCAGGGGGCCGTGTCCACGGCGGCCTACCTGGCCGAGCTTCCCGCGCTCGTCGATCAGATCAGCGCCGGCACGATCGCGCTGACGGCCGTCCCCAAGCCGCTCGCCGACGTCGAGGCGATCTGGGCCACGACGGACCCGCCGGGCCAGCGCACCGTACTCGTCCCCTAAGGCGCGAAGTCCGCGTGGACCAGCAGCACGTCGTGATCGGTGTGCGCGGCCGGCTTGACCCGCACCGACGGACCGCGCAGCGTGCCGCTGCCGTAGACCTGCTGAATGCCGGGGTCCTGGTGAGCCGACGCGTCGGTGCGCGTCCAGAAGCCGTCCGGGGCGCAGGGGGACAGCCGGTTGACGTCACCGCCGAAGATGACGGCGCGAGCGCCCGTCTGACGGGCCAGGAGCGCCCGGAGCTGGGCGCACTGCGGTGCGTTGGCGGCCGCCTCGACGGGGTCGTGGGAGGCCAGGTGGGCGGTGCACACCTCCACGCCGACACCCGTGGCAACACACAGCCACTTGCGTTGCTCGGGGCCGACCTGCGCCGGGAACGGCTGGGTGTGGCTGCTCACGATGGCCGCCCTGGTGAGCACCGCGTCACCGAACAGTCCACGGCCCCGGGGCTTGATGCAGGCCAGCCGCTTGCCGTAGTAGATGATGCTGGAGAAGCGCAGGTGATAGCCGGTCTCCCGCGCGATCCGACCGACGTCACCACCGCAGGCCTCGTTGAAGGTGACCGCGTCCGGATGCGCCTGACGGATCTCGGCGACCGCCGCCTGAACCCCCTCCGGATAGTGGACCTTGGCGTAGCAGCCCGCCAGGCCGGACAGGCACAGGTTCATCTGCATCAGCGTGTACCCCCGGTCCGAGCGGCGCAGGGCGGCCGCGGCCGTCCCCGCCGAACCGCCGCAACCCGCCAGACACAGGATGAGCGCGCCCGCCGACGCGGCACACAGTGCGGCCACGGCAACCCCCGAGCGCCCGGGACGAGAGCGGGCGGTGATCTTCACGATGCTTGACGGTACCTTCGGCCCCCGTGCGGTGAGCCAGCCACTTCGCCCCCGGCCACTGACGACTCACCCGGGCGATCTCTAGGCTGTCGGTATGTCGGTGGTGATCGTCGGAGCCGGGCCGAACCTGGGTCTGGCCGTGGCCAGACGGTTCGGGCTCGAGGGATTCGCCGTCGGCCTGATCTCGCGCACGGAGTCCCGGCTCGTCGAGCTCGCCGGGCAACTGCGGCTCGACGGCATCACCACAGCGGGCGCAACAGCCGACATCCGCGACAGCGACGGTCTGGCCAGCGCCATTCGCACGCTCGCCGTGGAGCTCGGCCCGGTGGAGGTGCTCGAGTACTCGCCGCTCCCGGCGCCCGAATTCATGAAGCCGATCCTGGAGACGACGGTCGACGACGTGCGGGGTCCGCTCGAGTTCAGCGTGCTCGGAGCGGTCGCCGCCACCCAGGCCGTGATCGGGCCGATGCTCGAGGCCGGGCGCGGCACGATCCTCTTCACCACCGGCGGAGCCGCCGTCAACCCGTACCCGGCCCGCGCCGGCGTCGGGATCTCGTTCGCCGGCGAGGTCGCCTACGCTCGGATGCTCCATGACGCGGTGCGCGAGGGGGGCGTTCACGTCGCGCACATCGCCGTCGCAGGCCGGATCGCCCCCGGGGCCGACAACGAGCCCGACGATGTCGCCGAGGTCCTGTGGACCCATCACATCGACCGCCGGGTGTTCCAGACGCGCCTCGGCATGCCCTGAGCCCGACCCGACGCGGCGCTGTCCGTCGCGGTGTCTGGGAACCTGTGCGGGTGCCGTCCACAACACGACCTCACGAAAGGGGCTCCATTGCCTGGTCCTGACGAGCTTGACAACGGGTTCCTGACGCGACGCCAGCTGATGGAGCGGCTCGGGATGGTGGGCGCGGGCGCGTTCGTCAGCCAGTCGGCGCTGGCCTGGATGACCGGACCAGCGTGGGGCTCGGTGATCGAGCGGGCCGCGCGGACCAAGCCGGCGGGCTCGGACCTCGAGGCGGTGGAGCACATCGTCTTCCTGATGCTCGAGAACCGCTCCTACGACCACTACTTCGGCGCCTATCCGCAGGGACGCGGCTTCGACGACCACCCCAAGCACTCGCTCGGCGTCTTTGCCCAGGACTACCCCGGTGGCGGGCACGTCGTCCCCAAGCACAAGCTCCTCCCCTTCCACCTCCCGAGCAATCACGGTCTCGAGTCCACCGAGGACCTCACCCACGACTGGGGACCGATGCACGAGTGCTGGAACCACGGCAAGATGGACTCCTGGGTGAAGGTCCACACCCGGCCCGAGTGGGAGGGCCCCAAGGGCGCGATGACGATGGGGTACTACACGCGCGACCAGCTGCCGTTCCACTGGGCGCTGGCCGATCACTTCACGCTCGCCGACGCCTACCACTGCTCCATCCTCGGCCCGACGCACCCCAACCGGCTCATGGCCAACAGCGGGACGATCGACCCCTCCGGCGCGCGCGGCGGCCCGGTCGTCGCCACCAATGCCAGCGACGACACGATGTGGAACTGCACATGGACCACCGTCCAGGAGCTCCTCGAGGACAAGGGCGTCTCGTGGAAGGTCTACACGCCGAGCAACGTCGGTGTCCAGGGCCGGTTCGCCTCGCTGAGCAAGTACCTGACCTGGGACCCGAAGTTCTATGACCCGACGCTCACCGCGAACCTCCTGTTGAGCGACAACGTCCTGCCCTACTTCAAGTCCTTCCAGACGGCGGGCACTCCGTTGTTCGAGAAGGCCTTCAAGCAGACCTTCCCCAACGACTTTGCCGCCGATGTGAAGTCCGGCAAGTTCCCCAGCGTCTCGTGGATCGTCCCCCCGCTCGGCTTCGACGAGCATCCGTCCGCCTCGCCCACGAACGGGCAGTGGTTCGTCTCCATGGTGCTCGACGAGCTCACCTCGAACCCCAAGGTATGGGCCAAGACCGCCCTGTTCATCATGTACGACGAGAACGACGGCTGGTTCGATCACGTCGCGCCGCCGACCGCGCCGAAGGGCACACCGGGCGAGTTCCTGACTGCCAAGACGTTCCCGGTCGGCGAGCCCAAGCCGGAGACGCTCGGGATCGAAGGTCCCCTCGGACTGGGCGTCCGCGTGCCGCTGCTGGTGGTGTCACCGTTCAGTCGCGGTGGCCACGTCGCGACCGAGGTCTTCGATCACACCTCGCAACTGAAGCTCATCTCCGAGCGCTTCGGCGTCGAGGTCCCCAACGTCTCAGCGTGGCGCCGCAAGACCGTCGGTGACCTCACCTCGACGTTGTTTCACTCAAAGACCGACAAGTCGATCCCCAAGCTCCCCAAGACCGGCATCAAGTTCGCACCGTCGGGCCCGGCGAACTTCCCGGGCCAGTGGACCGAGTCAGGCGGCTTTGGCCCGAGCGTCCCCACCAAGCAGCGCATGCCCAACCAGCACGGCGGGTCTGAGCCCGCGGGCAAGTTCTTCAAGCTCGATGAGGACGCGCGGGCGATCCCCGACGAGGCCCGCTCGCCGATCGACGTCAGCGGCCCGCCCAACGAAACGGCCAAGTCGCGCGGCAACCGGCTGCTCTCGACCTAGTGTCCTGAGCGGTGCCGGACGGATCGGTCGCGGGGTGTGTCATCCGACTGCGTCCCGACAGCTTCGTCTAGGCCTCCCGGGCGCGCTCGTAGGTTAGGTGGGCGAGTCCGCTCCCGACGGTCTTCGTGTCAATCAGGCGCAGGGGTCGCTTGTCGCTGGTCTCGCCGAACAGACGCTCACCCGCGCCGAGCGCAACCGGGAAGACGGTCAGCCGCAGCTCGTCGACCAGGTCGTGCTCCATCAGCGTGCGCACGAGCGAGCGGCTGGCGTACACCACGATCTCCCCCTCTGTCTGCTGCTTCAGCTTCGACACCTCGCTGACCACCTCGCCCCTCAGGACGGTCGCGTTGGTCCATTTGGGCTCTTCGATGGTCGAGGACACGACGTACTTCGGCAGGCTGTTCAACCTGTCCACCCACTCGCCGCTCTGGGATGGCGACCGCGTGCCGAAGTACTCGTCGCTCCGGCGACCCAACAGCAGCGCCTCGGCGCCTTGTGCCTCGGCGAGCTCGACCTCAGCCCAGGCGTCCCAGTCCTGACCCATGAACTGCACAAACCAGCCGCCGTGCCTGAACCCTTGCTCGCCGCTCGGGTCCTCGACGACACCGTCGAGCGAGACGTTCTCGCTGACCACAATCTTTCCCATCTTGAATCTCCTTGCGTGGACTTGTGGGTGTTGCCTGTGTTGAGGCGTTCGCGGCGAGGGAAATTGAGCGGCGAATTTCGGGGGGCGCCGACGTCATGACAGTGATGCGGGTGAAAGGAACAGCCGGTGCGAGGATGCGAGCGTGACCAACCAGGTGCTCGCGCGTGCACGCGCCGGCGATGAGGATGCGTTCCGCGAGCTGACCGACCCGTACCGGCGTGAGCTCCAGATCCACATCTACCGAATCGTCGGGTCGATCCACGACGCGGAGGACCTGCTCCAAGAGGCCCTCCTCGCCGCTTGGCGTGGCCTTGACGGCTTCGAAGGCCGCGCGTCGGTCCGCGCCTGGCTCTACCAGATCGCGACCAACCGCGCCCTCGATGCGCTCCGCGCAACCCGACGCCGCCCTGAGGACCTCCAGCAGATGACCGAAAGGCCCGAGCCCACCCGCTACGGCGAGGCAATCTGGCTGGAGCCCTTCCCCGACGTCCTCCTGGAGGGGATCCGGGACCAGGCTCCCGGGCCGGAGGCGCGCTACGAGACCAAAGAAGCGATCGAGCTGGGGTTTCTCGTCGGTCTTCAGCATCTGCCCCCGCCCCAGCGCGCGGTGCTGGTGCTCCGCGACGTGCTCGGTTACCGCGCGGAGGAGGTCGCCGACATGCTCGACACCACCGCACAATCGGTCAACGGCCTGCTGCGCCGCGCCCGCGCGGCATTCGAATCGCGCCTGCCGGCCGCCGGACGCGAACGGGCGCCGCTCCCCGACTCCAAACGCGAACGCGACACCGTCGGCCGCTTCGCCGACGCGTTCCAAGCAGGCGACATCGATGGCGTCATCGCCCTGCTGACCAACGAGGCGTGGCTGACGATGCCGCCCGAGCCCTACGAGTACCAGGGTCCCGCCAGGATCGGCTCGTTCCTACGCGACCGCATGATCACGCGCGGTGCGCCGATACTGATACCGACCCGTGCCAACACCCAACCAGCATTCGCCGCCTACTTCCGACCCCCCCAGACCGAGATCGCCCGACTGTACGGAATGGTCGTCCTGACCCTCGAGGGCCGGCGGATCTCCGCGATCACCTGGTTTGGTGGCAACAGCGCCTTCTCGCACTTCGGGCTGCCGCGAATACTCCGATAGGTAGCCGTACCGCGCCTCCGGCGCGAGCCAGATATAAATAAGTTATGCATGATGATTCGGCGCGCGGCCTGAATCTCGTGGGCGCGTGGTCATTGGTTGTGGCTGACGCGGCGCGAGCAGGGATGGAGGCTGTGGTGGGCGCGGGCGGGGCGGCGCCGGCGGCGCTGGTGACGATCTCGGCCTTCCCGGGCCAGTCGATGGACCAACTCCGGCGCACGCTCGTACTCTCCCAGCCCGGCACCTTGCGTCTGGTGGAGCGGCTCACCGCCGAGGGGCTGGTGGAGCGTCGTCACGTTCAGGGCGCCCGGGGCGCCGGGCTGGTGCTGACGGCGCGGGGACGCCGGGTCGTCAAGCGCCTGCTGGGCGAGCGCGAGCAGGCCCTGGAGGCGTTGCTGGGCGGGCTTTCTGAGGCCGAGCGTCAGCAGTTGGCCGCGCTGGTGGAGAAGGCGTTGTGGGCCCGCGCCGCCGACGGGCGCGATCCGCGTCACGTCTGCCGGGTGTGTGACCGCGGCGCGTGTGAGCGCTGTCCGGTCGACCTCGCCTCGGCGGGCCTGAGCGAACGAGAGGAGACAGATCTGTGCTGATCGAGCATGACGGCAGGCGCCCGGTGATCGCCGAGTCGGCCTATGTCGCGCCCAACGCCGTGCTCTCCGGGGAGGTGTCCATCGGAGAGAACGCCCGGATCCTGTTCGGGGCCGTGATCACCGCCGACGGCGGGCCGGTCGCGATCGGGGCGTCGGCGATCGTGATGGAGCAGGCCGTGGTTCGCGGCCGCGACGGACACCCGGCGCTCGTCGGCGACCACGTGCTCGTCGGCCCGCACGCGCACGTCAACGGCGCGATCCTCGAGGATGAGGTGTTCCTGGCGACCGGGGCATCGGTGTTCCCGGGCGCGCGCGTGGGTGCCGGTGCCGAGGTGCGCATCGGCGCCGTGGTGCACGTCAACACCACCCTGGCGCCGGGCGCTGTGGTGCCGATCGGCTGGATCGCCGCCGGTGAGCCCGCGCAGCTGTATTCGCCTGACCGCCATGACGACCTCTGGGCTGCGCAGCGCGACCGCGATTTCCCGCAGACCGTGTTCGGGCTCGTGCGTGAGGAGGCAACCATGCCGCGGATCACCGGCGGCTACGTCGACCTGTTCGGGCGTCACCGCGGTGACCGCATCCTCCCGGCCGAATGACCGGCCGGTCGGGTCTCGAGTGCGCTGACGCGTGCTGATCGCCGCTCTGGTCGCGTTGCTGGGCGCCACCGTGCAGTCGGCCAGCGCCTTTGGGTTCGGGCTCATCCTCGGGCCCGTGCTGTTCGCGCAGTTGCAGCCGCACGACGCCCTCACGTTGCTCCTGCTGTGCGGCGCGGAGCTGAACCTCCTGATGCTGTTCACCGAGCGCCGCCGGCGCCTCATCCGATGGCCGGAGCTGACGCTCCTGGGGGTCGGCGCGGTGCCCGGGCTGATCCTTGGAGCGCTCATCCTGCATGTGGTGTCAAAGCCGGCGCTGCAGGTGACGGTCGGCGCGGCGATCCTCGTCACCGTCGGCATCCAGTTGCGCCGCGGCACGACTGCGCGGGCTACGCGGGCGGCCGGCTCGCCGCGCCCGGCGACATCGGAGCTCGGCGCACTCGGCGTCGGAGCCGTTGCCGGGCTGCTGACCACCACCACGAACACCACCGGACCGCCGCTGGTGCTGTTCCTCGGGCGTCACGCTGCCGACCCGCTCGAGGTGCGCGACTCAGTAACCGCCGCGTTCCTGGTGTTCAACGTGCTCGGTGCCGTGACCCTTGCCGTCGCCGGCGGTGCACACGACCACATCGACGGGCAAGAGCTCGTCTGGCTGCTGTTGGCAACGGCGCTGGGACACCAGGTGGGCCGGCGTCTGTTCACGCGCCTCGATGCCGGCCGGTTTCGGATCGTCGGCGTGCTCCTCTGCACGATCGCCGGGATCGCCAGCATCCTCGCCGGGGCGGGCGGATGACGGGCCCGCTCGACCACGAGTCCAACGCCCTATGGTCCTCATCGATGATCTTGGTCGACGGTGAGCGCACGGGCGGCAACTTCGGTCTCATCCGCGATGTCGTGCCCGCATCCACGATCGTCATCGGGGGACGGCTGGACGAGACCGACCGGTGATTTTCGGGCCGCTGCCGAGTCTGACCTGCGACATGACGACCCGCTGTGCGGCGAGAGGAGCCTGATCGGATGGTTGAGACACGCGTGGTGGTTGACGGGCTGGGCTTTCCGGAGTCGACCCGGTGGCACGACGGGCGCGTCTGGCTGTGCAACTGGGGCGCCGGCGAGGTCCTGGCCGTCACGACCGACGGCGAGCGCGAGGTGATGGCCAACGTGGCGCCGCAGACGCTTCCCTTCAGCATCGATTGGCTTCCCGACGGACGGCTGTTGGTCATCGACGGGCCGCAGCAGCGGCTCCTGCGCCAGGAGGCGGATGGAACGCTGGGTGTCCACGCTGACCTGGGCGAGCTCGGGTCGGGGCCGTTCAACGAGCTCGTCGTCGACACGGCCGGTCACGCGTACGTCAACGGAGGCTCGGGCAGCGTGGTGTGCGTTGCGCCCGACGGCGGCGCGCGCATGGTCGCCGAGGGACTGCAGTGGCCCAACGGCATGGCGTTGGTCGACGACGGCCGCACGCTCGTCGTTGCTGACTCGCATGCCAAGGAGCTCCTCGGCTTCGACGTCGCCGGCGACGGAGGGCTGTCGGCCCGTCGGGTCTGGGCCGCCGTCGAACACGCGCCGGACGGAATATGCGCCGACGCAGACGGCGCCATCTGGGTCGCGAGCGTCCCCGGCCGGCACTGCGTGCGCGTGCGAGAGGGTGGCGAGGTGCTCAGCACCGTCGCCGTCGACCGAGGATGTTTTGCCTGCATGCTGGGCGGCGACGATGACAGCACGCTATTCATCGCGGCCGCGGAATGGCGCGGCATGGAGGTAGCGATGAGTGAAGGCCCGGGCGCGACCGGGCAGCTGATCGCTGCTCCCGGACAGCCCGCACGGCACGCGGGGAAGCCATAGGCCCGCGATCCGGTGAAGCTGGGTCGCCGGTGGGGACCCTCAGGTACGATCCATAGCGCCAGCCGACGACATTTCCTACGGGTGATAGGGGACTGACGGATGAGCAACGCGAGTGACGGTGAAGCGGATATCCGGGCCCGGCTCACGGAGCACTGGAACGCCTCCGAACGCGGCGACATCGAGGCTGAGCACGCGATCTACGCTCCAGACGCGATCCTGGACTATCCGCAGTCCGGCGAGCGTTTCAACGGCCGGTCACGGATCCAAGCGCAACGCGGCGGGCACCCGGCCGAACGCCACTTCACGATTCGCCGGATCCTGGGCAACGGCGACCTGTGGGTGAGCGAGTGCATCATCACCTACGACGGCGTCCCCACCCACTCGGTCAGCGTCATGGAGATGAGCGGTGGCCTCGTCACGCACGAGACCCAGTACTTCGCCGACCCGTTCGACGCCGATCCCGGGCGTGCTGCGCTCGCGGACTCGATCCCCGACGGCGACCACTGAGACAGAGCGGCGGTCACGCGCAAGGATGTGACGCGACCACGACCAAAGGAAGCCATGCCCTACATCCAGTTCGATCTGCCGCGCGACCCCGGCAATGGCGACTTCGGTTCGCTGGCCCAGCGCGTTGCCGACCTCTACGCGGAGGTCATGCAGACCACGCCCAGTGGAGTCACCGTCGCGGTGCGCGAGCTCGGCGAAGGGCACGTGCTGCGCGACGGACGCTCCGTGGTGGCCATCCGATGCGATATCCGCAGCGGCCGCCCCGACGCACAGCGCGAGGCCTTCGCCGTCGCGCTCACCGGCCTGGTGACGAGCCGCGCGGACGAGTTGGGCGCGGCGCAGTCGGTCATCTACTTCACCGAAGCTCCGGGCCGGTGGATATACGAGGTAGGTAAGGCCAACCCAGACTGGTCACCGGCCGAGGCGACCGGCTGACCCCAGCCCAGCTAGAGCACGCTCGTGGACTGAGCGGCGGTACGCGTGGCGGCGACGGCCAGCACGTCGGCTCGCTCGTTGAGCGCGTGGCCGAAGTGGCCTTTGATCCAGTGCCAGCGCACCTGCTCATGGTCTGACGCCGCGGTCTCCAACTGGACCCAGATCTCCTTGTTCTTGACCGGGTCACCCGAAGCGGTCCTCCAGCCCCTGCGCTTCCACCCGGCCATCCAGGAGGTCATGCCGTCATGCAGGTAACGCGAGTCGGTCACGACGCAGGCCCGTGACCCGGACGGCAGCGCGCGCAAGCCCTCCAATGCGGCGGTCATCTCCATGATGTTGTTCGTCGTATGGGCCTGCCCACCGCTGTACTCCTCGACCACCCCATCCTCCCAGCACACCACCGCGGCCCATCCGCCGGGACCCGGATTGCGCTGGCATGCGCCATCGGTCCAGATCAGCACCTCCCCCAGCCCCACCTCCGGAAGGTGGCCGGGCAGCGATCTGGATCGGCGACGCGGGCTGACGGCCATGAGACGGCAGTCAACCACGAGGCGCGGCGGCGCCGACGACGCCCGCGCTCCGCCGGAGGCACCTCAGCGCTTGGCGCGCTCCAGCTCCGCGACTCTCGCGGCGACGCGATCCTCGTCGGTGATCACGTGCCAGCGGGTACCGCGGCGCTGACCTGAACGGCGGACCTGGTCGGCCTGCTCGAGCTCGCGCAGGAGGGCGAGGATCTGGCTCTGCTGGCCGTTGGTGGCACTCGCCAGCTCCCGCGTGGTCATACCGTCCGAGCCGGCCAGAAGCGTGGTGAGCTTCCCGGCGGGGACGACCTGCCGCGTTGGCTTCGTGGGTTTGCGCCGGGCTCTGCGCGGCTGAGGCGAGGCCGTGGCTTTGGCGCCGTTGGCCAGGGCGGTGCGTGCCGTCTCCAGCTTGGAGATCTCGCCCTGGAGCTCTCGGAGGCGCCGATCGATGTTGGTCACGATCTCGGTGGTCATGCGCTCGATGCTAGCCGCCGAGCCGCTGAACGGCCAACACGGTGAGTCCGCCCACGAGTCCCCAGAAGGGCGCGCCGAGGCCCACGGCCGTGATCCCGGATGCGGTGACCACGAGCGTGGCGAGCGCGGCATCGCGCAGCGGCTCGTCGTCGGTGGCGGCGCGCAGCGCGCCGCCCAACGCACCGAGCAGCGCGAGTCCGGCAACCGACTCGATCACCACGGGTGGCGCGCTGGCAACGAATCCGGTGGCCAGACCCGCAAACAGCCCGAGAACGACATAGGCCACGCCGCCCGCGACGGCGGCGATCCATCGGCGCTCTGGCCGCGGGCCGCCATCGGGCCCGGCCATCAGCGCGGCAGTGATCGCAGCGAGGTTGAGGGCGTGGGCCCCGAACGGCGCGGAGGCCGCTGAGAGCGCGCCGGTGCTCGTCAGCACCCGCCCGAACGGTGGCTCGTAGCCGTGGAGTCTCAGGACGGTCATCCCGGCGAGGTTCTGCGAAGCCATCGTCACGAGAAAGAGCGGCACGGCGATGCTCAGCACCGTGCCGAGATGAAACGTCGGCGCCACGAAGGTGAGCCGTAGGAGCGGGTGCGAAAGCGCGTCCGTGTGGACGCGCCCGTCGATCACGAGTGCGGCCGCGGCGGCGACGAACGCGCCGGGCACGGCAAGCCGGCGTGAGAAGCGGGTGAGCAGGAGCCACGTCACAACCATCGGCGCGGTCAGTCCCGGGTAGGCGACGAGCGAGCGCGCCGGAGCCAGGCACACCGGTAAGAGCACTCCGGCCAGCAGTGCGCTCGCCAGCGGCGCCGGGACGGCGGTGATGAGCCCCTCGAACCGGCGCGAGAGACCCGCGAGCGCGATCAGTCCGCCGCAGACAACGAACGCGCCCAGTGCCGCCGGATAGCCACCGTGCACATGCCCCGCGCCGATCAGCACCGCCGCTCCCGGCGTCGACCACGCGATGCTGAGCGGCATCCGCGCGCGCCACGACAGCACGATCCCGAGCACGCCCATGCCGATGCTGAGCGTGGCGAGCCCCGACGCCGCCTCCGCATGGTCGGCGCCGATCGCGTGCAGCCCGGCGAGCACGACCGAGAATGAGCCGACGAAGCCGACGAGCGCGGCGACCAGCCCAGCCACCATCGGCTGCGCGTCGCTGCGCCTGATCACGGCGTCCCGATCAGGTTCAGGGCACGCGCGGCGCGCCGCGCGATGTAGTGGTGTGGCGTGTCGGCGCGAAACCACGCGCAATCGCCGACGCCAAGGTCGACCTCGTCCCCGAACGGGCCGACGCGCAAGCGACCGCGCAGGCAATAGACGAGCTCGACCGTGCCGACGAGGTGCCCGTCGCTCGGATGGTCCACCCCGGCCGGGAGGTCGAGCTCGATCAACTCAACGCGTTGGGCGATGCTCTCGGCGTGGATCAGCCACGCCGTCATCCCGGAGTCGCCGAGTAGTGCCGTGCCGGAGCGTGCGGGGATCCGTCGGGCGGCTGGCGGCGACGCGACCTCGACCAACGCCGAGAGCGGCACCTCGAGCGCACGCGCGATCCGGAACAACGTCTCCACCGAGGGGTTGCCGCGACCGTTCTCGATGCGGCTGAGGATCGTCTTCGACAGCCCGGAGCGGGCCGCGACCTCGTCGAGCGTTAGGCCGGACGCGCGCCGCCGTCCGCGGATGACCCCGGCGATCTGCGCACCCAAGGATTCGAGCTCGCCCACCGTCAAAGTACTTTAGTGCACGTGGCGTGCACTTCAATGCAATACGACCGGTCCGATGGCAAGACATGCCGCCGTCGGCCTACTAGGGTCAGAGCGTGACCGTGGATCCCGTGACGTGTGCCGAGCCAGCCGAGAGCTCGGCACCGTCGGCCGGGCTGGGGCGCTGGCGAGTCGGGCCGACGCGGGCGGTCGCGATCGCCTACGTGAGCGCGGTGTTCGTCACCGCGATGGACATGCAGATCGTCAACGTGGCCTTGCCGACGCTGGCGCGTGATTTCGGCGCGCCGGTGTCTGACGTGCAGTGGACGGTGCTCGCCTACCTGCTGACGCTGGCAGTGGTGATGCCCGCCTCGGGCTGGATCGGTGACCGGATCGGAACCAAGCGGACCTTCATGCTGGCGCTGGGCCTGTTCACCATCGCATCGGCCCTGTGCGGCGTAGCTCAGAGCCTGGGCGAGCTCATCGGGGCACGAGCGCTGCAGGGGATCGGAGGTGGGTTGTTGACACCGACGGGCATGGCCATGCTCTACCGCACCTACGGCCCGGCTCAGCGCGCTCGGGTGGCGCGGACGCTGATCGTCCCGATCCTGGTGGCACCCGGCACCGCGCCGATCATCGGTGGCGTGCTGACCCAATGGTTGTCCTGGCGCTGGGTGTTCCTGGTCAACATCCCGATCGGGCTGGTCACGCTGGCCTTCGCTCACATGCAGGTCCCCGAACACCGTGCCTCTCCCAGTGGACGGCTCGACGTCCGCGGGCTGGTGCTGTCCGGCGTCGGGCTCAGCGCACTGCTCTATGCCGTCAGCGAGGGCTCTGTGCTCGGCTGGTCCTCGCCCGCGATCCTGATCAGCGGGTTCGGGGGCCTGGCCCTGCTGGGCGCGTTCGTGCGGCTATCCCTGGGCCAGCCCTACCCGCTGCTGCGGGTGAGGTTGATGCGCGATCGGCTGCTGCGGGCGACCAACCTCGTCTTCGCCCTCAGCAGCGGGCCGTTCCTGGCCAGCCTCTACCTCACCCCGATCTTCTTGCAGGTGGTGCTTCACCAGTCGCCGATCGGCTCGGGAACCACCACGTTCGTCGAAGCCATCGGGGTCGGCTGCGCCTCCCAAACGCTGGGCCGCCTGTACCCCCGCCTCGGGCCGCGCGTGATGGCAGGGGTCGGAGCGGCGGGGCTCTGCCTGTTCCTGGCGCTCTTCCTCCGCGTCAACGCCTCGACAAACCTCTGGCTGGTGCGCGCGCTCATGTTCTACGGCGGGGTCGCCAACAGCGGCGTGTTCCTCTCGATCCAGACGGCGATGTTCACCACCATCTCCGCCGAGGACACCGCGCACGCCTCGGCGATCTACAACACCCAGCGCCAATCCGCCATCGCGCTGAACATCGCCATCGTGACCACGATCGTCGCCGGCGTCGCCGGCAGCGAACTGACCAAGTTCCACGCCGCCTACCTGGCCAGCGCCATCATCGCCGGCCTGGGGGCGATCTGCGCCTGGACGATGATCCACACCAGCGACGCCCGTTCGACGATGCGACAGGCACGCTGACCCAGATGGTTGAGAACTCGTAACGTCACGATCTCATCGGGATCAGGTGACGCCGTCTCACCTCCTCGGGCGAAATGCTGAGGCTATGAGCCAACCCGAGAGAAAGTCATTCCCGCTTCCGTCCGACGTGTCGCTCACGGAGACGACGCTGGGCGGTGTTCCGGTCCTGGAGATCTCGGTACCCGAGGCCCGCGCGGACGCAGCACTCCTGTACTTCCACGGCGGCGTCTTCGCGCTCGGATCCGCTCGCGCAAAGCATTCCTGGCTACGCGCCTGTGAATCGATACTCGGTCTGCCAGGCGTCGGTGTCGTCGGTGTGGGCGGTCCAGAAGAGTTCCGCGATGTCGTCCGGATCGAACGCCGTCCCACGCCCGACGGCGCCGGCGATGGTGATGGTTGCGGCATGGACGCCGTTCTCCTGGACACCGGCGGCGATCAGGGTCGCCGCGGAGCGCAGGGCAGCAACGTGCCCGTGCCGGCCTTCCGCAGGACGGGTGCGGCGACCTGTGCGGCAACCACTGCGCCGAGGACATCGACCTCGTAGGCCGTCCGGAGCCGTTCGACCGTCGTGTCAAGGATCTCGCCTGGATCTGGCAGGGCAGCGTTGTACACGGTGACCCCGGGGGCGCCGGGCGCGCGGAAGATTCCCTCGAGCGTCGCGCGGTAGCCATCCAGATCTGCGATGTCTGCCCGCACCGCCTCGATCTCGAGCCCGGCGCCACGCAGCTCAGACGCAAGCTGGTCGAGCCCTGCGCCGCGGGCGATGAGTGTGCTGCGAAAGCCTTCGCGGCCGAAGCGCCGAACGACACCGGCGCCAACGCCGGGGCCGGCCCCGATCAGTAGAAGATGACGAGGGTCAACAGACTCGGGCATATGCCGCCTCCGGGTCGAGCTTCGCCCGGCTGTCGGCTCGGGCCAGGTGTGCTTGGAATCCAATCACGCCCGTAACGTTCGCCGAGGCTCTGGTGAGACGTCATCACCGCATCAAGGTGATTTCGGCCCCGTCGGGATCTGACGGAGCTCGGGCAACGCGCTATCGCCGGTCCGCCCGGCGCCTGCATGACTCGGTCAGGGGGCACGGACGGGATCCCAAGCAGCCTGCACATCGAAACCTCCGATCAGGTCGAGAATGGGTGAACAGGGTCATCCAGCCTCGACGACCATCAGCGTGTTGCCCTCGGGGTCGCGGAACCAGAACAGCGGCGGGGCCCCGCCGAAGCGGCTCACGTCGGCGTCGGCGTCCACCCCGCCGTCCTTCAGTCGCGCGTGGTAGCCGTCGATGTCATCGGTCGCGAGCGAGATGCCGGTGTCCTTGCCGCCGGGGGTCACGTTCGGCCCGGGCGGGCAGATCGCGATCGGCGTGTCGGCGCCGGAGGGCGCCACCTCGATCCAGCGGCCGCCGTCGCCGAACGGTACGTCGACGCGCTTCTCAAAGCCCAACGCGCCGGTGTAAAACTCAAGCGCGCGGTCCTGATCGGAGACCGGAATGATGACGTTGGCGAGCCTGCTGATGTGGGGGCTCATGGGACTCCTCCTGATTCGGGTTGGCTTGCACCGACCAACCTAAGGTCCCCCGCGACAGCTGTCTTCTTCAAACGTGCTGCCTTCCCGGCGTGGCCCGACGCCGCGAGATCAAGTTCAGGCCCGGTGCTGCGCCGCGGTGCCCATTCCAGCCCGTGGGCCAATGCGCAGACGCAGGGGTGACGTTTACGCGGCTGCGCGGCGTGCGAGCTCCTCGCTCGCCGCCGTGACGAACCCCCGCGCCACCGAGTCTCCAACGTCGCCGAGCGGGAGGAAGCGCGGAACGTCGAGATTCGCGTCGAGTTCGAGCTCGATGTGCGTGCCCTCGCCTTCGGTCAAGCGCCAGACGACTTCGAACTTCGCGTCTCCGCCGACCTTGGCGAGCCTCACGGTTGCCGGTGGCTCGACCGTAACCGCCATCAGCAGATCGAAATCCTTGGTCACCGGCCCCACTGAGATGTGCAACTTCGTTTGTGCCCGGGTGGGCAGGCCACCTGCGTCACGCTCGAGCACCTCGACCGAACGCACGACCTCCGGATACCAGACCGGGTATCCGTCGACCGCCTCGACCAGAGCAAGGCACTGGGCCAGCGGCGCCGGCACGACCGTCCCCGCGGATCCTCGCAGTTCTTTCATAGCTGCAATCTACGCCTTACCGGCGCCGAGCCCATCGATGCCGCACGCTCCGACCCACCCTGACCAGCGTCCGGTGGTCGTCGGCTTGTGCGGCGGCGCCTCGGCCCGGGTATGGTGACAACGAGGCAGACGGTCTGCGAAGAGCCACAATGTCCGCGCGATGGTCTGAGGTGGAGCGACGATGATCGACGTCGAGGCCCTGGTTCAGCTACAGCAGGAAAGCTTCGCCCGCGCGCAGCGAGGTCTACGGGGCTCATGGCCGCCCGGGTCCGCGATGGATGCGCAGGAGCTCGGATCGTTTCTGGATGCCCATCGATACTGCGTGCTGGCGACGGTCTCGCCGCGTGAGCATCCGGTGGCTCGACCGGTGGCGTTCACGGTCGTCGGCGCGAGGTTTTGGTTTGCCACCGTGGCTGGGCCGCGGTTGCGGAACCTCGAGGGGACGCCGTGGGCGTCGATCGTTGTCAGCGAAGGCGATGCCGGCGACCACCGCGCGGTCGCAGTAGACGGGCCCGCAACGATCACCCGAGTCGCTTCAGAGGAGCTGCTTGCCGTCTGGGAGGCTCGACACGAGTCGCGCGCCGAGTGGGCGGCCGCCTGGGTTGAGATTCAGCCGACCCGGCTCATCTCCTACTCAGCGGCCAACGCTGGCTAGTAGCTCCTCACCACTCGTCCGGTGTGAGGGTCAGCGGTTGCGTGCGCCTTGGAGGCTGACAGGTGCTCAGACCAAAGGTTGAGCGAGCGTCTCGTTCGCCGACTCCGTGCACGATTTACGGGGCGAAGTGGACGTCGATTTGCTGTAGCGCTTCGCTGCTGGTCTGCGGGAAGTTGAACACGACCAGCCCGGTCGAATACGGGCCTGTCCCGTCGTTGTTGGTGGAGAACGCGAGCTGCCGTCCGCCGTTGCTGACCCCGGTGACGGTCCACGCGCCGGCGGGAATGTTCCCGATCTGGTGGCCTTCGCCCTCGAAACCGCATAGCTGATCCGAGGCGAGGGTTGCGGTGATCGGCAACCCAACGCTCCCGTCGACCAAGGGCCCGGCAGGCGTGAGCGTGGCGTTGATCGACGTGGTGTTGGGGTCGCTGGCGACAAACGCGGGGTTCTGGCCGATGACGTCGCAGCCGTCCGCGTCACCGATTCGCAATATGACTCCCGTCGAGGTGTCGCCCGGGGCGCCGGCGGCGACGTCGGAGCGAAATTGCAGATGGGTGGCGTCGCTTTGGCTGACGGTGGTCAGATCGCGCGGCCACGTGCCCCCATACCACGGGAACGATGCGGCCGCGTTCCAGGCCAGCGCACCAAGGAGGGCCGGGTTCTGGGCGACGATGAAATGGCCGGTCGGATCGGTCGTCGCCGTGAAGTCCATCTCTCCGTATGCCGGCCCCCGGGGAGAGGTGGTCGCTTGAATCGTGATCGGAAGGCCGGCCAGCGGATGACCGGCGGAGTTGACCACGATTCCGCCGATCTCAGGCGTGACCGGAGGAGAAGGAGGAGCAGGAGGAGCAGGAGGAGGAGCTTTCTGCTTTGGCTTGGCCTGGCATTTGGGAAGCCCCTTCCGCGCGCGGCCGATGTCACCGATCAGACGGTTCTTGTGCCGCCGCTCGCCGGACAGGCGCTCAGCCGCCGCGAGCGCGGAGCGGCACCCGGACGAAGCCCCCGGCAACGCGTGCTGTGCCGCTCTCGCAAGCTGGTGGATCGTCGCGTAGGACCCGGCCGACAGCACTCGGTGATGTGCGCCCGCGCGAGCAGCGCTGCCGAGGTCGTGCTGAAGGCGACTGAGAAGCGAGGCGGCAGACGGTGACGCCGATGCCTGACCGGCACCCATCCCGACGACGGCCAGGGCACACGCAACTACCAACCAACGAGCCTTCAACACCCCTGGACCTCCCGCGCTTGACTGTCGCCGCCGCCGCCAGCCCCTAAGACTGCGTACGCCGCGAAGCGTCTCATCGCGGACGGTAGGACGTCAAAGACCAACTTGACCACTTGATATAAGCTGAGCATATGGCGATCGAGCTTCGCCATATGCGGTACGCCATCGCGGTCGCCGACACCGGCCAATTCACCCGGGCGGCGGCACGCCTCCACATCGCCCAACCCGCGCTGTCACAGAGCATCGTCCGCCTCGAACGGGAGATCGGCACCGCCCTCTTTGAGCGTCACCCGCGCGGGGTTACTCCCACTTCCGCCGGCGATGCGTTCCTCGAGCATGCCCGCGCGGCGGTCGCCTCAAGTGATGCCGCGATCGCCTCCGCGCGACAGACCGTTCGCACCACCGGCGACCAGGTCGTGCTTGGTTTCATGAACGGGGTGCTGACGCCGGCCCAGGCGCTGCTGAGCGCCTTTGCCGCCGCTTACGACGACATCAAGGTGGTGGTGCGGGAGCTCAGCTTCGCCAACCAGATCGACTCGCTACTGGACGGCACCGTCGATGCAGCGGTGCTCTGCCCGGGACCACCGTTCCCCGAATTCGAGTCCATACCGATTGGCCGCACGACGCTGTGCGTATTCGTCTCAGAGGGCCATCATCTCGCCAGTCGGACCGAACTGCGCTTCGACGACATCACTGACGAGATCTACCTCGGGGTGAGCCCGGGCTTACCCGACTGGTGGGTCGACATCTGGTGGTTGACGGCGCAGCGCGGCGGTCCCGCCAGGACGGGCCGACACACGGCGGGCACAATCCATGAGAGCCTCGCCGGAGTCCTCAGCGGCGAGGTCATTGTCGTTGCGCCCGCGTTCTTCGTCCTGGACACACCGATACCCGGCGTCAGCGCCATTCCAATCGTTGACGTCAACGCCGTCGCCGTTGAACTCGTCCACCTCCGCCACCGCGCCACGCTTGCCACCGCACGGCTCGCGGCTGTTGCCCGCACGGTCCAGCCACAGGCGGCCTGAACACCCCGCTTCTGCGGACTGCGCTCAGCCACCTCCTCGGCCGCTGCTTCGTCAACCGCTGTGGCCGCGGTTGCCGTGGCCGTGATCGCCGTGGCCCCGGTCGCCGTGGCGGTGATCGCCATGCCCGCGGTTGCCGTGGCGGTGATCGCGGTGGCCGCGTCTGGCTAGATCGAACGGACGCAGGAACTGGGCCGGCCTGAAGTCGGTGAAGGCAGGAGCTGTGGGAACGACTTGGGAACCGGAGCTGAAGATGTTGAGCTGCGGTCCGAGGGCCGCCGCGTTGGCGTTGAGGCTGTTCGTGTCGAAATGCCAGTGACCGGTGTTGATGCGGTCGATCAGCGTCTGGAATGCCGTCACCGTCTCGGCCGGCGTGAAGGCGCAGTGTCCGGCGCGTGACACGAAGATCTGGCGCAGTAGGTTCTCGTCCCCGGCTCTGTCAGCGGCTGCTTGGTAGGCCTGCTCGTCCTGGTTGACGACAAGTCCGTCGCCGGTGGTGTGCATCGTCAGCACCGGGCGGCCGTCAAACTGGCCGTTGAAGACGATGTTGTTCACCAGGTACCTGACTGCGCTCGGGTCGGCGCTGATCCGCGGCGCGGAGTTCAGCGTCTCCAGGTCCGCGTTCAGCGACAACCCGGCGGCTGCGTAGAGCGCCTTGACCTCGGCGTAGTCGACCGACTTCGTGATCTGCCTGAAGTAGTTGACGCCGGTGTTCCAGGATGGGTTGCCGCCCGCCCGGCCCTCGAGTTCGGCTCTGAAGTCGAACACGAACGGACCGTCGACCTGCGTCAGCCACTCAAACTGATTGGTCTCTTGGGCGGCGAAGTCGTTCGCCGCCGGTTCGGGACTCAGCGGTGTAAACCACCCAGGCAGATCGCCCAGCGCGCTCGCGAGCGCGAGCCGGGCGCGACCCTGTGGGGTCTGCTGGGCTGTCGCGATCGCACCCTCGGCCGTGCCGAGGTTTGCGGCCGGATTGGTGATGTTGACCACCTGAAGTGTCGGAGCGATCAGCTGCTGGATTGCGAACTCGGAGTCGAGTGCCTGGTTCCAAGTGCCGACGCCGCCGGCGAGAACGCCACACATCGGGAGTGCGGCCGTGAAACGGCCGGGATCGTCCTGCAGGAGCCCGGCGGTGATGATTCCGCCGAGCGAATGACCCCAGGCGATGGTGCGCCGCGGCTTTCCGAACATCGCGTCGAACGTGTTGAGGGTGTCGATCTGGTCCGGGATCGCCTGCTGGATCGCCCAGCCGGTCGTCGCATACGAGGAGCCGGCGAGCGCGTAGCCATGATCGAGCAGCCAGCTGCCGGTGACGGGATCGCCGACGTCCTGGGCCGGGTTGGCCGCACCTGGAGTCACGTACCCGTGGCTGTAGAGCACCAGCGTGCCGTTCCACTGCACAGCGGGCAGCTGGAGCTTGTACGTCGCGCCATCGGAAAACGTCCCCGTGAACGTCTGGACCATGCCGGTTCCGCCGGCCGCGCGTGAGGTGCCCCCACCGATCAGTGCGATTACGGTGGCGAGTGCCGCGGCGCAGAGGCCGAGGGTCGCGATCCGACTCCGAAGCGAGTTGCGCCAGCTGAGCACGGCCACTCCAATCCCCGTCCGGATAGCGGGACGGTGTCACGCGGTGGAGGCAGGAGACTAGTGTGCTGCGGCGCAGCGCGTCAACGTGCAACCGCAGCACGCGCGCGTCAGCTTGGCGTGACCGGGCCTCCGGCCAGCGAGGGAGGAGATGTCCGGTGCCGCGGGCTAGCCTTGGCCCATGGTGCTCGATCCGTGGGATGTCCTCGGCGATCTCGAGATGACCGAGCACTGGCGATCGGTCGTCCCGGCGCTGTCGATTGACGTCGCGGGTGATCTGACCGGCGTTGAGAATGACCAGCACCGTGTTGAGACCGTGCGGCAGCGGTACGCGCTCGAGCTCAAACATCTGACCCGCACCGAACGCAGCTCCGGCTTTGTCACCATCCGGTTGACCCGGATCTCGGACTGGTCACCGCTGACCGGCCAGGAGCGCCGTGACGGACGAGCCGACTCTCCATTCGTGCTGTGTCGAGGTATCCCGTCGGGGCTGCGCCAAGACGCGGATCGTCGCCTGGACGAGGATCTTGACTTCGCGATCCTCGTTTCCGTGCCACCGCCGTTCTTGCCCGCCGGACTGCTCGTGCTCGATGGGGTGCCTTTAGTCGCACATCGCTTCCGACCGTTTCGTCCGTTGCCCACCAACACAGACGTGCTCTGGCCTGGCGAGCCCGCGATCCCGTCCTCCCCCGACTAGCGCGAAACGTTCGTCGAGGCGGAGATCTGCTCCGCGACTGGCGCGACGGTCGTACGCTTGTCGGGGGCCACCATCGGGAAACGCTCGTCGTGGGACATGCAAGCGCTCAGGACCGCTATCGACATCGCCTGGGTCCTGTTCGGGGTCTATTGGCTGGTGTCCGCCTTCGCCGTCAAGGAGGGCAGGGCCAGCCGGCGGCGGATCCCTCTCAACGGCCTGACCGCCGTGTCGGTGGTTGTGGTCGTCCGCGTGTTCCGCGGCGGGAGCTTGGCCGTCAACAGTCCGGTCCTTGGCGCGATCGGGGCGGTGGTGTTCGCGGCCGGGATCGCAGTGGCGATCTGGGCTCGCGTCCGCCTTGGGCGCAACTGGGGGATGCCGATGACCCAGAAGGCCGAGCCGGAGCTCATCACCTCGGGCCCTTACCGGCTTGTCCGGCATCCGATCTACTCGGGGCTGCTCGCCGGCGTGTTGGGCACGGCGCTCGCGACCAACCTGATTGGCGTGATCATCGTCGCGATCCTGGGTGGGTACTTCTACTACTCGGCGTCGGTGGAGGAGAGGAACCTCACCACGACATTCCCCACGGCCTATCCGGCATATCAGGCCACCACGAGGATGCTCATTCCTTTCGTTTTCTAGCCGCTTCGTGCCGCGCTGACTCAACCGTCGCGCCCAGCCCGCAGGGCGGTTCGCCGCGAGGTGCAGCAAGCGCCACACGCACGGCCGAGACCCGCACCACGTCTGAAGACCTGAGCGCGCCCGCGCGCGGACACATGACTCGGCGAGGCTTGCTCGCCGCGATGGGGGCCGGAGGGGCCGCGGCAATGGTTGGGTCCGCCGGCATCCTCAAGCCCGATCAGGCGGGTGCGGCCGGTCTGATGGCGCATGGCTCGCCCGGCGGAGCGGGACCGGTCGTGCGGACAACAGGCGGCCGTGTGCGAGGAGCCCGCGTGGATGACGTCGAGATGTTCCTCGGGATCCCCTACGGCGCAGATACGTCCGGGGCGGGGCGGTTCCAGCCACCGCGTCCGGCCGAACGGTGGCCCGGCATCCTCGAGGGGACCCAACGCGGCGACATGTCTCCGCAGTTGGGGCCATTCATCTACGACCAGGTGATCGGCCCGTACTTCACCGGCAACCAGCAGCAGGAACTCATCAACGAGAACATCGGCATGAGTGAGGACTGCCTGGTCCTCAACGTCCTCACGCCGAGCTCGAGTAGCGCCCGGCGGCCGGTCATTGTCTACCCGCACGGTGGCGGCTACCAGCAGGGATCGGGAAACCCGAAAGTGTTGCCACCGGGGTCCGGTGGAACCCTCGTCAATCTTCCGCGTACTCGGTCCACCCCCGACGCGGGAGGGACAGCCGCCGTACTGCACCGTTCCCCCGCGGATACTGGCAAACCAGAACCGAGTCAGCGACACCAGCGGATGATGCCGCAGTCGACGCCGCCTCAGGCGGAGACGCCAGTCGTGCTTCTGCGTCGTTAGGCGGTGAGTGCGTCCGCAGCGCTCTTGTTAGCGCGTTGGACGCGGCGGTCCGCTGCTTCTTGCTTGAGCTCGGCCTGTTGGGTCGAGAGCGAGGCGATGCTCGCCGCACGTCGTTCGGCGCTGCTCAGTCGGTGGTTCGTCGGTTGTACGGACACTGTCACCTTGTGCTTGGCTGCCATCACCATCTCCTCGAGTCATTCCTTGCTGGACTTAATCACGGGCGTCTTGGCCCGGGCGCGCCTCCGTGAAAGGCGCGCTGATCAGCGTGCTGCCTCCCGGACGAGGCGGCCCGAGACCAGGAGGGTGCTCGGGGCGCGCAGGATGCCGATCGGGCTCCACGTCATCCCCAGCTCGCGGTGGTCGGCCAGGGCGCTGGCCTCGATCTCGAACTCATCATCGACAGGCCGGATCGTCCCCGTGACGTGGACCGGGATGCTGCGCCCGGCGGCGTGCAGCTGGCCGGTCGCGGTGAGCCGGTCACCCTCGACGGTTGCGGTTTCAGAGGCGAAGCGAACTCGTGGGTGCTCTGCGACGTGGAAGAAGTCCTTTGAGCGCAGATGCTCGTCGCGCTTCTTCTGGTTGGTGTCGAGGCTGTCGGCCTCGACGATCAGCTCGATTGCCGGATCGGCCTGAAGGTCGAGGGTGCCCTGGTACTGATCGAAGCGGCCTTTGACTGTCATCAGCCCGTAGAAGTGACGCACATGAAACTCGACGCTGGAGCGGGCTGGGTCCAGTCGCCAGGTGCCGCTAGCGAGTGCTGCGGTCGCCTGCGCCGCGGGTGTAGGTGTACTCATTTGGGCTCCTTCGGCTCGGCGCCGGCCGTCCCGTAACCGACATGATGCGTAGACGCTAATCGTATCGCGCGTTAAACGATGTATCACGCTACATTATAGGGCATGGCGGCCCGACCCGCACCATCGCCGCCCACGGGCAAGGTCGTCGAGCAACTGAACGAGAGCGCCCTCCTGACCCTGGCGCTCCTCGGCAACGACGCCATGCGGCGACTCCGCGGCGCCCTCACCGACCACGGCCTCAAGCCTCGCCAGTTCCAAACGCTCGACCTCCTCGAAGATCGCGGGCCAATCAGCCAGCGCGAACTGGGAGACATCCTCGGCATCCACCACAGCGTTCTGGTGACGTTCCTCAACCCCCTCGAGGCCGACGGCTACATCTCACGCGACCGCGACGCCGCCGACCGCCGCCGACACGTCGTCTCGATCACTCCTTCCGGCACCGCGCTTCTCCACGACGCCGCCGCTGCACAACGAGCCGTCGAAAACGCGCTGTTCGCCGGCTTGACCCAGGCCCAACACGCCCAGTTCAGAAGGCTCCTCACCACCGTCCGCAACAACGTCACCAAGGCAACGGGCGAAGGCTACGAGGACTAGCTGCCCGGCGCTCTCGCTTTCGCCTCTACTGGCGGCAAGCAGAGGAGCCTGGCGAACCAGGATGTCCCCCGTTCGCGGTCGCGTCTAAGCGAGTCGCGGTTCTGCAACGATCGCGCCCTTCGCCTCTCGCTGCGAATCAGTTCCAGATCGCGTCGTCGGACGTGCCGACTTCGCGTCGGCTGGCCAGCGGTCGGCGACGCTTGAGCTCGGTTTTGGACACGGTCGCCGTAATGCTCATCGCGGAGGCGTTGGGGCTTGCCGAGGCGCTCCTCGACCGAGCCCTGGCCGGCAACCGGTGCGGGGATGTCGCGCATGGCGCTTTTCAGGAACTCAACCGCAGCCGGTCCGGAGATCTGGGCTTCGCGTGTATCGGGAGTCGCCGATGGTCAAGAGATGCGCCCACGGGCGGGTCTTGCCCCGTGGACGCACCAGATGACGCGCCCCCAACCTTCGTCTTCGTGCCCCTAACGGTCTCTATCGGCACTCGCCTGGGAAACCTTTGGCAAGAATTATGAGATTCTTACGAACGCTCGCCCCTGACACCGGGGTCATCTCACCGACTGGGTGCTCTTGTCTGCTCTTACGAAGGCCCGGATCGTCGGGCTCGCGATCGTCCTGGCCGGCGCGCTGGCGCTCCTGGCCGGAGGTGCGCTGCGCGCGCAGGCCAAGCCGGCGGCGTCAGCCGCTTCGCGAAAGGCGTTCGCGACGCGAATCGTCAACCACGACTTCGGCTCCGACGGTGCCAAGGGGAGCTTCACGGCGACCCTGAGCCCAGCCGCGCATCTGGTAGCCGCGCTCATGTCGATCGTGACCGGGGTGCCGTACGCACAGATCGCGAAAGGCGGCACCTTCGTCGCCACGGACGCAGCCAGCAGCGAGGCCGGCGTCGCGATCGTCAAGTTCGCAGACCGCGCGCTCGGCACCGCCTGCGTGCAGTGGAGCGGCAAATCTGGCACGTATGACCCGAGCAAGGGCTACCGCGCCGTCGACGGCTCGCTGAAGATGCTCGGCGGTACGGGCGCAGCGGGACACTGGAGGGGCAGCCTCACCTTCAAGCAGACCGGCCTGACCGGCGCCGACACGCTGCAATTCAGCACGCTGCTGACCGGCTCGACTGGCCCCAGCCATGGCCTGACCGCCGCCTGCAAGGCAGTGGCCAAGTCCAAGGGGTAGCCGAGAGCGGAGTCTGGCCCTTCGCCTCCGGACGTTCTCGCCGCAGCTATTCGCGGACGAGCTTGGCCGCGGGGCGCGCTTCAACCGCGCTGGGTGGCACGAGCGATGTCAGCGCCAGCACGTCGGTCACGAGCACCCGGCCCGCGTTGGCGTTCAGCAGTTCGCCGACACGAAAGCGCGAGCAGTCAAGGACGTCGCTTGCCTCCTGGACGGTGATGGTCCCGGCCGCGTCAGCGACGATGGGGCCGAACTTGCTTTGCAGGGGTGTGGTTGTAGAGACGGTCATGCCTGGCGGTTTCCTTCCGACGTTCCTCCCACTATAGGCGCGCGCCACCGGCCGATCGCTAAGGGAGCGCTCCCGATGCGAGCTGACCGAGCCAGCCCAGCGATATCGGCGGTCTGCTCTGAGGGCGCGGGTCCTAGGCCGCGGGCTCGGGGTCGAGCGTGAGCGCGACAGAGTTGATGCAGTAGCGGTCGCATCCGTTCGGTCCGTCGGGGAAGACATGGCCGAGGTGGCCGCCGCAGCGCGCGCAGGTCACCTCGGTGCGTCGCATGAAGAGGCCGTTGTCGGCGTGGAGCTCGACGTTGGCGGCGACGGCCGGATCGGTGAAGCTCGGCCAGCCCGTGCCCGAGTCGAACTTGGTCTCAGACGAGAACAGCTCGGCGCCGCACCCGGCACAGCGGTACGTGCCGTCGTCCTTGGTGTCGACGTACTCGCCACTGAAGGGCCGCTCGGTCCCCTTGCGCCGCAGAACGTCGTACTGCTCACGCGTCAGCTGCTCGCGCCACTTCGCCTCGGTTGCCTTGTTGCGTCTTGCCATCGTTTCTCCTTTTCGAGCTGCCTTCAGGTTCGACCGCGGACGGCCCGGAAACGGTTCAAGAGGTCACGTTAATCCCGAGGCACCGTAAGTTGAAGCGTTGGATCGCCAGACTCACGCTCAGCCGTCGGAGTGCTTCGGTTGACAGGTTCGCAGGTTCACGTTACCGTGAGTAACGTGAATATTGAATCGTCGCGCACGTACACCAAGGTTGCTCGCGCGGAGGCTGAGGACCATACGCGGGCGGCACTGATCGCGGCGGCGGATGAGGCGTTCCTCTCCGGGCCGTGGGAGCGAGCGTCGTTGGAGTCGATCGCGCAGAGTGCCGGGGTGACCAAGCAGACGTTGCTGCGTCATTTCGGTTCCAAGGACGGGCTGCTCGAGCAGACGCTTCGCCTGGGGATGGGTCAGGTCGAGCAGCAGCGACTGAGCGCTCCCACGGATGACATCCCGGGCGCGGTCGACAATCTGCTCGACCACTACGAGCAGCGTGGCGGGCGAGCAATGCGCAGCACGAACCTCGACGTCGGTGGCCCGCTCGCCGAGCTCGCGCAGATCTCGCGCCAGTTCCACTACGACTGGATTGACCACGCGTTCGGTCGGTGGCTCACACGGGCGGCTCCGGCCGAGCGCGCCCGGCTGCGTGGAGCGCTGATCGCCATCTGCGACGTGCAGAGCTGGTGGATCCTCGCGCACGATCTCGGCCTTTCCCGGGGCGAGGTGCGAGCCACGCTGATTCTTTGCATCCGGCGTCTACTGGGGGACAAGTGAAGATCCTGGCTTACACCACACCCGCACGCGGGCACCTCTATCCACTCGTCCCGATCCTCGATGAGCTCGCCGAGCGCGGTCACCGGATCGCGATCCGCACGCTCGCTTCTGAGGTCGGCCTGATGGCTGACCGTGGGTTCGCCGCGTCGTCGATCGATCCGGCGATCGAAGCCCTGAAGCACGATGACTATCTCGCCCGGACTCCGCCGGCGAAGCTCAAGCGCGGGATGGCGATCTTCGGGGCGCGCTCGTCGCATGAGGTCACAGACGTTCGCGACGCGATCGACGAACACCGACCCGACGCGCTGCTCATCGACTGCATGGCGTGGGGCGCGACAGCCGAGGCAGAACAGGGACCACGGCCGTGGGCGCAGTGGCTCCCCTATCCCCTGCCGCTGCGCTCGCGGGACGTCCCACCCTTCGGTCCGGGTCTGGCGCCCGCCGGTGGCGCCCTCGGTCGTATGCGTGACGCACTCCTGCGCCCGTTGCTCTCCGGCGCCATGAATAAGGCGAGCCTCCCCGCCCTCAACGCGACCCGCGCCTCGATCGGGGTACGCCCCTTGAACACGGCCGAGGAGATGTTCAACGTCGCCCCGCTGCTGCTGTACATGACGGCCGAGCCCTTCGAGTATCCGCGTTCGGACTGGCCGGCCGCGGTCCGGATGGTCGGCCCGTGCTGCTGGGAGCCGCCGAGCGAACCGCCGGCCTGGCTGGATGAGATCACGCGGCCGCTCGTGCTCGTGACCACCTCTTCCGAGTTCCAGGACGACGGACGCCTGGTCCGCACCGCGCTCGAAGCCCTGGCCGATGAGGACGTGCAAGTGGTGGCGACACTCCCGGCAGCCAAGCTCGATATTCACATCCCGCCGAACGCACGGGTCGAGACGTTCATCTCGCACGGCCCGCTGTTGGCACGAGCCGCCTGCGCGATCACGCACGGCGGCGCGGGCGCAACCCAAAAGGCGCTCGCCGCCGGCGTCCCCGTGTGCGTGGTCCCGTTCGGCCGCGACCAGCTCGAGGTCGCACGCCGGGTCGAGGTGGCGAACGCGGGGACACGGCTCCCGGCCCAGAAGCTCGACACCGAGCGGCTCCGCACCCAGGTCCGCCTCGCCATCACCAAGCGCGACGGCGCCCGCCGCGTCGCAGACGGATTCCGCGCGAGCGGTGGAGCCCATACCGCTGCGGACGCATTCGAGACTCTCGCGGCGGCATCGCACACCCACACACCCGCCCCCTCACCCACCGGTTCACAGACCCGCGCGTTCGTCGACACGACCGACTCCACAGCGTGTGAGCGACCTGTCAGAAACACAGGTGGATCAGCGATCGGCCGTCACCGCGGCCGCGACAGTTAGCTCGAGGAGCTTGGCAGCATCGCGATCGCCTCGATTGAGACGAGCAAGCCGCGAGGCAGCCGGACGTTGGCCGGGGCTGACCGCGCAGGGGGTGGATCGGGCATGTGCCGGGCGTAGACCTCGTTGAGGCGACCGAAGTCTTCGACATTGGCGTAGAAGATGGTCGTCTTGACCACGTCGTCCATCGACGATCCGGCGCCCTTGAGCACAGCAGCCAGGTTCAGCAGGGCTTGCTCGGTCTGGGCTTCGATCCCGTCCGCGATCGTGCCGGTCGCCGGGTCGATGCCCGTCATCCCGGAGCAGAAGACCAAGCCGCCGGCGACGATCGCCTGACTGTAGGGCCCGAGCGCGTCGGGAGCCTGGTCGCTCGATACGGCCGTTCGAGTCATCGTGTTTTCTCCCGGTCGCGGTTCTTCGGTCGCGCGCCAACCTATGCCGAGCGGCTGGTGAACGCAAGCGCATCCCGTGTGACAAGGCTCCTTTCACGCCTTCGGGACGAGCGTTCGTAAGAACCTCATAATTCTTGCCAAAGGTTTCCCAGGCGAGTGCCGATAGACATCGATAGGGGCGCGAAGACGAAGGAATTGGGGCGCGTCATCTGGTGCGTCCACGGGCAAGACCAGCCCGTGGGCGCATCTCTTGGCCGGTGGACGCGATGCGGGCAGGGCCGACGGCGGTCCGGGTCATGTCGCGACCGTGTACTTGAGGTGCGTGACGCCAGGTGCCTCGACCGCCCGGACCTGCTCAAGTTGCACCTCCGAGGGCTTGAGGTTGGCGAAGAGGCGAGCCCCGTCGCCGAGCAGCACGGGCACGAGGTGAAGCTCGAGCTCGTTCAGGAGCCCCGCCGCCAGGTACTCGTCAGCGACCTGCGCGCCGCCCCAAAGCCTGACGTCTTTGCCGCCGGCGGCGTCCCGTGCCTGCTCGAGCGCGGACTCGATGCCGTCCGTGACGAAGTGGTAGGTCGTCCCTCCCTTCATCTGCACCGGATCGCGCGCGTGGTGGGTGAGGATGAACACGGGGCAGTGGTAGGGCGGGTCCTCGCCCCACCAACCCGTCCACTGCTCTCCGCCCCAGGCGCCGCCGCCGATCGGGCCGAACATGTTCCGGCCCATGACCCCAGCGCCGACGTTCTCACTCGCTTCCTCGACGATCCGAGCGCTCTCGTTGACCTCCCCGCCGTGGTGGCCGTGAGATCGGCGCCACGCCGCCAGCGAGACCATCCACTCGTGAAGCCCCTCGCCGCCCTGACCAAGCGGATTCTCCTCGCTCTGGTGCGGGCCGGCGACGCACCCGTCCAGCGAGATCGCGATGTGACATCTGAGCTTGCTCATCATCCCTCCTTAGGGTTGGACCGACGCCACCGGCCGGTCGCCGACGAAGCGTTGCGCGTCCGATTGGCGGTCAGGTGCTCCAGGGTCAGGCGGAAACCGGGTCTCGGTTGGCCGCCCAACGACTCGTAGAACGCTCGGTTGTGGGTGAGCACGTCGATGTGGATGCCCCCCGCCCGCTTGAGTGCCTCGTGCAGCAGTTGTCGCCCGAGCCCGCGCCGGCGCCATGACGTGGCGACGAGCAGCGCCGAAAGGTGCGCTTGGATCTCGCCGTCTGACTGCAGTTGCACGAACGCCACGACCGTCGGTCCGTCGAGCGCGACCAGCGTCGTGCAGCCGGGCGCTGACAGTGCTCGAGCTGTCCGTTCCGGGTCGACCGTGTACGTGCCCCAGTCGGCGGCCACGAGCAGGTCCACTACACCGGGCGTATGGGCGCGGGTGAATGACTGCAGCCGTGGCGTGGATGACGGTGTCATGTCTCTGTCTCGCGGCGGTGCCGCGGCGCGTCCCTGGATGAGTGCTGCATGGGTCATAGGCGCCACGGTACGCCTGGAGCGGTCCGGCGATAAGTTCCGCTTCGATGCCAAACGAGAGGACCACTTCCTCGCTTGAGCTGCTCGTGTCGCTCGACCGGCAAGCACAGATCCCGCTTCGCGTGCAGCTCGAGGAGCAGCTACGCGCAGCGATCCGCTCCGGACGCCTCGAGCCGGAGATGAGTCTGCCCTCGACGCGAGCACTGGCCCGGGCCCTCGGCGTTACTCGTGGGCTGATCGTCGAGGGCTACGCCCAGCTGCAGGCCGAGGGCTACCTGACCGCACGCTCGGGCTCCGGGACCCAGGTGGCCAGGGGCGCGACCGTCCCGGACGTCCCCGGCGATGCCGTCGAGGAGGCAACCCGGCCGCGTTTTGACTTCCGGCCGGCCAGCCCCGATCCCAGTCTGTTCCCACGACGCGACTGGGCGGCCGCTTCGCGCGATGCGATCCGAGAGGCCCCCGATGTCGCGTTCGGCTACGGCGACCCACGCGGCGCCTTCGAGCTGCGACGGGCGCTGCGTGGTTACCTCGGTCGCGCTCGAGGGGTGCACGCCGACCCCCGCCGGATCGTCATCTGCGCCGGCTTCACCCAGGCGAAGAATCTCGTCTGGCGAGTACTGCGGGCACGTGGCGCCACCCACATCGCACTCGAGGACCCCGGTCAGCCCGAGGTCCGCCTCTCGGTGCTGCGCGCGGGCATGACCCCCGTCCCGATCCCCGTTGACGAGCATGGCCTCCGCGTCGAGGAGCTCTACCGCGTCAAGGCCCACGCCGTGCTTGTCACGCCGGCGCACCAGTTTCCCACCGGCGCGGTGCTCGCCCCCGAACGCAGGCTCGCGCTGCGGGACTGGGCGCGCGAGACCGGCGGCGTCATCTTCGAAGACGATTACGACGCGGAGCTTCGCTACGACCGCGAACCCGTCGGTGCCCTCCAGGGACTCGCCCCCGACGCCGTCATCTACTGCGGATCGGCGAGCAAAGCCCTCGGCGCCGGACTACGGATCGGCTGGCTCGTATGTCCGCCAGGTTGGATCGACGAAGTCGCGCAGGAGAAACGTGCGGAGGACCACGGATCATCCATCCTCGACCAGCTCACGTTCGCGACCCTTGTCGCGACCGGTCGTTTCGACCGCCACCTCAGACGCGTGCGAACCCGCTACCGAGCCAGGCGCGACGCGCTCGCGCAAAGTCTTGCGCGGCTCGCCCCACACATCACTCTCACCGGCATCGCCGCCGGCATACAAGCCGTCGCCAACCTGCCCGAAGGCATCGATGAACAGGAACTCGTGACCGCTGCCGCCGAGCGCAACGTCGGCCTCTACGGAATGAGCGCCTACCGCAGCAACTCGGCCACAGGGCCACCGGCGCTCGTACTGGGCTACGCGCGGCTCAGCGAGAGCGCCATCCCGTTGGCCATCACCCGGATCGCCGACCTCCTCAACCCACCGGCATTCCGATCCCTCTCAGGGCGACACGGTCGTTGCCGTCGCCCTGACGGCAGCGAGCAGACGCGGACTCGCGGCTGACGGCTCGTCAGGCGCCACGGGCCAACGCCGGAGTTCTCCGTCCTCCAGCTCGTATTCACCGATCGAACGGATCGGTGGGGAATAGACATGGATCGTGACGGCGCCGGCTTCGTGCTCCATCCGGTGGATGCCGTTTCCAGGAAACGCAAAGCGATCACCCGGCCCGTACTCGTGAACGCGGCGCGGCCCTCCGATCATCAGCCCCTCGTTCCGAGCCGTACCTTCGATGACGTAGACCCCGACGCACGAGCCGGCATGGTCGTGAAACCCAGTGTCACGGGGTTGCCACCACAAGTTCAACCAGGCTTCGGATGTATCGCTGCGCCAGAGGAGCACGGCGTCGCCCGCGCTGGTCCGATCAAGCGCCGTGACGTTCAACGCCATCGCCGCTCGTTCGGCCCGCCGCATGCACTCCGACGGTGTCAAAGGTTCTGCGCCGGACGCCAACCGCTCCAACTCGCCACGATCCGTCACAAGCCCGACCAGAGACTCCGCGGTGGCCTCAAACGCCGCCATAGGCAACCAACCTCATTAACTCGTTGAACTTGGTCGAGATCCTACCTGTCCCCAGCCATGGCCCGCACGCATGAGAACTCCCGCGGCTCGCCCTTGGTGAGCGGGTACCGTCCGTGGCCGATGTGTGCGGCTTACGGCAATCGCGGTCGCGGGTGTTGTCAGAGCAAAGGGAGGGCGAAATGCGTGTTGGATACCTCGGGTTAGGCTCGATGGGAGCACCGATGGCGCGCAACCTGGCTGCCGCCGGCCATGACCTACTGGTCTACGACCTTGACCGGAGCCGGGTTCAGGACCTCGTACAGAACGGAGCTCGCGCGGCCGACTCCGGTGAACAGCTCGCCGGTGAGGTCGACGTGCTGTTCACCTCGCTGCCGGGCCCGAGACAGTCCGCGGCAGCGATGCCCAGCCTCATCGCTGCGCTGCCCGCGGGAGCGACCTGGGTCGACATGACGACCAACGACCGCGAACTGGTGCTCGAGCTCGCCCGTCGCGCACAGACGCGCGACATCAGCGTCCTTGATGCGCCCGTGACCGGCGCGGTTGACGGCGCGCGCCGCGGGGAGCTGGCGATCTTCGTCGGCGGGTCGCCGCGCACACTCGAGCACGTCCGTCCACTACTGGAGGCGATGGGGGACATCATCGTCTGCGGCGACCTCGGAACGGGCAACGTCGTCAAGCTCGTCACCAACCAGCTCTGGTTCATCAACGCCGCAGCCATCGGCGAAGGCCTCGTGCTCGCCAAGCAGGCCGGGGTTGACCTGCTCGTGCTGTGGGACGCGATCAAGCGCAGCGCCGGCGACAGCTTCGTCGCCCGCCACGACGTGCCCTCGATCTTCGCCGGCAACTACGACCCCTCCTTCACCCTCGACCTCTGCTGCAAGGACCTCGGGCTCATCGAGAAGCTGAGCCAGGCAACCCAGACCCAGACCCCAGTCACTACCAGCGCCCAGGCGCGATTCGAGGCCGCGCGCCAAGCATTCGGCGGTGACCGGGCCGAGCTGCTGGTCTGCAAGCTCATCGAAGACGCCGCCGGCGTCGACCTCCGCGTCACGGGCGACTGGCCCAAACACTCCGAAGCGTGACGCCCCCAGCGCAGGCAAGAGCCTCGTGGCCGGGGCCCTGCGCGCGCACCCGTGTGGCTACGCGTCGCGTGGGATCACGCGGTCGACTTCGACTGCCTCGCCGGTCCTCGTGTCGAGGTAGACCACGATGACGGTCGGTGCGCCTCCGAACCACGCGCTCAGTTCGCCCTCGCCAACGAAGTCCGCGGCCCGCTGTGAGCCGTCCGGTCCGATGACCCAGACGGGCTGCCCCTTATGAAACAGGCCGTCGCCGACGCTCATCCCAGCCCACCCGGATCTCTGCCGTCGCGTAACACTCTCGCGTGAGCATACGGAATGCCCGGGAGCGCCGGGGGATGGATGATTACCCGATGCGCAACGAGATTCGTGTCCCGGGGTTGGTCTGCGTCGAGCATACGGTCCAGGTGCCACTCGACCACACCGATCCCAAGGGAGAGACCATTGAAGTGTTCGCCCGGGAGGTCGCCGATCCGGCCGGGATGGAGCGGCCGTTCCTTGTCTTCTTGCAGGGCGGCCCGGGCTTTGAGGCGGTGCGGCCGACGGGACGTCCCCGCTCGCCGGGTTGGCTTGATTGTGCGCTGGGTGAGTATCGCGTGCTGTTGCTTGACCAGCGGGGGACGGGTCGCTCGACGCCGGTGGGACGGCTGCCCGGGATGAGCGCGACCGAGCAGGCCGAGTATCTGACCCACTTTCGCGCCGACTCGATCGTGCGCGACGCCGAGTGTGTCCGCCGGGCCCTCGAGATCGATCGCTGGAGCGTGCTCGGGCAGAGCTTCGGCGGTTTTTGCGTACTGACCTACCTATCGCTGGCGCCCGAAGCGCTGAGCGAAGCGTTCTTCACCGGCGGGCTGCCTCCGCTGCGCCACTCAATAGACGAGGTCTACGCGCGGACCTACGACCGCGTGCTGGAGCGCAACCGCCGCTTCTACAGGCGGTTCCCGCATGATCGCGAGCGGGTGCAGCGGCTGCGGTCAGCGCTTGAGGGAGGGGGCATCACGCTGCCCGGCGGTGATCAGCTGACGTGGCGGCGGGTGCGCCAGCTAGGAATGAGCCTGGGAATGAGTGACGGCGCCGAGCACCTGCATTACATCCTCGAGCTCCCGTTTGCTTCCTCCGCGTTCCGACACGACATCGCCAACGCGGTGGGCTTTGCCCGCAACCCCGTGTACGCGGTGGTCCACGAGGCGTGCTACGCCGATGGTGGGGTCACGGCCTGGGCGGCCGAGCGGATGCTCCCGGCGCAGTTCGACGATGACCTTGACCTGTTCACCGGCGAGCATGTCTACTCATGGATGTTTGAGGACTACGGCGAGCTCGCGCCACTGCGCGAGGCCGCCGAGCTCGTGGCCAGCCACGAGTGGCCGCCCCTATATGACCCGGCGGTACTCGCGGCTAACGAGGTCCCATGCGCAGCCGCTGTCTACACCGAGGACATGTACGTCGAGCGCGAGTTCTCTGAGGAGACCGCCGCCCAGGTCGCCGGAATACGGACCTGGGTCACCAGCGAGTACGACCACAACGGGCTCCGGGCCGACGGCGCGCGCGTGCTCGGGCACCTGGTCGACCTCGTCCGCGGGCGAGCCTAGCCCCGCCGGACGCGAGTTGCGCGAATGACCGGGATCAGGCGATGCGTAGTCGCCTGATCGTTCGGCATCCTCGCGGACGATCTCATCATCACCACCGAACTCGCGGACCGCCTTACGATCCTCGAGCTGATCGGACAGCCTCGACGGCGACCAGGCGACCGGCAACATGAATGTCGTGACCCTCGCGATGGCCGGCGGATAACCCTGACCGCGCGCAGGCCTGGCTGATGGTTGGGCGACCCCGAACCGCGGCGGGGTGCCGGCCGGATTCCTCGTCGTCAGGTGCTGGTGTGCGGTCGCGTGGCGGGTAGTTCCACCGTGACGCGGAGCCCGCCAGCGGGGCGGGGGGTGAGAGTGAGGGTCCCATCGTGTGCCTGGGTGATGCTGTTGGCGATCGCCAGGCCGAGCCCGACCCCTGCGTGGTCGGTGCGGACGCGTTTGGTGCCGCGCTGAAACGGCTCGACAAGCGTGGACAGCAAGTGTGGGATGAGCTTCTCGCCGGTGTTCTCGACAGTGAGCACGACACCTTTAGGGTGAACGCTGGTCGTGACCCAGACGGTCCCCTGTTCAGGCAGGTTGTGGATGATCGCGTTATGCACGAGGTTTGTCGTCATCTGCAGCAGGAGCGCATGTGAGCCGATGATGGGGGTCATATCCCCGGAGGTCTCGATGGTGAGGCGGCGTTTGTCTGCGAGGGGGAGGAGCGTTTCGGTGGCGTCTTCCGCGATCAGGGAGAGGTCGACGCGTTCTGGGGTGAAGGACCGTTGGTCGGCGCGGCTGAGCAGAAGCAGGGCTTCGGTGAGGTCGATCGCTCGGGTGTTGACGGCGCGGAGGCGGTCGATCAGTTCGCCATTCTCGCGGGACGGATCGTTGCCGGCGACGTCGAGCAATGTCTGGGTGATCGCCAGCGGGGTGCGCAGTTCGTGGGAGGCGTTGGCTGCGAATCGCTGCTGTTCAGCGACCTGTGCTTCGAGCCGTGCGAGCATGGTGTCGAAGGCGTCGGCGAGTTCGCGGAACTCGTCTCCACGGCCCGGTAGCCGGATTCGGTGGGAGAGCGATCCGCTCGCGGCCGTGCGTGTGGCGTCGGTGATGCGGGCCAGGGGGGCGAGCATCCGGCCGGCGAGCAGCCACCCTCCAACGAGACCGAACACCAGCAGGAACCCCAGGGCGATGGCCGCGGTCGGGGCAAACTCGCGCACAACGGCTAAGCGGTAGTTGGGCACGAAGATGAGCCCCACGTGGCGCTGACGACTCAGGAACACCCACCCGGCGGCCAGCAGCAAGGCTCCGGCAAGCATGAGGAAGCCGGCGTAGCTGAGGGTGAGTTTGAGGCGAACACTCAGACCAGGGGCTCTATCCACGATCTCCCCCTTCATATGGGGTGTCTGGCTGGGTGTCGATGCGGTATCCGGCGCCGGCCACGGTAGCGATGATCCGGGGGCCGCCGAGGCGTTTGCGCAATCCCGAGACCGTGATGCGGACGGCGTTGGTGAACGGGTCTGCGTTCTCATCCCACGCGTGTTTCAGTAGTTCTTCAGGGCTGACCACGCCGCCCTCGGCAGCGACGAGAACCTCGAGCACGGCGAACTGCTTGCGGGTGAGCGCGACGTAGCGCCCGTCGCGGTAGACCTCGCGGCGGAACGGATCCAGACGCAGGCCTGCGATCTCTCGCACGGGCGGCCGGTGGTGGGCGCGCCGGCGGTCGAGCGCTCTGAGACGGAGCACGAGCTCTTGGAGCTCGAACGGCTTGGTGAGGTAGTCGTCGGCGCCGAGCCCGAACCCCGAGGCCTTGTCGTCGAGCCGGTCGGCAGCGGTGAGCATGAGGATCGGCATGCCGCTGCCGGAAGCGACGACGCGTTTGGCGATCTCATCACCGGACGGCCCCGGGATGTCACGGTCAACGACGGCGATGTCGTATTCGTTGAGGCCCAGCAGTTCCAGAGCGGTCTCGCCGTCGCCCGCGATGTCGGCGGCGATTGCTTGCAGGCGTAGGCCATCGCGGATGGCTTCTGCCATATAGGGCTCGTCTTCGACGATCAACACCCGCATCATGTCGATGCTGCCAGCCCGGACATATCGTCGGCATATCGAAAAACGGATACGCGCTGGCAACGCCCGGCTGCCTTGACTGGGAGGCGTGACCTGCGGCCAGCCAGCACGAACCGCCGCCCGCCGCACGGGAGCGACCGTGTCCGGGCGGCGTCGCCGCCGCGTGCTACTCGGCACGGCCCTCGCGCTATTGCTCGCTTACGCGGCGTTTGCGGGAGCCGGCCACCCGCTCATCGGCGAGGCCCGGCCGCTCAACGACGGGGGTCGCACGTACGGGTCTCGGTTCCAATGGCCGCAGCAGGGACAGGCGGCGTTGGTGCTCGGAAACGGCAGGCTGGCGGCGAGCCCGCACCAGCACCCGGTCCCGATCGCCAGCCTGGCGAAGGTGATGGCCGCCTACCTGACCCTCGAGCGCTACCCCCTGAGCGGAGCGCAGGACGGGTTCACGATCACCGTGTCTGCGGCGCAGGCGCAGGCCGTGGCCCATGACGCGAGGCAGGGCCAGTCGGTGGTGGCGGTGCAGGCCGGCGAGCAGCTGACCGAGCGCCAACTGCTGGAGGCGCTGCTGATCCCCTCCGGCAATAACATCGCCCGGATGCTCGCCGCCCAGGTGGCGGGCAGCGAGACGCGCTTTGTCACCGAGATGAACGCCGAGGCCAGAGCGCTCGGGATGGACCGGACGATCTACACCGATCCCAGCGGGTTCGACCCGAGCACAGTCTCCACGGCCGCCGACCAACTCCGCGCCTTCCAGCAGGCGATGCGCTTCCCGGTCTTCCGCCAGATCGTCTCGATGGCCAGCGTGACGCTGCCGGTCGCCGGCACAGTCACCAACTACAACCCCCTCATCGCCGAAGGCTACGCCGGCAAGACGGGCTCAGACTCCGCGGCCGGGGGGTGCCTGGCCTTCTTCACCCGCGTGAAAGTCGAAGGGCGCCGGCAGGCCGCGGCCGGCGTCGTGCTGGGACAGGGACAGGGCAGCGACACGACGGAGATCCTTGCCGCCGCGGGCGCGGCCGCCAGACACCTTGTCGACTCCGTCGCCCCGACGATCGGGGGGTTACCCCGACGAGCAGTCGGGTAGCCCTTGGACCAGTTGTCTGACAGAGGAGAGATGCGTGATGCTCAAGCGATTGACGGTGCTCGTAGTTGGACTGTTCGCCGCTGTGGCAGCAGCATCGGCGACGGCCGCAGCCTCCACCCTCCCCGTTGTCTACAACAGCCTCAACGGCGACGCCCACTCCAGCCCGACGGCCAGCCCTCCCGGTGCCAATGACTGGACATGTCACCCGACGACCGCCCACCCACGGCCGGTGATTCTTGTTCATGGCACTTTCGAGAACATGGCGGGCAACTGGCAGGCGCTGTCGCCGCTGCTGGTCAACCACGGCTACTGCGTGTTCGCGCTCAACTATGGCTCGTATGACAACAGCGGCGCCGTCGGCATCGATGCCACTGGGCCGATCGAGACCTCCGCACAGCAACTGTCGACCTTCGTCACCAAGGTGCTCACCGCCACCGGCGCGCGCAAGGTCGACCTCGTCGGTCACTCACAGGGCGGCATGATGCCCCGCTACTACTTGAAGTTCCTCGGCGGCGCGGCCAAGGTCGACGCACTCGTCGGCCTCGCCCCATCCAACCACGGCACGACGCTTGACGGCCTGAACGCCCTGACCAGCGCATCCCCGGTGCCAGCAGCCAGCCCACGTGCCCGGCCTGCTCAGAGCAGCTGACCGGCTCGGCCTTCCTGACCAAGCTCAACACCGGCGGTGACACCGTTCCCGGGGTGCGCTACACGGTCATCGAGTCTCGCAACGACGAAGTCGTGACCCCGTACACCTCCGCGTTCTTGACCGGACCGAACGTGACCAACATCCTCCTGCAGTCCCAGTGCTCACTCGACCAAGGCGAGCACCTGTCGATGGCCTACGACCACATCGCCGACGGCGACGTGCTCAACGCGCTCGATCCGGCGCATCCTGTCGCCCCGGCGTGCACCCCGGTGGCGCCGATTGTCGGCGGCTGAGCACAACTGCCGGTATGACCATCGCCCACACCGACGAGCGCTACGACGGGGTGAGCGCCCTGCGTAGCGCGGACGGCACGCAGCCGGTCTCAACGCGCAGCACGCGATAGAGGTGACTTTGATCGGCGAACCCCAGTTCGGCGGCGAGCCGGGCTAGGTCTCGCTCGCCATCGGCGAGCTGCTCGAGCGCGGCACGCGCACGGAGGCGAATGCGATGACGCGAGACGGTGTGACCGGTGGCGGCGCGGAAGATCCGGCTCAGGTGGTGCGGGGAGACGGAGAGTGATCGCGCCAGCTCGGGCAGCGGACAGTCGGGCTCCGCGGCGAGAATCTCACGAGCACCGTCGATAACGTCGCGGCGGGCGCGGATCGTCGCCGGTCGGCCTGCGGCGACGGGCCGCGGATTGACCTGCTCGAGCGCACCCGCGACTATCGTGATCGCCCGTTCGGCTAGCTCGTGCGTGTCGCTGCCGCGACGAGCGGCTGCGAGCAGCAGCCGATGCTCGAGGTCGAGCTGCGGCGACGTTCGGAGTGGACCGTCGGGGAGGACATCGTCGCCCCAGATCGATGCGCAGAGCGTCGCGGTGAAGCCGATGGCTGTGCAGTCGTCGCCACCGGCGTGGGGGTGATCGAAGCTCTGGTCCTCGCCGGGATTAGCGCAATACGCGGCCATGGGGTCCAGCAGCGAGTGATCGCCGCGTGCCCTCCGTACGAAGCAGCCGCGGCGAACGAACACGAGCGTGCGCTCGGTGCTGGCCTCGATCTCCTGCCCGCGGCCGATCGTAGGGCGACAGCGGACGTCTCTGATCGTGATGCCATCGCGATCGAGCAGCGTGCTCGTTGAGAGCATTCACGCATTGTCCCAAACGAGCAGGAATGTCCAAGACAGCGTGGATGCGAGGCGACAAGCTGGCTGCGATGGCGGCGCTCATGATCCTTCTCGGCGGCCAGGCGATGGCCACTATGGACGACTCGATCCTGGCCGTCGCCGCGCCTTCGTTGCGCGCTGACCTTCACGCCTCGGGCGGCGAATTGCAGCTTGTCGTGGTGATGTACATGATGGCGGTCGGGGCGTTGGTCGTCACCGGTGCGCGGCTCGGGGACATCATCGGCCGCACGCAGGCGTTCGTGTACGGGGTCGGGGCGTTCACGCTCGCGTCGCTGGTCGGCGGCCTGGCCCCTGATGTCCAGGTGCTGATCGTCGCGCGGACGTTTCAGGGTGTCGCCGCGGCATTGATGATGCCGCAGGTTCTGTCGATCATCCAGACGCAGTTCGAGGGTCAGCGTCGGGCCCGAGCGATCGGCACCTACTCGATGATCCTCGCCGCCGGTGTCGCCGCGGGCCAGATCCTCGGGGGGATTCTCGTGGGCGCGCACCTGCTCGCGGCGGCCTGGCGGCCTGCTCTACTCGCGAACGCGCCGGTTGGCGCCGTGCTGCTCGCCGGCTCGCGCCGCGTTCTTCCGCGGATCGGCCCCGGTAGCGGCCGGCGGCTCGACCTCGGCGGGGTTGCGCTCCTGACCACCGCCATGCTGGCACTCGTCGCGCCGCTCAGCCTCGGCCGCGACTACGGCTGGCCAGCCTGGGTCTGGCCGTGCTTTGCCGGCTGCGCAATCGCGGGCCTGGCATTCGTAGCGCTCGAGCGCCGCCTGAAAGCTCGAGGTGGGTACCCGCTGTTTGACCTCGGGGTGCTGCAGCGACCTGGTGTTGTGGCAGGCGTCCTCGCGGTGCTGCTGATCATGGCCTGCTACTCCGGGTTCCTGCTCAGCCTCACCCTGTTCCTGCAGACGGATCTCGGGTTCTCGCCGCTACGGGCGGGACTCGTCTTCGTGATCTACGCGACGGGCTTTGCGGTCGCCTGCCTCACCTGGAGCAACGCCGGCGACATCGCACGCGCCCGGATGCCGGTGCTCGGCCCACTGGTGATGGGCGTCGCGCTGCTTGCGATCGGGTTGCTCGCCATCCGCGGCGGCTGGCCGTTGCCGCTTGCCGGGCCGCTGCTCTTCGCGGCCGGCGTCGGGCACGCGGTCGGCTTCTCGCCTCTCACACATCGCCTGAGCACGCTCGTACGCCCCGCCCAAGCAGCCGACCTCAGCGGACTCGTCCTCACCGCAGACTGGATCGGGACCGTACTCGGTGTCGCGAGCTTCGCCGGCATCTACCTCAGCAGCGCAGCACACGGTCCGGCCCGCGGGCTTGCCGCAACCACCGAGGCGATCGCCGTGACGCTCCTCGCCACCGCCGCATGTGCGGGGGTAGCCGTCAGAGCGAGTTCTCAACGGCCATGCACCACGACGGAGTGTCCGGCCGGCACGTAGCGATGCCCATGCTTTGAGCACTTCACGGAGCTTCTCTCTGGGGCAGGCGACAATGCAGAGATGACGTCGACCGTCCCGTCCGCTGATGAGGTGCCGCCCCGCGGGAGCAGACGGCGTCGCGCCGAGATCGCCTGCGTGACGGGTATCGCACTCAAGACCGTCTTTGCTCTCGCGCTCCTGCCCCTGACGCCCTCGCTGCTTGGGACCGACCCCGTGCTGCTGGAGGCGCTGCGCGGATCGACGTCAGCGATGGCATCCGGCGGCGCGTTCGCCCGGGTGGGCGAGGCATCGCTCATGCTCGCCGTTCTCGCTCCGCTTCCGACGCTGCTCTTCGCCACGCCGTTTTTCTGGTGGGCGGGGCGGCTGTGGGGTCCGAAGGCGGCGGCGACACTGGGCGGCGGTCACCCAAACGCGGAGAGGTGGGCACAACGCTCCGGCGCTCACCTGGAACGCTTCGGCGGGCTCGCGGTAGCGTTGGCGCCATTCCTTCCGGTGCCCTCGTCGTTCGTCTACGCAGCTGCGGGGTGGACGGGGATGAGCCTCCGCCGCTTCATGGTCTTTGACCTCGTCGGGATGCTCGCGTGGATCGGCCTGATCGTCGGCCTCGGTTACGCGGTCGGACATCCCGCGGTCCAGGTCGCCAAGGCGATCTCTCACTACGCGCTGCTGATCACGGTCGTGGGCGTGGCGGTCGTCGTGGCCGTCGGAGTACTGCGCACGCATCGGGCTGCGGCCAGAGCCACCCCACCGAGTTGAGGGACGCGACGCCGCAGACGAGGAGTCATTGGCTCAGGGAGAGAGCTCTCGCTACGGTGCCGGCCACGCGAGCAGCAGCCCGTCACCGACGGTCAGAAGCACGTTGTGCAGCCGTTCGTGTTCCTGCACCCGGCGGGCGAAATCCAGTACGCCCCGGGTCGCCTCGTCGTCGCTGGCAGGCGGGAGCGTGGCGCCGTCGCGGAACATGTTGTCGGCGACGATGATCCCGCGCGGCGCGAGCTTGGGCACCACCAGATCGAGGTAGCGCGGGTAGTCGGCTTTCCAGGCGTCGATCCACACCAGGTCGAACGGTCCCCGTAGCTGCGCGAGCGTCTCACGGGCGTCGCCCTCGATCATCTCGATCCGGTCATCGAAGGGGCTGGCCGCGATGTGGCGCCGCGCCGCGGCTGCGTTATCCGGGTCACGCTCGAGTGTCACGAGGCGGCCGCCCACAGGTAGTGCGGCGGCCATGGCCAGCGCGCCAACGCCTGTGAACGTTCCCAGCTCGAGCACCGAGCGAGCGCCCGAGACCACGATCAGCGACTCCAGCAGCCGCGCCTCCGACAAGCCGGCCATCATCCCCGGCCACGACGCATTCTCGTGGGTCCAGTTCGCGGCCGCCGCTAGCGTGGCGTCAAACGGAGTGGTGTGCGCAGCTGCGAAATCCTCAGCCGCCTTTGAGATCAAGTCGTTCATCGACCGGAGACTAGCCCTGGGCGTTCTAGCCAACGGTGGCTGAAACCACGGCTCACGCTGAGGGTTCGATCGCCCGGTGCACCGAGGGGATCGCGCTGGATCCCTCGCCCACGGCGGCTGCTACCCGCTTCATCGAGGCACGCCGCACGTCACCGACGGCGAAGACCCGCGGCACGCTCGTCTCAAAGGGCAGCGGGCGCCGGCCGAGCGTCGCGTAGCCGGGTGACAGGCGGCGGTCGTCGAGCTCGGTGTCGGTGAGCACGAATCCGTCGTTGTCGAGCTCGACGCCGTCAAGCCAGCGGGTCGCGGGGGTCGCGCCGATGAAGCAGAACAGCCCCGTGCAAGGCGCTGAGATGACCGCTCCGTCGGACCGGCGGGTGAGCTCCACGCCCGCGAGCCGGTCCTCACCGCGGAGTCCGGTGACCTCGGTTCCAAGATGGATCGCGACCCTGGGATGGGCCTGCACCCGGTCAACGAGATACTCGGACATCTCGGCGCTCAGGTAGTCGCCGCGGACGACGAGCGCAACGCCGCTGGCGTGGGCCGCGAGGAACAAAGCGGCCTGACCGGCGGAGTTGGCCCCGCCGATCACGACGACCGGCTGACCGTGGCACCCCTGGGCCTCGATCTCCGTGGCGGAGAAGAAGATGCCCGCGCCCTCAAAGTCGTGCCATCGGTTCAGAGCAAGCCTGCGGTACCGAGCACCCGTGGCGATGACCACGGCCCGCGCCGGGACCTCCGTGCCGTCAGTCAGCTGCAGACGGACGAGATCACCATCGGGCTCTAGCCGCGACACCGCGCACGGAGTCGAGACCGTCGCGCCGAACTTCTGCGCCTGCACGACCCCGCGGCTCGTCAGCTGCTCGCCGCTGATGCCGTCGGGAAAGCCGAGGTAGTTCTCGATCCGTGCGCTCGCCGCCGCTTGACCCCCGGTCGCGACGGCATCAAGCAGGAGGGTGGACAGCCCCTCTGAAGCGCCGTAGACCGCGGCGGCCAGTCCCGCGGGTCCGGCACCGACCACAACGAGGTCCCGAATGGTCCCGAGATCGCGATAGGCGTGCCCAAGGTTCTCGGACAGCTCGCCGGCCGTCGCGCGGGTCAGGGTGGCCGTCGGCGTGATGACCACTGGCAGCTCGTCCGCGTCGACACCGAGCCCAAGCACGAGCGCGGCGCCTACGGGCTCGGCGACGTCGATCCATGTGTGGGCGACACGCTCGCGTTCTGCCCACGTCCTCAGGGCGTGGGCGGCCGCTGACTGCGCGACCCCGACGATCTCAACGCTGGCGGCGCCCTCACCGGTCCTCAGAACGTCGCGCCGGCGCATGAATTCGCCAAAGACCACGCTTGCGAGCTCGTCGTCTCGCGCCAACAGCTGGAGAAACTCATCGCGCGGGATCTCGTGCAGCGTCCCCGCCTCGACGCCGCGAATGGTGAGAAACGCCGCCTCGCCGGTGATCAGCCCCCACTCACCGGCGAAGTCGCCCGGACCCCACCGACGCAGGACGAGCTCGGGGCGGTCCAGGCTCTGCGCCCGAACAACTTCAGCCGACCCGCGATCGAGAAGCAGAAACGGATAGTCGCGCTGGCCCGGCGCCACCAGCACCTCACCCGCAGCGAATGACCGCTCGGCTCCATGCGACCGTAGGCGGGTGAACTGCACCCGAGTCAGGATGGGCGGTGGATCGTCAGCAGCCATCGGCACCATGCTGCAGACGCTACCGGCCGTGCGATCGGCGACGTCGTCGTGGGCGGCGCGCCGCGCGAAGACGTCGAGGGCCGGAGCGACTGGTGGGCTGACTGGCCCCCCTTGTCGTCAGCGCCGCGTGCACTGGACCAGGGTGTTGTGGAACGCTGCAATCGCCCAGCCGCCGGCCTGCTCGGTCGCGACGGCCGTGACCTGCGAGTGGTTGACGCCCGGCGTCGGGCCGGCGGGCGCGTCGAGTGTCGCCGTTGCAGAAGCGACGACGCAGCCGGGCGCGATCGACCGAGCCGAGCCGACGCGATAGCGGATGACGCTGCCGGCGTAGATCGAGTCAAAGATCGCCTGGTGACCGTGACCGACGGACACAGCGCCCTGGTGGCGCGATCCGCGGATGTCGACGAAGTCGCAGTCATCTGTGAACGCGGCGCCGAAGGCGTCCCCGTCGGCCAGGTTCCAGGCGTGCTCAAGCCGGTCAAACAGCGTGCTGGCGATCGCCGTCGGGGTCACGGTCTTGTCCTGGTTGTCGGCGGGGATCATTGCTGCCTCGAGCATCGAACAAACCTCCTGTAGCATTGACTTGATTAGGTGTCCAGTAACTGGCACGATTATAAGATGACTGGAACGTATGTCAAGTGATGGCGGTAAAGCCGCGCAAAGGGAGCCCCTGAGCCGGCGTGAGCGTCAGGCGCAGCAGACGCGCGAGGAGATCCTCGGGGCGGCGAGGCGGCTGTTCGCCGAGCGCGGCTACGCGCGCACCAGCGTCCGCGACGTCGCCGACGCGGCAGGGGTATCCCCACAGACGATCTACGACAGCATCGGCTCCAAGCAAGCACTCGTCTCCCGGCTGAACGACACCATCGACGCCGAGGCCGGGGTCGAGGCGATCGCGATGCAATCCGCGGGCTCGACCGACCCGGCGGAGATCGTCGCGACTCCAGCGAGGATCACCAGATCGATCCTCGAGCACAGCGGCGATGTGGTACGCGCGCTCGTCACCGGCGCCGCGGCCGAGCCGGACCTCGACGCGGTGCTGGTCGAAGGCCAGCGTCGCCACAGCGCGGGCGCCGCCTCGATCGTCGCGGCGCTGGACGCCCTGGGCGCACTCAACGAATCCGTCGACCACGGCCAGGCCGTCGACACCCTCGCCGCGATCTCGGACTTCCGGCTCGCGCTCGTGCTCAACGAGAGCTACGGCTGGTCACTCGACAGGATCGAAGCTTGGATCGCGGACACCAGTCGCACACTGCTGCTGCGGTAGCGCCCACCGCGGAGGAGCCGGCTAGCGCGCCACGCGGTAATGGAGGTAGACGACTCCCGAGGTGAATCTGCGGGTCTCGACGAGTTCGAGATCGACCCGGCGCTCGTGCTGGGGAAAGAACGCAATGCCGCCGCCAACCAGCACCGGGTAAACCCTGGCCCGGTACTCGTCGATCAGGCCCAGCGCGGCCGCCTCGGCGGCGAGAGTCGCGCCGCCGATCGCGATGTCGCCCTCCCCCGGCTCGGCTCGCAACCGCCCGATCTCCTCCGCCACGCCGCCGGAGGCCAGGCGCGCTTCGCCCACCACGGCCGACAGCGTGGTGGAGAAAACGACCTTTGGGAGCGCCTTCCAGATCGCGGCCCACTCGAGCATTGACCCGTCGAGCGACGGATCCTGGTCAGCGGTCTCCCAGTACAGCATCGTCTCGTACAGCCGTCGTCCCAACAGGTAGACCCCGACCTGTCGTATCTCGTCCGTGACGAAGCGAAAGACCTCCTCATCGGGCCCCGTCCAGTCAAAGCCTCCGTCCGGCCCAACGATGTAGCCGTCGAGTGAGACGCCCATCGAATAGGTCACGCTGCGCATCAGGACTCCTCCTCGGGTTAACAGGTGCAACAGTAGGACGTCGGACGCCGCGGAACTCATCGCGGCTCATGGGATCCGCCGTCTAGCCACTACGGCCGAGCGGCAGTACTGTCGCCGCCGCGATGCACGCGCAGCTGAGGGGGTGCTCGGTGCGGACCGGCCTGCCGCGGCGATCCCAGCGATCGTCCCGTAGGCGGTCGGGCTCGCGGCCACCCAGGGATGGCCAGGCTGCACCACTAGTCAGTCGCCGGCGGTCTCCGCGGCGGCGAGGATGATGGCCGGCGACGCGAGACACACAACGGTGACGCCTCGCCGGCCCAACGTCTTACTGGTGCTAACGGCTCTTGCGGATCCAGGCCAAGCGCCCGCGCCGGCGGTTGCCGGGCTCGGGGTGCATGAGGCGATGAAGATCGCGCACATGGGCGCTGACGGTGACTTTTGCGGTTGCGGGATGCATTTCTCGGACCTCCTGTTGCTTTCCGCATTAGACGATAGCGTCAGAATTTCGTTCAAAGCACGACTCTTTGTACCCGGATCGATCGACTGTGTCGATCGTATTTCGCGAGTGCAGAACCACGCCTCAGGAGGCCCGGTCGTCAACCGGTACCGTGCGCGAGATGGAGCTTGACTGGCACGGTGATCGCTCGGATTTGCCCGGTCTGACGTTGCTCGATCAGCTCCAGAGCGATGAGCCGATCGATCTGGCGGTGGTCCGGGCCTATCGCCTGGGGCGCGTGCGAGCGCAGATGCAAGGGCGCTCGCTGGACGCCTGCGTGTTGCTTGACCCGGTCAACATCCGCTATGCGACCGGGGCGCGCAACATGCAGATCTTCCACGCGCGTAACCCGGCGCGCTACCTGTTCATCCCCCAGTCTGGGCCGGTCATCCTGTACGAGTTCACCGGCTGCGCCCACCTGGCCGAGGGCCTGGAGACGATCGACGAGGTCCGTCCGGCGATGACCGTCAGTTACGCCGCCGCCGGCGACACGATCGCGGCGGTCGAAGCGGCATGGGCGGAGCAGGTTGCCGTGTTGATCCGCGAGCATTGCGGGCCCAGGGCGGCTGTCGCAGTCGAGCGCGTCAATGCCGGTGCCGCGCTCGCACTGCGCGAGCATGGCTGTGAGCTCTCTGATGCGCAGGCGCCCGTAGAACGAGCTCGCGCGGTGAAATCCGACGAGGAGCTCAAGTGCGTGCGCGCGTCGGTCAAGGCGACCGAGCTTGCGGTTGCTCGCCTGCGCGAGGCGATCCGGCCGGGCCTGACCGAGAACGAGCTGTGGTCTGTGCTGCACCAGGGCGTGATCGCTCTCGGCGGCGACTACGTCGAGACGCGCCTGCTCTCCTCCGGCCCCCGCACCAATCCCTGGTTTCAGGAGACCGGCGACCGGCGCCTAGGCGAGAACGAGCTCGTCGCGCTGGACACCGACGTCGTCGGCTGCCACGGCTACTACTGCGACTTCTCGCGCACCTTCCACACTGGGCCCGCGCAACCCACCCGCCGGCAACGCGAGCTCTACCAGGTAGCCCACGAACAGGTCCAGCACAACGTGCAGCTACTCCGGCCCGGCGTCTCGTTTCGGGAGTACTCTGAACGCGCCTGGACGATCCCGGAACGCTTCGTGGCCAACCGCTACTACCTCTCCGCACACGGATGCGGGATGACCGGCGAGTACCCCTACCTCTACCACAGCATGGACTTCGAGCAGTCCGGCTATGAGGGTGTCATCGAGGCCGGCATGACCCTCTGCGCCGAGAGCTACATCGGCGAGGAAGGCGGCCACGAGGGCGTCAAGCTCGAGCAGCAACTGCTCATCACCGACACCGGCCCCGAGCTGCTCTCCTCGTTCCCGTTCGAGAGCTCCCTGTTGGACTAGCCCGCCTCCAAGACGGTCGAAAAGATTTGGCCGCCGGTGCACCCTCGGGTATAGCCTCACCACGTTCCTGATCGGAACTGTCGATCGTCGGCATGAGCCGACGAACATCAGAGGAGGAGAACTATGTCTCGATTCTCGCGCCGTTGGCTGGTGGCGAGCGTTGGTGGGCTCGGCGCGCTGGCGCTCGCTGGGAGCAGCATCGCTGGTGCCGCCGCAAAGGTGAGCAAGGCCGAGCATGGCACCGTGTACTTCGCGGTGACCCACACGGTTGGCCAAACCAACCTCGCCGCAGGCGATGCCACCGATTCGCTGTTCGGCGCCGGCGCCGTTGTGTATCAGCTCCACATTCTGACCACCACGACCGGAAAGATCAGCATCAAGATCCCGAAGGTGACGGTCTTCTACTCCACCGGTTCTGCGACGGGGTCGGCCACGGCCACGTTGACGGTCACCAACAAGCCCAAAGCCGGGGACGCGACGGTCACGGATGGCGTCCTGAAGCTCACGAAGGGAGCCGGCACCCATCAGGGCCATACGTTCGCGGGCACGTTCTCCGGTCAGGGGAACATCAGCAGCGACTCGTACACGATCCACTACAAGGGGACCTACAAGTAGGCCCGAGTTCCTCGAGAGAGACACGCGGCACACGCTCGCATGCAGGACCCGAGGCCACCCTGAGTGCGTCGCCTTGTCGACGCACTCACGCGCTCAGGTCCGGCAGCGTGGCGCCTACGATCGTGCGCAAAGGATGTGTCCGTGGGCGCGCAGCATCGCTCTTAACCCATCGAGTGGATCTTGTGCGCCTGAATGGTGAGAAGCACGCGCGTCTGGTCACGGCCGCCGTACCACGGATACGGTGTCCCGAGGTAGCGCTGAGCGAGCTGCTCGATGTGTTCAGCGGCACCGTCGGTGCTGAGACCCAAGACCTCTCCTCGAACGGCGTAATACCGAGACGGGTTGGTCGGGTCTGACACCGCCACGGCGACGCGAGGATCCCGTTCGATGTTCTTGACCTTCTGAAACCCGTCCACGGTGTTGATCAAGATGTGAGCACCATCGGTGTCGGCCCAGGTCTGCGTCAGCTGAGGCGAGCCATCCGGCATCAACGTCGAGATGAAGCACGGACTCGCTTGGCGCAACAACGCCACCAAACCGTCAGGGAGGCTGATCGTCACGGGTCTCCTCTCTTAGTCCTGAACCTGTCGTGGATTGCCTGCAGAGCCGATAGACAAGCTCGTGATCCGTCGCATCCTCCATGGATTATCGCTGAAGTCGCGCACCTCGCCAGCGACCGCTTCGGCTGTCCGGATGACCACGGAGCGGACGTCTCCATAGGCCATGCGCCGATCACGGCTGGGGATCCGGGCATCCACGCGGCAGGGAGTCGCGGTGAGCCCAGCTTCGTGCGCCGGTCCGGGTAGCCTGCCTAGGCGATGTTGGATCGCATCGAACCAATCACCCCGGCGTATCGCGCTGTGATGATCGCGTCCACTCCTGGTGTTGTGTGGTGGGGGCGCTTGCAGGTGACCGGCGTCGAGTTGCTCCCGCTGGAGGGGCCGCTGCTGCTCGTCGGCGATCACGACAGCTACTGGGACACCGTGGCGACGGGGATCGCGGCGCTGGCTCGGCGGCAGATCAGGGCGTTGGCGAAGTCATCGATGTGGACGAACAAGTTGCTCGGCGTGGTCTTGACCGGCATGGGCCAAATCCCGATCGAGCGAGGGTCCGGCGACAGCGGAGCGCTCGACCGCGCGATCGAGGAGCTCCGCAAGGGCGCATGTATCGGGATTTATCCAGAGGGCACACGGTCGCTCGGTCGAGCGCTGCGCGCCCGGGGCGGTGTCGGCTACCTGGCGCAGGCGGTGCCAGAGGCGACGATTATCGGGGTTGCGTGCAACGGCACGGCCGCGCTCCCGCGGTTCCCAAGAGCACGCCCGCGCGTACGGGTCGAGTTCTTCGAGTTCGAACGACCTGCGATCGCGTCCGAAGAGTCACCACAGCAGTACAGCACCCGGCTGCTCGCTCAGGTGCGTCAGCGGGCACCAATCGAGGTCGCAGGTCGCAAGCGCGCCGCAGCACTCGTCGGCCGCGTCCCCACTTGGTCCCCCGAACTAGCGATCACCGGCAGGCCCGGCGGCAAGGGCGCACTCGAGGAGGCGCTCGCTCAGACCGCGGAGAAGGCCAGCTAACTGCCTCTCGCGCACGCTTCGACCTGGCTGGCGCTGGAGGCCCTCGTACTGACGGCCCAAGCGACAGCCCGTGGGCCGCGCTCTCTGTTGGGTTTACCGTTACGCAAACGACTCCCGGACTAGGGCTGCCGGAGGGCGGCATGGTGAGCTCGATCATTCTGCTGGCGCTAGCCGCGGCCGTGTATCCGCAATTGCTTGCCGTGGTCGTCATCACCCTGACGCGCCCGAATCCGCAGCCGCTCCTCTGGGCCTGCTATCTCGCCAGCTTGCTGGTGAGCGTCGGCAGCGGCGTCCTGATTTTCGTGGTCTTCCACTCCCACGGGACTGTCGCCGGTACGAGCTCTCAGCGGCTCGGTCCGACGGCGTACCTCGCGGGGGGCGCGATCGCCGTGTTGGTCGCGCTCCTGATAGCGACTCGCCGCGGGCGAGCCCTCTTTGACCGGAGCAGCCCGGCGTTGGCTAGTGGACTCCGGCGACCACGGCCCGGCTCGGTGGCCGCAGCGAGGACGCGTGCACGAGCCGAGCGGGCGCTCAGTGAAGGCTCGGTCGTGGTCGCGTGTCTGGTCGGCGCGCTGCTGGCCGTCCCCGGCCCATTCGACCTCGTTGCTCTGGGGCGCCTCGCGCGGGGTGGCTATGGGATTGTCACGGCGGGGGTGGTGATGGTCGTATTCGCGCTGATCAAGTTCATCCTGATCGAGGTCCCGATCGCGGGGTACACGATCGACCGCGAGCGCACGACGGTCACGGTGAGTCGCTTCTCTGGTTGGATGCACACCAACAAGCTCGCGGCCGCCGGCGCGATCATCGGCGTCTTCGGGATCGCTCTGATCGGCAGGGGTATCTCAGGGCTGGGGTGAACGTCACCGGTCTCACCGGGACGAGTCTGCCCATCTGAGAAGTCCCGAGTTCATTGATCGTCATCGCCGCGAGCGGAGTGCGGCTTTCTGCCGCGGATCCGATCGATCTGGTCGCGCAGCGTTTGCCAGCGCGAGCGGGCCTCGCGGATGAAGGTGTCCCATTCGCGCCGGACCTCGTCGTCGGGCGGTCGCTCGCCGGCGCGAATCCGGTTGAGCTCGTCGAACACCTCGCGTCCGAGCGCCGCCGAGGCGACCAGCGCGACCATCAGGCCGAACAGGGCCGAGATCATCGCGAATACCGCCCCGATGGCCCCATAGCGACTCGCGTAGGAACTGAACAAGTGCGGCACGTACACCGCCGCCCCGGCGTAGTAGACGGCGAGCGCCAGACCCGCGATGACGGCGAACGGGGCGAGACTCTTCATCGCTATCCGTTTCGCGCTCAGCACCCGGCCGCTCCAGGCGAGGAAGATCGCGGTCACAGGGGCGATCAGCAGGTTCGCCCCGATCTGGATCCGACTCTGTCCGATTTCACGGTGGGCCACGCCGCTGATCACCAGATAGGCGATCAGCCCAGCGATCCACATCAGGTCGTTGAGCGTGTTGCGGACACTCAACGGCCGCAGCTCCCACGTGCGCTCGAATAGCCGTTGCACGCCACGGGCGAAGCTGAGCACCGCAATCACCAAGAGCACCGCGCCGACCAAACCGACGTCGGTGTTCGTCGCAGTCCCCGGCGCGAGCGTGTCTCTGACCGCTTCGGCCCCTCCCCCGGTCAAGGCGTAGCGGTCGATCACCCATCGCGCGGCGCCTTCGGCCTGGAGATGTGGCACCAATGCGCCGGCCAGAACCGCGAGCGGGATCAAAGCGGTGAGGGTGCTCGAGGCCAGCGCCATCGCCCGGTCAAAGCCGGCGATGAGCTGAAAGCGATTCAGGACCCGCAGCACGAACGCCGGACGCAGCCAGAACGTCATCGTCCGCACGAGCCGCTCGCGGTCGACCGGGATGCCCCGCGGAGACCGGGCGCCGTCGGGCGGCAGCTCAGACATCGCGAGACCGCGTTCTCATCCCGCGGAGGCTGGCAGTCATCGTCGCGCCGGTCGCGAGATCAGACCAAACTCGCGACGAGGTCGCGCTCCGGCAGAACGCCCGTCGAGACAACTCGTCGTCCCCGGGACCATCGACTGCACTCGACACATCAACCCTCCGGCACGCCACTCTACGAACGCGCGCCTCCCGGACGCGCCCGGATGGTCCCACGACCACGATTGTGCCTGCGGTCCGGCCTCAAGCGTCAGCGACCGGGAGCGCCGGGCCGCGGTCGGGTTTCGTGGTAGTGATATTCGCTGGGCTAGCTGATTTGGACTGGGGTGCCTTCGGCGGCCTCGGCCGCGAGTAGGGCTACGGCGCTGTTGTCGATCCGGATGCAGCCATGCGATCGTGCGCTGCCGAGAGGGTCGAGTAGGCTGGCGCCCCCGCGACCGTGGATCGCCACCTGCCCTGGGCCGCCGTCGAAGTTGTGCAGCACCGGCGAGAACGCGGTGAGGAGGAGGGCCCAAGTGCCGAGGAAGTCGTCGGGGCTGGGTTGTCGTACCCGCTCGTAGATCGCATACAGCCCGGGCGGGGTGGGCGTGCTCGGCTTGCCGATCACGGCACTCCAGGTGTCCAGGACGCGCCCGTCGCGGAGCAGCGAGACGGTGCGCGCTCCCAGCGAGACGTTGATGCGCCACCGGGTGCTGATCAGTTGGACGAGGTTTGCGTCGATCCAGCCTGAGGTGCCGTTCGGACGTTGCGGGAGGAGGACCCTGAGCCAGGTGGTGCCGTTCGCTGTCACGCGGGCGCCCAGCACGAGTAGATCGACAGGTCCCCCATCCCCGGCCGCGCTCGGTGCGATGGTCGTCCGTACCCGCCGTATCCCGGGTGCGGTCATCGCGGGGGTGCGGATGACGATCCGCGCGATCCAGGCGGCGCGTTGGGTCGGCGCGCTTGGTGCCGGTGCCGCGGCGTTCGCCGGCGCGACGTCGACGAGGGTCGCGAGGACCAACGCGCATGCGACGCTCCAGTGAGGCGTTCGCACGCTGGTCAGCCCGTGACGCCGACGGGAAGCGGCGGCGCAGGCGCGAGCATCACACTGGCCTTCGCCGCTCGCGTGCGAACGTCGTCGGCCCTCGCTGTGGCGGTGTTGGTCAATCGAGTGGCATCGTTCGGTTCGGTGAGGGCACGGACGCGGACGAGGAACCGACGCATCTTGCCCCTGGGCAACGACGCGATCGTCCAGCAGGCGTTGCCACGTTTGAACGTGGCGCCGTCTGTGGACGTAAACGCCATCCCGGAGCCGAGGTGGTCGCAGACCACTACTTTCAACGCCGGCTCGGGTCCAAGCGAACGGACTGCGATCGTGAAGGAGAAGGTCTGCCCCGGTGCGACCCTGCTGGTGCTTGCGGACTTGGTCAGCCGCAGCGCGGCTGGTCCGGGGCGGACGTTGGTCGTGACGTGAGCGAGATTGTTGGCAGCCTTGGGGTCTGGAGTGGCGGATCGGACAGTCGCGGAGTTGCGCAACACCCCGACCGAGGTGGCTTTGGCGATGATCGTGATCGTGCGGGTGGCGCCGCTGGGGAGCGCGCCCAGATGACACACGAGCCGATCCCGGCTGGAGCACGAGCCGTTGGCGGTATGGATCGCGACGAGCTTCACGGATTTCGAGAATGCATCGGTGATGGTGGGACTCGCCGCGGTGGCTGGCCCGTGGTTGGTGACGGTGATCGTGTAGGTGAGGGGCTCGCCGGTTCGCCCGATCGCGTGGTTGACTCTCTTGGTGATGGCCAGGTCGGCTGTTGACGGACCTACACCCGCTGACGGAGCCGGAGCTGCCGGCGGTGCCGGTCCTGCCGGCGGTGCCGGTCCTGCCGGCGGTGCTGGTCCTGTGGTCGAAACCGGTCCTGCGGCAGGTAGGATCAGCGCACTCGAGCTCAGCAACTCGGGTCTCGCGATCGGCTGGCTGTCCGTCGCAGTCGCGACATTCTGCACGCTCGCGCCGGCGTCGGATGCGGCGACGGAGACGGTCACGATCGCGATCGCCGTTCCGCCCACGGCAAGCGAGCCGATCTGGCAAGTGACCGTTTGCCCGGAGGCGCTGCAGCTCCCCTGGCCGGCGCTCGCCGATAGGAACGAGAGACCGCTCGGCAGCGGGTCGGTGATCGTGACGCCCGTTGCGGGGCTGGGTCCGTTGTTGACCACGGTCAGCGTGTAGCTGACGGGTCCCCCCGCCGCCGGCGCGGGGTTGGAGGCGACCTTGGTCAGCTCGAGATCGACAAGCGGGCGGACCGTGATCGTCGCGGCCGCTTGGTTGTTGGCCGGGGTCGGGTCGAGTTCGTTCCCCGACACTGTCCCGAGGTTGCCAACGACGGTCCCCGAGATCGCCGACGTGGTGCGCGCGTCGATCGTCACCGACGCGGAGTCGCCATTTGCGAGCGTTCCGATATCGCAGACGACTGTGCCGGTCTGGTTGTCGCATCCGGGGGAAGCGTCGAGGAAGTCAAGGCCGGCCGGCAGGGAGTCGTGGATCGTAACCCCGCTCGCGTCATCGGGTCCGGCGTTGTGTGCGGTCAGCGTGTACTGGACCTCGTCGTCGGTCCCTGGATTGGGGTCTGAGACCGTCTTGGTCAGGGACAGGTCGGCCTGCGGGTTGACTGTGACCGCGGCCGCGTTGGTGTTGTTTGACGGATCGAGGTCGGGGAGGGCGGGGAATCCGCCCGCCGCCGCGGTGGCGACGTTGGCGGTGTTGGTGATCACCGTTCCGGCAAAGCCCGGCCCGATCAGGCCGACGTAGGACGCGGTGATGGTCTGGTTCTCCGCCACTGGGCCGAGGGTGCAGGTCACGGTTCCCCCGGCCTGGGTGCAGGAGCTGGAAGAGACGAACTGGATCCCGGGCGGTAGCGGGTCGGTGATCACCGCCCCAGTGGTGCCCAGACCCGTGGGCCCGCCGGTGGTCTCTCCCACCGGACTGCTGTTGGTCACCGCGAAGTTGAACGTCACCGCGTCGCCGACGTTGGCCGTATGCGGGAGAGACGGTCTTGGCCAGCGAGAGGTTGGCGACGTTCCCGACCCCGACTGCGGCGCTCGATGAGTTGTCGGTTGGATCCGGGTCCGATTGTCGTGCTCGAAACGGTCGCGGTGTTGGCGGAGGCCGTGTTCGCGGCGTTCGCGCCCACGCTCACGGTCAGGTCGAGGGTCGTCGGTGTCACGGCGGACGCGATCGTGCCCAGCGAGCACGTCATCGTGTCGTCGACCCGTGCCCGCGCAACCCGCCGGCAATGGCGGCCACCGCCGTGATGCCGGTCGGAAGCGGATCGGTGACCGTGACCCCGGTCGGCGGCGCTGGGGCCGTTGTTGGTAATCGTGAGCGCGATAGATGAAGGTGTCGCCGACCTGCCAGCGGGCTGGTGACCGGCGTCACGCCGTCACTCAGCGAGCGCCGGCCTTGGCGATGGCGACGTCGGCCACCGGGCCGACAAGTTGGTTGAACGTCGCCGTGTTGTTGGTCAGATCCGGGATCGGCGGTGTTCGAGCCGACCGTCGCCGCGTCGGCGATCGACTGGCCCGCTGAGCCGGCCGCCAGCGTGCCGGTGATCGCGATCTGCACCGGCGTGCCCCCGGTCGGGAGCAAGCGTAGCCAGCGTGCAAGCGACGGTGCCGCCCGGACCGCCGGGCAGGGTGCAGTTGAAGCCTCCGCCCGCTGGCGGCTGGTCGCCGTGAACTGACTCGGAAGCGAATCGTTGACGACCACACCATGGGCCGTATCTGGGCCCAGTCGTTGGCCACGGTCAGCGTGTAGGTGTCGGCGCCGCCCTGCGCCGGGATTGACGCGTGCCCGGTCTTAGCGATCGACAAATCGGCGCTCCTGAGCACCGTTGATGCTCGCCGAAGCACGAGTTGTTAGACAGATGTCGGGATCGGGCGTCGAGCTCGACACGCTGGCGCTGTTCGACAGGGTCGTGTCCCGAGCGACGACGGTCGCCGTGATCGTGATCGTCGCCGAGCTGTCGGCGGCGAGCGTCCCCAGCGAGCACGAGACCGTCAGGTCGCAAGTGCCCTGGCTGTGGATTGGCGCATCGACGTCGCTGAGGAGGCCGGGTCGATCGGATCGTTGACCGTGACGTTCTGAGCCGACGACGGACCGGCGTTGGCTGAACCGTTGAGCGTGAACGTGACGGTGTCCGCCGCTCTGAATACGGACGAGCTGATCGGCGGTCTTGGACGAGCGAGAGGTCGGCGAGACCGTTGGCGCCCCCGCCATCGCTGGCGCTCGCCGGGCCGAGACCCACCGCCCGACACAGTCGCGGTGTTGACGATCGTGGCCGGCGCCGGATCGGCGACCGTCGCGTCGACCAGGATCGGCGGGTAGGCGTCGTTACCGGCGAGCGCGTCGCTACGGCGACAGGTCAGCGTCAGCCCAGCTGATCTGCGCAGTTCCAGCCGGCACCGCCAGCGTTGGCGATCGAGCTGAACGAGCCCGCCGGGAACGGGTCGGTGACGGTCACCGTCGAGCCGTCCGTCGGGGCGTTGCCTGCGTTCGAGACCGACAGCGTGAAGGTCGTCGGCTGCGCCGGCGACGAGGCACCCGGAGTGGCTCTTGGTGAGCATCAGGTCGAAGGCACCGCGACGGTGTTGACCACCTGCGGCGACGACGTCGGAGAACGCCGTCCCGAGCGTGAAGCCCGTGAACGTCGCGTTCGCCTGGTTGATGATCTGCTGGCCGGGGGCGACGTCGGCGTTGATCGTGACGTCGAACGTCACCGCGTCCGTCTCGCCCGGCGCGATCCGGCCCCCGGTGGTCGCATTCCCGCCGGCGCCGAGCCGGAAGACCACCTCCCCGGTGCCCGCGTTGAACTCGGCCGCGTCATCGCCGAGGGCGTCGGACGGGCTGGCCGGCGCCTGCGGACCAGCAGTGATGCGAAGACTACCCGGAACATAGGTCGACCCGGCCGGGATCGCATCGCGCATCGCGAAGTTGGCCGCCGCGTCTGAGCCCGTGTTGGTGTAGGACACCGTGTACCGCAGCACGTCGCCGCGGCGATCGGGTCCACCCGGGTGGGTCAGGTTGGCGACCGATTTCGAGCTCGTGATGTTGGGCGCAAACAGATCGGTCGCGAACGTCACCACCGCTGGAAAGTAGGTGTCCCCGCTCGTGGTCACGACGATGTTGGCCGAGGTCGCATTGTTCGGAAGGATCCCGTTCGCGTTGACCAGCATCGAGTCATATGCCCAGTTGTTGGAATCGTTCGGGACTGCGGGTCGAAACGTTCGCCCCCATGTTCGTGATCGAACTGTCGAAGAAGTTGCTCGCCGGACTGCCGGGATCTGACAGCTTGGTGGTGTTCAGCGTCGCGCTGTCGCCGGTCAGCCCGGAGTCACCCTCGTAGGCCACAAACCCGAGCGTCGTCCGCACCGGCCCTGACGGCGGGGTCCGGAACCCGGAGACCGGAATCGAGATCGGCGGCGACCCCGACGAGACCGTGATAAAGCCGTCATCCACGGTCAGGTTCCGCGGCGGCTGGGTCAGATCCTCATAGGCAACCACCAACGTCCAGCCCGCATACCGGTCCTGCCCGGTACCTGCCTGGACGTTACCCACCGCGTAGGTACCCCCGCCCGCCCCCCGGACGAGCGACGTCACATCAGCGAACGCGCTGTAGCGCGTCTGCGCCGGAGCCGACGAACTGTCGACCTGCGTCGCCGTGATCGCCGTATACCCAGACGTCCCCGGCGTGCAGGAACCCGACCTGGTTTCTCACGCCGGCGTTCGGCGCCACGACACCACCCCGCGGCGCCGGCGCTCGTGTCCGCGCCCCAATACAACCCCGCGAACAGCACCGTCGCGGTCGACGGGAGCGAGAGCGTCGCCGAGGACGAATCGAACGTCGCCACCCCGCCCACCGTCCCCGGCGCCGTGTTGACGTATTGCATGTTGTAGCTGTTGTTGTCCAGCGCGTTATTGGTCCCGCTCGAGACCGCCGGCGTATTTCGAGCCGCCGTGCAGCCAGCCGCCGCCGCCGGACACACCATCAACGCGTTCGCGGCAAACGCGATGTTCCCGTTGTCGTTCACGCTGAAGCGCGTTGACATGGCGCGGTCCGCGAGCGACGGCGCCGCACCCACAAGCAGAAACACGACGCACAGCACCGGTGCCAGCACGCAGTGCCGCCCACGCCAGCGTCCGCCTCGGAGGCCATGTTCAGACGTCCGAACCCGCGTTGAAGCCGCGCGCGACACCGCCACCCTACCTCCAGGCCCCCTGACCCAGCGCAGCGCACATTTCCCCACACACATTTGCACGTTGCAACATTCACCGCGCGTCAAGAAGGGATGAGACTGGCCCTCTCGCCAGATGGACGTCCGCCGGCTCGCCGGCGCTACCTGAGCCGAGCGAATTAGAGCCCCACCGAGATCTGCGCCCGGCTCGAAGGGCCCTTCGGTCTTGCCGCGCGGGTCGATCCGGCTGTCCGGTTTCGGTATGTGCAGGACCGAGGCCTGGTACAGGTAGATCGCGTCGCCGATCGCGTCGAGATCCTCCGTCAGCGTGTCGAGGAAGCCCAGCTCGTGCAGCCGCTTGGCGACGCGCTTGACGTCTTCAGGGTCGTTCGTCGCGTCCTCGCCCACGCTGGAGTGGACGTAGAAGCCGACGGGGCGGTGCATCGCCTCGCGATAACCGGCGAGCTCCTTGTCCGCACGGACGCGTTCCGCGAGATCGTGCTCTTCCTCACGGCGGTGCTCCTCGGCGACGGACTGCTCGCGCTTGCGCCGCATGGCCGTCTCGTCGTCCTCGACCTCCCACGCGTTCGCCATGAGCGCGGTGACCTTGTCGTGCAGCCGCCCATAGCGCTCAGGGTCGAAGATGTGCCGGTTGCCCGGAGTGCAGTCACCGATGCACAGCACGCGTCTGGGGCCAACGACGTCCTCGAACGCGTCATGGATGACGGCGTCGATCACGTCCGCCCTCTCCCTCGCCGCAGCCTCGTCGCCGGCGCCCGCCTGGTCGCTCGGCATGAAGAGAACTATGCCCACCACCCCCGCGACGGCGCCGCCCGCGCTCGCGGCGATTCGCGCAGTGAGGATGCTCATGAGCCCCCACTCCTTGCCGGCCTCGATCGGCCCCTTGGCGATCACGTCGCTGATGAAGAACAGGACGCCGCCGACCATCATCACGGCGTACACCGCGCCGCCGATGAGGACGTAGCGGCCCGGCCTCAGCACCAGCGCTCCCTGCTCGGCGGCGAGCTTGGGGACGAAGTCGTCCGTGACCGCCGACGGCGCGAGCGTCTCGAATTCGCCGGCCGGTGCCGCCGGCGGGTGCTCTCCGGTCGCTGACGGATGCTCTGACGGGTTCTGTTGGGATTTCTCCCCGCCCTGACCGCCGCTGGTGGGTGGCGGAGCCTCGCCGATGATCGGAAACGGCGACTCGTGGATCGTCGGCTTGGTCATCTCCGAGTTCATGACGTCGAGGGCGTTGTCATCGACGTGCAGGCTCCAACCGCCCGCGCGCGGGTCATAGAAGACCAGCACCTCGCCCTCGATCATCACGGCGGGCTCGCCGCGCGCCGCGATGTGCGGGTGCTGGACGGCCATCGGCTCGTCAGGCACCTGTGGCACGTAGGCTCGCGGGACGCTGGTCTCGATGATCGTCGCGCCCTCCGGATATAGGACCTTGGCCGCGTTTGCAGCGTCCTGCTTGGTGAACGCGAAGTACTTGCCGCCCCCGTGCGGCGAGTACTGAAAGTCGCCGTGACGCATGATCTCCGAGGCCTCCGCCGCGCCGACGCCCCGGTAGATCTTCACGCGGCCGCCCTCGATCTCCATCGCGGGCGCCGGCGTGTCGACTCCGCCGCGCGACCCTCCCGGCGGGGCCGCGTCGGGCGTCGGCGTGTTCGGCGTGACCGTCGGGCCGGGCCGATCGGGGTCGTAGGGCTTCGGCATGTAGTTCGGGCCCTTGCGGGTGCCCACGTCGGGCGGGCCCGCCGCCGGATCCCACCCCGTCGACTTAGGCCCTGAAATCGGGACCTCGCGCGAATACTTGCCGGTCGTCCAGTAGCGGTCCTGCGCCGTGACGGCGTAGTCCGAGTACCACTTCGGACGCCCGCGTGCCACCTGCTCGCCGTTCATCCTGGTCTTGTCCAGATGCGGGATCTTCCGGTCGCCCCCGGGAGCGTCGACCGGGAGCTTCGTCGGGTCTCCCGGCTTCGCGGTGGCCGTCGAGTGGGGACCCGCTGTCAGGTCGAGCACGAGGATCCGCTTGCCGTTCTTATCGATCGCGACGATCTCGGGGCGAGCACGCCCGTCAGGGAAAACCTCGGTCAGCCACTCATCGGTGAACGGCGGCCGGTTGGCTCGCCCGGCAGTGATGTTCCGCTTCATCCGCGCGATGTCGTGCCGGCTATAAACCAGGTCGTAGCCCTGCGCCGTGAGCTCCTGCCGAACTCGTCCGATCTCCTCGAGCTCGCCCGCGCTGCCGATCTTCTGCGCCTCGTTGGGATCGCCCGAGAAACCCGGATCGTCATCGTCGATCGGTTCTCGCGCCAGGAACGCCCGCACAGCCCGGTTTCCCGCGGACCGCTGAAGGCGCAGGAGCAACACGGGGCGTGGCTCCACCGCGGACCGCGCGCTCGCTGCAGCTACCACCGGCGGCTTCTGACACCTGGGTCGCTCCACGTCCCAACCCCCCATAGCGAAACGGTAACAGCCCGTCACCGGACGATCCAGAGTGATCGGCGCTCGCGGCGGCGGACACCCGTGACTGTTGAGTTCCTTTCAGCGCAGCGACTCGAACGCCGCGCGCATCTCCTGGCTGAAGAGCTCGGGCTCCTCCCACGCGGCGAAGTGGCCACCCTTGTCGACCTCGTTGAAGTAGACGACGTTCGGATACGACGCCTCGACCCAGCTGCGCGGCGTCCGCCAGATCTCGCCCGGGAACGTCGTGAAGCCGAACGGGATCGACGACGCCGGCAGAGGCTTCTGACCGGCAGCAGGCGCGTCTGGCCCGTAGGCCTCCCAGTAGGACCGCGCTGCCGACGCGCCGGTGCCGGTCAGCCAGTACGTCGTGATGTTGTCGAGGATGTGGTCGCGGGTGAGGTTGCCCGACGGCTGGTCCTCGGTGAAGGCGCGCGCGATCTTGTAGTAGGCGTCCGTGTCATGGTCCACCATCCACGCCGCGAGTGCGACGGGGGAGTCCAGCAGCGCGTACCCGATGGTCTGGGGCCTCGTGAACTGCTCCACGAAGTAGCCGTTGCCGCTCGTCGAGAACGTTTTGATCGCCGCGAGCCCCGCCTGTTCCTGCTCCTTGTCCGCCGGCAGAGCCGCGGGGTCGTTCAGCGCAGGCACGAGCAGGTTCGTGTGGACGCCGATCAGGCCGTCAGGCGCCTGGCGGCTCATCGCGTCAGTGATGCCGGCACCCACGTCGCCGCCCTGGGCGACATAGCGGTTGTAGCCGAGACGACGCATCAGCTCGGCCCAGGCCCGTGCGGTCCGGAACAGGTCCCAGCCGACCTCGGCCGGCTCGGCGGAGAAGCCGTAACCGGGCAGGGACGGCAGCACGAGGTCAAACGCGTCCTCGGCGCGCCCGCCATGCTGGGTCGGGTCGGTCAGCGGGCCGACGGTGTCCAGCATCTCGATCACCGAGCCGGGCCAGCCGTGCGTCATGATCAGCGGCAACGCGCCCGTGTGCCCTGACTTCACGTGGATGAAGTGGACGTCCACGCCGTCGATCTCGGTCTTGAACTGCGGCAGCGCGTTGAGCCGCGCCTCGCACCGGCGCCAGTCGTAATCGTTCACCCAGTACTCCGCGAGCGCCCGAAGCGTCGCCAGTTGCACGCCCTGCGAGCGATCCGCGACGAGCTCCTGAGTCGGCCACCGCACCGCTGCGATGCGGCGGCGCAGGTCCTCGACGGCACCCTCCGGGAATTCAACGTCGAACGAGCGAATCGCTGTGGCGCCTGACGGCTCGGTCGCGGCAGACATGTGGATCTCCTAGGTTTGGTGGCACCCTCAGCCTGATCGTCTCGTCCACGTGTCGCGCCCGTGCATACCCTGGCCTGCACGCGGGCGGCTTCGCTCGCGCCGCAGGTTCGCTTCGGTTGTCCCCGGCTCGTGGTGCGCGGCAGGGGCGGCGAGTCGATCGTCGAGGCGCCGTGGGCTTATCATGAGATGGCAGTCGTGCACTGGGAGATCGACTGATGCGACAGGGCCCCTGGACCGGCCGTTATCCGGCGGCCGCGGCGATGGTGATCTTCGCCCTCGTCCCATACCTGGCGCTCTCGGCGGCACTCGAGCCGATCACCCCGATCATCGCCAAGGACCTGCACATGAGCCTGCAGGCGATGAGCCTCACCTCGGGCATGGCCAACGCCGGCTATGCCGTGGGCACGGTCCTGGCCGTGCTCTTGGCTCAGCACCTTCCCCAGCGTCGGATGCTGGTCCTCTACGCCGCGCTGCTGGTACTGGGCTCGGTGCTCGCGGCGGCCGCACCCGACGCGGGCTTCTTCATCGCCGGCCACGTCTTGCAGGGCCTGTGCACGAGCCTCTTGCTGATCGCTGCCGTGCCCCCACTCGTCGTCTCGTTTCCGCTCTCGAAGCTGCGCTGGACGGCGATGATCCTAAATGTCTGCATCTTCGGCGCAGTCGCCCTGGGGCCGCTGGTGGGCGGCATCCAGGCGCAAGCCAACGGGTGGCGTCCGTTGTTCTGGATCATCTCGGGTATCGCGGCTGCGGCGCTGGTGTTGTCGCTGCTGACCTTTGAGGACGCGCCGCCGGCTGACCGGAGCGCGACTCGCAACCCTCTCCCCGTTGCACTGGCTGCCGCGGGATGCGTGGCCCTGTTCTACGGCGCCTCGGAGTTGCTCACCCACCCGTTCGTGGACGTCATGACGCTCCTGCCGCTGGCATGTGGGCTCGCGCTGATCGTGGTTCTCCTGGTCTACCAGTACCGCGCCAAGCGTCCGCTGCTGTGCATTCGCCCGCTCGGCAGCACGCTCCCGGTGAGCGGGATCGTAGTTGCGATGTGCGCCGCGGCGAGCTCCATATCCGCGGTCGCGCTGGCCGCCGTCCTGCTCACCGACGAGTTCAGTCCTGTGCACTTGGGCCTGCTTCAGTTCCCCGAATTCATCGCTGCGCTGATCACCGCGGTCGTCCTTGGGGTGGTCTTCCGTACCCGGGGTCTCCACTACCTCGTGCTCGGAGGAATGCTCTCCTTGATCGCGGGGATCCTGGTGCTTCTGTCTCAACTCCCGCCGACCTCGCTCCGTATGGCGATCGGCTCTGGGCTAGTCGGACTGGGCGTCGGCGGCTCGGTGGCGCCGGCGCTGTTTATCGCTGGCTTCTCGCTGCGCAACAACGCGCTGCAGCGCGTGTTCGCGATCATCGAGCTGCTACGAGGAGTTGCAGCATTCGCGGTCGGGCCCGTGCTGGTACATGTAGCCACGACGGTCGGGGGAAGCCCGGCGGCGGGCACCCGGACCGCGCTGTGGATCTGCCTCGGGATCGCGAGCGCTGGCACGCTGTTCGCGGTCTCCCTCTATGCGCTCGGCGGGGTACGTACGCCGGCGCCGGCACTGGAGACATGGCAGAGCGGTGAGGCGCCGGCGTGGTACTCGCCGCCGCTGCTCGCCCGAATCCGTGACTCCTCCAGGGCGACGGTTCTGACCGAGCCGCTCGCCTGTGACGCGGGCGGACACTATGGCGGCCCGCGCAACGGCGACTCGGCGGAGGCCGATCGGGCTGGCGCAGCGACATGAGCGCCGGCGACCTTGGCCCGGTGCTGTTCGCCTACGACGGCTCGGAACTGGCCGGGCTCGCGATCGACGAGGCGGCCCGCCAGTTGGCAGGCGGACGGGACGCCATCGTGCTGACCGTATGGCGTCCGTTCGTGGTCGGGTTCATTCCGCCGCCGGGAGTCGAGTTCGACGCAGCGGCGAGCGACGAAGTCAGAAAAGCTGCCCTCCAAACCGCCGCGCACGGAGCCTCGCTGGCACAAGCCGCCGGCTTCCGCGCCGAGAGTCTCGAGCTCACCGATGCGCCAACGTGGAAGGGGATCGCCCGAGTCGCCGACGACCGCGACGCGAGCCTGATCGCGCTCGGCTCCCACGGCAAGAGCGGTCTCGCAGGCATTTTCCTCGGCAGCGTGGCGGCCGCCGTCGCGGCGCACTCGGGACGTACCGTGCTGATCGTGCACAGGCGCGCCTGAAGCACTACGCGTTCGCTTCGGCGCGGTGGTCGAGCGACCAGTGGCGGCCCCGTGAACTGCCGGCTGGAGGCGGCGTCCACGGCGCCCGGTGAGCGCGTAGGGCGCTCACCCAGGCCACGCCAGGGTCAAAGATGCCGGGCAGCAGAGGGGCAAGTTCTGCGTGTCGCCGGGTCACCTCGTCGTAGTGCTCTCTGGCGACCTCGACGTGCCGATTGCCATCGTTGAACATGAGGTGACCCTCGTCGGTCACGGCCTCGAGTGAGGCGCCATAGGGCAGGTCGACCTTGACGGCTTCGACGAAGCGGTCGTCAAGGGAATGGATCCGGCAGATGACCTTCTCACGGAGCTCGTCGAGCCCGAACACGAGACGGATTGAGAGGGACTGGCCGAGCTCGCGAACGATCGGCGGTCCCTCCGCGAACGGGATCGCGATCGCGTCGTGGGTGTCGGGTTCGAGGCGCGCCCAGTCGTGAAGCTCGGACTGGTGCACGACGATCGCGCAGAAGCGTCCGGGGAGGTCGGTCCACATGAAGCGATCGAAGTGCAAGTGTTCGGCCCCGCACCGTGGACAGGCGATGCGCAGGAGGCGACGGTCAAGGAGTTGCTGCTGGAAGTGCGGGTGACGCATGAGATTGGCGCTCTCGATGGTGACGGCTTCGATCGGCCGTCCGCACTCCCGGCAGGGGATCCGGCGAACCCGCGTGATCGACATCAGTCGACCATCCCTCGTGCCGGCGTCCATCCGGCGCTGGTGTCGGCCTCGAGCGTCCAGTCGAGAGATCCGTCCAGGGCCAGGCGGACGCGGCCGCGGCGGTGCATCGCATCCGGCGCGTAGGCGCCCGGGACGCGTGGACATGCTCGTCCGCCCTTGGCGGCGGCCCATTCGACAAGCGGCGCCGCCATGTGTGCGACGAGCTCGCCGTCGGCCACCCGAGCGCCACCGAAATCGATGGGCAATAACCCGTACGGCAGAGCAGCGGCGGCGCTGAGCTCCCTGACGATCTCCTCGGCCGAGGCGTCGCCGGCGAGCTGGAGGACACGCGGCCCCGGTGTCGATTCGTCGCCGAGGCGTACGTACACGGTCCCCAGCGCGAACAGTTCCACCGCGAACACGCCGTCCAGGCCCTCGACCGTGTGCGGCTCGGCCACCGGCATCGCACGGGGTGCCTGAGCGCGATCTCGGGCGCCCTCGAGCACCGCGATGAGCACCTGCTCGTCGAGCGCCGGTGGCTGGGATGCGGGCGTGCCGGCCGGTCCGACATGATCCGCGTCACCGAGGTGATAGCGCCATCTCATCGCGTAGCCGGACGTGATCTCGAGCGTGGCTTCGGTCATGGGCACCGGTGGCGCCAGACCTCCCGCCGTCGCACCGTCGCCGGGCTGTCCGGCGCCACCGGCGAGCGCGAACGCGACCTCCCGCTCCGTCATGCGCACGGTGATGCACACGCCGCCTTCGCGCGTGGTGTGCTCCACCGTGTCCCAGACATCGGGGTAGGCGGGCGTTGTGCCTCCGGCAGCGGTCACAAGGTAGATGAGGCCGCCGTCCCAGTCGCGGTAGGCAAGCGGGTGCATCTCGCGCAGCTCACGCGCGGCGTGGGCCATTCCGGCCGGCACGGAAACCCGGTCCCCACAGACTCGAAGCCAGGCACCGCGACGCTCGTGCGGGTCCTCTACCACGACGCTCCAGATCCCCGCGATGCGGTCCTCCCAACTGCGGCGAGGCGAGCGGACTGCGCCGTCCGGCATAGCGGTTTGCAGGCGCGCGGCGGCGGCAAGGCGCTCGGCGGTGACCTCTTCGTTCGCCATGCCCTAGGACCCGAACTCTGGGTCATGTTGGTTCTCGAGTTGGTTAAAGAACGCCTGCGGGTCCCACGTGCCACGTCGGACCGGGAGCCTCCCCTGGGAGTAATAGATCGTGTACATCTCGGCGAACATCTCGAGCGGCGAGGAGAGGGCATACCACGACAGGCCCATGAAGTTGTTGTGCGCCTCGCGGGAGTAGCTGACGAAGTCGTTATCCCACCGCGTCGAGAAGATCTGGACGGGATCATCGGGAGTGAAGCCCGGGAACTGGTAGGCGTCGTCTCGGATGTCGCTGGCCTTGGTGTCACCGATGGCGATCATGTAGTCGACCAGCCGGTTCGCCGACCACAGTGAGCCCTTCAGCGCGGCAAGCTTGCGCTGCACGTTGCCGGCTGCTCCGGCTCCCAACGGGTTGTCGGAGTCCTCCTTGCCGTCCTCCATGATCCCCATGCACCAATTGCGGGCGTCGTCGTTGGTGACGGTGATGTTGTTGCCGGCGATGGTCACGGTCGGCCATCCGCCCGGTGGCTTGGCAACGTCGGTCCAGAGCGTTTTGCGGAAGGTTGACTTCGATGACTTCTTCCAGCCGCCGTAGTTCGTCGCGAAGTCGTTGCCGGACACGTCCATGTTGCCAACCTTCTTGCGTCCCACGGCGTGTCCGATCTCATGCCGGACGTGGTTCTGAAAGTAGGTGAGAGTGGATCCGTACGCCCGCGGGGTCGAACCCGCTGCGAGCGCCGGGTCGCTGCCGATGCTGCCGATCATGTTCGTGCTTCGCGCGCCGTTCTGATCGACCTGGATCAGAATCCACGGGTCAGAGAAGTAGCTGGTGTCAACGGCCTTGGGCGGGTTTGTGCTCGTGTCCTGGTAGATGAAGGCAAGCTTGCCCATGGCGAGCTGCTCGCGCGACATCCCCTGCGGCCCACTTGGCCCGCCTGGTCGGAGGATGTCCATGAACTCCCTCGCCGTGTCGTCGTTCGGGTCTGTGGCGAGGAAGTCGCGGTGTGGGACCTTGCCGCTCCTGCCGGGGAGAAACGGCTCGATGCCGGTGAGGACGCCGACCATGTGCATGAGGTCCTTGGCGTGCGCCACGGCAGGCGGCATCTGCGGGTAGGCCGCCCAGAAGACCTTGACGTTGAACTCGGGACGGATGGTGTCGTGAAACTTGCTCAGGATGTCGTTCAGGCGCGGGCCGAGATACGGCGCCCATGTGGCCGGAGCGCCACTGCCGATCCACAGAACGTCGTTGGCATCGATCAGCTTGATGTTGCCGGCGTCGTCCTTCTGCGAGCGATACTTGATCAGCGCGTCGACCCACGCCGCCGACGGGGTCTTGCCGGGGATCTCCTTCAGCCCCTCGATCGGCAGGTCGGCCTGAAAGAGCGACATCAGCTGGTCTGGAACGCCGCCGAGCGCCTTGGCCATGGCAAGCCGGTCCTGCTTGCTCATCTCCAGCAGCCGAGACCGCGCAGGATTGTCCATGTAGACGGCCACGCGCTGTGTGGCGTCGGTGATCGCCTTGACCCGCTCCCGGATCCAGTCGTCATCGCATCCGCGCCGTGCCATCCATGAGAGCTGCAGGCTGAGCGGGCCGCCGAGCAGGATGACTGCGTGGTAGAGCTCGCTCTTGCTGCACTCGTCGAGGAAGATGGCCCGCATCCGGTCGTCCTGCATCAGCGGCGCCCGCTGCTCGGCAGGCGAGGCGAGGATCACGTCGCGCATCAGGCCCCAATCGGTCCCCTCATCGTGTATCCACTGCAGCCGATCGGCGAGTGAGAGCGGGAGCAACTTGACCAGGGCCGCCATCTCTTTGTTGCCGAGTTCCTTGATCCAGTATCGCTTCCAATCGGGGGTCGCGATCCACTTACGCTCGTCGATCGAAGCTTGGCGGATGACGGCGCTCTGTAGGCCCCAGTCGGTGCCCTCATCGTCCATCCACGACAGCGCCTCTCGAAGGTGCCCGCCCTTCGAGACGAGGATCGCCATCGCTTGGCCCATCGTCTTGTTGCCGAAGCACTTCACCGCAGCCTTCTGGTCGGTCCGGAGCACCGCGTTGGCCTGGTCCGCGGTGGTCAGGGCACGCATCAGATCGAGCGCGCCATCCTCGTCATCGTCGGCGAGAGCACGCCCAACGGCGGCCACCGGCTCGAGTCCCTGGTAGCTCTTCTTCAACCGCGACATGGTCCGGCGGTGCGCCTGCCCAGCAACGGAGCGGTTGCCCACCGCCCGCTGGAGCGCCTCGACCGCAGCCCTCGCCGTCGCGGAGTCCTGCGCCGCCTCAACCGCGGTCGCGAAGTCAGTTGGCGAGCCTGGCGGGAACGTCCCCGTCGATCCCGGTTCGCGCGCCGCGATCGACTCGTGCTCGCCCTGCTCGTGCGTGGGCTCCTGTGCCCGGTCCACCGCGGCGATCATAACCGTCAGCGGGCACCTCGTCGACGACGGCTCCGACACCCACGGGCATGAAAGCGGTCGCTCCGTCGTGTGCGCGGAGCCGATCGCCGCTGTCACATGGCGAGAGCCCGGCACAGCTCGCCGGCGAAGCGCAGGCAGGGATTGGACGGGTCGGCCGCTAGGCCAGGAGCCCACGAATCCGGCGCCACGACACCGACAACAGCAGATCCATCGAATCCTCCGTGCGAGTTCTCTCACCCATACCGGGTGATGCCCCCTCGCCGACGGTGCCCGAGCATTGTTGGGTCGTGCGCTATCGAGGTAGAGGTGGGGATGGAGCGCCTGTCGGCTAGGAAACCGATCGCGCATCTCGTCGTGGTTGCGGCGAGCTTGCTGGTATTCGCGGCAGCCGCCCACGCGGCCGCGTTCAAGGCGGACAACTGGTCCAATTCGCCCGTGCGCCACACGCTCAAGCAACGCGTAGCGCCAACGGTTCCGAGCTTCGCCGCCAATCTGCGCGGCGGAGTAGCGGCGACGGGCAACACGCTCGAGACCTGCCCCGCGAACAGTCCCGGCTCCGAGGCGTGCACCACCGCCAACAACAACGACGAGAACATGGTCTACGTCAACGTCGACCCAGGCGGCCAGCGGTTCAACTCCAGCACGGCAAACCTGACGGTTCCGGCTGGCGCCCGGGTCGTCAAGGCCTTCCTGTACTGGGCCGGCGACCTGTCGCGCGGCGTCGTCAACGGCTCGAACCAGCGGACGGGCACCGCGGCTCCCGACGGCGACACGCCCGAGGGGCAGACGCCGCACACGGCCGACACGCCGCACCAGATCAACGATCTGTACGGGACCGTCAAGCTCCGGGTCGGCCCGAACGCGGCCTACAGCACGATCAACGCGTTCGACCAGGATCCGACGCAGGGCAGATGGGATTCCGTCAGCAGCTGGTATTCGACGGCTCCCACGCCTTCCAAACCCGAGGGTGGCTCGCCGGGATGGGCATATCAGGTCCGAGCCGACGTGACCGACCAGATCAGCGCGGGCCTGGCCAGCCGGGCGCGTCGAAGGGGAGCCAAGGCGACCCTGCCCGTGACCGTCGCAAACGTGCAGGCCGGCACCGGCCTCAACCGCTACGCGGGGTGGAACCTGATCGTCGTCTGGGAGCAGCCGACCGCCGCGTGGCGCGACATCACGCTGTTCGATGGCTTTGACTGGGTCCAGGTCGAGGGCGGCCAGCAGCTCGTCGTCGGGCCACTTGACTTCACCGGCTTCCGGACGCCGAGCAGCGGCAACATCGACGCGCACGTGACCGTCTGGGCGACCGAGGGAGACCGCGGGCTCACCGGCGACTACATGTCGCTCGGCAACCAAAGCCCCACCTGCGGCCCACTGGCAAAGCAGCACGACGCGGCCCACCCAGTCGACAACTTCTTCAACAGCACGATTTCCACCGGCGGCGTCGACGTCGGCGGCCGCACCCCGAACTACAGCAACCAACTCGGGTTCGATCTGGCGACGCTCGCGGTCCCTGAGGGCACGATCGGCAACAACCAGACGGGTGCGTCGGTCTGTCTCGGCACCACCGGGGACACGTACTTCTTCGGCGGGCTGGTGTTCGACACGCTGATCAAGGCGCCCAACCTTCAGATCGCAAAGGTGTCTGACCACACGAACGCCGGCCCCGGCGCTGTCGTCAACTACACCACGACAGTATCCAACCCGAAGACGCGCGACCCGAACGATCCGCTGCACGACGTGGAGGTCACCGCGGCCACGAACGTCGTCGTCGCCGATCAGCTTCCGTCGGGCCTCGATTTCGACGGCTTCACCCGGGGCGGCGACAAGTGCGCCTACGGGGCGCCGGCACGCACGATCACCTGCACCGTCGGGACCCTCGCGCCCGACGACACGTTCACGTACTCCTACAACGCGGTGGTGGCGGCGAGCGCGCAGGGCCCCAGCCCCGTGCCGCTGATCAACAATGCCTGCTACGACGCGAACTCCGTGGATCAGCCGGACGTGGTGTTCTACGGCTGCGACCGAGCGACCGTCCTTGTTCCGCCCGCGCCGCCCGCGCCCGAACCCGCCGACCTGGGCGTCGTCAAGACGGTCTCGCACGACGTCGTCAAGCCGGGCGCCGAGCTCACCTGGAACATCGTCGGGACGAACTACGGGCCGGCGACCTCGACCGGCTTCACGCTTGCCGATCAGCTTCCGCCGGGCGTGCAGTTCGTAAGTGCAACCGCCAGTCCGGAGCTGACCTGCACGACGCCTCCCGTGGGCACCAGCGGATCAGTCACCTGCACCGCGCCGAGCGTTCCTGTCGCGCCCGCGGCGGGATCGTCGCTGACGCTCACGATCGTCGCGACGGTGTCGGACACCATCGCTGACGGAACCCTCCTGGCCAACGTCGCAACTGTGTCCGGCGACCAGGATGAGCCGATCCCCGACCCGCACTCGAACCGCGACCAGACGCTCACCAGCGTGATCGTCCCCGACCTACCGGTCCCGCCACAGCCAATACCGCCGCTGCCGAACCCGCCGCTGCCGCCCGAGCCCGAAGGTCCCCCGCAGCCTCCGCTCGGGGGCATCCACCGACCCCATGTCCCCGGCGCCCCTGCCGACACCCTGCTGAAGATTCACAAGGCTGGCACCCCCATTACCGCCACGCTCGGTGACACGATCAGCTACGTGCTGCGCGTCTCCAACGTCGGCGAGGCGCTGGCCATGAACGTCCGCGTCTGCGACACGCCGCCGTCGGGCCTGGCGATCGTTTCGGCACCGGGGTTCAGCCGCTCTGGCGGCTCGGTCTGCGCGACGATCAAGAAGCTCGCGATTGGCAAGAGCAAAACGCTGCACGTCGCCGCGCGGGTCACGGCGAGCAGTAGCGGGCGACTCAGCAACAAGGCGACAGCTAAGGGCACCAACGCTCCTGCCACGCAGACGCACACGACGACGCGGATCGTCGCGCCCAGACCGCCGCCCCCGGGGCTCGGCTAGCTAGCTAGCTGCGTCCCGCCCAGCGCCGAAACCGCGCTCCTTCGGCTTGGGAACCGACGATGGAGCGTCTTTCTACGCTGTTTGCGCGCGATTGAGAGACGTCCTCGAGGGGTTGCTGGATGTCGATCGATGCTCGGTAGTGAGCCATCAAGATTCTCCATCTGGAATTGAGGTCGACGCGGTCGGAACGGATGCGTCGTGCCACCCGCTGAGCCGCGCGCACTCGGCGAGCAGCCGCTCGCGCTCCTGCCGCGTCTCCCGTGTCCATCGCAGCCAGTGCGTGGGACGCGGGCGGCGGTCGTGCCAGAAGCGGCCGGAGGTGCGCCCCGGTTCGGCGGCGGCACCGAGCCAGACGATCGTGTCGGCGCCCTGCGCGGGCGTCCTCAGCAGCGGTCGTGTCGCCGTGTAGAACCGAGGCAGCGAGGATCGCACGCCGGGGGTGTCCGCCCAGCCCGGGTGCATCGCGTGGACCACGACCCCGGTGCCCGCCAACTGCTCTGCCCAGAGCTCGGCAAGGATCACCTCTGCACGCTTTGTGCGCGCGTACACCTTCGGCCCGTCGAACTCCCGGTGCGCGCTCTGCAGGTCATCAACCCTGAGCTTCTGCGTGTACATACCGCCAGAAGACACGTTGATGATCCGCGCCGGGGCACTCTCCTGAAGCAGTGAGATCAGCAGGTTCGTCAGCAGAAACGGGCCGACCACATTGGTCGCGAGCGTCAGCTCGATCCCATCGGCCGACACACGGCGCGTTTCGGTCATCACCCCGGCGTTGTTGACCAGCACATCCAGGCGCGAAGCCTGAGCTCGAAAGCGTCCAGCGAACTGCCGGACCGACTCCAGCTTGCTGAGATCGCAGACCCCCACGTGCACGTCGCCGTTGCCGGACCGCTCGACGATCCTGGCGCGCGCCTGGCCGCCGCGCTCCGGGCTGCGGACGACGAGCCAGACAGTGGCGCCGAGACGCGCAAAGCCCTCAGCGGCGGACAGCCCAACCCCCGAGCTCGCGCCCGTGACCAGCACCACCTTACCCTCCATCCGCTGCAGCTCAGATGCGGCCCATCCGCGGCTGCGGATCCGATAGCCGACGTTCGTGAAGCCGGCAATCACGGTACGGTCGAGCACATCGTCGAGCAGCGAAGTGATCATGCGCTCAGCGAAAGGTCGGGCTGCTGGCCGTGGTCAGAGCGCTTTTGGTACCTGCGTGAGGCGATCCGCGACCGGGGCTTGGTCAGCAGCAGCTGGACGTCGCAGATCCGCCGCTCCGCGAAGCCGGCTTCGCAGTAGGCGAGGTAAAGCGTCCACAGCCGGCGAAAATGCTCGTCGTAGCCGCGCTGCACGAGCGCGTCGGTATTCGCCGCGAAGTTGTGGCGCCAGCGCCGGAGCGTCTCGGTGTAGTGCGGCGTCAGGTCCTCGAGCCCCACCGCTTGCAGGTCGGTTCGCCGGGCCACGTTGCGGGCGATCACCTCGAGCGAGGGCAGACATCCGCCGGGGAAGATGTGGGTGTTGATGAATGACCTCGATGCCTTCTCGACCTCGTAGGCGCGGTCGTCGATCGTGATGGCCTGCAGGAGCATCGCGCCGTCGGGAGCCAGCAGCTCGGAGCACTTGGCAAAGAAGGTGCCGAAGTGCCGCCATCCGACCGCCTCGATCATCTCGATCGAGACGAGCTTGTCGTAGGTGCCGCGCAGCTCGCGGTAGTCCTCCATCAGCACCGCGATCCGATCGCTCAGTCCCGCGCGGCGGACCTCCTCGACGACGTAATCGTGTTGCTCGCGTGAGATCGTGGTCGTGGTCACGTGGCAGCCGCGGGTCGCGGCGGCATGCAGCGCGAACGCACCCCAGCCCGCTCCGATCTCGAGCACGCGCTCCCCCGGACCGAGGTCGAGCTGCTCACACACACGCTCGAGCTTCGCGACCTGCGCCTGCTCGAGCGTCATTCCGTCCCGCTCGAAGACTGCACACGAGTAGCTCATCGTCGGGTCGAGCATCCGCGCGAACAGCTCGTTGCCGAGGTCGTAGTGCGCGGCGATGTCGCGCCGGCGCCGGCGCTTGGTGCTGCGACGCAAAAGCGCTGCGGCGCGCTGCAGCGGCCAGCGTGCGGGCGCGAACCACGAGCGCAGCCGGTCGAGGCCGCCCGCGTTACGCGCGCCCAGCCTGATCAACGCCACCAGATCCGGCGATTCCCACAGGCCCTGGGCAAAGGCCTCGGCCATGCCGCGGCTCCCCCGCAGCAGCTTTGGCCACGATCGCGCCGATTCGATCCGGACGGTCGCCGCGGGCGCCCCGGTGCCATACACGCGCCGCTCGTCGCCCTCCACGACGAGCAGGCTGCCGACCTGGATCCGCCGCAGCAGGAGCGACACGAGCCGACGAGCGAACCAGACGCTCATGCCCGTCCCGCCTGCGGATGGGCGTGGACCGGCACGCCCGCGAGCTTCAGCCCCAGCGCACGCCCGTAGATCAGCGCCAGCACCCGAACCGTCGCGAAGGGGTAGCGCCCGGTGATCCCCAGGATCGATGCCCGCGTCAGCTCCCGGCGGCGCAGCGCCAGCGTGGCGTCGAACACCGTGACGCCGGCGCGGCTCGAGGCGATGTGGACCGACAGTGTCTGGGCGGGCGTAGCCGCACGAGCGTCGTAGCGGTGATCCATGCCCATGAACGGCGAGACGTGGAGCGTCTTGTCGAACGCACCAGCCAGCACCGCAGACTCGCGCCGCTTGCCGTCAATCACGTAGGCGTGCCGCTCCCCCCAGGGAGTGTTCGTCACCTCCGCGATCAGCGCCTGCACGCGCTCGCCGTCCGGCTCAAAGCAGTAGTAGAAGGTGACGGGGTTAAAGCAGTGCCCGAACGAGCGCAGCTGCGTCAGCAGCCGGATCGAGCCCTCGGGTCGCGCACCGGTGTGGTCCTCCACCAGGTCGCGCACAGCGCGGTGCAGCGGCACAGCGGGATCCCCGAGGTAGTCGCGGCGCCGGAAGCGGACCAGCCCCGGACGCCGGGCGACCAGTCGGCCATCAAGCAGCGCCGGGAGCTCGTCCAGGTCCAGGTAGGCCAGCGCCAGTCGATGGCTGAACTCGCGCCGGGGCTCGAAGCGCCGGTGGCGAATCGTGCCCTCGTAGATGCAGCTCGCGCTCACAGCCGCGCTCCGAACCGCTCGCCCACCCGCAGCGCGCTGAGGACGCCGTCCTCATGGAATCCCCATCCCCAGTAGGCACCGCAGAAATGCGTCCGGTTGCGCCCGTCGATCTCACCCACTCGCGCCTGCGCCTTGACCCCGGCGGCGGTGTACACCGGGTGCGCGTAGCGGATCGTGCGGATCACATGGGCCGGGTCGATCGCCTCGGTGCGGTTCAGCGTCACGCAGAACTCGCGCTCGGAGCGCAGCGACTGAAGGCGGTTCATGTGGTAGGTGACGGTGCTCGCGGGCTTCGCTTCGGGCAGCAGGTGGTAGTTCCAGCTTGCCCACGCGCGCCGGCGCCGGGGCAGCATCCGAACGTCGGTGTGGAGCACCGCCTCGTTAGGCTGATACGGAATCGCACCGAGGATCTCGTGCTCACGATCACTGGCGTCGCGCAGCAGCGCCAGCGCTTGGTCCGAATGGCTCGCCAGGACCACCTCGTCGAAGCGCTCCGCCTCACCACCACGCGGCTTGACCAGCACGTGATCAGGATGACGCGTGACGGCGTCGACCGGTGTGCGCAGCCGCAGCCGACCGGAGAACGGCCGGATCAGCGCCTCCACGTACCGGGCCGAGCCACCCTGGACCACCCGCCATCGAGGCCGACCCCCGAACGACAGCATCCCGTGATTGTCGAAGAACTCCACCAGGAGACGCGCGGGAAAAGTCCACATTTGGCTCGGCGCGGCCGACCACACCGCCGACGCCTGAGGCACGATCAACCGCTCGATGAACGCCCGCGAGAAGCGATGACGCTCCAGCCACTCTCCAAGCGAGACCTCCTCGGCACGATCGCCAAGCAGCTCCCGGCCGGCATGGTTGAACCGAGCGAGATCAGCGATCATCCGATGAAACCACGGGGTCAGGAGGTGCGCGCGCTTGGCGAACAGGCCACCGGGAGACGCACTGCTGTACTCGAAATCCCCCAGCTCGTCGCTGACGCTGAAACTCATCGTCGACCGCTGCGAGCCGACACCGAGGCGCTCGAGCAGCCGCTCGAAGTTCGGATAGTTGCGGTCATTGAAAACGATGAAGCCGGTGTCGACCTGGTGCGTCTCGTTCGGCGTGTCAACTCGGACCGTATTCGTGTGCCCGCCCGCATAGCCATTCGCCTCGAAGACCGTGACGTCATGCGCCCGGTGCAGCAGATCTGCCGCCACCAGCCCCGAGACCCCGGCACCTACCACAGCAACCCTCATCTCAGCAATCACCCTTCGTCAAGCCGGGCTCGACCGACGCTGGCAGAGCGGCCCACCGAACGCGCTCAGTGCCTGTCTGCCTCAGAATGGGCGACACCGGCACGAACGACACAACGCACCGAATAGGATGGCGCCGTCCACGCGGTCTCTCGCCGGCGGGTGAGTTTGGAAGGGTGAGTGTCGTCATCGTGGGTTTACGTTCCGTACGGCCGGCCCCTGTTCGTGGGCCCGCCCCGGTCAGGGCGCCGCAGCGGCGGCGCCCTGAAGACGTGGGGAGAGTCAACGCGGGATCAGCACCTTGTTGATCGCGTGGATCACGCCGTTGGATGCCATGACGTTTGCCTTGATCACGCGCGCACGGTTGACGTAGACGTTGCCATCGCGCGTTCGGATCGACAGCGTGCCGCCCTCCAGCGTGGTCAGCGACTTCTGCTTGACGACCTGGGCCGCCGTGAGCCTGCCGCGCACCACGTGGTAGAGCAGGACGGCCTTCAGCTTCGACTTGTCCTTGGCGAGTGCGGCGAGCGTCGCCTTCGGCACCTTCGCAAACGCGGCGTCCGTTGGCGCGAAGACGGTCAGCGGCCCCGGTCCGGAGAGGGCGCGCGCGAGGCCCGCCTGCTTGACGAGCGAGACGAGCGTCTTGAACGAACCGGCGGCGACGGCCGTCTGGACGATGTTCTTGGCGGGCTTGTGCGGAGCCGATGCTGATGAGGCGACCACACCGAGTGTCATCGCGCCGAGGACGGCGACGGCTAGCGCTGCGACGAACGGCTTCTTCATTCGAGGACTCCTTTGTATAGAGGCTGTCCAAGGAACGTACAGAGTTGGCGCGGACTTGTCAAGAGTATGTACAGAGTCTGTACACTCATCGCATGAGTGCTCATGAAGCCGATCGCGGGCCCGTGCGGATCGGAGAGCTGAGCCGCCGCGTCGGGGTCACGCCGGAGGTCCTCCGCGCGTGGGAGCGTCGGTACGGGATCCTCTCGCCCGATCGCACCGAGGGCGGATTCCGCCTCTACAGCGAGGACGACGAGCGACGGATCCGTCGCATGCTCCAACACCTCGAGCAAGGCCTATCGGCAGCCGAGGCGGCTCGGCTCACACGAGCTGACCCGCCGGCGCCACTTGCCGCCGCTGGAACAGATGACGGGAGCGGGGCACCGACGGCAGCTGCCCTCGGCGAGCAACTGCGCAACGCGCTCGACGGATTCGACGACGTCGGCGCGCATTCTGTGCTTGACCGGCTCCTCGGTTCCTACCCGCTCGAGAGCGTCCTGCGGGACGCGATCCTTCCCTACCTCCACGAGCTCGGCGAGCGCTGGTCGCACGCTGAGGCATCGGTCGCGCAAGAGCACTTCGCCAGCGCGCTGCTGCGCGGCCGTCTACTCGCCCTGGCGCGCGCCTGGGGGCGCGGCCAGGGTCCCCACGCACTCCTCGCCTGCGTTCCCGGAGATCAGCACGATCTCGGGTTGATCTGCTTCGGGCTCGCGCTCCGAGCTCACGGCTGGCGGATCACCTACCTCGGAGCCGACACTCCGCTGCTCACGCTGATGGAGACGGCGGATTTGCTGCAGCCTGCGCTCGTCGTCGTCAGCGCCGCGCTTCCCGAGCTGGCTCAAAGCGCTCTCGGCGGCCTGCGCGAGCTCGCCTGCGTCGCTCCCCTCGGTCTCGCCGGGGGTGGAACCGATGCGAGCATCGCCGAGACCGTCGGTGCTCGATGGCTCAACGAAGACCCTGTCGCAGCCGCGGCGAGCACCGCCCGGCCCAGCGCTGACGCGAAACCGCATAGATAGCTGATTCGTGTGCCCAGAGGTCGGCGGTCGCGCCAGCACACAACCTGATCTGGTCCTGACCTGCTCTTGTGTTGGGGCGTCCATCTTGCGCTCCGCGCCGCCGGCCCTCCCTTGCGCGGATAGAGTTATTCAGTCCGTCGGCTGGCGAGCGGGACGAGTCGGCCCTCCGGCTCCGCGGACTTGGTGCTCGAGACTCGCCGATAGGAGGGACGAGGCGACGACACTCAGAATCGCCGAGCTGCCCATGTAGCGCGGGCGGCGCCCGTCGGCGGACACGGCATTCGTGCGGAGCATCGGACTGGGGCGAAGGCGATCGCGCGGCTAGGGTAGCTCCGACGATCCAGCTCGTGGCGACCCGATCGTGGACCGCGGCGCCAAGGCGCGACTGCTATCTGGGCGTTGCACTCTCCAGCCGTCCGCCGGCGCCTCGGCAAAAGCGACCGTCAGCACAGACGACCGCGAACATCGGACTGCGAGCCCGACAGCGGCTCGCGCGCGTGACTGCCGACGTCTCAAAGCAGCGACGGCGGTGGTGCCGCTGCTTTCTGAGCGGTGTGAGATCTACACAGCCCAGCCTTAGGAGGACGTACTCTCGGCTTGTCGCGCACCGTGACGACTCTGCACCTCGAACAGGATCCCCGCGAGATGCTGGAGGAGCTTCCACATCACGTCAGGATTCTTCTTCGCGAACGCCCTGAAATCCCAGAATCGGATCGTGTGGCAGCGCATCGTCGTCAGCGCCTCGACCGTCGCGATGCGCTCGCGTTGGCTGATCATCGCGAGTTCGCCGAAATAGTCGCCAGGCCCCAACGTGGCGACCCGCGCGCCATCAACGATCACGGCGGCCTCGCCCTCGGCAATAACGAAGAAGGCGACACCACTCATCTCGCCCTGCGTAGCCAGCAGCGTGCCAGCGGGAACGCGACGCTCACTGAAGTCTTTGACCAACTGGCGCAGCTGGCGCTGGCTCAGCCCACTGAATAGCGGAATCCGCTTTAGGTCCTCGGCCACGCTCGCCACGCCCGGACTCTACCTAAGGCACACGTATCGTGGGCGTGCGACGGCGCCACAGCTCCCGTGGCATTGCGGTCCTTGGACAATGTCGCCAGGAGCGAGTCCTTTCACGCGAGGCTGTCGGACAAAGTTGTGTCGGTCTTGGTGGGCGTGGGTCGGTGCCCGGGCCGGGGTGAGAGGAAGAGATGGGTTCACCGCTGGCTGCTAGGCGGTGGCGGGTGCGATCCAGTGCTGGTGGAGCTTGAGCAGGTTGTGGGTGGCGGTGATCAGTCGCCATTCTGACCGGGCGGCGGCTCTGCCACGTCGTCGGAACTGCCGGAACCCGCGGTTGTGCTTGATCTGCCCGAACGTCGGCTCGATTGACCTGGCGCGTTGGCGGTAGAGCTCGGCACCGGCGTCGCTGGCCAGCACCGCGCGCATGAAGTCAAATCGTCCGTCGCGCCATCCCGGTCGCGGTGTCTCTCTGGTGCTGGACTGCGGCGGGATCAGCACCTGGGTGCCGCGGGCGACGATCTCGTCGTGCTGCTCACCGTGCCAGTAGCCCGTGTCGGCCAGCACCGTCCCCGGTCGCTCGGCCACCCCGACTGACGCAAGCTCGCGGATCGCGGCGTCGAACGTCGGGGCGAGGTTCCCGAAGTCCGGTGAGCGGGTGGAGATCTCAGCGGCGAGGATGATCTGCCCCTCGCAGCTCACCGCGGCCTGCGCGTTGTAGCCCTGGATCTTCGCCAGCCCCTTGTCCTGCACCAGCCGGGAGTCTGGATCGGTGAGGTTCACGTTGCCCTCGGGCAGCAGCGGCGCCACCCGCGGCTTGGGATGCCGGCCGATCCGTCGCCCCAGACTGTCGCGGCCGTTGGCATGGAAGTCCTCGTAGATCGCGTTGACCTGCGCGTCGACGGCCAGTTGCTGCTCCAGGCGACGCTTGGCTTCCTCGAGCCGTTCAGCGCGTCCCCGCGGGACTGGTGCCGCCTCATGCTCGCGGTGCGCGTCGAGCTGTCGCGCGGCCTCCCGCTGCCACGTGCGACGACCCTTGCTGCGTCGCCGGCGCAGCTCGACCTCATCGAGCTCGAACCCCGCCTCAAACTCCGCCGCCTCACCACACTCAAGCTGGCGCCGGCGTTCGGTCTCAAGCCGCTCCTTGGCTTCCGCTAGCGCGTGGCGACGCTGCTCACGCGAGCGCAGGCACACCGGCGGCTCGTCACCACGATCGCGGCCGTGTTGATCGTCTTCCTCCCGGTCAACCCGTTCGGCGGCATCCAGCAACTCCTCGACGATCGAGACGTATGACCGGTTGCGATCCCGTGAGGCGTTCGCGCGCAGCTTCGTGCCATCGATCGCGATCACCCCGACCTTCACCAATCCCGCCTCCGCACACAACGCCAACACCTCCACGAACACACCGGCGATCGCGTCCTGATGGCGACGGCGGAACTCCGCGATCGTTGAGTGATCCGGCACCCGCATCGCCGTGATCACCTTAAACGCCACATCCACCTCACAACACCGCTCGATCTGCCGCGACGACGACACCCCCGACGCATACGCGTAGAGCAACAAGCCCAGCATCACCGCCGGGTCATACGCCGCACGTCCCTGCCCGTTCGCGCGATACGCGCCATAGAACGAGCTGAGATCCATCTGCTCCACCGCCCCCAGCACCGTCCACACGAAATGCTCCTCCGGCAACCAATCCGCCAACGACGGCGGCATCAACAACACCTGACCACGATCCGCAGCAATGAAGTTCTGACCCATCCCCAAATGGTCTTAAACCACCCGGACGACACCACCTAAACCCGACAGCCTCACGCGAAAGCGCCACTGACCTAAGCGCTGCTTTTCCCCTCCCGTCCCGGCCCGTGCGCTGTTGGTGCCGACGCCCAACCTCGGCTCATTCGACGGTGGTGGGTCCAACCGGTGACAGCGTGTACGTCACCCGGCCACCGCGTCGATGCTGTCATCCGACCCGTACGCTCGAGGTCACGTCAATCGCGATTGCGTCGAAGCGACTCGGCACGGGATCCCAACGGGGCGGGGCGCCTAGCGCGCCTCACTCCGTCGCCGCGAAGCGCCACATGGCCACGCCGAGCGTCAGGAGACTAGGACCACGATCACGCTCGCCTCGAAGAGCGCGGGCAGGTGCCAGCCGAACCCTCAAAAGCTGGTCAGGACGCGACTTTCACGTCGCTGAGCTGGATGATCGGCGCTTCGCTCGCATAGTTCGCCACATCGTTCCGGATCTGCTCGGCGACCGGGCCGATCGCCTGCTGGTAGGACTCGACGGAATCGAAGCGCAGATGGCACAGCACTGCGAACTCTGCCTTCGTGCCGGGAGCACGGCCGCCGAGCCCCTGCTCCACGATGCACCCTTTCAGCGCGCTCCCGAACTCGCGCTTCAACATCGGGATGTGCGACGTGAGGTAGTAGTTCATGTCGAACTTCGCGCCGTCTCTGTTCGGATAAAGCACGTTCAGGGTGATCATCGGCCTGCTCCCTTCATCGTTAGTCGAGGACGCATGCTAGGCGCGATACGCGGAAACGAAACGCCGGAGCGGCAGGCGCCCGCTCCGGCCTGGTCGACTCCTGCTTTGCGCGAAATGCGATCGTCCATTTGCCGTCGATCTGCAGCGGCGAGACGATGGTCCGGCCAACCGTCGTCTGAGGGAGGCCCTCATGCCATCCACCGTCCTCCTCGACATCGCTGGTCGTCGTCGCTCATCGGCGACTCTGCCCGCGATGCGATGTCGAGATGCGTGTCGCAGAGCAAATGCAGGTCCAGCGGAGGAATGATCAGACCAAACGGCCGTCGGCCGCGTGAGCCGTGATGATCGAGGCGGGCGGGGCTCTCGGCGATCTGATTGCCATTTGCTAAACCGGACCGGAGCTGACCTAAATCGCAGTTAGGGTCCGCGGCACCACCAACGATTAGGGGAGAGCGCAGGATGTCGGAACGCGACGAGTACATTCCCGGCGTGCCGTGCTGGGTCGATGCGAGCTACAAGGACCCAGAGAGCGTTTTGCCGTTCTACCGTGGGCTGTTCGGCTGGGAGTTCACCCCGGCTATAGAGACTCCGGGTGAGCGGTTCTTCATCGCGACGATCCGCGGTGGCAGCACCGCCGGGGTCGGTGAGCTACCCGCCGATCATGAGCCGGTGCCGGCGTGGAACACCTATGTCGCCGTGACGAGCGCGGATGAAGCGGTCGCCAAGGTGCAGGCTGCGGGCGGCGAGGTGCTCGCACCGGCGTTCGACGTCGTTGACGCCGGCCGGATGGCGATCCTCAAAGACCCGCAGGGCGCGGTGTTCTGCGTCTGGCAGGCCGGCCGCACCAAGGGTGCGAAGGTCGTCAATGAGCACGGCGCTGTCAACTTCAACACGCTCCATACCTCTGACCTGACAGCGGCCAAGAGGTTCTACGGCGAGGTGTTCGGCTGGGCCACGTTGTCGCTGGGGGGTGCGGAGTTCTGGACCCTCCCGGGCTACGGCGACTATCTTGAGACGATCGTTCCGGGGATGCGCGAGGGTGCCGCTGAGATGGGAGCGGCCGGGTTCGAGGACGTCGTCGCGATGCTCGATCCGCTCAAGGACGGTGAGCAGCCGCACTGGCATGTGACATTCGCGGTCAACGATGCCGACGCGGCCGCCGCCGAGGCGCGCAAGCTCGGCGGCAAAGTGCTCGTTCCACCGCTCGACGCCCCGTACGTTCGTCTGACCGTGCTGGCGGATCCCGAAGGTACGCCGTTTACGGCCAGCCAGTTCGTGGCTGAGAACAGGTAGCTCCTCGCCGGACAGGCCCTGTAGCGTCCCCTGCAGCCTGCAACCTGGTGGGCGCGCTGAAGTCGGGAAGGCTTGGGAGAATCTCGCTGTGCGTTCTCCGCAGACACTGAGCCAAGCCGAACGACGAATCGTTGCTCTGTGGGCGGCTGACTGCGCGGAACGAACGCTCGGGCTGTTCGAGGCCGAAGCTCCAGGCGATAGCCGGCCACGCGACGCCATCGTCCGGACGCGGGCTTTTGGCCGCGGCGAGCTCGACGTCGCAGAAGAGATTCGCCGGCGGTTCGTTGGAGGTGGCGCCGCATGTGATGTGAGCCCTGCAGCGGCCGCTGCCGCCCGAGCGGCCGGGCAGGCCTCTGCGGTCCCTCATACGGGTGCGCACGCTTTGGGCGCGGCCGCGTACGCGGCCAAGGCCGTGGGATTGGCCGCCACGAACCGTCCGGAGGCCGTCAGTGAGGAGATCAACTGGCAACTAGGCAACCTGTCCGCCGAAGCCAGGGTCGCCCTACTACAGCTTCCGCTGCTCGGTGAGGATCGGTCCGGTCCGATGGGGCCAGGCCTTCTCGCATCGGGCGTCCTTGGCACGATCATCCGCGATCTCCAAGCTGGCGTCGCGTGCACCTGACGATTTCCCCTCGCGCCTAGCCGGCATCCGGCGGCCGCCCCAAGACGTGCGTTGGTCGACGAACTGAGGAGCGTCCGTTGGAGCGCTGAGAGACGTGGTCCTGGCCAATCACGGGTGCGGCGCTGGACCCGCGCGTGTTCGGGCGTCGCCGCCCACCTCGTCGCCCACGCCGTCATGCCGCTCAAGCGTTCCGAAGGGGCGAAAGCGCTCGCTGGCGAGATGCATCGGCTCCCGGCACATCGCCGCGTGCTGACCGAGCGTCTGCACCGACACACGAACCCCTCGTGGTTCGCGCGTCACGCTTGTCAGCCGTGATGGCGCACGTAGCGGTTCGCGGCCGTGACGTACGCAGTCAGGGTGACCACGAACACGACGATCGCCGCTGGCACCGACCACCAGACCCTGGCTGCGATAACCGGCAACCCAACCAGCAGCCACGCGCCGACCATCCTGGTGAGCACCCCTCTGGTGCTCCGCTCGCCAAACCAACGTGAGACCTGGTTCACAGCCGACATGATCTCACCTCGCCTGCATCTCAGAGTGAGCTGCCCCGGTCGCGGCCCTAAACCCCGTGATGCGCGGTATGTCGCCAACTCGATCGCGCGCTCACTGGCGCCGAAACGCGCGAAAGCGGTCGTCACCGGCAGCCTCCCTCTTGCCAGTCAGCCTGCCCTCCGTGGTGCGAAGCGCACACTCCGACCGTGGGCGACGACCTCGAGCTCTGCGTCGACGCGGCCTCGCAACCCGCGCAATCCGAGGCTCTGGCCGGCGCGCCAAACGGGCGTGTGCAGGGCTGATGCCCGCCAGAGATATTCGGTGTCGGTTTCTTGCTGGTGGTTCCCTCGCGGGCACCACGGCACCTCGCGGGCAGATGAGTCTGCGGCGCGGGCTTTAGGCTCGCTGGTCGCGGCGTCGATGTGGTGTGGATCCCGCGATGTGACAGATCTCAGCGATCTCGCCAAGTAGGGGATATGGGCATCGAGACAATCAACGCGAAGGACGGGATCATGCGGCGAGAGCCGGGTGGTCGGGGGCTTGCGGAGTTCGAGCGGGTGTATCGCGCAAATGTCGGTGCAGTGACTGCGTACTTCGCTCGCCGTTGCTCTGAGCCGCAGGACGTTGCGGATCTCACCTCGGAGACGATGCTTGAGGCGGCCGGCTCGTTCGGCGGCTTTGATCCGCGTCGCGGGACGGCGCGTCCGTGGCTGTTCGGGATCGCCGCGCATGTGTACGCCCGCCATTGCGGTGGACGGGCCGGTGGCCGTGACGCGGCGCTCAGGCTGGCCGGCCGGCGACCGCTTGAGGTCGATGAGTTCGAGGAGCTGGCGGCGAGGATCGACGCGCAGCGGACGGGGCGCGAGCTGTTGGAGCGCTGCTCGAGGCTGAGCGACGGCGAGCGAGAGGCGATCGAGCTGGTCGACCTCATGGAGCTGAGCCCGAAGGAGGCCGCGGCGGCGCTTGGGGTGTCCCGCGGCGTGCTGCGCATGCGGTTGTCGCGGGCTCGGGCACGACTCAGAAGCACACAACTACGAAAGGAGCGGTGCGCTCATGAGTCAGTTTGAAGACAATTTGTGGGCATCGGTCGTTGATCGGCACGGCGATGACCTCGCGCGCGCCGATCGACCCAGGCCGGGTCGAGCCCGTCGCCTGCGTCCGCGAGTTCTCGCGGGCAGTACGCTCGGGCTGGCGGGCGTCGGCGTAGCGCTCCTGCTCGCCCTCGGCACGTCAGCGACTCCGCCGGCGTACGCCGTCACGAAGAGCGGCGATGGCTCGGTGACCGTGCAGCTCGCCACCCCGTCGGGGCTCATCGGCGCGAACCGCAAGCTCACCGCAATGGGGACCCACGAGCAGATCATGATCCAGATGGCGCGCGGGGCGGCACCCGTCAGTGGCCCGGTCAACTGTGTGCCGACCCCGCCGGGTGCGAGCATGCCGGGGCCGCCGGTGAAGGCGATCGTGGGCACGGACAACACGGTGGTCATCGGCTCGGGCAACACGGGCGCGGGCACGTGGCACGTCGCCGGCTGCAGCCTCTACAACCACACGGGTCAACTCGGCACGGGACGCGGGTAATGCGGGCAACCTGTCCAGCAGCACGGGTCACGCCGGCGCAGGGCTTGAGCAATAGGGCGCCGGTTGATCTGGTGACGGCCGCTGGTGCTCGCCCGGCGCGGGCGTCGACGATGGCGCGTTTGGCGGTCCGACCCCCGGAGGATGGTGGGGGCCGGACCGCAGCTGCGGAGTGGTCGTGGTTGATCGTCGCCGCGGCGGTCTGATGGAACCTGGCCAGTCTGCGGGCTGACGATGCCTTCCCCACGCCCCGGATTGTGCGTCCTGCACAATCCGGACGGGCGCCGCCCACCGACCCGCAGACCGCCCAGACGATCGCATCGATCGTCACGGAGGCTCCGATCCGCACGAATCCCTTGGCGACATGGCGATTGCACGGCCGGACCGCGCCGCACGATCGGGTTGCCACGCAAGCAGGCGTGGCTCGGTCGGCGACACGGCTCTGGGCGCGGAGGGCCAGCATCAGACTCGGGCACCCGACGCCAGGGAGCTTTCTGCGCATTCGGCTCGACAGCATCATCTCGACCTGGGCGCCGGTCCTGCCTACGTGACCCACGGGGAGCCGCGGGTTTCGACGCGCTTGGCCTTCGCCGCGGGCGCCTCGCCCTCCGGGCTCAGTTACGCGACGACCGGCGCGCTACTCAACCACCGGGCACGGATGACCTAGAAAGTCCCTCCATCTGGGCGGGTGTTGCGATCACCGCATGGACCCAAGTACCGTATGTGCGATATGGGAGTGCGAGAGCTGTGGGGCTCGCTGTCGGTCGCCGATCACATCGGCGCCAGGGCGCTGGTTGCTGACGTGCTCCTGTTTGACCGCGTCGTCACCCCAACACCGCCGACTGGTGACGAGGAGGAAGAGCGGCGCTGGGTGAGGAACAAGTGGGATCCCGCGCGGCAACGGCGGTTCCTGTCAATTCTCGGGCAGTCGGGTGGAGACGACGACCTGGCAGTGACCGTCCCGTGGACTCAGGCCAAGCGGGATCGCTTCCAGGCCTTGTCCGAAGCGTCCAACGAGTCCCCGACCGCCCGAAGTCGGGAACGCGCCATGCTCGCCGCCGATCTTCGATTTGATTCGGCGCAACTGAAGCCTGACGCGCAGATGATGACGCGCATGATCCTAACTCGCGAGTATGACGAGCACGAGGCGGATTACGCTCAGACGCTCCCCCGAACTTGGGTCGAGTCGATTGTCCCGGCTTACGCGAGTTTCAAGATGGCAGACCAAGAGCTCAAGTTGAGGGTCAAGCAGCCCGCTGAGAGCCCGGCCAGGAAGACACAACCTGTGGCCCAGGTGATTGGCTGGAGCTTGTTCGTACCTGCTAACAGCGACTGGTCAGACGAGAAGTCACTCGAAGAGGCAGCGAAGCTTGCGCGCACCGAGAATTACAGGCTCGAACGCGAATCGTTTCGCGATTGGTGGCGGTCGAACGTTGGTCTGGGCCTGCCTGCGGAGAACGCCGTGAGGGAACTAGCCAAGCGCGCGGATCGCCTAAACAAGATCGCGAAAGCACGTCGACGGCGGACGCGGACTCTTCGAGCGTTTGCGGTGTTCGGAGGCGCGACATCGGCCGCCACATTCTGGTTCCCGCCTGTTGCGGTACCTAGCGGTCTGATCGCTGTGGCCAGTGTCGGCGCAGAAGCCCTTATGAAGAGCGACGATTCCCCGGCAGCGCTTGCGCCAGCGGCGATGTTTTACGACGCGCGCAAGCAACTAGGCTGGTACTGACGACGTCGTGGCCGCTACGGGTGCCTCGCGCAGCACGAGGGCCTGAAGTGGGCGATCGCCCGCGTGCTGGCGCGCCACTGGCAGCGATGCACCGTGCACTTCGTCAGAGACATGCTGGCCCACTGCCGCCGTGACCAGCGCGGCCTGGTCTCCGCCGCGCTGCGGGAAGCTCGAGGAGGCCGAGGAGGACCTCATCGCCTTCTACCTGCTGTCCTCAGAGCACTGGACCAAGCTCCGCTCCACCAACCCGCTCGAGCGGGTCAACAAAGAGATCGGCCGCCGCACAGACGTCGTCGGCATCTTCCCCATCGACGCCGCCGTGATCCGCCTCGCCGGCGCGCTGCTCTCCGAACCGAACGACGAGTGGCTCGTCCAACGCCGCTACCTGTCCGTCGAGTCGATTGCCCTGATCCTCGCCGCTCGGCGGTTTGAGGAGGATTCACCCACTCAACAACAAGCAGAGAAGGAGGCTGTCGCTCTCAACGCGGCCTAACCCGCCAACGCCCACGACGACGACGACGACGACGAGCTCGGAGACTTACACCACCTCAGCCGACTTGACCCCCGTGAGCACAACAGCGGCGATTGGAGCTCGGTTTGCTTAGGCAGCACTGCCACTCTAACGGTCGTCGCCTCGTCCCTCCTTTCGGCGACTGACGCGACCCCGGTGCTCGGAGGGATGGGGCCGGGGTGGCCCGGGTTTGTCCGCGAGCAGCAACGCGCTAGTGCGTGGTAGATGTCGACGTCGTAGCCGCTTTGCACCAGCCGCGGCTCGCCGAGTCGGAACAGGTCTAGCGCTGAACGAGTGGCTTCGCCGCGTTAGCCGCAGCAGGTCGTCAACGAACTGCGGCCGCTCCTCGAGCTGCCGGTCGCGTTCGTGCTCCGGCAAGCGCACCCTTTCATGACGGCCGACGTCTGTTGGTCCTCAGTCGACGCTGGAAGGGCGACGACGGGACGGCCCCACCAGCGAACCCTTGACGCAGATTCTGCGCCCCACGACACTTGGCCGATGGGTCAACATGGAAACCCGCCGAGGCAACCCCCATGCTCGGACGGGCGCACTCAGGATCTAATTTGCGCTATCGACGGTTTCGTCAGGAGCGTCGAAGGCGACCAAGAGCGGCTTCGCCGAAGAGCTGGTACTTACGGCACAGTGGGGAATGTCCTGGTACTTGTGAGCATTGTGGCCGCCGCCGTCGCTGGCGCCACGGCGATCCCGGTAACCGGAGCGTGGCACTGGGTCGCCGTTGGCGCAGCATTCATGGCGGCGCTCATCTCAAGCATCAACAAGACCTTTGATTTCACTCGCGGATCTCAAGTTAAGTACGACGCCTACAGCGAGTTGTGGGAGGTACACAACGAGCTTGATCGTCTCAAACGCGACATCCCTCACACGAGTTACGACGACGCTGACCAGCGCCTGCAAGAGTTGGAGCGGCTACGACGGCAAATAGGCCGTCACGAGGCGTCCGCTGGTTCGCAGCAGAGCGGCGGAACTGATTAGCCGACTCCACAGACCTACGTGTGTAACCCCACTTCTCTCTGCGCAATGGGTGTCTCGGGCAACGATCCCCGGCTCACGGTCACTTGAAAACTAAGCGGAATCCCTCAGGTCGGGACTCGCCGCCTGCGGCCGCCGCGCTACTGACATCAGGCAGAGCGGCAGCGCCCAGCTGATGCCGCTTTGAGACGTCAAACAACCAAGAGCGCCAGCAAAAGCCGCCGCCGAGGCCCACAGGACCGGCGACATGCTCCCCAGCAGTGCCTAAGTGGGGTGGCCGCTCCACACGCCGTCGTGTGCGCCCTGCTCGCGGCGGACATAGCGGTCGCTTCCGTCGCCTCGTTCCTGCCAGTTAGAGCGCGGGCCCGACATAGAACCAGCGGCGCCCTTCGCGGGCGAATCTGCTGGTCTCGTGCTGGCGTCCGTACTGGCTGCGGGCTGAGTCCCAGTAGTGCGCGAAGAACTCGACCGTGCCTGCGTCGTCGTCTTCGCTGCCGCCGGTCAGATCGCGGATCCGCAGCCGGCGCGATTCGACCGCGGGATCGAGATCCACAGACGCCGGCCGTGTCGCCGGATGCCACGTCGCCAGTAGATAAGCCGTGTCACCGACGGCGAACGCGCAGTAGCGAGAGTGCATCAACTGCAGCGCCGTGGACGCGGTCGCGGTGCCGCGATGGAGCGGGGGGCAACACGCGGCGTAGGTCGTCCCGGCACCGCACGGGCAGTTGGTCTCCATCGTGACGGCGAGTATCGCGCAGCGGGTTGCTCAGCGGGGCGCGACGATGCGTCGGTATTGATGGCACCCGAACGGGCGCTTCACCGGTCGTCCTTTCGGCAACCCGGGCCCTCGGCCCGAGAGGACGATTGAGCGGACTACCGACACCCGATCAGGAGGGCAAGATGCAATCCGCTCTGTATGACGCTGCTGGCCATCGCCGTTCGCCGGTCACGATGCCTGGCTTTCACGAGGCTCGTGCTCCCCGGAACAAGGGTCGGCGCACGCCGGGTGTCTCGGCGGTGCGCGCGAGTTGCTTGCGTATCCGCGGCGCGACCGCTGGTCGTCACTGGGAGTCATCACCAGGCCGGGGACGCCGGCTATCTTCTCGGCGGCCTGTCTGAAGCCGGCGGCCTGTTCAGGGTCGTGGTGAGCGCGTTCGCGTTCGTATCGCACGATGAGGAGCTTCATGTCTGTGTCCTTTCGATCTCGTTTGACGCCCGGTGCGAGCGTATTCCTGGTCCCGATCAAAGCCACGAGTCGCAAAGCGCTCGATCTCGTTAAGGAGAGCGCGGGCGAGCGGATCCGGGTGGGTCAGCGGCATCATGTGGCCGGCGCCCTCGATCAGCGTGTGCTGCGCGTGCGGCACGTGCCGCCGGACAACGGCGCAGATCGCGTGGTCGACGGCGGAGGTCTGCGATCCCTCGACGACATGCACCGGCGCGGTCAGCCCGGCGAGCGCGTCGAGTGTGAGCGGTCCGTCGAACAGCACGTCCCATAGGTCTCCCCGGGCCTGCTGGACAGCGAGGAACGCCTCGCGCCGCTGGGACGGCCAGCGAGCGAATGAGCCGGGCCCGTTGTAGAAATCGATGAACTCCTCAAAGGCCTCGTACCACCGCCCCGCGCGAACGTACGCGCGCCACCCGTCGCGCAAGCCGCAGATCTGGGCGTAGGCGACGGCGTCTTGTGTGCGCAGCAATGCGTATGCCTCGGGCTCGATAACGGCGAGCGAGGCTACGAGCCCGGGCGCCGCAGCAGCGACGCGGAGGGCGGTTGCACCGCCCCATGAGAACCCGACTAGGTGGACCGGCACGCCGACGTGCTCGGCGACGGCGTAGACCTGATCGGCGTAGTCGTCGAGGTTCCGGCGGCCGGCAACCCCTGGGCCGTTGCCGTCGCAGTAGGCCTCGATCGCGACGAGCCGGTAGCCCTCCGGCCAGAGCGAGAAGGCCTGCTTCCACTCGCCGGCGCTGCCTACCCCGCTGTGGAGGAACACGACCGGCGTCCCAGTGCCGTGCTCGATTACCTTGACGCGGCGGTCCAGCGGCGTCCGGAGTGTGATGGCCGTCGCCATTCAGCCGACCGGGCTCTGGCTGAGCATCGGGTCCTCAGGTGTGACCACCGGCGAGTGAACAGTCTCCGCTTCATCGTTCAGTAGGCGTCGCAGCTCGCCGACCGCGGCGACTGCGGACTCGTGATCGGTGGCGCAGGGGATCACGTTGAACGTGGAGCAGCCGGCCTCTACATACGGCCGCAGGAACTCTGCGACTTGCTGTGGTGTTCCGTGGGGCGAGTAGCGCTCGAAGGGCTCGAATGGCATCTGGTACATGGCCTGCATCGCAGCAGCGAGTGGGGCGCGGGCGGCCTCGCGTGTGGCGCCAAAGCCGCACCAGACGTTGATCGCATGCTGGAAGCCGGATGCACCTCTGCCGGCGGTGGCGGCCTCCTCGCTGATCTGGTCAACGACGGTCGCGAACCGCTTGGGTGAGACCCATATTCCGAGCCAGCCGTCGCCGAGCCGTCCGGCGCGGCTGACCGCCGCCTCGGACCGTCCTCCGACCACGAGCGGGATCGGCGGCGATGGCGCCGGGATGACGAGCGCATCGCTGAGAGAGAAGAACTCGCCCTCGAAAGTCACCGGCCCGCCGCTGGCAAGCGATTGCAGGATCTGCAGGCACTCGTCCATCCGGCGCCCGCGCGTTCGGGGGTCGACCCCGCAGACCTCGATCTCGTGTCTGTCCTCGCCGCCGATACCTACGCCTAACGTCAGCCTGCCGGGGGCGAGCTCAGCGATGCTCGCGAGCTGCCGCGCCACCGTCACCGGGTGGCGCAGCGGAAGCAGATACAGCCCGACATACACCGGCAAATCTTGTTGGAGGCTGAGCAGCGCTGTCGCCGTGATCAGCCCGTCCGAACCGGCACCGACAAAGAAGCTGATGTGATCGCCGACACAGACGTGGTCAACGCCCGCATCGGCAGCGCGAGCCAGCGCCGTACCGTGCTCGGCAGCGGGCTGTCCGAGCGGAAGGAACGTGCCCACTCGAACGGCACTCATGCTGCCTGGCCTCTCGTCGCAGGGATGGTAGCCCGGCCGATGGCCAGCGGGCGGATGATCGGTGGCATCGCCCTCCATGCGGCAGCACGAGCGTCGACCTGGAAGCCGCAGGCGTCGATCAGTTCGAGGGTGGCGCGGTTGCACCGGCAGCCCTCGGCGAACCGCTGCCAGGGCCTGGCCAGGCGGTCCTGCCAGCGAGCGAGCAGTGGTGAGTCGGATCGCACGTGCTCGATGAGCAGCAGTTGCCCGTCGGGGCGCAGCACCCGCGCAATCTCGCGCAACACCAGATCGGGAGCGTCGACCGTGCACAGGACGAGCGTCGAGACGACGGTGTCGATGCTTGCGTCGGCGAATGGCAGCTGCTCAGCAGGGGCGTCGATCACCCCCGCGTTGTGTTCGCCGCGACGCACTGCGGCCTGCAGGCGCTTGCGCATCGACGGGTCGGGCTCGGCGAGCACGAGGTCGTCGAGGTCGTCCGGGTAGTGGGGGAGATTCAGGCCGGTGCCGCTGCCGATCTCCAAGGTCCGTCCGCGCGCCTGGGTGAGGAGGTCGTGGCGGTGGCGGCGCATGCCGGCGCGCTCGCCGATCCACAGGAACGGGTCATACACCGCCGCGAACACACGAGCCCACGGGCGCAACTCGGAGACGGGATCCAGTCGCAATGTGTCGGTCGTCATGCCGGCGACGATAGGCGGGTGCCATCGGCCGCGCATCGCCCGAAACGCCCATTGGCGAGAAATGGCCCGTTCGGGCCATCGAGGCAGGTGGCGGAGTGCAGAGGGGTGGCCAAGGCCGCTGCAGGGTGGGTTCAGAGCAGACCGAGGCGAGCCGCTTCGGCGACCGCCGCCGTCCGAGATCCGCGGCCGAGCTTATGACGCATGTTCGCCACGTGGCGGTGCTCGTACAGTTGTTGTGTGGCTGGGGTCGTGTTCGCGACGATGGGCAGTTGGGGTGACCTTTTCCCGACGGTCGGGCTGGCCAAGGCGATGGCCGCACGAGGACACGCTGTGCGGTTGGCGACGACGAGCGCGTATGGGTCGTTGGTCGAGGACGAGGGTCTGTGCTTCGTACGGGTCGGGCCGCGGTACGGGCCCGAGGAATTTGCCGCCGATCCCGCGATCCTCGATGGACGGCAGGGAGGCTACGCCGGCTTCTTGCACCTGTTCCGCACGGTCGTCTTCCCGAACCTGGTTTCGTGGGTCGAGGAGCTGCGCGGCGCGCTTGAAGGCGCGGACTTGCTCGTTTCGCATCCGACGGTGTTGGCGAGTCCGATTGCGGCCGAGCTGACCGGGACACGGTGGATGACGTTTAGCGTGTTCCCTGGCCTGATCCCGAGCGAGCGAACGTTGCCGAGCCCAACCCGCGTACGGCTTCCCCGCGGGCCGGTGGGCCGAGCGATCAGTCGGAGCGCTTGGCGGGCCGCGCGGTGGAACATTCGGCGATCGTTTGACCCGGCCGTGAACGCAGCCCGCGCCGCCGTCGGACTGCCGCGCGCTCGCGACGCGCTGTTTCTCCCGATCAATTCGGGCAATCCGTATCTTGTCGGTGCGTCGCCGCTTATCGTGGACACACCGTCAGACTGGCCGCCCAACGTCAAGCTGACGGGCTGCTTTGCCTGGGACACACCACGCTCCTACAGCCCGCCCGACGGGCTCGGTGAGTTCTTCGAAGCCGGCCCGGCGCCGATCCTGATCACCCTTGGCGGAAGCTCCGCCGTTGACCCACAGCAGTTCTACCCCAACGCCGTGGCGGCCGCGCGGCGGCTCGGGCACCGCGCGCTCGTTCTCAGTGGCCCCACTCCGGAACCGATCCACCTCGACCCCTCCCCGGACACCTACGTGGTTCCGTTCGCCCCGCTCATGCAGACCGGACCGAGATGCCTTGCCGCGATCCACCATGGCGGGATCGGAACGACAGTTGGGCTCCTCGCGGCAGGGCTGCCGCAGCTCATCGTTCCCCGGGGCTTCGATCAACCGCAGACCGCGCGACGCATGAACCGTCTTGGCGTCGCGACGATCATCCCGTGGACTCGGGCGTCTGCTCCCGCGCTCGAGCGCGGTCTCGCCCACCTCCTGGCCATCGAGGATTACCGCCACCGGGCGTCGGTTCTCGCGACTGGCCTGCGGCAGGAGCGCGGCCTTGCCACCGCCGTCGAGGCGATCGAGCAAGCCCTCACCTGACACCGCTGTCAACCCGTGATCGAGCTCGGCACGCGACGGCGAGGACGTGTGCTCGCCGCCTCTGATCGGGCGATTGACCTGGGGGTCCGTACGGCTTCGCGAGCGATCGCCCCATCGAGATCTTGTCGGGCGCTCAAGCGCTCCTCGGGTATCGCAAAGCCGCCAACGGTCGTCAGCTCTGCGCCGGCCAGAACACGAATGCGGTCGTGCGTGCCGTAGAGCTGCGGCGCTGCAGCGGGCCGAGGCGGGTCGGCGTCCCCCTGAGGCTAACCCGAAGCAGTTGTGGGGCACGATCGCTCCGAGGGCGAACCGCAAGCCTGGGGCGGAGCACACCCGGAGCGGTGTTGACTACCCGCTCTCGATGCACTCGGTCAGCTGGACGGTGGCTGGACCACCCGGGCGAGGACAGCGTCGGCCACGTTCTCCGGCAGCGTGTATCCGGCGCTCGCCAGGAGCTCGCTGACGAAGAGCTCGCGCGCCAACGTTGTCTTTGCCACGCCGGCCTCGCTGCCGATGAACGCGACGATGCCCGACCCGCTCGAGGCGACCCCTCGAAGTACCCCTCGAGCCGCCCCAGCTCGGCATCGCGGTCCAGGACCTGGCTCGTGCTGAGACCACCCGAGGATCCCTTCGGTCACAGCAGGGCCTAGCGTGCGATCCGACCGTCCGTCCTCCCAAGGTGGGTACCGCCGAATCCAAACATGGGTGGTCCTCCCGATGCGGGTCCGGAGACGCGCTCATACGTTGTGTCGTGGAAGAACAACCGCAGCAGCGTCACGAGCGAGGTAGTGAGATGAGCACCGATAGGCAGGATGGGGTTCCGTCTCGTCGAGAGTTCTTGAAGGGCGTGGGCGCCGCTGGTGCAGGTTTGGTTGCTGGATCGGTTGGAGCCGGCACGGCGTTGGCGGCGCCGAGTGCCGCGGGCGTCGCCCCGCTGGCGGCGGCCAGTCGGCCGGGCTATCACTCTGCGCACTGTGGCGCCCCCGCCGGCAGCTTCGATTTCGGGCGCATGTTCCCCGATCTGCCGCCGTTCGCCGAGGCGAATGACAGGGTGCGTGCCGCGCTGCTGGCGGTTGGCCAACAGGGCGGCATCCTCGACGCCGGCGATGACCTGGCGGCTGGGCCAAAGCGGCTGATCGTCGATCCGACCGTCAACGGCAACCCGACCGCGACTGACCCGTACGGCAGCAATCCGGATAACCCGACGATGACGGCGGGCTCGACATTCGTGGGCCAGTTCACCGATCACGACATCACGTTCGATCAGACCTCGCAGCTGGGGGTGCCGCAGAACCCATTGTCATCGCCCAACACCCGGACTCCCGCGCTTGATCTGGATTCGGTGTTCGGCGGCGGCCCGGGACGGCGACCGGACCTTTACGCTGAGAACTCGGACGGGTCGGTGGGGCCAAAGCTGAAGATCGGAAGCGGCGGGGTGCATGAGGACGTTCCTCGCGAGGCCAGCGGCGACGGCACTTACACGGCCCTCCTAGGCGACCCGCGGAACGACGAGAACGTGATCATCGCGGGCCTTCACTGTGCACACATCCTGTTCTACAACCGGGTGCTGGATGAACTCTCGGAGTTCGACCTGCGCCACTTTCCGGCCGCCAGAGGGGCCGATCTCACAAACCGCCACGAGTTGTTCCTGATCGCTCGCCAGGTCACCCTGTGGCATTACCAGTGGCTGCTGGTCAACGAGCACCTGCCGCAGATCGCCGGGCAGCAGGTCGTCTCAGACGTGCTCCGGAACGGGAACCATTTCTACAACCCGCCGCGCGGGGATGCGTTCATGCCGATCGAGTTCGGCGGCGCCGCCTACCGGTTCGGGCACAGCATGGTCCGCCCCTCCTATCGAGCGAACTTCACCAGCGGCACTGGCGACAGTACAAACGCGACCGCCGATCCGTTCTTCGCACTAGTGTTCGACGCCACGGAGGCTGACTTCAACGCGCCTCCCAGCTACGACCGCGACGACCTGCTGGGCGGCTTCCCCGCGCCCCGACGCTACATCGGCTGGCAGACCTTCTTCGACTTCGGTGACGGGCAGGTCAAGAACAACAAGAAGATCGATCCCACGATCTCCAGCGTGCTGTTCACGCTGCCCGTCCCAGCGATCGCGCCGCACACCCAGACCAGTCCGACCGTGCTCCCACAGCGAAATCTGCTGCGTCAGCTCACCTGGGGCCTGCCCTCCGGCCAGGCCGTCGCCCGCGCGATGCGGGTCGACCCGTTGAGCGTCGCCGACCTGTCCGAGATCGGCAGTGTCTACACACCATTCGCGGTCAGCACCCCACTCTGGTACTACATCCTCGCCGAAGCCAAAGCCATGGCAGGCGGCCTCAACCTCGGGCCGGTCGGCGGGCGGATCGTCACCGAAACACTGCTTGGACTGCTCCGCGCAGACCCCACCAGTTACCTAGCCGTCCAACCCCGCTTCACTCCCTTCCTAGGCACTGAGCTCCAACTGGGCTCGGATCTCGACCCCACCATCACCGGCAACCGCGGCTACACCCGCGCGCATTTCCTCTACCACGCCGGCGTGGTCACACCCGACAGTTACCGCTGAAGAGCAGAGCCTCGGGGCCGCCCTCTCTTCGCCGCTGGCAGATCGGCGCGGGTCAGCTTCCCAGGGATGAGTTCAGGCCGCGGGCAACCCCTCGTCACCGGGTCGTCGGTGCGCCTCGACGTGTTCGACTCTGCGATCAGAAGCGAGAGGCACAGCTTGCCGGCCGTGACTCCAGTCGCCTCGCGTCAGTACTCCCGGAGCCTACGCGATGGCTAGAAGATCGCTGGCAGGCATGGACCGACGTCGAGACAGCTTGGCTGGCAGATGTGCAAACGCAGTGCAGTCGCAGGGTCAAGGACGCCCGCTGTCCGGACGATTGCTTTCGGTCCCGACCGGCCGAACGCGCACGATCGGAATGGTGACAAAGGGCCCGTCCCTCCCGATCTCGAACTCGCCGGATGCAGGGCGGACGCAACCGGCCACCGAGTTGACCGATTGCATAGCAACGCCTGCCCACCCGGTCGAGCGAAGCGCCGTACTCGACATCCGCTCCTGCACGATTCAGATGTCGCCAACCCGATCGCGCGCCGGAGTTGCGGTTCGAGGACGAAAGAGACCGTTGCGGATCGCGGTCGGCGGCGAGTGCTCCGCCACCGGCTGGGCCGTTGTTTTGCCGGCGTGCCTAGACCGCGGTCCGGCCTGGGAGTACGGTACGGAGCGTGTCTGACCGTCCGGACTACGTTCCGCCGTTGTGGATCAGGCAGGGTGAGGGAGGACGGCATCCACAGCCGCCGCGAGTCGTGTTCCGCGAACTGCTATTCGCCCCACCCTCGTCAGGTGCGTTTGGCATCGCGCTGCTCGTGAGCGGCCACACGCCAGCAAGCGTCGTTGTCCTGGTCCTCACCTTGATTATGACGGTGCAGTCGGTCATTTACGCGCCACGGGCGCTCCGCGCCGCCCGCCGCGCCGATGACCACCAGCGCGCTGATTGATTAGGCGCCTCGGTCCAGCGACGAGCGACGGTGCGATGGATGAGGTCCGCACCCATCCCCACCGCCGATCTAACCGCGAGGGTTGGCCAGCGACCACGATCCCCTTCGCCGTTCAACCCGGTGCTCGAGCGGCTTAGCCGGGGACGCGTTTAGTGCTCGCGTTCCACGAACTCAGCGCCGTACTCAGCGGGCGCTCTGCATGATCGCCACGTAACCAGAGCAGCTTGACCTGTTGCGTCCACCATCCACAGGTTGACGCGGCTTGTCATGAGGCCAGTGTGGATGTCAGCGCGCTCGATGTGATCGGCTTGAAGCCACAGATTCTTCCCGCCACGAGAGGCGATCTTCCCGAGCTCAGCACCGGTGAACTCCCGTTCTGCGGGATCGCCGGAGACCGTTCGCAACAGCCCATGGCTAGTGGTCGCAGCCAAGCCTGTCGGGATCCGCAGCAGCCCATCAGGCAACAGCCACAGGTCTCCGTGGATTCAATCCAGCCACCCCGTCGTGCAACTCGATGTGATGAGCTGACCGACCGCCACCAACCCACAATACCCACCTGGCGTCAGCCTCCGCAAACCCCTAACGCCGGCGCGCACCCGCAGCGCGCACTGTGGTGTCTGAGCACCAACAGCCGTACCGCCCCGTTCGATAGCTCACAGCGCCGATCTCGACGGTGACCGGCCACGGCGCGATGCGCCCTCTCACGATCTGAATATGCGCCGCGTCCAAGCGTGGACGATCGCAATGCTCGGTCAGCCCGCGACCGAGCTGGCGAGTCCTATGGCGACAAGGCGCTTGCCGGCGCGGACTCGTACTCGCCGATACCGGGGCGCAGAGCGCGCTGGCGGAGTCGACCAATTGCATAAGCAGATCCGGTCGCGACGCTCAGGGGGCGCCCCGAGGTGACCGGTCCGGTGCCTGATCGCCGACGCTTGGAACGTCGGCCGGGCTGCCTTCACGACCCGAAGCCGCACGACCAAAGCCTGGTGGTGCTGCACGTCCTCTGGCTGGTAGATCACCCGACTTGACACAGGTCGCCGATTTGACCGCGACCGAGGCTCAGGCCTCAACGCGTGTCATTTCGCCTGCGCGGCGCCCCTCAAGGCAGTGGGTTGTGAAGTGAGTTGGACCGCACGGGTGTCGGAGTTCGTCGCTCGTTTTCCAGCCCACGTGTCCGACGTTTGCAGGTTTTCGTCAGCTCGCTGGGGCGGTCGCGAGAGCGGGCTGGGGCGGGCGGCTGTCGGTGTCGTCGTCGGTGAGCATCTGACGCGCGATGTGGTCCAGTGCTTGGTTGATCTGTCGGTCGTTGGCACTCTGCTTCCAGTCGGCGAGCTGCTCGACCAGCCACGCGCGAAGGGCGTCTACGAGCCGCTGCGCCTCGGTCTGTCCGGCGGGCGTGAGTGCCAGCGAGCCGTCGGAACGAACGATCATGCCCTGGCTGGCGAGCTGCTCAAAGGTGGGTTCCAGCACGGCGGCGGGGAGCCGGTACCAGCGCGCGATCTGCTCGATATCCGCGCCGCCACGTACGTGCTCAAAACGCAAGATTTGGATCACTCCCCACGACGTCGCGGCCGTTAGCGTCGACCCGGACCGTTCAAGGACCCGGGGTGCGTGCTCGCGTCCGCGCTCGCGGAGGATCGCGGCGATCGCGCGCTCCAGGCGTTGTTCAGAGCTCTGCTGGGCCGGCATGCCGAACCCGTCGCCGAGATCGCCAGCGCTCGCTTTTGCGGTACCGCGCAACGGCACCTCCTTGAGCGCCAACGCGAGCAAGAAGCCTGCGAGCGCGACTGGGATCGCCCACAGGAACACCTTCTCCAGCGACTGGGCGTAGGCGTGCACGATCGGCTGGATCTGCGCAGCCGGCAGCGCATGCAACGCCTTGGGGGTGTCGATGACGGCCGGGTTGACGCCCGGACTGGCGCGCAGCGCGTCCGGCAGCCGGTCAGCGAGGAAGTTCGCAAACAGCGACCCGAACACGGCCGCGCCGAACGACGAGCCGAGTGTCCGAAAGAACGTCACCCCCGAAGTCGCGACCCCCAGATCCTGATAGCTCGACGTGTTTTGCACGATCAGCGTCAGCACCTGCATGCACAGCCCGATCCCCGCTCCCAGCACGAGCATGTACCCACTCGCGACCAGCGCCGAGGTGTCCTCGTTCAACCGCGACATCAGATACAGACCGACCGCCATGATCAGCGTCCCCGCGACGGGAAAGAGCTTGTAGCGCCCGGTCTTGCCCACGATCGTCCCCGCCGCGATCGACGTGATCAAAAGGCCCGCAACCAGAGGCAGCATCCGCACCCCTGAGCTGGTCGCCGACACGCCATTGACGTACTGCAAGAACGTCGGCAAGAACGTGATCGAGCCGAGCATCGCGAACCCAACCACCAACGCCAGCGCGCTACACACCGAGAACACCCGGCTCGAGAACAATCGCATCGGCAAGATCGGCTCAGCCGCGCGCCGCTCCACGACGACAAACACCGCCAGCGCCACCAAAGAGACGGCGATCAACCCCAGCACCTGCACCGACCCCCACGCGTATGTCGTCCCGCCCCAACTCGTCGCCAGCGTCAGTCCGCCCGCCCCGATCGCGACAAACACGATCCCGGCCCAGTCGATGATCGCCCGCGCCGTCGCGCGGACCGCCGGGATCGTGACCGCCGCCATCGCCACCACCACCACCGCGATCGGCACATTCACATAAAACGCCCAACGCCACGACAGATGGTCGGTGAAATAGCCACCCAGCAGCGGCCCGATGATCGTCGTGACCCCGAACACCGCCCCCAGCGCGCCCTGATACGTCCCCCGCTCACGCAGCGGGATCACGTCACCGATCAACGCGGTCGCCGTGACCGTGATCCCACCGGCACCCAGTCCCTGTATCGCCCGCGCGGCGATCAACCACTCCATGCTCTGCGCCGCGCCGCTGAACGCCGACCCGACCACGAAGACCACCGTGCTGACCTGAAAGACCAGCTTGCGGCCAAATTGATCACCAAACCTGCCCACCACCACCACCACGATGGTGTCCGCCAGCAAATAGGAGGTCACCACCCACGACTGATGCCCCGCGCCGCCCAGATCACCCACCATCGTCGGCAACGCGGTCGCGACGATCGTCTGATCCAACGCCGCCATCAACATCCCCAACACGATCGTTGCGAACACCCAATTCTGGGCCCGACGATCCATCCGCGGACTCTCTAGCGCCAGGTCGGCAGTCTCAGCCACAGCCACTCGGATCTCCTAGATCGCCTCCGCGAGCCTGGCCCACCGCTGCCCGCACGACTAGCAGCTCCCCACCCGTTCGCGCCGAGAACACATCCCCAGACTCTGCAGATGCCTGGGTGAGCTGACGTCACCCGACATGGGTGATGGCACAGACCACGGACCGCCTGCTCCTCACCGCGACCGCCGGCACCGCGTCGCCGTCAACGTCAGGCCGCGTCCCAGCCCACAGCACACCTCGCGCACCGCGGGGCCCTCGTCAACCAGACCGGCAGCAGGCCCATCGGATCGGGCCCGGATGGGCCTGCTCCTCTGGACGGGTGGAGTACCCGACCGTTGCCCGACTGGCCATGCCGCGCCCCGCGCTTCGCCGACAGCGGGGCGCCGGCTGATGGGTCGGACGTGGCTATTTGCGTACGCAGAGTCGGTCTGGCCGCACCGGCGAAGCGCGTGTCCTACCTGGTCGGTGGTGGCAATCGCGTCCGCTTGGCGAATGCCGGTGCCGCCGCGCTCCGCGTGGCGGGTTCGGATGGACGGATATGGCTGCGCTGTGACCGCGCCGGGCCTGGTGATCGGGCAAGATCGTGGTTGTGGATGCTCGCGGGCCTCTCGGGGTGGTTGCTGCGGCTGGGCTGATCGTTGTCGCGATCGTCAGTGTTGGCTTGGGTGGGCGGGCCGTCGCTGGCGGCGACCAGAAACGCTCGGTTCAGGTAGCCGTTGCCCGGGGCGGGGTCCCAGCGCTCGCGACCCGTCCGGTCAAGCTCACCGTCGAGGTGAACGGCGACATCTTGGTTCATGCCCCGGTGTGGCAGCGGGCGCGACAGGACGGACACGGCAGGTATGACTTCGCGCCGATGCTCCGGGAGATTCGGCCTTACGTCCAGGCGGCGGACCTGGCGATCTGCCATGTCGAGACGCCGATGTCGCCAAGGCCGCCGCAGGGCTATCCGGTGTTCAACACGCCGACGCAGCTTGCGCGCGCGATCAGGCAGACCGGCTGGAGGATCTGCGACACGGCGTCTAACCATTCGGTAGATCAGGGGCAATATGGCATCGACCAGACAGGCGTGGCGCTGGATCGCGCCGGGGTGCTGCACACCGGATCGTTCACCTCGCCCGCAGCGCAGGCCCGGACGCTGATCGTGACCGTCAAGGGCGTGAAGGTGGCGTTCCTTGCCTATACCGAGATGACGAATGGGATCCCCCTCCCCCATCCGTGGTCGGTGAACATCGCGAGTGTCGACGCGGTCCGCCACGCGGCGCGAGTGGCGCGACGGCGCGGAGCGCAGGTCGTGATCGTAGATTTCCACTGGGGCACAGAGTTCCAGGCGCAGCCAAGCGCGTTCCAGGTGAACACCGCGCGTGAGCTTGCGACCGACCGCGACATCACCGCGATCGTCGGCCAGCACGCGCATGTCGTGCAGCCGATCAGTCGCGTCGACGGCAAGCTCGTCGTCTACGGGGAAGGTCAGCTGCTCTCCAACCAGTCGGCTGCCTGTTGCCCGGTACAGACCGAGGACGGAATGCTCGTCTTTCTGCACATCACGGTCGATCGCCGACAGTCAAAGCTCGTCAGCATCGGGTATCTGCCGACCTGGGACCGCCACCCCGACTACACCGTGCTGCCCATCGGCGATGCGCTGACCCGTCACCAAGCGCCCGCGGGGTTGCTGCGGGCCTCCTACCGGCGCACCACCTCAACGGTTGGTCAAATCCCCAGTCTCCTAGGACCCCTACCCAGCCGCCTCCCCTGACATCGATCAGCTCAATCTGAAACAGCGTTTTCGTCGGGATCTCAGTCCGCGGATCGGGGCCGATGGGCATCGGTTGGCCCTCGGGTGGCCCGTCCTGGGGCGTGGCGCTCCGTCTGGAGACCCATCTGAGGAACGCCAAAGCGAGACCGGTGAAGAACGTCGTCCACAGGCCCGCTGCGACCAGCAGCACGGCAAGCGCCCAGAGCGGAGCGGAGGGCCAACCGCCGACCGCATCGCCGCCAAAACCCACAGCCACACCGGCGAGACAGTAGGCAAGTCCAACGATCGGTCCGGCCCCCAGCGGTAGGTCCTTCGCTCTCCTCGCGTATCAGGTTCGCAGTCATGAGACGCAGCGGGCCGGAACCTCCACAGACGACTACTTGATGACCCGATCTCTATCGAGCGTGGAAGTGCTTCGGCGACAAGGGGTCGTTCCCGCCCGTCCGTCTTCCTCGCCCATGGCTCCTATGTCAACAGGTGATGATGGTTGGGACTTGGATGGGGTCTCGGAGGAGGTGGTAGACGCGTCGGACGAGGTTGCGTTTGAGGCTGCGGATCGCTTCTCGGTTGCTTTCCCGTTGCGGCGTTGCTTGGCGAGGTAGACCGTCGTGCGCGGGCTGGCGCTGGTGTTGGATGACTGTGCGGTCCATGGGTGTCCCCTTCGCTGATTGTCGTGGTGGCCGCCGAGCGGCGGCAGATAGCCGGGGCGGTGTCTCATCAGACGCTCACGGCTTGCGTACGTGGCTCATCTCTGTAGCTGGGGGTGTATGTGTGGATGACTGAGCCGTTGGTGAACTCGCGGACGTGGGTGAGCGTGAACGCCACCGAGGAGGTGTCAACGTCTTCGAACAGGCGCTGGCCAGCGCCGACCACGACGGGCATGAACCACACTTGAAGCTCGTCGATGAGCGCCGCGCGCAGGAGTGTGTCGTCGAGCCGGCTGAGGCCCCACTTGATCAGGTCCTTCCCCGGCTGTGCCTTGAGCTGCTCGATGGCGCCGACGAGGCCTGGCCCGAGGAGGGTGGCGTTCCACGTCGGTTCGCTCAGTGTCCGGGAGGCGACGTACTTGGGCATCGCATTGATCCGCTCGCTGAGAAGTCCCCCGGTGGCGGATCCCCAGGTATTCTGGAAGTACTCGTAGGTCACGCGACCCATGAGAAACGCCTCGTAGTTGTCCAGCTCCTGCAGGATCCAGCCGCTGGACTCCTCGTCAAAAAGCGACCAGCGCTCGGGCGATGCGATCACGCCGTCGAGGGATACGAGTGTGGATTCGACGAGCTTGCGCATGAGTTGTGTCCTCCAATGGTCTTATGGGGCTGCTGCGTTGAACCGGCGAGCCCGGAGGTCAGTCGTCGGAGGCCGGATCGTCGGGATGGTCGAATGTCCGGTAATCGCCGATCAGTTCGGGCTGGGCGAAGATGGCCGGCTGCTCGTGGCGATCCTCCGCTCCGGCTACGAAGGCTTTGAACGAGTCCAGTGCTTGCACGCCGCTCGTGCTGCCCTCGTCCGTGTATAGGTGTATGAATTGGCGCGGGTCGGGGAGATAGAAGGCCGCGTACCGAAGCCCGGCCGGTCGTGTCTCCGCGAGCTCCTCGAATACCTCCCGCACGAGCGCTGCGTTCTCCTCTTCACGTCCGGGCTTGACGGTGTAGGTGACCATCGTGTGTCGCATCGTTGACTCCTGGTTCGTTGTATGGGTGGTGGCGGGTTGAAGCACTTCCGCCTGCTGCGCGTCAAGCGGCAGGCTCGGGCTCTGGACCCCGGAGGGCGGTCGCGGCGACTGCCGTTGCCATCTCGTCCTTTCGGATCAGGAGGAACGTGACTGGTATCGCCAGCAGCGCGATCGCGCCGGACACCCAGAGCGCGGAGTGAAATCCGCCTGTGAGCGCCGCGTGGACGGTGTCCCCGCCGCGCAGGAGGGTGTTGTAGTGGCTGGCGGCGATGCTCGAGGCGATCGCGATGCCGAGCGCGCCGCCCAGCTCCTGGGAGGTGTAGATCAGCCCGGAGGCGACCCCGGCTTCGCGTTCGGCGACGCCGGCGAGCGCGGCGATCGATACCGGAATGAACGCGAACGCGCTTCCCATTCCGACAGCCACTAGGAACGGCCCGAACAGGTTCGCCCAGTAGTGACCGTGCACCGGCGTTTGGGTGGTCCAGAGGATGCCGACGCCGATTACGGTCATTCCGAACGCCATCACCAGCTTCGCGGAGCCTTTTGTGACGAGCAGCTGGGAGACGCCGGCGAACAGCATCGAGGTGATCCCCGCCGCGGCCCACGCAAAGCCGCCCTGCAAAGCAGAGAAGCCGAGCACCTGCTGCATGTACAGGGTGCCGATGAAGATGAACGAGTAGAAGCTCGCCCCCAACAGGACGCCGACCGCGTTCGCTCCGGCGAGCGTTCTCAGGCGGAAGATCCGCAGCGGCATCAGCGGCGCCTCACCGCGGCTCTCGATCACCAGAAACGCTCCGAGCAGCGCGAGGGCGACCGCCAGCTCGGCGATCGTCCGGGCCGCGCCCCAGCCGACCTGCGGGGCTTGCGCGATTGCATAGGCGAGCAGCACGAGCGCGCCGGTCACCGTCACGGCACCGAGCGGGTCAAAGCGTCGCCGGGCGACCTCGACGCGGGTCTCGGGCACGACCCACCGAACGAGCAGCAGCGCGACCACGCCGACTGGGACGTTGAGCAGAAACACGTACTGCCATCCCGCGAAGCGCGTCAGGAGGCCGCCGAACACGACCCCGAAGGTCGCACCCAGGGCGGCGAGACCTCCCCAGATGCCGAGCGCCTTGTTGCGCTCGGCGCCCTCGGTGAACATGTTCCGCACAGTCGACAATGCGGCTGGGAGGAACAGTGCGGCGCCGAGACCCTGGACGGCGCGCATCGAGATCAAGACCGCCTCGCTACCCGCGAGCGACGCTCCCAGCGAAGCGGCTGTGAACACCGCCAGGCCGACGATGATCATGCGGCGGCGCCCGAGCAGATCGGCGGCCCGGCCGCCGAGCAGCAGAAAGCCGCCGTACGCCAGCCCGTATGCGGTCACGACCCACAGCAGGCTCGTCTGTGAGAAGTGCAGCTTCCGCCCGATCGTGGGAAGGGCCGTGTTGACGATCGTTAAATCCATGACCGTCATGAACGCGGCCACGGCAAGTAGCGAGAAAGCTCGCCAGCGATGAATAGTCGGAGTTGCGGACGTCATGGGACCTCCTCTGACTCGGAGTTCGCCGCCTCCCAGAGGCGGCCTCACTACTCCGACGCAGCGCGAGCGGCGATTTGGACAGCCGCCTCAAAGATCCAGCAGGCGCCGCTCGAGCTCGGCCCGCTCGACGGCGTTGGCACTCAGCTCGATCGCCGTCTCGTAGGCGCGCTTGGCGGCCGACAGGTCGCCGGCTCTCCGGAGCAGGTCGGCGTGCGCTGCGTACAGCGGCTGGTAGCGCGCGAGTGCAGGGTCGCCGAGCAGCGGTTCGAGCAGCTCGAGCCCGGCCTGTGGTCCGACGGCGAACCCGACCGCCGCCGCGCGGTTCAGCTCGACGACCGGCGAGGGCGCGATCTGACCGAGCGCGCGGTACAGCTCCGCGATCTGCTCCCAGTCCGTCATACCCGTGTCCGCCCCACGGACGTGGACGGCTGTGATCGCGGCTTGGAGCTGATACTGGCCCGGGCGCCGGAACCGCAACGCTCGGTCGAGGGCCTCGAGACCCTCGCCGAGCCGCTTGCGATCCCATCGCGAGCGGTCCTGCTGGTCGAGCGCGAGGTAGCGCCCGTCGGCCGCCACACGCGCGCCGCGACGAGCGTCGTGGAGGAGCATCAGGGCGAGCAGCCCCCAGACCTCGGCCTCGTCGGGCATCAGCTCGCACAGCAGCCGCGCGAGGCGGATCGCCTCGCCGCACAGCTCGGCTCGCACCAGCCGCTCGCCCCCGGTCGCCGAGTAGCCCTCGTTGAAGATCAGATACAGCACCCGGAGGACGCCGCGCAGCCGGTCGGGCAGCTCCTCGTCGTCGGGCACCCGGTACGGGATCCGTGCGTCGGCGATCTTGCGCTTGGCGCGCACTATCCGTTTGCCCATCGTCGGCTCCGCGACCAGGAACGCACGCGCGATCTCGCCTGTTGTGAGCCCGCCGACGGCGCGCAGCGTCAACCCCACCCGCGCCGCTATGTCGAGCGCCGGATGGCAGCAGCTGAATATCAGCCGCAGGCGGTCATCGACGATCGCGCTGTCCTCGTCCTCGTCGGGTTGCTCCTGGTGATCGAGTCGCATCAGGTCCGCCAGCCGATCTGCTCGGTCCGCCACCGACTGGTTGCGGCGCATACGGTCGATCGCCCGCCGCCGCGAGGCGACCGTGAGCCACGCGCCCGGCTGGGCGGGGACGCCGTCGCGCCGCCACGTGCTGACCGCGTCGGCGAACGCGTCCTGGACGGCGTCCTCTGCCAGCTGAAAGTCGCCCACATGTCGGATCAACGTCGCCAGCACCGCCGCCCGCTCCGCCCGGAACGCCGCCGCGATCGCGGCGTCGACCGGATCCGGGGCCGCTCGGCGTGGCGGCTCAGCAGAGCTCACGGCCCGCCGGCGCTCCGATCGAGCGGCGGGATCCCGTCGTCGGCGACGATCGGCCGCACCTCGACCGACCCATAGCGCGCCCACGGCAGCCTCGCAGCGTGCCTGATCACCTCATCCAGATCGGCGCAATCCAGCACGTAATAGCCAGCCAGCACCTCCTTCGTCACCGCAAACGGGCCATCCGTCAGCTCGGTCTCATCGCCCCGGACCCGCACCGTCGTGGCGCTCTCGACCGAATGAAGCGGCGCATGCGCGACCAACACACCAGCGTCCCGCAGACTCGCGTTCACCTGATCCCACAACGGCATCTCCGCCCACCGCCGCGCCCGCTCAGCCTCATCAGCAGACTCGAACCCATAGAGCAACAACATGTACTCAGGCACGATCGCCTCCTATCGGTACGGCCGCACGATACGCGGCCACTACTCCTACGTCGCCCCACGCCAGCCGATTTGGACAGTGCCGGCGAGTTGTGCGCACCGGTCCGGCCCGATGAGAACCATCGCACCGGGGCCAGTGCAAGCCATTGTTTTCAGCCCGCGGCCTCCCAGGCGAAGCAGCGAGCACGACGCCTCCACCAGCACCCAAACAGGCTGCGCACCCGGAACGGATCCAAGCGCCGCTCCTCGCCGATTGCGAGGAGGCCGCGCCGCACGGCTGTATGCGGTTGGTAGGACGTCC
>CAVTSK010000011.1:0-212850 GCA_963737335.1 uncultured Solirubrobacteraceae bacterium
GACGGTTGCCCCGGTGGTGTTGAACGTCAGGCTCATCGTCGCGCCGAACGACACGCCGGAGACGTTCTGCAGTGCCACCGTGCCGCTCAGCTGGCCGACGACGCCGTTGAGCGCGACCGTCGGCGTCGTGGCCCCGGTGCTCTCCTGTGCCGCGACGTTGCTGAACACGATCAGCGTGCCGGTGATCCCGGTCACGGCGACGAAGTCCTTCGCGCCGTCGCCGAGGCCGAGGCTGCCGTTGGCGATGCTGACCTCCAGGGCGGTGACGGTGGCGCCGGTCGGATCCGGGGCGGTCTGCCCCGCGGCGATCGTGGGATTGCCGAGTACGGGCAGCGACGCCTGACTGATGGAGATGTCGCCCGACAGGGTCTGCCCCGCGACCGTGAGCGTGGCGTTGGTGGCCGTCAGCTCCAGGTACGGGCCGGCGGGCAGCGACACCGTCTCGGTGGCGGCGCCGACGGGCAGCGAGTCGCTGATCGCCGCAGAGGTCGTGTTGACCGCCACGGTGAACGTGCCGCCGAGCGTGATCGCGCTGGAGGCAGCGAGCGAGACGGTGGCGCTGAGCATGCCGGCGACGCCCGCCGCGGTCACCATGACCAGGCCGTTGACCGCCGACAGGCTGACGGCGCCCCCGCCGAGGGTCAGCGATCCGTTGGCGATGGCCACGCTCAGCACCGAGGCGCCGCTGCCGTCCGTGGTCTGGAGGATGGTCACGTCGGCGCTGAGGGTCTGGCCCAGGATCGAGAGGGACGCCGTGGTCGCCGTCACCTCGAGGTAGGGGCCCGCCGGAACGCCGGCCGCCGCCGTGGAGGTGGTGTTGACGGCCAAGCCGATCGACGTCGCCGACAGCGACAGGCCGGGGATGTTCGCCAGGGTCACGCCCACTGCGATCGATCCGGCGATCCCCGCCGAGGAGAGCTCGAGGCTGGCCGGAGCGGCAGTCTGCGTGACGGTCAGGACCGGGCTGCCGGCGCTGCCGCCGAAGCTGGCGGTGAGATGGGCGAGACCGATGTCGGCGACGGGGTTGCCGGCGGCGTCACGGCCGTTGGTGATCGTCACGTCGGCGCTGATCGACTGGCCGAGGATGCCGATGGTGATGCCGGTCCCGGTGATCGCTGACTGGGCACCCCCGGCCACATCGATCGACACCGGGGTGCCGCCGACGACGAGCGAGTCGGTCACCGGGTTGGGGCCGGTGTTGAACGTCACCGACAGCGTCCCGCTCAGCGTGACGCCCGGGACGTTCAGCGCGGCAGTGCCGCTCAGCATCCCGGCGACGGTCGTCGGGGTCCCGGGCTCGATCACGAGGAAGCCGGACACAGCGGTGAGCGAGAGGATCGGGGTGGCTCCCCCGATCGTCATCGAGCCGGCGGAGACGGCGATCTCGACGACTGTGGTGGACGGGCTCTGGGCCGTCGAGGTGACCTGCTGGATGGCGACGTTGCCGGTGATCGTCTGCCCGAAGGCGGAGATCGTCACGCCGGTCCCGCTCAGCTCCAGGTAGGGCCCGCCGGGCAGCGCGAGGGTCAGCGTCTGCCCGTCGACGGCAAAGGTCTGGTTGACGGCGCTCGTCGTCGTGTTGATCGCCAGGCCGATCGTCCCGTTCAGGCTCACGCCCGTCGGAAGCGCGACCGTGACCAGTCCGCTCAGCGAACCGGCGATGCCCGCGCTCGTCGCCAACAGCTCCCCGGTGCCGGCGATGATGGTCGCGCCGGTGGCGGCCGTCCCCAGCGTCACGTTGACGTTGGTGGCCGCGATCGACACCGCCGAGCCGCCGCCCGGCAATGTCGTCGCCTCGACGGCGAGGGACGCCTGGAAGGTCTGCGTCCCGCCGAACAGGCTGACCGTGACGCCGTCGAGCTCGACGCGGACGTACGGGCCGGCGGGAAGGTCGACCGGCGTGCCCTGGCCGGCGACGGTCACCGAGTGGGGCGCTGTCGTCGTGTTGACGTCGACGGTGTCGGTGCCGCCATTGATGGTGACGCCGGCGACCGTCGTCGTGACCTGGGCGCTGACGCTGCCGGCGATGCCGCCTGCGGTGACGACGAACGTGCCGTTGCCGCCGGTGACCGACACGAGCCCCGAGCCGAGCGAGAGCGACACACCGCTGGCCGCGATGCTGACGCCGTCCGTGATCGGCGTGAAGGCGAAGCTGCCCGCCAGCGTCTGGCCGGCGATCGAGATCTGGCCGTTGGTGAGCGCGGCGGACTCAAGCGGCGTCGTCTGGCTGCCCGACGCGAGGTCTACTGTCACCCCCGGGCTCGTGCTGCCGGCGATGGCGATCGTCTGGTTGACGGCCGCGCCGGTGTCGTTGTAGGTCACGGTGACGGTGCCGGTCAGCGTGATGCCGGACGCACCCAGAACAGTTGCGGTGCCGGTGGCGACGAGGGCGTAGGTGCCCGGCGTGGCGCCGAAGACGAGGCCGATCTGGGCACCGGTGATGAGGATGCCCGTCGCCAGCGGGTTGATGGCGCCGCTGGCCAGATAGGCCGGCCCCTGGCCGACGAACACGGTCAGCCCCGTTCCGGCGAACGCGCCGTTGCTGGCGGTGATGGCGCCCTGGACGGTCACGAAGGTGCCGATCTGCAGCGACAGCGACGAGACCGACAGCGCGAGGAACGGCGTCCCGCCGCTCGCCACCTCGCCCGCCCCGAAGCGGAGCTCCACCGGCTGACCCCCGACCGTGATCGTCTCGTCGAACGTGCTCGTCGTGCCGTTGAAGCGCAGCACGACGGTGCCGCTGACCGAGGCGCCCCCGGAGGTGTCCCCCACCCCGGCCGTGCCGCTCAGCATGCCGACAACGCCCCCGGCCTGGAGGATGAGGGCGCCCTGGCCTTGGGTCAGCGAGGCCGGGCCGGCGGTGACGGTCACTCCGCTGGCGGCGACCACGATCTCTGCTGTGCCGTCGGCGGCGACCTGACGGCTGAAGGCGAAGCTGCCCTGCAACGTCGCCGAGCCGAACGTCAGGCCAAGGTCGTCGACCTCCAGGCTCACGTACGGGCCCGCCGGCAGCGACAGAGTGGTGACCCCACCGCCGATCGTGAAGGCCTGGCTGACCGCGGTGGCCAGGGTGCTGATCCTGATCTGGAAGATGGCGTTGGTCGTGTTGAGCGTGACCGGAATCCCGGAGAGGCTGACGCCGGAGACCTCCAGCGCCCCGGCGACGCCCGCGGAGGAGATGATGAGCTGGCCGTCGCCGTGGGCGACGGTGGCGAACGTGGTGCCGCCGGCGGTCAGCGTCAGCAGCGGCCCCTCGGTCTCACTGGACGGGTTGCTGAAGGCGACCAGCACCTCCGCGTGGCCGGAGGCGTCGGTGGCGCTGGCGAGCGAGAAGTCACCGGTGATCGTCTGGCCGGCGATCGTCGCCGTGAGGTTCGTGGCGCTCACCGAGAATGCCGCGGTCGCGGTATCGATGCTGACCGACACCGCCGCGGCCGACAGGCTGACTCCGGTGGCGTTGACCGTCACCGCTCCGGCCAGCGCGCCGTTCACATCGGTCTGCGTGATGACCAGGCTCCCGGTCAGGCCGGTCACGCTCGCCAGCCCACCGCCGAGCGAGAGGACGCCGTTCTTCAGCGCGATGGCGACGCTCGGCGTCGCGCCGGTGGTGACGGTGACGGTGACGTCACCGCTCAGCGTCTGGCCGAGGACGGACAGCGTGGCACCGGTCGCCGCCACCCGGACGTAGGCGCCGGTGGACGCCGGGAGCGACAGCTGGACGGTCTCGCCGCCGACGCTGAAGCCCTGTGTGACCGGGCTGCCGGTGCTGTTGACCTGGACGGCGAAGGTTCCGGCGGCGGCGATGCCGGGAACGTTGAGGTTCAGCGTGCCGGTCAGGGAAGCGGCAAGGCCGTTCCCCGCGGTGACGAGGATGACGCCGCTGCCATCGCTCAGCGAGCCGACCGACCCGAGCGCCAGGTTGACGTGGGCGGCGACGATGGCGACGAGCGCGTTGCCGCTCGTGTCGCGCCCGGCCTCGAAGCCAAAGTCGCCGGTCAGCGTCTGGCCGGCCAGCGTCAGCTGGGCGCCATCGGCCTCGGCGCTGATGATCGGACCGGCGGGCAGCCCGGCTGCGGGTGCGCTGGTGGTGTTGACGGCGATCGCAACGCTCGTCAGCGTGAAGATGCTCGAGAGCGCGTTGGTCGTGACCGTCGCTGACAGGCTGCCGGACACGCCGGCGCTGGAGACCGTGAGCATCCCCTGGCCGCTGCCGAGGGCGAGGACGGTGCTGCCACCGGCGGAGAGCGTCAGTGTGACGTTGCTGGCGCTGATGCTGGTGGTGGTGACGCCGCCGACGCTCGACTGCTGGAGCTCGAAGGTGCCGGTGAGCGACTGCGAACCGACGGTGAGGGTGACGCCCGAGCCGCCGATCTCGAAGTAGGGCCCGGCGGCGAGCGGGACACTCGTCGAGCCCACCATGATCGACTGCGGGGCGGCCGTCGTGTTGACGAGGAGGCTGAGGGCCCCGGAGAAGGCGACGCCCGGGACGTTGAGCGCGACGCTGCCCGAGACGGAACCGTAGATGCCGGCGGGGGTGATGGCCAGGGCGCCGGTTCCCTGGGTGAGCTGGGCGAACGGGGGTCCGCGAGAGTTGACGTTCCCCGCCCCGTCCGACAGGGAGACCTGGGCGTTGGCGATGCCGAGCAGGATGTCGCCCCCGGGATTTGAGACCGTCACGTCGGCGGTGATCGTCTGACCTCCGACGCCGACGTTCAGGCCGGCGCCGCCGACCGAGGTGAAGGCCGCGCCGCCGGCGCTGGCATCCTCGCTGGCGGCGAAGTCAAGCGGCACGGTCCCTCCGCCGGCGAGGCTCAGCGTCTCCGTGAACCCCTGGCTGAAGCTGTTGACGCGGACCTGCACCTGGCCGCCGAGCGTGACGCCGGGCACACCGACGAGCGACGCGGTGCCCTGCGCGCTGAACGCCCACTGGGGGGTGCCGTTGACCGTCGCGGTGAACACCGCAATCGTGGCGTTGGTGACGAGCACGCCCTGCGCCAGCGGGTTGAGGACGCCATCGGGGAGATACGCCGGGCCGTTGCCGAAGAACACCGTCAGGCCGGTCCCGGCGAACGCCTGGCCCGACAGAGAGCCGTCGGCGGCGCTCGTCGTGAACGAGCCGAGCGTGACGTTGCCGCTCACGCTGGCATAGGTGCCGATGGCGAGGCTCAGCCCGCTGACCGAGGCGCTGAAGGCGGCGCCCTCCTGGGCGCCGAAGGAGATCGTCATCGTCTGGCCGCCGAACACGACCGTCTGGTTGACCGGGCCGCCGGTCGTGTTGATGGAGAGGGCGACCTGGCCGCTGCCCGTGAAGCCCGTGCCGACGCTGACGGATGCCGCTCCTGATACGTACCCGGCCACGCCGCTGCCCTGGATGACGAACAGGCCCTGGCCGCCCGTCACGACCGGGGAGGTGGCGCTTGCCAGCCACACCGAGGCGTTGCTCACGCCGACGATGTCGGCCGTGGTCCCGTTGGTCGTCTGCTGCTCGACGACGAACGTGCCGGCGATCTGTCCCGGACCCAGGGTCACGGGGCTACTCGTCGGCACGATGACCGACACGGCGACGAACGGCCCCGCCGGCAGCTCGAGCGTGGTGGGCGTGGTGCCGATGGTGAACGTCTGGTTGACCGGCGCCGCCTGGGTGTTGACCTCGATTTCGCCGCTGAGCGAACTGCTGATGCCCAGCGAGGGGACGTTGAGCGTGATCGCCGGGACGGTGAGATCCGCCGCCACGCCGGCGCCGGAGGCGATCAGCTGCCCGTTGGCGCCGGGGTCGGCTGCGTTGGTCAGGCTGTTCGGGATCGTGACGTACGGTAGGCCGCTCGGCCCGATCGTCAGCCCGACGTCGGTGGCGACGACGGTCAGCTGTCCGCCGCCGGCGGTGATCGTGAACAGGCCGGAGAGCGTCTGTCCGGCGATCGTCAGGGTCGCGGGCGCGGCGTCCGCGTTTGTGAACGAGGACCATGCGCCGGTGACCCCGTTGGGCTGGGTGGGATCGACCGAGATGGTCCCTGAGCCGGTCGGGACGGAGATCGCGTTCGTTCCCGAGAGGTCGCCGAGCCCGTCGTAGGTCACTGTCCAGCCGGTTCCGCTCAGTGAGATCCCGGGGAGGCCGGTGAGCGTCGCTGAGCCGGTGGCCAGCAGCGCGAAGGCCGGCGTGGCGCCCGCGGCGTCGGGGTCAGAGGCCACGAGACCGAACGCCGGACTGGTGACGCTCACGGCCGGTCCGCCGGCGCCGGCCGACACGGTGGCGGTCACGCTCGCGGCGCCGATCGTTGTCGTCGTCGTCGTGCCGTCGTCGTGCGAGACGAGCTCGGCGGTCGCCGCCGACAGCGAGGCCAGTCCCGCGACGGTGATCGAGGGACCGCCCAGGTTGAGAGTCAGCGTGCCTTCTCCCGCCGTCTGGTTGGCGAGCGCGTAGCTGCCGGACACGGCACCGAAGGCGGCGGTGAGCGGCGCCGTTGAGATGGTCGCCCCCGCGGCGGTGACCGTGACGGTCGCGGTGAACGTGGCGCCGGCGCCGGTGCCTGTGGTGGACGTGACGTGGAACGTCAGCGAGGGAGCGGAGATGTCGACGACGCCGCCGACGACGAGATCGCCGGGCGTGAAGGTGTGATCGCCGGTGATGGCGTTGGAGGCGTACTGCTCCAGCACCGACTCGATCGAGAACAGCACCGCATAGGTGCTGAAGTGCGGAAGCCCCGCTGTGACCTGATGGGCGGCGGCGTCATAGGTCGTGCCGATCGCCTGCGGCGCGCCGTCGGCCGGCAGGTAGTAGATGCTCGCTCCGGCTCCCGTGTCGTCGCCAACGGCGATCGAGAGCGCTGGTGCTGACCCGAAATGCTCGATGACCGCGCCGGTGACGGCATCGATGGCGGTCAGGTTGTAGATCGCGGACACCGCGCCGAGTCCGACGTCGTCGCCGCTGGTGACCGAGACCGTCACGTAGGCGTCGTCGGGCAGGCTGCCGGGAGCGAAGGTCAGCGTCGCCGCGCCGGCATCGATCGTGCCGCCCCGGGCCGCGCTGATCAGCTGTGGACCATAGGTCCCGGGAGGTCCGCGGGCCCCGAGCCCGCTCGCGTCCGCGCTGGCGGGCGTGTCAGTGGCGTCGGAAATGAGCAGGGACGTCTGGTCGGCGGCGGCGGGTGTCGCCTCGTCCTCGGCGGTCCCGGACGAACTGCCGGTCGCCCCGGAGGGGCCGGAGGTTTCCGCGGTCGCTGCCGTCGGCGCCAGGCCGGAGCCCGGAGCGGCGCTGTCACCGTCGGCGGCGCTGATAGCCGTGACCGTCGAGGTCGGGGCCGCGACCGGCGCGTCGAGGTCGGTCTGCTGACCGCCGGTGCTGGGCCCCGAGGGATCAGAGAGGCTGAGATCAACCGTCGTCGTCCCGGTGGATGGGGCGACGAGCACGGCGGCCTCGGTGGCCGGCTCGATCAGCGCGGCCGCCTCTGACGGGGAGCTGACGGTGTCCACGGTGGTGGCGGCGGGTGCCTCGACGGTGGCGACGGCGCTGCTCACCCCGGCCGGTGCCGAGACCGGGGCGCCGCTGACGCTCGCGGTTGCGGGAGCGACCTGCGCCGGCGCCATGCCGTCACTGCTCGTCGGCGTGTCAGGCGTCGACGCCGCCGCCGACGGGGCGCCGCTGGCGCCGGTTGCCGGGGTCGAGTCGCCCGAGGCGCTCCCCGAGGTGGAACCGGCGCTCGGCGTCGGCGACGAGCCGGCGGCGGTCGAGGCGCTGTCGGCCGCCGATGGTGTGCCGCCAGCGGCGGTCGGCGTAGCGGTCGCCGTGGCGTCCGGGGCGTCGGCCGGCGGCACGGTCGCCGGGGTCTGCGCGGGAGGCGTGACCGTCGCGCCGCTCGGGGAGGCGCCGGTCGTCGTCGTGGTTGCGTCGGTCGCGGGCGCATCGGCGGGCGCGGCGGGCGCGGCCGAGGCCGCCGTGGTGCCGTCCGAGGCCGCGGACGAAGCCGTGCCGGATAACGCCTGCGTGGCCGAGGCCGCCGCGTCCGTGGATGCGGCCTGCGTGTCGGAGGACGCCGTCGTGGCGCCGGAGGTCGTGGCCGCCGAGGCCACGTCGGACGACTCCGTCGTTGCGATGCCCGAGGTCTTCGACAGGACATGTCGCACCGCGTAGGAGACCACCGGCGTCTCGGACGCGCCTGTGGAGGGCGGAGCCGCCGGTGACGTCGTGGACGCGCTCGTCGAGGGCAGCGCCGCCGGTGGCGCCGCTGCCGGCGCCGGCACCGTGGTGGCGGCTGGGACGGATGGCATCACGGGCTGCGGCGCAGCCACGTTGGTGACGCTCGGCGCGGCTGCCAGCGCGCCGGCGAGCGCGCCGGCCGCCGTCTGCGCCGGGGAGCGCTTCTTTGCCGGTGTGCCCGCCGGAGCCGAGTAGGAGCTGGTGACGACCGGGACCTTCACCGTGGGGCGTCCGGCCGCGGTGACCGGCCCTGCGGAGCGCGCCGCGCCGCCGGCCGCAGGGGCCACGGAGGCGGCCCGGCTCGTCGTGCCCGCGCCGCTGGGCGCGTACCCCCCCGGACTGGCGGCGGTCGAGGCGCCGGAGCCGGCGTTCGGACGAGCCGCCGCACCGCTTGACTGCCGCGGGAGCGCGCGGACCGGGAACTGCGCGATCGGCAGGGTCAGCTCAGGCAGCGGGATCGCCGTCGCCGGCGGGTCGACCATCGCCCGCACCGTCGCCACGGCGAGTCCCGCGTAGGGCAGCGCGAGGGCCAAGAGCGCCAGCAGCGCGAACACCAACCGATGGCGCCGGGACCCGAGGAGTCCGCGGTAGGGCCGGCCGGCGCCGGCGCGGGCGCCGCTCGCCGCGCCGGCGTAGGCGGGCATTGCCGCCCTAAGCACCTTGGTCACCCACGACTGTCACGCGCCTGCTGCCATCGTGTCTCAGCGCTGTTCCTTCGGGGTGCGACTCTTCCCAGGCGCGGCCGCCAGGATGATCGACTCAACGAGCCCATGCTGCCCGGACCGCGGCCGGGTGGTGAACGTGCCCTTGATCTGGTGGGAACCCGCGGATGCCAACAGCGACAGGCAACCCTTGGCGACCGAGACGTTGACGTCCTGCTTGCGCTCGGCGCCGATGCGGATGAACGAGGTGTTGCACAGCACGCGGGCCGACCGGCGGTTGACGCCGTGGCCGATGATCGCGGAGGTGCTGATCGAGAAGCGGCCGACACAGGCGAGCGGGCTCTGACAGAAGATCGGCACCGCGACCGAACCGCTCGGGCCGACCGTCAGACGCGTGTGGACGAGGGTGATCTTGCCCGTCGACGGGGTGGTGAAGGTCATGTCGCGCCCGAACACGGTCGTCGCCGGCGCGAATTGCGTGGCGGCCGCGGTCTCGTCCACCCGGTAGTGGTACTTGGTGCCGGGCTTGAGGTTGCTGAGCACCTGGCTGACCGACGCCGCCGAGGGCCCTCCCGCGGCGATCGTCCGGACCAGCGTCCCGGCGTTGTAGTGGATGGTGGTGCCGTAGACGAACTGCCAGCTGACGGCCACCCCCTGGGTGACCAGGGCGGCGTGCAGCGTCGCCGAGGTGACGAGGACGGGCTTGGCCGGCTGGGTCGACGCCTGAACCGGCGGCGGTGGCGCCGAGATGACAGCGGCGGTCGGCGCCGAGGCCGAGGGGGCGCCGCTGCCCCCCGAGTTGGCAGCGGTCTCGAGCACGATCAGGGTGTGGCCGATGTCGCCGGTCGTCGGCGTGAACGTGGACGCCGTGGCGCCGGCGATGGCGGCGCAGTTGACGCCTGAGCCGTCGCAATCCTCCCATTGGTAGGCGTAGCTCAGCGGGGCGGGCGCGTCCTCGTTCCAGGTCCCGTGCTGGACGCTCAGCGTCTGGGCCTGCTGGGCGACGCCGGCGATGGTCGGCGGCGCTGCGTTCGTCGGCGGGGCCGGGGTCACCTGGGCGGTCGCCGCCGACAGCGCCGCCGTTCCGGGTCCGCCGGCGTTCGAGGCGATCTCCCGCACCCGAACGTACTGGCCGATGTCCGAGACGGTGGGCGTGTAGCCGGCGGCGGTGGCGCCGGAGATCGGGGAGCACGTGCCGGTGTCCGTCGGCGAGGTGCAGTCTTCCCACTGATGGGCAAAACCGGTGGGGACGTTCGTCCAGGTCCCGTTGCTCTGGCTGAGCTGCTGGAGCTCGGAGGCAGTGCCCGAGACGGTCGGCGCCGTGGTGTCCACCGGCGGCACGATGCCGTCGAACCCATCGCCGTCGGCGTCCACCACGGCACAGATCGAGGCCGACTGGCAGGCCACCGCGTTCAGCGTGTTGGCGCCGGCGATCGGGGTCAGCAGCGAGGAATCGATGCTCGTGGAGGTGGGGTCGAACGTCGCCTCCTCGCCGAGGCTGTCCACGGCGGTGCACTGGGTGGTCGTCGGGCAGGCGATGGCGTTCAGGCTGATACTGGTGTTGCCGCCCTCCAGATCCTGTCTCGAAACGTTCGACGGCTGGTTCTGGGGGCTCGCCGTGAAGCTGATGACGTTGCCTCCGCGGTCGACCGCCGTGCAGCGCGTCGTCGACGGGCAGGCCACACCCAGCAGCGAGTCGCCCCCGCCGGAGTCGATGGAGCCGGGAGTGGTCGGAGGCAGGACCGTGGGATTGAAGGTGATCTCGCGTCCAGTGGCGTCCACCGCGGTGCACTGGTTGGCGGCCGGGCAGGCCACCGACTGCAGCGCGACGCCCGGATCCTCGTCGACAGGCGTGTTCTGGTTGATCCCGGGGGTCGGAGGATCGGGAGAGAAGGTGACCTGGTTACCGCTGGTGTCGACCGCGGTGCACTGGCTGGAGCCCGAGACGATCTGACACGCGACCGAGGTCGCCGGCACCGACTCCAGCGAAAAGGAACCGCCACTCTTCTGCTGGCCGGTGGTGGGGTCGAAGGTGATCTCGTTGCCGCCGCCGTCCACCGCCGTGCACTCGGTGCTCGACACGCAGGCGATCCCGGTCAGGACGTTGTTCGTGGTGTCGATGGCCGAGACACCCGCGCCGTTGATGGCCCCGGTGGTGGGGTCGAACGTCACCTCGCTGCTGCCGGACTCGATCGCCGTGCACTGGGTGCGGCTCGGGCAGGCGATACCCGACATCGACGGGGACGCGACCGGCTGCGGGCCGGTGGAGGCCCCGCTGGGCGCGAACCCGACCTCCTGGCTGCGGTTGTCCACCGCGGCGCAGGCGGTTGAGCCGGCCGGGCAGGAGACGGCGGTGAGCGGCACGTTGGAGATGCCTACCTGGTCGATCCCGTGGACGGCGGCGCCCCCGGGCGATGCCGGGTTGTAGGTGACCTCGTTGCCCAGGGTGTCGACCGCGGCGCACAGGCTCGCCGTCGGGCACGAGACCCCGGTGAGCGCCCCGCCGGTGGTGTCGACCTGCGTCGCCGAACCGATCAACGTTCCCGAGGTGGAGTCAAAGGAGACCTCGTTGCCGAGTCCATCGACCGCCGTGCACGTCGTCGCGGCGGGGCAGGCGACCCCTTTCAGCGCGTGCGATCCGTCGATCGACACGCTGGCGGGCGCCGGGCTGACGCCGGGGGTGAACGTGATCTCGTTGCCGGTGCCGTCAACCGCCGTGCATGTGCCGCCGCCGACGGGGCACGACACGGCATTCAACCGGGCCGACCCGTCGATGGTGCCGTGGGTCGCGTTGACCTCGGGATTGCTGTTCGGGTTGAAGAAGAACTCTGTACCCGCATTGTCGACCGCGACGCAGGCGGTGCCCGAGGTACACGACAGAGCGGTGAGGCCGCTGGCGTCGATGTGGTTGAGCCCGGCCTCGATCGTCGCGCCCGTCTGCGGGTTGAACGCCAGCTCGTTGCCGCCGTTGTCGGCGGCAAAGCACTGGGTGCTCGACGGGCACGAGACGGCAGAGACCGTGAGCCCGAGGTCGACGGTCTGGCGGGAGATGATCGTGCCCGTCGCCGAGTCGAACGTGACCTCCTGTCCGGAGCTGTCGACGGTGGTGCACTGACTCGTGCCCGCCTGCCCGGTGCTCGTGCAGCTGACGTTGGTCAGCGCCTTGTTGCCGCCGGTGGTGATCAGCGACGTCGGCCCCAACCACGTAAAGGAGTCCGCCTGCGCGCCCGCGGCGGCGAACAGAGCGACGAACAGCAGCGCGCAGGCGCCGATGGTGGCCCTCCTGACCTGTGTCCCCAGCCGATGGCCCGTCAATTCCTCCCCTTAGAGTCGCGCCCTGTCCGACGCTGCCCTGCCCGATCCCTCTGCCCTGCAGGGGTCCCACCTTTCCGGGTAGGACGCCGGCGACAGTGGCACAAACCGCGCGCTCTCCCCAGTCCGTAAACCCCTATTTGGCAGAATTCGGACATATTCCGGGTCGAACATTCGTCCAGACGCGTGAGTTTCCTTCACCGGGAGACTGCTCGAGGGCTCTGTCAATCGACCCCGACTCTCACCCGTCGGTCGAGAGTCAGGGTGCGAGCGAACGCACGGCGCGGCGGACCTGGAGCCCGGCGACGCGCACCTCGAGCCCGGTGGCCGGGGGCGCGCCGGCCGCGGTGAACTCATCCTCGGCAATCCAGGTCCCGGCCGCGACGAGCATGACGTCGAGCGACACCGAGGTCTGCTGGCCGTTGCCGCTGGCCATGCCCGACACGCGGTATCGCCGTGCCGCTAGGCCGTGGGCGCTGGGGGCGAGATGCGGCGCGGCCAGCCGCCGAACGCCCGTGGCCCGCAATCGGACGCCGTGACCGGAGCCATTGGCGAGGAGTCTCTCCAGGCAGCGCCCCATCCCCCCGGTTGCGGTCCTTGCCCAGGTCCGGCGCTCCTGCGCAACACTGGCATAGCCATAGCTCGCACCTGAGACGAACACACCTTCGGATCGTTGCGACCACGTCGCCGACGCGCCCGCGGCGAGAGCGCTTCGGTCCGCGGCACAGGTCAGCGACGCCGGCCGCGGCGGCGCGGCGCTGACCGCCGACCACCCGGCGCCGAGGTCTGACCGGCGCAGCAACGCCCGGCGGGCGGAGGCGGTCGCCGCACGGACGGCGGGCCGAGGCGGCTTTGGACGCGGAGCGCGGGCCAGCGCGTGTCCGGTCGGCCCGGCGCCGGCGGCGGCGAGGACGAGGACGAGGAGGGCCGCGCCCAGGGCCCGGGTGGCGCGGGTCATCGCGTCACCGCGAGCAGAGCCGTCGTCCGCTCAGACCGTCCCGCGCCGACCGCCACCGTCACGTCACCGTCAACCGTCGCGCGCCGCGCCCCCGCCGTCGGGGCGCGAGCCTCGGGGTGACGGCCAGGCGGGGAGCCACGAGCACCACGCGGAGCTTCGGCGCACCGTGGCGCAGGGTAATGACGAAGCCGCCGCGAACCGGACGGATGTCGCCGCCAACCCGGCGCCCGCCGACGGCGAGCACGCCGGCGCCGGGCGGGCCGTGCGCCCTCACCGTGACGCCGGTCGGCAACCGTACGGAGATCCTCTTCAGCAGCGGCCCGTAGCGCGCAGCGGTGAGCGCCAGCCCAAACCGCGGCGCGCCATGTCTCGGATCGATCAGCGTGGCGGCGGAGACATGGGGGCCGGCGGGGAGCCCGGCGACGGCGTGAGTCGCGCGCGAGGTTGCCGCGAGCCCGTCCCCGAGCGGATTGGCGCCCATCTCCACGATCCGCAGGGTATGGCCGACATCGGCCAAGACGGCGCGGTGGGTGAGTTCGATCGCTCCCGGGATCGGCCGACACGACCGACCGGTCGGGGTGCACCGCTCCCACTGGACCGAGTACGAGGTCGGGGCGTTGCGCCAGACCCCTTGCCTGGCGGTGAGCAGGTCGCCCTGCACGAGATGGCCGGTGATCCGGGGCGCCGTGGTCGCTGCCGGTACGCCGGGGATCGTCTGGGTGCCGGTGAACGCCGTCCCCGCGTAGTCCACCACCACGCAGCGCTCCGCCGACGGACAGTCCAGCCCGGCTGCCTTGACCCCGGTTCCGATGGGACGCGCCACGGTCGGCGCCGCGGCGTGTGGATCGAACTCCACGGCCGTGCCGTCCATGTCCACCGCTACGCAGTAGGTCGCCGTCGGGCAGGACAGCGCGACCGGCTGGGAGGTGGACATGGTCGCGGTCATGCGCTTGGCGGGTGCGGAGGGCTCGAACGTGACCCGGTCGCCGTCGGCGTCGACCGCGATGCAGACAGCGGCGGTCGGACAGGCGATCGCCACCCCCGGTCCTGGCAGGACGCGGACGGGTGATCGCGTGGGCGGGCGGGCGCTTACCTGCGGGTCGAAGGTGACCGCGTCTCCGGCCCCGTCGAGCGCCGTGCACTGAGCCGAGGAGGGGCAGGCGATGCCGACGATGCTCGCTCCGGCCGGCGTCTCCAGGTTGGTGTACGCCGCGGTCGCCGGTCGTTGCGGATCGAACGTCGCCGCGTAGCGGTCATCGTCGACCGCGATGCACAGGGTCAGAGACGGGCAGGCGACGGCGAGCAGCGGGTGGCCGGTCACGATCGTCGCCACCGTCGCCCCCGCCGGGGACTGAGGGTCGAACGTCGCCGCCGCGCCGAGATCATCGACGGCCGTGCACTGCGCCGCTGACGGGCATGCGACGCCATAGACGACGTCGGCGTTGGCGTCGACGTCAGCGGCGCCGGGCGATGCCGTCCCACCGGGATCGAACGTCGCCTCGTCGCCGAAGTTGTCCATCGCGGTGCACTGCGCGACAGCCGGGCAGGCGACGGCCGAGTAGGCGCCCTGGGCATCGATGAGGGTGGCGGAGGCGCCGGTCGCGGCCGGCGCGAACGTGTGGACATGGCCGGTTGTGTCGCCGGCGACGCATTGCGTCAGGCAGGCAATCCCGGCGAGGGTCCCGCCTGGATCGACGGCGGCGGCTGTTCCGGTCTGTCCCGGGACGAAGCTGAAGACGTTGCCGGCGGAGTCGATCGCGTCGCATTGGCCGGCGCCCGAGCAGGCGGCGCCGGTGATCGAGCCGCCGGAGTCCAATGTGGTCGTGGTCGGCACCGAGGGAGCTTGCGGATTGGTGCTCATCTGCAGGCCGGCGTTGTCGAACGCCAGGCACTGCGTGGCCGATGGACACACCAGCGCCGTGAGCTGGTGGGCGGTGGCGTCGACGGTCTGCAACGAGCTCGGACCGGCGACCGCCTGCGGATCGAAGGTCAGCTCCCTGTCGGCCGAGTCGATCGCCACACAGACCGTCTGAGCGGGACAGGCGACGGCAATGAGCCTGATCCCGGACTCCAACGGATCGGCGGTCGGAGCGCCCGGAGCGGCGGGATCGAACGCCAGCGCGTTCCCGCTGGCGTCGACGGCGACGCACTGCGCGCCCCCCGGCACGCACGCGACGCCGGTGAGCGAGTGGCCGGCATCGATCGGATCGCTCGACGGCGACGACGGCGCGGCCGGATCGAAGGTGACGACGTTCCCGGAGCCGTCGACGCTTGCGCACTGTGACGTCTGCGGGCACGCGAGGCCGGTCGGGGGGACGGTGTCGATCGTGGCCGGGGTCGCGCTCGTCGGAGCGCGGGGGTCGAACGCGACCGCCCCGCCGCCGGCGGTCACCGCGACGCACGTGGCGTCCGACGGACAGCTGACCGCGACGATCGCCGAGCCCTGCCCACCGGAGTCGCCGGCGAGGGGCCCATTCCAGGTGAGATCAGCGCGGGCAGCGGGCGGCGCCAGCCCGAGGACGGCCAACGCGGCCACGGCGACGGCAATAATCGCGGCCAGCGGCCCGCTGACGCGTCGATGCCCCCTGCGGTCGTGCCCAGCCCTCACGGCCTGGGCAGCATAGAGCGGGCGTCCTGGCGACGACGATCAGGGGGCGGGCGCCGGCGCGGCCGGGATCTCGTCGTGCTCGAACGCGGAGCTGCCCTCGATGTCGGCGTGCGGGACGACCCGGTCCAGCCAACGCGGCATGTACCAGTTGAGCTTGCCCATGAGGATCATGACGGCGGGAACGAGCAGGCAGCGGACGACGGTTGCGTCGAGGATGACCGCGATCGCGAGCCCGACGCCGAACTGCTTGATCGTCGGGTCGCCGTTGAGCACGAAGCTGCCGAAGACGAAGACCATGATGGCCGCCGCCGCGGTGATGACCCGTGCGCTGGTGACCATGCCGCCGATGACCGACGAGCGGTTGTCCTCGCCGGCGCGGACGTGCTCCTCGATCTGGCTGACCAGGAACACCTCGTAGTCCATCGACAGGCCAAACAGGATCGCGAACATGAACAACGGGACGTAGGACACGATCGGCACCGAGCCGTGGAGCCCGATGATCCCGTCCAGCCAGCCGTACTGGAACACCGCCGTGAGCACCCCATAGGCCGCGGCGATCGAGAGCAGGTTCATCACCGCCGCCTGCAGCGGCACCACCACCGAGCGGAAGGCGAGGATCAGTAGCAGGAAGCTGAGGACGATGACCACGAGGATCTGGAGCGGCAGCTTGTCCGAGATGCGCGAGGCAAGATCGTCATAGGCGGCGGTGCTGCCGCCGACGTAAGCATGCAGGTCGGTGCCCTTCTCCGCGCTGGGGATGACGCTGTCGCGCAGCGTGTGCACCAGATCGGTCGTCTGTGCCTCCGCCGGGCCGTGGGTGGAGATCACGTTGAAGTACGCACCGGTGCCCGCCTTGTCGACCTGCGCCGGCGTCACCGCCGCCACTCCCGGCGTCGCCGTGATGTCCTTCTGGAGCGTCTGCAGGCGCGGGTCAGACGGCGTGGCCGGTGACCCCAGGGAGACAGCCACCACGAGCGGCCCGTTGACGCCCGGGCCGAAGGACTTGCTGAGCAGGTCATTGGCCCGTCGCGCGGTGGTGCTGGTCGACAGCGCGGCGACATCCTGCTGACCGAGGGTGAGCGAGAGGAGCGGGATCGAGAGCGGAATGAGGATGACCAGCGCCGCGAGTCCGGCCACGATCGGCCGCTTGGCGATGTCGTTGGCCCAGGCGGCCCACCGGCCGGTGCGGGCTTCCTCCTCGCTCACCTGACGGCGCACCCGCAGCGAGTTGATGTGGGGCCCCAGGATCGCCAGCGCCGCCGGCAGCAGGGTGAGGGCGGCCAGGACCGCCACCACCACCGCGATCGCGGCCATCAGACCCAGGGTCGTGACCAACGGGATCCCCGCCACGGCGAGCGAGACGAGCGCGATCGTCACCGTGCTGCCCGCAAAGAACACCGCCCCGCCCGAGGTCGCGCTGGCGCGGACGATCGAGTCGTTGACGGCCATGCCGTCGCCCAGGCCCCGGAAGTGCCGCGTGACGATGAACAGGGCGTAGTCGATCCCCACGCCGAGCCCGATCATGGTGGCCAGGGTCGGGGCCACCGACGGGACGGTCAGCGCGTGGCCGAGCATGCGGACGATCGCGAGCGTCACGAGCAGGCCGAAGATCGCGGTGAGGATCGGCAGCAGCATGGCGGTGATCGTTCCGAACGTGAAGGCGAGGATCACCATCGCGGCGGCGATCCCGATGAGCTCGCTGGACTCCGTCGCCGGCTTGGACACCTTCTGACCCAGCTGACCGCCGGTCTCCACCTGCAGGCCCGCGGCCTGCATCGGCTTGGCGGCGGTGTCGATGATGGACTGGGCGTCTTGCTTGGAGAGCGACCCGGGCGACTGGGCCAGCGTCACCGACAGGTAGGCGGTGGTCTGGTCCTTGGAGAGCGCCGAGGCGCCCTGGGAGGTGAGGGGGTTGACCACCGAGGCGACGTCAGGCTGCTTGCTCAGGTCCGCCACGGCCTGATTGATGGCGTCGGCGTTCGCCGAATCGGTGAGCTTGCCCTTCGCGGTATGGACGACGATCGGGCTCGTCCCGTTGGCCTGCGCGGGGAAGGACTGCCCGAGCGTGTCGGTCGCAAGCTGGCTGTTGGTGCCCGGCAGCGACAGGTTGTCGTTGGTGTTGTCGCCCATCCGGTGCGAGATCGCGACCAGCGCGATCGCCGCCACCAGCCAGACGCCGACCACGAGGAATCGCCGTCGCACGCATGTCTGCGCCACCGCCTGCAGAATCCGAGTCACGTCAGTCCGGTCCTTTCGCCGCTGGCCGCCGAGGCTGCCGATGCAGTCCCGCGGCAGCTCTTGTCGTGGTGGCAAGCCTCTCACCTACGGGATGTGACCGCCATGGGGCAGCCCCTAGACAACCCCCTAGTTATCTGATTCGCTCAATCCGGGGTGAGCCGGGTGTGATCACAGAGGTGGGTCGGGGACCGAGCGGCAAAGGGGCTCCAGCCGCGAAGTTCGTCGGGCGCGAGGCCGAGCGCCAAGCCGTAGCGCAGGCCATGGACGCGGCGCGCACGGGCCGCTCGCAGGTCCTCTGGATCGAGGGCGAGGCCGGAATCGGGAAGACCGCCTTCCTGAGCCGTTGCCTGGCCGCCGCCGGCGACATGGTGGTGCTGTCGGCCAGCGGCGACGAGTCAGAGACCACCCTGGACTACGGCGTGGTCACACAACTGCTTCACCGCGCGCGTGCGGAGTCCAGCGCCGCCGGCGTCGATGCGCCGTCCGAGCCCGAACCGACCGCCACCCCGTTCGCCGTGGGGGCCGACGTGCTGGCGATGCTCGGAGCGGTCCAGTCCGACGCGGCAGCGGTGGTCGCCGTCGACGACGCCCACTGGATGGATGCGCAGTCAGCCGGCGCGCTGCTCTTCGCCATGCGGCGCCTGCACGGCGACCGGATCGTGGTGCTCATCGCCAGCCGGTCTGACCCACCCGGCCGGCTCGGCACCAGCTGGGCGCGGTTCCTCGCTGACGCGGAGCGCGTCCAGCGGATCAGGCTCCCGGGGTTGACCGGCGCCGAGGTCTGCCAGTTCGCCGAGTCCCTGGGCATCGGCCAGCTCACGGTGGCGGCGGGCGAACGGCTGCGCGAGCACACCAGTGGCCATCCCCTCTACGTCAAGGCGCTGCTGGAGGAGATCCCGCTGGAGACGCTCAACTTCCAGCCGGGGGCGCTGCCCGCGCCACATTCTCTCGCCGCCACCATCCTCGCCCGCCTGTCTGAACTGGGCGCCGACACCCAGAGCCTCCTGGCGGCCGCGGCGGTCGGGGGCACGCGGTGCGGGCTGGCGCAGGCCGGGGCAGTCGCGCGGCTGAGCGACCCCGGCAGCGCGCGTGACCAGGCGCTCGCCGCCGACGTTCTGGCGATCGTTCCCACACGGCTTCCCGAGGAGATCACCTTCCCCCACCCGCTCATGCGTGCCGCGGTGCGCGACGACCTCTCCCCCGCGCGCCGCAGCGACCTGCACCTGCGCTGGGCCGAGCAGACAGCGGGCGCTGACGCGCTCGCCCACCGTGCCGCCGCCAGCCACGGCAACGACGATGCTCTGGCCGCCGAGCTCGTCCTCAACGCCGAGTCAGAGGTCGCGGACGGGCGCCTGGCCGCCGGCATCGAGCGTCTGCTGTGGGCGGCGCGCATCGCCGCTGACCGCGCCCTGGGCGAGCGCGCCCTGCTGCGCGCCGTCGAATACACGCTGCTGGCCGGCGACGTGGCGGCCGCCACGAGCCGTCGTGACGACGTCCTGCGTTGTGCCGACAGCCCGCACCGCAGCTTCACCATCGGCATCCTCGCCGCGGCCGAGGGGCGACTCGCCGAGGCGGCCGACCTGTTCCGCGAGGTCGTCACCCGCCCTGACTATGCCCTTCACCCCGAGCTCGAGGGACCGCTCGCCTCGTCGCTGGCGCTGGTCTACGCGCTGCTCGGCCGGGTCGACGAGGCGACGGTCTGGGCCCAGCGCGCCCTCGACGGACCGGGCTCGGCGCCGACGGTCCGGGTCACCGCACGCCACGCCAAGGCGATCGGACTGAGCGTCGCCGGTCGCGCGCCCGAGGCGATCGCCGAGCTCAACGACGCGTCGCCCGCTCATATCGACCCGGCGCCGTTCGAGCCCGACGTGCTGGCCGTGCGCGGCACCATCAAGCTCTGGTGGGGAGACCTCGCCGGGGCCACCGAGGACCTCGAGACCGTGCTGCGCTGGTCGCGGGCCGGCGCGCCGGTGCGCAGCCTGCCCAACGCCTACAGCGCTCTGGCCGTTGCCGACTACCACCTCGGCCGCTGGGCGGAGGGCGCCGCCCACTCCGAGATGGGCGTGGAGCTGGGCGAGGACGCCGCGCGGACGTGGGATCTGCCGACGATGCATGCTGTGGCGGCCCATCTCGCCGCGGGGCGCGGTCATTGGGAGACCGCCGAGCAACACGTGGCCGCCGCCGCCCACGCAGCGGCCCGGGCGCCGCTGCCTCTGTGCCTCTACTGGTCCTGCGTCGCCGCCGGCCAGCTCGCCTGGGTGCGTACGGAGTGGCCCGCGGTGCTCGAGGCGCTGGCGCCCCTGGTGGCCCACCCACGGGCTGACCGGGCACTCGGGATGGGGTTCCGGCTGCCACGGCTGATGTACGCCGAGGCGCTGATCGCCACCGATCGGCTGCCCGAGGCCGAGGACACGCTCGGCCAGTTCGACCTGGGCGCGACCGCCGACAGCGACATCAGCGTGATCGAGCTCTGGAGGCTGCGGGCCGAGCTGGCGCGGGCCGGCGAACGCGACCAGGAGGCCACGGCCGCGTTCGCGGAGGCACAGGGGGCGGCGTCGAGGGTGGGCTCGCCGCTCTATCAGGCACTGCTCGACCTCTCCTACGGGCGATTCGTGCGCCAGTGCGGCCGCCGGCGCGAGGCGATCGCGACGCTGCGCTCATGCCGCGCAGCGCTCGAGTCGCTCGGGGCCGCGCCGTTCGTCGGGCGCTGCGACGCGGAGCTGTCAGCGTGCGGCGTGCGCGCCCAGCGCCAGGCCGGCGAGAACCGCTACGGGCTCACCGCTCGCGAGGAGGTCGTGGCGCGGCTCGTCGCCTCGGGCAAGTCCAACCGCGAGGTCGCCGATGAGCTGTACCTGTCGACGAAGGCGATCGAGTACCACCTCTCAAACGTGTTCGCCAAGGTCGACGTGCGCTCGCGCCACGACCTGGCGGCGCGCCTGAACGCCTCCGCCTAGGCCACTGACCTGGGCCGGCCTGGGGACCGTTCCTAGGCAAAAGTCAGGGGGTTACCCCAGTGCGCTTTCCCGTGCGCGGCGTCAGGCTTGGGGTACCGGATCAGACCGGACCACTCATGGCCATCGACCTCCACATCCACGTCGCCCGCGGCGACGACAAGCGCCTCGAGGGCACCATCCGCGCCCAGGACGCCGATGAGGCCCGGCCCTTCTCCGGGACCCTGGAGATGTTGCGCGTCTTCGAGGACCTCCTCGCTGCTGACGTGGACGCCACCACCCGGTGATTCCCGACTTGGACCCGGGCTCAGCGAGGCGGGTGCTCAGCTTCGGCCGCTCCGGCCTCGGCGAGACGGACGCGCGGCGGCGCCGCTGGGTCACGGGCCTGTAGCACGACCGCCGCGACCACGATCACACCGCCGACCAAGGTCGCGGTGGCGGGCCGCTCGCCCACCGCCAGCCACACCCACAATGGCCCGAGCACCACCTCCAACAGACTGATCAGCGCGACCTGAGCGGCCGGAATCAAGCGCGCGCCAATGGTCAACAGGATCAGCCCCAGCCCAATCTGCCCGGCGCCGAACAGCGCCAGCCACAACACGTCGGGGACACTGACGCTGAGGCCGCCGGCGAGCGCGAGGGGCGCGGCGGCGATCAGCAGCATCAGCTGGGCCAGCCCGGTGGCCGGCGCCATCGAAACGTCGCGGCGGTGACGAGCGATGACGATCGCGACAGCGAAGCCGAGCGCCATCACCACCGAGAGCGCATCTCCCAGAGCGCTGCCGCCACCCGGTGAGCCCACCATCACGCCGACGCCGAGCAGCGCGACGGCCATTGCGACCATGGTGCGCATGCTGAGCGACTCGCCCAGTAGCGCGCGCCCCAGCAGCGCGGCCATCACCGGCGCGATCGACTGGATGAACAACACCTGCGCGACCGACGCGTGGTTCAGCGCGACGATGAACGATCCCGAGGAGACCGCCACGCTGGCGGCAAACGCGACGCCGGCGCGGCCGACCGAGCGGCAGGCCACGACGACTCGGCCCCGCTCGGCCACCGCGACGTAGGCCGCGACCGCCACCGCGGCGAACAGCGCCCGCCCCGCCACCTGCGTCGCCACGTCCAACGAGGACAACTGGCGTTGAAGCACACCCGCCGTCGACCATACGATGGCCGCCAGCGCGACCGCGGCCTGGCCGCGGTCGGTGCTCGCGTCCGTCGCCTCGATCGTCGCTGACATCCCTGACATCCGCGGCAAGTCAAGCACGCCGGCTGTGAGGTCCCCCACAGCCGGCCGGTCTCATGATGGCGCGTCAGTAGAGTCTCGGACCGCCGTCGTGCGCCAGGATGCCTGCTGAAACGTGACTCGAGATGAGACCTACGCACACGTCGCCGAGCTGCCGCTGACGATCGAAGGCTGCGAGCTGCAGCCCATCGTTCGCGATACGACCAGCGGGTTCACCAAGGTCTCGATCGTGGTGCGCCTCTGCGGCGCTGACCATGTCGGCGAGGGCGAGGACATCACCTGGGACCAGATCGACCAGATCGAGCTGCTGCGCGGCGGCGGTGATCTGAGCTGGCTGCACGGGACGCGCACGTTTGACGAGTTCTCGCGGCTGCTGGCCCTGGCCAACCTGTTCCCGGTCAGGCCGATCCGCGACAGCGCCCGCTTCTATCGGCGGTGGGCGTTCGAGAGCGCCGCGCTCGACCTCGCCCTGCGCCAGAACGGAGTCTCGCTCCAGGACGCCGTCAGCCGCCGGGCACGGCCGGTCAACTTCGTGGCCTCCGTCCGCATCGGCGAGCCGCCCAACTTGGGGACCGTTCGCGCGTGGCTGGCCGCGGACCCGGGACTGAGGTTCAAGCTGGACCCGACCGCGAGCTGGGACGAGCTCGTAGTGGCCGAACTCGCCCGCCTGGGCTGCGTCGACATCATCGACCTGAAGGGCTCCTATCGCAACCTCGCCGTGGCCATGGAGCCTGAGCCCCGCCTGTACGCGCGTGTCATCGAGGGACTGCCCGAGGCGTGGATCGAGGATCCGGCACTCGAGCCCAGCACGCGACCGCTGCTGGAGCGCCATCGAGACCGGATCACCTGGGACGAGCCGATCCACTCGGTCGCCGACATCGAGGCGCTGCCCTGGCGCCCGCGGATGCTCAACGTCAAGCCCGCCCGCTTCGGCAGTGTGCGAGCCCTGTTTGACACGTACGACTACTGCCAGGAGCACAGCGTCGGCATCTACGGCGGGGGCATGTTCGAACAGGGCCCGGGCCGCGGTCAGCTGCAGTACCTGGCCTCGTTGTTTCATCCCGACACACCCAACGACATCGCGCCGGCGCAGTACAACCTCCAGGACACCGTCACGGGCCGGCCACGCGCGCCGCTGGCGCCCGAGCCCCACCCCACCGGCTTCCGGTGGGGCGCCTACGACAGGCGTCGCACCATACGTGAGTCCGAGGCCGGACCACCCGGTTAGGATGGCGCCATGGGATCCGAGCGGGCGCTACTGATGATCGCCGACATCGGCGGTTACACCGAGTACATGAGCACCCACCGGATGAGCCTGGCCCACGCCGAGGTCAACACCGCCCGGTTGCTCGAGGCGGTGATCGACGCCGCCGGCGACTTCGAGCTGATCGAGATCGAGGGCGATGCGGCGTTCCTCTCACGGCAGGCAGACGCCCTCGACGCCGCCGCGACGGCCGCCCTCCTGTCCCAGGCCGTCGCCGGCATGCACCAGGCGTTTCACCGCGAGCGCCAGTACGTCGCCACCAACCTGTGTCCGTGCGATGCCTGCGAGCAGGCCAACAACCTGAAGCTGAAGTTCGTCGCGCACGTCGGCGAGGTCGCGACCCAGACGATCAGGGACCGGCGCAAGCTCGTCGGAATCGACGTCATTCTCGTCCACCGGCTGCTGAAGAACACCGTCCCGGCGCCCGAGTACGTCCTCTTCTCTGAGGAGCTCTACCGTGACAGCGCGGGTGGATTCGATCCGGTGCAGGAGGTCGAGCAGGAGCTCGAGGGGATCGGGCGCGTCCGGACCTACTTCGCCGACATCGCCGGAGTCGCCGGTCCGTCGCCGCCCCTACCCGATCCGGGCTGGCTCGGGCGGTTCGCCAGGACGCTCGATGTCGCCGGTCGCGGCATGCCCTACATGCTGGGCCTCCGGCGACCACGTCGGGTCGCCTCCGAGTCCTGAGCCGCCAGCCCGCCGCGCGTCGGCCTCCAGGCGGCTGGTCACGAGGTCGTCGCCCGCGGCCGCCGCGGCCGGATAGCCGGTCACCGCCGTCAGGTAGGCGCTGCGCCGCAGCCGGCTGACCACCAGCGGGGCGTCCGGGGCGGCGCGCACGGTGGCCGTCCGTGGCTGATCGTGCAGCAGGGCGATCTCGCCAAAGCACTCGCCCGGGCCGAGGGTGCGTACCACCATTCCATCACGGACCACCTCGGCGCGGCCCGAGCGAACGACGTAGAAGTGCTCGCCGGGCTCTCCCTGGCGGAACACCGGCCGACCGGGCTCGAGCTGGGCGTGCTCGAGGGCGCCGGCCAACTGCTCGATGGTCGCCACCGGGAGCACGCTCAGCATGTCGATCTCACGCAGGGCATCGATGTCCACGTCGCGCACGCTCACCCTGGCATCCAGCCGGCGCAGCGCCGGCCGAGCGGCGAACACCGCCACCGGCGCGAGCAACCCGATCACCACCAGAGACGCACGGAGACCGAGCAGGTTGATGACGAGCGGCGCGACGAGGCCGCCGACGGCGACCCCAAGGGTCAGGATCGCCTCGAAGCCCGCGAACATGCGAGCCAGCACAGTCTCGTCGGCCAGGCGAGCCAGCAGCGTGAAGCCGCCCACGTCGATCAGCGCGTTGCCGACGCCGACAAGCCCGAGCAGGACGATCACGGGCAGCGGCTGAGCGACCGCGCCGACAATGACGAGGGGCGCGCCGAACAGTGCGATGCCGACGCCGAACCAGAACGCGAGCCGGCCCTGGCCGACCAGCCTGAACGCGACCAGCGATCCGACCATTCCGCCCGCGCCGACCACCGCCGTCAACACACCGACGCCGGAGTTCCCCGTGCCCAGGAGCTTGATGGCGACGACCACGGTGAACACCGTCAGGCACCCCCGCGTGAACGTCTGCACGACCCCGAGCGAGGTGATCAGCGCCAGGCCGCGGTCGGCCGCGATCGCCCGGAAGCCCTCCAGCAGTTGACGGGCCCCGCCCGCACCGGCCTCCGATCGCGGCGGCGCGTCGTAGGAGAGCCCGACGACGACCAGCCCACCGACCAGCGCCGCGCCCGCGCTGGCCCCGAACACCGCCGCCGGCCCGCTCACCGCAAGCAGGACGGCCGCGGCCGCGGGACCGCCCAGGGTGGCCGACGAGTCGAGGAGGCCGCGCACCGCGTTGGCGTGCGTCAACTGCTCGGGCGACCGGCACAGCGCGGGCAGGAGCGCAGAATGCGCCGGGCGGTAGACGACCTGCGCGACCGTCGCCACGACGGCCAGTACGTACGTCACGGCCGTCGGGCCGCCGCCGGCGGTGACCGCCGCCGCGCCGCCCAGCATGGCCGTCCGCACGAGACCCACGCCGGTCAGGACGCGCTCGCGGCGGACCCGGTCAGCGATCGTCGCCAGCCACGGCGCCATCGTCGCCGCCGCGGCCATGCGCGCCGCGGTGACAATGCCGACCGCGGTGACGCCTCCAGCGTGGAAGGCCACGACTCCGAGCCCGACCGTGAACGCACCCTCGCTCGCCCACATCGCACCGAACGAGATCTGAGCGCGGCGGATCGCCCCGTTCGGCGCGACCATCTCGTGCGCGCGGCGCCTCGACACGACGCGACTATCTCATGGGCGAGCGCGCGGCGGGTGGGCGACGCCTCGGTGCAGGGCGGGATCGTCTACCGGTGGAAGGGATCGCGCCGGGCCGGCGCCGCTGGCGGCTCAGCGCGGATCGAACCGGGCCAGGCGGATCGAGCGAGTGGTGATCCAGGTCGTCAGGCCAAAGATGATCAAGGCCGGGACGTGAACCCCGATCAGCCAATCGTGCCCGTCATCGGTGATGAGATGGCCGATGCCGGTCTGCGCCAGCGTGATCACGAACAGGCCGGCGCACCCGTACACCAGGCCCGGATAGGACCCGCGGAGCGTCCGCCAGGCGTAACCGGCGGTCACCAGGGCCAGGACCCACGAGATGTCGGCGATCACGCCGTGGACCGTGATCCAGCTGTCCTTCTCGTCCTGTGAGACGAACTCTGCCGCGGCCGCGGGCGCGGCAGCGCCCGCGGCCGCGGGCGCGCGGGGCTAAATCGCGAGCGTGGCGGTTGACACCGCGGGCTCCTCGAAGACGAAGGCCTCGCCTCGCTCCCACGCGGCCAGGCCGGGGTGCTTCGCGGGGGCCGCCCGGTAGTGGACCGCATCCCACAGGCCATCCGGGCACCGGCCGTCCTGGGAGGTCACGCTGCCCGGCCAGTCGATCTCGTCCAACGGCACCTGGTTGAAGGAGACGAGGACGTGAGGCTCGAGAACGACCAGATTGAGGGTGCCCGGCAGCGCGGCCGACGGAGCCGTGAAGGCGTGAGGGCCGCCCGCGCGAAACGACTCGGCGAGCGCGCGGCAGGGGCGCTGGTCATCGGCAACGAGATCGGCCGGGCTGATCCCGAAGTCGGCCGCGTTGTCGAAGGTGAGGTCAAACGGCTCGCCGTCGAACTGCACGCGGATCGCCCACAGCGGGTAGCGCATGAGCACCGCACGGGCGCCTGTGCGGCGGTCCTCGTTGCGCAGCAGCTCGGCCCACGGGGTGAGCGGGTGCAGGCTGAGGTACTGCGTGGCGCCCGAGCCGGCGGCGTTGTAGCGGCCGGCCGAGAAGTTCTCGACTGACCACAGCGGCGTCTCGTAGTTCGCCAGGCGAAAGGCCACGACCTCCACGGCGAGGCTCGCTACGCCGCGATGTTGCCGCGAGAGGCCGCGGCGGCGGTGATCAGCAGCTCCAGCTTGTCCGGATCGTCGAGGACGCCGGCCGGCGTGGCTCCTTGAAGGTCGGCCCGTGGGTGCTCGAACCAGTCCACCACGCCTGGGCCGGTGAGGCTATGGCGCAGCTGGTTGACGATCCGCGCCACGATGCGCAGGCGACGCTCGTCGTCGGCGCTCGGGCGCACTGACTCCTGGGCGGAGATCCAGCGCTGGTAGGTACGGGGGCTGACATCCAGCAGCTCGGCCTTGCGCGGCTGGCTCACGGACGCCAACGCGGTATCGAGCCAGCGGACGACGTCATGGACCGGGCGGTCCTCGCCGATCGGCTCACGGTCCGCGATCCGCGCGAACAGGAACCGCATCTGCTCCAGCGCCAGGCGCAGGTGGCGCCGCCGTTCCGGGTCCTCTTCGCGCAGTGCTGACTGGGCGCGGATCGCGGCGCTCTGGAGCTTGATCCACAGCCACGGATTGACCAACGCGATCGCACCGTCATCTCCGCCGGCGATGGCGTCGGCCACATCTGCCACCACGCCGGCCACCGACGCCGGCGTCTCATGCTCTCTGGCCAGCCGGGCGTTCACCTGGCCGAGCTCGCGTGCGACGATTTCGGGCTGACGGATATCGATTGTCGTGGCGGACATATGGCGCAATGATACGCCATCACCGCGCCAGAGAGGCCGGGACGGCGGTCCCCGGCTCGCGGGGCTGTCACCATGTGTGTCCGAGACCGAGGAACCGAGACGAGAAGGAGCAGCGAGATGGCCGAAACCGAGAAGGCGATCCTGGCCGGCGGGTGCTTCTGGGGGGTCGAGGACCTCGTCCGCAAGCTCGATGGCGTGACCGCCACGCGCGTCGGCTACAGCGGCGGCGACACGCCGAACGCGACCTACCGCAACCACGGGTCACACGCGGAGGCGATCGAGATCACGTTCGACCCCGACCGCATCTCCTATCGCGACCTGCTGGAGTTCTTCTTCCAGATCCACGACCCGACGACCAAGAATCGTCAGGGCAACGACATCGGCACCAGCTATCGCTCAGCGATCTACTACGTCGACGACGAGCAGCGCCGCGTCGCCGAGGACACGATCGCCGACGTCGAGGCCTCCGGCCTGTGGCCCGGCAAGGTCGTCACCGAAGTGGAACCCGCTGGGCCGTTCTGGGAGGCCGAGCCTGAGCACCAGGACTATCTCGAGCGCTACCCCGACGGCTACACCTGCCACTTCATCCGCCCGGGCTGGAAGCTTCCGCGACGCGCCGAGCAAGCCGCGCACTGAGGCGAGCCGTCTAGCCGGACGTCGCGAACTCCGCCATCGGCCCCGCGCTCTCAAAGCCGACGCTGAGATAGATCGACGCTCCGACGTCGGTGGCGTCCAGACAGGCGCGCGTCGCGCCGGCGTCGCGCGCGGCATGCAGCGCGGCGCCCGTCATCGACCGGCCGATCCCGCGCCGGCGCCAGTCCTGATGGGTGTTGATGAAGAAGATGCTCGCGTCGCGCCCGAACACACGGCAGCTCGAGGTGCCGCGAACGGCCCCTGAGCTGTCAACCGCGGCGTAGAACGTGGGCGCCGGCCTGACCGCGCGCAGAGAAGCGGCCATCCGCTCAGGGTCCTCGCCCGCGGCGGCCGGATCCGCCTCGACCACCATCGCGGTGACCTCGATCAGGTCAACGAACCCCTCTGCCCCGCCGGGATCGAGCGACACAGGGCGCAGCGCAACGCTCTCAGGGAGCGGCACGTCGGGGACCGCCATCAGGTCTCGGCACACCATCGCGGTGAGTGACTCGGTCCCCCACCGGGGCTGCGCCTCGAGCATCGCGCGGCTGCGCGACGCGGCGGGCAGGACGCGGATGACGCCCTGAGGTTGCTGGTCCAGCAGCGTCGCCAGCGGCGCGAGGGCCTGATCGTCGACCACGAGCAAGCTCACGCGACCGTCCCGGAGTTGAAGTCCCACCAGACCGGGATCGTCGAACAGCGTGCCGCCCGATTGGGCGGAGAACCTCGCACGACGCAGGAAGGCCTCGGCGAAGATGCCGACCGTGCTGCGCTCCACGCGCGTCACTGCGTCGCGGCTCGGCGGATGGGCGCCATGAGACGGACCGGGTCGGTGGCCAGGAACTGGACGATGACCTCGTTGCAGAGCTCGGGCTTCTCGACGAGCAGCCCGTGAGACGTGCCGGGCACGACCATGAGCTCAGCAGTGGGAATGGCGCCGTACATGGCGGCCGCGTGCTCGAGCGGCACCTCGTCGTCGTCGCTCACCATCACGAGCGTCCGGCTTCCGACGCCGGCCAGATCATCCGTGGTCAGCGTCGGCTCCGTGGAGTGCATCGTGGCCAGCTTCTCGACGACGACCGGATAGTGCTCCGGCCCGTCGGGGGAGATCTCCGCATAGAGGCGCTCGAGGAACGCCGGCGGCTCCGTGCCCGCGTCGAGGACGTGCGGAAGCCACCCGTTGAAATGAAACACGCCCGCGACGAGGGCCAGGCGATCGACCAGGTCCGGGCGGCGCAGCGCGACGTAGAGGGCGACGACCGCTCCGTCGCTGTAGCCGACGAGATGCGCGCGGCCGCCGACGACGGCCTCGAGGAAGGCGATGGTGTCCTGCGCCATCGCCTCGTAAGTGATCGGGCCCGCCACATCCGGCGTGCGCCCGTGGGCCCGGCGCTCCGGCGTGTAGACGCGGAAGTGCGCGGCCAGCGGACCGAGGTTCGGCCCGAACGCCCGCGCGTCGACGCCGGCCCCGCCGGGATGAAGCAGCACCAGCGGGTCGCCTGACCCCACCTCGTCATACCAGGTGTTGACGTCGCCGAGCATCACGTTGTTCGCCATCTCGCGCTCCTCCGATTTTCCGTAGCGGTCCACGCTACAGACCGGCCCGCGCCACGAAACTCATCGCCCGGCGCACGGCGCACGGCGCACGCAGCGCGCAGCGGCAGCGCCACGGCGTCACACCGTTCAGCCGGGGGCGAGCGCGTCGGCCACGAACGCGGCGATCGCGGCGGTGAACTCGCGCCGGCTGGCCTCCCAGGCATAGAACATGTGCCCGCCGTCGAAATGGCGGACGGTCAGCCGGGCAGCCATCTGCCTGTCCAAGCGCATGAGGTTGCGCAGCCGATCGGTGGTGTAGTACGGGGTCACGAGGTCGAAACGACCGTGGGTGATGAAGGCCTTCATGTGAGGGTTGAGCGCCATCCCGTAGCGGAAGTCGTCGGTGGCGCCGACTGGCGGCGTGAAGAAGTCCTCGGGGGCGTCGTTGCGCCAGGCCGCGTTGACCTCATCGCTGAGCACGAGGTACTCGCGGTCGGTCCGCACGCCGATGTCCGACCTGAGGTGCCGGTTGATCGCCGTCGTGAACACCATGTCGATGCCGGCGAGCGTCGGGTCCGGTCCGGCGAACTCCTCGCGATCGGGGAACGGGTCGCTGGCGGTGATGGTCGCGTCATACCAGCCGAGCACCTTGCGCTCGTCGCGCAGCAGCTCGCGTGAGAACGTGGCGATGGTGATGTGGCCCTCGGTCCGCGAGACCAGGTCCGGGGCAAGGCCGACGAGGTCGCCCAGGCGCGCCAGGATCCGCTCGCGTTCGGCCGCCGGCATCGACGCGCCGCGGGCCAGCAGCGTGGCGTAGTCGCCGGTGGCGAAACTCTCGGCCTCGGCACAGACCTCCGCATGCGAGGTACCGGCCCCGAACGCACGCGAGCGGCCGTGGCGCACGGCGGTGAGCGCCATGGTCGGCAGCAGGTCGACCCAGCCGAGCACGTCGTAGTCGGTCGGCCGCAGCGAGACGAGCTCGAGCGCCGGCGAGATCAGCACCGCGCCGCTGAGCCCGATGCCGGTCGTTTCCTGCAGCATGCGCACCAGCCGCCCAACGCGATATCCGCCGTAGCTCTCGCCAGCGATGAACACCGGCGAGCCCCAGCGACGCTGGTCGGAGAGCCACCGGCTCATGAACTCGCACAGCGACTCGAGGTCGCGTTTGTAGCCGAAGTACTCCCGGGCGCGCCCGTCATCGCTGCCGTCGCGCTTGGGGTGATCCTCGCGCTCCTTGCCGTCCTCCTCGATGATGCGGCTGAAGCCGGTGCCGACCGGGTCGACCAGCACCAGATCCGTGAAGCCCAGCCACGACTCGTCGTTGGAGACCAAGCGGGACGGCATCTGCGGTGGCCTGCCGTCAGCCGGGAAGGCCACCCGCAGCGGTCCGACGGCGCCCATGTGCAGGAACGCCGAGGACGCCCCCGGGCCGCCGTTGAAGACGAAGGTCACCGGACGCTCGCCATCCCCCGCAGCGACATAGGAGACCGAGAAGATCTCCGCTGCCGGCTTCTCCTTCTTGCGCAGAACGGTCCAGCCGGCGTTCACGGTGTAGTCCAGGGACCCGCGCTCCCCGGTCCAACTGCCGGTCGCCTGCGCCCCGGCCGGCGGCTCGTGGTCTGCCTTCGCCTCGGTCTTCTCGTTCTCGGTGCCGTCAGCGGCCATGCTCAAACGCTACACGTCAGGCCACCGCCACCGGGACGTGACTGGCGATGCCATCGGCCACCGCGGCCGGATTGTCGATCGGCACCCATGCCTTGGCCCCAGGCACGGAGACCAGGGTCGCCTGGGGGAACGCGGACGCCAGCCGGTGCGCGTGCGCCATCGGGAAGAAGTCGTCGGACTCGCCCCAGATGAGCAGGACCGGCCGCTCAAAGCGTGGGATCGCCTCGGCAGCATCGACGAGCAGCTCGGGGCGACAGCCGCCGATCGCCGCGACTGCGTCGGCCGCCACGCGGGGGTCGCGTCGAGCCGGCCCGTAGAAGGACTCCTCGCGCTCGGGGTCCAGCCCGGTCGCGAGAACCGTGGCGGTGCCCCTACGCCGGCCGATCGCCGTCCTCATCTGCAGCCGGAACGCGCCTCTGGCGATCCGGGGGAAGCGGCGGCACATCGCCGCTGCTTTCTTCAGCGCGTCCGGCGGGAACTGGTCGTAGCTGTCGCAGTTGGTCAGCACCAGCCGGCCGATCCGCCCCAACGCCGGATGTCCGGTGGCCAACGAGAGCAGGAGCAGGCCGCCGGCGGTGTCGTTGGCAACCACGGTGGCATCGTCGACCTCCAGCAACTCGAGGGCGTCGAGCATCAGCCGAGCCAGCGACACGGCCGATCGGTCGGCGCCCGGCGCCAGAGGCCACGGGTGCGCGCCGAGCGGCAGGTCGACGGTGATGCAGCGGTAGCGGTCCTCCAGCGCGGCGACGACATCGCGCCACAAGTCGCCATTGGCGAGCGCGCCCGCGAAGAACACCAGCGTGGGCCCGTGACCAGATGACCGCCAGGCCAGAGGTCCGAGCCGGGTTTCAAGCCGTTGAGATTCCATAAGTCGCCAACATACTCTCGGTATGTCAGACGGTCAAGCCGTCGTGTCGGGCCCGGTCAGGACCCTGACCCGTCGCCAGGCCCGAGCGCCCTCAGCATCAGCTCGATCGCCTGCCCGACCGTCGCTCTGGTCGTCTCGGGGTCGCCGGCACGCGCGATCACCAGGCCGCCCAGGAGCGCCAGTCCTCCGACGAGGTGCGCGAACACGCCGGGGTCCAGGTCGCGCAGCTCGCCCCGATCGATCGCGGCGGCGATGAACGCTCGCAGAGCGACGTGGCCGGGATGCTGCTCGACCGGGCCCTCGGGCTCGAGACCGAGCACAACCGGCCCGTCGATCAGCGTGATCTGCCTGACCTCCTCGTCGAGCGCGACCTCCAGGTAGGCGTCCACCTCGGTCACGAGCTGCTCGATCGGTGGCGAGTCGGAATCTCCGGCGCTCGCCGCGCGTGCCGTCGCCTCAGCCTCGACCTCCGTCCAGACAGCGCGGAACAACGCCTCCTTGCCCGAGAAGTGGTGATAGACCGCGCCCTTGGTGACCCGCGCCGCCGCGGCGATCTCGTCAACCGACGTCTGCGCGTAGCCCTTGCTGCCGAACGAGGCGCGCGCGGCCGCTAGCACGGCGCGGCGCGTGGCCTGCACGTGCTGGGAACGAAGGGTCGGAGATGGCGCGGCGTCATCCGAGTCCGTCGTCTCTCGCCGCGGCATGCGCGCAGTATGTCAGCGGGGTGCGACCCTGCCCCGCGTGTCACCGGCCCCATCCTGAGCTCCAACCTCGTCGGGTGTCAGGCCGCGGTCGGGCCCGTGAGGGACCACCTGCTGCCCCGGCGAGAGCTCGAGCCGCTCGCCGTCGACGGTGACCGTCACCTTGTCAGGCTCGAAGGAGATGAGATCGTCGATGCGGTCCACCTCGCGGTAGGCGTCGCGGTAGGACCAGGCGGCCCGGTGGACCTCGCCGATGTCGTAGTAGTCACACAGACCCTTGTAGGGGCAGAACGTCTGGCGCGACACCGGCGCGAGCCGCTGCGCGTCGACATCCTCGCGGGGGACATACCAGCGGGGCGCGAAGCCGGACTCGTAGAGGACCAGCGGCCGCTCCGTCTCGGCCACGACCTGATCGCCCGCCCGCACGACGACGTGGCGCGCGGTCTGGCGGATGTCGATGCGGTGATAGGCGTCCGCGGCGTGACCGAGGATCCGCTCCTCCTCCTCGTAGAACGCCTCCATGGCATGCCAGGCGAACGCGACCCGGTCGGCGAGGACGGCGGCGAAGGCGGGCAGCGCGGCGTGCTCCCACGCGCCGCGCGGCGCCTCGTGATCGCCGTGGCGCACCGCGTACCACGCGGTGCGGCCGAGCTCCGGGTGATCGGTGATGCGCTCGGTGTCCCGGAGCACCCCGTCGGCCAGGTCGGCCTTGGGGAAGTATGCGACCGGATAGCGCCCCGGCTCATGCAGGATCATGACGTCGTCGCTGTCCGCGATCCACGCACCCCCGAACCGCACCCGCGTGCGCCGGCGCAGCGGCTCGGCGTAGAGCAGCCGCTCGGGGAGCGGTTGCGCGACCAGGAACGTCCCCTGCGCGCCCGGTGCCAGAGGGCCCTGCTGCCAGGCCAATCCCATGTCTTTCCGTCCCTTCGCTCGCGTGCTCGATCCGGTGAGGCCGGTCAACGTCCGGCTGCCTGGATCAGTGGCACCGCCTCGACCGCTCTTACCGGGCCCACGGCACGGTAAGAACCGCCCCGAGCGCCGCACCAATGGGCCGGAGAGGCGATTAGCATGCGACGAGGTGACCGACGAGCCGCACCCTGGCACCCAGGCCCGCCACGATGATGAGTCGTGCCGGTGGGTGGAGCAGCTTCGGGCCGGGCACCCTCGCCACGACCAGGCCGTGGCCCGGCTGCACGAGGTGCTGCTGCGGGTCGCCTTCCACGAGCTCTCGCGCCGCCGCTCCCAGCTGGGCTCGATCAGCGGCCCCGAGTTCGACGACCTGGCTCAGCAATCGGCCGACGACGCCCTCATGAACATCCTCAGGCGGCTCGATGACTTCCGCGGACTCAGCCGCTTCACCACGTGGGCGTACAAGTTCGCCGTGTTCGAGGTCTCCAGCAAGGTCGCCCGGCATGCCTGGCATCGCCATCCGCCCCCCAACGAGGAGTTGAGCTTCGAGCGTCTGCCTGACAGGCTGTCGCCGCGGCCCGGCGATCGGCTGGAGCAGCGCGAGCAGCTCGAGACGCTGTCGGCGGCGATCGGCACGCTGACTGAGCGCCAGCGCGAGGTGTTCGTGGCCATTGCGCTCAACGATGTCCCCATTGACGTCCTCGCCCTCCAGCTCGGCTCCAACCGCAACGCGCTCTACAAGAACCTGTTCGACGCCCGCCGCAGCCTCCGCGCGAGCCTGGCCGGCGCCGGCCATCCCGTCGTCGAGGAGGATGCGGTCACACGATGAGCGACGACGTCCGCCACCTCGACGACCTGCTGCGAGCCCTCCACGGGGATGCCGGCTGCACCGCCGGCGAGGCGATCCTGGACGCCTACGTCGATCTGGAGCTGGCCGGGCAGGACCCTGCGGCCGCTTTCCCAGGCACCGCGATCCATCTGCGCAGTTGCGCCGGCTGCCGCGCGGACCGCGATGGGCTCATGGAGGCGGCGCGGGCCTTCGGCGATGTCGGTCCCGACTGACCCGCAGGGCACACCACGAGCACGAGCGGCGGTAAGAACGATTCCTCCCCTGGCACTGATCGCTGTGACATCGGATCCGGCCATGCCCGGTCCGCACAGCGAGCGCAAAGGAGCCCAGATGCCAGACCGCAAGACCATCGCCACCTGCGTCAGCACGGCGGCGCGCCGCTGGCTCCCGGGGGCACGGAGCATCGCTGCCGCGGCGGCGGCTGCCGGTGACCCCTCTCCCCTCCTCGATCTCGCAGCCGAGGTCAACCGCCGCCACGACGACGCGACGCACGCCGGGTGAGCCGCGCCGACGCGACATCCGCGCACGCCGGGCGGCTCGTCTCGCTCAACGTCGGAGGGGCGCGCGATGTGGCGTGGGAGGGCAAGACCGTCCGCACCGCCATCTGGAAGGAGCCCGTCAGCGGGCCGCGGATGGTGCGGCAGATCAACATCGACGGCGACGATCAGGCCGACCGCAACGCCCATGGCGGCGAGCATCGCGCGGTCTACGTGTACCAGCTGGAGTCCTACCGCTACTGGGAGCACGAGCTGGGCCGCAGCGGCTTCACCTACGGCCTGTTCGGGGAGAACTTCACCGTGGAGGGGCTCGCCGACGACGAGGTGTGCATCGGGGACCGCTACGGGATCGGAGGCGCGACCTTTGAGGTCACCCAGCCGCGGGTGACGTGTTTTCGCCTGGGGATCCGCATGGAGGAGCCGCGCATGCCCTCGCTGCTGGTGGCCCACCACCGGCCCGGCTTCTACCTCCGCGTGCTGGAGGAGGGGCCGGTCCAGGCCGGCGACGCGATCGTGCGGCTGCTGCGCGGGCCCGAGCAGCTCAGCGTCGCGGACATCGACGGCCTGCTCTACCTGCCCCATCGCTCGCGCCGCACGCTGGAGCGCGCGCTGCGGATCCCGGCGCTCAGCGAGGGATGGAAGGGCTCGTTCCGCACCCTGCTCGAACAGGACGAGACCACCGCCCAGGCGCCCGCTCCGCCGGCCTGGCAGGGCTTTGAGCCGCTCACGGTCACCGACATCCGGCCCGAGAGCAGGACGATCACATCGTTCACGCTGGCCCGCCCCGACGGCGCGCTGCCGGCGCCGGACACGGTGAGTCCGGGCCAGTACCTCACCGTGCGGCTGCGCCCCGGCGGTCCCGGTCAGCCCACGGTCATCCGCAGCTACTCGCTCTCCAGGCCCGTGGATCGCCACGGGTATCGCATCAGCGTCAAGCGCGAGCCCCACGGCGTCGTGAGCACCTTCCTGCACGAGCATCTGCGGGTCGGCGACACGATCGAGGCGGCGGCGCCACGTGGCGCCTTCACCCTGCGCGACGACGACCGGCCGGTGGTCCTGCTCAGCGCCGGCGTTGGTGCGACGCCGGTGCTGGCGATGCTCCACGCTCTCGCCGACGCGCGCAGCGCCCGGGAGGTGTGGTGGGTGCACGGCGCCCGCGACGGGCAGGAGCACGCCTTCGCCGCCGAGAGCGCACGGCTGCTCGCCGCGCTGCCCCACGCCCACCGCCTCATCAGCTACAGCCGGCCCGCCCCCGGCGAGACACCGGGCGCGGACTTTGACCGGGCCGGGCGTCTCTCCCTCGAGACGATCGCCGCCGCGGGCGTTCCCGGCGACGCCGACTATTACCTGTGTGGACCCGAGGGGTTCATGCGATCGCTGTCAGCGGCGCTCGTCGCCGGCGGCACCACGCCCGAGCATGTCGCGATGGAGGTGTTCGGCGCCCAGGCGGTGATCGCGGCCCCCGGTCTCGACGGCGAGCACCCTCCCCCTCACCAGCCGGTCGGGCCGCCCGGGACCGGGCCGGAGGTGACGTTCAGCCGCAGCGATCTGGTCGTCTCCTGGGATCCGAGCTACGGGAGCCTGCTCGAGTTCGCCGAGGCCTGCGACATCCAGGTGAGCTTCGGGTGCCGCATCGGGGTCTGCCATTACTGCGAGACGGGGCTGCTCGCCGGCGAGGTCAGCTACGGCACCGAGCCGCTGGAGCGGCCCGAGGGCGAGCGGGTGCTCCTCTGCTGTACGCAGCCCGCGAGCGAGGTCACCCTCGAGCTCTGACGCGGCCGCGTCCCGGCCGGGGGCGAGCTTCGCGATGATGCGGCAATGGACAGCGCTGACGTCATCGTCGTCGGACTGGGCGCGATGGGGAGCGCCGCCTGCCGGGCGCTGGCCTCGCGGGGGGTCTCGGTCATCGGGATCGACCAGTACGCACCTCCGCACGCCTGGGGCTCGACGCACGGGGACACGCGCATCACCCGCGTGGCCATCGGCGAGGGGCGGGAGTACGTGCCTCTGGCCCGGCGCTCGCACGAGCTGTGGCGCGAGATCGAGCATGACAGCGGCGCCCAGCTGCTCTCCCAGCCGGGGATCGTCATCCTGGCCCATCCGTCCAGCACCTTTCTCGCCGAGACGCGGGCCGCGGCGCGCCAGTACGAGATCAAGCACCGGGACCTGAGCAACGCCGAGCTGCGCTCCGGCTTTCCCATGTTCGCCGTCGACGAGCAGACCGTCGGCTACCACGAGCCGCAGGCCGGGTACGTGCGGCCGGAGCGAGCGGTGGCGGCGCAGCTGACGCTGGGGATGCGAGCCGGCGCGCGGCTGAATGTCGGCCAACGGGTGCTTCGATGGACGGCGTCGCCGCGGGGCGTGACCGTCACCACCGACGGCGACACGTACAGGGCGCGGCAGCTGGTGATCTGCGCGGGTCCGTGGGTCGGCGATCTCGTGCCGACGCTGAGGGACATCGTGGCCGTCTACCGCCAGTTGCTGTTCTGGTTTCCGATCCGCGAGCACTACGCCGCGCTGCGCGACATGCCCGGGTTCGTGTGGGACGTCGGCGGTGATCAGCGGGGCTTCGTGCACCTCGACGGGTTCTACGGCTTCCCGGCCATCGACGGCCCCGGCGGTGGAGTCAAGGTGGCCTCGGAGTCATACGAGCACACCACGACGCCGGATGGTCGCCAGCATCCGGCCGGCCGGGCCGAGGTCGAGCGCATGTACCGAGGGTGCGTGCAGCCCTACCTGCCGTGGCTCGGCGGGGAGCCCCTGCGGACCGTGTCCTGCCTGTACACCAGCACCCGCGGCAGCCGCTTCATCATCGACCGCCATCCCGAGCACGAGGCCGTGGTCGTCGTCTCGGCCTGCTCAGGGCACGGCTTCAAGCACTCGCCCGCCATCGGCGAGGCCGTGGCGCAATGGGTGGCCGGCCAGGTCGTCGACATCGACCTCTCCGCGTTCAGCTTCGAGCGAGCGAGCCGAGCCGTCTAGGCGGTCGCTCATAACGGCGGCGTAACGGCGTTACGCCCGCGTTAGCGGCCGCGCCCTACAAACCGGGCCATGCCCCACCGGAGACTCGCGGCGGCGCCCGCGGCCGTCGCCGCCGTGCTGGCCGTGGCAGCCTGTGGCGGTCACAGCGGGCCGATCGCCTCCGCGCAGACGGGCTCGCAACCCGGTCCGGGGACGGTCACGTTGGCCAAGTGCATGCGCGCGCACGACGAAGCGTTCGCGATGCGCCTCACCACCCCGCCGGTGGGGCCGTACCAGACCTCGTGGCCCGGGCTGTGGAACGTCGGCGACTGGAAGGCCGCGACGTTCCCGCGGACGGTGACGATCACCGGCCGGGAGCGCGCGGCGACCAGGGGCTTGGGGTGCGCGGCGAGGTCCCGCTATGTGACCGCGACGGTGTCTCCGTGCTCGACCGCCGCCGTCCCCGTCGCGGCCAGCGACCGCGTCTGACCCTTGGTCCGCAACGTGATCAGGGCATCGGCCACCGAACAGTTCTCGACCGCGCGGCCGGGTCCGCGGGGGGCGGCGTAGTCCCACGTGACGGTGTCGTTGCGCGGCGCGATCAACTCCACCGTCACCGCCACGCCTGCCGACAACGAGGCGCGGACGGTCGTCTGCTCCCCGGCGCGGTCGCACGTCACACGGTGAAGGGGCGCGGGCGCATGGCGCCGCCCGTCGACGTCGATCACGCCCGAGGCGATCCACGGCGTGACCAGGCGCCCGATCCTGATCCGGACGAGGGCGAGGTCCAGCCAGCCGCGACCGTCGTCGCCGAGGCCGCCGGCATGCATCCAGCACCACTGGTGGGCGTGCTCGGAGCCCCAGTTGTGCCCGACCATCGCTTCCCAGCCGTCGATCTGCACCGTCTCGCCGGCATCGAGCACCAGGGTGCCGGTGGCGGCCGCCGCCGGTACCAGGGCGGCGCCGTTGGAACGCGGGACACGACGGTCATAGAGCCACCGTGCCGGCAGGTAGGCCAGCTCGCCGGCGCGCGCCTCCCAGCGCAGGTCCCAGCTCGCGCGCGACTCGGACCCCTCGCGCGCCGTAGGCCCGGCGCCCGTGATCTCGCGAAGCTCTCCCCGCGTGCCCGACGGCCCGATCTCCCCAAGGCTCGAGCGCACCCACGCCGCGCCGGGGTCGCCCAGCGGCTCGGGCGCAGTCACTCGCAGCGCTCGGGGCCGCCCGGCCGACGCGTCAAAGACGGTCAGCCACGTGGTGGCATGCGCCGGCTGTCCCGGACGCTTGAGCGCGGTGAAGCGCAGCCACAGCGCCCGCCCGCCGGCCGGATCGGCCGCGGTCAGGTAGTGCGACTCATAGAGCGCGGCGCTCAGTGGCGCCTTCGGAGCTCGAGGGCTGGCCAGCGAGATCATCGGTCCCGTGCCTATTCTCCCCGTACCGGAGGCCCGCGGCAAGGTGGACTCCAGCTCCCGCAGGTCCTGCCGATCACCGAGGGAGATGAGCGACCTGTTGCGCGACCCTGCGCGTCTGGAGGCCCTGACGCGGTCGGGGCTGATGGACTCAGAGCCCGAGGAGGTCTTTGACCGGCTGACGCGGCTGACGACCAAGCTGCTCGGCGCCCCGGTGGCGACGATGACCCTCGTCGACGACACACGCCAGTACTTCAAGAGCGCGGTGGGCACCGCGGTCAATCAGACGCCGCTGTCGCACTCCTTCTGCCAGCACGTGGTCACCGGCGGCGCTCCGCTGGTGGTGACCGACGCCCGACTGGACCCCCGCGTCTCCGAGAACCGGGCCATCGAGGACCTCGACGTGATCGCCTACTGCGGCGTCCCCCTCACCGACGCCGACGGCAACACCCTCGGCTCGTTCTGTGCCATCGAGCATGGCCCGCGCGAGTGGACCGAGATCGAGATCGAGATCCTTACCGAGCTCGCCCACAACATCATGACCGAGCTCGATCTGCGCGCGGCCAACCGCGCTCTGGCCGCGCGCGAGCAGGAGACGCGCTCGATCATCGAGAGCGCCCATGACGCCTTCGTGGCCTTCGACGGCGCACACCGGATCGTCGACTGGAACCCCGCCGCCGAGCGGCTGTTCGGCTGGACCACCGAGGAGGCGGTCGGGCGGGCGGCCTCCGAGACGATTCTGCCCGAGATCGGCTCCGAGCTGGGACGCTACGTCCCCGCCGGCGGATCGCACCTGCCGGCGCTGCCGATCGAGGTCGGCGCCCGCCACCGCGACGGCCGGGCGCTGGAGGTCGAGGTCTCCGTCGCGCGCGTCGAGGCCCCCGAGGGGCCGCGCCTCAACGCGCTCGTCCGCGACATCGCCGGGCGCCGCGCCGCCCAACTCCAGCGCGAGCAGCTCGCCCGGGTCGTGGAGTCCACCAACGACGCGGTCATCACCGTCGACCTCAACGGCACGGTCACCAGCTGGAACGCCGGCGCCGAGAGGCTCTACGGCCACACTGCCGAGGAGATGATCGGGGCCCCGCAGATCGCTCCCGGCACTCCCAGTGCCGCCGATTCCGACACCGAGGCGCTGATGTCGCGGCTGATGGCCGGGGAGCATGTGATCGAGCGGGCGCGGCCCCGCCGCCGTCGCGACGGCTCCCGCATCTTCGTCGACCTCTCGGCCGCCCCTCTGCGCGACGAGAGCGGCCACGTCATCGGTGCGACCTCGATCGCCCGTGACGTTACCGATCAGCACCGGCTCGAGCTCGACCTGGAGCAGTCCGAGGCGCGCTTCCGCGAGACGTTCGACGAGGCGCCGATCGGCGTCGCCCTCGTCGGGCCCAACGGCCGCTGGCTCGAGGTCAACCGCGCGCTGTGCGAGATCGTCGGCTACACCGAGGCCGAACTGCTCGCGCTCACCTTCCAGGACATCAGCCATCCCGATGACCTCGACACCGACCTCCAGAAGCTCGCCCAGGTCCTCACCGGGGAGATCCAGACCTACCAGATGGAGAAGCGCTACTTCCACAAGAACGGGCACACCATCTGGGCCAAGCTGTCGGTCTCGCTCATCCGCGACGAGCGGGGCACGCCGTTGCATTTCGTCTCCCACATCGAGGACATCACCCGGGCCAAGGCCGCCGAATCGGCCCTGCGCGAGGGCCGGCGGCTACTCGACGAGTCCCAGTCAGTGGCCGGCGTCGGGAGCTGGACGTGGAACCTCGAGAACGGCGAGCCGGCGTGGTCCGTGCAGCAGTACCTGCTGCACGGCGTCAGCCCCCTGTCTGACGCGCCCGCCCTCGATCGGTTCCTGGAGCTCGTGCACCCCGACGACCGCGAGCGGGTCAGGACCAAGATCTTCGACATCGTGCGCCATCGCCAGCCCTTCGTCGACGAGTACCGCGTGGCCCTCGGCCGGTCTCGGGTGCGGACGCTGTCAGTCCGCGGCGCCTACCTGGCCGCCGACCCGAGCGTCGGCCTGCCGGGCCGCATCGCCGGCACCGCCCAGGACGTGACCGCGGAGCGCGCCGCCCAGATCGGGCGCGAGGAGACGGAGAACCGCCAGCGGGTCCTGCTCTCCAGCCTCCCCGACACGATGGTCGTGCTCTATGACCCCGAGCTGCGCTGCCGCTTCGTGCAGGGCGCGCTCATGGAGGAACTGGGCGTGCAGCGCGATGCGTTTGAGGGCAAGCTGCTCTCAGAGCTGGTCACCCCGGCGCGGCTCGAGACGCTCGAGCCGGCCATCCACCGGGCGCTGACCGGCGAGTCGGGCTCGCTGGAGTACAGCGCGGGCGACGGGCGCACCTACGCCGTGGACATCGCGCCCTATCGCTCCGAGGACCGCTCGATCACCGGAGCGTTCAGCGTGTGGCGCGACATCTCCCAGCGCCGCCGGATGGAGGACGAGCTGCGCGCCAGCCGCGAGAAGGCCCTTGAGGCCTCACGGCTGAAGTCGGAGTTCGTGGCCAACATGAGCCATGAGATCCGGACGCCCCTCAACGGCGTGGTCAGCATGGCCGAGCTCCTGCTCGACACCTCGCTCAACGGCGAGCAATCGCAGTACGCGCAGGTGGCGATGACCTCCGCCGAGGCGCTGATGCGCGTGATCAGCGACATCCTGGACTTCTCCAAGATCGAGGCCGGCAAGCTCGAGATCCTCCGCGAGGACTTCTCGCTCCGCGCCGCGGTCGACGACGTGGCCGAGATTGTCGGGATCAAGGCCGCCGAGCGCGGCCTCGCCCTCGAGGTGTCCGTGGGCCACGACATCGTTCCCGTCATCACCGGGGACGGCAATCGCGTGCGTCAGGTGCTGATGAACCTGCTCTCCAACGCGGTGAAGTTCACCTCGAAAGGAGAGGTGACGGTCACCGTCGGCCGGCTCGACGGGCCCGGCAGCGAGGAGCAGCTGCGCTTCGAGGTCATTGACACCGGGATCGGGATCGACACCGAGAAGCTAGCCGCGCTGTTCGCGCCCTTCTCCCAGGCCGACGCCACCACCACGCGTCGCTACGGCGGCACCGGCCTGGGCCTGTGCATCTCCAAGCAGCTGGTGGAGCTGATGGGCGGCGAGATCGGGTGCGCCAGCGAACCGGGCGTGGGCAGCCGCTTCTGGTTCACCCTCCCCTACGAGCCTGGGGACGGCCTCGAGGCCGACCTGCTGGGCAATGACCTGACGGGCGCACGCGTCCTCGTCGTCGACAGCGACGACGCCGACCGCGAGACCCTCGAGACCACGCTGGCCAGCTGGGCGATCGACCCCGAGGCCGCCGCCGACGGCGCCGGCGCCCTGCGGCTCCTGCGCGCCGCGGCTGAGGCGGGCCGCCCCTTCGAGACGGCGCTGATCGCCGCGCGGCTGTCCGACACCGACGGCCTGGCCCTGGTGCGCGAGATCGGCGACGTGCCCGCGCTGCGCTCCACGCGTTTGATCCTGGTCGTCGCTTCGCCCGTCGAGGCTGCGGCCGGCGACGCCGCCGGGGTCGACGCCCAGGTCGCCAAGCCGATCCGCCCGTCGCGGCTCTACAACCAGCTCCTGACCACGCTGCACCGCACCCCCGCCGCCCAGCTGGCGATCGCGGCGACTGCGCCGGCGCCCGTCGCAGGCGTTCTCGCCGGCGACGGCAGCCGGGTGCTGGTGGTGGAGGACAACGAGATCAACCAGTTCGCCGCCATCCGCCTGCTGCGCAGCTTCGGCCTCGTCGTCGACGTGGCCGCCAATGGCCGCGAGGCCATCACCATGAGCGGTCGCACCGAGTACACCGCGGTGTTCATGGACTGCCAGATGCCCGACGTCGACGGCTACACCGCCACCCGGGTGATCCGTCGCCGCGAGGAGCAGACCGGCTGCCGCACCCCGATCATCGCGCTGACGGCGCACGCCCTTGAGGGTGATCGCGAGAAGTGCCTCGCCGCCGGCATGGACGACTACCTGTCAAAGCCCCTGCGCCGCCAGACCATCCAGGACGTCCTCGGGCGCCTGCCCGAGCTCCAGCCCGCCGATGCCGCACCTGCCGACGCCGCCGGCGAGGTGTTCGATCCGGCGCCACTACAGGAGATCGGCGATCCCGAGACCGAGGTCACACTGGCGACGATGTTCCTCGACCAGTGCACCGAGCGGCTGACCGCCATGCAGGAGGCCATCACCGCCGATGACCCCGACCGGCTGCACGGACTGGCCCACGGCCTCAAGGGCTCGGCTGCGACGGTGGGGGCGACGCGGATGAGCGAGATTGCCAAGGCGCTGTGCGAGGTCGCCTCCGCCGGTCAGACCGCGGGCACCCGCGAGCTGCATGCCGGGCTCACCGATGCGCTGGCCCAGACGCGCACGGCGCTGGGCGGGCTCATCAGCCGCGCCACCGCGGTTTAGACCGCCACGCCTGAGTGCACACCCCCGCCCGCGCGGCCCCGGCCACTCGGCCGCTCGGCCGCTCGGCCGAGCCTTCCACCCTGGATAACGGACCAAACTCGGCGTCGGTCGCCGAGTTTGTGAGGCATTCCAGGTGGGACATGGAAACGGTGCCAGACCCGATCGCGGAAGACGGCACTGTCACGTTTTCCAGGTCATACCACGGCCACCCAGATCCCCCACCCCGCGGCCGTCGATATAGCGGGACGGGGAATCCGGTGCGGCTACTGTCAGTACCCGGTGGGCGCGCTCGACGACGCCGCGCCTGACTTGGCGACGCTCTTGGTAATGGCGGTCCCGGAGGGCGCGACCAGCCACCACTTCGCGCCGAATCCGGTGTTGCCCTGACCCAGGAACGATGTCTTGGTCTTGTCTTCGGAGAAGTAGTACAGCGGGTGGCCGTTGTAGGTCACCTGCTTGACACCGCCGGAGCGGGTGATGGTGCCCAGTTGCCCGGCGGTCACACCGCTGGCGGCGACGGGCGCCGCCTTGGTGGTGAGCGGCGGCCAGAACTTGGCACAGGCTCCCGCGCACACCGACTTGTCATGCGCATCGGCCACCCACAGATACAAGGGGCGCCCGGAGGCACCGACGAGATACGTGCCGGCCGATCCGGTGGCGGCGCCCACTGACACCGCGTTGGGTGACGACGCGGGCGCGCTGGCACTCGCGCTCGAGTTCGAGCTGCTGCTGCCGCACGCCGCGACGACCACGGCCACGGTGACCAGCGCGAGGGCACCGCTCATGCGGGTCCTCACGGACTTCCAATCAACCATCATGATGCTTCCACCTCGTGGAGTTGCTTGCACTCGCTGCAAGCGAGCGAGTGTCACCAGCAGAGACCCCGCGGTGCAGGTAATCCTTCCCCTGCGCCGGCGATCAGGCCGCGGCCAGCGTGCGGTTGCGCCCGGCCGCCAGACCAAACACGAGTTGCGGCACGAGGAGGGCCAGGAGCAGGACGAGCGCCGGGGTCCAGGATCCTGAGGCGCCGTGCAGCGCCCCCACCGCCAACGGGAAGATCGCCGCCAGCACGTAGCCCACCGATTGCGCGAGCGTGGACAGGCCCTCCGTCCTGGCCACGCCGCCGCCTCGCAACACGATGAGCATGAGCGCCAGCGGGAAGGTCGAGTTCTGGCCGAGGCCGAGCAGCACCACCCACAGGTACGGCGCCGACATCGGGGCCACGAGGATCCCGGTCAGGCCGACGGCCCACACCCCGGTGCACACCGCCACCAGCCAGCGCTGATCGTGCACCCGCGTGGCGAGCCCGGGCAACGTGGTGGACGTCAGCAGCCCCACCACGATCGACAGGCTGAGGAGGAATCCCGCCTGCGAATCGCCGGCGCCGTGACTGCGGAAGATGTCCGGCAGCCAGGCCAGCGTCGAGTAGAAGCCGCCCGACTGCACCGCGAAGAACAGGGTGACCTGCCAGGCGAGCGGTTGTCGCAGCAGTGGGCGGACCATGGGTGCGTGGGCCGCTGCCCGCGCCTCGGCCCCGGCCTCGGCGTCGCGGCGCATGAACGCGGGCAGCCAGGCCACCGCCGCGATGGCCGCCGGGATGGCCCAGATGCCGAGGCCCGGCCGCCATCCGCCGCCGAGCGCGTTGGCAATCGGCACGGTGACCCCGGCCGAGAGCGCCGCGAAGCCGATCAGTGAGGTGGTGTAGACCGCCATCGCCGTGCCGGTCCGGTCGGGAAAGTCGCGGCGCACGATCACCGGCAGCAGCACGTTGCCGATGGCGATCGCCGCGCCCGCCAGCGCGGTCCCGGCAAACAGGAGCACGTTGCCGCCGACGAGGCGTATCAGCATGCCCGCCGTCAGCGCGATCAGCGCCACGGCAATGGCGGTGTGCAGGCCCAGTCGCCGGGCCAGCGGGGGCGCCAGCGGGGCCAGCAGGCCGAAGCACAGGACCGGCAGCGTGGCCAGGGCGCCCGCCCACCCGGAGGACAGGCCGGTGTCCACCTGGATCCGGTCCAGGACCGGCCCGATGCTGGCGGCAGCCGGGCGCAGGTTGATCGAGACCAGGATCACTCCGGCCGCGAGCAGCGCCGGAGTGAGCGCCCGCGAGCGGCGAGTCACGCCACCACAGCTCAGATGCGCACGCCGGCCGCGGTGGTGATCCGCCCGTTGAACAGGAATGCGGTCTGGCGCAGCGAGGACTCCAGGTCAAATGGGTCCAGCGCCGAGACGGCGTCGCGGGGGATGATCACGTCGTACCAGCGCAGCGCGGCGCTGGCGGCGGTGTAGTGCACGCAGATGTTGGCCACCGTGCCGCAGATGACCAGGGTGGTCACGCCCCACAGCCGCAGCAGATGATCCAGCGGGGTGCCGTAGAAGCCGTCGTAGCGGACCTTGGGGATGACGATTTCGTCCTCGCGCGGACCCAGGGCGTCGACGATCTGCCAGCCCCAACTCCCCTCCCGAGCGTGCTCAGGCCAGATGCGCCATTCGGGGTCGCCATCGCGATGGGTGTCCTGGGTGAAGACCACGCGCATCCCGTAGGCACGGGCCAGCTCGAGCAGCGTGTTGATCGCCGGGAGGGTCGACTCGGCGTCGGGAACCTGCAGGCTCCCGCCCGCGGTCACGAAGTCGTTCTGCATGTCGACCACGACCAGGGCCGTGTTGTTGGGGTGGATGCGGACCTCCTCGTGGACCGCGTACTCGGGCACTTCGACGGTGGGGCTCATGGGTCTGAAAGCTAGCGGTAGCGCCCCCACCCGGGTGGTTGTGTATGTTGCCCCGGCGGTTCACATGCTCTTCACCGGGGGCGAGCCGACGAGAGGAGCATTTCGCTATGAGAAGGATCACGGCCGCGCTGGCGGCAGGCGCGGTGGTGGCTCTGGGCGCAGCCACTGCGCAGGCAGGCGCCGCGGACATCGACTATTCGCAGGTAGCGCGGAACATCATTCCGTCAGGGCAGCAGGGGTCCTTCCCGATCCCGGCCGACGCGACGGCGCAGGCGCAGATGTACAACGCGCTGACTCCGCTGTTCGACCACGTCAGCAACGCGGATCTGTTCTCTGACTTCAAGTCCGAGCAGTTCGGCCTGGGCAACGAGGGCCCCGGCACAATCGAACCGGTCCCCTTCCCGGGGGTCACGATCGTCCGTGACCGCTTCCACGTCCCGCACGTGACCGCCACCACCCACGCGGGCGGCGTGTGGGCCGCCGGTTGGATCGCCGCCGAGGACCGTGGGCTCCTGCTCCAGGAGGCGCGCGACAACTCGTACGTGGCTGCCACCGACGTGCCCGGGCTCACGGCGATCGGGCTGATCGAGAACCTTCAGAACTTCCAGCCCAGCGCCCAGACCAAGCAGGTCGTGGACCGCCAGACCCAGGTGCTTCAGAAGGCCGGCCCCGAGGGTCGCGACGTGCTCTCGGACATCGACGAGTTCATCACCGGCATCAATGCGTACCTGAAGATCCACAGCCCGACGACCCCGCCGTGGACACGCGACGACATCTACGCGCTCAACGCGCTCAAGGACCAGTTCTTCGGTGAGGGCGGTGGCCGCGAGGCCCAGGACTCCGAATTCCTGGGCGGGCTCGAGCAGCGCCTCGGCGACAAGAAGGGCTACAGCGTCTTCAACGACCTGCGCCAGAACCTCAACGCCGGCAGCCCGACGACCGTCGACGGCACGTTCAACTATGACCACACGCCGAGCAAGCCCGGCGCGCCCGGCAGCGTCGTGCTCGATCCGGGAAGCTTCCACGCCACGCCGGCGGTGTCGGCGGCCAAGGCGGCCAAGTTCGGCCGCCTCGAGCCTCGTCCCCACGCCTCCAACGAGCTGATGGTGGAGGGCAAGTACTCCACCACGGGGCACCCGCTGCTCGTCGGCGGCCCGCAGGTGGGCTACTTCTATCCCGGCCTCACCTACGAGATCGACATGCATGCTCCCGGCCTGGACTGGCGCGGAGCGACCTCGGCGCCGTTCCCCGGCTACATGCTGATCGGGCGCGGACCCGACTTCGCCACCACGCTGACCTCGGCCTCCGGGGATGTGGTGGACGAGTACGCCGAGACGCTCTGTGGCCACAGCACGACGAAGTACCTGTTCAAGGGCAAGTGCCTGTCGATGCAGAACTTCGACGCCGGGACGCTCGCCGGCAAGACCGTCGCCTACAAGACCACGGTCCACGGACCGGTCGTGGGGTACGCCCGCGTGCACCACCGGCTGGTGGCGATCTCGAGCAAGCGCTCGAGCTACGGCAAGGACGTGCTGGACCTGCTGTTCAACCGCCGCCTCTCCGACGGCCAGGTTCACAGCCCCCAGTCGTTCTTCAAGGCGGCCGAACTGACCCCGCAGACGTTCAACTCGTTCTACATCGACGACAAGCACGTGGCCGAGATCACCACCGGCCTGTTGCCGCTGCGGCCCAAGGGCACGGACCCGAGCCTGCCGACGATCGGCACCGGCAAGTTCGAGTGGAGCGGCTTTGCCTCTGACAGCCTGCACCCGAAGGGCGTCGACCCGCTGCACACGCCGGTCAAGGGCACGATGACCAACTGGAACAACGTCGCCGCCCACGGGTTCGGGGCCGCCGACGACGCGTGGAACGCCAACGGCTCGGCCGCACGCGTCCAGCTGCTCAACTACAACCTGGGGCGGCTGCGCAAGCACGGCAAGTGGTCCCTGGCCACCGTCACCTCGGCGATGAACGCCTCCGCGACGCAGGACGTCCGAGCGATCCTCACCGTGCCGGTGCTCCAGGAGCTGCTCAAGGGCAGCAAGGCGCCCAATGCCCAGGCGGCGAAGATGCTGTCGCTGCTGGTGGCGTGGCGCAAGGCCGGTGGCAATCTGCTCGACCTCAACGGAGACGGCAAGATCGACAACCCCGGCGCGGCGATCATGAACGCGGCGTGGCCGAAGATCGCCGCGGCCTTCATGCGACCTCAGCTGGGGCCGCTGGAGGGCGAGTTCAGCTCGCTGGTGAGCGTGTTCGACTCGCCCCCGAGCGGGCAGTTCAGCGGCTGGTATCAGTACTTCGACCGCGACATCCCCAAGCTGCTGCACATCAAACAGCCCCAGCCGTTCGCCAACGACTACTGCGGCGCCGGCAACGTCAAGCGCTGCCGGCAGTCGGTGTGGGCGGCGATCGCGGCCGCGGGCAGGACGCTGACCCACCAGCAGCGCGGCTCCAACCCCAGCGCGTGGCGCGCGAGCGCCACCGACGAGCGGATCACCTTCATCCCGGGGCTGCTCAAGTACACAATGGCCTACACCAACCGGCCGAGCGGCATCCAGCAGGTGATCAGCTTCAACCGCCACCGCTGAGAGACACAGCTTCTGAGCCCGCCGGCGCCGCCGCCGGCGGGCTGAAGTTGCGCACCGCCGATACGCAGAGTCCGAGGCCGAACAGCAGCGCCGACAGCACGGCGGCTGCATACAGGGTCGTCGAGGGGCCGATCGCCGCCGCCACCGGGCCGCTCAGCGCCTGCCCGAGCGGCAGGATGGCCACCGAGCCGAAGTAGTCCCATGACAGGACCCGGGCCAGTTCGGCGGCGGGGACGTCCGACTGCACGGCGGTGAACCAGAACGTGTTGAACATCGTGCCGGAGCTGCCGTCGATGAACGCCACGGGCAGAATGACCGGGAGCGGCGCATGACCCGCCACCAGTGCGAACAGCGTCGGCGTGACGAGCGCGAAGATGGCGAAGGAGAGCCGGAACGGGTGGCGGGGCCGCGCCCGCAGGGCGATGATGCCGCCGGCGACCGAGCCTGCGCCCAGGGCGACGGCGATCGCCGCCCATGCCCCGGGCCCGCCCAGCGACAGCCGGGCGATCTGCGGACCCAGCACCTGCCACGGAGCCCAGGCAAAGCCGATGTAGAGCGTGAAGCAGGCGACCGTGACCCACAGCCAGCGGCGGGCCCGGAACGCCCCCCAGCCGTGGCGCAGTTCGTGCAGGAGCGTCGCCCGCTCGCGAACCTGGGCGGCGACCGGCGGCATCGCCCACACGCAGGCAACGCTCGCCACGAACGTGACGGCATCGAAGGCCAGGCCCCACCCGGGCTCGGCCGCGGCGACGATCACGCCGGCCACCGCCGGCCCCGTCACGGCCGCGACGTTGCCGGTCAGCGCGATCAGGCTGTTGGCGCGCTGAAGCTGGTCGGTGTCCACGGTCTGTGGCACCACGGAGAGCGCGGCCGGGTCAAAGAACGCGCGTGCGGTCCCGTAGATCGCCTGGAGCACCGCCAGCTCCCACAGATGGGCGGTCCCGGTCAGCAGCAGCACGGCGCACAGGCCCTGAGAGATCGCACGGACGACGTCCGAGGCCGCCATGACAAGCCGCCGCGGCAGCCGGTCCGCCCACACCCCCCCGACCAGCACGAACAGAACCAGCGGGATCGTCTGGGCCGCCAGCACCACCCCCAGGCTGGTCGCCGAGCCAGTGAGGTTCAGGACGGCGAAGGCCAGGGCGACGGGCACCAGGCGGTCGCCCAGCGACGAGATCGACTGGGCCGCGAACAGCAGCCGAAACGCTCGTTGCGCCGGAATCTGACCCACTCCGGCAAGGCTACGCGGACCGCGGGCTGGCAGGATGCCGTCTCAATGAGCGAGGTGATGATCGACACGCCGCGCGGCCCGGCCCGGGCCCACGTGAGCCTCCCGGACACCGAGGCGCGTGCCGGGGCGATGATCCTGGGACACGGTGCCGGCGGCGGTGTGAGCGCCCCCGATCTGCAGGCGGCGCAGCGGGCAGCCCTCGCCGGCGGCTGGGCCGTGGCCCTGGTCGAGCAGCCCTACCGTGTGGCGGGACGGCGCGCGCCGCCGCCGGCGCCTCATCTCGACGAGGCGTGGACGGCCGTGGTGGCGCGGCTGGCGGCGGAGGAGCTGGCCGGCATGCCCGTGGTCACCGGCGGGCGGTCGATGGGCGCGCGCGTCGCCTGCCGCACCGCGGCCGCGACGGCATCCATCGGAGTGCTGTGCCTGGCGTTCCCGCTGCGGCCCCCGCAGCGCGCGACCGCGGTCACGCCGTCACCCAGCCGGCTTCCGGAGCTCGACGCGGTCACCGTGCCGGCGCTCGTTGTCCAGGGCGTCAACGACCGCTTCGGGATGCCGCCCGGCGGCCCGGGCCGGACGGTGGTCCAGGTGGCGGGCGATCACGGGCTCAAGGGCGACCTGCCGGCAGTGCAGAGCGCCGTGGCGGAGTGGCTGGTGGCGTTGGCGCCGTGATCGTTGCGACGGCCCGGCGGCGCGGGCGACGAGGTGTCGCCCGCGCGCCGTCGTCGGCGAAGGTAATGGGGTGCCGGCGGGCGGGCGCGCCAGGCGAGGCTGCCCACTCGGGGAACGCGCCAGCACCCGCCGCTACTGTCGGTCGCGGGCGAGCCCTGTCGCGGGGATGTGCGGAAAGTTCAGCGCTTGTCTAAGCAAGTCTGCACCAAACCAGCCGACCCCATGGCCCGAGGCGGACGATAGTTTGATGTCGCATGCACGACGCCGAGCCCACCGCCGCGCCGCGCCTCGGCCGTGACGAGGCGCCGTGGCGCACTCCGGTGCGCGGCGGCCATCCCGACCCGGCGCTCGCCGCCCAGCCCGGGATCGCGTTCCTCAACGCCCTGCTCGCCGGAGACACGCCCGCTCCTCCGCTGGCCCGTCTCACTGGGATGGAGGCGGTCACGCTCAGCTCCGAGTGCGCCAGGTACACGATGCCGCTGTCGCCCTGGCTGTGCGCCGATGACGGGCGCATTCCCCTGGGCGTGCTGGCGATCCCCGCCGACGCCGCCATGGCCTGCGCGATCATCGCCGACCTTCCGGCCGATACCACGATCACAACCTCCGAGCTCGCGCTCCGTCAGGTCCGCCCGGCACGCCCAGGCGGGGTGTTGGTGACCACGGCCACGGTGCTGGACCTCGGTCCACCGGTCGCGCTGGCCGAGGTGACGGTGACCGATGACACCGGCGCGCTGATCGCGCGCGGCGGGTCGTTGTGCGTGATCCTGCCGTTCAGCACCGACGGGGAGCCCGCGTCCAGCGCGGACGGAGCCGCCGCGGGGGCGGGTGGGCCGGGTGCCCCGGGCGCCGGGGGTCAAGACGGCCCAGGCCCAGGCCCAAGCCCAGGCCCAGGCCCGGATCCGTGGCAGCGGCCGGACCCCGACGCCGGGCTGTCGCGCCTCACCGGGCTGGCCCCGAGGACGATCGCCGCGGGCGACGCCGTCGTCGCGCTACCCACCACCCGCTGGCTGTGCGCGCCTCCCCCGGGCCGCGTGCAGGGCGGCGTGGTGGCGATGCTCGCCGGTGCCGCCATCGACGCTGTGATGCAGACCGCCGCCCCGGACGGACAGCGGTTCGCTGCCCTCGAGCTCAAGCTCAACTATCTGCGTCCCCTGGCCAGCGACGGCCGTGAGGCCACCGCGCACGCCACGCTCGTCCATGGAGGCCGCCGAACGGCGGTCGCGCGGGCAGACGTCACCGACGCCGACGGGCGGGCCATCGCGGTGGCCAGCGGCTCGGCGATCGCTACGAGCTCGACGAGCTCCCGCTGACCGCGCCCGGCAGTCCGGCGGCGGCGTCGTCGTCGTCGTCGAGCTCGAGCGTGGGCCCGAACCCGATCTCCAACAACGCCCCGCCGCCCGGGGCGTTGGACGCGCGCACGAAGCCACCGTGCGCGTCCGCGGCCTGGCGCACGATCGCCAGCCCCAGGCCCGAGCCGGGTTGGGAGCGGGCGTCCCGGGCGCGATGGAAGCGATCGAACACGAACGGGAGATCCTCCTCGTGAAAGCCCGGACCGTGATCGCGCACGGTGAGGGTGCCGGCGGCCAGGTTCACCTCAATGGCGCCTCCCGACTGGCCGTACTTGGCCGCGTTGTCGAGAAGGTTGGCCACCGCGCGGGCGATCCGGTCGCCCTCGCCATGGACCAGCGTGGGCTCCAGCGACGCCGAGACGGTCAGCGTCGGTGCACGGCGGCGCGTCCGCTCCACCGCAGCGGAGGCGATCTGGTCGACGCGAACCTCGGCCGGCTCGGCGCCAAGCTTGGCGCCACGCGCGAGCTCCACGACGTCGCCCACCAGCGCGGTGAGCTCGTCGAGCTCGTCGATGACGTCGCGGCGCAGCGCCTCGCGATCTGAGACTGAGAGCAGCTCTTCGTCGCGCATGAGCTGGAGGTTGGCGCGGATGGTGGCGATCGGGGTGCGCAGCTCATGGGAGGCGTCGGCGACGAGGTTGCGCTGGGCCTGGACCGAGCGCTCGAGGGCATCGAGCGTGTTGTTGAAGGTCTCAGCCAGACGGCCCAGCTCGCCGCCGCCGCGGACGTCGATCCGTTCGGAGTCCAGCCGGTCCGGATTGGCGGCGATCGTCTCGGTCTGCCGGGTGAACCGGGCGATCGGGGCCAGCGCCGTCCGCGCCACCACCAGCCCGAGCAGCGCGGCCAGTGCGATTCCCGCCGCGGCGATGATCACCAGCAGCAGGAGCTGGTGCGACAGGGCGTCGTCCACCTGGGTGAGCGGCAGCGCCACCTGGACGGCCCCGTACTTCCCGGCCCCCTGGTTGAGCACCCGCAGGTGGGTGGAGCCCAGCTTGACGTCGCTGAAGTAGCGGCCGCTGCCCGATCGCGAGAGCGCGGTGACCGACCCGTCGACGGGCAGCTTGGTCGTCTCCCCGCTGGCCAGGCACACCGAGCCGGACGGACTGACCAGCTGCACGTAGCCCTGGGGCCCGCCGAAGCCGCCGCCGCGCGCGTTGTCCAGGCCCAGCCCCTGGTCGCAGTCGTTGCGCGTAAAGCCGCGCCCGCGAGCGCCGGGAGCGCCCTGGAACCCCGGCGGGCCGGCGAAGCCGCCCGCGCCGTTGAGCCCCGGCGCCCCGTCGTCCCCGCTCCCGGTGCCGGGGACAGGTCCGGTGGCGACGCCGGCATGGACCAGCAGCGGATGGATGAGCCCCGACAGCGACTTGTCGAGCTGACCCTGGAGCTCTGAGCGGGTGCCCGCGTACGCCGATACGGCCACAGCGATGACCGCGATCGCGACGGCGACCCCGGCGGCCAGGCCCATGCGCGCTCGCAAGCTCACGCTGACCGTCCGACGGGCTCGCGCAGGGCGTATCCCACACCGCGGACTGTGTGGATGAGCGGGCGGGCTCCGGCGTCCTCGAGCTTGCGGCGCAGATAGCCCACGTACACCCGCAGGGCGTTGGAGGTGGGGCCGAAGTCATAGCCCCAGACGCGGTCGTAGATGGTGGTGTGGGGCAGCACCCGACGAGGGTTGAGCATGAGCAGCTCCAGCAGCTGGTACTCCGTCCGCGTCAGCTCCACGAAGGTGCCCGAGACCTCGACCCCATGGCGGGCGGGATCCAGGCGCAGCTCAGCGAAGCTCAGCCCGCCCTCGACGTCGCCCTCTCCCCCGGCCCGGCGCAGCAGCGCCCTCAGCCGCGCCCGGAGCTCGTCCACGTCAAACGGCTTGATCAGGTAGTCGTCGGCCCCGGCGTCGAGGCCGTCGATCCGGTCTGCGACGGCGTCACGGGCCGTGAGCATCAGCACGGGGACACGGTTGCCCTCGCGGCGCAGGAGCCGGCACACCTCGAGTCCGTCGATGTCGGGCAGGCCGACATCCAGCACCACCGCATCGGGAACCGACGTCGTCACCTCCGACAGCGCCTCGGAGCCGGTGGCGGCAAGGACGATCTCGTACCCGGACAGAGACAGGGCCCGGCGCAGGACGTCGCGCAGGGCGCGGTCATCGTCGACGACGAGCAGTCTCATGGATTGATTGTCGCCCGCGATCCGGCCGGGCGTGAGCAACTCCTACGTTTCGCTTAGGGTCCGACCGCTCGTCACGGGCCCTGGATGCGCTCGGTGCGCTCACGCAGGACGGCGCCGAGGATCCCGTTGATGAAGGCGGGCGCGCCCGAACCGCAGAAGCGCTTGGCGGTCTCGATGGCCTCGTCGATCGCCCCCTCGGGCGGGATCGGCTGCTCGCCGGGGACGGCGCCGGGATAGAGCATCTCCAGGAGGGCCACCCGCAGGATGGAGCGCTCCAGTGGCGCGATCCGCTCCAGCGGCCAGTCGTTTGAGTAGCGGCGGATGAGCTCGTCGAGCTCAGGCTGGTGCTCGCGCGCCTGCTCGGCCAAGGCGAAGGTGAAGGTATGGACGTCGCGGGGGAGCATGTCGCCCAGCGGACGCTGAAGCAGGTCGCTCTGATACAGCGCCCACACCGCGGCGCGGCGCTGCTCGGTTCGGCGGGCCACGATCAGCCGACGGTGATGAGCTCTTTGGGCACCGACGTGAGGATGGTGCATCCCGAGTCGGTCACGACGGCCAGGTCCTCGATCCGGACTCCGAACTGCGCCGGCAGGTAGACGCCCGGCTCCACCGTGACCACGTTGCCGGCGGCCAGCACCGCGTCTGAGCGCTGCGACAGCCGCGGGGCCTCGTGGATCTCCAGTCCCACGCCGTGACCGAGGCCATGGCCGAAGTGCTCGGCGTGGCCGGCCGCGCCGATGATGTCGCGCGGCGCGGCGTCGGCCTCCCGGCCGCCCACCCCTGCCCGGACGGCGTTCAGGCCGGCGAGCTGCGCCTCACGGACGAGGTCGTAGACCTCGAGCGTGGCGTCCGGGAGGTCCCCGGTGGCCAGCGTGCGCGTGCAGTCTGAGCAGTACCCGTCCAGCTCGGCGCCCCAGTCGATGACCACCAGCTCGTTACGCCCGATCTCGACGTCGCGCGGCTGCGCGTGGGGGAGCGCCCCGTGGGGGCCGGCGGCGACGATCGTGCCAAAGGAGGGCCGCCGGGCGCCGAGATCCTCCATCATCCGCTCCATAGAGATGGCCACGCTGCGCTCCGTGCGGCCCACCAGGCCCTGCTCCATGATCTGGCGCAGGGCGGCGTCAGCGACCTTGGCGGCCTCGGCGATCCGGCGGACCTCATCGGTGTCCTTGACCGCGCGCAGCGACTCGACGGCATCCCCGCCCGCGACGAGCTCGGCGCGGCCGTCGAGCAGTTCGGCCAGGCGCTCGCGCGTGCGCACGCTCATATGGGCGTCCTCGATGGCCAGCCGCACCTCTCCGGGACCAAGCAGGTCCGGCAGGGCGTCCATGAGCTCCTGCGGGGCGATGGTGCGGTCAAAGGCGCCGTCGACCTCGGCGGCCGACTGTTCGAGGTAGCGGAAGTCCGTCACGAACGCCCGCGTGTCGGGGCCCACCACGGCCAGCGCACTGGAGCCGGTGAAGCCGGTGAGGTAGCGGACGTTGACCAGGGAGGTGACGACGAGCAGGTCGGCCCCGATCTCGGGCAGCTTCTCGGCCAGGCGGGTCGCGCGGTCGCTCATACGGCGCTCGAGAGCTCCTCGGCCAGGCGGGTCAGCGCCTCGCGGTAGCCGTCCTGGCCCTTGCCGGCGACCCGGGCAAAGCAGAGCTCACCGAGGACCGACTCACGCCGGAAGGGCTCGCGCTCGTCCACGTTGGAGAGGTGGACCTCCACCGCGGGCAGCCCGGTCAGCTCCAGGGCGTCGCGGATGGCGTAGGAGTAGTGCGTCCACGCCCCAGGATTGAGGATGATGGCATCGGCCAGGCCGCTGAGGCCGTGCAGATGCTCCACAAAGGCGCCCTCATGGTTGCTCTGAAAGAACCGCGTGGCCAGGCCGAGGTCCGCAGCGGCCTCGGAGATCCCCAGCTCCAGCTCGGTCAGGGTGACGCTGCCGTAGTGGCCGGGGTCGCGGCGGCCCAGCTGATCCAGGTTGACCCCGTGCATGACCTCGATGCGGTTGCGGACGTCCATGGCGCTCACGTTAGTGGCATTCGCGAGTGAATCGCTACGTGGCCAGCTCGCGCACGGCGGCGATGAGCTCGCGCGGGGGCACGGGGCTACCGGGTCGCGGGTCGCCGGGCTCGGGCAGCAGCACGAATGGAACCGGCCCCTCCCCCATGCGCTTCTTGTCGCGAGCGGTGGCCATCACGACGGCGTCGGGATCGACGTCACGCAGCTCGGTGGGCAGGCCGCGGGCGTGCAGGAGCTCGGCCACCTCGGCGCGCAGTTCATCGTTGCCCGACAGGCGCAGCGCGGCCAGGAGCCCGAGCGCCACCGCCTCGCCGTGGCGGTAGGTGGCATAGCCCGTGACCGCCTCGATGGCGTGCCCCACCGTGTGGCCGAGGTTCAGCGACTGCCGCGCGCCGCCATCGCGCTCGTCGCGCGCCACGATCCTCAGCTTGGTGTGGGCGCAGGCCGCGACGACCTCGGGCACGCCCGGATCGGCGCCGCTGCGCACCAGCTCCCACAGGCTCCCGCCGGCGATGAGCGCGGTCTTGACCACCTCGGCGTAACCGGCGGCGAGCTCCTCGGGCGGGAGGGTGGCCAGCGCGTCGGTGTCGGCGATCACCGCCTGGGGCTGGTGGTAGGCGCCCACGTAGTTCTTGGCCTCCGGGAGGTCGACCCCGGTCTTCCCGCCCAGGGCCGAGTCGACCTGGGCCACGAGGGTGGTGGGGACCTGGACCACGCGCACACCGCGCTGGTAGGTGGCGGCGCAGAAGCCGGCGAGATCGCCGATCACGCCGCCGCCGAGGGCGACGACGACGTCGGCGCGCGTCATCCCGGCGCGGGCGAGCTCGGTCCAGACGATCTCGGCATGGGCGATCGTCTTGGACTGCTCGCCGGGCATGATCGTCACGCGGCCGTCCAGCGGCTCCAGGCGCTCGGCGTACAGACGGCCGGCGTTGTAGTCGGTGACGAGGAAGCGCCGGCCCTCGACCAGCTTGTGGGGCCAGAAGGCGGCGTCGCCGGCACCGCCCAGCAGGCCGGGGCCGATGTAGACCGGGTACTCCCCGCCGGCGGTCTTCGCCCACAGAAGCTTCGTCTGCGGCGGCATCGCCTCGAGCGCCTGGGTGATGCGTCCCATCTCGTAGACCCGCCGCTCGGGGATGACGAGGTCGACGACCGCCCAGGGCACCGGCGCCTCGTCGGCGCTGTCGACCCAGACGACGAGCTGATTGGTCAGCGCGCCGGGGTCGAGCTCCGCGGGGGCGTACGTGACGATCTGACCCCCCGGCGTCCCCAGGTCCCGGATCCCGTCGGCAGCGGCCTGGAGGTGCCTCTGCGAGGACCCCACCAGCACGATGTCGCGGGTCGGCACGCTCACCGCCGCTGCCAGCCGATGCGCGCCCGGTAGGCGTCCAGCGCGGCGATGACGTCGTCGATGTGGTCGCCCCCGAACTTGCGCCGGTAGGCGTCGGCGAGCACGAAGGCGACCATCGCCTCGCCCACGACGCCGGCGGCGGGGACGGTGCACGAGTCGGTGCGCTCGCGCAGCGCCTCGGCAGGCTCGTGGGTGGCGATGTCCACCGAGCGCAGCGGCTTGGTCAGCGTCGGCAGCGGCTTCATGTAGCCGCGTACCACGAGCGGGTCGCCGGTGGTCATGCCGCCCTCCAGCCCGCCGGCCCGGTTGGTCTGGCGATAGAAGCCGCGCTCGTCGTCATAGAAGATCTCGTCGTGGGCCTGGGAGCCGGGCAGGCCCGCGACCTCGATGCCGTCGCCGACCGCGGCGCCCTTGACCGCCTGGATGGAGAGGATCGCCTGGCCGAGGACCCCGTCGAGGCGCTCTCGCCAGGACACGTGCGAGCCCAGGCCCGGGACCAGCCCGAAGGCGCGCACCTCGAAGACGCCGCCCAGGGACTCGTTGGCCTTGCGCAGGCGGTTGATCTCGGCGACCATCGCGCCCCCGGCATCGTCGTCCAGGCAGCGCACCGGCGACTCGTCGACGGCGGCGAAGTCCTCGGGCGTGAGGTCGTGCCGGCGCGGCGCCGTGACGCCGGTGATCTGGATCACGTGCGAGAACACGCCGACCCCGAGCGCAGCCAGGAACGCCTTGGCCACCGCCCCGCCGGCGACGCGCGCCGCGGTCTCACGGGCGCTGGCACGCTCCAAGATGTCGCGGACGTCCGACACGCCGTATTTCTGGGTGCCGACCAGGTCGGCGTGGCCGGGCCGCGGCAGGTGAACCTCGGCGGTCTGCGCCTCCACCGGCCACGGGTTCATCCGCTCCTCCCAGTTGGCGAAGTCGCGGTTGGTCACGGTGAGCGCGATCGGGCCGCCCAGGGTGCGGCCGTGCCGGACCCCGCCGGTGACCTCGACGCGGTCGCGCTCGATCTTCATCCGGCCGCCGCGGCCGTGGCCCAGCTGGCGGCGACCCAGGTCACGGTCCAGGGCCTCGCGCACGAGCGTCAGCCCTGCGGGCATGCCCTCCACGATGCAGGTGAGGCCAGGGCCGTGCGATTCGCCTGCGGTGGTCAGCGTCAGCGTCATGCCGACGGCGGAGGCGGGGCGTCGCCGCCCTCGGCGGGGTGCTCCTGGGCGTCGCCGCCCTCGGCGGGGTGCTCCTGGGCGTTGCGCCCGGGGATGCGGTGGCCCGTGCCCTCACACCAGGGGCAGACCACCTGGTGGGGCTCGCCGCCCAGCCCGGAGATCAGATGGCCGGTGCCGCGACACGGGTTGCAGACCTGGCCGTCGGGGGTGGGCTCCTGGGTCGCCATGGCGGCGGAGGTTAGCTGCCGCCTGCCGGCTGGGCGTGGACGGCCGGCGCCGGCGCGTCCGTCATGGCGCCACGGCGGCCCGCATGGCCTCGATCGAGGCCCGCCGGCCCGTGAAGATCTCAAAGCTGAGCGCGCCCTGCCCGATCAGCAGCTCGAGCCCGTCCACCGTGGGGATTTGCTGCTCGCGCGCCCGATCGATCAGGATCGTGCCCGTGGCGGTGTACACCAGATCGATGACGCAGCCGTAGGCGGTCAGGTCCCCCGGCGCCAGGGGCAACCGATCGAATGGATCGGAGCCGTCGAGGCCGACGGCGGTGCAGTTGACCAGCACGTCCGCGGGACCGGGTCGCAGCACCGCGATGGCGCCGAGCTCGGCGGCCAGCGCGTGGGCGCGCTGGGCGGTCCGGTTCCACAGCCGCACCTCGGCCGCGCCGGCGTCCAGCAGGGCCCACACGGCCGCCCGCGCGCTCCCCCCGGCCCCCAGGACCACCGCGGTGCGGCCGGAGGCGGGGAAGGGCAGCGACGCGATCAGCGCCGGCGCGTCGGTGTTGTCGGCGCCGATCTCGCCCTCCGGGCCGAAGGTGAGCGTGTTGGCGGCACCGATCGCCCGGGCGCGGGCCGTGGCGGCATGCGCCAGCGCCAGAGCCCCCTCCTTGTGGGGGATCGTCACGTTGGCGCCGGCGAACCCGGCGCCGGGGAGGGCCGGAACGGTTTCGGCGAACAGCTCGGGGGCCATGGGCAGGAGCTGATAGCGCCACTCGCGCAGGCCGGCAGCGGCCAGCGCCGCATTCTGGATCGCCGGCGAGCGGCTGTGGGCGACCGGCCAGCCCAGGACGCCGAGCCGGCGCCGAGGGGTCATTTGCCGCAGTGGGGGCGCCGGTCGACGGCCAGCAGGTGCTGGAACTGTGCGTAGCTGGTGGCGAACACCGTCTGGTTCGAGCACGGCTTGGCGAAGAAGTACAGGTAGCGCGTCCGGGCCGGGTGCGCGGCCGCCTCGATCGACGCCAGGCCGGGGCTGTCGATCGGCGTGGGCGTCAGCCCGAAATGGGTGTGCGTGTTGTACGGCGATTTCGACTTGAGCTGGGAGACGGTCAGCGGCCTGGTGTAGTTGCCGGTGGCGTACTGGGTGGTGGTGTCGAACTGCAGCATCATGTGGTCCGCGAGGCGGTTGTAGATGACCGAGGCGATGAGCGGCCGTGCCTTCTCCGAGGCCGCCTCGGCCTCGATGAGCGAGGCCACCGTGAGCACGTCATAGGGCGAGAGATGCTTGGAGCGGGCGTAGCTGAGATTCACCTTGGCAAACCGGCGCTTGAAGTCCTTGAGCTGGTCGGCGACCAGCGCGGAGACCTTGACCGGCTTGACCAGGGTGAAGGTGTCGGGGAAGAGGAAGCCCTCGAGCGACGGGACGCTGCGCGGGGCCCCATAGGTGTGGGGGTCGAGCAACCGCGAGTGGCGGGTGGCAGCCAGGTAGTTGCCCTTGATCTTCTGCTTGCGCAGCAGCGCGGCCACGTAGGCGCGGGTGTGGCCCTCGGCGATCGTCAGCTGGGTCGTCGGCGCGGCCTTGGGGGCCTTTGAGAGCGCGTCGAGCACCGATGCGTAGCTCATACCGAGCTGGAGGTGATAGGTGCCTGATCGCAGGTCGCCCCGCTGGCCGCCGAGCGTCGCCCGTAGCTCGAAGAAGAGGCCACGGGCGATGACGCCGTCGCGTTGGAGCAGGGTGCCGATCTCCTTGGTGCTCGAGTTCGGCGGGATGACCACGGTGACGTTGCCGTGCGGCGAGGTCCCCAGCGGCTGGAAGAGCTCGACCAGAAACCAGACCAGAGCCCCGACCAGGATGAACACGATGAGCGCGCCGATGCGGCCCCGCCAGCGTCCGCGCCGGCGGCTGTGGGGTGGACGACGGCGCACGGTGCGCGCCTTGTGCGGGCGAATGCTGCGCTGATCCAGCCGGCTGATCCGGCGGGTGCCCGAGGGCGCCTCTCCGGTCGCCGCGCCCAGCCCGGCGTCGTCGCCCTCGTGAAGACCTGGCTCGTCCTCCTCATCGACGTAGTCCGCGTCCTCGTGGCCGTCGCCGGGGTCCTCGTCCCATTCCATGAACGGCGCGGGGCCGCCGTCGGTCTCGGGCTGGTCGGCGACCAGTGCGGGATCGGGCTGCTGTTCGTCAAAGACGCCCGTGCGGTCCTGGCGGGCGGCCTCGCGCTCGCGGCGGGCCGCCTCACGCTCCTCCGCGCTGCGATCTCCGTCAGCCATTGGCCATCTCCTCGGTGCGCCGGCTGGCCAGCCAGCTCTCCAGCAGGTGCGCGGCGGCGCGTGAGTCCGCGCTGGCCCGGCCGGGGGTGCGCTCGGCCAACCGCGTCGTGAAGCGCTCGTCGTAGAGCTCGACCGGCACAGTCACCGCGCGATCCAGGGCAGTGGCGAAGGCGCGGGCCTCGGCGGTCTGCGCGGAGTCGGCGCCCGACAGGGACAACGGGAGGCCCACGACCACGCGTTCGGCGCCCACCTGCGCGATGAGCTCGCGCAACCGCGCACGACCGCGGCGCGAGGTGACGTCGGTGATCGGGTCCAGCGGTGTGGCCAGCATCCCGGTGGGATCGCTCACCGCGCATCCGCAACGGGCCCTGCCGTAGTCGAGCGCCAGGACGCGCACTGGTTCAGCTGTTGAGCGCGGCTTCGATGGCGGTCCGTGCGGCATTGATGGCGGCCGGCAGCTGCGCGGGATCCTTGCCGCCGGCGCGCGCCATGGTGTCACGTCCGCCACCGCCGCCGCCGACTTCCGCCGCCGCCACCTTGATGATCTCACCCGCGCGCACGCCCCGGGCGACGAGCGCCGGCGCCACGCTGGCCACCAAATCCACCCGTCCCTCGCCCGCGGTCCCCAGCACGATCGCGGCGTCTCCGAGCTTGCCCTTGAGGCGGTCGGCCAGCTCGAGCAGCGCCTGACCGTCGGCCACCTCGACCGCCGCGGTCAGGATGCTGGCACCGTCTGACTGCGTAGCGGAGGCGATGAGCGCATCGACGTCCACGGCGCCATTACCGGCGCCGCCGCGCTTGGCCGCGCGCTCGAGCTCGCGGACGCGCTCTGAGAGCTTGTCCACGGAGTCGACGACGCGGCTTGAGGGGACGCGCAGACGCTCGGCCACGGCGGTGATCTCGCGGTCGCGCTCACGCATGAAATCGATCGCCTCGGGACCGGTGATGGCCTCGATGCGGCGGACGTTGGCCGCGCTCGAGGTCTCGGTCACGATGCGGAAGAGACCGACCTCGGCGGTGTTGGCGACATGGGTCCCCCCACACAGCTCGCGCGAGAAGGACCCATCGCCCACCTCGACCATGCGGACGATCTCGCCGTACTTCTCGTTGAACAGCGCCATCGCGCCCAAGCGCTTGGCCTCGTCGAGCGAGGTGCTGATGGCGCGCACCGGGTGGCTCTGGACGATCCAACGGTTGACGTCGTCCTCCACCAGCCGCAGGTCCTCGGCGCTCATGCCGCTGGAGTGGGTGAAGTCAAAGCGCAGCTTGTCGGGCCCGACGTAGGAACCCGCCTGGTGCACGTGCATCCCCAGGCGCCGGCGCAGCGAGGCGTGGAGCAGGTGCGTCGCGGTGTGGTTGCACGCAGTGGCGTGGCGGGCGGGCCGATCCACGTGGGCGCGCACGCGCTCGCCGGGCTCGAAGGTCCCATGCTCGGGCGCGATGCGGATGACCTGATCGGTGCCCAGGCGGATGACGTCGGTCACGGTCGCCCGGCAGGTCCCGGTCTCGCACTCCAGGACGCCCGAGTCGGCGACCTGACCGCCGCCGGTGGCGTAGAACGGCGACTCGACGAGCTTGATCAGGACCTCGCCGTCGTCGGCGACCGCGGCGCCGATCGTCGTCTCGGCGTCGGTGGTCTCGTAGCCGACGAACTCGGTGGCAAACCCGGCGCTGCCCGACAGGGCGGCCGCCCGCTCGCGCAGGACGTTTCCGCCCCGGTCGCCGCGCGAGCCCTCGCGCGCCATCGTGCGCTGGTTCTCCATGAGCGCCTCAAAGCCCTCCTCGTCCACCCCGAGGCCGTGCTCGGCGACGATCTCGAGGGTCAGGTCGATGGGGAACCCATAGGTGTCGTGCAGGAGGAAGGCGTCGGAGGCGGCGATGCCCTCGTCGTCGTTCTCGCGCGTCTGCGCGATGAGGTCGTCCAGGCGCTTGAGACCCTGCTCCAGCGTGCGGCCGAAGCTCTCCTGCTCTGAGGCCATCCAGCGGCGGATGGTGTCGCGCTGGGCGCTGAGCTCCGGGTACTGGGAGCCCATCAGCTCGGTCACGACGTCGGCGTAGCGCTCCAGAAAGCCGGGCTCCAGCCCCAGCGCGCGGCCGTGCTGGATGGCCCGGCGCATGATGCGGCGCAGGACGTAGCCGCGGTCCTCGTTGGACGGCACCACCCCGTCGCCGAGCAGGAAGGTCATCGCGCGGCCGTGGTCGGCGAGCACGCGCAGCGCGCGATCGGTGGCGAACTCCTCGTCATACCGGCGTCCCGACAGCTCCTCGCCCAGTTCGATCAGCGGCGCGAACTGATCGGTCTCGAACACGGTCGCCTTGTCCTGGAGGATGCAGGCCATCCGGTTGAGCCCCAGGCCGGTATCGATGTTCTTGGCCGGCAGCGGGGTCAGGACGTTGATGGGGTTCTGGTCCATCTCCATGAACACGAGGTTCCAGTACTCCATGAAGCGCTCGTTCTCGCCGCCGGGAAGGTCGTCGGGCTTGCCGTGGGCCACACCGCGGTCCAGATACAGCTCCGAGCAGGGCCCGCACGGCCCCAGCGGCCCCGACTGCCAGAAGTTCTCCGAACGGGGGCACTCGACGATCCGCTCGCGCGGCACGCCGATCTCCAGCCACGCGTCGATCGCCTCCTGATCGGGCCCGAGGCCCAGCTCCTCGTCGCCGGCGAACACGGTGATCCAGATGTCGTCGGGCGCGAAACCGAACCCCTCGGTCGAGAGCATCCAGGCAAACCGGGCGGCCTCATCCTTGAAGTAGTCGCCGAAGCTGAAGTTGCCCAGCATCTCGAAGAACGTGAGGTGGCGGGTGGTGGTGCCGATGATCTCGATGTCACCGGTGCGGAAGGTCTTCTGGCAGGTGGTCACGCGCGGGTGGGGCGGGCGCTCCACCCCGGCGAAATACGGCTTGAGCGGGTGCATCCCCGCGATCGTGAACAGCGCCGAGGGGTCATGCTCAGAGGGGACCAGCGAGGACGAGGGCAGCCGCAGGTGATCCTGGGACTCGAAGAACTCCAGGAAGGTGCGGCGGATCTCGTCGGAGGTCATGGGCGTGGGAGTTTAGGTGGGAGATCGGCCGTCGATCGTCCCCCACCCCACCACCACATCGCCGTCCATGAGACAGGCCAGCTGGCCGGGCGCCGCACCGTCGACAGGCTCGGCGAGCTGCAGAGCGAGCGAGCGGTGGCGGCCCTCGCCGGCCTCGCCGGCGACGCGCGCGGTGAGCGGCCGCTGGCGATAGCGCAGCTTGACCCGATCGACACGGCGCCCGTCGCGGTGCAGGCGCGCGGCCCGGATGGCGACGCGGTCGGTGCGCAGTTGCTCGAGCGTGCCGACGGTGACCCGCGCGCTGCCCGAGTCCTTGTGGAGCACGAACAGCGGCTCGGCCGCCGCGATGCCGAGCCCGCGCCGCTGGCCGACGGTGAAGCGGTGCTGGCCGTCGTGGCGGCCCAGGACGGCGCCGCGGCTGTCGACGATCTCGCCGGGGCGCTCGTCGACGGCGCCGTGACGCGCCATGAACCGGGCGCGGCTGGTGCCGGCCAGAAAGCACAGGTCCTGGGAGTCGACCTTGGCCGCGACCGGGAGACCGGCCCGCGCCGCCATCTCGCGCACCTCGGGCTTGCACAGCTCGCCCAGGGGAAAGCGCATCCGAGCCAGCGAGTCGGGCTTGAGCGCAGCCAGCATGTAGGTCTGATCCTTGGCCGGGTCCGCGGCGGCGCGCAGCAGCGGACCGCGCGCGTCGTCTGACTCCGCGGTGCGCGCGTAGTGGCCCGTGGCCAGCGCCGCGCAGCCCAGGCGATCGGCCAGCGCCAGCATCGCGTCCAGCCGGACGTGGCCGTTGCAGCCCACGCATGGGTTAGGCGTCTCCCCCGCGGCGTAGCCGGCGATGAACGGGTCCACCACGCCAGCGCGGAACTCCTCGCGCAGGTCGATGGTGAAGTGCGGGATCCCCATCTGGTGCGCCAATGAGCGGGCTTGGGCGACCGCCGTGGCCGAGCAGCAGCTGCGCTCGGCGTCGTTCTCGGCGTCGGCCCACAGCTCGAGCGTCACCGCGAGGGTCGGTCCCTCCTGGGCGCACAGGTGCGCGGCGACCGCGCTGTCGACTCCGCCGCTCATGGCCACCAGCGTGGCCGGCTGGGAAGGATCGCGCGGAATGCTCGCGTGGGCCCGAACCGCACCGCCCAGGGCACGGGCCAGCGCGTCGGCGGCGAGCTCGGCGGCGTGGAACTTGCCCGGGCTCAGGCCTCCGAGCTCGGCCGCGACCTCGTGGGCGCCGATGCGCGCGGCGTCAATGATGGGAGCGCCACGGACCAGGGTGACGACGGCGCTGGCCGCGGCGGTGGAAGCCCCACAGCCGTGGGCGTCGAACCCGGCGCCGGCGACGCGATCACCGGCGACGGCAATGGTCATGGTGATCTCGTCGGAGCAGGCGTACCCGCCCACGGTGGCGGAATGGCCCTGCGGCGGGCGGTGGGCCCGGCCCTGGGGCGAGGTCAGGTGATGCTCAAACGCCAGTGCGTCCATGCCCGTCTAGGTTAGGGCGCGCCGCACGCGATCCCGGGCAGGCCCCGGCTCAGCGGAGCCGGAGACCCAGCTCGCGCAGCTGGATGTCGTCCACGGGCGCGGGCGCTCCGGTGAGCGGGTCGGCGCCGCTGGTGGACTTGGGGAAGGCGATGACCTCGCGGATGTTGTCGCGTCCGGCCAGGATGGCGACGACCCGGTCGATGCCGAAGGCGATGCCGCCGTGGGGCGGCGCGCCGTACTTCAGGGCGTCCAAGAGGAAGCCGAAGCGCGCCTCGGCCTCCTCCTCGTTGATGCCGATGAGCTCGAAGACGCGCGACTGGACGTCGGTCCGGTGGTTACGGATCGAGCCGCCGCCGATCTCGTTGCCGTCGAGCACCAGGTCATAGGAGCGAGACAGCAGCGTCCCCGGGTCGTCCATGTCGGCCACGGTGGCGGGGGCGCCGTCGGCGGTGGCGGGCGCCGTGAACGGGTGATGCTCGGCATCCCAGCGCTGCTCGTCGGGCTTGAAGGTGAACATCGGGAACTGGATGACCCAGCGGATGTCGTGGACGCCCTCGGGCACCAGGTCAAAGCGCCGTGCCATCTCGAGCCGCAGCGCGCCGAGCACCTGGTTGGCAGTGGCCCCGGCGTCGGCGACGATGAACAGCACGTCACCGGGGGTGGCGTTGAGCGTCGTGGTGACGGCGCTCATCTCCGCGGGGGTGAGGAACTTGGCGATCGGCGAGCGCCACAGGCCGTCGGCCCCGGGCGGGTGGGACTGGTCCTGCACGAACGCCCACACCAGGCCCTTGGCCCCGTGCTGCTTGGCCAGTTCGGTGAGCGCGTCGAGGTCTGAGCGGGTCAGCTCGCGGGCCCCGGCGTTGATGCCGCGCACGACGCCGCCGGAGGCCAGCGCGCCCGAGAACACCTTGAACTCACTGCTGCTCACCGCATCGCCCAGGTCCTTGAGCTCCAGCCCGAAGCGGGTATCGGGGCGGTCAGAGCCGAAGCGGCCCATCGCCTCGGCGTGGGTCATCCGCGGCCACGGCGGAGCGGGCACGTCGAACCCGGCCTGCGCGAACACGGCCCCGATCGCGGCCTCGCTGGTGGAGAGGACGTCCTCCTCGTCGACGAACGCCATCTCGATGTCGAGCTGGGTGAACTCGGGGAGACGGTCGGCGCGCGCGTCCTCGTCGCGGAAGCAGCGCACGATCTGGTAGTAGCGCTCCAAGCCTCCGATCATCAACAGCTGCTTGAACAGCTGTGGCGACTGGGGCAGGGCGTAGAACGACCCCGCCGCGATCCGTGCCGGGACGAGGAAGTCACGGGCCCCCTCGGGCGTGGAGCGGGTGAGGAAGGGCGTCTCGATCTCCAGGAAGTCCCGATCGTCGAGGACCTCGCGGATGGTCTTCACCACGCGATGGCGCAGGGCCAGGGCGTCCTGCATCGGCGCGCGGCGGAGGTCGAGCGAGCGGTGGCGCAGGCGCAGGTTCTCGTCCACGGCGCCGTCCTCGTCGACCGGGAAGGGCGGCGTCTCGGCGTCGGCGAGGATCTCCATGTCGGTGACGGCGATCTCGATTTCGCCGGTGCCCAGGTTGGGGTTGACGTTGGCCGGCGCGCGCTTGTTGACCGTTCCGGCCGCGGTGATGACGTCTTCGGCGCGCAGCTTGTGCGCCTCCGCGTGGGCCGCGCCGGCAGTGGCGGGGTTGAAGACCAGCTGGACGATGCCCGAGCGCTCGCGCAGGTCGATGAAGATGAGGCCGCCGTGGTCGCGGCGGCGGTGGACCCAGCCCGAGACGCGCGCGCTGGTACCCGCCCGCTCGGCGTCAAGCTCTCCGGCCCAGCTGTCGCGGAACGTGTTGGCGCGCGGCGCGTGCTTCACGCGACGCGGCTCCCACGCAGGACGGCAGGGATGACCGCCGAGGGCTCGACCTCGGTCTGGCCGCCCACCTCCATGTCCTTCAGGTTGATCCGCATCTGGTCGTCGATGATCGCAACGTATCGCGCTCCGAGGCGGTCTGCGTGCTTGAGCTGGCCCTTGAGACTGCGCCCCGCCAGTTCGAGCTGCGCGGACAGGCCGGCCCGCCGTGCGTCGTTGGCGAGCTTGAAGCCGGCCTGATGGGCCGCAGCGGAGTCACGTGCCGCGATGGCGACGAACAGGTCGACGACGTCAACCGCGACCGGCTGCTCGCCGGCGGCCAGGAGCATGCGCTCGACGCCGGCGGCCCAGCCCACCCCGGGCGTCGGTGGGCCGCCAAGCTGCTCGATCAGTCCGTCGTAGCGCCCGCCACCGCCCACGGCCGACTGCGCGCCGAGCGCGTCAGAGGTGAACTCCCACAGCGTCCGGGCGTAGTAGTCCAGGCCGCGGACCAGGGTGGGATCAAGCGTGTAGCTGACCCCGGCGTCGTCGAGCAGCTGCTTGACGCGCTCGAAGTGCTCGGCGTCCTCGGGGGCGAGCCGGTCAAGCAGCAGCGGGGCGCCGCGCATCGTCTCCTGAGTCCGGCGGTCATTGGCGTCAAAGGCCCGCATCGGGTTGAGGTCGATGCGCGACACCACCTCCGGGGAGAGGCCGTCCTCGTGCGCGTGGAGATAGGCCGCCAGCTCCTCGCGGTACTCGCGGCGCGTCTCGGCCGTGCCCAGGCTCGACAGCCGCAGGTGCCGGCCCTTGACCCCGGCCGCATGCATGAGGTCAGACAGGAGGACGATGAGCTCGGCATCGGTCTCGGGGCCCGCCGCGCCGATCGCCTCGGCGCCAACCTGCCAGAACTGGCGGTAGCGGCCCTTCTGGGGCGCCTCGGCCCGGAAGAACGTCGACAGGTACCAGAGCTTCACCGGCTGGGGCTGCTTGTGCATGCCGTGCTCGAGGTAGGCGCGGGCCACCGGCGCGGTGCCCTCGGGGCGCAGGGTCATCGAGCGCCCACCGCCGTCGTCGAAGCTGTACATCTCCTTCTGGACAATGTCGGTGGCCTCCCCCACCCCGCGGGCGAACAGTTCGGTCGCCTCGAAGGTGGGGGTCTCGATGCGGCCGTAGCCGGCGGCGCCGAGAATGCGCCGGGCGTGCTCCTCCAACACGGCGCGGCGCGCCGCGTCGGGTGGGAGCACATCGAAGGTGCCTCGAGGGGCCTGGAGCGAGCTCATGGCTGCTCTGCCGAGGCTAGTTCTGATGCGCGAGTTCGCGCAGGAACGGATTGGTGTCGCGCTCGACGCCCAGGGAGGTGAGGCCCATGTGGCCGGGGTAGACGGTCGTCTCGGCCGGATAGGCCTTCATCAGCGAGTCGATCGAGGCCAGCAACGTGGGCCAGTCGCCGCCGGGGAGGTCGACGCGGCCGACGGAGCCCTGGAAGAGAACGTCGCCGGAGAACAGCGCCTGGTGCGCCGTGGCGGCGTAGGCGACGTGGCCCGGGCTGTGGCCGGGCACGAAGGAGACCTCGAATTCGATGCCGGCGAACTCGAGGGTCTCGCCGCCGGCGACCGTCTCATCGGCGTCATAGCTCTCGAAGGGGCCAAAACCGGGCAAGCGCATGTGGCCGTTGATGTCGGCCAGGATGTGGGTTTCGAGCTCCGGGCAGTAGACCGGGGCGCCGGTGGCCCGCGCGACGGGCGCCACCGCGCCGACGTGGTCGAAGTGCGTGTGGGTCAGGAGGATCGCCTCGACCGTGGTGATGCCGAGGGCCTCGAGCGCGCCGATCAGGCGCTCGGCCTCGTCGCCGGGGTCGATCATCACCGCCCGGTCAGCATCCGGGAGCCGGACGATGTAGGCGTTCTCCTGCACTGGCCCGACGGTGAACATCCGGGCGTCGATCACTGCTTCTGCAGCTGCTTTCGCTGGTAGCGGCGATACAGATAGCTGTCGAGGTAGTAGCCCGACGGGATGTAGAGCAGCATGGCCAGGATCGCGAACACCAACGCGGGCAGGACGCGGAACTTGTTGGTGATCAGCAGGAAGATGAAGATGAAGCCGGTCGCGAGCAGTGCCTTCTTGACGGCGGAGCGCCAGGTCGGCGGCTTGGGCGTCCGGGCCTGGGAGCGCTTGGCGCGGTCCTGCTTCTTGCGCTCCTCCGGTGTCGGGGGGCGGCCGGTGCGCCCGCGCACCTCGACCGTGCCGGCGGCGTTGCCGCGGTGCTTGGTCCGTCGCTTGCGCTTGGTCTGTGCCATCTGTGAGTGAGAGCTTAGGGCACCCACGGGCATAATTGGCAGTTCCGACGGCGTCTGGGCGTGGCTGGCGCCACCCGCTCGCCCTCACGTACCACCAGTACGATCGCGGCGAGCGAGCGGCGCCAGCCACGCCCAGCCACTCGCCGGACTCCGCCACTAATGCCGCGGGTGCCCTCACGCGCTGTGGGCGCGCCGGTGAAGGGCTTGCTCGATCGTCGCGTACCCACGGAGCGGAATCTCCGCGGGGAATTGATCGAACGCGGCCTCGGGAGCAAGGCCGACGAGCTCCACTCCCTGGACGCGAGCGTGGCGCGCCACCGCCTCGACGACGGCGCGCAGCGGCGTTGCCCGATGGTCCTCGACGTTGGTGGAGACCTGGGCGAGCCCGGAGGCGGCCAGCCACAGACCGATGGCGCGCAGCTTTGTCAGCCCCTCATCGCCTCCCTCCCTGATGTGGGCCGCGATCTCCCTGGCCTGCTCGAGCGTGGCCGGCGCTGCCAGCTCCACGTTGAAGGCGACGAGCGGCGGCCGGGCCGCCACCAGCACGGCCCCGGCCGTGGGATGGAGGTTGCGCGGCCCGAAGTCCGGCGTGAGCTCGCCGGCGTCGATGCGGCGCTGGAGCTCGGCGGGCCCGCCGCGCCGCAGCTCCGCCCGGCTGCGCCCGTCGGCGAGCAGCCCGTAGAGGAACGCGGGAAGCTTGAGCTCGGTGCCCAGGGTGTCGGCCAGCACGAGCGCTTCGGCTGCCGCGGCGCCACGGTCCTCTTCGCTGAGGTAGATGATCGGCGCGACGTCGACGGCGCCGACGCGGGGATGGACCCCATCGTGGGTGTCGATGCGGACGGCGTCTATGGCCTCGTGCGCCCCGTTGACGACCGCGCGCGCGAGCTCGCCGGGTGCGCCCGCAAGGGTGTAGGCGCTGCGATGGTGATCCACGTCGGAGTGCACGTCCAGCAGGGCGTCGCCGAAGGCGTGGGCGATGCGGTCGATGGCAGCGCGGTCCCGGCCCTCGGACACGTTCGGGTAGGCCAGGAGCGTCGTCACGGGCGCCGGATCATAAGCCGCGCTGCGCGGCGGACGCGGGGCTCTCGCGTGCGCGATTTTGCTCACGTAGCTACGAAGATCGCGCACCCGGCGCCGTGGGCGCCGCCGGGAAGCGGGCCGCCCATGGCTCGAGCGGGACGTGTGCGGCGTTCGTCACGTAGGCGATCGTGCGATACCAACCGGCGGTGACGACGAGCTCCAGGAGCTGCTGGTCGGTGTAGTGGCCGGCCAGTCGTGCCCAGAGCTCGTCGGAGACCGTGCTGGTGTCGTGGAGCTCGTCGGCAAGTCGGACAAGGAGCGCGTCGCCCTCTGACCAGCAGGGGTCGTCCGCCGCGTCCGCGCCGGCCGCGGTGGCGGCGAGCTGCTCGGCGCTGAGCCCGACCGCCTCTGCAAACGCAACCGCGTGCACCCCCCACTCGTACTCCGCGCCCGCGCGGGCGCACGTGCGATGCAGGACGATCTCACGGTCGCGCGGCGGCACCTGACCGTGGTTGAGGATGCCCGAGCCGAGCGGTCGCATCCGCGACATCAGGTCGGGATGCACGGCCAGGGTCCGAAACAGCGCCAGCGGCTCCACGGCAGCGCCGGGCGGCATCCAGCGCCGCAGCATCTCCCCCGTCTCCGGGTCATACGGCGGCTCAAGGGGAGTGATCCGGGCTGTCATATCCATCGCGTATGCTCCTCTCTGCTTCGAAAACCAAAGCGGATGTGTCAGCAGCGATGGTAGCTTCGAAATCCAAAGCACGCAAGAGTGCCCCGACGCCGGGTCAGGCTGTCCGCGGCTCCACCACCGGACGCCCGATCATGGCCCTCCTTGACCTGCTGGGTCGCCGCTGGACCCTGCGCGTCCTGTGGGAGCTGCGCACCGGCGAGAGCCTTACCTTCCGTGAACTCCAAGCCCGCTGCGCCGAGGTCTCCTCCAGCGTCCTCAACGACCGCCTGCGGGAACTGCGCCGGGCCGGCATCGCCACCGCGCAGCCCGGCCACGGATACTCCCTGACACCTGAGGGCCTACGGCTGATCGATGACCTCGCGCCCTTGGACGGCTGGGCCAAGCGCTGGGCGCGCCGCACCGCCCGCGCCGAGGCCACCTCGGCGGCCCGCCGATAAACTTCGCCGCTCCCCGCCGGAGTAGCTCAGTCGGTTAGAGCAGCGGAATCATAATCCGCGTGTCGGGGGTTCGAGTCCCTCCTCCGGCATCAGCGAAGGTCCAGCTGATTCCGCTCGTTTGCGGCTAACTTCCACAGAATCTCCTTCAAGCCAAGGACCGCTACGAACCGCTAGAAACCGCTCGCTGGCTGACAAAACAGTCCAACGAACCGTCCAACGAGCGAAGGAGAGTTCGCCGGCGAGGGTGATGCGAGCTCTCAAGCCACGCAACATTTGTCCCTAGTCCCGGGACTAGGGACGCTAAGCTCTCAGTCGTGCTCAAAGGCGAAGACATCGTCCTGCTCCTCAAGCTCACGCACCCAAGTCCCGATTGGACCGTTCGGACGCTGGAAGGCGAGACGACGATTCCACGAAGCGTGGTGCAGCGGTCGCTAAAGCGACTCTGGCAGGCAGGCCTCTTTGACCGCAGGCGGCGCACGGCCAACCTCAGTCAGGCGGAGGAGTTCCTGATCCACGGCCTCAAGTACGTCTTCCCGGGGTCGGTCAGTGGCGAGAGCCGCGGCTTCGTGACCGCATGGGGTGCCAAGCCGCTCTCCGATGCGTTGAAGGTGCCCGCAGACGATGCTCCGCCGGTCTGGCCCAGCGCTCACGGTGACACGCGCGGCTTGGCCCTCGAGCCTGTACATCCCTCGGTTGTCGAGGCGGCCACGCGAGATCCTCTGCTCCGCGAGCAACTGACGCTCGTTGACGCAATTCGCATTGGCGACGCGCGCATCCGCGGGGTCGCAGCTGATCTGCTCACCAAGCGGCTCGGTGGCGTCTCAGGGTGAACATCGAGTTGCTGGAGCTTGCCGAGTCGGCGCTTGGCAATCTCGTCGACGAGGTCGTGTTTGTCGGCGGAGCCACCGTCGCCCTGTGGATCTCGGACCCAGCAGCGCCGGCCGTTCGTCCGACCGACGATGTCGACGTCGTCGTAGAGGTCGCCACACGAGCGGGGTTCTACGAGTTCGAAGCAAAGCTCCGCGATGTCGGCTTCCGCGAGCACCAGGAGAGTCGCGTCATCTGCCGCTGGCGCCATCTCAGGACAGGCCTGATCCTCGATGCGATGCCCTCACGGGCAGACATCCTTGGGTTCGAGAACCAGTGGCAGGCAGCGGCCATCCCCCACGCTATCGCTTACCAGCTTCCATCTGGAGCCACGATCCGAGTGGCGCCACCCGTCTACATGTTGGCGATGAAGCTCGAGGCTTCAAAGGGAGGGGCAAAGGCGACTATCTCGGAAGCCGCGATTTCGGCGACATCGTGACGCTGCTCGACGGTCGGCCTGACCTACTCACAGAGGTGGCGGGTTCCGAGGTCGCGGTCCGGGCGTACATCGCCGCCGAGATGCGTCGTCTGCTCGAGGACCCGCGACTGATGGATGGCCTCGCTGGCGCGATGCGCGGCGATGCCGCGAGCCAGGAGCGCGTCGACGTCGTGATTTTTGCCCGCCCTCGACGAGCTCGCCCACGCGGACGCCGAATAAGTCCCCCGGCTCCCATCCTCACATCACTTATCGCTGAAACACGACCCGCCCCGCCCGCAGACACCGCTCCGTCCTCACCAATCACATCCAGCACGTCTTTGGCCTTTGCCGATCTTGAGCCTGAGTCGTATGACCCCACTCCTCCAGACCGAGCCCGTTGCTGCTGTGACCCGCCCGCCTCCGCCCTGCTCTGACAGGAGACAAGAAGTGAGCCCGACTACCCGCACCAACCAGACTGGAGATCAATGTGGGGGGCGGGTAGTCGGGCTCATTCGCGCCGCAAAAGCACCGGACTTGCAGGGCGGAGGCGGGCCGAAGTGTAGGTGACGAAGCCTCGTCCGCCCTCGAATGTCACCAGCCGCAACGGGCCGAGGAGGGCAACCGCCAGCGCGCTCGGTGTCTCCGCATCCGTTCGAGTTGCTCGTCGTACGCAGCCGGCAGGCTGGTGATCCGCTGCACGCGCGACACCGTAGCCACTCGAACACCAGCCGGGCACACAACTTCTCGCTCGAGACCAGGCCGCCGACCCCGGTACGAGCACCATCGGACGCGACCGGCCAGGGATCCTTGAACGGACCCTGATGGTCGGGTCGTCAAGAGCCGCGGGACTCGGCGACCCGGCGCAGCCAGTAGCGGTACCAGTCGGGGCCGTAGGGGACGTAGACCCGGGTTGGGATGCCGCGGGTGTGCAACTCGTCGAGAACCTCGGGGCGTACTCCGAACAGCTGCTCGACACGCAGTGGCCCGTGGGCGAGCAGCAGCGCCTCGCGCAGACGACCGTCATGGGTGGCCATCGCCCAGGCCGCGCCGCGCTCGGCCAGGCGGAACCCGAGGCGCAGAAACGCCACATCGGTCGCTTCCCCGTGGGGGTGGGCTCCTGTTGCCTCGACATACGCGCCCTTGACCAGCCGGACGTGTACGCCGGCGTCGGCCAACGCATCCGCGTCAGCAGGTGAGCGCAGCAGGTTCGCTTGCACGGTGGCGCCGAGTCGGTCGGCCAGGCCACGTGCCGCGACGTTCAGCACGCAGGCCACGATCGCGTCACTGCGGGCGGCGTCCTCGGCACCGACCTGGACACGGCGGCCCGCCGGCAGGGCCCGCGCGACGGTGGCGAGGCGGTCCGCCGACGCGGCGGCGTCCGTGTCCAAGGCGAGATGCGTCAGGTCCACCGACAACCAAGCCTCGGAGACAGGCGGTGGCAGCGCGCCGGCCAGCTCGATGTAACCCTCCACCACTCGGTCGGCGGCCCTGGGATCGCTCACCCGCTCGCCGAACAAGTCGACGCTGACGGCATGCCCGCGGTCCAGAAGCGCGGTCGCGGTGGCCAGCGCTTGGCCTCGCGATCGGCCGGCGACGTAGCGCGAGGCGGCGCGCCACGCCGCCTCCTCACCCAAGGGCACGGACTTGACCGCGCGCTCCAGCCGCTCGCTCGTCGCCATACGAAACAACACCCTGCGATCGAGTCCCACGACGGTCACCGCTCAGTCACCGGTCGGGCGTGCTTGATTGTGGTCCCAGGCGTTCCCGATTCGACAGGTCCGCGGCGGCAGGCAGGCTCAGGTCCTCGTGAGGAACGTCACCGAATAGGGCTTCGAGGGTTGAGCGCACCTCGGCCCAGCGGTCGGCACCGACCTGCGCGGCGTAGCCGCGCTCGAGCGCGAGCATCCGGTTGCGAGCGATAGCAACGCCGGCGCGTCCGCGGTCGGTGTATTTGATGATCACGCCGCGCCCGTCGTTCGGGTCCGGGTCGCGGCGCACGAGATCGAGCCGCTCGAGCTCGTCTACGAGCTTGGTGATGGCTTGGCGCGTGACGCCGGCTTGTGCGGCGAGGTCGCTGGGGCGAGAACCGTCGTCGCCGACGTTGCGCAAGAGCGCGGAGTGCGAGGGCGCGACATCGCCAAAGCCGTTCTGTGCGAGATCGGCGCGGACGGCGGCCTCGATCGCGTTGCGCGCGTCGCGGAACAGGAGCTGGATGCTCTTCGGCATGTCCCCACGATTGTAGTTCACCTCGCTTGACAAAAACGACGGACCGTGAGAAGGTTCTCTCGACTTGTCAACCAAGGTGAACTACTAGGAGAAGTAGGGACCGCCAATGCCACGCCGTCGTCAGCGCTGCATCACGGCAATCTCACGACGACCCGTTGTACGAGTTGCAACCAATAAAGAATCAGTGACCTAATGGAGCCCCCTGTGAATACTGCTTCCCTTGACCCTGCAAACCGCCCTACCGTGATGCGGCGCATTGACTTTCGCCCGGGCATGGATATGTGGTGGGAGATCGTGCGCAACGGCGCGGACACCGATGGTGAAGTCCTTGAGGCAACCAGCTGGCTCGGTCCCCACAGCCCCAGCCCCCCTGTGCACGTGCACGACAATGCTGAGGACAGTTTTGAGATCGTCGAGGGCCGACTTGATGTGAAGCTCGACGGCACCTGGCGTACCTATGGTCCGGGAGAGCGCGCCGCAGCGGCTCCCGGTCACCGGCACACCCTGCGAAACACTCATGATGAGCCGGTGAGGTTCATCAATCGCCACCGCCCCGCCGCCGACTACGAGGGGTTCTTTCGCGACATGGCGTCGCTGACATCGACCGGGAGGATGGGCGCCGGGACGCCTCACAGTCCGCGTCAAGCGATCTACGCGGCGATGCTGTTCCAAGCGCACCCGACCGCGATCCGCACCTCGCGCCTGCAGCGATTTGCCTTCGCGTCGCTGTCGGGCTTGGGCCGGATGCTGGGGATGAGCCTGTGACCACGCCCACCCCCCGCACCAAGAATCTTGCGCTGTTGCTGCTGGCGATGACGCAGTTCGTGATCGTGATCGACGCGTCGATCGTCAACGTCGCGCTGCCATCGATCGGCGCTCACCTGCACTTCTCCCGCGACGACCTCACCTGGGTCGTGAACTCCTACACCCTGACCTTCGGCGGCTTCCTACTGCTCGGCGGCCGCATGGCCGACCTACTCGGGCGCCGCCGGATGTTCATGCTCGGCCTCGTCGTCTTCTCACTCGCCTCGCTCGCCGGCGGGCTGGCGCAATCCGAGACCTGGCTGATCGCCGCCCGCGCCGTCCAGGGCCTGGGCGCCGCCATCGTCTCCCCCGCCGCGCTGTCGATCATCACCACCACCTTCGCCGACGGCGCCGAACGCAACCGCGCGCTGGGCATCTGGGGCGCAGTGGCCGGCGCCGGCGGCGCCGCCGGCGTACTCTTGGGCGGCATCCTCACCAGCGGGCTGAACTGGCGCTGGGTGCTGTTCGTCAACGTCCCCATCGGACTGATCGCCGCCGCGCTCGCCCCCCGCATCCTGCTCGAGAGCCGCCGCGAGGAGGCCGGCAACTCCTTTGACATCCCCGGCGCGGTGACCGTCACCGCGGGCCTGGCACTCCTCGTCTACGCCGTCGTCGACGCGGTCAACGTCGGCTGGGGATCCACCCGGACAATCGCCTGCCTGACCGCCGCCGTGCTCCTCCTGATCGCCTTCGTGACGATCGAACGACGCGCCAAGGACCCCCTGATGCCGTTCTCGATCTTCCGCCTGCGCACACTACGCGGCGCCAACATCGTCGGGCTGCTCATCGGCATGTCGCTGTTCTCGATGTTCTTCTTCATCTCGCTCTACCTCCAGGACGTGATGGGCTACTCGCCGATCAAGACCGGCCTCGCCTACCTGCCACTGGCGGTGGGGATCATCATCGCGGCGGGGATCGCCTCCCAGCTCGTCACCCGCGTCGGCTTCAAAGCACCCCTGATCGCCGGCATACTGCTCGTCGCCGGCGGTCTGCTGTGGTTCTCACACGTGCCAGCGACTGGCGGCTCGTTCGCCGCAAACGTCCTCGGCCCATCGCTACTCGCCGGCGTCGGGTTCGGACTGGCGTTCGTGCCCGTGACGATCGCCGCCGTGACCGGAACCGAGCCACACGAGGCGGGCCTGGCCTCCGGTCTGATCAACACCTCCCAGCAGGTCGGCGGCGCGCTCGGCCTCGCGATCCTCGCCACCGTCGCCAACAGCCGCACCCAAAGCCTGTTCCATGCCGGCGTCCACAGCACCGCGGTGGCGCTGACCAAAGGCTTTGACCGGGCGTTCCTCGTCGGCGCCGGGTTCGCCGTCGCCGGAGCGATCCTCGCTGCCGTGCTGATCTCCTCGCTGGACAGCCACGAACACTCAAAGGCGGCCCGCATCGGAGAGGCCGCCAGCGCCGATGCCGCAGCCGTTCCGGTCGTCGCGGTCTGAGCGCTTCAGTCGATCTGGCACTTACAGACGCCAAACGATGTCGGCTGGCCCACCGTGTCGTCGCGGCGGACACTCCTGCGCTCGCGCGGGCGACCGCCGCGGGCGGATCGGTCGACGGGCAGCCGGGCGCGGGCGAATCGAGAGGCCCGGCTCCCTTCGCCCGCGCATCCGTCAAGCGATCACTCAGGGTACATGGCATCGGGGAAACTGAGACGATGCTGACATGCTCGCGAAGCTCGACCATTGCGTGATCCACGTGTCCGATTGGCAACGATCAAATGTCTTCTATCGCGACGTGCTTGGAGCCGAACTCGTCGACGGGGGCGCCGGCACGTGGGCGTACCGATTCGGGACCGAGCAACTCAACGTGCACGGTCCGGGAGTGGACGCCGATCCCGTCGCCCGAATTCCGGTGGCGCCGGGCAACAGCGACCTCTGCTTTGAATGGCTGGGACCGATCGAGAGCGCGTCGGCACACCTCGGCGAGCACGACATCGAGATCGAGCAGGGACCAGTGCAGCGTAACGGCGCCAAGGGTCGCGGAACCAGCCTGTACTTTCGCGACCCCGACGGGACCCTGCTCGAGTTCATCTCCTACGTCGCATAAGCCAAACGCGTGGTGCGACAGGCCGGCACGCTGAAGTGCGGGGTTGCTTGACGGGATGACCCGGGTCGTGTGTCATCCCCGGTCATGCCCGATGCTTGGATTCGTCAGTGGGGTGACCCTCAGCTCCACGAGCGTGCACGTCCTGTCGAGGTTTTCGACGATCTCTTACGAGAACAGGCTCGACGCATACGAGCACGGCTTGCCGAAGCCGACGGAGCGGGACTCGCAGCGACCCAAGTCGGTCTGCTTCGTCGATTCTTCGCCTTCCGCCTGACGCCTGATCATGAGATCGACGTGCTCGTCAATCCACGCATCGTGTCCGCCTCGGCTGACCACGTCACGTTCGTGGAAGGGTGCCTGAGCTTCAACACGATCGCCGTCGCTGTGAAGCGCCCGGCGGCGGTGCACATCGCCGGCCAGGATCTCGACGGTCGCTCACGTGAACTGGTGGGCGACGGGTTCGCCGCAAGTCTCCTGCAGCACGAGATAGACCACCTCGACGGAATCCTCACGCTCGATCGCGCCGATCGCGCCGAGCGTCACCGCGCGATCACCGATCTCCTTGCCCGCGGCGACGCGCACGCGCAACTCGCAGCCTAAATCGAGGAAGGGACCGCCGGCCGCCGCGGACATTCCGGTGGTACGGCGCCAGACGAGTCAGGCCGCTCCGATGCTCGACGCTACCGCCGGTGCGTCATCGTGTCCGTTGCGTTTGGCGTCATAGAGGGCGTTGTCGGCGCGCCCCATCAACTGGTCGGGGGATTCCGGGGGTTCCCACGTAGCGAGTCCGATCGAGCAGGTGTAGGGGCTCGGCATCAGGGCCTGCAGCCGGCTGCTGAGATCGGCAGCCTCGGCGTGGCGACACCCGGGCATCAGAACGGCGAACTCGTCTCCGCCGATGCGGGCGAGGACATCGTCCGGGCGTCGGACATCGCTCCAGCTGCGAGCCACCGCGATGAGGAGCGAGTCTCCGCCTGGATGGCCGTGCGTGTCGTTGATGACTTTGAACTTGTCGATGTCGACCACAGCGACGCTTACAGGCTCACCGGTGCGACGTGCGCGGGCCAGCCCACGGTCGAGCTCGGATTGCCACGCGCGCCGGTTGGGGAGGCCAGTCAGCGCGTCGGTGTGGGCAAGCTCATTCAGCTCCCCAAGCAGCCGATTTCGTTCGCTTTCCTGGCCACGGGTGTGAGTCACAAGCGCTTGGACCGTGGTACCGACGATCCCGGACAGGGTGACGAACAGGATTGCCGCTCGCCACGCGCTCGGAGGGTAGTCGGCGCCACCGACAACGACCACCGGGACGACGAACACCAATGCCACTCCGAGCAACAGGCACCACAACTGCCCACGCGTCCCGCGAAGGCTCAGCCAGAAGACGGGCAGCAGCGCCATCGCCGTGACTCCAGACGCGCCACCCGACGCGCGCAGGAGACCGACCACAATCAGATACCCCCAAGCCAGCCCGGGCGCTCCCCAGCGCGGGAGCGGCTTCCGGATGGCGCGGAACCAAACCGCGCCGATCGCGACCGTGAGCGCGGCGGCCGCGATCAATGGCCCCAGACGCCAGTGAGCCGGTGGCAACCACAGCAGCGCGAACGGCAAGAACGCAGCCAGGCAGGACGGCAACAGAAGCCGCCGCGGCCCGTCGGCAAACGCCGGCTGTCCTCGCATTACTCATGTATCGGCACGACCAGTCCAAGCTGGAGCCACGAATCGCGTCCACGCCGAAGATCCGAGGCCGCCTGCCTCCTAAAGCCGATGGATCGGTCGTGCGCGTCGCTTAGACAGATCGATCCCGCTCACGGCGTCGCATACGCCAACGCCGGATCCAGCGCCGGCCGATCGCGGCTCGTGGTCGCATCACACCGCCAGCCACTACGTTCGAAGACTGTGTGAGATCTGACGAACGCGGGGCGATGAGGCCATGTGCGCTCAAGTCATCTGCATGAAGGCCGATACGTGCCTGATGTCATCCGGACGGTCTGCCACCACGCACCGATCGATACCCCGCCTGCTTGCCGGCTACGGCTTGCTCACGCTAGTGCCGGTTATGGCGCTGGGCGTCGGCCTGGCGCTCGCGATCCGCAGCAGCGCGACGCACCGCGGGCTTTCGCAGGGGCGTCTGGAGGCGACGCTGATCGCACAGACCGCCGTCGAACCGAACTTCGACGCACGGCCGCTGAGCCAGGGCCTGTCGCGCGACGAGCGCTCGATCATGGACCATCTCGTCCACCGGGCGGTCGCCGGCCATCACATCCTCCGCGTGCGCTTGCGTGATCTGGCCGGCAACGTCGTTTTCTCCGATGACCCGTCGGAACGGGCGGACGCTGGCGACAACGAGGAAGCTCTCAAAGCTGCCCACGGAACGATCGTCGCTCACCTCACGCATCTCAACTCAGACGATGACGACGACGGGCCCGTCGGCCCTGCCTCGATAGAGGTCTACTTGCCGCTCGCAGCGGGCCAGTCGGCGCGACGGATCGGGCTTCTCGAGCTCTACCTCCCGTACGCGCCGATCGCCGCCGAGGTGCAGACCGAGCTGCACGTCCTCTACCTGGCGCTGGCCCTGGGACTGGCCGCGCTCTATGTCGCCCTGTTCGTCATCACGCTCTCGGTTACCCGGCGCCTGCGGCAGCAGCTCGCGAGCAATGCATTCCTGGCCCGGCACGACGCGCTCACCGAGCTGCCGAACCGAGCCATGTTCCTCGAACGTGCTCATCGCGCCGTTGAGGCGGCTCGACGCCTGCAGCGAGCCAGCACGATCGCGATCATCGACCTGGATCGCTTCAAGGAGATCAACGACACCCTGGGGCACGCGACGGGCGACGAGCTACTCACCATGGTTGCCAAGCGCCTAGCGGCGCAGATGAGGCCGGAGGACACCATCGCGCGTCTCGGCGGCGACGAGTTCGGCCTCATCTTGAGCGACGCCCCTGACCCGGCGCACGCACTCGAGCGTCTGCGGGTGCTCATCCACACCGAGGTCGAGGTCCGTGGGCTGTCGCTGAGCGTCGAGCCGAGCATCGGCTACGTGGTCGCCCGCGACGGCACCTATTCCCTCGAGACGTTGATACAGCAGGCGGACGTCGCCATGTACGAGGCCAAGGCCCAGCACTCCGGACCGGTCGAATACCGACCTGAACTGGACCGATACGACGCTGCCGACATCGCCCTGATGAGCCAGCTCAGGGCCGCGATCCCCGCTGGACAGCTCGTACTCCACTATCAGCCCCAGATCGACACGACCACCGGCGCGGTCCGGACGGTCGAGGCATTGGTCCGCTGGCAGCACCCCGAGCACGGTCTGCTTGCCCCTGGCCGGTTCCTGCCCATGGCAGAGCACACCGACCTCATCGACCAGATCACCGACTGGGTCTTGGAGACCGCGCTCGAGGACGTGGCGGCGTTCGCAGACCGAGGCGCGCCGCTGGCGGTGGCGGTCAATGCGTCGGCGAGGAGCATCGTCCGAACCGAGTTCGCCACGAAGGTACTGGCGACCCTGGCGCGCTACGGCGTGTCGCCCGAGCGGCTCATCGTGGAGGTGACTGAGACCGCGTTGCTCACCGATCCTCAGCGCGCGGCCGAGGTGCTCTCGCTGTTGGCCGCGGCCGGTGTGCGGCTCAGCATCGATGACTTCGGAGCAGGCCAGACTTCGCTCGGATATCTCTCGGCGTTGCCGGTCAACGAGCTGAAGATCGATCGCAGCTTCGTCACCGACCTTGACGAGAGCAGCGCCCACGCAGCGATCGTGCGATCCGTCATCGAGCTCGGTCACAACCTCTCAATGCGCGTGGTCGCGGAGGGAATCGAAACCGCCGACGTGCTGACCCGGCTCACCGAACTCTCCTGCGATCTGGCTCAGGGATACCTGATCGCTCGTCCGATGCCAGTCGAGGCACTGAGTGACTTCGTCGATCGACAGCGCGGCGACCGCCCCACCCCGTCAGCGCCGGCGACGACCCCCAACTGACCACCCACCTGCGTTGGGTCCTAGCTCTTGGTCAGCCGGAAGACCGGATGATCCGGCGCGATCCGCCGCAGCTCCTCATCCGATGACTCGGGCCCGACCCCGGCGAAGAACACGCCGACTTCGAATTTCCACTTCTTCAAGTAGGCTCGCAGCAGCGGCGGCTTGTCCTCGTCGGCCACCTCGACCGCCGTAAACGGCTCTGTCCGCCGGCCGACACGGAGCCTCCCTTGGTTGCTCGCGCGCAGGTTCTTCACCCATTGCGTCTGACCGCGCGGGGAGACGAGGTAGTCGGTGTCGACGTAGCGAAGCAGGTTCACCGGGGTTCGCCGCCATTCGCCTGACTTGCGGCCCTTCACCTCGAGCACGCGGGAGCCGTACACGCTGACGCCGACGCGCGTGAGCGCGGCCACCAGCCGGTTGAAGACGTTGGTAGTGAACCATCCAGGACGCTGGTAGTGCTCGGGCAACCAGACCATTCTGCCAGCAAGTGCCGGCACACCGTCAGCGTCCCGGACGCCTCGCGGCCGACGCCGTAAGCCACCAGTCGGCGCGTCCGCTGGAGGAAGATCTACGAACGGTCCGCGCTAGGCGAGATAGGTCGGGATCGCCAGGCCTGGACGTGCGCGCTGCACCGCACTCCTCGGTCGCCCACAGCCAGCTCAGCGGCGGTGGTCCGCCCGACCGGGCGAACCACCGCCGGGAGAGTGTGTGAGCTAGCCCAGCGTCGAGACCACGTCCTGGAGGGTGGCCGCGTCCTGCGAGAGCAGATACCCCGCCCGGAGATCGCGAGCCACGGACCGATCCCAGTCACGCACGAATGTTCGGTGTGAGGGATACAGAGACGTCAGCTTCTGTGCACTGAACGGGGTTGTCTGTCCGAACAGGATGCAGAAGCCCGGGGCGCCCGCGGGCGCCAGACCGGACAGCGTGGCGACCGGGGTGTCGACGGCGGGCGTGCGAATCCCACCGGTGACGTTGCCGTTGGCGTCCAGCACATAGCTGGGCGTCGCGCCCGCGTTCACGTTGAACCTCGGCATCGAGCGTGGTGGAATCCCGGTCTGCGTCCACCGGGCGAGATCGTGGATGGCGGTCTGCATGACGTACTTCTCCTCGCCGGTGTTGAACGGGACCGTGCAGGTGAACGTGCCGGCGTTGGTCTCGGTGATCGGCGGAGAGAACATCTGCGCGAACTCCTGCTGGTTGGCCGCCCAACTGCCGTCGTCGCTCTGCGACAAGGTGAGCAGGCTGGAGTCCAGGTGCGTGGTCCCGGCCACCTCCCATAGCCGGAACGTCTTGCTGTCGGCCTGCGTGGCCGGGAAGTAGTTGAAGATCTTGCTGACCACGTCGGTCTCGGTCTCGAAGGTGAGGACAGGCGCGGCTTGGTCGGTGCGCGTCTCCACCACCGAGGGCGATGCGATCGCCGGCTGCGGCGCTTGGGAGATGGCCGCCCCGGCCGCTCCACGGCTGTGGATCAGGTATCCGTCATATACGTGCGTCAGCGGCGCGACGCCGTCGACATAGGTCGTCATCCGGCTGGCGGACTGTGATTCTCCGTCAGCGATGAACGAGCGTGGATGCAGCCCCGGGAGGATCTGCCTCGTGAGCCCGCGCAGCGCCATCCCGCCCTGCGAGAAGATGTCGTAGGAGTAGCTGTCACCGGGAGAGTTCAGCGCGCCGTATCGGCTGGGATCCGCCGCCTTGATGGCGTTGATGCCGACGGCCTGAGCGCTGACCCCGACGTAGACATCTCCGCTGCGCAGCATCTCATCGTGGGCGTACTCCCAATCGGGGGCCGCGTCGGTGCTCGCCGAGACGTTCAGCCATTCCACGATGACGGTGCCGCTGAAGCGGGCCGGGTTGTTGGGCGCCACCACGACCATTCGCGATTCATACGGCGCCGTGGATGCGGATTTGAGCGACCAGTCGCCGTCCGAGCCCAGGGGAGCGGTGTTCGTATAGGCGTTGGCCGTCCCGGAGAAGAAGAACTCCGACTCGTGGTAGCCGACCGAGCTCAGCGGATATGACGCTAGCGGAAGGATGATCTGCGAAGGGTCGGCAACCGGTCCGCTCACGGTCGGGACCGCAGCCGACGGCACCGGATGCGAGCTGTGCGGCCGACCCGCCGGGCGATGATGGTGAGGCCGGGCGGCAAGAGCGCTGACCGAGGACGCGAGCACCAGTACCAGTGCAACGACGGCGACGATGACGGCTCGGCGTCGAGGTGGGGGGATGGGAATCATGAGCCTCTCCAAAAAAGCGTTGTGGTCTGAAAGCCATGCGGACCAAGCGATCCGCGCCCAGATACGGCATCAAGACTCCCAGGACGTACCGCGCCTACCACGCGCCAGGGAGCGGCACGATGCGCAGCATGACCTCACCCATCCAGCCCAGGCAGGCGGCTCAGTCGCTCGGTTGCGCATCAGCCGGGTCACCCGCCCGGCAGACAGCACCACAACGACGGCACGAACGCACCTGGGCTGCACCTAGCCTCGCGACATCACGGTGGTCCCTCCCTCTCCTGTCGTTCGCCCAACGAACACCTGGTCATAGAGCGCACAACCAAGTTATTCGATGATTATCGAACATGTCAAGCGCGGCGCACGTATACGAGGTGCCGGACCGCCAGCGCCGCGCGGCCTCGGCCAGCGCTCGGAGCGTCCGATGGTCGACCGCATTAGGAACCGTTCGGCGGGGCCGGACCTTGGCGAATCGGTGGCATCAGGCGCGCGTGTCGGCGCGCAGTGACGAGCTCGGCGCTCCGTTCCCAGAGGCGCTGAGCGAGACTGCGCGAAGGTCTGCTCAAAGCCCTCGGCCGTCTCCTTGCGCGAAGCGCACAGTGCCCCCGCATTGTTGGCCAGGACGTCGACGCGCCCGTAGCGCCCGCTGATCTCCTCGGCCAGCACCCGGACGTTGGACATCAGCGCCAAGTCGGCCACCAGCGCGTTGACCCGCCCCCAGCCCCCGACCAAGCTCGCCTCTTCAGCGACTGACCTGAGGCGCTCGGGATCGCGTCCCACGAGTACGATGTCGGCTCCTCGCCGGGCGAGTTCGATCGCGGCAGCTCGCCCGATACCGCGAGTGGCGCCGGTCAGGACGACGACAGTCACATATGATCGAGAAGCGATGGTTCGCTGGCCGATCACACGTCCAGAGACATCACGAGTTGTCCGTCGTCCTCCTCGCCGGTGAGCCGGAAGCCGAGCGATTCATACAGGCGGGTCGCGCCGTCGTTAGACGGCACCACGCTGGTCCGCGCGGCCGTAACCCCGAGCTCGCGCCAGTGCTCGAGCACCTGCTGCATCGCGCGCCGGCCGATGCCGAGGCGCTGGTGCCCCTCGGCGATCATGAACCGCCACAGGAAGTAGCCCTCCGACGGCTCCTCGAAAGTAAGGACGAAGCCGACAGGCTGCCCGTCGGCGTAGATCGCCCGCATCCAGTGCTCGGGGGTGAAGTGAGCCTCCGCCATCGAAACCGCGTTCGGCGCGACGAACGAGCGCTGGTCGGCTGCCACCTCGAGCTCGCAGATCGCGCGCACGGTCTCGGACGTGATCTCGCGGAGCTCGACGTTCATCCGGGAGAGGCTACGGCCGCCGCAGGACACTGCAACAGCGAACATGTCTTGGCCTAGTGAACGCTGAAATGCCGGGTGACGGCATGGACGTCCAGGAGCCCGAGGACCAGCAGCACAACGGCAACCAAGCCGACGAGGGCGAGCGCCACGACGAGGAACGGCGCGAAACCGGACAGGCCGCGTCTCCACTGCCGGTGGCGGCGCCGCCCGGGCTCCTTGAATACCGAAAGCGGCTTGGACGCCATCCGAGAGCCGATCTTAGGAGGTCGCCGGTACCCAACCGCGCCTCGGGCCCCGTTCGCCGGGTCGGCAGGCGAACGATCAACGAATAGTGGCGGATGACCGGGGTCTACTTCCTGGCCTTCTCCCTTGCGGGACCCGAGGCATCCCTTACCGCCAGGTTGGCCACGGCAGCCGATTGAAGCGCTTTGAGGCCAGGCAGAGAGCCTGTTCGCAGTCCGACGCGCACCGCAGCGGGTGTCTTGGGCCGTCCATCGGCGATGGCCGGCGGCCGTGCCGCCGCGCGAGGACGGAGTTCCTCGGCGGCGGCAAAGTGGCGTCCGATGGGCCGATCAGCAGGGGGCCTGCTTGGACACCGTGTCGGTCTCGGTGGCGGGTCCGGCTGGCGGGAGCGTCGAGGTGAACGTCGCCGAATATGGCCGTGTGTTGCCCTTGCATGCGATCGAGGATGTGATCGCGACTGTCTTGCCGCGCACCTTACGAGTGCGCTTGAAGTACGTGAGCTGCTCTGATTCCAGTGACCCCACGAGCCCTGGTACCGGATAGTTGATGAAGTTGGGGGTCTTGACGGTGAACTGCAGGTATTTGCCGACCTGCTTGTACGTGGCCGCGTAGGGTCCTGTTGACCCAGTTTTCAACGCACCGTTCAGGCACTGATGGGTCGGGGTGTCGACGAAGAAGAAGGTCAGTTTGCCCTGGCCGCTGTTCCACACGTCGAGCTGCGGATCGCACGGCATGCCCGCCACCATGAAGTCGGTGGACGATCCGAGGCTAGCCGTGATGAAGCCGGTTGCAACCTCGGCTCCCTTGGGGCAGACGGTGTCGTTCTTCGCATTGGCGATCTTGGCCAGGGAGCACGTCGGGAAGTCCTTGCCATCCTCGACGAGGCCATAGATCTTGGTGCTGATGATCGACTGGACCCCGGCGCGGTTGCCGTCGGTGCCCGTGACCTTGAGCGTCTCCGTGTAGCCGATCGGCACTGGCTTGGCAGGGGTGCCGGCCTGCTTGGACGTGAATTTCATACTGGCCGCGTAGGTGTTGATCGCCGCATATGCCGCTCCAGCACCAGCGAGGAGCCCCGTGACTGTGAGTGCTACCGCCAACCGTCTCAACTGTTCCTCCTTCGTTTGTTGGCCACGACCGTCGGTGCGGAAGGACTTGCGGGTGAGCCGACGGTCGGCACCGAGGACCGGCTCTGTTCACCCGTCAAGGCGTCCGCGCGCGCCTGTGCGGAGCCGCGTCAGGGATGATGTGATTCACGAAGCGAGGGGAGGCACACCACGGCGACGTGCTGCTCGAGACAGTCGCCATCACCATCCCTGAGGAGCCGCCGTCGACGATCGCGATCCTCAGGTGCATCGACCTGTTTCTCCTCGCCCTCTCTGGGTTACGGCACCGAAAGTAACGGCACCGTAACTAACGGTACCGTAAGCAGCGCTCGATGACAACACGTCATGGTTCGCGCCGCGGTCTGGCACGGCTCAGGGGGGCCCCGGAAACGAGGTCGGGCCGGCACCGCCGGGCGGCCTCAGCGGCCTGATCGCTGCGTATTCCGTTCGTAGACCAGCGGATTGCGGGCAATCCACCCGCGGGCATGTCGAAGGAGCCGCTCGGGCGGGAACCGTTCGGGGTCGGTGAGCACGAGGCGGGCGTATTCGTCTGAGATGGCGGACAGAATGCGCGCGGTCAACTCCGGGTCACGCGGCTCGGCGTCTGGGCCCGTGACGGGCTGGACGGCGCGCGAGAGCCGCTCGAGGACCGCCGCACGCCCCTCGGCGATCTTGACGTTCAGCGCTTCTGGGGCCCCTTCGGGAGGCATGAGGACCAGTCGCCAGGTGGTCGGTGAGCTGCGTACGGCCTGCAGGTAGGCGTCCAGGGCCTCCAGCATCAGCTGCTCGGGATCACCCTCGTCGAGGTTGGTCAGGGTGGTCTCGGAGACTTGCGCCAGCGCTCGGGAGGTCTCGCGCTCGATCACCGCCTCAAGGAGCTCGTGAAGGTCACTGAAGTGGTTGTAGACGAGCGCTCGGGTGACTCCGGCGCGACCCGCGACGGCCTCGATGGAGATCGTGTGAAATCCTCGCTCGGCGACCAGTCGAGTCGTGACGTCCAGCAACTGCTCCCGCCGAGCCGCCGCGCTGCGGCGACCCGACCTCCCTGATTGCTCCTTCATACCGGGAATGATGCCACTTGTAACTGACGACCCCGTAAGTTACGGTGGCGTCACCACCACCAAAGAGGGTACGGGCAATTGGGCCACGCGCGCTGCATCCAAGGATTGACCTGCGTATGAAGGCTGTCGTCTGCGAGCAGGCACGCCTCGACGTGGCCGACCTGCCCGCGATCCGGCCAGGCCACGGACAGGTTCTGCTCCAGGTACTGCGCTGTGGGATCTGCGGATCCGACCTCCACGCTCGGCATCACGGCGACGACCTCGCCGAGGTGCTGACGGAAATCGGTTACACGGATTTCATGCGCTCTGATCAGCGCGTCGTCTTCGGCCATGAGTTCTGCGGCGAGGTTGCGGAATACGGCCCCGGCTGCCGCAAGGGCACGGCGACGGGCGCGCACGTGGTGGCGGTCCCGCTGGTCAGGCGCGATGGACAGCCGCAGGCGGTCGGGCTTTCGGCCAAAGCGCCCGGCGCCTACGCCGAGCAGGTCGTCGTTGAGGAGTCGCTGATGTTGGCGGTGCCCAACGGCCTACCGCCCGACGTGAGTGCGCTCACCGAGCCGCTGGCGATCGGGTGGCACGCGGTCCGCCGCAGCGAGATCGGCAAGCGCGATGTCGCGATCGTGATCGGCTGCGGCCCCATCGGCTTGGCGATCATCTGCCTGCTCAAAGCTCGCGGGCAACGCACCATCGTCGCCAGCGACCTGTCCGCGGCGAGGCGCGCACTCGCGTCGCGATGTGGCGCTGACATCGTCGTCGACCCCGGACAGCAATCTCCGTACGAGGCCGGCGATCGCGGTCACGTCAACACGCTTCCGGGCGCCGTCGAGCTCGCGATCTCGACGATGGAGAAGTTGCAGCGGCTGCCGATCCCCTGGCAGCACGTGTGGCGGACGATCGACCTGCTCGGCGTCAAGCCCAAGCGCCCCATCATCTTCGAGTGCGTCGGATTGCCAGGGGTGCTCGACGGCGTGATCGCCTCGGCACCTTTGTTCTCGCGAGTGATCGGCGTCGGGGTGTGCATGGGCACGGACCGGATTCGCCCGTCGATGGCGATCAACAAAGAGATCGATCTGCGGTTCGTAGTCGGCTACACCCCCCTCGAGTTTCGCGACACGCTCCACATGCTGGCCGACGGCAAGCTCGACGCGGCGCCGTTGCTCACCGGGGTGGTCGGGCTGGAAGGAGTTGCGTCCGCGTTTGACGCGCTCGCCAAGCCCGACGAGCACGCCAAGATCCTGATCGACCCACAAAGTGCGGCCCGCGACCCGGCGCCGCTGCACTCCCGATGACGGCGTCGGTGACGCCGGCTGGCCGTGGCCGTAACCCGTTCGACCATTCGGGCGCGCGGCGCAGCGACGGAGAGGTCCCGGGCTACGGCGGCCTGCTCGACTCACTGGTGCACCTGCTGCGCGCGAGCGTCGACCGCGAGCCCGGAGCGCCCGCGGTCATCGAGGTAGGCGGAGACCGGCTCACCTATCAGGAGCTGTGGGACCGGGCAGCGCGGGTGGCCGGAGGCCTGCGGGCCGCCGGGCTCGAGCGCGGCGACCGAGTGGCGATCGTGCTGCCCAACGGCCTTGACTGGGTGCTCGCCTTCTGGGGAGCGCAGTTGGCGGGTGCCGTCGCCGTGCCCGTCAACACACGCTTCAAAGAGCCGGAGGTGCAGTACATCGTCGTCGATTCCGGTGCCCGTCATGTCTTTCGTGCCGCCCGTCCGATGCCCGACGGAGACCCCGTGGTCGTGGAGGATCTCGCGCCCGATGATCTGGCGGCGATCTTCTATACGAGCGGCACGACCGGGTTTCCCAAGGGCGCGATGACCACACACGCCAACTTCCTGGCCAACATCGAGAACGCGGTGCGTTGTGTGGGCATCGACCGCGCCGAGGGTCCGGCTCTGGCGACGTTGATCAACGTTCCGCTGTTCCATGTCACGGGCTGTAACAGCCAGCTGCTGGTCATGGCCGGACTGGGAGGCCGCGCGTTCATCTTGCCCGACGCGCTTGACCTCGACGGCTTCCTGAGCACGGCGAGCCAGGAGCGAATTCAGATGCTCACCTCGGTTCCGGCCATCTACCACGCACTCACGCGCCACCCACGCTTTGCGCAGATCGATCTCAGCCACGTGCGATGGGTCTCCTACGGAGGAGCGCCGATCGCCCCCAGCGCAGTCCACGCAATCATGCAGGCGTTTCCGGGTGCCCGAGTGGGCAACGGCTTCGGTCTGACCGAGACATCGTCGCTGACCTCCTACCTGCCCCACGAGGACGCGACCGCCCACGCGGACTCCGTCGGCTTTGCGATGCCAGTCGTCGACCTCGCGCTGCACGAGCCCGATGCCGTCACCGGCGTGGGGGAACTGCTCGTCCGCGGCCAGAACGTCGTTCAGGGCTACTGGAACAAGCCTGAGGCCACCGCCGAAACGTTCGTCGGCGGATGGCTGCACACGGGCGATCTGGCTCGCATCGATCAGGACGGTCTGTTGTACATCGTCGACCGCGTCAAGGACATGATTAACCGGGGCGGTGAGAACGTCTACTGCATCGAGGTCGAAGCGGCGCTCGCGGAGGCGCCCGGCGTGCTCGAGGCCGCCGTCATTCCCGTGCCTGACGACATGATGGGCGAGAAGGTCGGCGCCGTGATCGTGACTGGACGGGAATTCGAGCTCGACCAGGTCATTGGCCACGTGCGCGAGCGGATCGCGGACTTCAAGGTTCCCCAGTACGTAGCGCTGCGCGACCAGCCCCTCCCGCGCAACCCCGGCGGAAAAGTGCTCAAGGCACGGCTGCGCGACGACATCGAATGGGGCGATCCGCTCAGGTAGGCATCCAGTCCGCTGGCCAGTCGGTCCAGGCCAGCGCGGCATCGCAGACCCAACAAACCCAAGGAGGTACGACGTGGGACGCGTCGACGTCAAGCGGCTCGACATCACCGCGACCAACGAGGCCGTGCAGGAGCTCATCGAGGTCACTGAGAACCCTCGCCACCGCTACCTGCTCCAAGCCTACGACCGTCATCGCAACCTCGAGCATGCCGGCCGCTTTGAGGAGATCTTCACGCCCGACATGACCGTGGCGCACCCCGTGTACCGCTTCAACATGATCGGTCAGCCCCCATTGACGCTCGAGGGCCGCCAGCAGATCGAGCCCCTGTATCGGTTCTGGGCCGAGACCAACCAGTCGATCTTCTACAGCCAATCTGAAACGGTGGCCGTCGGCGATTTCATGGTCGTGAGCACGATGATCGGCTACCAGCAGACGCTCGGCTCAGCGCTGGTCGCAGCGGGAACCGACGCCGATCAGGACGCCATGTACCTGCTCAGAGGTCGCGTGGCGATGATGTGGCCCTACGACGAACGCTGTCGACTGCTTGGCGAAAACGTCTGGGAGTACGACGAGTCCGAGCACGACCTGATCAAGCTCGGGCACGACGAGGTGCTCACCACCCATCGCGCCGCCGAATTGCTCGAGGCCCACATCAAGCCACTACCCCCCTTCGATGACCGCCTCCTGCCGAGACTCAGGGCCCGGCCGTCAGGCCAGTAACAGGTGCCACCCTCCCGCGTGTGCATCGCGCGTGAGCTCCTCGCGCTCCCGGTGAGTGCTACTGGCGCTCGAGCACGAGCTTCGTCGCCGGCTCAAGCCACGCCGCGTCGGCTTGATCCCACGGCACGATCGTGGTCGGCACCGCAAGCGGATCGAAGCGACCGTCAGCAAACAACCCGAGGACAGCGGGCAACAGACGCCGCGAATCGGCCCGGGAGAGATGGAAGGTGATCCCCCGCGTGTACATCTCAAGAAGCGGCAGCGCGACCGTGGACGCGAAATGGATCGCCACCGCCGTGCAGAACCCGTAGTCGTCAGTAGAGCGCAGCACCGCGTTCAGCCCATCGAGCTCACCGCTCGCCTCGACAGTGATCGGCGCGCGGTCAAACCGCCGCGGCCAGGAGCCCTGCCGGCGCTCCACGTCGGCGCCCAGGGCGGCGGCCGCGGCGCAGCGCTCCTCATCGCCATCGACGTAGCGCACACGCGCCGAGCCCAGCGCACGCGCGAAGGCGACGGCATACAAGCCGATGGAGGCGGCCGCGCCGCTCACGATCAGGACCTCGGCCCCGGGGTGCTCAGCAAGCTGCGGGCCGACGGCACGATAGGCGTCACAGGCGTTATCGGGCAAAGCGCACAGCGCGCTGGCACTTCCTTCCGGAGCGGGAAGGAGCATGTGGTCGGCAGCCGGGACCGCAAGGACATCCGCTACCGCGCCGCCGTGACCGCCGCCCGCCTCGCCGAAACCAAACGCGCCGCCCGCCCGCGCACGATACGTGTGACACGCTCCGAACCGCCCCTCACGACACGCTACGCATATCCCGCAGGACACTTGGAACGGCACCAGCACCCGCTCCCCGACGCGACGCTCGCTGACCTGGTCTCCAACCGCAATCACCTCCGCCACCGTCTCGTGTCCGACCGCAAATGGCCCGGGGAAGAACCCGAACGTCGCCATGGGATGGTCAAGGTCACAGCGCGCAACGGCAAGTGGTCGCACCAGCGCACCACGCGGATCCGAGAGCTCAGGATCAGCGACCTCCTGCCAGGCGACCCGGCCGGCCTCCTCGAAGACGAGCTGACGCATCGCCGACGAGAGTAACCGCCACATCTCTGCGACGACCGCGCGGCACCGCCCGCCCGTTGCCCTCCCCGAAGCGCCCCGTTGGCGGCCAAGGAACGCCGGACTGCGATGCATTCTTTCCGCGGACGCTCGGGTGCCTTCGCCCCAGCGAGCGAGACTGCGGCTGGTTCTGGTGAGCGGCGAGAGATACGCTCAGCTCACAATGACCGCCCCGCTGATCGCCCGTATCGTCGCCGCTGGGCGTATCGGCTTCGGCGTCGCGCTGGTCGTTGCGCCCGAGCGCGTAACGTCGCTCTGGCTGGGCAGTGACGCCGGGCGACCCGGCACTCGGGTCGTTACGCGCGGGCTTGGCGCCCGGGACGTGGCTCTTGGGTTTGGCGCGCTCGCGGCTGCCGACTCCCAGCTCCAACTCTGGGTGGCGGGCGCCATCGTTGCCGACACCGCCGACCTGGTCGCGACCGTAGCTGCCGGCAAGTCACTCTCGCTCACGGCTCGAGTCGTCGTAGGAGCCGTTGCCGGAGGTGGGGCCGTCCTCGGCACGATCGCCTTGGCGGGTCTACGTCGAGGCTCTGCACTCGCCTGATCGTCCCCGGCGGCGATCGCTCATCACGCCCGTGGACACCGCGGGCGTGCCGGTGCCGGCGACGCTCGAACGTCCCAGTGTGGGCAACCGCGCCGTCATGCGCGGACCAGTTCGCGGATGCTGCGACCGTCAGGTGCTGCTGCAGGGCCGAAATCCAGAGCAGAGCACACGCATCCAGCTGATCCGACCATTGCACACGGTGTAGTACGCCTGCTGCTCGACCAAGAACCGCCCGTTGGGGTTGCGAACTTGCAGCCGGTAGCCGACTCGCTGGCGGTCGGCGAACGAGTCGGTTTCGATCGCGAGGACTTGCTCGATCTCATCCGTAGCCTCAAACCATCGCCGCAGCACTTCCTCGACGACACCGCTTGAGCCCGTTACCTCCCACGACCGGCCTGGCGTCAGGCCTCTGAAGTCGATTTGGGGGTCAAGCAGCGCCGCCAGCCGCTCGAAGTCCTTCGTGCCCAGCGCCTCGACAAACGCCCGCCCGAGGGGCGCGTCGGTTGTCGGCACGCGAGCGCTCGCCGTGTCGTCAGTAGCTGAAGATGAGGGCCTCATCGTCTCCGATCCATTCGAACATGGGTGTGGCACCGGTGGCGGTCGCATTGGCAGCCATCGCGTTCTCGTCAAGCTTGCGGGCGTTCCAGCAGATCGGGCAAACCAGTAGTTGCCCACCGCCCTCGGCGTACTGCTCAAACAGTCGCGACAGCGGCGGACAACCCTCGCAGGCGACCGCTTCGGCGTGACCGGGCAACGCCAGGCGAACCGCTTCCTTAGTCAGCCACATCGCAACTGTTTCGCCTCGAGCGAGAGCGGCGCCGCCCACCAGGAACGCCACGGTCACCCGCTCAGGATCCTCAAGCCCGGTCGACAGATTGATCAACACCTTGCGCGCCATGGTCGTACTCCTCCATTCCGTCGCTAGCCAGACCGACCCCGCCAAGCATCGCCGCTGCGCCCACGCGCCGCAACCCGCGAATCCGGAGCTCCCACAGCATCAGGACCAGGCGTCGAACCTGGTCGCGGCCCCGTTCCGGAAGGGGATCCTTGGCCTGGGCCTCCAGGGTGGTATTGCTCTTGCCGGGCTCCGCCTAGCCTCACTCGTCGCTCAAGAAAGCAGAGCGCTAGCCGATAGGACCTCGGGGCTAGATGGCAAGGTCGTCTGCTGACTCGTTGCCATGGCCTTGGCATCCGGAGGCTGAAATCGAGTGAGATAGGCGACGAGGAGATGGCGGAGCGCCCCCCGAAGTTCGACTCTGAGGAGCCGCCGGAAACGTCCGGCGGACGCGACGATGAGTGGAGTGCAGCACATAGCACGGTCCGCTTCATGCTGTTCTTCGCGGCCGTGGTGCTGGACCTGTTCGTCTCGGTGCTGCTGAGGGCGTGCCTCTCGGTCGACGGGTGTACACCCACGTCACAGTTTGTCTCACACGCACAGTTGGTGGTCGGCCTCATGTCCGTTGTTGCGTTGGCGGGAGCCCTCGTCACGTGGGTCACCGGACGCCGCGCTGACTGCGGCCCATTTTTGGCCTTAGCGGCACTTGGCTTGATTTCTTGGGCTGCCCTCGCCGCCTGAGTCGGCCCTCCGGCGTGATCGGGCTACGCGCTAGGTTGACCCGGCCGGCGAGAGTGTTCCCTTGCGCCAAGCGGTAGCGGACGGATTAGCCCGATCAGCCGTGTTGCGCGGGTCCGAGATATCCGGCGATCACGGCGGCCAGCTCGTCTGGATGGCTGAGTGCGGCGAGGTGACCACCGGGGACCACGAGGGGCTCTACGCCGAGCCGTTCGCGGGCGACGCGCTGCTGGAGCTCGAGCGGGAAGAAGCGGTCGTCGCGGCCCGCCACGACGTGCACCGGGATGGGTGGCCAGGCGTCAAACGTGCAGACGTCGTCGAATCGCTCGTCCAGCTGTGATGCAGCATGCTCTTGCATCTCGGCGACCAGATCCTCGGGGACGTCGTGCAAGAAGTACGTCCTCAGATCAAACTCGGGGCTGTAGCCCTCTCGCGCCGCCGCGGCGGTCCTGGCCTGCTCTGAACCGACGTTGTCCCACCAGTCGCCCGGCGTCTCGCCGGGGCGCGGGATCATCGCGTTGACCAACACCACCCGGCAGGTCGGGACGCGCTGCCATACCAGCGGCGCGGTGAAGCCTCCCATCGACTGGGCGACCAGGGTGACGTCGGTGCGCCGATCGATTGCGTCGATGACAGCGTCGGCGTAGGCCGGCAGTCCCGTGCGACCACCCGCCGATAGGTCAACAGCGATCACGTCGTACCCCCGATCGCGCAGATCGCGCTCGACCAGATGCCAATACCAGCCGAGGCCGCCGGCACCGGGAATGAGTACGGCCGATGTCATCCCACTTGCCTCCGATCTCGGTCGCACCATCCGGGCCGTCCTCTCCCCCGAAGGCGACTGGGCGAGCACGAGCGCGGGATTAGCTCAGTCACAGAGCTCCGAGGGCTGGAGAATAATGTCGACCTGGCCGGGCCCCAGCTGGTCGCGCAGCCACTCGGCCAGACGCCCGCTCGAGACGAACACCGGCGTCCATCGGAAGCGGCGCTTGGGGCTGTCGGTGAAGCCCTGCATGTCGTGAGCCGATCGTAATGGACGGTGCGTGCGCGGCCGGTGAGACGACCGGCGAACCCGGGATCGTGAGCACGCCAGCCTGAGCCCGCGGACGGCTTCCGCAGCGCGCAGATCTTCACCCGGATCGGACGATGCACGGGTGCGCATGAGCGCGATCCTTAACCCGCGATAACTCCACAGTTCGCGACCCTTCGGAGACCCAGATGACGACGATTGAGCAGCGCATGCCGAAGGCCGCGTGGTCCAGCGAATCCACTCACGACGCCGCAACCGAGCTGGGCGTCGATCTCGACCAAGGGCTGGATGCCGGCGAACGTCTCGGACTCCGCGCCCTCGTCGTCGTCGCCGTCACCCGACGGCACCGGCGCACCCCGCGTCCGCCGGAGGGCGTCCCCTCGCCGTCACCGACGCCCAGCGGCTGACCCTCGTGCCCGGATCAACCAGCCCGCGGAGACGCTGGACGTCGAGGGCGGCGCTCGCTGCCACTTGCGCGGTCCTCTGCGCGGCGTGCGGATCGGGCGCTGCAAAGAGCCTCAGCAGCAGTCTCAGCGGCAGCCTCACGCGGACCAAGACCGCGGCCCTGCCCACGCCGTCACAGTCAGCATCACGCACGACATCGACCGCGACCTCCCAGGAGGCGAAGGCCGCAACCTCCACCAGCAAGACCAAAACGTCCTCGCAAACGAAAACGGTGACCACCACAAAATCCGCGACGACGTCGAGAGGGACCACGACCGCCACCACGGCGCACACCAAAACCGTCACCACCTCCGCATCCGCGGCGGTGACGACGACGACAACCTCGACCAATCACGCTGCTGCTGCCGCTGCCGCAGCAGCAGCCGCGGCAGCGGCAGCCGTCGAGGCCAAGAAGAAGGGCTCCTCAGAGTCGAGCTCCGCGACGTCAAGCTCCGCCTCACCGAGTTCCGCGACCACGAGCCCCACAACGCCGAGCGCCTCGGGAGCCGGGGGTCTACCGGGCTGGGCGTGGGGGCTCATCGGCGCTGCCGTGGCGGCGCTCGTCATCTGGGGGATCGTCGCCATCCGCCGACGCCAAAAGCCCCCTCAGCCGTCTCCCACGGCGGACGCGCCCTCAGCGGAAGGCGAACCGCAGCACGGGGACACAGATCCACCCGGCTCAGATCCACCCGGCTGAGATCCGGGGGGCTCGCCGCCCCCATAGGGCAGCGCACGCCGCCCCGCAAAGCAGCGGCGACATTAAAGAGGGGCCGAGCAGCCCATGACCCTGGTGGCATCGACATTCGGCCAGCCGGGGGAACTCACTCGGTAGCGGACGGCAACACCCCCGTCTCGCGCAGGAAGCGCATCGCGTCCCAGTAGGCGGTTTCGCTGGTCGCCCTGCCGTCTGCGTCGAACTCGACCACGCTCATGCCGATGTTCTCTGTGGACAATCCGGTGGCGGGAACGCCGAGGAATTCGCCGTCGTGGGTCCCGGAGAACCGCCACTCGATAAAGGCCCGATCCCCATGGATCGTGGTCGCGAGGCGGTCGAGCCTGGCATCGGAGAAGCCGCCGAGGATCATCCGCGCACGGGCGACGATGGCCTCGGGGGTGCGGGCGGCGCCGTCAGGATCGGTTGCGTCGCGGACGGCCGCGCCCGGGGCGTAGAGAGCGGGCATCCCGTCGGCGTCGTGCGCGTTCCATAGCTCAAAGAGTTGCTCGATCTGGGCGCTGATGTTGTCACTGGCCATCTGATGCTCCTTGCTTGAAGACGTCGTGGGGATTGCTCTCAGAAAAGCGGCGGCGACCCAAGGAGGTAGGGTCGCCGCCGCATCCTGTGTTCGCCCCCACTCGTTGGTCGCGCTCTAGGTCGGTTGGCCTGGCGCGCCGACAGCCTGACCAAGCGCCTGGAGGGTCTTCGCGGTGTCGATGATGATCCCGCAGGCGCTCCAGGTCACGGGGTGATGGTCCCGCTGACGGTGAGTGTCTGGGTCTTTGTCTTGGTGTTATCGGTGCCGGTTCCGTGGAAGCTCCCTGTGGCGCCCTTGTCGGTCCCCGTGCCACCGATGGTGTGACCGCTGAGCGTCACCTTCACCACGTCCGGCGCTCCCGGTGTCGGCGTGCTGATGCGGTAGGTCCCCGAGCTTCGTACTGAGCCGGCGGCGAAGTAGATGACGCTGGTGAGCGTCCCTGTCGTCGCCGAGGTGGATCGCGTCACCGACACGCTGGCACCTGGTCCCGAGTCGCTGGTGGATACCCGGAAGACCTCCACCGCTCGCTTCCCCTGGGTCTGCACCGTGGCGCCGAGTAGGTGGTCGGTGAAATGGTGGCTGGCGGTGCCATGAGGCCCCGGGGCCGCGGTCGCCAACGTCGCCGCCGAAGCGACGGCCAGCGCGGTCAACCCGGTTACGGTCAACGTCCGTCTCATGAGTCCTCCTCTGTGGGGTGGCTGCCGTCGTAGCCAACCACCGGCCGTGGCGCGAAACATCGGCCTACCGGCTATTTATCCGCGCTGCTGGTCCGTCGCGGACCTCAGCAACAGCGCGGGGTCGGCCCGACGCCCCGGCGTGAGGGCAGCCGCGAGGACGGCGACGACCGTGGCGGCAGCAGCCATCCAGAACGCGCCCGTGAAGCCGGAGTGTGCGGGGAGGCGCATGAGGGCCAGCAGCTGTGCCGCAATCACCGGTGCGTGGTGATCCTGGGCGCGCAGTGCGAGCGCGCGCAGCGCAGCGGCGCGCCTCCCCTCGATCGCCCTCGGCGCCGCGGCGACCACGGCAATCGCGACCTGGGCGCCGAGCGCGGTCGCGACCACGCGCAGCACGGTGTTGAACCCGACGTTGGTGGCCGTCTGCGATGGCGGTGAGGCGATCGCGACCAGATCCGTGATCGCCCCCAGGCCCAAGCCGATCGCAAACCCCAGCGGGATCGACGCGAGCGCGAGCACCGCGACGGTCGGCGACAGCACCGCGAACAGCACGTAGCTGACGGTCGCCATCAGCGTCGCCGCGAGGGCCTGGGCGCGCGCCCCGGTGCGATGGATGAGGCGTCCCCCTGCCGTGCCGCCCACGAGAGTCGCCACGCTGCCGGGGACGAGCACGAGGCCGACCTGCGTGACGCTCAGTCCGAGGCCATAGCCCGTCAGCTTGGGGTATGCGCCGATCAACGGCACGAGCGTGAACACGATGAGGAGGGAGAACCCGAGGGCGAACATCGCGACGTTTGCGCTCCACACCGAACGCGCGGCGAGGGCTCGGGGATCCAGCAGTGGGGACTGCGCGATCCTCTCCCGGGCGATGAAGGCGACGAGCGTGACGATCGCCGCGAGGAAGAACATGCCGGTCCGCGACGAGCTCCACCCCCAGGTATTTCCCTGCGAGATCGCGACGGTCACCAGCCCCAGGGCGCCCCCGAGGAGCAGCGCGCCGGCGACGTCCACCGGCTCCGCCGAGCGCCCGGGCGATTCTGGGACGACGGCGAGGACGACGAGAGCGAGGACCGCTGCGACGGCGAGCAGCAGCCAGAAGATCGCTGAGACGGAGACATGGTCAACCAGCACTCCGGCCAGCAGCAGCCCCACCACCGCCCCGACGCTGCCGGCTGCCACCAGGGCGCCGACGGCCGCCGGGAGCCGCTCCGGGGCGATGTGATCGCGCGCAAGCGCGAGCGCGAGTGGGGCGACGCCGGCGCCCAGTCCCTGAATGACGCGTCCCGCGATCAGTCCACCGATCGAGCCAGACAGCGCGCAGACGAGCGAGCCGAAGGCAAAGCACCCCAACGAGCCGATGAGGACCCGACGGCGGCCGAAGCGATCGCCGAGCCGGGAGGCCAGCGGGATGGCGACGGCCGCCGCGAGGACGAAACCGGTCAGGAGCCAGACACCCGTCGTCGGCGAGACCCGATAGTGGCGCTCGATCGTCGGGAGCGCGGGGGCGATGAGCGCCTGCTCGAGCCCGACGTCCAGAGCCCCGACCGCAAGCACCGCGAGCACTGCGCCCTGCGCTTGATGTTGACCGTTCACGATCAGGCGCGATCCTCGCACACCGGGTCTGGCCACGGGACTCTGTTTCTGGGAGGATCGCGCGGTGATGGACAGCGCCCACCCGGGCCGGGGTTCGCCGCTTGGCTGGTTGACCCCTCTGGTCGGACGCAAAGCCGAACTGGACGCCCTCGCGCGGCTGCTTGACCGCAATCGTCTGGTGACGCTGACCGGCGCGGGAGGGGTCGGTAAGACGCGCCTGGCACTCGAGCTTGCCAGCCGCTGGCCCGGCGCGAACGCCGACGAGTCGGTCGTCGTCGAACTGGCGATGCTCGAACCGCCCGACGGAACACCGAGTGCGCAGGGGCCGATCGCACATGCGATCCGGCGAGCGCTTCAAAGCGCCGCGTCGGGGCCGACCACGCGGACCGGCGCGCCGATCGAGGACGTGGTCCGCCACTTCGGCGAGCGTCGCGCGCTGCTGGTGCTCGACAACTGCGAGCACCTGCCCGCGGTGGCAGCGGTCAGCGAGCTGCTCCTGCGTCGCTGCCCGCAGCTCAGGATCCTCGCGACGAGCCGCCGAGCGCTCGTTCTCCCCGGGGAGACCGTCAGCCAGGTCCCGCCGCTGTCGCTGCCAGGCCATGCTGCCGACATGCTCACGGCCGTCCGAGAGTCCGAGGCCGGGCGTCTGTTCATGGAGCGCGCCCAGCGCAGCCTGCCCTCGTTCTCGCTCACAGCTGAGTCCGCTCCCGCGGTCTCTGAGATCTGTGGCCGGCTCGACGGGCTGGCCCTCGCGATCGAGCTCGCCGCGGCGCGCGTGGCGATCCTCTCGCCGGCGCAGATCCTCGACGGGCTCGATGACCGTTTCGCCCTGCTCGCCGCCGGCCCGGCGAGCTCGCTCGGTCGCCACCGGACCCTGCGCGCCTCCTTGGAATGGAGCTACGAGCTCATTGACGCGGACGCGCAGACGCTGCTGCGGCTCCTGTCGGCTGCTCCGGACTGGTCCCTGGAGGCGATTATGGCCACGCGGGGCGAGAACCAACCGGTCCTCGACGCTCTCTCGCACCTTCTGGATGCCGGGCTGCTGGCGACCGTCGAGGAGGGTTCGCAGCGCCGCTACCGCCTGCTGGAGAGCGTACGCAGCTATGCGCGCGAGCGCCTGGGCGCCGCCGGCGAAGAGCGTGCAGTCCAGCGCGCGCACCTGGAGCATTTCCGGGCGCTGGCCGCTGAGGCAAACCGGCTGCTCGCGGATGACGCGGGTCGCCGGCGGCTGGAGTCTGAGGCCGAGAGTCTCTATGCCGCGCTCGAGTTCGCAGCGGCCGAGGAGCCGGCGCTCGCGCTCCAGATGACCGCTGACCTGCGCCACTGGCTACCGGTGTCGGATCGCAGCGCCGAGGCACTCTCACTGTGCGCCCACGTGCTGGAGGCTGCGCCCCCATCTGACCCTGTCGCGCGGTCCCACGTCCTGCACACGGCGGCCCAGCTGGCGATCTTCGCCGAGGATTACCCGCGCGCGCGGGCGTACGCGCAGGAGGCGCTGCCCCTCGCCCGGTCCTCGGGCGACGACGGCGCGATAGGCAGCGGGCTGGTGCTCGCCGCGATCGGCCAGCGCGCCAGCGACCCGGCCGCCAGTGCTGAGCTCGGTCGCCAGGCGGTGGCGCTGCTCCGCCGCGCCGGCGATCGCCAGGACCTGGCGCTGGCCGTGGCGCAGCTGGCGCTCACCGAGGCACTGCGCGACCGCTTCAGCGCGGCGCGCGAGCTCAGCGACGAGCTGGGCGCGCTCATGGGGGGACGACCACCGTCGTGGTTGGCGGCGTGGATTGAGATCACGCTTGCGTGGGCCGACCTGGGTCAAGGCTATCCGCGCTCAGCGCTCGAGCACTGCGAGCGAGCGCTCGAGCTCGAGGGCGGCCGATCCTCAATCGCCCACTACACGGGGCTCGCGTACAAGCTGCACGCGATGGTCCTGACCGGGGAGGCGGGTCGCGTCCAGGCCATCGGCGCAGCCGAGGTGAGGGCGGCGGAGCGAGCCGGTCTCGGTGTGGGGGTCTCGGGGCTGGAATTCGCAATCGCCCTCGCCCAGCTGGCACTCGAGGAGTACGCGCCCGCGCGCGAGCTGGCGATGCGGCGCTTCGGCGATCCCCACTTCGCCGCCGCGGCCAACGCGCATGAGCTGCTGGCGCGGCTCGAGCTTGCCGAGCGCCGGCCAGATGCGCTGCGTCGCCACGCCGCTGCGCTTCGCGCCACGGGCCAGCACACCGGTAATCCGCGGCTGCAGGCCCTTGCCGGCTGGGCTGACGGTACCGCTGCGCTGCTGACCGGCGAGCTGACTGAAGCCGCCAACCGCCTTGATGAGGCGCTCTCAGTCCAGATCGAGCATCGGCTGCGACCCGGTGCCATCGACACGCTCGAGGCCATCGGTGAGCTGCAGCTCGCACGGGGCCGCGCTGGAGCCGCCGCACGCCTGCTGGGCGCCGCCGCGCGTGCTCGCTCGGAGTTGGAACTATGTCGTCTTCCCGCGCGCGTGACCCACTTCCAGGAGCTGTTTCAGCACGGGGCCCAGACGGCCGGCGCCCAGCCGTGGGCGGACGCGCTCGCCGACGGACGCAAGCTCATGCTCGAGGCCGCGCTGGACTACGCGCGGCGGGGGCGTGGCCGGCGCGTGACCTCTGTGGCGGGAGTCGGCAGCCTCACGCCGGCGGAGCGGAGCGTCGCCGAAGCCGCTGCTGACGGACTCACCAACGCGGCGATCGCCGCCCGCCTGTTCATGTCACGCGGCACGGTCAAGGCCCATCTCGCCCACGCCTACCAGAAGCTCGAGGTGGCCAACCGGGTGGAGTTGGCCGCGCTCGTCCGCGAGGACCAAGGGGCGCTCTGACCGGGTATGAGCCGGGAATCACAATCCGCGCGTCGACGTTTCGAGCCCCTCCGATCGAGCCTCTGATAAGTCGAGCTTATGAGTCTTGTGCCAATCGGTCTTGGACTTCTGAGAGGACTGAGTCGATGATGTATGGCGAAGTACCTCTCCTCCCTCGAGCGCGCCCCGAGTCCGGCCTCATATCCCGCCGGTACCGGGGCGTTCTCACTTAAGGTCTCCTGTGGGGCTGGGATTTGGACGTAATCTCGCGTGTGTGAGCTATGCGAAGGACTCACGCGTGGACGCCTACATCCACAGTTTGCCGTCGTGGCAACAGGCGATCTGCCAGCGCGTGCGTGACCTGGTCCACGCTGCGGATCCTGAGGTCCGGGAGACGATCAAGCGCCGGGTGCAGCCCTACTTCGTGCTCGAGGGCAACATCTGCGCGCTGCTGGCCACCAAGGACCACGTCAACGTCTTTCTCTATGACGGCGCGATCGTGCCCGACCCGGCACGCATCATCACCGGCGGCCATGACAACCAAACCGCGCGGACCGTCGCGATCTACGAGAACGAAGTGATCAACGACGTGGCGTTGGCGGCAATGCTCGGCCAGATCATCGCCAACAATCGCGCCGGTGGCTGGCGCAAGCTCAAGGCCGTCGGCGATTACGGCTGATGGTCCGGATCAACGGTTGTTGGATCGTTCGCCTGGTGACTTTCTGGGCTCAGTCGTGAGCGAGCGGCAACCCCACCGTGAGGCGAGTCCCGCGACCCGGAGCGCTCTGGATGGTCAGTGAGCCTCCGAGCGTGTCGACGCGATCAGCTAGCCCGCGCAGGCCCGATCCGCGTGCCGGGTCGGCACCGCCGAGCCCGTCGTCGTCGATCTCGAGTTGAAGGTCGCGGGCGTTGCTCGTGATTCGTATCTGGACGCGGGTCGCACGGGCGTACTTGGCCACGTTGGCCAGCGCCTCGGAACAGGCGAAGTACACCGCCGTCTCGATTGCCTCGGGCCATGATTGCGTCGGCGCGGTGATCTCGACGGGAACCGGCGAACGCGCGCGAAGCTCGCCGAGGGCCGAGAGCAGCCCGTGGTCGGTGAGTGTGGCGGGGTGGATGCCGTGCGCGAGCTCCCGCAGCTCCCTACGGGCCGCCTCGAGCCCCGCCTCGAGCTCTGCGAACGCCGGGCCGCCGGCGCCCAGTTCCTTTGCGACTGCTGTGAGGCGTCGCTCCGCACCCTCTCGCAACTCCCGCTCGAGTTGGCGGCGTTGCTCGTCGGCCGCTTCGACGAGTCGTCGACGGGATGCCTCGACCTCAGTGACCCGGGCGCGTACTTCCGCCTGGAGCCGCGCGTTGGTGATCGCCAGACGCGCGGCAGCGGCGATGTCTTCAATGCGGTCCTGCTGGTCGAGGACTGCCGGATCGTGGACCAGCGCCGCGAGCGGCCGGCCGGCGTCGGCGATCAGCCGCACCACGCGTCCGCCATGTTCCGCAGGCAGCTGAAGCTCGGTGCCTGCTTCGTCGACGTAGCAATCCCGCTCGGGGATCCAATAGCCCATGATCAAAGTCGGGTCTCCGAGGGCGCGGGCGAGCCGGTCTCGCAAGGGGCCTGCAGTGACCGGGTCGCCGAGATCGACCACCAGCGAGGTCACCAAGCCCGCGGTCCAGCCACCCGACAGCAGATCCGCCGTCAACCCCGCGGCCACAAGCATCACGACTACTTCGTAGAGCGCGAGCAAGACATGTCCGTTCACGGATCCTTCCAGGCTGAGAGCGGCGCCGGTGGCCAGCGCGGATCCGAACGCGAGGGCGGCGAGCAGCGCGCTCGCTCGCGCGCGCCGCTGGGCGGCCGCAGCCGCGAGATATCGCCAGGCTGCCAACCCGACCATCCCGACGGCAAATGCGATGGTCGCGACGTCGTCGTTCGCGACGGGGTAGGTGATCGCGTAGGCGTATGCCACGGCGGTGCCGAGGCGCTCGACGAGCGAGCTCGGGATCACCCGTCGCGCCGGATAGGTAAGGATCAGCTGCGCGAGCGGCGCCCGGTGCAGAAACACCGCCCACCCGACCAACGTGCCGATGAACCAGGCGAAGCCGGCAGCGCCCAGGATCCAACCAACGGTGTAACGGGGCTGTCTTCGCTGCGCGAGGAGTCCAAGCAGGAGCAACGAGAAGCCGGTGGCCGCATCAAGAACGGGCAGCGGAGGTCGTCCGGCGAGTTCCGCCACCAGACCGAAGGCGAAGGCTGCCGGCCAGAGCACGTCGCGGGGTGAGCGCATCGCCGCTACGCGCCGAGTGCTGCCAGGGTCGCGGCCGACAGTTCGCTCTTGCTGATGAAGCCAAGCGTCGGGGCGCCGGCCAGCCGCTTGCGATAGGCGCTCGCGGTTCTGGTCGAAGTCAGAACGACAGCCGGTGGGTCGGCGCAGCGCGCCAGCCGCGCAGCAACCTCGAATCCGTCCAGGTCAGCGAGCTGGACGTCCAGCAACACCAAGCTCGGCCGCAGCCGCGCCGCCTCGATCAGCGCCGACTCGCCGTCGGCGGCCTCGCCGACCACGGAGAACCCAGCGCCCTCGAGCAGAGCTCGGGCGTGACCGCGAAACTCCTCGTGGTCGTCGACGATCAGGACCGAGCGGCACACGCGGCAATCGTGCCACCAGCCGGGGGGCGCCGCATCGGGGCAGGCCCTCAGAAGCGTCGACCCTTTGAGTGGCACGGGCTCGTCTGAAAGACTCCCCTCATGCGCCGCCTGGGGTGGTTTGCGGCCTGGCCCGCGGGACTGGCCCTCGGGGTGACAACGGCCCTGCTCACGAGCAGCGATCCAGCGTATGCGTACGCCGCCTCTGGCGGGCGGATCGCCGTCGAGTTGTTGGCCGGCTACGCGCTGATCGCATCGGGACTGATCTGGATCCGGTGGCGTCAGTCTGGTGCTGTGGGCGTGCTGTTGGTGGCCGCTGGGTGCGGCTGGTTCCTGCTCGAGTGGAACAATCCGGGCGTCGGGGCTCCGCTGGTCTTCACGGTCGGGCTCGTGTTCTATGCCTCAACGCCGCCGTTGCTTGCGCACGCGCTGCTCACCAGTGCCGGCCCTGCGATCAGAGTGGCGCGCCGCGCGGTGATCGCCACCGCCTACGCGGGGTCGCTGCTTGGCCTCGGCCTGCTCCCCGCGCTCGTCTACGACCCGGGCGCCCAAGGCTGCAGCCAATGCCCCCGAAACCTACTGCTGGTCCACGCCAGTCCCGCGCTGTACCGGCAGTTCAACCGCGCGGGGCTCTATATCGGTCTCTTGTGGACCGCGCTTGCGCTGGCGCTTCTCGTAGCGCGCCTGGCACGCTCAAGCTTCGCGGCGCGACGCCAGCTCATCCCGATCCTGACCCCGGGGTGCGCGTACTTGGCGATCGTCTCGGCGGATTTTGCCGCGAGCGCGCAGCGCGGCTACCTCTCCAACGATTCAGTCGATCGGTGGCTCTGGTTGGGAGAGGCGGCGGCCCTGACTATGGTCGCGCTGGCTCCCGCGTGGTCATGGTTGCGGGCCCGGCGGACCCGGACGAGAGTCGCGCGGCTGGTTGTCGACCTCTCAAATGTCCCTTCGCCGGGTGGGCTTGAGCGGGCGCTCGCGCGAAGCCTTGGCGATCCCGGTGTGCGGATCGCGTACCCAATGGTCATTGGTCGCTACGTCGACGCTGACGGCCGTCCGGTCGATCCGGGGCGGACCTCGACGTCGCTCCAGCGCGAAGGCGTCGAGGTCGCGGTCGTCAGCCACAAGCCTGGTCTATTGGACGATGCCGGTCTGGTCGAGAACCTAACCGCAACCGCGCGCCTTGCCCTCGACCACGAGCGGCTGCGCGCGGAGCTACTGGCACACCTGGCCGAACTCCGTAGCTCGCGAGGACGGATCGTCGCCACCGGTGATCAAGCGCGCCGGCGGCTCGAGCGCGACCTTCACGATGGCGCGCAACAGCGGCTCGTCGGGCTGGCGCTCGCGCTTGCGCTCCTCACTGCCCAGCTGCCAACACGGCCAGAGCCTGACCCGGCCCTCCTGGCTCGCGTCCAGGAGGCCGACCGCGAACTGCGCGCCGCGCTCGGCGACCTACGCGCTCTTGCCAATGGCATCTTCCCCGCCGTCCTCGCCGACGAGGGCCTCGCCGCGGCAGTTTGGGCACTGGCCGAAGAGAAGCCGGGAACGATCCGGATCGGCGCCCTTCCCGAGCAACGCCTGGATCCGGCGATCGAGTCCGCCGCGTATCGCGTCATCGCGGACGCGGTCAAGCACGCCGTCCAAATCCCGATCTCAGTCGTGGGCCACGTCACTGATGGGCTGCTCGTGGTCGAGATCGTAGGTGACGGCTCACCTGCCGACTTGACCGACCTCGAGGATCGCCTCGGGGCGCTGGACGGCACGCTCGAACTCGAGCACACGGCGAACAGCAACATGACAATCCGCGCGGAGATCCCATGCGCGTTGTGATCGCCGACGATGAAGTGCTCCTCCGCGAAGGGCTGGATCGCCTGCTCACTGAGGCAGGAGTAGAAGTGGTAAGTAAGGTCGGAAACGCCGGTGAGCTCCTGCGCAAGGTCAGCCTCACCCGACCAGATGTGGCGATTATCGACATCAGGATGCCGCCCACTCACACCGATGAAGGCATCGGCGCCGCTGTGGAGATCCGATCCGCGTATCCGGAGACTGCGGTGCTCGTGCTTTCCCACTACCTCGATTCTCGGTACGCGCTGCGTCTGATGGAGCAGCATCCTGGAGGGGTGGGCTACCTGCTCAAGGACCGCGTGTCGGACCTCGCGCTGCTGACCGACGCGCTTGCGCGGTTGCAGGAGGGGGAGTGCGTGATCGACCCGACGATCGTTTCGCGGCTCGTCCGCCAGTCGCCACTGCGGACGCCGCTCGACGATTTGACCCAGCGCGAGCGCGAAGTGCTCGCCCTGATCGCGGAAGGCCGGTCCAACAAGGGCATCTGCGAGCGCCTCTACCTCAGCCCGAAGACCGTCGAGGCGCACGTCAAGCACGTCCTCCAGAAGCTCGACATCGATGAGTCCCCCGACGACCATCGACGAGTACTCGCTGTGCTGGCCTACCTGCGAGTCGCTGCTGCGAGCTAGCCCGATCGCCGTGGCAGCGCGTTCGCGGGCGGCGGGCAGCGCTTATCGAAGTAGCTCCGCGACGGGGTCGCGCTGACGCGGTGCCAGGGCTTGCCGCGGAAATTCACCGGCGAGGTGGCGCCGGGAGTCGCCGTGACGGCGAGTGTGTCACGGTAGAGACTCCAGCCGAACCGGAAGAACTCACCGGGTTTATTAGCCGCGTTGGTTGGTTCGATGCCTCCGCCGTCGGTGAATGTCCATGCCATCTGGTTGCCCTTGACCGTGTAATTCCCATACCCCCACGTGCACGCGTTCAGGTAGCTCTGGGTGTCGGCGAAATGCCCATGATCGAACACGAAGATCCAATCTCCGTAGTTCTCTGGGACGGGGGCCGGGTCGGAGGGTTCGTCGCCATACTTGGTCCTCATCTGCCAAACACCGTCGAGCGGGGTCCTGGCCGTAGCCGGAGCGAGCGTGGCGCTGCAACGTGGCGTCGCCTCGGGCGGGACGGCAGCGCTGAGCGTCTCGATTTGCGAGATCTGCGCGCGTGTCTGCGAGTTGTGTTCGAGCTCGCGGTAGACAGGCTGCACAGCCCGGCGAAGCGCGACCAGATCGCCGTGGTTCGCGGTCACGAAATGCAGCCTGTGTACCTCGCAGAGACTCCCGGTATCGCTTCGCTCCGTTGACTGGACGACATTCCTCTCCGGGATGAGGTCGTCCGCGACGGCCTGCGTGAGGATGCGCTGCTGGGCCGGCGTGAGTTTGGCGAACGTCGCCCGATTGGAGAACACGACGAGCGGCCGGGGCCAGAGCACCACATTCGTCGTCAGGTACTTGCCCACCCGGTCGTACTGGTTGCCCTGGATCGCGTTTATCTGCTGCTCAATCCCGCCGAGCCCGGCGATCGGCGCGCTGACGGCGAACGACACGGGCCTAGCGCCCAGCGCGCGTATCGTTGCGCTGCCGACGCGGGACTGCTGCACGCCGAACCTCAGCCCCGAGAAGTCATGAGGCACGAGCAGCGGCCGCGCGACGCCCAGCGGCCGGCGCAGAGGTCCGGGCAATATGCCAAGCCCAGCCAGCCCCACCGGCGCCAGGCCACGCAGCATGGGTCCGATCAGCGAGCTCTGTAAGACGCGCTGCTGGAGGGCGTAGCTGTTGATCAGCAGCGGCGCATTCAGCCCGTCGAGGCTGTGAACGCCGACCGAATCCCACGCCCGCGTTCCGGCCACCCCAAGATCAGCCTTACCAGCCTGAACGTCCTTGATCAGCCCGTCCTCGAACGCCGCCTGCCCGAAGCGCCAGCGACTCTGCACGTCGATGTGGATCGTTCCGCCCGACAGCCGACGCACTTCGGCGGCGAACCCCTGCACTTCTTCGGGATCACCCAGCGGGTTGGCCAGAGTCAGCACCAGCGGCTTGCGGGCAGCCTTCCCCCCGCCTTGTCCGAACCCGAGCCGGCACACCCGGCCAGTCCGATCAGCGCCACTCCGATCACCGCACACATCGTCCTCAGCGGCCCGATCCTGATCATCGCCCCCTCCGTTCTATCCGATGCCGAGCAAACTACCCCCCTGGCGACTGACGTGCATCGGGGCAGCCCCGCGAATCGGGGGACCGATATCAGGGCTAACCCTTGCCCCATTCCAGGGCACTCCCTGTCGCGCTACGTGGCGACGATCCATACCTTCCGACGCCATCCCGCCGGCACACACCCCGGCTGTTGCAATCGGAAGGAGCCTGATGTTCCCGCTGAATTATCTGAGCCTGTTCGGTCGGGCCGTACTCGCGGCCGTCGTCATCACGACCGCCGCGGTGGTACCCGCGCAGGCACACACCCACTATCCGTACACGCTGGTTGACCCGGGGACATTCGGTGGTTCTCAGAACGACATCAACCTGCCGGCGGTCCCGCTGACACCCCGAGGAGTGTTACTTGGCTCCGCAGATACGACCACTCCCGACGTCGACTATCCCAACGTAAACCCTTTCACAGTCCTCTTTCCAGACCAGGATGTGGCTCACGCTTTCGAGTGGCAGGACGGCCGGTTGCACGACCTCGGGGCGCTGCCGGGCAACAACAGCAGCGCGGTCTTCGAGCTCAATGGCCGCGGGATCGGCGTCGGCATGTCCGAAGACGGTGGCACCGACTCCTTCACGGGCTGGCCGACGGTGCACGCCACGATGTTCAGGGGCGGCCATGTGAGTGACTTGGGCTCGCTCCCGGGCGGCCAGGAGAGCTTTGCGATCGCGATGAATGACCGCGGTCAGGCCGCCGGGATGTCCTCTGACGGGACGCCGGATCCGTTCTCTGTCTTTGGCTGGGGCACCGAGACGCGAGGATTCGCCTGGCAGAACGGGGTGATGACAGACCTGGGGACGCTCGGTGGCGGCGACACCCTCGTGAATGCGCAGAACCAGCGGGGGCAGATCACCGGGTCGTCGTACACGAACGGTACGCCGAACGCTGCCACCGGCGTTCCCACGAACGACCCGTTCCTGTGGCACGACGGCCATATGCGAGACCTCGGGACGCTCGGCGGGACCTACGGTGTCGGAAACTGGCTGAACGACGCGGGCGAGGTCGTCGGCCAGAGCAACCTGGCGGGAGACCAGGTCAGTCGGCCGTTCCTCTGGGACGGCAGGAAGATGATCAACCTGGGGGACCTCGGCGGCGGTTTTGGCTTCGCTGACTACATCAACGACCGAGACGACGTCGCCGGTGCCTCCCTCGCACCTGACGGGAACTTCCATGGGTTCCGCTGGCACGAGGGTCAGATGATCGACCTGCCGCCGGTCGGCGCGGCTCCCTGGGCGTTCGCCAACAGCATCAACGATCGAAACCAGGTCGTCGGTAACGAAACCGACGCGGGAGGCAGTGAGGAGCTGATGGCCGTCCTGTGGAACGGCCGCCGCGGATACGACCTCAACAAGCTGGTCGCGCCCAACCAGCTGCAGATGGCGAGCGCGGAGTACATCAACGACCGCGGCGACATCGTCGGTCACGGCTTCCTGCAGAACGGCGAGCAGCGCATGTTTCTGCTGATCCGGAACCCGTCGGTGCCGCTACCGGTTGCGACGGCGAGCGTCGCACGCGCGCGGCAGAGCCGGCGGTCGCTCCATCGCAGGCTGACTTCCGCTCAGGCTCGGCGGCTCATGAGCGAGTTCGGTCCCGCTGCCCAGATCGCGCGCCCGCCCGTGCTCTAAACCGCCTCGTGATCCGGTCCGCGCGGATCGGCGCCAGCCGCCACTGGCGACCGGTTCCATGTGGAGGGCAGCCGCGGCGCTGCCCTCCACACCCGCCTGACGAGCCACCTGACTGACGTGCGCTGGTCGCAACCGGCGAGCGGCTCATCCCAGTACCGTTGCGCTTGAAGTCAGGTTGAAGTCAACCGCGCCCGGGAGCAAGGAACATGCCAGAGCAAATGGCGATCGGCGAGGTGGCGGAACGAGCCGGGATGAGCACGTCGCGGATCCGCTACTACGAGGCGCGCGGGCTGTTGCCCGAGCCGGACCGCTCGGCCGGGAAGCGCCGCTACGACGAGCAGGTGTTTCGTCGCCTCGCGATCATCGATGCAGCGCAGCGGGTGGGGTTCACGCTCGAGGAGATACGCGATCTGCTCGGCTCGCGTGACGAGATTGCTCACGAGCGGCTACGCGAGCTGGCTGTCTTGAAACTGCCAGAGCTCGACGACTTGATCGCTCGAGCAACCTCGGTGCGGCGCGTGCTGAAGATCTGCAGCAGGTGTGTCTGCGACTCGATCGACCTCTGTCGCATGTTCGACGAGACGGTGTTGCCGCTGCGCGAGCGCAGCGCGGCGAGGGCGCCGAGGCGATCCAGACAGGGCGTTGGCAACGGCGCTTGACTTCAAGCGTGGTTGAAGTGCAACAGTCCTAGGCGACCAGACGAGCCCCGTAGAGGATGACGCCCGCATGACGTATGTGATCGCCGAGCCGTGTATCGGGACCAAGGACCTCTCATGTGTCGAGGTGTGTCCCGTGGACTGCATCCACCCCAGCCAAGACGAGGAAGGGTTCGATGACGCGCCGCAGCTCTACATCGACCCCGAGGAATGCATTGACTGCGATGCCTGCGTGGAGGCCTGCCCGGTGGACGCGTGCTTCGCCGAGGACCAGCTGCCCGATGAGTGGCAGCGGTACATCGAGATCAACGCCGAGTACTACCGGCGCGGCGATCAGCCCGCGTGAGATCGACGGGCCCGCCGCTGAAACGGGTGATTCGACCCGGCGTGCGTCAGGGCGGTGCTTGCCTCCGCTATCTATCTAGGGGTGCCGTTGCGAGTTCCAGCCCAGCCCACGCCGCTGCGCACCCGCAACTACCGCCTGTACTTCTCGGGCCAGCTGATCTCGGTTCCGGGGACATGGCTCCAGACGGTCGCACAGGCCTGGCTGGTTCTGACGCTCACCTCGAGCGGGAGCGCGCTGGGGGTGACCGTCGCGCTGCAGACGGTGCCGGTGCTGGTGCTGGGGGCGTGGACCGGGTCGGTGGCCGACGCGGTGGACAAGCGCAAGCTGCTCATCGGGACCCAGGCCGCGCAGGGTCTGCTCGCCCTCGTGCTCGGCATCCTGGCGCTGACCGGAGTGGTCGAGTTGTGGATGGTGTGGATCCTCGCGTTCGGCCTCGGCATTGCCCGATCGTTCGACACCCCCACCCGGCAGGCGTTTGTCTCGGAGCTGGTGCAGGGTCCATCGCTGCCGCGAGCGATCGGGATCAACTCGACCGTGGTGTCGGCCGCGCGCATGATCGGCCCAGCGGCCGGCGGCGCGATCATCGCCGTGTTCGGTGTTGGACCCTGCTTTCTCATCAACGCCGCGTCGTTCGTCGGGCCGCTCATCGCGCTGACGGCGATGGACACGAGCAAGCTCTACCGCGCCGGCGTGCGGGCGGTGCGCAGTCCGGGGGCGGTCCGGGCCGGGCTGGGCTACGTCCGCAGCCGGCGCGACCTCTTGATCCCGCTGGGGATGATGGCGATCATCGGCACCCTGGCCTACGAGTTTCAGGTGTCGATCCCCCTCATGGCCCACTCGGGCTTCCACCTCGGAGCCACCGGATTCGGCCTGCTCTACGCCGCGATGGGTGCCGGCGCGGTGGTCTCCGGGGTCGCGCTCGCCGGCAAGGTGCCCGGGCGCGTACGGACCCTGACCGTCGCCGCCGCGGCATTCGGGATCGCGCTCACCGTCGCAGCGGCGGCACCCACCCCGGTGACCGAGGGGATCTGCCTGGCCTTTGTCGGGGCGGCGAGCGTCGTGTTCTCCTCCAGCACCAACGCGACGCTGCAGATCCGAGCCGACCCGTCCATGCGCGGGCGGGTCGTCGCTCTCTACATCATGGCCTTCATGGGCTCGACCGCCATCGGTGGTCCGCTGGTGGGTGTGGTCGGCGAGGTGCTGGGCCCGCGGGCGTCGCTGGGAGTGGGAGCCGTAGGCTGCGCCGCCGGCGTGCTGCTTGCGCTCGTTTACGGCACTGGGGCACGGACCGAGGCCGACGGTCGCTCCCGGGTGAGCCGGCCCGCCGCGGCCCGTCAGAACGTCACCTAGCAGTCGATCGGGGACCGCGCGCTCCGGGTGTCCTCAGGTCAGCCGAGCACGACGAACCCGTCGAGCGCGACCGACCCACCGCCTGAGGTAGTGATGTCGATGGTGTGCGTCCCGGCGGTGAGAGGGCCGCTGACATAGACGATCCTGCGTTCCACCGGGACGCTGGACTGAAGCATCACGGTGGTGCAGGGCGTAACGGTGGCGCCGAGGGGGTCAAGGCAGATCTGCAGCGATCCGGAGCCGGGACCGACCGGTGCGACCACGGCGATCGACCGGCCCGAGAACCCCGCGAGCGTCGCGGTCGCGTTGCTGCTGCTGACCCTGTGGAGACTGCCGCCGTAGGCGTCGGCATCGGTCATCTGCATCCAGGCCGTTGAATAGACGATCGAGGCGCTGCTGTCATCGATCACGTCGAGGCGGAACGGGTCAGCCGCGGGACTCTCGGCGGCGATGCCGAGTTGGTTCTCGGCCTGGACGCGCAGCTGGTGATATGGGCCCCCCGGCGCAATCGGCACGGTGGCCGCGGTCGTCCCCTGCATGCCTTCGAGCCCGGGGGTTGCGGCAAACGATCCCAGGGTCGCGGGAGTCGCGCCGGCGCGCTGCTCGACGGTATAGAGCAGATCGGAGGAAGGGCTGAAGGTATCGGTTGCGGACCAGCTCTCCTGGACGCCGAGCGTTCCATCAGGCTGCAACTGTTCGCCGACGGGGATGGTCGGCGGCGGCGGCGCGGCGACCATCGGCGGCGTCGTGTCGATCGTGAACTGGTAGGAGGACGGGGTCGGGTCGGTCACCCCGTGGGTTGAGGTCGACCGTACGTCGAACTTCCAGGTCCCGTCGCTGAGCTGTACGAAGGTGACCGGGCTCGGACACGCCTTGAAGGCTGGAGGCGGAGCTCCGGCCAGCGCGAGGCGGCAGTCGAACGTCGCACCTGCGCTGGAGCTCTTGAAGGCGAACGTTGCGGTGGTGGTCCCGATGGTGCCCGCCGGAGCGGAGGTGATGGTCGTCTCGGGATAGACCAGCTGGACCTTGAAGCGGAACTTGGCCGGCGTGGGATCGATCGGCCCGTCGGGCGAGATCGATCGTGCCTCAAAGGTGTAGCTCCCATTCAGCTGGTCGTGATACGTGGTCGGGCTCGAGCACGGCTTGAACGCCGGCGGACTGACGCCGGCCTTGCGCAGGCGGCACTGCAGCTTCGCGCCGGGAAGCGAGCTCTTGAAGCGGAACGTCCCCGTGGGGATCTGCAACGTCGACGGCGGATGCGACGTGATCGTCGTCTGCGGGACGACGGGGGCGAACTTCAGGATCGTCGAGACGTCGTTCGTGGCCACGTCGAAGGCGTAGACGTCGCCGGACGAGTCGACCGCTCCCGGTTCCGGCAGGCCTGTGAAGTGACCTGAGCCGAGCGTCTCCAGCAGCTTGCCGTTCCGTGCCAGCCGGTCGATTCGGTGCTCTGCCCGGGAGCCCACGAAGATGTCCCCGCTCGAGCTGATCGCGAGACCACCCGGCGGGCTGGCGAACTGATTCTCGTACCCGCCGGTCGGGCTGTACTCCTGGAGGAGCACCTGCGTGCTACGCGGAGGTCCGACCTGGGCGAACAGGTGACCGTCCGGCGCGACCGCCAGGTCACAGCACACATCGTTTCCGGCCAGTCCGAAGCGCCGCACCTCGTGCACGTTCGCGACGTCGAACTCATAGACGCGCGCCGTCGTCCGGCCCACGAACGGGTTGCGCTCGTCACCTACATAGACGTGCTGTCCGGTCGGGTCCACGGCGACGCCGACCCCGAGCCGCGTCTCGTCCCCGTCAAAGCCGTTGCCGCTGAGAAAGGCGCCGGTAGACGCCGAGTATTTGGCCAGGAACGGCTTGGAGTCCACCAATCCGCTCAGCGACTTGGAGGCATTGCCGACCACGAACACGTCGTGGCCGTTCGGAGTCACCGCCAGCCCATCGACCTGCAGGTAGTGTCGCTGCCCCCGCAGGCGAAACGTGGTCGAGAACGAGCGGATCAGCTTGCCGGCAGGCGATATCTCCTCCACGTTGGGCGCGTCTCCGGACGGGAGCGACCCCTGCTGGGTCCGGGTGGCCTTGAACGCGTATATGGTGCCGCGCCGGTCGACGGCTATGGCGTTCTCCGTGCCGCCTCCCAGGAACCGCCTGCTCGAGATCTTGAGCGACAGCCTGTAGAGGCTCGTCGGCCCGCGCGCGTTCGTGCGCGCCGCCGCAAGATTCGGCGCCGAGATGGCCGTCGCCAACCACACGACCGACACCGCAGCCACCATCAGCCCGACCCATCGGTCGCGCAGATACCGCCCGTCACTGATCTCCGCCCTCAAACCCGGTCCCTTTCGGCGCGCAGCATACGCTCTCGAGCGCGTACGCGCGAGAATCTGTTGACGAGAGAGGAACTGCGAGCAATGACACCGACGACCGCTGCGGCAATGGCACACACGGAATCGCTCTGGCCGCGGCTGTCGGGGCTGCCGCTCGTCGTCGAGTCGTGCCGGTACGACCGGCTGCACGCCGTCCTCGCCCACGAGTTCGAGCGCGTGACGACGCACGTACGGCTGGCCGGCGCCGGCGCCGACGGGCTCGGGGAGGACGTATCGGTCCACATCGAGGACGGGACCTCGCTGCACGAGATGCAGCCCGCGCTGCCGCTCACGGGCGAGTGGACGCTGGGCGGCTTCTGCGACCGCCTTGCGACGCTCGAGCTGTTCCCGCAGCCACCCGAGTGGGCGGCCGCGGTCCGCTTCCGCAGTTGGGCGTTCGAGTCCGCAGCGCTGGACCTCGCGCTGCGCCAAGCCGGCCGCTCGCTGCAGGACGTCCTCGGCCTCGAACCGCGGCCGTTGCGCTTCGTCAACTCGCTCGGCCTGGGCAAGCAGCCGTCGATCGAGCCGCTGCGGCGGCGGCTGGCCCGCTCGCCAGGCGTGCGCTTCAAGCTCGACGCGGAGGCGACCTGGTCGGCTGCGCTCGTCGATGAGATCGCGGCGACGGGAGCGGTCGACACCGTCGACTTCAAGGGCCACTACGGCTTCGAGGTCAAGGATCCGGAGGCGCTGGGCGCACTGTATGACCGCGTGCTGGCCGCTTTCCCCGACGCCTACCTCGAGGATCCGCACGACCGGCCCGAGATCGCGCCGCGGCTCGGCGGTCACCTCGACCGCGTGTCCTACGACGCGCCTATTCACACCGCCGAGGACATCGGCGCGACGCCGCTCGCCGCGCGCGTGGTGAACGTCAAGCCGTCACGTATCGGCCACCTGCCGGACCTCCTCGAGGTCTACGCCCGCTGCGCGCGGGAGGGGCGGCCGATGTACGGCGGTGGCATGGGCGAGCTCGGCGTCGGACGCGGGCAGATCGAGCTCCTGGCCGCGCTGTTTCACGCTGACGCGCCCAACGACGTCGCGCCGAGCGCCTACAACGAGGACGACCCGCTGGGGAGCCTGCCCGCCAGCCCTCTGGCGCCGCGCCCCGAGGCCACCGGCTTTCGCTGGGCGGCGTAGACGCTCCACGCGCATCGTCCGCACCTGTGATCGCAGTGACCGTCGGCGTTCAGAAGGACCGCCGGGCCTCGGTGTAGGCTGGACGTCGCGAATGGGAGCGGAGGTCGACAGAGCGGATCCTGGTTACACCAACCGGCGCCCGATCGATCTCCAAGACGCGTGGCGAGGCCGTCGTGACACCCAGGCGGGGCGACAAGCGACCGGTCGCGCGGTCGACCGCATGCGGCTCGCCCTCCGCGCATACGAACAGCGCGCGCAACGGAGAACGGCCCTTCACCGCTGGCTCGCCGCCCGCGTAGCAGTCACCAGCACGCCGTAGTCGCGGCGGCCGCGCAGAGACACCGCAGGTAATCCCCGTCATCCCCTCCCCTGCCCTCCCCTCCGCGAAGCCGCCGTGCGCCGCTCGCGTGTCGGCAGCGCACGGCGACGTGGCTCCCCGCCTAGAACAGGCGGTACGAGCCCACGATCGTGAGGGCCTGAACCTCGGCCTGCTCGGCGATCGCGTCGTTCGTGGATTCCTGGAGCTCGCGGAATTCGGGGAAGCCCGGGATCGGATTCTCCACGCCGTCGTCGACCTGCACGAGCGCGGCGAAGGTCTCGCCGTCGGGGAAGAGAACCCACGCGTAGCGGACCCCCTCAGGCTGCGCCTCATTGAGCGCCGCGAACAACTTCTGCGACGCCTCTCGCACCTCGGGGACGCGGTCGGTCTTGAGCTTTGCCTGCGCCATGAGCACGTTCATGAAAAGACCCTCCTGTGTCGATTTTGACAATCAGACACCGGAGGTGTGCCCGAGCGTGACATGTCGCGTCAGTGGGGTGAGACGGATGTTGTCCCGGTCCTCCCAAGAGCGGAAGCCTGCGGAAGCCGGTCAGGAGCACCCTATTCTCGATCGGGATGGTCGCCGTTCGCACGCCCTTTGCCGCCGTCCGATTCGGGCGCCGCCTCCATGCCGCTCGCTGACGAGGCGGCGCTTGGCGAGCTGACGCTGCGGGATGAGCAGCGCCTTCGCCGCCAGGCTCACCGGCTCGGTCGGGGCAACGACGAGGGCCGGGCGCGCTTCGAGCAACGGCTTGTCGAGGCGCGGGCGCGGGTGCAGCGACGGCGCGCCTCAGTGCCTGAGATCTCCTATCCGCCGCAGTTGCCGGTATCCGCGCGTCGAGACGACCTGCTCGCCGCGATCCGGGATCACCAGGTCGTGGTCGTTGCCGGCGAGACGGGGTCGGGCAAGACGACCCAGCTTCCCAAGCTCTGCCTCGAGCTCGGGCGTGGCGTGCGTGGGGCCATCGCCCACACCCAGCCAAGACGGCTCGCCGCGCGCACCGTCGCGCAGCGGATCGCGGATGAGCTCGACGTGCCCCTCGGCGGCGCCGTCGGCTACGCGGTCCGCTTCGACGAGCGCGGCTCGCAGGACACCTTGGTCCGTCTGGTCACCGACGGCCTGTTGCTCGCCGAGATCCGCCGCGATCCGCTCCTGCGCCGCTACGACACGGTGATCGTCGATGAGGCGCACGAACGCTCGCTCAACATCGACTTCCTGCTCGGCTGCCTGCACCGCATCCTCCCGCGGCGACCCGACCTCAAGCTGATCATCACCAGCGCGACGATTGACCCCGAGCGCTTCAGCGCGCACTTTGACGGCGCGCCGATCGTCGAGGTCTCGGGTCGGACCTATCCCGTCGAGGTCCGATACCGTCCGCCGCGGGAAGACGAGGAGCTGCTCGAGGCGCTCGCGGACGCGGTGCAGGAGCTGCTCGCCGAGCGGGACGGTGACGTGCTCGCGTTCTTCTCGGGGGAGCGGGAGATCCGCGACGCCGCGGAGCTACTCAGTGGGCGGCTCGGGTCGGGCATCGAGGTATTGCCGCTGTACTCGCGACTCGCGGCCGCCGAACAGCAGAAGGTCTTTCGCCGCAACCAGACCCACAAACGCCGCGTCGTTCTGGCCACGAACGTCGCTGAGACGTCGCTCACCGTCCCCGGCATCCGCTGCGTCGTCGACACCGGCATCGCCCGGGTGTCCCGCTACAGCACGCGGCTCAAGGTGCAACGGCTGCCGGTCGAGCCCATCTCGCGGGCCTCGGCCGACCAGCGCAAGGGCCGCTGCGGCCGTCTCGCCGACGGGATCTGCGTCCGGCTGTACTCGGAGGACGACTTCAACGCGCGGCCGGAGTTCACCGACCCGGAGGTCCTGCGCACAAACCTCGCGAGTGTGATCCTCTGGATGGCCGCCCTCGGCTTGGGGGAGGTCGAAGCGTTCCCGTTTCTCGAGCCGCCCGACCGCCGCCAGGTCCGGGACGGCGTCGCCCTGCTGCACGAGCTGCGGGCGCTCGACCAGTCTGCCGCCGCCGATCCACGAGTTTCGCGCCAGCCAAACTCGGGTGCGAAGACGCAGTCTTCGCCGCTCACGCCGCTCGGTCGCAACCTCGCGCGGCTTCCGATCGACCCACGCCTGGGTCGCATGGTGCTGGAGGCCGACAAACTCGGGTGCGCCCGCGAGGTGGCCGTCATCGCGGCGGCGCTGTCGATCCAGGATCCACGCGAGCGCCCCGCCGAGCAGCGCGGCCAAGCCGACCAGCTCCACGCCCGCTTCACGGACCGGTCGTCGGACTTCCTCGCCTACCTGAACCTGTGGCGTTATCTGCGCTCGCTGGAAGGCGAGCTCTCGCGCTCACAGGTCCGTAAGCGGTGCAAGGCCGAGTTTCTGCACTACCTGCGCGTCCGGGAGTGGCAGGACCTCGTCGCCCAGCTCGAGGACGCGGCGCGAGAGGTCGGGGTGACACTGAACGACGCGCCTGCCGAGGGGTCTGAAATCCACGCCGCCCTTCTCTCCGGGCTGCTCTCGCACCTGGGGATGAAGGACGGTGCGACACGCGAGTACACCGGCGCCCGCGGGGCGAAGTTCGCGATCTTCCCCGGCTCGGCGCTCGCGCGCCGCGGGCCGTCGTGGGTGATGGTCGCCGAGCTGGTCGAGACGACGCGGCTGTGGGGCAGGACCGCGGCAGCGGTCGACATCAGGCAGGTCGAGCCGCTCGCCGAGCACCTCGTCAAGCGCTCCTACGGCGAGCCGCGGTGGGATCGGCGCGGGGCCGCCGTCGTCGCCACCGAGCAGGTGACGCTCTACGGCCTGGCGATCGTGCAGTCGCGGACCGTGCAGTACGGGCGGATCGACCCGGCGGCCGCGCGCGAGCTGTTCATCCGCCGCGCGCTCGTCGAGGGCGACTGGGACCAGCACCACGCGTTCATGCGCGAGAACGAGCGCCGGGTTCACGAGGTTGAAGCGATGGAAGCCCGCGCACGACGGCGCGACCTGCTCGCGAGCGAGGCCAAGCGGGCGGCGTTCTTTGACGAGCGGATACCGCAGGACGTCGTGAGCGGTCGTCACTTCGATCGCTGGTTCAAACGGGCGCGCCAGAGTCAGCCGACGCTGCTCGATTACCCGATGGACGTGTTGATCGAGGGTGACGTTCAGCCGAACGACCGTGACCGGCCGGCGCACTGGAAGCAAGGCTCGCTGGAGCTCGCGCTGTCCTACCACTTCGACCCCGGCTCGGCGGCCGACGGCGTCACGGTCCACGTCCCGCTCGACTCGCTTGGGGCGGTGCGGGACAAGAACTTCGAGTGGCTCGTTCCCGCGTTTCGCATGGAGCTCGTCGTGACGCTGTTGCGGACCTTGCCCAAGCGACTGCGTACATCCCTGGTTCCGGTCCCCGACACTGCAGCCGCGGTGCTCGCCGATGTCAAGCCGCGCTCCGGTCCGCTGCTCGAGGTGCTCGCGAAGACGATCGATCGACTGCGCGGTGTCCGCATCGGCGCCGCCGACTGGTCCCTGGACGAGCTGCCCGCGCACCTGCGGATGAGTTTTTCTGTCGAGGACGAGGACGGGACGGTGCTCGCGTCGGGCCGGTCCCTCGACGCACTGCGCGATGAGCTGCGGCCGGCGATGAGGGCCCGCCTGGAGAGCGCGGTGCCGGCGCTCGCGCGTCATGGCATGCGCGGGTTCGACGTCGATTCGCTGCCGCGCACGGTCGACCTCTCCGGCGGCTTACGCGGCTTCCCGGCCCTCGTCGACGAGGGCGACTCAGTCGGAGTCGAGATCTGCGAGAGCCCGGGCGAGCAGGCGAGGACGATGGCCCGCGGGACCCGGCGGCTGCTGCGGCTTACCGTTCCCTCCCCGCAGCGCTGGGTGACCGGTCAGCTCGGCTCCCAGCTGACCCTCGCGCTGGCCGCCGCACCCCACGGCACCGTGGATGCGGTGATCGAGGATGCGACGAGCGCGGCGCTCGACGCGCTGATCGTGAGTGGCGGCGGGCCGGCGTGGGACGCCGGGGCGTTCGCGGCACTCCGTGAGCACGTCCGCGGTGAGCTCCGGCCCACGACGCTCGACGCGCTCGTCGCGCTCGGGCAGATCCTCGAGGCGGCGCGAGCCGTCCGCGACCGGCTCGACGCGCTTGAAGCGAGCGCTGCGTTCCGCCCCGCGCGACTGGACGTCGCCCGCCAGCTCGGTCGGCTCGTGTACCCCGGGATGCTGGGCGCTGCCGGCCTCGCTCGGCTAGGCGATGTCGAGCGCTACCTGCGCGCCGCCGCGCAGCGCCTCGAACGACTGGCGAGCCACGTCGCCGTCGACGGCGAGCGGATGGCTGTGATCCACGCGCTGGAGGCTCAGGCCGCCGGACGCAGCGACGTGATGTGGCTGATCGAGGAGGTACGCATCGCCCAGCTCGCCCCAGGCGCGTACGTCCGCCCAGGGGCGACGGTCAAGCGCGTCCGCGAGGCCCTCGCCGTGGGTCCCCATCCAGTCGCCCCCTCGGCCGCCACGCTCAGTCCGACGCACTGACAAACTCGCCGGCGATCCAGTGCGCGACCCCTTCGGGATACGGGGCGGGGAGCCCGAGGACGATATGTCGGAAGCCGGCATCGATGGCTTGGGCGATCGCGCGTTGGGTCGTAGCGGGCTGGTCGCGCGAGACCCGCAGATGGATCGAGCGGGTGATCGAGGTCGGATCCCGTCCGATCTCAGCACACAACCGGTCCAGCAGACGGCCTCGCCGAACGCAGTCGTCGATGTCACCGCCGGGGATGTTCCACAGGTCGGCGTGCTCAGCGACGACGCGCAGCGTCGCGGTGGTGCGCCCGCCGATGACGATCGGCGGGTGCGCCTGCTGGACGGGTTTGGGATTGCAGAACGCTCCGGTCAGCCGGTGGTAGGTGCCATCGAAGTCAAACGGTTCGGACTCTGACCACAGGCGCTTGATGATCGTGCACGCCTCCGCGAGGCTGCCGACAGCGTCGGCGAAGTCGAGGTATGGCAGGCCGTGCGCCGGGTACTCGCGCCGGGCCGCGGGGGGCTGGGGTCGAGAGCCCACGCCGATACCGAAGTCCAGTCTTCCTCCCGAGACGACGTCGACGGTCGCGGCGATCTTTGCGAGCATCGCGGGCGGCCGGAAACGGTTGCTGGTCACGAGCAGCCCGAGCCGCAGCCGCTGGGTCTGCGCCGCCAAGGCCGAGAGGAGCGTCCAGCCCTCGAAGACCGGCCCGTTCGGGTCGCCGCCGATCGGCAGCAGGTGGTCGAACAACCACATGTGCGTGATCTGCGGGATCGTGTCGGCCTCGGTCCAGACGCGCAGGATGTCGTCGTAGCCGACCTGCTGCGGGGCGGTGGCAATCCCGAACGTGACCGCAGGGTCGGCGGTTGGCGCCGGTGCCCCGACCGCGGCGGTCACCGCCGTTGGCTGGCTGTGGCTCATGACGGGTGCTCCTTTGGCGTGATGCGATTGGCGGGGGGCCGGCCATGGCCCGGCCGGCGAAGAGCTAGACTCAAACCAAGAAGTGGAGAGGGTGTCCATATCACTGTAGCGCACAACCGGAGACCCTCCCCGCTTACCTCATGACCCGACCGCCACTCGTGCCTCAAGGACCGCGCCGGCGCATCGACGCAGAGCGCAATCGCGAGCGGATTCTCACCGCCGCGCGCGACGCGTTCGCCGACCCGGAGGCCGACGTCTCAATGGCTGAGATCTCGCGCCGCGCCGGGGTCGGCTCGGCCACGCTCTACCGCAACTTCGCCAACCGGCGCCAACTCCTGGAGGCACTGTATGTCGATGAGATCGACGCGGTGTGCGAGGCCGCTGCCGCGATCCGCGCCGACACCCCCGGAGCGAGCCTCACGGCCTGGCTACGCCGCTTCTACGCCTACTTCACCAGCAAGCGGCTCGTCGCCGCTGAACTCCTCAAACACTCCGATGCTGAGGACCCGGTCTTCGGCGCGGGCTACGCGCGCGTCATCGATGCCGGACGGCCACTGTTGGTCGCCGCCCAAGCGTCAGGCGAAACCCGGAGCACCCTCACTCTCGAGCAGATCCTGGACATGGTCGCCGCCATCGCCAAGATCCCAGGGGACACCGGCTACCGCGAGCCCATCCTGGACGCAGCACTCGACAGTCTCCGGCCGGGTAGCGTACGGGCGACGCAGAAACGGACAGACCTTGGCGCGATCGGGAGTGCATCATGAGCTACACCGTGGATTTCACAGACGTCTCGACCGTAGGTCTGGAGTCGTCGCCGGTCGCGGCGGCGCTCGCTGGTCTGCGGGCGAACGAGGCCCGCTACTTCAAGAACAAGTACGACCACGTCTTCACGGTGGAGCCTGCGAGCGACGCCAAGGCGACGATCGACCGGGTGCACCGGATCCTCAAGGAGGAACGCGACATCGTCGTCTCGTCTCGCCCTCTCGAGGCGACGGAATTTGAAGTCGAGAACATCCGAATGGCGTACGTCTTCTACGAGAGCGGTCTGTCGATCAACGTGATGTACACCCTGGACGACGCGGGGAAGCGAGCGGTTGGCTTCAAGCTCTCCGAAGGGATGGAAGTCCCCGCGGAGCTCGCCTCGCGGTTTAAGTTCGCGAGGCAGAGGTCGAAGCTGGCCGGAACCATTCGCGGTTCCTATTTCAACATCAAGAACGAGTACTGACCGACGTCGGAGATGGACCGGATGTCGTGAGCGAGTCGACTGCGACGACGCCCGCCCCAGGCGGCGGGGTTGTCCCCGACGAGCTTCATCCCCGGCATCTGCTGGTGCGCGTCGCCGAGGTCGTGGCCATTGTCGTGGTGGTCGCGATCGCGATCAGCGCGTTGCCGGGGCTCGACGCGGTGCGCGCGCGGCTCGCCGGCGTTCAGCCGATATGGATCGTGGCGATCGCGCTCGCCGAGGTCGGGTCATGTGTCGGCTACCTGTTGGTGTTTCGCTCCACGTTCTGCGCGCGGATGCCGTGGGGGCTGAGCTATGACATCGCGATGGCGGAGCAGGCAGCCAATGCGCTCCTGCCGGCCGGGGGTGCCGGGGGTCTCGCGCTCGGTGTGTGGGCGCTTCGCCAGGGCGGAATGCCGACCGCTCACATCGCACGTCGCACTGTGGCTTTCTTCGTCGTCACCAGCGCCGCAAACTTCTTCGCACTCGTGCTGGTCGGGATCGGCGTGTTCATCGGTGTCGTTTCGGGCCGCCGTTCGGCGGTGCTCACGCTCGTGCCCGCGCTGATCACGGCCGTCGGCATCCTCATCGTCGCGGTATGCCCCAGGCTTCTGCGCGCAATCGGGGGACGCGGCGCCAGGGTCGGCGGCCGTCGCTGGCGCGCCCGCGCGCGGGCCGCGCTGTACGCCGGACTGACAGCCGGCGCCGACGGAGTGGATCAGGCGATCATCCTGCTGCGCTCGCACAGCTTCGGGGTGATCGTCGGCTCGTTCGCATACATGGCGTTTGACATCGCTGGACTCGGGTTCGGGTTCGCCGCCGTCGGGGCCGTCCCGGCGTTCGGCACGCTGGTGCTCGGCTACCTGATCGGCCAGCTTGGCAACCTGATCCCGGTGCCCGGCGGGATCGGCGCAACCGAGGGCGCGCTCGTCGCCGTCTTCGCGCTCTACGGCGTCAACGTCGCGGACGCCACGGCGGCCGTGCTGCTGTACCGGCTCTTCCAGCTGATCGTGCCGGCACTGCTCGGGGCACCGGCCTTCGTCCTGTTGCGACGCCGGCTGATGCGCACCGACCGACCGGCCCTGGTCTGCGGACCGCTGGCGCTCGACGTCGTCAAGCTGCCGGCGCAGCCGGCACAGAGTTGACGCCAGCGGGTCAGCCGCGGATCACCGCGCCGAGCGCCTCGGCGTCATAGAGCGCATCGGAATCGACCGCCCGGCCGTCCAGGACAGCGAAGGGGGTCCCGTACGGGTCCTCAGCCTCGAAGACCGCATCGATCTCTCGCACCCACAGTTCGTAGCGACCCTGCCTGACCGCTGAGACGAATTCCGCGTCCGTCAGACCGGCGCGCCGGCCCATCTCCAACAAATCCTCGGGCGCGAAACCGCCGCTGTGCTCCGGCGGCTGGTCAGCAAAGATCTCGCGACGCAACTCGTCGAATCTGCCCGCCCCCGCTGCCGCCACCAGAGCGTTGGCGGCGCGCACCGACTCCTCGCCGAGAAAGGACCGAATCCGATACTCCACCGCCACCGCGCCCGCCGCGACCTCGCGCCGCAGCAGATCTCCGGATACCTCCTCAAACTCACGGCAGTACGGGCATTGCGGATCCTCGAACACCACCAGACGCCGGCGGGCGCCCACGCTGCCCACCAGCACGCCCCCTTCCGGGGTATGGCCCGAGGGGACGTCGATCGCTTCCATCGTCCGTGCGGACCGGTGGGCGCCGCTGGGCTTGACGACGGAGGCCCTACGCAGCCGGGGCCGAGGACCCGATCGCCTTGGCCTTGATCGCGTCGAACTCGGCCTGGGTGATCGCGCCGCTGTCGAGGAGCTGCTTCCCCTTCTCGATCTCGGCCGCTGCGCCACCGGTGCCTGCGGTCCGGCGCACGTAGTCGTCGAACTGGGCCTGGGAGGCGGCGGCCTCTTTGCCGCTGCGCTCCGCCATCCCGTCGTGATAGATGAGCAGATACGCCAGCACGCCGATGAATGGCAGGACGATCACGAAGACGACCCAGAGGGCCTTTACCCATCCGGAGATATCGCGCCGGCGAAAGACGTCGATGAGGACGGTGATGGCGATCCAGATCCACGCGACCCACGCGAAGAAGATGAGGATCGTCCAGAAGATGTTGAGGAACGGGTAGTTCGATGCCGCTACAACGATCAATTTCGCCTCCTGGGTTGAACCGGGTCCCTGCAGGGTAGGGATCTGGTCGCAACGCCGCGCGTGGGTTCTTCGGACGGCGGCATTCTTGTTGGCCCCAGGGTTGGTGGGCATCACCCGAAAAGGGTGATCGCAGCGCCGGGCGTATTGTGGAGGCAATGAGTGAGCCGACGTTCCACCCGCCCGGTGAGGGAGAGCGGATAGACGCCGGTGGGGGCTCGGTCATCGTGCTCAAGGCGACAGGCGAAGCCACCGACGGGTCGTTCTTCATGTCTGAGACGACGATTGCCGCTGGCTTCCCGGGTCCGCCCCCGCACAGGCACCGCAACCTGCACGACATGTTCTACGTCCTGGAGGGTGTGTTGACGATGCTCCTGGGTGATGCGACCCACGAGGTTGCTGCGGGCAGTTTCGTCTGCGTGCCTCCCGGGGTCGTGCATACCTTCAGCAATGCCGGTACGTCACCCGTTCGGTTCTTGAACATGAACACGCCCTCGGGCTTTGAGCACTACATGCGTGAGCTGGGCGATGCGGCAAGACGCGGAGCACTCACCCCCGAGGTGATGGGACCGATCGCGTCGCGCTACGACTTCGAGCCCGCGTAGGCGTCGCTACCGGTCGCGAGTACCGGCAGCGGGTTTGCCCAGGTCGTTGCCCCAGTGCGGGCGGAACTGGATGCTGATCCGGGCGCCGAGACAGTTGGCGACTTTGGGAATGCCGTGCAGCCAGGTTCGCTGGCAGCTTCCGCCCATCACGAGCAGGTCCCCGTGGCCGAGCTGGAGCCGCAGAGCGGAGCCGCCGGATTTCGGACGCAGCCCGAACGGCCGCGCGGCCCCGAGCGAGATGATCGCCACCATGGTGTTGCGCGAGCTCTCACGGGCGATGCGGTCCCCGTGCCAGGCGACGCTGTCACTGCCATCGCGATACAGGCAGAGCCCCGCGCTGACGAACGGCTCGCCGAGCTCCTCGGCGTAGTGGGCGTTCAGCGCCGAGCGGGCGTCCTCGAGCACCGCGTGGGGCAGCGCCTCGCCCTGCGGGTAACGGGCCAGCAGGCGCGGTACGCGCACCGTGTTGTCGTAGATGTGCATCCGCTCCTCGTGCCACGGCACGTCGCCGGCCAGCGCATCGAAGAGCTCGTCGGCCGCGGTGACGAACCCTGGCCGTAGGTCAACCCATGCGCCGTCAGACAGCGGGCGGCGCTCGACCGCGTCGCCGAGCTCGGCGACTCCGAGCTCGCCCACGGAGCCAAACAGCGAGGGTTGGACGACAAGCGACACGAGGCGCATTCTAGCCCACTACGAACACACGTTCGTAGCCTCGACGAGGAGGCAGCGCCCGGACCGAACACCAGCAGCCACGATGGTCTCCGCGGCCCGTCGGCGAGAATCCGAGCACGATGACCCAGACCAAGCAGCTGCTTCTGTTGCGCCACGCGAAGTCGAGCTGGGATGACCCGTCGCTGGCCGATGAGGATCGCCCGCTCGCGCCGCGTGGGCGCAAAGCCGCGAAGCGGATCAGCGCGCACCTCCGCCGCGAGCAGATCCCCGTCGGCCTGGTTTTGTGCTCCTCGGCGAGGCGAGCGCGCGAGACGCTTGACCTGGTCGCCCCGCCCGGTGAGATCCTGATCGAGCGCGAGCTCTATCGCGCCACGGCCACCGGGCTGCTCGAGCGCGTACGTCTCGTGCCCGACGAGATCGACACGGTGATGCTGATCGGGCACGAGCCGGCGATCCGCGATTTGGCCGTTGGGCTGGTCGGGCACGGGAGCGAGCTCGACGACCGTAAGTTCCCGACGGCCGCGCTGGCCACGTTGACGTCGACAGGCCCGTGGAGCACTCTGGCGCCGGACCGGGCGGGGCTGGCCTCGTTTGTCATCCCGAGGGAGCTCACCTGACCCTCTGGACGTCGATGATCAGCCCAGAGTTGCTCGGTCGAGAATCGCGTTGATATGGGCCGAGGCACAGTCAAACGCGGGAAAGCCCGCGCTGGCCTCGTCAAAGATCAGGTTCAGGTCCGTCCCCGCCAGAACGACGGCGTCGACGCGCTCGCGTCGGCGAATGGCCCCAGCGATCTCCCGTAGCGACTCGACACCGGCCGCGGAGGTGTGCCCGACTGTCGCGAGCTCGAGGTAGACCCGATGGATCTCGTCGATCTCCCGAGGTTGGGGCAGGACGACGTCAAAGGAATCAAGCGCGCCGAAGAGCGAGGTCTCGATGGTGAAGCGCGTCCCAAACAGCGCCACGCGTGAGAAGCCACGCTCGCGCAGTCCGCGCGCTGTCACCTCGAGCATGTCGACGATCGGCATCGACTCGCGTGTGGTGAGCGGCTCGAGCGCGATATGCGGGGTGACGGCGGGGATCGCAAACAACCTCGCGCCGGCGCTGCGCAGCTGTACGACGAAGCCTGCGAGGTAGTCGGCGAGCGCGTCGATCCGTCCTGCAGCGACGTGGGCCAGCGCCGTCGGCGCATGAGCGTGAACGATCGTCATCCTTGGGACGGCGCCGCGATCCACGCAGCCGGCGGCGATGGCGCGGTAGTAGATGACCGCTGCACCGACACCGAGCCCTCCGATCAGGCCGATGTGCTCCGACTGAGACGGCGTCTCGCGCTCAGCGGCATTTCGTGGTTGCGCACTCTGCATTCTCGACCGGAGATCCAATCACGGTGCCTGCATGGGTAGCCGGAAGACGAGGAGGAACGCCGCTGCCAGTGGTGCCAGGCAGGCCCACGCGGTGATCTGCAGTGCGTCGGGTGGGAGGTGGTGGTCGAAGGCGGAGAAGAAGATGGAGCCGAGGACGGCGACCCCGAGCGCAGTCGAGAGTTGCTGCACGGCTTCCATGACACCGGAGGCGGATCCGACCTCGTCCATGGTGACGCTGGTCAGGATGAACTGGAAGAGCTTCCCGATGCTGGCACCGACGCCGGCGCCAATGAAGAACAGGCCGGGCACGAGGTCCCAGGTGGAGGCCGTCTGCGCACCTGTGAGACTCAGAGCGAGCCCGGCCGTGCCGGCGGCGATGAGCAGGATGCCGATATGGAGCAGGCGGCGTCCGAGTCGGCTGACGGCCGCGTTGGAGCCGACCATGCCGAGGATCATTCCCACCACCATCGGCGTCAACGTCAGACCGGCGTGGATCGGGGACCAGCCTTCGCCGAGTTGGCCGTACAGCGAAATGCAGAGCAGCAGCCCGCCAAAGGCGCCGAAGAGGGCCAGCGTGACCGCGATGCCGCTGAGGTACGTCCGGTTGGTGAGCAGAGTGGGTTCGATCAACGGGCTGCTGTCGCGGCGCCGCTCGTAGCGCAGGAAGACGACGAGGAGGACCGCGCCGGCGGCGAGCATGACGAAGGACCAGGTCGGCCAGCCCTCGATCCGACCCTGAATGAGTGGATAGATGATCGCGACCAGCGCCAGGCCGATGAGCCAGACAGCGCCGACGTCAAGCTTGACGCCGGGGTGAGTGGCACCGCGGGGCAGCGACCGCATCGCGAGAGGCAGCGTGACCGCGCCGATCGGAACGTTGATGAGAAACACCAGGCGCCACCCGATGCCCCAGAGGTTGGCGTCGATGAGCGCGCCCGCCACGATCGGCGCGGCGAGCATCGGCACACCGGTCGCCGGACCGAACAGGCCCAATGCCTTATTCATCTCGGCCTCGTCGTGGAAGACCTGCTTCATCAAGCCGAAGCCCTGAGGAATCATGAGCGCGCCGAACGCGCCCTGGAGCGCCCGGCAGGCGATGAGCGCGCCGATGCTCGGCGCGAAAGCGGACGCTGCGGAGAACAGGGTGAAGCCTGCGGAGCCGACGAGGAACAGCCGGCGGCGGCCATAGATGTCACCGAGACGCGCGCCCGCGATCAGCAGCACGGCGAAGGCCAGGGTGTAGGCCGCGCTCAGCCACTGCAGCGTGCTGGCGCCGCCGCCGAGATCGCGATGGACGGAGGGACCGGCGACGTTGACGATCGTGGCATCGAGCAGATCCATGACAGCGGCGGCCAGCACGACGGCCGCCACGACCCAGCGCAGGCGGTAGGGCTGGGCGCTCGTGGCGCCGGCGTCGGCGGCGGCGGCGGCGGCCGGCAGCCGCGTACTTTGTTCGACAGACACGAACTAAGTTCTATCAGAGTGGAACGTTGTTCGCCTTCGCGGTAGGCTCAGGACCATGTCCGTTGATCCGAAGCAACGCCGCGCCGCCCGGCACGCTCAGCCGCCCGCTGCTCCAGCGGCGCAGACGAGCCGGAAGCCGCCGATCACCGTCGCCAGGATCACCGACGCGGCGCTCGAGGTCGTTGCCACCAGCGGCTACGACGCCCTGACGATGCGCAGCGTCGCCGGCATACTGGACACGGGACCCGCCTCGCTGTACGCGCATGTCGTCAACAAGGCCGACATCGACGAGCTGATCATCGGCCGGCTCTGCGCCCAACTGGTACTCCCCGACCCCGATTCGGCAACCTGGCGCGAGCAGATCCTCGACGTCTGCGCCCAGATCCGCGACCAGTACCTCAAGTACCCCGGCATCTCCCGTGCCGCGCTGGCCATGGCCCCCACCCATCTCGATGTGCTGCGTGTCAACGAAAGGATGCTGGCAATCCTGCTCGCGGGCGGCATCGAGCCCCAGACGGCGGCGTGGGCGATCGATGCCCTTCTGCTCTACGTCGGCGCCTACGCGCTGGAGAGGTCAGTGGTCGCCATCCGACAGGCGGATCACGATGATGACTGGGTTGTCAGCCGCGACGAGTTGCTGCGCCGGTTCACCGCCCTGCCCGCCGACCGGTTCCCTCTCACTGCGCGTTACGCGCCCGAGTTGACCTCCGGCACCGGACACCAACGATTCGACTTCACCCTTAGCCTGATCGTCGACAACCTGAGCCGGCGTCGGCCTCAGCCGATCCGCTCGGCGAGCTCGACGATGATCCCCTCCGGGCCGCGGACGTAGCAGAGCCGATAGCTCGGGCCGACGCGCTCGACCTCCCCCACTAGCTCCGCGCCGCCGGCCTTCAACTCGTCACGCGGTGACCCGGGCGCGGGCCGCCTGGCGGACGAGGTGGTCACGCTCGGCGACGTTCGTGGCCCGGCGGGCGGCCTCCGCGTACGCCGAGGCGGCGGCGGGCAGGTTGCCGCCCAGCTCATGCAGGTGGGCGCGGACGGCGTGCCAGCGGTGCCGCTCGCCGATCACGTCGCGCAACCGGTCGGTCTCGCGCAGCCCGGCGGCGGCGGAGAGGACGTGGCCGACCGCGACCGCACGGCCGAGCACGGCGGCGGGGTCCTGTCGCACCGGGTCGTCGGTGAGAGCGACGAGGTCGTCATACCACGCGAGGATCTGCGGCCAGTCGGTCTCCTCGGCCCTCGCCGCGTCGTCGTGTAAGGCGGCGATCGCCGCCTCGACCTGGTAGCGGCCGGGGGGCCGCTGCGCCGTCCGCATGGCGAGCGCCGACTGCAGGACGCGTACCCCCTCGGCGATCTCCCGCCTGTCCCACAGGCCGCGGTCCTGGCAGTCAAGCGTGACGATCCGGCCAGCGGGGTCGTGCCGCGCCGGCAGGCGCGCGTGATTGAGCAGCATCAGCGCGAGCAGCCCGCGCGCCTCCGGTTCCTCGGTGGCGAGGGTGAGTTGGCGGGCGAGCCGGATCGCCTCGCCGGCCAGGTCGATCCGGGTGGGCGGGCCCATGTGGCCGGCGGCGTAGACGAGGTAGAGCACGCGTAGGACGACGGCGAGGTCGCCGGGCTGATCCAGGCGCCGCCCCCGCAGGGCGCGCTTGCTGCGGCTGATGCGCTGGGCCATCGTCGCCTCCGGGACGTAGAAGGCGTCGGCGATCTCACCGGTGGTGAGCCCACCGACGGCGCGCAGCGTCAGGGCCACCTGGGAGGCGGGCGCGAGCTCCGGATGACAGCAGCAGAAGAGCAGGAAGAGGGTGTCGTCGCCCTCCTCGGCAGCGCCGGCCGGCGGTTCCGCGTACATGTGCTCCTCGCGGCGGTGACGAGCGGCCTCGCTGCGGCGGCCGTCGACGAGCCGCCGGATCGCCACCGCGGTCAGCCACGCCCGCGGGTCGCGCGGGGGATGCTCGGGCCACACCCGCAGCGCCTCCAGTAGCGCCTCCTGCAGGGCGTCCTCGGCGGCGTCGAAGGCCTCGCCCCGCCGCAGCAGCCCTGCCAGGGCGCGCGGGACGAGAGCGCGCAGGGCGCCCTCGTCCAACGGTCGCGTCACCTCGTCGGTCACGCGGGGTCAGTCGTCGGAGGCCGACTCGGACATGACCTCGCGGACGTCGATCCACTCGTAGAGCGGCTTCCCGCCCGGGCCGGGCTCAGACGAGACGTAGGCCGCGAGCTCGACCGCACGCTCCTGCGACTCGACGTCGATCACCCACCAGCCCGCCACGAGATCGCTGGTCTCGGGCAGAGGGCCGTCGGTGGTGACCGGCGCGGCCTCCGGGCCGCCGTAGCGCACCCAGGTGCGCGCCGGCGTGAGCGCGGCCACGTCGACGTACTCGCCGTTCTCCTGCAGCAGCTCGGTGACGTGCCTGAGGAAGGCCAGGTGCGCCTCAACGTCCTCCGGAGCCCACTGGTCCATCGGGGGGAAGGGATGATGCGGCTCCGGGCCGCCGCGGTAATGCTTGAGGAGGAGGTATTTCGGCATGGTGGTCTCCTTGTGTCGTGGGCCGCGCCTGTCGTGGCCGGTCACCTGGTGAGCGGAGCCGATCAGAGCTTCTCGACATGCAATCACCCGTTAAGCGCCCGCCGAGGTCCAATCCGGGGCCACCCGGGTGAGCGTCACCGAGCCGTCGCGGCCAGTTCTGCGGCGGCGGAGACGACCTCGGCGACCAGCGTCGCCAGGTCGAGCTCGGTGGTGCCGGGGTGCAGGATGCAGGCACGCAGGGTCTCGCGTCCGTCGTAGACCGTGCCGGTCACGAACGCCCGGCCACGCGCCTGGACGGCCTCGGGCAGCGCGCGGTTGACGGCCTCGAGGCGCTCCGGCGCGCATTGGGGCGGCCGGGCACGGAAAGCCACGATGGACGTCTCGGGCGGGCATGCGAGCTCGAGCGTGGGCTCGCGTTGCACCAGCGCAGCAAGCTCCCGGGCCAGCGCGTTGGCATGGGTGATCTGCTCGATGACGCCGTCGCGGCCGCGGGCGGCGAGCGTCGACCAGGTCTTCAGGGCGCGGAACGGCCGCGTCTGCTCGAGACCGTACTCGGCGAAGGTCCCTACCTCAGCGCCCGCCCCCTGGCGCAGGTAGGGCGGGACGACGCTGAACGCGTCGCGCAGGTCCTCAGCGCGGCGCACCAGCGCGCAGCCGGCGTCCACCGGGACGCCCAGCCACTTGTGTGGATCGAGCGTCAGCGAGTCGGCGCGTTCCATACCGCGGTAGCGGTCGGCCAGCGCCCGGTCGAGCACTCCGAAGGCACCGTAGGCCCCGTCGACGTGGAACCACAGCCGCTCGGCCGCGGCGACGTCAGCGAGCGCGTGCAGCGGATCGATCGCCCCGGTGTTCACGGTTCCCGCCGAGCCCACGAGCAGCGCCGGGCTGACACCCGCGGCACGGTCGGCCGCGATCGCGCCTCGCAGCGCCTCCGCGTCGAGGCGGCCGTCGTGCAGCGGAACCGGCCGGATGCAGTCGCTCCCGAGCCCGAGCAGCTCGAGCGCTCGCGGGACGCAGCTGTGCGCCTCGGACGGCACGTAGGCCACCAGGCGCGGTCCGCCCACCAGGCCGCCCCGTCGCACGTCGTGCCCCGCGGCCGCGCAGGCACGGCCGCGAGCGCCCGCCAGGCAGACGATCGTCGCTGCGGATGCGCCGCTGGTCAGCAGGCCGGCACCCGGCGTGTGGGGGTACCCGACGAGGTCGGCCAACCAGCGCACGACGGTGCGCTCGAGGTGAACGTCGGCATGGTCACCCGCCACCACGCTCGGGTTCATCGCGGCCGCCACCAGCGACGCCAGCACACCGGCCAGCGCCGGCGGAGAGTTGACCCAGCCAAAGAAGGCGGGGTGCCCGTTGCCCATCGCGTGCGGCAGAACGTCGGCCACCATCGTGTGACTGAGCGCGTCGAGCCCGATCGGGGCATCTGGCAGCGGCAGTTCGAGCAGAGCCGACCGCAGAGCTTCGGGCAACGGCTGCCACACCGGCCGTCCCGGTAGCCCCTCCAGGTGATCGGCCACCGCGTCGATCAGCACGTGGCCGGCCCGCCGGAACTCCTCGAGATCGCCGGTGCACAGCCGGCGCGGAGCGGTTTCACCGACGGTGGCAGGGTCGTTGGGGAGCTCCATCGCCTCCTCCTTCGGATTGGCCGGCTACAGCTCGGCGCCGGTGACCATGAACTGCACCGTGTCCCCCGCGGCCAGCGGCAGCTCACGATCCCGCGCGACGTGGTCGCCGTTGAGCGCGGCGACGACGCGATCGTCCAGAACCAGCCCGATCGTGTCGGCGAGCTGGCCCAGGGTCCACGCGGCGACGCGCTGGGCAGGCGGCGGGCCGTCGGGAGCGGGCGTCCGGAGGCGGCGGACCTCGATCTCAGGGCCCGGCTGCGCGCGGGCCTCGCGGTACTCGCCGGGATCGTTGAGATTGCGCACCGAGGCCAGGTCTGGATCGACGGCGGCGAGTCCTGGGTCGCTCAGCATCAGCGCATCGTCAAGCGCCAGCACACGGCAGCGCTCAAACAGGAACGCGGGCTTGAGGCGGTCGGCGGCGATCAGCGCCTGCACCTCGGGCAGGAGGCTCGTGCGGTAGGCCGCCGACAGGGGCTGGCGAAAGCCGTGGATCTCCGGGAGGGCAATGTCGACCTCATCAGTGACGGCATCGATCACGCGGCGCATGAACGCCGGATGCAGCAGCGGCACGTCGGTGGACGACACGTAGGCGACCTGCGCCCGGTCCCCGATCGCCGCCAGCCCGGCCGCGAGCCCCTGCAGCGGGCCGCGCCCCTCGCGCGCGTCTGAGACGACCTCGATGGAGGGAAGGAGCTCCGGCAGATTCTGCTCGGGCGCGCGCACCACCACGACCGGACCGGCGACCGTGCGCTGGGCCAGGCCGGTGATCCGGCGCAGCAGCGTCGAGCCATGCCAGTCCAATGCCGCCTTGGGCGAGCCCATCCGCGAGGACCTGCCGCCGGCCAGGATGATGGCGCCGGCGTCGATCACACCGGCTCACCACTCCCGCCCGAACCAGCGCTTGACGCGGCTCGAGCCGAACTCGGCCTTGTCGGCCACCAGCGCCGCCGAGGGGCCGATGAGCTCACCAGACCGCTGGTCGCCGAAGAACGTCACGTCCACCATCGCGACCGCACCAGCTCCGAACTCCAGGTAGCACACCCCGCGCCCGCCGTACTGGGCGGCGCTCGTGGTGCCACGGATGCGCGCGGCGATGTGCTCCGCGGCGATCGCGGCGTGTCCCTCCGCGAATACCCCTGCGCGCGGTGTGCCGACCGCCGCCACGTCTCCGACGGCATAGACACCGGGGAACGAGGTCTCGAACGTCAGCGCGTCGATCTGGATCCACCCGTCCGTGGTCAGCCCCGCCTTGGACACGACCGCCGGCGCACGATGGACCGGGACGGCGAGAAACAGGTCGTAGGGCATCTCGCCCCCATCGCGCAGGATCGCGACGTTGCGGCCCGGGTCCAGTTCGCACACCTCGCGGCTGGCGTGCCACTCGATGTCGCGCTCGGCGAAGGCCTCGATCAGCGCGGCGGAGGCCGCCGGCGAGGGCGGGATCGGCCGCCCGAAGTCGATCACCAGAGCGATCTCGGACTTCTCGCGCAACCCGCGCGCGACCAACTGCTCGTGCAGCAGCAGAGCGGTCTCGCTCGGTGCGGGAGGGCACTTGTACGGTGTCGAGAGCACCCCGATCACCACGCGCCCGCCTTCGAAACGCTCGAGCACGTCGCGGGCGGCGAATCCCCCCGCCACGGTGTAGAACTCGTGGCCGCCCTCCAGCAGGCCGGGCGTGGCCCCGGGATCGAGGTCCGCCCCCAGAGCGACCACCAGCACATCGGCCTCGAAGGTGCCCGCGTCGGTCTCGACGGTCCGAGCGGCGGGATCGATCGACCGGATCGCCGTCTGGACGAAGCGCACGCCCGGCTTGACGATGTCCGCGTACGGGTGACGGACCTGGTCGGGGACTGCGCGCCCGAACATGACGTCGAGCTTGGAGAAGCCGAATACGAACGCGTCGCTGCGGTCGATCAGGACGATCTCGATGTCGTCGCCGAACTCCTCGGAGAGTCGCGTGGTGAGCTCCAGGCCGGCGAACCCGGCCCCCAGCACGACGACGCGCGTCAGGCCGTCCGTGCCGTCAGAGGTCATGGTCGCACCGCGTATTGCTGCATCTGGTCACCGCTCTTCCTCCATTGGCTGATCCCCCTCAGGTCGGCCCGCTCCGCCAGCGGCCCACACTGTATCCGCGAGCGAGCCTGCTGAACTACACCTCGACGCAGCCCACTGCCCACCACCCGACCCGATCGACACAGGACGGCAACCGACATGCGCAAGCTCCAGAGCCAGGGCGTTCACCACATCACGCTGGTTGGCGCCGGCCGGCAGACCTCGATCGACTTCTGGGAGGGCGTGCTCGGGATGCCGTTCGTGTTCGAGCAGCCCAACCTCGACAACCCCGCCGAGAGCCACCTCTACTTCGACCCGGGCGACGGGCGGCTGATCACGGTGTTCACCAACGAGGAGCGAACGGCGGACCCCGAGCGCACGCCCACCGACCCCGGCTGCGTCCACCATCTCGCGTTCGCGCTCTCGCAGGCGACGTTCGCGCAGGCCGTCGAGCGGCTGGATGAGCGCGATATCCGCCACAGTGGCGTCAAGGATCGCGGGTTCATGGACTCCATTTACTTCACCGACCCGCTCGGGCTGCTCATCGAGCTCGCCTCCTACCGGTTCGAGCCGCCCGCCGGACACACCCACGCCGAGGTCCTGCTGGCCGCGCACCGGCTGCGCGTACAACGCGGCGACTACAACATCGCCCCCATCCACCTGGCCGACGCCATCGAACAGCTGGTCACGCGCTCGCGCGACTCCCTGTCTGAGGACCGTTCCCCCAAGGACCCCTACACCCAGGCGCGGCCGACCGGGGTGGAGACGCCCGGTGAATAAAGTCATGGGCCGTGTCACTGTCCGCCGTCGCCATCACCCGGTTCGCCACCGCTGACGATCTCGAGGAGGTCGCGGCGGCCTACAACGCGGGGATCAGCGAGCGCATCGCGACCTTCGAGACGAGGCTGCGGACGCCGGCGGACATCGCCGGCTGGCTGACCGACGGCCGGCCGTTCGTCGTCGCCGAGTGCGACGGGCGGGTGCTGGGCTGGGCGCGCGCCGGTCTCTACTCAGACCGCTGCGTCTACACCGGCGTCGGCGAGCACGCCGTCTACGTCCACCCCGACGGCCGCGGCCGGGGGCTCGGCCGTCTGCTCCTCAGCGAGTTGAGCGCGGAGTCCGAGCGCCGCGGCCTCTACAAGCTCACCAGCCGCATCTTCGCCGACAACCTCGCCAGCCGTGCTGTACACCGCGCCTCGGGGTTCGACGAGGTGGGCATCCAGCGCCGCCACGGCAGGCTCGACGGCCAGTGGAAGGATGCGGTCCTGGTGGAGAAGCTGCTCGGCGAAGCCGCTGCCTAAGGCCCGCGGGAAGGCCGGCGGTGCGGAGCTCCGGATAGCCACCTACGCTGAGCAGGTAGGGATCGCGAAACGGCGCCCCGGCTGCCTGCCCGGGCGGGAGCATGCTGAAGGCGCCGCTGAAGGCATCGAACGGCGCCATCGCGTTACCTGATGGTGCCCCCCTTTACGGGAGCGCTACTTGGCCGCGAGCACGTCCGCCGGGAGGATCTCCGGGGGCGAGGCGAGCAACTCGCCCGCCTTGGCCATCAGCGCGGCAGCGATCTGTCCGTTGATGTGGGCCTGGCGAGCGTCCTCTGTCTCGAAGGTGTCAAAGATCCAGAACGTCGTCTCCGACGTGCGCGCGGCATACCAGGCGACTGTCCCCTCCTCGGCCTGCGCGAGCGGGAGGGCGCCGGTAAGCAGTTGGGACACTTCCTCGGCCTTCTCGGGCTTCGCCTCGATACGGGCGACGAATGCGTACGGCGTGCTCATGTCTGCTCCTCGAGTTTCATTGGGTGTGCGGGCTCGACGGTATCCGCTCACGGCATGTGCGCGGGCCGGTCACTGCGCCGGCCGGACGCGGGTCGGGCAGGTGTGCCGCTTGCCCCTTGACGGCCTGTCGGGCGCGTGTTAGCGTATCGAAGCGCTTCGCGAAGCGCTTCGATCCAGGAGATCGCTTCGCGTGGTGGCGGTTGGAGGTGCGGCTCAAGGACCTCCGGCGCGGTGACCGGGATGTAGCGGTGGTCTGTCTGAACTACTCGCGCTGCCCGCACCCCAAATGCCCATCAGAACATCGGCTCTGCGATCCCCGTTCGCACGGTCCCTGCGGGTCAGCGCCCACTCTCATACAGGAGGGAACTCATGCAAGCATCGCCCCGCGACGTCACAGGGGGGGTCGGCGCCGAGGCGTGTCCGGGCCGTGGGCGGAGCTCCACGCGCCGCGCGCTGCACAAGCTCATCCCGCTGACGGCGATTCTGGCCGCGATCGCCGCGATCGCCGCGATCGCCGCGCCGGCCGCGCTGGCCAAGGGCACCGCGCCGGCGGGTGCGCAACTTCAGCCGATGCCGAGCCTGCCGGTCAACGCGTGCCATGACTCCACGCTGCCCCGGGACTACGGCACCAACTTCCCCACCCCGAGCGACCCCAACGGCTTCGGCTTCGCCAACGAGACGGCGATCGGCTGGGAGGGCAACCTCTACGCGCCCTTCGAGTACCTGTCAGGGTCGTACTTCGCCCGCGGCGTCCCGACGACGTACAAGTCCGGCAACCAGAGCCTCTGCGGTGGCATGTACTCCTTCGGCGCGTACACCTACGGGCTCGCGGCAGGCCAGGCGCCCGCGCCAGGCTCGGTGCACTGGACGATGGCCGACGGCTATCTGCCCGCAATGACCACGTCCTTCACCCGTAACAACGTGGCCATCTCGATCACCGATTTCGCCAACGAGCAGTCCATCGGCGGTAACCCGGTCGAGATGATCTACACCCGGGTGAGCGTGACCAACCACGGGTCGGCGGCGGTGAGCGTCCCAGCCGGCCAGTCCGGGCCGAACCTCGTCTCGCTCAACCAGGTCTCCGATAGCGTCGCACCGGGGCAGACCGTGCATCACGACTTCGTCGCCGCAACCGACACCTTCACCCCGACGGTATCGCTGCCATCCGTCAGCGCGATCACCCCGAGCCGAGGTAATGAGGGCGCTCTCCCCTATGACACCGCCTACCGGCACATGACGGATTACTGGAGCGGCCGCCTCTCGGCCATCCCGAGACTGTCACTGCCCAACGTGGCACTGGCCAACACCAACAACCTGCACACCCCGGGAACGGCGATCGACAACGCCTACAAGGCCGCTTTCGTCTACACCAGGATCGTTCAGGCCGGCGAGGCGCCGTTCTCCGCGGCCAACAACTACGCCTACCTGCTCAATCACGACGTGCCCGGCATCTTGGCCAACCGGTTCGAGCTGGGTGACTACACCGGCGCGCAGAGCCTGCTGCTCAACGGCCGGATCTCTGAGCAGACCAACTTCGACGAACTGGGTGCGAACTGGTACTGGGACGGCCCGTGGCGCACGCCGGTGGCGTGGGCCGCGTACCTCGAGGGCACCAACGACACCGCCTTTGTCGCCAAGTACTTCCATGACGATGCGAGCGGCCCGAGCCAGTGGGGGCCGAGCCTGTACACGCTGATGCACACCGACTACCTCGCCCAGCTCAATTCGGCCGGTTACCTGCGCCGGTCAAACGACAATGACAGTGAGGGGACCTGGCTGTTCGATGACGAGACTGCGCTGGCCGGCCTCGCCGCCTACCGGTACATCGCCGGTCGGATCGGAAACGACGCCGAAGCCCAATGGGCCAACGGCGCCTACACCAACCTGCTGAACGCCGTCAACGGAGCGCTGGCTAGCAACGAGCAGGCCAACGACTTCAACTTCCTCCCGTGCGAGGTGAACGTGGCGGTCACGGCCGATCGCTGCAACACCGCGGGTGATGCGAACTGGGATGGATCGAACCTGTGGGGCCAGAACGTCTGGGACGTCTTCCTGCAGGGTGGCGCGCTCAACGGGATTCTCGCCGACCCCAGCCAGACCGACGGCCTCTACGAGATGGGCTTCGCCCGCCTCCAGGGTACCGGCGTCCCGTTCCCATCGTTCGGCGCCTACCCCGGCTACAGCGTCGCGCTGAACACGGCCTACGCTCAGGGTGCGCTGTACGGCAACGCCTACCGCGACCTGCCCATCACCAGCTACGCCTGGCAGATCGCCACCACGACCGGCGGCCCGAACGCGTGGTGGGAGGCCAACTCCAGCGCGCCGGACCCGAACAACCCGTGGGCGGGCAGCCACGCCGAGCCACAGTTCGGCGCGGTCCCCTACGTCTGGCCGATGGCCGGCCAGACCCAGACGCTCATGCAGTCACTCGTGGCCCCCGGCCTGGTTTCGACCGAGGTCGGCAACCAGTCGGTGAGCCACACCGTGCTGTATGTCGGGCGCGGCGTGCCCGACGCCTGGATCACCCCGGGACAGACCATCGCCGTGAACAATCTGACCTCCTCCTACAACGAGGCATCGGGGCGGCGCGGCACCTACGGGATGCGGATCAGCACCCACGGCAGCCGCGGCGACCGGATCGTCGAGATCTCGCTCAGCGGCCGGCTCCCGGGCGACGACGTCCAGGTCCAATTACCGGTCTTCGCCGACGCCGGGGTGCAGCGCATCATCGGCGGCCGCTATGACGCCGCGACGCACTCGGTCACCATGGACCGCAATACGGTCGAGGTCCAACTCGGGCAGGCCAACCGCCCGGCGCTCAGCGTCAACGTGGACAGCACAGCGCCGGGACAGCACACCCAGCCGGTCCTGAATCCGGGGATCCAGACCACGGCTACCGCCGGCATCACCAACACCGGCGCGACTGCGATCAGCAACGTCAAGCTGAGCGTCGACACGCCCACGGGCTGGACGACCAACGCCACCACTCCGGTGAGCTTCACCGTCATCGGCCCCGGCCAGACGAAGACCGTGACGTGGGACGTCACGCCGCCGGCCGACATGACGGTTCCGACGAGCTCGAACGGGCTGATCGTCGACGCGACATACAGCGCGCGGAACGACGCGTCAGGCTCGGTCAGTGCCGAGCAGTGGGTGACCACAGAGAAGCCGTTGCCGTTGCCGCCAGGATCCAGCGATCTGGCGCTGACGGGCACCCCGTCCGCGTCATACACCTCCCCGTGGACGACGGTGGGCGGGATCAACAGCGGCCTGTACCCGGTTCAGTCAAATGACGACAACGACCTGACCCCCTACTGGGGCGACTGGCCGCAGACGGGGACCCACTGGATCGAGCTCGACTGGTCTGCCCCGATCACCACCGACAGCAGCGAGCTGTACTTCGCCGATGACGGCGGCGGTCTCCTGACGCCGTCCTCATGGGTGGTCCAGTACTGGAACGGCAGCGACTGGGTCAACGTCTCAAACCAGAGCGGCGAGCCGGCGCAGATCAACCAGTTCAACGACGTCACCTTCGACCAGCTGACCACGACCAAGCTGCGCGTGTCGATGCAGGGCACGGGGACGGCATCGGTCGGGGTCGTCCAGTGGGTGGTGCCGAGCATCCCGGGCTAGGGGTGGTGCCGAGCGGCCCGGGCCGGCAATCGCCGGCCCGGGCCGCGACTGACTCAGATGCTGCGCCCCGCCCCAAGCCAATAGCGCTCGCGGATGCGGCGCTTGAAGATCTTGCCCGACTCCTCGCGGGGGAGATCTGAGTCGAAGACGACGACCTGCGGCACTTTGTAGCCGGCGAGGCGGGAGCGGACATGCTCGCGCACGGCGTCCTCGGTGAGGCCGGCGGAGGGCTCGGCGTCGACGTGGGCGGCGAGGGCCTCGCCGAAGGAGTCGTCGGGGATGCCGAATACGGCGACGTCGCGGACGCCGGCGAGCTCGAGCAGGCAGGCCTCGATCTCGGCCGGGTAGATGTTGACCCCGCCGGAGATGACCATGTCGCGGGCGCGGTCAGACAGATAGAGGTAGTTGTCGGCGTCGACGTGGCCGACGTCACCGATCGAGATGTAGCCGTCGCGCTCGATCTCGCGGCGCTTGTCGTCCTGGCCGAGGTAGGTGAACCCCGGCCAGTAGTCGGGCGGGCGGATGAAGACCTCCCCGGTCTCCCCGGTGACCAGCAGCCGGCCCTCGGCATCGTGCACGTGGATGTCTGACCCGGCGAACGGGTGGCCGACGGTTCCCTCGTGCGCCAGCCACTCGTGGCTGTCGCAGACGATCACGATGCCGATCTCGGTGGCGCCGTAGTACTCGCGGATCACCGGCCCGAACCACTCGATGATCCGCTGCTTGACGTGGGCCGGGCACGGCGCGGCGGCATGGACGACGCACTCCAGGGAGCCGAGGTCATAACGCGCCCGGACCTCGTCGGGCAGTTCGAGCAGGCGCACGAACATCGTCGGGACGGTCTGGGCATGGGTGATGGCCTGTTCTGAGACCAGCTCCAGGAACTTCTCGGGCGCGAAGTGAGGCATGACGGTCAACTCGATACCGAGGGCCAACGCGAACAGGGCTTGGGCGTTGGGGGCCGAGTGGTACATGGGGGCGGTGACCAGCGTGTGCATGCCGGGCGTCAGCCCCATCGCCCGCAACGTCGCTGCGGCGACGTCGCGCGATTGCTCGGGGCTCATGGCATCGCGGATCACGCCTTTGGGCAGCCCCGTCGTGCCCGAGGTGTAGATGACGCTCATCGGCGCCGCGTCGAGCGGCACGGCGTACGGCTCGTGGGCGCCGATCCAGTCGGCGAACAGCGGCCGGCGCCCCGTGACCGGAGCGCGACCGTAGTGGGCGGTCAGCTCCTCGGGCACCGGCACCTCCACCAGGGGGACCCCCTCAGGCAGGATCTCCTCGACGTTGGCCACGAAATCGGAGTGGGCAAACACCACCCGCGACTCCGAGTGCCCGATCACGTGGCGCAGCTCCAGGCCATGCCAGTGCCAGTTGACCGGGACCGGCACGGCTCCGATCAGACCGCACGCCGCGCTGAGCGACAGGAAGGTCGGCTCATTGCGCAGCACCAGGGCCACGCGATCGCCGTGGCGCACGCCGGCCGCGACGAGCCCGGTGGCCGTCCGCGCCGCCTGGGCGCGCAGCTCCTCATGAGGGATCTCTCGCTCGCCGTATCTCACCATAGGTCCGCTCATGCCCCGTCTCCCTCCGGTCGCCCCTGTGGGTTGCGGGCCATTCCACCACACCGCGAGGGGTCCTGGCCAGGCGGCGCGTCCTAGGATCGCGTGGATGGGCCTCCCCCGTGCGCTCGCGCTGGTGACGGCGGCGCTGCTCGCGACGGCGCCGGCCCAGCGGCCGGCGGACGCGGCGGCCCGGGTGCTGCACGTAGGGCCCGGTCAGCGCCTGACCCGGCCCTGTCAGGCGATCGCCCGGGCCCGCGCGGGCGACACCATCCAGATCGACGCGCGGGGAAACCGCTCCTATCGCACTGACGTGTGCGCCTGGTCCACCAACCGCCTGACGATCATCGGCGTCCATGGCCGCGCCCACATCGACGCCGCCGGCTCCAACAGCGAGGGTAAGGCGATCTGGGTCATCGCGGGCGACGACACGACGATTGAGAACGTGGAACTGTCGGGCGCGCGGGTCCCGGATGACAACGGTGCGGGCATCCGCCTCGAGGGCGCCGGGCTGACCGTGCAGCACTGCGTCTTTGACCACAACCAGGAGGGGATCCTCGCGGGTGACAACCCGGCTTCGAACATCGTCATCGATGCCAGCGTGTTCGCTGACAACGGGGCCGGCGACGGCTTCTCGCACAACCTCTACATCAACCACGTCCGCAGCTTCACGCTGCGCGACAGCTACTCCACCGACGCTCACGTCGGGCACCTGGTCAAGTCGCGCGCCGCGCGCAACTACATCCTCTATGACCGCCTCACCGGCGAGCAGGGCACCGACAGCTACGAGCTCGACCTGCCCAACGGCGGCCGCTCCTACGTCATCGGCACCGTGCTCGAGCAGGGCGGCAGCACCCAGAACCCCAACATGCTCGCCTACGGCGAGGAGGGCTCGCTCAACCCCGACTCAGATCTCTACGCCGTCAACGACACCTTCGTCAACGATCTGGGCCGCGGCGCGGCGATGCTCATCGGCCCTGAGGTCCGCGCCCCCGTGGTGGCACAGAACGACATCAGCACCGGCAGCCCGGTCTTCGTCGCCCAGCGCGGCGCGCGCGTGCGCCACGACTGCCTGACGGCCAATCCGCGCTTTATCAGTGCCGCCGGCTACGACTACCGGCTCCGCGCGTCCTCGCCGTGCCGACATGAGGGCCGACGGCCGGGATCCGCGCAGGGCTTCTCACTCGTGCCGCGCTTTCAGTACGCGGGCCTCGCCGATCAGGTGCGCCGAAGCGACGGCGGGACGATCGCGGGCGCCTTCGGCACGCGGTAGCCTAACCGGCCAGACCATGGTGACCGGTGAGGGGCTCCAGTTCGACGGGGGCGCGGTGCAGCCCGGCGGACGGCCGCCCGCTCCCGGGAGGTTGGCCCTGGTGCAGGCCTACGTCAACTCGTTCTTCGACCTGGAGGCCGAGTGGGGCGCCGATCTGTTCGCCACGCCCGACCGGCTGGCGGGCTGGCTGGCCGACCGGGGTCTGCTGCCCGCGGGGACCACCCTGCGCGCCCGCGACCGTACCCGCGCCATCGCCGTGCGCGAGGGCCTGCGCGGGCTGGCCGCGGGCAACAATCATGCGTCTCCCGAGGCCGCCGCAGCGAGCCTCGCCGATGTCAACCGCGCCGCGGCCGGCGCCCAGGTGGAGGTGCTCCTCGAGGCCGACGGGCCTCGCTTCGCGGCCAGCGGAGGCGGGCTTGACCGCGCCCTGGGCGTCGTGCTCGCGACCACCGGCACGGCGATGCTCGACGGGACCTGGCAGCGGCTGAAGACCTGCCCCGGCCACCACTGCGGCTGGGCGTTCTATGACCACTCGCGCAACCAGACCGGCCGGTGGTGCTCGATGTCGGTGTGCGGCGGGCGGGCCAAGGCACAGGCGCACTATCGCCGCCGGCGGGAGGAGGATCGCGGGTGAGGACGGTCGGCCCGGCGCTGGCCTTGGCGCTGGCCCGGGCCCGGCGCCGGCCGTGGCGGGGGCTGGCCCCGGCGCTGGGGATCGCACTCGCCGTCGCCTTCATCGGGGCCGTGTGGGCGGAGGGCACGATCGCCGGCGAGCAGGCGGCCCGCGCCAGGGTGGCGAGCCTGACTCCGGCTCAGCGCGCGATCACGATCACCTGGCAGGGGACGGCCGGCGCCGCCGTGGACCGGCGGGCCCGGGCGGCGCTGGCAAGACTGGGCCTCGGCGCCACCACGACCGCCACCTTGCTCAGCCCGGTGCGCCTGCACGGTCACCTGGTGCGCCCGGCCGCCATCGCCCCCCTCGCCCCGTGGACCAGCCGTGGGATCGATCTCCCCGGCTCGTGCCGGGGCACCACCTGCCCGGTGCTGCTCGACGGCGCCGGCATCCCCGCCGGGGAGGTTCTGGGCGCGCCCGGCGTGCACCTGCGGGTCACGGGCGCCGCCGCCCTGCGTTCCGCGGCGCCGCTGGGGTTCGTGCCGGGACAGACCGCCGGGCCACCGGTGCTGCTGGGCAGCGACCCCGCGGGCCTCGAGCGCCTCTCTGGGCTGAGCTCCTTCTATCGCACCGAGAGCTGGCTGGCGCTGCTCCCGGTGACCGGGCTGCACTCCTGGCAGCTGCCGGAGCTGCGCCGGCGCCTGCAGCGCGCCCAGGCCACGCTGCTCTCACAGGCCGGCGGCTTCAGCATGGCCGCGCCGTTCACCGGGCTGGACGCCGCGGCCGCCGACGCCGGCGGCGCGCCCCGGCGGCTGCTCCTCGTCGCCGGTGGAGGGATCGCCGCCCTGGCCTTGTTCCTCGTCCTGGTGGTCGGCGGGATGCGCCACGAAGCCCAGGAGGAGCTCGAGCGGTTGCGCACCGCCGGGGCCCGCTCCCATCAACTGGCGGCGTTCGTCGTGATCGACTGCGCCGTGACATGCGGGGCGGCGCTCGTAGCGGGGGCACTGGCGGCCCTCGGGGCGGCGGCGGTGCTGGCCGGGGCCGCTCACGAGCCCGTCGGGGGCATCCTCGCCCATAGCCTGGTGACGTGGCGCGGCGTCGCGGCCGTGGCCGGTGGCTGGCTGGTCAGCACGCTCCTCGTTGCGGCCCTGGTCGCGGCCCCCGCCGGGCGGCGGATCGCCGACGCCGCCGCGCTGGCGGCCGCCGCGGCCCTGGCGTTGACGCTGGCCGGCAATGACTCCGGCAGCACGGTGCGGACGATCCTGCTGGCCCCACTGTGCGCGCTGGCCGGCGGCGTGCTCGTGTTGCGCCTCTGCGGGCTGCTGCTCATGGCCGGCGAGCGGGTGGCCCGGCGCGGGCCCGTGGCGGTGCGGGTCGCGTTCGTGGGCCTCGCCCGCCGGCCCGCGCTCCCGTCGCTGTGGGTCGCCTTCGTCGCTGTGGCCGTGGGGCTGGGCGGGTTTGCCCTCAGCTACCGGGCGACACTCGCCCGCAGCGCCTCCGACCAGGCGGCGGCCACCGTCCCCCTGGACGCGATCGTCTCCCCCGGCCCCAGCTTCGCCACCCCGCTGACGCTCGCGCCGCCGAGCCGGTGGGACGCGCTGGCCCGCGGGGTCGCCTGGCCGGTACGGCGGACCCAGGCCACCTTCGTCAACGGCGACGCGTCGGTCACGGTACCGGCCCTCGGCGTGCCCGCGGCGGCGCTGGCACGCCTGCACGGATGGCGCTCATCGGACGGGTCGGCGCCGCTGGGCACGCTGGCTCGGCGCATCGCGCCGGCCGGGCCGGTCCACACCCCGGGCGCGGTGGTACCGCCCCAGGCCCGCACGATGTCGGTGCGCGTCGGGCGGTCTGATATCGCGGCCACCGTCACGGCGGACCTGCGCGACGCCGCAGACGTCATTCATCAGGTGACTCTCGGGGAGATCGCCGGGCGCCCCGGGGGGGCGAGCGGGTCCGCCTCGCTGCGCACCCGGCTGCCCGCGCGCCGAACGGGGCCGTGGGAGTTGGCGGCACTCGAGCTCGACGAGCCGGCCGGCCTCGAAGCCACCAACGGCCACCAGAACGGCGAGAACGTCGCTGCCGCAACGCAGGCGAGCGGCACCGTCACCCTCGGCGCCGTGTCGTTCCTCGACGCCGGCGACGCGCCGATCTCTCGCCTGCGCCCGGCCGATTGGCGCAGTGTCGGAGCCGCGTCCGGAGCGCGGCCGATGAGCGATGACGAGGTGCGCGTCCGCTTCAGCGACTCCGGCGAGCCCGGGATCGTGCGCCCGGTACAGCCCAGCGACACCCGCCCGGTCCCGGTGCTCGTGGACCCGGCCACCGCGGCCGCCGCGGGGCAGGGGCAGACGCTCTCGCTCACCGTCGACGGCGAGCCGGTGGACGCCCGGGTGGCCGGCGTCCTGCGGCGCTTCCCGACGGTGCCCGCAGGCTCGGCCGGCTTCGTCGTCGCCGACGCGCAGACTCTGGATGCGGCGTTGGACGCCCAGTTGCCCGGACAGGGGCGGACCGACGAGCTGTGGATCTCGTCGCGGAACCTTGCCCCGTTGCGTGCCGCGCTGCGCACGCCGCCGCTGGCGAGCCTCCAGGCTCAGTACCGCCAGACCATCGAGCGTGGATTGCGCGACGCCCCGGTCGCTCGCGCCGTGCTCGGCACCCTCATCGCGGCGGCAGCCCTGTCGGGGGCGCTGGCCGTCCTCGGGCTGCTGGCGGCCCTGCTGGGGCCGGGGCGCGACGGGCGGGTGGAGAGCGACCTCGTCGACCAGGGCGCCAGCCCGCGCGCGGTCCGCGCCCAGCTCCGCCTCGAGGCCGTCATCGCCAGCACGCTGGGCGTCGCCGCCGGCGCGGTCATCGCCGTCGTCCTGGCGCGGTTGGCGGTGAGCACCATCCGCGCCGTCGCCGCGCTGGCCGCCGGAGCGCCGCCCCTGGTGACGGTCGACCCGGCGCCACAGCTGATCGCCTGGAGCGCCGCCGGCCTGGTCGCACTCGCGCTCGCCACGTGGCTGGGCACGGCCGGCCGCACCCGCGGAGGGCGCTCATGACTGAGGTGGTGGAGCTGCGCGACGTCTTCAGCGTGCATCGCACCAACGAAGGCGACGCCGCCGCGCTCCAGGGGGCGACGCTCACGGTGAAGACGAGCGAGACCGTGTGCGTGCTGGGCCCGAGCGGCGCCGGCAAGACCACCCTGCTGCGAGTCATCGCTGGGCTGCAGACGCCGTCCGCCGGAGCCGTGCGGGTGCTGGGGCGCGACATCGGGCGGGCTCCGGCTCGCGCCCGGGCGCGGATCCGCCACGGGTCGCTGGGCCTGCTCGGCCAGCACTCCGGCTCCACCCTCTCACCCGATCTGCCGCTGCGCGACGGCGTCGCGCTCCCGCTCGCGCTCCGCGGCGCCGCCCGCGCGGCGCGCCGGCGGCGCGCCGAGGAACTGCTGGACGCGGCCGGACTGGGCGATCGCATCCGCGAGCGGCCCGGTGTCCTCTCGGGCGGGGAGCGCCAGCGGGCCGCGCTGTGCCTGGCCATCGCCCATCGTCCCGCGCTTCTGCTCGCCGACGAGCCCACCGGCGAGTTGGACGCCGCCAACGGCCGGGCCGTGCTGACCCTCATCGCGGAGCTGGCCAGGGCCGAGGGCGCCACCGTGATCGTCGTCTCCCACGATCCGGCCGCGGCCGCCGCGGCGGATCGCACCGTCCGCATGCGCGACGGACGCATCGTGGAGGAGCTCGGAGCCGCACCGGGTGGCGGCATCGTGGTCGGGCGCAGCGGCTGGCTCTCGCTCCCGCCGGCGCTGCTGCACGAGGCCGGTATCTCAGACCGCGCCCAGGTCAGGATTGCGGACGGGGGCCTGCTGGTGAGTGCGACTGGCACGCCCGGCGGCGCCCCCGAGCCACCCGTGCCGGTGCACAACGGCGCGGGCGCCACAGTGGCGTGGCGTCCGGCCACCGTGGAACTGAGGGCGCTCGTGCGTACGCACGGGCACGGCCGGGCGCGGCGGACCGTGCTGCACGGGCTCACCCGGTGCCTGGACGCGGGACGCATGCATGCGGTGTCCGGAGCCTCGGGGTCAGGCAAGACGACCCTGCTGCGCCTCGTCGCCGGACTGGACCGCCCCGACAGCGGCGCCATCCTGCTCGATGCCCACGACCTGACCGCCGACGACGCCGAGGCCTTGGCCGCCCTGCGGCGACGGCGGATCGGGTACCTGGCCCAGGAGCCGGCCCCGGTGGGCTTCCTCAGCGCCGAAGAGAACATCGTGCTGGCCCTGCGGTCGCGGGGGTGGGAGCAGGCGGACGCGCGCGCCCAGGCGGCCCGGATGCTGTCGCGGGTCGGGCTCGCCGAGCGCGCCCGCCAGCGCGCCGAGCGGCTGTCGGCGGGCGAGGCGCAGCGGCTCGCCCTGGCCCGCGCCCTCGCCAGCGCGCGCGGGCTGCTCATCGTCGACGAGCCGACCTCGCGCCTGGACGAGGCCAACGCCGCCCTGGCCGCGGCGCTCCTGAGCGCGGCCGCGCACGAGGACGGTCAGACGGTGCTGTGCGCGACCCACGACGAGCGCCTGCTGGCCCTCGCCGACAACATCGTGGACCTCAGTGATGGCGTCGGTGCGTCGCGCGCCGCCGTCAGGTGATCAACAGACCGCCCATGAGCTGGGATCCACGAAGCTCAGGCCCGGCTTCGCGCGTGAGTTGGCCGGCGAGGACACGCCGAGGTACATGTCCGCGTCGCGCCCGGGCAGGATGAGCGGGGTGCCGCCGAACGTGACGCGCCCCAGATAGAAGCCCGGCTGGGGTGGCGACGCGAACGTCAGCGAACCGCGTCCGGCGCCGTTGAGGGTCACGCTGCGGCCGAGCACCTTGCGCAGCCTGACCGTGCCCTTGCGACGCGACGCGCACATCGCGCGACTGATCGTGACCGTGACCTTGCCGTGTGCAGCCGCCGCCGCGTCAGTCTTGACCGCGGGGATGGTCAGCCGCACGCGGCCGCCGGACCGGCGCTGGAGCACGGTGCGGGTCTGGTCGCGGACGAACTCGCCCCTGACCGTGACCGCTGGTGTCGTCACCCACGGCGTGCCGAACTCGTTGTCGCCGTTGTCACCGCTCAGGGCCTGGACTGAGCAGGCCCAGCGTCCGGGCCCGGTGAAGGCGTCGGTCTCCTGCACCACGAACGCCGTGTTCCCTTCGCCCGTGCCCGAGCCCGAGCCCGTGGTCATCGCACTGCCGGTGACCGAGCCGTCAGGCGCGCCCACCGGATCACGGGCGCACCGCCACTTGTAGCCCTGGGTGCCCACCGGCATCGACAGCGCCGGCCCGTTGTCACCGTGCGCCTTGCGCGTCGTGCGGGGAACGAGCGGCGTCCCGGCGATGTGCACGCTCGGGGCGGCGTTGACGGTGAGGCTCACCGTGCTCGCCGGGCCGCCGCTGCATGTGTGGCCCGGAAAGGCGCTGTGCTGAGCATCGGTGTACATGGAGACGCTGAGCGCGTAGGTGCCGTTGCCGTGGAAGTAGAGCTGCGCGCCGGTGGCCTGGACCGCGCCGGGCGTGCCGGCCAGCGTCTCGCAGTACGGCGCGTAGGGGTCGAAGCTGGTGCTCCACAGGTCGGGCACCGGCCCGCCCGGTTGGGAGGCGAGATCCACCTCCACCGCCTGACGGTTGTACTCGGCGGTGGTGGACTGCAGCGCGACGCCGATGTCATAGGGGCCCATCGACGACAACGTGGCGCTCAGCGGCTGCCAGGGGGTCTGCCCCACCGTCGCGTTGTCGGGGTCGACGAGCCGGACGAACACCTGGGGCGCCGTAACCGTGTCGGCGCCGGCGGTCGCAGGAGCGACCCCCATCGCAAGAGCGATCACCGCGGCAATCGCGCCGAATCCCCGGTAGATCGGCACCACCCCCACCCTACGTCAATGGTGGCCCGCCGCGGGAATTTCTCGCGCCGCCTGCCCTCTCCACCCGGGGGTGGAGACCGCGGCCGGGCTCCACCCGCAAATCGACCCGGACGCCGATGTGCGCTCGGCCCTGCTCGCCGACCATGGCCCCATGACCACTACCGATTACCTCATCGACTCAGCCCTCGTTCTCCTGGTCCTGCTCCAGATCAAGGAGCGCCCACTCACCACCAAGACGATCGTCCGCCCCATCGTCATCCTCGGCGTCGCCGTCGCCAACTACTTCCACAGCATCCCCACCGCCGGGAACGACCTCGTCCTCATGACCGTCCTCGGCCTGACCGGCCTGAGCATCGGCGTCGCCAGCGGCGTCGCCGTCCGCATGCGCCAGGGCGAGCGTGGTGAGGTCCTGGCGCGCGCCGGATGGGCCTCGGGATTCTTCTGGGTCCTCGGAATGGGCTCGCGCTTTGCCTTCCTGGTCTGGATCAGCCACGGCGGCAGCCCGTCGATCGCCAGCTTCAGCGCCGCGCACTCGATCACCAGCGGGGCCGCCTGGACCGACGCGCTCCTCGCGATGGCCGTCTTCGAGGTTCTCGGCCGGTCGCTGATCATGGCGCTGCGCCGCCGTCAGGTCCAGATCATCGGCACCCCCGAGCTGGCGTGATCGCAGGCGGTCACCACCCCGTACCGTGTTCCTCGTGCTCCTGACGCGGCTGGACCGCCGCTCGGCAATGTTCATCCGCCTGGCGGCGCTCCTGGTTATCAGCTGGACCGTGTTCCGCGCCGACCACCACCCCGGCGTGCACGGCCGCGGGCTGGTGATCAGCCTGCTCCTCGCCGCCGCCGTCATCTCCTGGTTGTGGTGGGCGGCGCGACCCCTCGGCGAGGGAACCATCCCGCCCGAGCTATGGGTGATGGCCGGCGCCGGTGGCCTGCTCTGCAGCGCGTCGCCTGACAGTGCGGCCAGCGCCTTCGTGTTCGTGGCCATCATCGCCGCCGGCATCCGCACCGAGCTCCGGCACGCATGGCCGGTCGCGGTGCTGGGCGCCGTGAGCCTGGCCGCGGGTGACGCCATCTACGACCGGATCGGGCTGGGCCTGCTCGCCTATTCGCTCGGCTTCGCCGCCTCCTGCCTGGCGGCCTCCAACAGCCGCCAGTCGGTGCAGCGCGCTGACCAGGCCGAGTTGCTGCTGGCCCAATCTCAGCGTTCGCACGAGGAGCAGCTCCGGGCGGCGCGGCTCGAGGAGTCGACCCGCATCGCCCGCGAGATTCATGACGTGCTGGCCCACGCGCTGGCCGGGCTCAGCATCCAGCTCGAGGCAACGAGTGCGCTCGTCGAGCAGGGTGCGGACCGCGCCGACGTGCTGGCCCGCGTCCAGCGGGCCCACGAGCTGGCCAAGGAGGGGCTACGCGAGACCCGCCTGGCCGTCGGCGCCCTGCGCGGGGACACGGTGTCCACGCCGGCGGCGGTCCAGGCGCTCGTGGCCGAATACCGCACGGAGGCCGACGTGCCCGCCGAACTGACGATCGACGGCGACCGCGAGCGGCTCGCCGGCCCGGCCGGCCAGGCCGTGCTGCGCGTGGTTCAGGAGGCCCTCACCAACGTCCGCAAGCACGCCCCCGGCGCAGCGGTGTCGGTGGCCGTCAACGCGGGCGTCACGCCCTCGGACGAGATCGTCACGGTGGTGCAGGACCGGCCGACCGCCGCGGCGCTGATGCAGGCCCGCCCGGGGTCGAGTTCTCTGGCGGCCACCGGCGGCGGCTACGGCCTGGAGGGCATGCGCGAGCGGGCTCGCGGCCTGGGCGGGACGCTGACCGCGGGAACGGCCGACGAGGGGTGGCGCGTCGAGCTGCGGCTCCCCGCCCCCGCCGCCCCGGGAGACCGGGCATGAGCCACTCGATCCGCGTCATGGTGGTCGACGACCAGGCCCTGGTGCGCGAGGGCCTGATGACGCTGCTGGGCGCCGCTTCCGACGTCACGCCGGTGGTGGCGGCGGCCGACGGCGAGGAGGCGGTCCGCCTGGCCGCCCGCCATCGACCCGACGTGGTGCTCATGGACCTGCGCATGCCCGTGCTCGACGGCGTCGAGGCCACGCGTCAGATCCGCGCCGCCCTGCCCGAGACCGAGATCGTGGTCCTCACCACGCACGCCGACGAGGCGTCAATCCTCGACGCCCTGCGCGCGGGTGCACGCGGCTACCTCACCAAGGATGCGGGCATCGCCGAGATCTCCCGCGCGGTCCACGCCGCGGCCGCGCACCAGGCGGTGCTTGACCCGGTGGCCCAGAGCGCGCTCATCGAGGCCGCCAGCGCGGGCGCCCGGCCGGGGCGGGCGGGGCGGGCGGGGGCGTCGTCCACGAGCCTCCCCGACGATCTCACCCCGCGCGAGGCGGAGGTCCTCTCGCTCGTCGCCGAGGGGCTCTCCAACCGCGAGATCGCGTCGGCGCTCGTAGTCTCCGAGGCGACGGTCAAGACCCACATCAACCACGTGTTCGCCAAGATCGGTGCCCGCGACCGCGCGCAGGCGGTCCACTACGCCTACACCCACGGGCTCGCCGGATGACCGGCCGGCCGCTCTACGATCACGCCGGCGCGGGCCCTGCCGTGATGCTGGTCCATGCGGGCATCGCCGACCGCCGGATGTGGCGCTCCTACCTGCCCTGGCTGGCCGGGGAGGGATGGCACGCCATCGCGCCTGACCTGCCCGGCTTCGGTGAGCACGCGCTGCCGGCCTCGGGGGACCCTCCGGCGCCGTGGGACGACCTGCGCGATGTGCTGAACGAGCTCGCGGTGGACCGGGCGGTGATCGTCGGGTGCTCGTTCGGGGGCGCCGTGGCGCTGCGTCTGGCCGTGACCGCGCCCGAGCGCGTCCGGGCCCTGGTGGTCATCTCCGCGCCCGCGCCGGGGCTGGAGCCCTCGCCGCATCTGGAGGCGGCCTGGACCGCTGAGAGCGAGGCGCTGGAGCGGGGTGACCTGGACGCCGCGACGGACGCCGTGCTGGCAGCGTGGCTGGCGCCCGACGCCCCCGCGGAGCTGCGCGACCTGGTGGCCGCCATGCAGCGACAGGCGTACGAGCTCGACCCCGAGGGCGCGATGCCCGAGCCCCCGGATCCGCTCGAGGAGCATCCTGAGCGACTGCGCGCCGTCGACGTCCCGGCGTTGATCGCGGCCGGCGAGAACGACATGCCGGACTTCCTGTGGAGCGCGCGCGAGCTCGCCGAGACGCTGCCGCAGGCCTCGCATCACGTCATCGCCGGCGCCGGTCATCTCGCTCCGCTGGAGACGCCGGACACGTTCCGCCGGCTGCTGGGCGAGTTCCTGGCCGCGGTGGACTGACCGCTTCAGCGCAGCGGATCGACGTGGATCTTGGGGCCTGCACCGGCGCCGGCCGGCCGCCGGCCGGCCAGTACTTCGCCCACCTCGCCGAGCCCGACGGTGGCGGCGACCAGCGGACGGGGGTCGACCGCCCCCTCGGCGTACGCCGCGACGGCCGAGGGCAGCGCCGGAGAGCCTGACAGCACCCCCACTGCGGTCACATCCTTGAGCAGCATCGTGCGGGTGTCGATCGTGCTCGGGGTGCCCGAGATCCCGATGTAGACCACGCGCTTGCCGGGCTCCACCAGCTCCACCGCCAGCGCCGGCAGCGACGCCGCCGTCGAGGCGTCGATCACGGCGTCGAAGGCCAGCCGCGGGAGGTCACCCGCGGTCCACACCCCGTCGAGCTCCAGCGAGCGGGCGAAGCTGAGAGACGGCTCGCGCTCCCCCAGCACGTGGACCTCGGCGCCGGCGGCGCGGGCGAATTGGGCCGCGAGCATGCCGATCGTCCCCGGGCCCAGCACGAGCACGCGGTCCCCCGGATGCAGATCGGCGCCCCACACCGCGCGCAGGGCGTTGGCGCCGGGCTCGACCATGGCGCCGGTGGCGTCATCGACGACGTCGGGAAGCGCGACCAGCGAGGAGGCAGGGACGGCGAGCTGCTCGGCCAGCGCGCCCGGCTTGCCGCCCCGGATCCCGACCTCGAAACGGTCCGCGCACAGGTGCTGGCGTCCGGACCGGCAGCGGTGGCAGTGCCCGCAGCCCAGCATCGTGTCGCCCGCGACGCGCTGTGAGAGCCACGCCTCGTCCACCCCCATGCCGACGGCACTGACGACCCCGCACCACTCGTGCCCGAGCCGCATCGGGTAGGCGGCGTGGCCATCGTGCAGATAGGCCATCTCGCCGGTGAAGAACTCCACGTCGGTGCCGCAGACGCCGACACGGGCGACGTCGACGACGACCTCGCCCGGGCCCGCCGAGGGCGGGTCCACCTCCTGGACCGCGGACTCACCCGGCCCGATGACCACGAACGCCCTCACGCGCGGGTGCTCATCGCCCGGACCACGGCGTGACCGGGAGCCCGACCGCCCCGACGTGAGCGACGAACAGCCGCCCGGAGAGCGGGTACTGCTCGAGCTGGGGCGCGGGGAGCTCGTGGGTGGCGGTGGTGATGAGCAGGACGTCGCGCGCCGGGCCGGCGAAGGCGACGCTCGTGGTGTGGGGCGCCGGGACGCTGACGGTGGCCAGCCGCTCACCCGACGGCGTGTAGCAGCGAACCTCGCCCCCACCCCAGATCGCCACCCACAGGTTGCCGTCGGTGTCGACGCACAGCCCGTCGGGCCAGCCGCCGTGATCGAGGCGGATGACCTCGGTGCGCTTGCCGCACGCGCCGGTGGCCGGATCGTAGGGGCGGGCCCACACCACGCCCGGGATCGTGTCCGCGCTGTACATCACATCGCCGGCCGGCGACCAGGCCAGCCCGTTGGAGATGGTGAGGTCGTCGTCGAGCACGGTGACCTCGCCGTCGTCCTCGAGCCGATAGAGGCACTCCTCGCCCTGGCGGTGATCGAGCGCCATGCTGCCGACGAGGAAGCGCCCGGCCGGATCGCACGCGCCGTCGTTGAGCCGGCTGGCCTTACCGTCGGCGACGAGGTTCGCGCGCACCGCGGCGCGCCCCTCCCCCACCACGCGGTAGACGCGCCGCGCTCCGGCGACGAGCAGCCGCCCCTCGCCGTCGCACACGACGGTCCCGACCGCCTCGTCGAAGCGCATCTCCGTGTCCGTCATGACGAAGCCGCCCTCGAGATGGCCGCCGTACACCGCACCGGCGTTGATGTCGACCCACAGCACCCGCTCACGGGCCTCGTCCCACACCGGACCCTCGCCCAGCTCGTAGCGCTCGTCGGAGGCGAGCGTGGCAGTGAACACCTGCATCGCGAATGTGATCGTATGTGAGCGACTCGCCGAACCCTCCGCCCCGAGGTACCGATGCCCACCCACCGCAGCTCACACTGGTACGCCGGCTCTGACCGCAACGGCTACATCCACCGCGCCTGGATGCGGCGCGGGCTGCCCAGCCACGCGTTCGACGGGCGCCCGCACATCGCCATCGCCAACACGGCGTCAGATCTGACGCCGTGCAACTCCCACCTCAACGAGGTGGCCCAGAGCGTCAAGGAAGGCGTGTACGAGGCGGGCGGGATCCCGATGAATCTCCCGGTGGTGTCGCTGGGCGAGACCATTGTCCGCCCCACCGCGATGCTATGGCGCAACATGGCGGCGATGGCCGCGGAGGAGATGTTCCGGGCCAACCCGATCGACGGGCTGGTGCTGCTGGGCGGCTGCGACAAGACCATCCCTGCCCTGCTCATGGCCGCGGCATCGGTGGATCTCCCGGCGGTGGTGGTGCCGGGAGGCCCGATGCTCACCGGTACCTTCCGCGGGGTGGCGCTGGGCTGCGGCACCGACGTGTTCAGGCTCTCGGAGGAGGTCCGCGCGGGAACGCTCTCACGTGAGGACTTCCTGCGCTCGGAGTCCTCGATGATCCGCAGCCGCGGCCATTGCAACACGATGGGGACGGCCTCGACGATGGCGGTCATGGCCGAGTCGCTGGGCACCACCATCCCCGGCCTGGCCGGGACTCCTGCGGCCGACAGCCGCCTGCTGGAGGCCGCGCACGCGGCCGGCGGCCAGGTCATCGAGATGGTGGCCGCGGATCGGAGACCCAGCACGCTGTTCAGCCGGGGCTCGTTTGAGAACGCGATCGTCGCCCTGGCCGCGGTGGGCGGATCGACCAACGCGGTCATCCACCTGCTGGCCATCGCGGGGCGGCTGGGCATCGACCTCAGCCTGGACGACTTCGACCGCGTCGGTTCCGCCGTGCCGCTGCTCGTCGACCTGCAGCCGGCCGGGCGGTTCCTGATGGAGGACTTCCATCGCGCCGGCGGCGTCCTGGCGATGCTGCGCGAGGTGCGCGACCTGCTGGACCCGGAGGCGCTCACGGTCACCGGCCGGCCCCTTGTGGAGTACCTCGACGGAGCGCAGATCTGGGATCCCGAGGTCATCCGCACGCGGTCGGCGCCACTGCAGCCTGAGGCCGGCATCGCCGTCCTGCGCGGCAGCCTGGCGCCCACAGGAGCGGTGATCAAGCCGGCGGCCGCGTCGCCGGAGCTGCTGCGCCACCGCGGCCCAGCGGTGGTGTTCGACTCGATCGAGGACTTCTACGCGCGGATCGACGACCCCGACCTCGAGGTCGATGCCGACTCAGTCCTGGTGTTGCGCGGATGCGGCCCCAAGGGCTACCCGGGCATGCCCGAGGTCGCCAACATGCCGCTGCCGGCCAAGCTGCTCGAGCGCGGCGTGCGCGACATGGTGCGCATCTGCGACGGGCGGATGAGCGGCACCGCCTACGGCACCGTCGTCCTGCACGTGTCCCCTGAGTCGGCGGCCGGCGGCCCGCTGGCCCTCATCCGGACCGGCGACCCGGTGCTCCTCGACGTGCCCGCCCGCCGCCTGGAGATCGATCTCCCCGAGGCCGAGCTCTCCGGCCGGTCACCCGCGGCCCAGGCCGCGGCGGCCTACGCCGCGCCGTCGCGCGGGTGGCAGAGCCTCTATGTGGACACCGTGCAGCAGGCCGATACCGGCGCTGACCTCAGCTTCCTGATCGGGGCCAGCGGCGCCGAGGTGGGCCGCGAGTCGCACTGAAGGTCGCACGGACGAACCACCACTGGTCAGCGCCCGCCCACGCGACGAGGAGCCAACGCGGCGGATCCGGTCTGGCGATGGACGCGGCCGCGATACTTGGTGCGTGGAGCGCACCGAGCTGTTGCGGACCCTCGACGCCTACCTGGACACCGCGCCGCGCGTGGCCAGCCAGGTGGAGACACTGGGGCCGTTCACCGTGTTCGCCGGCACCGGACCGTGGCCGTACTACGCCCGGCCGACGCCGGGCCGGGGCCTCGCGGTGAGCACCGACGACGTCATCGCCGTCTGTGCCCGGCAGCGAGAGCTGGGTACGGCGGTCGCGTTCGAGTGGGTGGTGGAGCTCGCGCCCGGCCTGGGCCAGGCGGCCGCGGCGGCGGGCCTGGAATGCAACGCCACGCCCCTGCTGGTGCTCGAGCAGCCCGTCCCGGCCGCACCGGTGCCGGGGGTCGCCACGCGGGTGCTGACCGCCGATGACCCGGCGCTGCCCGCGGCGGTGGCCGCGGTCGAGGTGGGCTTCGGCACGCCCGGCACGGCACCGGGGGCCGCCGGCGTCGCCGAGCGGGACGCCGAGGTCAGCGCGACGCTCGATGGCCTGGAGTTTCGCCGCGGGCTGATCCGTGACGGCCACATCCTGTGGGTGGTCGCCGAGACCGACGACGGACCGATCGCCGGAGGAGGCGCGGTGCCGCGCGCCACGGTGGCCGAGCTGACGGGTATCGCCACGTTGCCCGCGTGGCGACGGCGCGGCGTGGGCGCCATGGTGACCGCCGCGCTCACGCAGGCGGCGGGCGCGGTGGGGGTCGAGACCGTGTTTCTCTCCGCGGGCGATGAGGAGGTGGCCCGCGTCTATGAGCGCGTGGGGTTCCGCCGCGTGGCGTCGGTGGGCGAGGCCGCTCAGGCCAGCGAGCGGTAGTCGTCGGGATCCCACGCCAGCAACGCGTAGACCTGGACCATCGCGCTCTGGTCAAGCAGCGTCGGGCCGCCCTGCCCGAAGCGAAAGCGATCATGGCGATCACGGCGAGCCGCCCACGCCAGGCCGGCGTAGGCGCTCATGGCGCCGCGGATGCGCTCGCGCAGGGCCGCGTCGGCGGTGGCGGCATGGAGCTGGAGCAGGTTGCGAAACAGAATGGCGTTGAACGCCGCCGGCCGGCCGTCATAGGTCCCGGTGTAGTGGCGTAGGGCCTTGGCCGCGATGGCCTCCGCCCGGCCGAGGTACGGCGCTTCCGTGTCCGCCCGCCGCGCGAGCAGGAGGTTCGCGCCGATCATGCTGCCCTGGTTGTAGGTCCACAGCGTCTCGTCCAGGGTGCCGTCCCCGCGCAGCTTGTCGAAGAACAGCCCCGTCGCGGGCGCGCCCGCAGCGCGGCCGGCATCGAGGGTGACGTTGACCCACGCGTACATGTCGCGGGCGCGCGCGTAGCGGCCCGCACCGCCCGTCTCGGCCGGGCGGTCTGCGCCGCCCGCCTCGGCCCCCAACTCGGCCAGGTGCAGTCCGAGCTGGGCGTTGGGGGCGTTGGAGACGACGTTGCGGTCGTGGTTGGCGAGGCCCGTGCCGCGGGCCTGCTCCACCCAGAAGACACCGCCTGGGCTCGGCACGTCGGAGCGGGCGTCCCACCCGCCGACGGCGAAGTCAAACAGCGCCCGGGCCCGCGCGGCATGCCCGCGCCCCGGCTGCAGCCGCTCGAGCTGCACGAGCCCCAGCCCGACCCAGGCGTTGTCGTCGTAGTAGCGATCGCCCCCGAAGCGGCTGCCGATGACGTCGGACGCGTACGCCGGCTGGTCGCCGTGGTCGTCCCAGTAGGCCTCCAGCGCCCGTAGGTGCGCCGCCACGGCGGACTCGGCGTCGAAGCCCAGGCGCAGCTCCCGGCGCACCCCGAGCAGGTCGACCGCGGCCACGAACGCACGCGCCGTCGGCCACAGGTGCGCGGCCATGCCGGGCACTCGGGGCCGGCCGTCGCGGCGGTAGAGAGCGTCCCGGCGCAGGAAGTGGCGGCGCATGGCGGCGTAGGCGCGCACCGCCCGAGCGGCATGAACCTGCGGGTTCACGGGCGCGTCCGTCGCCGCCACAGGTGCGCCTGCGCGCGCTGGCGGCGGTGGCCCTCCTGTACCAGTTCGAGGACGGCGTCCGGGCTGTCGGCGCGCATCAGCAGGCCCAGATCGCCCTCGCCGATCCGGCCGGTGGCGAGGGCGCGATCGCGCAGCCACTCCAGCAGCCCGTCCCACTCGCCCGCCCCCAGGAGGATCACCGGGAAGTCGCGGATCGTCCGGGTCTGGATGAGCGTCAGCGCCTCGAAGAGCTCGTCCAGGGTGCCGAAGCCCCCGGGGCCGATGACGAACGCGGACGCGTAGCGGACGAACATCACCTTGCGCACGAAGAAGTGACGGAATACCAGGCCGATGTCGACATACGGGTTGAGGTGCTGCTCGCGGGGCAGCTCGATGTTGCATCCGATCGAGAGGGCGCCGGCGTCCCGGGCGCCGGCGTTGGCCGCCTCCATCAGGCCGGGGCCGCCGCCGGTGATGATCGCGTAGCCCGCGCGGCCGAGGGTGGCGGCCACCTCGCGCACCATCGCGTAGTCCGGATGGTCGGGCGGGGTGCGGGCCGACCCGAACATGGTGACCGCTCGGTTGACCCGCGACAGCGCGTCGAATCCGGTGGCGAACTCGGCGGCGATGTCGCGCACGCGGTCGGCGTCGGCGGCGCGCATCGCCGGGGACTCGTCGCCGAGCCACAGCAGGAGCTCCTGGTCGAAGGCCGGCTCCTCGGGCGCTGCGCCCACTCAGCGCACGGCGATGAGATCGACGACGAACACCAGCGTCTCGTCGGGGCCGATCACCCCGCCGGCGCCGCGTTTGCCGTAGGCGAGCATCGGCGGAATGGTGATCCGCCGCCGCCCGCCCACCTTCATCCCCTGTACGCCCTGATCCCAGCCGGCGATGACCTGGCCCTTGCCGAGCTTGAACTTGAAGGTGTCGTCGCGGTCCCAGGAGGCGTCGAACTGCCTGCCGGTCTTCCAGGACACGCCGACATAGTGCACCTCGACGACCGCGCCCGAGGCGGCCTCGTCGCCCTCGCCGACCTCGATGTCCTCGAGCTCGAGCTGGTAGGAGGGCGCCTCGTCGGTGGGGACCTCGACGATGGGCTTCTCGTTGGCTGCCATATCAGCGGAAGGCGTTGATGCCGGTGATGGCGTGGCCGACGACAAGCGCATGAACGTCGGCGGTGCCCTCGTAGGTGACCACCGATTCAAGGTTGTTCATGTGGCGGATGACCGGATACTCGAGCGTGATGCCGTTGGCGCCGAGCACCTGCCGGGCGGTCCGGGCGACCTCGAGCGCGGCGTTGACGTTGCCCAGCTTGCCCATGCTCACGTGCTCGGGGCGCAGGCGGCCATCGTCCTTCATCCGCCCCAGGTGCAACGCCAGCAGCGCACCGCGGTTGACCTCGAGCGCCATCATGGCCAGCTTCTGCTGCTGGATCTGGGTGGCGGCGATCGGCCGTCCGAATGCCATGCGCTCCTTGGCGTAGGCCAGCGCCGCCTCGTAGCAGGCGCGGGCGGCGCCGATCGCGCCCCACACGATTCCGTAGCGCGCCTCGTTCAGACACGACAGCGGCCCCCGCAGCGAGGTCGCCTCGGGCAGCATCGCCGAGGCAGGCAGGCGCACGTCGTCGAGCAGGAGCTCCGAGGTCACCGAGGCCCGCAGCGACAGCTTCTTGTGGATGTCCTGGGTGGTGAACCCCTTGGTCCCACGGGGTACCAGGAAGCCGCGGATGCCGTCCTCGGTGCGAGCCCAGACGACCGCCACCTCCGACGCCGACCCATTGGTGATCCACATCTTGGAGCCGTGCAGGATCCAGTCGTCGCCATCACGGCGCGCCCGGGTGCGCATCGCCCCGGGGTCCGATCCCGCGTCGGGCTCGGTCAGCCCGAAGCAGCCGAGGGCCTCCCCCGCCGCCATCCGCGGCAGCCACTCCTCCTTCTGCTCCTCAGAGCCCCACCGGTGGATGGCGTACATGGCCAGCGAGCCCTGGACCGACACGAGGCTGCGCAACCCGCTGTCCCCGGCCTCGAGCTCCAGGCAGGCGAGCCCGTACGCGGTAGCGCTCGCCCCCGCGCAGCCGTAGCCATCCAGGTGCATGCCCAACACCCCGATCTTGCCGAGCGCCGGCGCGAGCTCGAGCGGAATCCGCGCCTCCTCAAACCAGTCGCCGATGTGCGGCAGCACCTGGTCGGTCACGAACGCCCGCACGGTGTCGCGGATCATCCGTTCCTCATCGTCGAGAAGGTCATCGATGCCGAGGAAGTCGAGGGGACGGATCTCCCGCGGGGTGGTGGCGGTCATCAGGGTTGCTCCTTTTGCTCTGTGCCCGTGGGCATCGCCAGGTCATCCCCTGACGCTGCCTTACCATCCAAGCAGGTCGTGAGCGGGGAAGGAAACGTGGTGGCGGGCGTTAACAGTCACGCGACGCCACCTCACATCCCGGGCCGTTGCGACTCACCACGAAAAAGGAGATCTCCGCCATGTTCAAGCTACCTGCCCTGCTCTTGAGCGCAGCTGCGCTCGCGCTGGGCGTCGCCGCCTGCGGCGGCGGTTCGAGCTCAAGCTCCTCGGGCGGTGGGGCCGGCACCTCGGCGGCGACCTCCTCGGCCGCGAGCACCGGGACCGCGACGAGCGCGGCCGGCGGCGGGGGGTCGAGCAGCCTCAGCATCGCCGCCAACCCGAGCGGCTCGCTGTCCTATGACAAGAAGACGCTGAGCGCCAAGGCCGGCAAGATCACGATCACGATGGCCAACATGTCCCCAGTGGGTCACAACATCACGATCCAGAAGGGGACGAGCGGCGCCGTGCTGGGCTCGACCCCCACGTTCATGGGCGGCACCAAGAGCGTCAGCCTCAACCTCAAGGCCGGCACCTACACCTTCTATTGCAGCGTCCCCGGCCACCGTGCCGGCGGCATGGTGGGCACGCTCACCGTCTCCTGACGGTCAGCTCGGCGCGCCGCGCGAACCGCGGCGCGCCGACAGGCCCTCCAGGTAGGACAGGACGTCGAAGTAGCGGGTCGGTGCCAGCCGAGCCAGCGCGTCGAACACGTACGCGTCGGGGCCCACCAGGACCCGGCTACGGCCGGCTTTGACGCCCTGGTGGATGATCTTGGCGGCGCGCTCGGGGGTGGTGAAGCACATGGCCTCGAAGCGTCTGGCCGCCTCCTCGTGGCTGAGGCCGGGCTCCATGGGGTGCGCGTGGTAGCGGGCGTTGCGCGCGATGTTCGTCTTGACGCCGCCGGGATGGATGGTGACCGCGCCGACCCCCGTGCCGCGCAGTTCGTGGCGCAGCGACTCGGTGAACCCGCGCACCGCGAACTTCGAGGTGCAGTAGGCACTCTGGAACGGGATGCCGACGAGGCCGAACACACTCGAGGTGTTGACGATGACGCCGGAGTCCTGGCGCAGGAGGATCGGCAGGAAGGCACGGGTGCCGTTGATGACTCCGCCGAGGTTGATCTCGAGCACCCACTCGTCGTCCTCCAGCGAGCCTTCGGCGATGCTCTGTGAGGTGCCCACGCCGGCGTTGTTGAGGACCATGCCGAGCGGGGTGGGCGCCCAGCCGTCGACCTCGGCGGCGAACGCCATCTGCGCGTGGCGGTCGCGCACGTCCAGTTTGCGGGCCAGCACCGGCCCGGAGATCAGCTCCGCGGTCTCGCGCAGCCCGTCCTCGTCCTGATCCACGATCGCCACCGGGCAGCCGTGGGCGGCCAGCCGCAGCGCGACGGCGCGGCCCATCCCCGATGCCGCGCCCGACACGAACGCGGTGCGCCCGTCGACCTCAACCCTGTTCCGGCTCATCGGCTCTCCTGTCCTCAGACGTAGGCCGGCTCGCGCTCCGGGAGGTGGCGCGGGAGCTGGGCGTCATAGTCGCCGATCTCGAACTGTGCGAGCCGGCGCTGGTAGGCGCGGACGCTACCCGGCCACAGGGTCGAGTTGCGACCGGTGGCGTCGACGTACCAGCTCAGGCACCCGCCGGCGGTCCACACGCTGCCCTCGGTGCCGCGGTCCACGGCGGCGATGTAGCGGCCCGCCAAACCGGGCTAGAGGACCGCGCCGCCGAGGATCGCCTTGATCGTCCCCCCGGCGCTCGCCCGCAGCTCCCGCATGTCGCGCCCGCGCTGCAGCGCGATCACCAGCAGCTCACGCAGCCCCCCGACGATGATGATCGCGGTATCCATCGTCAGCGGGTGCAGGGCGAGCTCGGGCTGGGCCCGGCGCCCGGACTCGACGAAGCCGACGAGCATCTCCGCGAAGCGCTCGAGCGTCGCCAGCCCGCGATCTGAGCCCACCTGCCCCAGGCCGGGCAGCTCGCGCACGAAGCTGCGGTACAGCGCCGGGGTGGCGGCCACGTTGTGGATGTAGGCATCCACGGCCCGGTCCACCTGCTCATCAAGCGGCCGATCAGGCTGGACCGCCCCCGCGATGTCGCGCATCATCGCCTCGTTGGTGGCGTCGAAGAGCGCCAGGAAGCAGGCGTCACGATCGGCGAAGTGCTCGTAGAAGTTGCGCCGGGAGGTGCGGGCGATGCGCACGACGTCGGCGACCGTCGTGTCCCGGTAGCCCTTCTCCTCGATCGACGTCGCCATCGCGGCGATGAGCCGCTCGCGGTGCCCGGCGGGCTCGCCGGCGAGCGACCCTTCATGTGCGGCAGACACCCGGGAGACCATAGACCGCACTCAGTCGCGATAGCGCTGCGCGACGGCGACCAGGCAGCCCCCGCGGGGGATCATGGTCACATTGCGCATCCGCGCCCGCTCGGGCGCGGGGTCGGGCGCGACCAGGTCGGTGCGGCGCGCGATCGCATCCAGCACCACGCGCTGCTCGGCCATGGCCAGCGTCGCGCCCAGGCAGCGGCGGATCCCGCCGCCGAACGGCAGCCACGTGTAGGTCCCCGGCTTGACGCCGAGGAAGCGCTGGGGCTCGAACGCATGAGGGTCGGGATAGACGTCGGGGCGGTGATGCAGCGCGATGATGCTGACCGCGAGCGGAGTGCGTGCGGGCACGGTGTAGTCGCCCAGGCGCCAGGGGCGCAGGACCAGCCGGGCGATCATGGGGATCACCGGGCGGTTGCGCATGCCCTCATGGATGGTGGCCTCGACGTACTCCGCGGCCACCGCCCGGTCGTCTGCGCGCACGAGCTCGCGCAGCCGCTCGTAGGGACGCGGCGTGCGCAGCAGCCGCTCGAAGATCCACGCCAGGGAGTTGGCGGTCGTCTCGTGCCCGGCCAGCACCAGGGACATGAGCTCGTCGCGCAGCTCGTGGTCGGTCAGGGGCTCGCCCTGCTCGTCACGGGCGGTGAGCAGCAGCGAGAGCACGTCACCGCGCCGATCGCGGTCGCCGGCCGCCCGGCGCTCCCGGATGACCGCGTACATCTGGCGGTCGACCATCGCCATCACGGCGGCGAGCACGCCCTGAGGCTCGAGGTGTCGGGCGTTGCGCAGCTCCACGAGCAGGTACAGCGATGACATCGAGGCGGCGAGCATGCGTCGCAGGGCCTGGCGCATCCGGCGCTCGGAGGCGGTGGCCTGGGATGCGACCCCGACGCCGAAGACGCCGCGCATGATCACCTCCAGCGTCACCGCCTGCATCCGCGGAGCGAGCGCGAACGGCTCGCCGAGCGGCCAGTGGTCGATCTCCTGGCGCGCGACGTCGGCGATCATCGCCACGTAGCGCTGCACGGCCTCACCGTGAAACGCCGGCAGCAGGAGCTTGCGCTGGCGCATGTGGCGCGCCCCGACCGAGGTCAGCACCGAGTTGGGGCCGAGGATCGGGCGCAGCGGCGACTCGCCGGTGAGCGACGGCGCGTCAGCGGGATCGGCCTTGAGCAGCGAGCGCACGTGGTCCGGATGACAGGTGACGACGAAGGCCTCGCTGCGCGTCGGCACGCGGATCTGCCAGACGTCGCCGAACCGGCGATGTGCGCTCAGAGCAAACGTCATCGGGCGCCGGGCAAAGCGCAGCCCCTGGAGCGGGCCGGGGATCGCGAGGCCGGGCGGCATATGGACCGGGGCCCCCGGGTCCACGGGGCCGGCCTGCGAGGGAGCGAGACCGGACGCGGGGTCCGGCGGCGGCTCGGTGCGCGGTGCGGGCTCAGCGACGGCGCTCACGGTACGAGAGTGTACCGTACGACGGTGCCCGCGGCAGGCGCGCGCACCGCCCTCCGCGCGGTCCGAGGGGCTAGTGCGAGGTCGGCTCCAGCGGTGCGGCCGGGCGCGCCGTGTAGGCGCCGGCTTCGCTGTGCATCACCGAGACGAGGTTGCCGAGCTCGATGTTGGCGTCGAGCAGGTGCAGCCCCCACGTCGGATCCGGGCTGGGGGTGGCGGTCTGGGCGCCGTCCAGGGCGGTGATCTGCAGCACGTTGGCCCCGCCGGCCGAGGAGCACTGGGCGCGGTACGCATCGGGCTCGCTGATCCACTCGGTGCTCGCCTTGGGGATGGTGACCTTCAGCAGCGCGTTACCGGCTGCGATCAGGGTCCCTGGCGCAAACGGCGCCGACGGGAGCACGGGATCGACCTTGGCCGCCCCGCCCCCGAGCGCCGCCGGGTTGGTGCAGAGAACCTGATCCCCCGGGACGGTCGTGCGGCCGAACAGGGAGTTGGCCGGCGGCGGCTGATCGAAGGTTGAGAACGCGATCACGCACCCCAGCTGCGTCGCCGAGCGGCACGCCGGAATGTGCTGGAAGCTACCGCCGGTGCCCTTCCCGCGCTTGACGAGGACGTTGCCGCCCATCAGGATCGCCGACACCAGCCGCTTGCGCACGGCCGGCTTGGAATCCACATCCTTGGCGATCAGTTGCTCGAGCACGAACGACCCCTGGGAGTGGCCGATGAGGACGAACCCGCGGCCGTGGTTGTCCTTCTTGAGGTACGTGGCGAACGCGTTGCGGACGTCGCTGAGGGGGACGGCCAGCTGATGGGGCGTCTCCTGAGTGCCGGATTGCAGCGCCGGGACGGTGACCTGGCGATACATCGGGGCGAACACCCGGCAGTACTGTGAGTAGCGTGCCGCCTGGTAGAGCGCGATCGAGCGCTCCTCCGGATCGACGTGCAGGTTGGCCAGCGTCGTCTTCTGGTCAGACACGGTCGGGTACACGTAGAAGCAGTCGATCGACGGCGCCTTGGCCTTCGCCGGGTGGGTGACCTTGAGCTTGTGCAGCGTCGGCGAGAACACCGTCGTGGCCAGGCTGACGTTGCAGGGGTCGGGCGACTGCCCCGGCTTGCACAGCCACACCGTCCGGGCCGAGGCCGTCCCCGCCGCCGCGAGCGCGGCCACCGCGAGCGCGGCGATGGCGAGCGAGAGGCGGATGGTGCGGGTCATGAGATGGTCGGACGGCGCTGAGCCCACGGCGCGGCCGCTTCGATCTGGCCGGCGAGCGAGTACAGCGTGTCCTCGGCGCCCACCCTACCGATCAGCTGGACGGCGAGCGGCAGCCCGTCGTTGCCGAGGCCGGCCGGGATCGAGATCGCGGGCTGGCCGGTGACGTTGAAGACCGGCGTGAACGGCGCAAACCGGCCGGAGATGTCGATCGCCGCCGGCGCCGGCTTGCCGTAGCCGCCCTCGGCGGCGATGGCCGTCTTGGCCAGCGTGGGCACCAATAGAACGTCGAACTCCTCCCACAGCGCGGTGATGCGCGCGGTGGTCCGGGCGCGCGCCGCCAGGATGGCCTCGCGGCGGCGGGGCGGCACCAGATAGCGGCCCAGGGCGGCCATCTGGCGGGTGGACGGCTCGAGCATGCTGCGATCGGGCACCGTGAGCGACTCCTCATAGACGCCACGCACCCAGGTCTGGAAGAACTCCAGCTGGACCATCGCGTAGGCGGGATCCTTGGGGACGACGTCGTGGCCGAGCGCGCTCAGGAGCGCGCCCGTGCGCTCCCACGCGCCGCGCTGATCGCCCGACACGCGCGCCAACTGCCCGGGCGGCAGCTTGCGCGACATGGCGATCTTCAGCGGCGGCGGCGGCGTCGCGGCGGCGTCGGCGTAGCTGCCGGTGAACACCGGCGCGTGATGGGGATCCCCGGGCAAGGCACCGTGCATGACGTCGAGCAGGAGCGCACTGTCGGCCACGGTCCGCGCGAGCGCGCCGTAGGTCGACAATCCCAGCCAGCCGCCCCCGGTCACCCGGCCGCGGCTGGGCTTCATGCCCACCAGCCCGCAGGCGGCCGCCGGGATGCGGATCGAGCCTCCGCCGTCAGACGCGGTGGCGGCCGCCACCAGGCCCGCGGCCACCGCTGCCGCCGAGCCGCCCGACGACCCGCCGGTGGTGCGCGCGGGATCCCATGGGTTGCGGGTCACGCCGTTGGCCGCCGTCGCCGTCCACGGGAAGATCATGAGCTCGGGCACGTTGGTGACGCCGACCGGGATCGCACCGGCGGCGCGCAGGCGGCGGATCGGCTCGGCGTCGGCGGTCGCCGGGGGCCCGAAGGAGCGCGAGCCGCGGGTGGCGGCCTCACCGGCCAGGTTGATGTCGTCCTTGACCGCGATCGGGACGCCGGCGAGCGGGGCAGAGCGGTCGACCTGGTCGGCCTCGGCGAGTGCCTGCTCGGCGCGCAGCACACGAAACGCGTTGAGCTGGGGATCGAGCGCCTCGATCCGGCGCAGATAGAGCTCCACCAGCTCGCGCGGCGACGCGTCTCCCGCCCGGACCAGCGCGGCCAGGGCGCCGGGCCCGGCGAAGGCGAGATCGGTGTGGGCGGTGGTGGTCACGGCTCGCGAAGCGACAGCACCAGCTGCCGGATCGCGCCAGGGTACCGGTAGGAGATCCCGCCGTGCTTGCCGTCGAAGAGCTCGAGCGTGTGCGGAATGTCGAGCCGGGTCAGCTCATCGGAGAATGCCTGCGCCCCCAGGTCCAGGAAGAACTCGTCCTGGCGGCCGGCGTCGAGATAGATCCGCCGCATGCTGCGCAGGGCCTCGGCGTGCGGCTGCGCCATGCGGACGGGGTCAAGCGCCAGCCACTGACGCCAGATCTCCTCGTCCAGACGACCCGTGGCCGGGTCAAAGGGAAGCAACGGCTTGCCCGGGGCGTCGGGATCGGGCGTGTAGGCGCAGGCGTACGCGTACATGGAGAAGGCGTCGCCGAAGCGCCCCCAGTCAAACGCCGGGTCCTTGCGCATCTTGCTCAGCAGCGCCTCGTAGGAGCCGCCGAAATCGTCGCGCAGCCGGCGGGCAATGCCCGGGAACTCCGGCAGGTAGCAGTACTCGAACAGCGCGTCACCCGCGTGGGAGGCCAACGCCCCGAACACGTCGGGACGGAGCATCGGCGCCACCATCGCCCCATACCCGCCTGAGGACTTCCCCGCCACGCCGCGGTGCTCGCGGCCCGGCAGTGTCGGATAGCGCTCGTCCACGAAGGGGACGATCTCGTCGCACAGATAGTCCAGGTAGCGGCCCGTGCTGGACGAGTTGAGGAACTGGGATCCGCCCAGCGACGTCCAGGCATCGACGAACACCACGATCGCGTCCGGGCACTCCCCGGCCGCGAACATGTCATCGAGCCGCTCGATGTTGGTGGGTTCAAACGCGGTGCGTCCGACCCACATGTCGACCTGACCGGAGTAGCCCTGGAGCACGTAGACCGCGGGGAACCGCTCTCGGCCCGGGGCGATCGCCCCGGGGGAGCGATACACGTACAACGGCCGCCGCGCCGGATCGCCGAGCGGGTTCCCCTCGAGGATCTCGGAGTGAACCGTTATCCGGTCCAGCATCCCGGCCAGAGGACGATCCCACGGGGCGCCCGGGAGGCCCTCCACCCTGCGCAAGCTCATACCCATCACGCTACGACAAATCGGCCTGCCGGGCCTCGCCCGTGGGAGTGCGAATCCGGAGGTATAGTCGATCCTCTGACCCCTAGTCGCCAAAGGCCATGACCGATCGCGTCCAGACAGAGACACCGCGCACGAATGGCAACGGAGCCGAGCCCGACGCCGTCGATCCCGACGCGGTAGAGACCACCGAGTGGCTCGAGGCGCTGGACGCGGTCGTCTCCCACGACGGCCCGGACCGCGCACGGGACCTGCTCAAGCGGGTCATCGAGCGCGCCCAGCACGCCGGTACCGGCCCGATCGCCAGCCTCAACACCGACTACGTCAACACCATCCCGCGGGCGCTGGAGCCGCCGTTTCCGGGAGATGCGATGGTCGAGCGCCGCCTGCGCTCGATCGTGCGCTGGAACGCCATCTGCATGGTCCTGCGCGCCAACAAGATCTCGTCGGAGCTCGGCGGGCACATCGCCACCTACCAGTCGCTGGCCACGCTCATGGAGGTCGGCTTCAACCACTTCTGGCACGGAGCGACGGACGAGCACGGCGGCGACCTCGTCTATTTCCAGGGCCACTCCTCGCCCGGCAACTACGCCCGCGCCTACCTCGAGGGCCGGCTGACCGAAGCGCAACTGGACGGCTTCCGCCAGGAGGTCTCGGTCGAAGGCGGGCTGAGCTCCTACCCGCACCCGTGGCTGATGCCCGAGTTCTGGCAGTTCCCCACGGTCTCGCTGGGCATCGGGGCCATCACCTCGATCTACCAGGCGCGTTTCATGAAGTACCTGCAGGCGCGCGGGATGGCCGAGACCGCCCCGCGCAAGGTGTGGGCGTTCCTGGGCGACGGCGAGATGGACGAGCCCGAGTCCATGGGCGCGACCGCCCTGGCCGGACGCGAGCAGCTGGACAACCTCATCTGGGTGGTCAACTGCAACCTCCAGCGCCTCGATGGGCCGGTGCGCGGCAACAGCAAGATCATCCAGGAGCTCGAGTCTGACTTCCGCGGCGCGGGCTGGAACGTGATCAAGGTCATCTGGGGCTCGCGGTGGGATCCGCTCCTGGAGGCCGACGTCGACGGCGCTCTGGTCAAGGTCATGGACGACTGTGTCGACGGCGACTACCAGACGTTCAAGTCGCGCGACGGCGCCTACGTGCGCGAGCACTTCTTCGGGCGTGACCCGCGCGTGCTCGAGCGGGTCAGCCACATGTCCGACGACGAGATCTGGCTGCTCAACCGCGGCGGCCACGACCAGCAGAAGGTCTACGCCGCCTACGCAGCCGCGGTGCGCCACACCGGCCAGCCGACCGTCATCCTGGCCAAGACGATCAAGGGCTACGGCATGGGCGTCTCGGGCGAGGGCCAGATGATCACCCATCAGGCCAAGAAGATGACCGAGGCAGCCCTGCTCGCCTTCCGCGACCGCTTCGAGCTGCCCCTCTCAGACCAGCAGGTTCACGAAGCCGAGTACTACAAGCCGCCGGCTGACTCGCCGGAGATGCAGCTCCTGCGCGAGTGCCGCGAGAAGCTCGGCGGCTCGCTGCCGACCCGCCGGCCCAAGTCGACGTCGATCACGGCGCCGCCGCTGGAGACATTCAAGCCCCACCTGGACGGCACCGGGGACCGCGAGATCTCGACCACGATGTCCTTCGTCCGGATCCTCGCCGCCCTGCTGCGCGACAAGAAGCTGGGGCGTCACATCGTCCCCATCGTCCCCGACGAGTCGCGCACGTTCGGCATGGAGGGCCTGTTCCGCCAGGTCGGCATCTACTCCCCCTTCGGCCAGCGCTACAGCCCCCAGGATTCCGAGCAGCTCATGTTCTACAAGGAGGACGAGCACGGCCAGATCCTCGAGGAGGGGATCACCGAAGCGGGGTCGACCTCGTCGTTCATCGCCGCCGGCACCTCCTACAGCGCCCACAACGTGCCGATGGTGCCGTTCTACATCTACTACTCGATGTTCGGCTACCAGCGGGTCGGCGACCTCGTGTGGGCCGCCGGCGACTGCCGCACCCGGGGGTTCATGCTGGGAGGTACGGCGGGGCGAACCACCCTCAACGGCGAGGGCCTCCAGCACGAGGACGGCCACAGCCACCTCCTGTTCTCCGTGGTGCCCAATTGCCGCGCCTATGACCCGGCCTTCGGCTCCGAGCTGGCCGTGGTCATCCAGGACGGCCTGCGCCGGATGCTGGAGGAGCAGGAGGACGTCTTCTACTACATCACCCTGATGAACGAGAACTACGTGCACCCGGCGATGCCCGAGGGCGCGGAGGAGGGCATCCTGCGCGGCATGTATCGGCTGCGTGAAACCGCACCCACCCGGGGCCGGTCTCCGCGGAAGCCGGTCGTGCAGCTGCTGGGCTCGGGCACGATCCTGCGCGAGGTCATCGCCGCCGCCGATCTGCTCGAGGAGGACTTCGGCGTGCTCTCCGACGTGTGGAGCGTGACCTCGTTCTCCGAACTGCGCCGCGACGGCCTGGACGTCGAGCGCTGGAACATGCTCCACCCCTCCAAGAAGTCCCGGGTCGCCTATGTGAGCGAGCAGCTGTCTGATCGCCGTGGACCGGTGATCGCCTCCACCGACTACCTGCGCGCCGTGCCCGATCAGATCCGCCAGTGGGTGCCGGGGCCCTACCGGACGCTCGGCACCGACGGTTACGGGCGCAGCGACTTCCGCACCGCGCTGCGGCGCTTCTTCGAGGTCGACCGCCACTACGTCGCGGTGGCCGCGCTCAAGGAGCTCGCCGACACCGGCGCGGTCGATCGCAAGCTCGTGGCCCAGGCGATCAAGAAGTACGAGATCGACGCCGACGCCCCGCCGCCGACGACGGTATGAGCGCGACCCTGACGAAGGTGGAGGTCCCGGACATCGGGGACTTCGACGAGGTCCCGGTGATCGAGATCCTCGTCTCGGTCGGGGACACCGTGGCGGTGGAGGATCCCCTGGTCACGCTCGAATCCGACAAGGCCACCATGGACGTGCCCGCGCCGCTGGCCGGCACCGTGCGCGAGATCAGCGTGTCGCTGGGCGACCGGGTGTCGCAGGGCTCGATCCTCATGAGCCTCGAGGGCGGCGACGGCGACGCGGGGGGCGGCGAGCCGGCCGAGCAGGCCGCGGCCGCCAACCGGAGCGCGGAGGCCACGACGGCGCCGGCCGAGTCCGTCGAGGCGCCCTCCCAGCCGGCCGAGCCCGCGCCATCCGCGGCTCCATCGCAGCCTGCGGCGGCCCCAGCGCGCAGCAACGGCGGTGGCCCGATCTACGCCAGCCCCTCCGCGCGACGGCTGGCCCGCGAACTGGGCGTGGACCTCAGCTCGGTGACCGGCAGCGGCCGCAAGGGACGCATCACCAAGGACGACGTTGCGGCACTCGCGGACGCGGGCGCCGGTGGAGGTTCAGCTGGCGCCGAACCTCCGGCCGCTTCAGGAACGTCCGGTCTGGACCTGCTGCCGTGGCCGTCTGTGGACTTCGAGAAGTTCGGCCCGATCGAGCGCGTGGAGCGTTCGCGCATCCAGCGGATCTCCGCGCCGAACCTCGCCCGCAACTGGGTGATGATCCCCCACGTCACCCACAACGACGAGGCCGACATCACCGACCTGGAGGCCTGGCGCAAGCAGCTCAACGAGGAGCACGCGCGCGAGGGCGTCAAGTTCACGATGGTGTCCTTCCTGGTGGCCGCGTGCGTGACCGCGCTCAAGGAATTCCCGAACTTCAACTCGTCGCTGGACGGCGACCAGCTCATCCTCAAGCGCTACTACAACATCGGCTTTGCCGCCGACACGCCCGGCGGCCTGCTGGTGCCGGTGATCAAGGACGCGGACCGCAAGGGCCTCAAGGAGATCGCCGTCGACCTCACCGAGCTGTCCGCTCGGGCCCGCGACGGCAAGCTCTCCATCGATCAGATGCGCGGGGCCAGCTTCACCATCTCGTCTCTGGGCGGAATTGGCGGAACGTCGTTCACACCGATCGTCAACGCGCCCGAGGTGGCCATCCTCGGCGTCACCCGCGCCGCCATGAAGCCGGTGTGGGACGGCTCGGAGTTCGTTCCGCGGTTGATGGTGCCGCTGTCGCTGTCCTACGACCACCGCGTGATCGACGGCGCGGCGGCCGCACGGTTCGTGGCCTTCCTCGTTCGCGTGCTGTCGGATCTGCGCCGGGCGTTGCTGTGAGCGAGAGCTCCGAGGTACGCGTCCCCGACATCGGGGACTTCGACGATGTCCCGGTGATCGAGATCCTCGTCTCGGTCGGCGATTCGGTGGCCGTCGAGGATCCGCTGGTCACGCTGGAATCTGACAAGGCCACCATGGACGTGCCCGCGCCATTGGCCGGGGTGGTCAAGGAGCTGTCGGTGTCAGTCGGGGACCGGGTGTCCGAGGGGTCGCTGCTGTTGACGCTCGACGGCGCCGGCCCGGCTGCGGACGACGGCGCATCGAACGAGGAGCAGCCGGCGGCGGCCGAGGTCGTGCGCGAGGCGGAGCCTCCACCCGCTCCCCCGGCTCCGTCGTCTGACAGCGACCGTGATTTCCAGGTGGTGGTGCTCGGGTCCGGCCCCGGCGGCTACACCGCGGCCTTCCGGGCGGCGGACCTGGGCTTGCGCACCGCGCTGGTCGAGCGCCACCAGACTCTCGGCGGCGTCTGCCTCAACGTCGGCTGCATCCCGTCCAAGGCGCTGTTGCACGCCGCGAGGGTCATCGCCGAGACCGAGGAGATGGCCACCCACGGCGTCTCGTTCGGCAAGCCCAAGGTGGACCTGCCCAAGCTGCTCGAGTGGAAGCAATCGGTCGTCGACAAGCTCACCGGCGGGATCGCCGGCCTGGCCAAGCGGCGCGAGGTCGAGGTGATCCACGGCGAGGGGACGCTCAACGGCGCCAACTCACTGGCCGTGGGCGACCGCACCATCACCTTTGACAACCTCATCATCGCCGCCGGCTCGCAGGCGGCGACGATCCCGGGCCTGCCCGAGGACGAGCGGATCATCGACTCCACCGGCGCCCTTTCGCCTCAGTCGATCCCCGGGCGGCTGCTGGTGATCGGCGGCGGGATCATCGGCCTGGAGATGGCGTGCGTCTACGACGCGCTGGGCGCCAAGGTCACCGTCGTCGAGATGCTCGACCACCTGCTCACCGGCTGTGATTCCGACCTCGTGCGCGTGCTGGCCAAGCGGATCGGCGGCCGCTACGAGGACGTGCTCCTGTCCAGCAAGGCGGAGAGCATCAAGGTCCAGAAGAACGGGCTGAAGGTGGAGATCTCCGGCGCCGGCGCAAAGATGTTCGACCGCGTGCTGGTCGCCGTCGGGCGCGTGCCCAATGGCCGGGCCATCGACGCCGAGGCGGCCGGGGTGACCGTCGACGAGCGCGGCTTCATCCCGGTCGACGCCAAGATGCGCACCAACGTGCCGGGCATCTACGCCATCGGCGACATCGTCGGCGAGCCGCAGCTCGCCCACAAGGCGATGCACGAGGGCAAGGTGGCGGCCGAGGTCATCTCCGGCCTCGACGTCGAGTTCGACGCCAAGACGATCCCCTCGGTGGCCTACACCGACCCCGAGGTGGCGTGGATGGGCCTGACCGAGACTCGCGCCAAGGCTGACGGGATCGAGTACGAGAAGGCCATCTTCCCCTGGACCGCGTCGGGCCGGGCTCTGGGTCTGGGCCGCGACGAGGGCTTGACCAAGCTGGTGTTCGAGCCGGAGTCCCAGCGTGTCCTGGGCGCCGGGATCGTCGGGGTCGGGGCCGGGGACCTCATCTCCGAGGCGGTGCTGGCACTCGAGATGGGCGCCAACGCCGAGGACATCGCGCTCAGCGTGCATCCGCACCCGACGTTGTCCGAGACGATCGCCTTGGCCGCCGAGCTCGAGGACGGGACGATCACGGACCTGATCTCCCCGGCGGCAGCCCAGGCCCGTCGCGCAGCAGCGCGCTGAGCTCCGCGGCGACGCCGGCGGGGTCCTGCGCCACCTGATCGTCGGTGAAGCGCACCACCCTCCAGCCGGCGCGCAGGAGCTTGCGGTCGCGCCGGCGGTCCTCGCCGAACGCCCGCTTGCCGATATGCCAGCGCCGTCCGTCGACCTCGACGACGAGCCGCTGCTCGCGCCACACCATGTCCACGAGCTCGCCCTCGACGTAACCGTTGAACTGGGGCATCGGAAGGTTGTATGCGCGGGCGACGTGCCGAAAGGCGCGCTCGAGCCCTGACTGGAGCAGGGGCGGCGCGTCGGTGAGCTCCGCCATCGCGGCCTGCAACGGTTCGATGCCGTGGCGGCCGGGGCTGCGGGCGATCATGGCGTCGATGGCGCTGACGTCGAGCTTGCTCTGGCGCTCGCCGGCCTCGAGCACGTCGATGAGGCGTGCGTGGGTGAGGATCTCGGCGAGATCGAGGTAGGTGCGCGCGAGGCTGGTGACGGGGATGCCGTCGACGACGCTCGTATCCCGTGGATCAAGCGTTCTGGCCCGATGACATCGGATCCCATTCAACTCATGGGTCCGCGGCGCGGTCACGTGCACCAGGCCACTGCCGATCCGGCGCAGGTCGTGAAGGGCTGCCGCATCGAGATGGCTGAGGACTGCGCCCGGCCCGCAGGCGAGCACTGCCGCCGTCCACCGTCCGTGAGCCCTGAGACGAGGATGGCCCACGGCATAGACGCCGAGGTGGAGTCTGTGCAGCCGCTTCCGCGACACGAGCGTTTTGATCGCTTGGGAAGAGAAGCCGAGCGCCAACAGTTGGTGGCGAGCCACCACCCCGTGCTGGTTGGCCGCCAGCTTTGCCAGACGTGAGTCGTCTGGTGGTTGCTCAGCAGCCCTCAGTCGCACCACGTCCAGGGTCGCGCCCCGGTGCGTGACGGAACAAGACGCGTTTGGAACTTAAGTGCGGCGCCGGCGCAACAAAAACGTTGCAAGCAAGGCCAACGCGGCGGCCGCGACCAACGTCGGGCGCGAACTGAGGCGGGGCTGCGGGCCCCAGACGTCGGTGTCACCGCGGCCGGCGGGCATGGCGAACTCCTCGGCGGCCAGGACGTCGTGGGGCTCGGCGATCCCGGTGGGGTCGGTGGGGAGCGTCACGGGCCCGTAGTGGAGCGCCGGGTCCCGGGCGGGCATGCCGAACTCCTCGGCGGCCAAAACGTCGTGGGCCGGGTCGGCATGGAGCCCCGGGTCCGGGGCGGGCATGCCGAACTCCTCGGCGGCGAGGACGTCGCGAGCCGGGTCCTTCTCATGGCGGCGCGGGGTTGGCATCGCCGTCGATGATCCCAGATCTCGGGCGATGGCAGAGCGAACCCGAGCCCCCTGAGGCGAGAGCCTGCTGATAATCTCAGTCGGGGGGACTGAGATCCGGTTGAGGCGCGCCGCCCGCGGTGGTATCCTCTACTTATCCTTCGTAAGTACCTAATGAAAGTGAAGACTTGATGAGTCGCCTTCTGCTTGTCCCGTTGGAGGACGTCGTCGTCTTCCCGGGCATGTCGCTCACGCTGGCGATCGACGCCGGCGACGAAGAGCGCGTCCTGCTGGTGCCTCGCCATGAGCAGGACTACGCGGCCGTGGGAACGGTCGCCGAAGTGAGCAACCGCGTGCGCCTGCCCGGTGGCGGCCGCGCCTTCGAGCTGCAGGGCCAGCACCGCGGTGTCGCGGGCGCCGCCCAGACGATGCCCGACGGCCGGCTGTTCGTCGAGGTCGACGAGCGCCCCGACCCCGTCCCCGTGGACGGCAAGACCCGCAACCTGGAGCGCGAGTACCGCGCCGTGGTCGAGGAGATCCTCGAGGTCCGCGGCGACGACGGCCGCATCAGCGCGTTCCTGCGCTCGATCTCCGAGCCCGGCTCGCTGGCGGACACCTCCGGCTACTCCCCCGACCTCAGGTACGACCAGAAGGTCGAACTGCTGCAGACGCTCGACGTGACTGAGCGGCTGGAGCTGGCGTTGGGCTACCAGCGCGAGCGCCTGGCCGAGCTGCAGGTGCGCAAGCGCATCCGCGAGGACGTGGAGTCCGGCGCCGAGAAGCAGCAGCGCGAGTACTTCCTGCGCAAGCAGATGGACTCGATCCGCAAGGAGCTCGACGAGGACGACGCCTCGGTCGTGGAGGAGTACCGGACCAAGATCGAAGCGGCGGGCATGCCCGAGCACGCTCGGGAGCAGGCCGACAAGGAGCTCGGCCGCCTGGAGCGCATGGGCGAGCAGTCCGCCGAGTCCAGCGTCATCCGCACCTACCTGGACACCATCCTCTCGGTCCCGTGGAACGAGCGCTCCGAGGAGAAGCTCGACCCGACGCACGCGCGGGAGATCCTGGACGCCGACCACGCGGGTCTGGAGGACGTCAAGGACCGGATCGTCGAGTACATCGCGGTCAAGAAGCTGCGCGTCGATCGCGGCATTCAAGAGGACAAGCGCTCCGGCGCCATCCTCACCCTGATCGGCCCGCCCGGCACCGGTAAGACCTCGATCGGCGAGTCGATCGCCCGCGCCACGGGCCGCGAGTTCGTGCGCATGTCGCTGGGCGGCGTCCGTGACGAGGCCGAGATCCGGGGTCACCGGCGGACCTACATCGGCGCGCTGCCGGGACGGCTGGTCCGTGCCCTGCGGGACGCCGGCACGATGAACCCGGTGATCATGCTCGACGAGGTCGACAAGGTCGGCGCCGATTGGCGCGGCGACCCCTCGGCGGCCCTGCTGGAGGTCCTGGATCCGGCGCAGAACCACGCGTTCCGCGACCACTACCTCGACCTGGAGCTGGACCTGTCCGGGGTGATGTTCATCGCCACCGCCAACGTGGCCGACACCATCCCCGGCCCGCTGCTGGACCGCATGGAGGTCATCCGCTTCGACGGCTACACCACCTACGAGAAGGTGGCGATCGCCCGCGGCTACCTGTGGCCGCGCCAGCTGGAGCGAAACGGCCTGCGCGCCGAGGAGGTCGAGGTCTCCGATGTGATGCTGGAGACCGTGGCCACCGACTACACGCGCGAGGCCGGCGTCCGCCAGCTCGAGCGCGACCTTGGCACGCTGCTGCGCAAGACCGCGACGAAGATCGCGTCGGGCAAGGCCACGGCTCCCGTGACCGTCGACACCGATGCGCTCCGTGACGCCCTGGGGCGTCAGCGGTTCTTCCAGGAGTCGGCGATCCGCACAGCGGTGCCCGGAGTGGCCACCGGCCTGGCGGTCACCGGCGCCGGCGGCGACGTGTTGTTCGTCGAGGCCACGGCGATGCCGGGCAAGCCGGGGCTGACCCTGACCGGTCAGCTGGGCGACGTGATGAAGGAGTCGGCGCAGATCGCCCTCTCCTACGTCCGTGGCCACGCGGCCGACCTCAACATCAACCCCGCCCAGTTCGAGGACGAGGCGTTCCACGTCCACGTCCCGGCCGGCGCCATCCCCAAGGACGGCCCGTCCGCCGGCGTGACGATGGTGACCGCGCTGACCTCGCTGCTCACCCAGCGGCCGGTCAAGCACACCGTCGGCATGACCGGTGAGGTGACCCTCCAGGGTCGCGTCCTTCCGATCGGCGGCCTCAAGCAGAAGGTCCTCGCCGCCCACGCGGCGGGCCTGACCGACGTGATTCTGCCCGAGCGCAACCGGGGCGACCTGGACGACGTGCCCGAGGAGGTCCGCGAGCAGATGACGTTCCACGTCGCGATGACCATCGACGAGGTGCTCAACGTGGCGCTGGAGCCGGCGCCGCACCCTGCGGCCGCATAACCGCATTTCCGCAGACAACCCATAGAGGATCAGGGCGTCGACCACGCGGTCGGCGCCCTTTTTCTTGGGGCCATGAGGCCGCGGGGGCCGCAGTAGTAGGTTGACGTCCATGACCACGATCACCGCTTCCCAAGAACAGCAGGTTGTCGACCAGGTTCCCAAGCAGCTCTACATCGGCGGCCAGTGGCGCGACGGCGCCAAGGGCACGCTGAGCGTCGAGGACCCCTCCACCGAGGAGCCGCTCTGCGACGTCGCCGACGCGTCGGTGGACGACGCCAAGGCCGCGCTTGACGCCGCCGTCGACGCCGGCCCCGAGTTCGCCGCCATGGCGCCGCGCGAGCGCGGCGAGATCCTGCGCCGGGCGTTCGAGATGATCACCGAGCGCAAGGACGATCTGGCCCTCCTGATGACCCTGGAGATGGGCAAGACGGTCAAAGAGTCGCTGGGCGAGATCGCCTACGCCGCCGAGTTCTTCCGCTGGTTCTCGGAGGAGTCGGTCCGCATCGACGGCCGCTATGCCGTCGCGGCCAACGGCGCGGGGCGGATCCTCACCATGAAGCAGCCCGTCGGCCCCTGCCTGATGATCACCCCCTGGAACTTCCCACTGGCCATGGGCACGCGCAAGATCGGCCCGGCGATCGCCGCGGGCTGCACGATGGTGGTCAAGCCCGCGCAGCAGACGCCGCTCTCGATGCTGGCCCTGGCCCAGATCCTGGAGGAGGCCGGACTGCCCGGGGGCGTTCTCAACCTCATCACCGCCTCGTCCTCAGGCGAGACCATGAGCCCCCTCATCGCCGACCAGCGTCTGCGCAAGATGTCCTTCACCGGCTCCACCGAGGTGGGGCGGCGGCTCATGGCCCAGGCGTCGGACACGCTGCTGCGCCTGTCGATGGAGCTGGGCGGCAACGCGCCGTTCCTCGTCTTCGAGGACGCCGACATCGATGCGGCGGTGGCCGGCGCGATGCTGGCCAAGATGCGCAACATGGGCGAGGCGTGCACCTCGGCCAACCGTTTCCACGTCGCCGGCGCGGTGGCCGATCAGTTTGCGAGCAAGCTGGCGGAGAAGATGGGCGCCCTGAAGCTCGGGCGCGGTGTCGACGAGGGCACCGACGTCGGCCCGCTCATCGACGACACCCAGCGCGGCAAGGTGGCCGAGCTGGTCGAGGACGCGCTGGGCCGCGGGGCCACCGCGGTGGTGGGCGGCCACAAGCGCGACGGCGCGGGCTACTTCTACCAGCCGACGGTGCTCACCGACATCCCCGACGACGCCGAGCTCCTGCAGGAGGAGATCTTCGGCCCCGTCGCCCCGGTCAAGGGGTTCACCGACGAGGACGAGGCGATCGCCGCCGCCAACAACACCGAGTACGGCCTGGTGGCGTACGTGTTCACCAGTGACCTCAAGCGCGCGCTGCGCGTCTGCGAGAAGCTCGAGACCGGGATGATCGGCCTCAACCAGGGCATCGTGTCCAACGCCCAGGCGCCGTTCGGCGGCGTCAAGCAGTCAGGCTTCGGGCGCGAGGGCGGCTATGAGGGGATCGAGGAGTACCTCGAGACCAAGTACATCGCCGTCAACCTCTGAGCTGTTGCGAGGGCCGGACGCGTCCGCGAACGCGTCCGGCGTCTCGCGCTTTCTTCCTAGTGCCCGCTGAGTGCGCCGACGAAGTTGGCGCCCGGCGAACCGAGCCCCGTCATGTTGTCGTAGCCGCGCGTGGCATGGAGCGCCACCTGTCGCGTGGTGCAGACGTTCTTCTTGGTGCAGAACTGCTCCGGGCCCTCGTAATCGATGATCCGGTGGGTGAAGAGCAGCCCGTCGGTGTTGTCGACCTCGTTGGCGAAGTCGGAGCGGGACTGACTCTGGTTGCCGGCCGGCCCGATGTCGAACAGCGCCGACGGCTTCCCGGACAGCGAGTACAGCGCCGGGTTGACGAACCCGAGCGAGGCGCCGCGGGCCTGATCGGCCCGTGCCACCACGCCGGCGAACAGCGGTGATGCCACGCTGGTGCCGCCGATCCGGTACTGGTCATAGAAGACGCCGTTGGGGAACTGCTGCGTCTGCCCCACCAGCATCCCGGTGCCGGGATCGCCCTCCATCGAGATATCGGGCACCACGCGCATCGGCGTGTTGCCGTTGACCTCTGACAGCGCATTGGGAACCACGCCGTGCTGGTAGAACGGCTGCGGGTACACCACGCTGGTGCCGCCGCCCGAGCCGCCATCCAGCGCGAGGTCGATCGGCAGCCACTGGCCTTCCTGCGCCGCGGTGCAGCCACCCTCGGACACGAGCGTGTCGTTGCAGAGGGAGCTGCGCGCGGTGGACCAGCCGAACTCACCGAGCCGCTGGCCGGCCTGGCCGATCTCGAGGCTCGTGCCACCGACGGCGGTGGCGTACGGGCTGGAGGCCGGATAGTCGGCCGCCACCTGGCCGACGGTGGTGAACTCGTCACCATCGTCGCCGCTGGAGAACGTCACGGTGACGCCGGTGGCCGCCGCCATGAGCAGGATGTCATCCGTGGCCTGGCGGTCCCCGGCGGTGTCAAGCGCGTCCCCGGCGTCGTCACCGTAGGAGTTGCTCACCACCTGGGCCGAGTGCTGATCGATCACGTTGCGCAGCGCCTTGTTGAGCGCCGGCGTGGTGCAGCTCTTGGCCGCCGAGGCCAGGACCGTGGCGCCCGGTGCCACGTTGTGCACCGCCTCCACGTCAAGGGTCTGCTCCCCGAACCAGCCGGGAGCGTCGCACTTGTTGGGGCCGCCCTTGTTGAAGTTGGCCGGAGCCTGAGTCTCGAACTGACCCGCGCTGAAGGGGTTGCTCGGGTCATTGATCTGCGCGAACTGATGCGCGTCGGCGAACAGCGTCGGCGACAGGTACGCGTCGACCACCGCCACGGTGACCCCGCGGCCGGTGTTGGCGCCGCTCAGGTCATAGGCGCTGCGGAACTGCGGTCCGGTGTATCCGCAGACCACCCACGGCGGCTTGGACTGGCCGCCCGGGAATTGGGGCAGCGTCGTGTCGAAGATCTGGTTGTAGTACTGGCCGCACGGGGGCGCCACCCGGAAGCCGGGCGAGGGCGGGAACGGCGGCTTGTTGGGATTCCCTGCAGCTGGGGTGGTGCTCGACGTGGTGCTGGGGCCCCCGACGGTGTCGTCGGGCTTGGACAGCGTGTCGCTCACGCCCGACACCCCGCCGACGATGGCGGCGATGCTGGACGGGACCGACAGGTTCTGGTCGGCGAGGACGAGCGAGTCGCCGTCGACCTGATGCATCGACAGCGAGGTCCCGAACGCCTGCTCGACCTGCGCGGCGGTACCCGACGCCTCGACGGCCATGCGGTCCCCCGACACACTGTTGACCGTGAACCCGCTCTGGGTCAGGAACTGCTCGACCTGACTGACGTCAGCGGCTGACGGCGAGAAGCGCGCTTCCCACTGCGCGGGCGTGAGGAACTTGCCGTAGGAGGCGTTGCCAGGTGTCGAGACAGCCTGGGAGAAGGACTCGGCGCCGGCCTGATCGGCCAGCTTGAGCTCCACCTCGAAGTTCATCTGGGTCCCGGAGGCCACTGACCCCGTCCGCGGGGTCGTGGCCGCCGCCGGCGACTGCGAGTTGCGCAGCGTCACTCTCGCCGGTGCGGCGGCCGTGGCCGCAGATGCGCTCGCCAAGGCCAGAGCGGCAGCTCCGGCGGCGGCGAGAGCGGGAAACCGTAGTCGGTTCATGTTCCTCCCATACGTGTGTTGGCCGGTCTCGAGCGTCGAAGCTATCGGACCAGTCAACTGAGAGACACCGGTTCGCCCGCGTCTGATCAACGATAGTTCGTTTGGCGAACATACGTTCGAAATAGTGAGTTTCGGGTAAGTGGGGGCTTAGAGGTACGGATGCCCCGCTGGGGTCGGCGACACGTGCTCGTGGTCGGCCCCGGAGGACCGGCGCAACCAGGCCCGTTCCCGCCGTCGGCCATGTACCCTCAAGCGAACGCATGGCCTTGGCACAGGAGAGACCGGGGGTCACGGGCTCGATCAACGAGCACGCGCCCGCACTTGCCGGTGAGTGGCGACGGCTGACGCGCGCGGCGACGTTTGTCGCATTACTGACCGCGCCCGCGTTCTTCCTCATCCTGTTTGACTCCGATCACTGGAGCCTCGCCGCGTCGCTGATCATCACCGCGTTCGCGGTCGTGACCTTCCGCGGCTTGATCGAGGTGGTGACGCGCAAGCTGATCCCCTCCCCCAGCCTGTACGGCGCCGACATGTCACTCAAGGAGGACGACATCGTCGCCCGGCGCCGCTACTGGTACTGGCGCGGCAAATTCCGCCGGCTGCCCATCTACGTGCTGATCGTGCTGGCGCTGCTGGCCCTGTGCCAGGTGTTCTTTGCCTTCGCCGGCGTCGACGCGCCCTTCTTCAACCCGTTCGACGGGTTGCGCCAGATCTTCCCGCCCGACACCCTGCCGCAGCTGGGCCTCGTCTTCGTCCAACTGCCGCTGCTGTTCTTCGTCAACTTCGCGATCTTCTTCGGGCCGTTCCTGTTCTTCGCCGTGCGCCAGATCCGCGGCTACGAGCCCGGCGACGCCAGCTGGGGCGTGAAGATCGGCGACGTGCGCGGACAGGCCGAGGCCAAGGAGGAGATCACGCGCGTGATCTCCCTGTGGCAATCGGGCGAGGCATTCGAGAAGGCCGGCGGCAAGCGCGAGCGCGGCCTGCTCTTCCTGGGCGCGCCGGGCACCGGCAAGACGATGATCTCCAAGGCCATCGCCACCAACTTCAACTGCCCGTTCGTGACCATCCCGGGCTCCGGATTCGCCGGGATGTTCATCGGGATGGACGCCATCACCGTCCAGTTCCTGGCCCGCAAGGCGCGCAAGCTGGCGGCCAAGTGGGGCGGCCAGTGCATCGTGTTCATCGACGAGATCGACGCCGTGGGCATGCGCCGCCAGGCGCTGGGCAGCGGCATGAGCGGCCCGTCGGCCGCAGCGGCCACCTCGATCCACGACCTCTGCTTCTACGGCCCCAACGGCGCGCTCACCGCCTCAGGCGACGTGATCATCGAGTCGCGCGAGTGGCGCGAGCGGCTGTTCGCGCAGCGGGCCGAGCGGACCACCGGCCCCCCGACGGTGGCCCAGCGCATCAACGAGCGCATCCTGCGCTACTACCCCGGCTTCGGCATGGGCGGCGGCGGCGCGGGCGGCGGTCAAGCGCTCAACCAGCTGCTGGTGGTGATGGACGGCATCGACGAGCCGCCGCTCATGCGCAAGTTCTTCACCAACCGCCTCAACACGTTCCTCGACGCGATGTTCGTGGTCCCGGGCAAGATCGGGAAGGTCCGGCTGCGGCTGTCTCCGCCCAAGCCGCGCTCGGAGCAGATCTACTTCATCGGCGCCTGCAACGTCCCCATCGAGGTCCTGGATCCCGCGCTCACCCGCCCGGGCCGCATGGGCCGCCACATCTGGTTCCGCACGCCCACCAAGGACGATCGGCTGGACATCCTGGACCTGTACCTGGGCAAGGTCGACCACGAGCCCGACCTGGACTCCGACCGCCGCCGTGACGAGCTTGCCCGCATCACCAACGGCTACTCGCCGTCGATGATCGAGCAATGCTGCTCGATGGCGCTGACCATCGCCCACACCGAGGGCCGCCGCCAGTTCGCGTGGCGCGACATCGTCGAGGCCATGACCACCGTGGAGACCGGCACCGCCCAGAACATCGAGTACATCTCAGACGAGACCCGCGCCGTGGCCATCCATGAGGCCGGGCACGCCGCCGCCAGCCACGTCTACCTCGGCAAGGACGTCGAGTCCACCCGGCTCTCGATCCGCAAGCGCGGCGGCTCGCTGGGCCACCACATGAGCCTCGAGAAGGAAGAGCGGTTCAGCCACTTCCGCAGCTACTTCCTGGGCCGGCTGATCGTGGTACTGGGCGCGATGGCCGCCGAGCACGTGTTCTACAAGGAGAACTCGGCCGGCGTCTCCGGGGACGTGCAGTCGGCCACGGCGCTGGCCGCGATGATGGTGGGCCAGCTGGCCATGGGCCCCGATCCGGTGACGATCGGGCTCGGTCCGGGGCCCCGGCGCGGGCCCAACGCCGAGGACAGCGCCGAGGACCTCGTGCGCCGGCGGCTGGAGCGGATCGGGACGCAGATCATGAACCGGGCCAGCGGCGGCGGGGCCTTCGCCGAGAACCCGCTCGGCTCAGTGCTGAGCGACGGCGCCAAGCGCGCGGCCGCGGCGGAGCTGCTCGGCCAGGCCTACGTCACCGCCTATGCGCTGATGGCGGCCAACCGCGACGCCCTGGATGCCATCGCCGACGCGCTGGTTGATCGCAAGGAGCTGCACGGCGACGAGGTGGGCGAGTTGCTGGACAGCGTCCACCTGAACCGCCCCGATCTTGACCTCATGAATCCCGCGACCTGGCCCGAGCTGTGAACGAGGAGCTGCGCTCCGACCGCTCCACCGAGGATGGCGCCGTCGGCACCGGAGTCGCGCGCTCGGCACGCAGCGAGTCGAGCCGCAGCCGCCAACAGGCGGGCTCCTCGCCGCACGCCGGGCGCTTCCGCACCATCACGGCGCTCCTGGTGGCGCTGGGCATCGGCGCGATCATCGTCACCGTGGCCGTCGCTGTGGGCGGCCGGCAGACGGCGCCCGCAGGGGCGAAGTGGTCCGCCTGGCAGCCGACCGAGGGCGGCGCGCTCGGGGCGCGGGACATCGCCGACTTCATCGCGCCCTTCTACCGCATTGACAACACCCACCAGCTGACGGTCGTGACGGTGGTCAACCTGGAGAGCGCCGCGGCCGCCGCAGCGGCGCAGCAGGCCGCCGCGAGCGGCAGCACCTCGAACGCCGTGGCCAGCGGCCTGCAGGTCGCGGTGCGGCCGAGCCCCACATCCAGCCAGGTGTCCCTGCTCAGCGGGAACACGGTCGCCTACAACCTCTGCGGGCAGCACAGCTCGAATTGCGCGATCGGCGTCGGCAAGGCGTCCACCAACCGGCTGCTCCTGCTGCGTCGTGAGGCGCTCGAGCTCGCGCTCTACACCTTCAAGTACATCGGCGGCACCCAGAACGTCGTCGCCATCCTCCCGCCGGGCCACACCGAGCAGACGCCGACGCTGAGCAAGAAGCCGCCGACCGCCAAGGCCGGCAAGACCACGCCCAAGCCCGTGGACATCGCGGTGCTGTTCGTGCGTCAGGAGCTCTCTCCGCTGCTCAAGCAGCCGCTCAGCCAGATCCTGCCCGAGCAGACGCCCCCGAGCGTGGCGCAGATGGCCCACGCCCCCGAGGCCGGACTGGTGGACCAGCTCACCGCCCGCGGCCTGTTCTCCGAGCAGCTCCAGCAGGCTCAGGACGGGTCGAGCCTGATCGTCCTCAATCCCCTTCCCCCTCAGTAGCCCGCTCGTAGCCGGGGCACCGCGCCACCGGCAGCCGCGGGTAGCGGGGGAAGCGATCGGGCTCTGATTTGGAGCGGCGACACAGCGAGAAGACGGACCCGCGCGTGTTGCGCACGATCTGCTGATGGCGGCAGCTGTCGCACAGTCCCGCGGGCGGTGGCGCCGGGCGGTCGGCGCTCATCACCGCGTGAGCGTCTCCAGGGTCAGCACGAGCGACTCATAGGGGCGCCCGGTGACCTGCTGGAGTGCCACCTCGCAGGTCCGGTTGCTCGACAGGCAGGCGTCAAAGGTCCGGCCGGTGAGCTCGGCGGCGGTATCGGCCAGGGCGGCGGCAGGCAGCTCGGGGTGCAGCCATCCTCGATCGCCGGCCATCCCGCAGCAGCGAGTCGCGGCGGGCACCACGACCTCGTCGGCAAGCCGGGCGGCCACCGCCGCCAGCGCGCCCGAGACGCCGAGCTGGCCGGTGGCGCAGGTGGGATGGACCACGACCGAGCCCAGCCGGTGCGTGATCTGAAGGCGCTCGAGCAGGTGATCGTGGACCCAGCTCACCGAGTCGATCACCTCCACCCCGTCGAGCGCCAGGTTCTCGCGCAGGCCGAGGCTGCAGGAGCTGGCGTCCATGACCACCGGCAGCTCGCCGTCGCCGGTCCAGCGGCGCAGCGCCGCGGCGGTCCGCGTTGCCATCTCGGCCAAGCCGTCGTCATACCCCTTCGAGCTCCAGGGTGTGGCACAGCAGTGCCCGGCGACGTCGGGCGGGATCCACAGCGGCCGGTCGGCCCGGGCCGAGATCGCCACCAGCGCCTCGGGGAGGGTGAGGCCGGCGGGTGTGACTCCTGCCCCGTCCACCCGCCCGAAGATCCGGTTCAGGCACGACGGGAGATACACGGCCGTCGCCCCCTCGCGCTGGGTGCGCGGCAGCTTGCCCGTCGCCGGCGGCGGCATCGACCGGCCGCGCAGCCGCGCCAGGGGTCGCGCCAGCGGGAGCCCCACGCGAGCGGCGCGCTCGGCCCACGCGTAGTGGCGCGCCAACTCCAGGGCGGCGCGCTGCGCCCGCGGACCGTGCTCGCGCCGGCGCAGGTCCTTGATGAGGGCCCCGGTGTCGATGGCCACCGGACACGCGGTCCTGCAGGAGCCGTCGGCGGCGCACGTCTCGATCCCGTCATATTCGAACTGCTCGCTCAGCGCGACGCTCACCGGCGACCCCGGGGCCTGGCGGGCGATCTCGCGGCGCACGACGATCCGCTGGCGGGGCGTGGTGGTGAGGTTCTGCGACGGGCACACCGCCTCGCAGAAGCCGCACTCGATGCACTTGGTGACGCTCTCCTCCACCTCGGGCACGCTCTTGAGGTGGCGCAGATGCACCCCCGGATCGCGGTTGAGGACCACGCCGGGGGCGAGCACGCCGGCGGGATCGGCGAGCCGCTTGACCTCCCACATCAGCCCGGTGGCGGCCGCCCCCCACTCGCGCTCCACGAACGGCGCCATGTTGATTCCGGTGCCGTGCTCGGCCTTGAGCGAGCCGTCGTACTTGTCCACGATGAGCGCGACGAGGTCGTGCATGAAGGCGTCGTAGCGCTCGAGCTCGCCCTCCTTGCCGAACTCGGCGGTGAGGATGAAGTGCAGGTTGCCGGCGGACGCGTGACCGGCGAGTCCCTGGAGGAACCCGTGCCGGCCCAGCAGGGCCTGGAGGTCCCTGGCCGCCTCGGCAACGCGCGCCGGGGTGACGCAGACATCCTCGATGAGCATGGTGACCCCGGGCGGACGCATCGCCGCCAACAGGCCCTGCATGCCCTCGCGCACCCGCCAGAACAGCTCGATGTCCTTCGAGTCCCGGGAGAAGCGGGCGGGCCGGGCGGAATCGGCTTCCGCGAGCGGGTCGCGCCCACCGTGCGCCTGCAGGATCGCGCCGGCGGCGTCCTCGAGCGGGGCGAGCTCCTCGGCCGTCTCGGCGCGGAACTCCACCAGCAGCGCCGCCGACGCCGGGGACAGCTCCTTCCAGGCCTCGGGCGCGCCGGGCATGTTCCAGGCGGCGGCGATCAGAGTCGGGGCGACCATCAGCTCGGTGGCGGTCGCGCCCGCCGCGACGAGCTCGCCGACGGCGCCGGCCGCGGCGTCGAGGTCCTCGAAGCTGGCCAGGGCCAGCGTCGTGTGGCGGCCGAGCGGGACGGTGTCGAACACCGCCTCGGCCACGAAGGCGAGCGTCCCCTCGGAGCCGACGACGAGCCGGCGGAAGATCTCCAGCGGCGTATCGGCATCCAGGAACGCGCACAGGCGATAGCCCGTGGTGTTCTTGATCTCGAACTTCCGGGCGATGCGCTCCGACAGCTCCCCGTCGGCGCGAATGCGATCGCGGATCTGGACCAGGCCCGACGCCAGCTCCGGCGCGGCGGCGGCAAACTGCTGCTCGGCGTCGGCCTCGGCGGTGTTGATCACCGCGCCGTTGGCGAGCACGAGCGTCATCGCGCTCACCGTGCGGTAGGAGTCGGCGACGACGCCGCAGCGCATGCCGCCTGAATTGTTGGCGACCACCCCGCCCACGCAGGCGATGTTGGTGGAGGCCGGGTCGGGCCCGATCCGCCGGCCGTGACGGGCCAGCAGGCGATTGGCGTGGCCGAGGACGACGCCGGGCTGCGCCCGCAGCCGCGCCCCATCCTCCTCCACGCGCACCCGGCGCCAGTGGCGGCGCACGTCGACGAGGATGGCGTCGGTCTGGCTCTGACCGTTGAGGCTGGTGCCGCCGGCGCGGAAGGTGACGGGCACCCCCAACTCGGTGGCGCAGCGCAGCAGGGACGCCATGTCCTCGATATCACGCGGGACCGCCACCGCCTGCGGGATGAGCCGGTAGGCGCTGGCGTCCGAGGCGTAGCGGATGAGGTCGAGCGCCCGGGTGAGGACGCGGTCGGCGCCAAGGGCGGCGATCAGTCTCAAACGCAGCGGCTCGGGCGTGCCCGAGGCCACCCAGTCGGGTGCCCGGTCGGGCGCCGGACCGGCCGGTTCGGGGACGATGGTGGAGGTCTCGGTGGCGGTCGCGGTCACTCGAGCCACATGCCAGAGGCCACCGGAACCTGGATGACGCGCGGGCCGTCATCGGCGGCGATCGCCGTGCGCAGCGCCTCCGTCAGCTCTTCGCGCCCGGTGACGTCCTGGGCGGGGACGCCGTAGCCGCGAGCGACCGCGGCGACGTCGAGGCCGGGCAGGTCCAGCCCGGGCGCGCCGCTCACCTGCTCGAGCATGGCGAACCACTTCAGGATCATGTACTCGTCGTTGCGCAGGACGAGGAAGGTGACCGGCGCCCTGTAGGCCAGCGCGCTCCACAGGGCGGTGATCCCGTACTGCGCCGATCCCTCGCCCAGGACGCACACCACCGGCCGCGCCGGCTGGGCCAGCTGCACCCCAACGGCCGCGGCGATGCCGAAGCCCAGGCCGCCGCTGGCGCAGAAGTAGTAGCTGCCGGGCGACGAGATGCGCAGGCGGTTGCGCAGCGACAGCGTGGACGACGGCGACTCCAGGACGACGATCGCGTCCTCGGAGACGGCCTCGGCGAGCGCCGCCATGGCCTGCGAGCCGCTGAGCCGGTCCGGTGGGTCGGCCGCGGGCGGATCGCCTGGCTCCGGCCGAGGCTCGGGCGCCTGGCGCGTGCCATCGGGCACGAGCGCGGCCAGTCGCTCCAGCGCGAGCGCCACGTCGCCGACGATGGCCTCCCCCATCGGTGCCCGGGCGGCCTCGCCGGGGTCCGAGGTGATGGCCACCAGCTGAGTGGTCTCGCCCAGCAGCGGGCCGGGGATGTAGGGGTAGTAGGGGAACACCGAGGAGCCGACGACGAGCACCAGGTCGTGGGCCTTCAGCGTCTCTGACAGCGGGCCGATGGCGGGCGGCAGCACTCCGGCGAAGTTCGGGTGGCGCTCGGGGAAGCCCAGCCGCGACCCGCCGGTGGCGGGGCTGGCCCACACCGGCAGGCGCTGCTTCTCGGCCAGGGCGACGGCGGCGTGCCAGCCCCCGGCGGCATCGATGTCGGGGCCCGCGACCATCACCGGCGAGAGCGCGCCGGCCAGGCGCTCGGCCAGGTCGGCCAGCGCGGCCTCGTCGGGCGCGGTGCGCCCGATGACCCGGCGGGCGATGGCGGCGGCGCTGCGGTCCGCGTCAGCCTCGGCGTTCCAGTCGTCCATCGGGATCGAGACGAAGGCCGGGCCCTTAGGGGGCAGCGAGGCGTGGTGGATGGCCCGGGCGATCGCGCCGGGCACGTCCTGGGCGCGCGGCGGCTCGTGGCTCCACTTCACGTAGGGCTGGGGGCCGACCGTGGCGTCGCGATTGGTGAGGTTGGCCTCGATGGTGATCTGGGCCCGCACCTGCTGGCCGGCGGTGATCACCAACGGGGACTTGTTGGCCTGGGCGTTGAAGATGCCGCCGACGGCGTTGCCCACGCCGGGAGCGGTGTGGAGGTTGACGTGCGTGGGACGGCCGCTGGCCTGCGCGAACCCGTCGGCCATGCCCATCACCACCAGCTCCTGGAGGCCGAGCACGTAGGTGAAGTCGTCGGGGAAGTCGGCCAGCATCGGCAGCTCAGTCGAGCCGGGGTTGCCGAAGATCGTCGTCATGCCGTGAGCCCGCAACAGGTCGAACGTGACTTCACGAACGCTCGTCATCGCACCTCCTCGTGGTGATCGGGGTGGACAGTATGCAGGCCTAGAGCCGCGCCAGCGCCTCGCCGGCGGCGCGCTTGCCGGCCTGCACCGCGCCGTCCATGTAGCCGGTCCAGACGGTGGCCGTCTCGGTCCCGGCCCAGTGGATGCGCTCCACCGGTGCCCGCAACGCCTGGCCGTACTCGAGCATCACCCCGGGCGGCATGAGCCCGACCGGACAGCCGCCGGTGTAGATCTCCTTGTCCCACACCTGGTCGAAATACGTGCGCGGATTGGCCGCCCGGGCGCCGAAGTAGGTGGCGTAGGACTTCAGCGCCGCAGTGGCCCGCGCCGAGTCAGACTGGTCGGAGAGAGCGCGGGCGTCGTCGCCGTCGACGAATCCCAGCAGCACGCCCGGCGTCCCGCTGGCCGGGGAGGCGTCGAACATCACCGTCACCGGGCCGGTGTCGCTGGTCACCTGGCCGTTCAGGCCCTGGGCGCGCCAGAACGGCGTGTCGTAGACCGCGATGGTCTTGATCAGGGAGCCGATCGGCATCCGCTGGGTGAGCTGGTCGCGCACGGCGGGCACGCCGGGCTCATAGAAGATCCGCCCGGCGAGGTGGGGCGGGATGGCGACGATCACCTGGCGGGCCTTGACCGTGGCCTTGTCGGCGTACACGTAGACGCTCTTGGGACCCTGGGAGATGCGGCGCACCGGCTGGGAGAGCAGGATCCGCTTACGGCCGAGCCGGTTGGCCATCTTGATGGCGATGCCCTGGGTCCCGCCGGTCACGCGGAAGTCCTGGGCGCTGCCGGTGCCGGCGTTGTTGACGAGGGGCTCGATGCCGCCGGCGGCGTGCACGTAGAACAGGAAGTACAGAAACGACACGTCCCGCGGCAGCACCGACAGCACCGCGTCCACGGCGAGGGAGAACAGCTTCGGGGTGTCTGACCCCTTGGTGTTCTGGCTGACCCAGGTGTCGACGGTCATCGAATCCCACGGAAGGGCGTCGGGGGCGGTCCAGGGGGCGTCGAGCGGCACCGTCTGGGCCATCTTGTCGATCGCCGGCAGAACGACCTCGCCGAGCTCGATCACCGACGCCGGATCGTTGGCTGGGGGGATGAGCCCGGTGTACGGGGTCAGCTTGCCGCTCTCGTACCACAGCAGCTTGCCGGTGGAGTACACCGGGAACTTGGAGATGCCCAGCTCGCCCATCAGGCCGAGGATCTGGGTCTGGGTCGGGCCCACGAACGTCGCGCCCATGTTGGCCACGTCGCTGGCGCCGGTACCGATGGAGCGGCTGAAGCAGCGGCCCCCGACCCGGCCGCGGGCCTCGAGCACAATCACCGACTTGCCCGCGGCGGCGATCTGGCGCGCGGCGGTCAGCCCCGAGAGACCGGCGCCGACGACGGCGATGTCGGCCTGGTGGACCGTCGACGCGGGCTTGGCCGGCTTGTGCTTGGGCTTGCGCTTTGCCTTGGCCTCGGCGGCGCCGGGGACGGCCGCGGCAGCGCCCGTCACCAAGGACCCGGCTACGAAGCGACGGCGGGTGATGGGGCTGTGGCCTGAATCGGTGTCTGGGGTCATAACACGGCGGTCACTCACGCTCCTGGAGTGTGCCGTACCCGCGGGCGGTGACGGCGTCCAGGAACTCCTGGGCCTGGCCGCCGTCAAGCGTCCGCGGACGGCCGATGGCGGCCGCCCGCCAGTAGAGCTCGCAGGCCCACTCCAGCAGCAGCGCGTTGTCGACCGCGGCGTCGAGATCGGGGCCGATGGCGATCATGCCGTGGTTGGCCATGAGCGCGGCCGTTCGCCCCTCCAGCGCATCGAGGGTGAGCTCCGCGAGCTCGCGGGTGCCGAAGGTGGCGTAGGGCGCCACGCGGACCGGGCCGCCGAGCGCCAGCATCTGGTAGTGGATGAGGGGCAGCTCGTCGAGCACGCAGGCCAGCGCCGTGCCCACCGGGCTGTGAGCGTGGACCACGGCGCCGGCCCGGTGGCGGCGGTAGGCGCCGAGGTGTAGCTCGAGCTCCGAGGTGGGGGCGAAGTCGCCGCCCACGGGCCGGCCGTCGAGGTCGACCACCACGATCTGATGGGGTTCGAGCTCGGCGAGCATGCCGCCGGTGGGCGTCACCGCCACGAGCTCGCCGGCGCGGGCTGAGATGTTGCCGGCGGTCCCGAGCACGAGGCCATCCGCAGCCAGGCGGCGGGCCGCGGCGGCGACCGCGTCGCACTGGGCGGTGAGGGTGGGGTCGGTCACCGCTCGCACGCTATCGCGCACCGCCCCGGAGGCCCCGGCGGCCGCGTCGCGCGAGCCCCGCGTGGGTTACTACAGTAAATGAAGTATGTCTACATTCTGGCGGCTGCTCGGATTTCTGCGCCCCTATCGCAAGGGGGTGATCTGGTCATTCGTGCTCGCCTTCGGCGCGTTGGGGGCGACGGTCCTCATCCCCTCGCTCACCGGCGTCGCCATCAACGCCATCGACCACCACGACCGGCACGAGCTGGTGCTGCTGGCGCTGGCGATCACCGCCGCCGGTCTCGGGCGCCTGGTCCTGAGCGTCTACCGGCGCCTCATCGCCGGGGAGGTGTCGCTGAGAGTCGAGGTCGATCTGCGCCAGGCGCTCTACGGCCAGCTCCAGCGGCTCGAGCTCGGGTTCTTTGACCGCCAGCAGACGGGACAGCTCATGTCCCGCGCCACCGTCGACCTGCAGTCCGTCCGCTTCTTCCTGGGCTACGGCCTGGTCTTCATCGCGCAGGCGGTGGTCACCATCCTGCTCGCCGCGGTGGCCATGTTCATCCTCCAGCCCGACCTCGCGGCGATCTCGCTGGCTCCGGTGCCGTTCGTGATCCTCATCGCAAACCGCTACGGCCACCGGTCGCGCCCGGCCATGCAGGAGGCCCAGCAGCGCATCGCCGAGCTCACCGCTGACGCCGAGGAGAACGTCTCCGGGGTGCGAGTGGTCAAGGCCTTCGCCCAAGAGGAGCGCCAGCTCGAGCGCTTCCGCCACACCGTCCAGCGGGTGTTCGACCAGCAGATGGTGGCCACCCGCATCCAGGCGCTGTTCAACCCGCTGCTCAGCTTCCTGCCCAACCTGGGCCTCGCCGCGATCCTGCTCTTCGGCGGGCGCCGGGTGATCGAGGGCTCGCTCTCGTTGGGCGCGTTCACCGCGTTCTACGCCTACCTGCTGCTGCTCATCTCCCCCATGCGAACGCTCGGCTATATGCTCGGCGCCTCGCAGCGCTCGACCGCCTCCGGCGCGCGCATCTTCCAGGTGCTCGATCGCGAGCCCCGGATCGAGTCCCCGCCCGGCGCCCCGGCGCTGCCCGATGGCGGCGGCCACGTGTCACTGCGCGGCGTCGGCCTCGGCTTCGAGGGGGCAACGCACCCGGCGCTGAGCGACATCGACCTCGACGTCCCCGCCGGCCAGGTGGTGGCGCTCGTGGGCGCGATGGGCTCAGGCAAGTCGGCGCTGGTGTCACTGCTGCCGCGCCTCTATGACGTCACCACGGGGTCGGTGCAGATCGACGGCGCCGACGTGCGCTCGGTGGAGGTGCACAGCCTGCGCCAGGCGATCGCCGTCGTCAACGACGATCCGTTCCTGTTCAGCGCCACGATCCACGACAACATCGCCTACGCGCGCGCCGACGCCACCCGTGAGGAGGTGGAGCGCGCCGCCGAGGCCGCCCAGGCCGCGGAGTTCATCGCCCGCCTGCCCGACGGCTATGACACACGCGTCGGCGAGCGCGGCCTCACCCTGTCGGGCGGCCAGCGCCAGCGGATCGCGATCGCCCGCGCCATTCTGGCCGATCCACGCATCCTCATCCTCGACGACGCGACCTCGTCGGTGGACACCTCCACCGAGGGCGCGATCAAGCGCGCCCTGGGGGAGGTGCTCACCGGGCGCACGACCTTCGTCATCGCTCACCGGTTGTCGACGATCTCGCTGGCCGACCGCATCGTGGTGCTCGAGGCCGGCCGAGTCGTCGCCGACGGGAGTCACCACGAGCTGCTCGAGCAGTCCGAGCTGTACCGCGAGATCGTCGAGAAAGGCATGCCGGACCAGGTCTTCCTCACCCGCGACCCCGCCGAGCAGGAGGTGGCGGGCCTATGAGCGCGGTCACCAACCGCCGCACCGAGCTGCGCCGCCGCCTGCGGGAGACCGGCGGGCGCGGGCGCAAGCTGCGCGGCCTGGCCGAGATCCTCGCCCCCTACCGCTGGCGGGTCATGGCCATGTTCGTCGCGCTGGTGGCGGCCACCGCGGCGGCGCTGGCGCCGGCCCCGCTGGCCAAGCTGGCCATCGACCAGGGCATCCAGCAGCATGACACCGGCGCCCTTGACCTGATCGTGGTCGTGTTCCTCGCCTCCGCGGTGATCTACGGCGTGGCCACCTATGCCCAGACCTACCTCGTTGGCTGGGTGGGCCAGCGCGCCCTGCAGGACCTGCGGCTCAAGCTCTTCGCCCACATGCAGTCGCTGTCGATCGGCTTCTACTCGCGCAACCGGGCCGGGGTGCTCATCAGCCGCATGACCAACGATGTCGAGGCGCTCGACCAGCTCGTCGAGGATGGGCTGGCCACGCTCATCCAGTCGAGCCTCACCCTTCTGGGCGTGGTGGTGATCCTGCTGGTGCTCAACTTCCACCTGGCGCTGCTCACCTTCCTCGCCCTGCCCATCCTCGGCCTCGGGGCGCTGGCCTTCCGGATCGCCTCGGCCGACGCCTACCGCTTCACCCGCGAGAAGATCGCGACCATCACCGGCTACCTGCAGGAGACCCTCTCAGGGATGCGCGTGGTCCGCGCCTTCGGACAGGAGCAGCGCCACATCGACGAGTTCAAGGCGCTCAACGACGAGAACCGCCGGGCCAACTGGACCACGGTCAAGCTCAACGCCGCCTACTTCCCCGGGGTGGAGCTGCTGTCGGCGCTGGTCACGGTCGAGATCCTGGTCATCGGCGGCATCCAGGCGCTCAACGGCAATACCTCGACGGGCGTCGTGTTCGCATTCATCGCCGCGCTCAACAACTTCTTCGACCCGATCCAGCAGCTATCCCAGCTCTACACCACCTACCAGTCCGGGATGGCGGCGCTGGACAAGATCTTCGGATTGCTGGATGAGCAGCCCGAGCTCGTCGATGCGCCCGGCGCCACCGAGCTGGGGCAGATCCGGGGTGAGGTGAGCTTTGACCAGGTGTCGTTCCGCTACGGCTCAGATCCCGAGGGCGCCTGGGCCCTGCGCGACATCGACCTGACAATCGCCCCCGGCGAGACGGTGGCCCTGGTGGGTGAGACCGGCGCCGGCAAGTCGACGTTCGCCAAGCTCGTGGCCCGCTTCTATGACCCCACCGACGGCGCGGTGCGCGTCGACGGCCACGATCTGCGCGCCGTCACCGCCCACTCCCTGCGCTCGCAGATGGGGATGGTGCCGCAGGAGGGTTTCCTGTTCAGCGGCACGGTGCGCGACAACCTGGCCTTCGGGCGAGCCGACGCGACCGAGGCCCAGCTGCGCGACGCCGCCCGCGCGGTCGGCGCCGACGAGTTCATCATGGCCCTGCCCCAGGGCTACGACACCCAGGTCGGCGAGCGCGGGGTCCAGCTCTCCGCCGGCCAGCGCCAGCTCGTGGCCTTCGCGCGGGCGCTGGTGGCCGATCCGCGGATCCTGGTCCTGGACGAGGCGACCGCCAACGTCGACGTGCACACCGAGAGCATCATCGAGGAGGGCCTGCGTCGCCTGGTGACCGGGCGCACCGCGATCGTCATCGCGCACCGCCTGTCGACGATCCAGCATGCCAACCGCATCCTGGTCATGGAGTACGGCCGCATCGTCGAGCAGGGCACCCATGACGAGCTCCTGGCCGCCGAGGGTCGCTACTGGGAGCTATACCGCGACTGGGCCGAGCACGCTGCCGCCTGACGCGGCAGACTGAAGGGCGTGCCGATCACCGTCACCGCGCTTGCCGTGACCCCCGTCAAGGGCATGCGCCTGCGTGCCGTCGACGCGGTGGAGCTCAGCGACCTGGGCGCGCGCGGAAACCGCGCCTTCTATGTGATCGACGAGAAGCGGCGGCTCATGAACGGAAAGGGGGCGGGACAGATGCAGGCGGTCGTGCCCGACTACGACGTCGACGCGGGCGAGCTCACCTTCACCTTCCCGTCGGGCGAAGCGGTGGGCGGACACGTCGAGTACGGCGATCCGATCCAGACCAACTTCTTCGGCTCCATCTACTTCGCCAAGGAGCTCAGGGGACCCTGGGCGGACGCGCTGTCTGACTTCATGGGCCAACCCGTACGCCTGGTGGCGCCAGAGATCGGCACTGACCGCGGGCGCGCCGGGTCGGTGTCGCTGATGTCGCGCGCCTCGCTGCGCCAACTGGCCACGGTGGCCGACTCAGCGCCTGTGGACGGACGCCGGTTTCGCATGCTGATCGAGGTCGAGGGGGTCGAACCCCACGCCGAGGACGACTGGGTCCGCCACAAGGTCCGCGTCGGGCGGGCTCTGATCCATTGGCACGGTCATGTCGGACGGTGCGCCACCACGACCCGTGACCCCGACAGCGGCAAGGTCACCTTTCCCACCCTGCACGTGATCGCCGCCTATCGCAAGGCCCATCCCAGCGAGGAGCCGCTGCCCTTCGGGATCTACGGCGAAGTGCTCGAGGGCGGCCGGGTGCAGGTCGGCGACGAGGTCGAGGTGGTGCGGTGAGCTCGTCCGCTGAGGAGCGGGTGCGCGTCGACGTCGCCGAGCACGTCGCGACGGTCACGCTCACGCGAGCGGACAAGCACAACGCGCTCGACGTGCCCATGTTCGAGCAGATCATCGTCGCCGCGGACCGCCTGGCCTCCGAGCCCGGCGTGCGGGCGGTGGTGCTCCACGGCGAGGGTCCCAGCTTCTGCAGCGGCCTGGACGTGGTCAGCATCATGGCTGCCGGCAACGGCCTGGACGGCCTGGTGGAACGAGTGCGCGGCGAGGTGCCCAACTGGTTTCAGCGCGCGGCGCACGCCTGGCTCGAGCTGCCCATGCCGGTGATCGCCGCCGTGCACGGCACCTGCTTCGGCGGCGGGTTGCAGATCGCGCTCGGTGCCGACATCCGGATCGCGGCGCCCGATACGCGCCTATCGGTGATGGAGGTCAAATGGGGCTTGGTCCCCGACATGTCGATCACGCGCACCCTGCCCCGGCTCGTCGGCATCGACGTGGCCAAGGAGCTGACGTTCACCGGGCGCGTCTTCGACGGCGTCGAGGGGGCGCGGCTGGGCGTGGTCACACGCGTGGCCCAAGACCCGCTCGCCGCGGCCCGGGAACTCGCCGCCGAGATCGCGGCGCGCTCACCCGACGCCGTGCGGGCGGCCAAGCGGCTCTACGACGAGTCCTGGACTGGGGAGGCGCAGCGGACGCTGGCGCTGGAGGCCGAGCTCCAGATGGGGCTGATCGGCACGCCCAATCAGCTCGCCGCGGTGGCCGCCGGGTTCACCAATGCGCCCGCCGAGTTCGTCGACCCCTGAGTCCCGTCGTCGCCGGGCCGGTCGAGGATGGCCCGTAGAGCCGCCTCCAGTGCGCGCTCGGCGTTCTCGACCATCGCCGCGGCCCGCCAGGCGACGTGGGCGTCAGGACGGACCAGGACGCACCCGTCCTCGCCCACCTCGCGCAGGCGCGCCCAGTCGTCGTAGAGGTCGATATACCGCCGGCCTGGCCCGATGACGTGGGCGGCGATCTCGATCCCGAGCGTGGTGGCAACCTGCTGGGCGGCGTCAGCCCAGCGCCGGCCCGAGACGCCGGTGAGCAGCGCGAAACGGCCCTTGCCGACGACGTCGTGGGTGGAGACCTTGTGGCCGTCCGCGTCGCCCAGCCAGCAGTGGGGCAGGCGGGCCCCGGGCCACGTGGTCGGGTGGTAGTAGAGCTCGGGGTCGCGGGTGTACTCGGGCTCCGGGGTGCCGTCTGAGACCACCGCGCCAGAGCGGTAGCGCTGGCCCATCTCCACCCCGTGGGCGTTGAACTCGTAGTCCTTGAGCTCGAGCGCGGCCTTGAGCTTCTCGCGCCGGGCGGCCCCCTCGGCGCTGTCGTCGGCGCGGGCCCGCATCCGCTCGTTCATGACGTCCGGATCGCTGGTGTCGGTGATGCCGAGCGCCTCGAAGATGGGCCCGAACTCCTCGATGGACTTGTTGGCGCGCAGCACGATCTGCCGCCCGATGGGCGAGCGCTCGGAGTCGTAGCTGTCGAGCAGGCCCGGGCCGGCCTGGCCGCGCAGCACGAAGGCCAGCTTCCAGCACAGGTTGTAGGCATCCTGGGCCGAGGTGTTCGAGCCCAATCCGTTCGACGGCGGATGGCGATGGACGGCGTCGCCCATGCAGAACACCCGCCCGGCGCGATAGCGGGTCGCGTACCACTTGTTGTTGCCCCACAGCGACGTGGAGCGGATCGTGATCGGCACCGTGTCATCGCCGATGAGGTTGTGGGCGATGGCGATGGCGGCCTCGTCGTCGAGCTGCGGCGGCGGCTCTGCGATGTCATAGCCCCACACGATCAGCCATTCGTTCCAGGGCCGCACCATGCGCACCAGGCCCAGCCCGATCCCACCGATGTCCGAGCCGGGCTGGAGCACCCAGTACAGGACGCTGGGCCGGTGGGCCACCTTGGCGCTGAGGTCCGCGGTGAAGACGATGTTCATGGAGCCGGCCACGTCCATCTGTCCCTCGGAGGGCAGGTCGACGTCGCGGGCGATCTGGCTGCGCCCGCCGTCGGCGCCGATCACGTATTTGGCGACGATCGTGTACTCGCTGCCCGACACGCGGTCGCGGACCCGGACCTCGGCCTCGTCGGCTGTCTGGGTCAGGCCCAGGTACTCGGTGTCGAAGCGGATCCGCGACCCGCGCTCGGCGGCGTGCGCCACGAGAATCGGCTCGAGCAGCGTCTGGGGCAGGTCGCAGTGCGTGCAGGGGCTGGCCAGGGTGTAGTCGGCCTGCCGTGCCGGATGGGTCCCCCACGTTCGCACGCGACCGATCTCATCGCCCGCGAGGCTGGTGCAGAACACGGTGTCGCCCATCAGATGCTGCGGGGTCCCGTTGGCCTTGATGTCGTCCTCGATGCCCAGATCGCGGAAGACCTCGACGGTGCGCTGGTTGGTGATGTGGGCGCGCGGCGTGTTGGCGGTCCAGCGGTATTTGGTCACCACCAGGTGCTCGACGCCGAGCGTGGCCAGGGTCAGGGCCGCGGTCGCGCCCGCGGGGCCGGTGCCCACCACGAGCACGTCGGTATGGATCGTGTCGGTCATCGGAACGCTCCTGTCATGCCCCACAACCTCTCATACGCGGCGTCCGCGCCGCAAGCTGGTAACAATCCCGCGGAGAGTGCATGGCCCCGTCGGAAAGGACAACGCCTGATGGCCACTGGAATCGGACAGCGGATTCGCCGCCGGGAGGACCCGCGCTTCCTCCTGGGTCGGGGTCGGTACGTCGACGACACCCGCGTTGAGAACGCGCTCCACGTGACCTTTGTGCGCTCCACCGTGGCGCACGGCACGGTCACCGCGATCGACGTCGAGGAGGCGCGCGCACTGCCGGGGGTCCAGGTCTTCATCGCGGCCGACCTCGGGCTCCAGCCCAGCCCGCCCCCGCCAATGCTGCAGGTCCACGAGAGCATGTTCCGGGCGCCCATGGCGTCTGATCGGGTGCGCTACGTCGGCGAGATCCTGGCCGCGGTCGTGGCCGAGTCGCGGGAGGCGTCGGTCGACGCGGCCCAGCTCGTCGCCGTCGACTACGACCCGCTGCCCGCCGTCACCGACCTCCGCGAGGTGGTCAAGGACGAGGTTCTGCTGTTCGAGCCCTCGGGCTCCAACACCTGCCTGCGGATCCCGGGCGCCGGCGACGAGAACCTGTTCGATGGGTGTGACGTGATCATCACCGGCTCCAACGAGAGCCCGCGGCTACTGGCCCTGCCGATCGAGCCGCGCTCGACGGTGGCTGAGTTCGAGGACGGCAAGCTCACGATCCGGCTGTCGACCCAGACCCCGCACCAGGACAAGGCGGGCATCGGCGCCACCTTGGGGCTCGAGCCCGAACAGGTCCGCGTCATCGCCCCGGACGTGGGCGGCGGCTTCGGCGGCAAGGGCTTTGACGTCGAGGACATCCTCATGGGCGCCCTGGCGCGCGCCACTGCCCGGCCCTGCCGCTGGACCGAGACGCGCTCGGAGCACATGGTGGCCATGCACCACGGCCGCGCCCAGTGGGCCGATTTCGAGCTCGGCGGCACCAAGGACGGGACGTTCAAGGCGCTGCGGGTCAAGCTGCTCCAGGACGCGGGCGCCTACCCCGGGATCGGCGCCTTCCTGGCCGTGCTGACCCAGATGATGTCCAGCGGCGTGTACGACATCCCCAAGATCGAGGTCGACGTCACCTCCGTCGTCTCCAACTCGACCCCGATCGGGCCCGTGCGCGGCGCCGGTCGCCCCGAGGCGACGCAGATGATCGAGCGGGCCGTGGACATGTACGCCACGGAGATCGGGATGGACCCGGCCGAGTTGCGCCGGCGCAACTTCATCCCCAACGAGAAGTTCCCCATCCAGACCGCGGCCGGCGCCCATTACGACATCGGCGACTACGCCGGTGCGCTCGATCGAGCGCTCGAGCAGGCCGGCTACGCGGAGCTGCGCCGCGAGCAGGCGGAGCGCCGCGCCAGCGCCTCAGGCACGCTCCTGGGGATTGGCATCGCCGTCTACGTCGAGATCACCAACGGCATCTCCGAGGGCGAATTCGGCGCCGTCGAGATCACCGAGGACGGCGGAGCGATCGTCCGCACCGGCTCCTTCTCCCACGGCCAGGGCCACGAGACGACCTTCGCCCAGATCGTCTCCGAGCGCACCGGGATCGACCTGGACAAGATCCAGGTCCTGGCCGGCGACACCGACCGGGTGCCGCGCGGTACCGGCACCTACGGCTCGAAGTCGACTCAGATCGGAGGCGCCGCGGCCGGCCAGGCATCGGAGATCCTGGTCGAGCGCGCCAAGCAGATCGCCGCCGACGCGTTGGAGGCCAACCCCGAGGACATGGTCCTCGACCTCGACAACGGCAGCTTCCACGTCACCGGGTCCGCGCAGCCGTCGCTGGGCTGGACGGAGCTGGCCGAGCGCCTGGAGGAGGACGGGCGTCTCGCCGAGCTGAGCGTCGAGACCGACTTCAAGCCCGAGCAGCCGACGTTCCCCTTCGGGGCTCACATCGCGGTCGTCGAGGTCGACGCCGAGACCGGCTCGGTCCGCCTCATCCGCATGATCGCCTGCGATGACGCGGGGCGGATCATCAACCCGCTGGTCGCCGACGGCCAGGTCCACGGGGGTCTGGCGGCCGGCATCGCCCAGGCGCTCTACGAGGAGGTCCGCTACGACTCCGAGGGCAACCCCCAGCACGGCAACCTGGTGACGTACTGCATCCCGACGGCGGCCGAGCTCCCATCGTTCGAGCGCGTCCAGATGGAGACCCCCACTCCGGTCAACCCGCTCGGCGCCAAGGGCATCGGCGAGTCCGGGACGATCGGCGCGACGCCGGCGGTGCACAACGCGGTGGTGGACGCGCTGTCGCACCTTGGGGTTCGCCACCTCGCCATGCCCGCCAACGGCGAGTCGGTGTGGCGCGCGATCCGGGACGCGCAGGCGGCGTCGCGGCCGGCGTAGCGTCGCAGGCGGAGCCCGCCTAGAGCAGATCGAGGAGGTCCGCGACGCCGTCGATGGCGGCATCCGGGCGGCGCTTGAGCGCGAGGGTCTGCAGATCGATCTGGCCGCTGATCCCGCTGCGCACGAGGACGGTCTGAGAGCCGCCCAGTTTGCCCAGGGCGACGTCCATGGAGAGGTCGTCCCCGATCACTGCGATGTCGCGGGCCGGGACGCCGAGCCGGTCCTGGAGGGCGGTCACGGCCGCGCGCGAGGGCTTGCCCAGCACCCGGGGACGGGCGCCCGAGACCTTGGCGATGGCGGCGGTGATCATCGCCCCGCGGCTGAAGATGATCCCGTTGGCGCCGGCGTAGCCGCGGACGTAGCTGGAGGTGAACAGCGGGGCGGTGCGGGTGGTGATGGCGCGGGCGGCGCGCTCCACCTCGGCCAGCGCCACGTCCTGGAGGTGGGCGACGAACACCGCGCGGGCGTCCTCGCCGTCGGTCAGGGCCACGCCGTTGTCGCGCATGTACTGCTGCACCGACTTGGTGGCGAAGGCGTGGACGGGGTGGCGCTTGGGGTGGCGCTGCAGCCACGCTGTGGCGCTGTCGACGGGGGTGAGCACCTCGTCGTCTGAGACGTGCAGGCCGTCGTCGCGCAGACCCTGGGCGATGGTGGGCGACGGGACGTGGCTGCCGTTGGTGAACAGCACGAGCCGGCGGCCCGAGGCCCGGATGCGCTGCAGGGTGTCGACCGCGCCGGGCTGAGGATGGCCCCGCCCGTCGGGCCCGCGGTGCAGCAGCGTGCCGTCGATGTCGAACATGAAGGCGCGGGCGTCGCGCAGGCGCAGGCGCCCGTTGTCAGCCACGGCGCCAGACCACCCGCTCGCCGTCGGTCCGGATCTCGACGCTGGTCAGCGATGGCCGGCGCTCGAGCTCCTTGAGCAGCGTGACCAGCGGCGAGCGCCCGGGGCGAGCCGCCGCCAGGGGCCTCCGCGGACGGCCGTCGGCGGCATCACGCGCCGCGACCATGGCGTCCACCTGCTCGGCGGGCATGGTCAACCGCAGCAGGAGGTCCTCCTCGGAGATACGGTGGCCGAACTTCTCGCGCGCACCCTCCAGGGTGACCGGTTGGAGTTCTGAGAGCTTCTTGGCCTGGGGGCGGGCCAGGACCATGTCGGCGATGGTCTGGTCGACGGGCGCCGGCGGGTCGCCGTAGTGGCCCAAAAAAAAGCGGACGGTCTCGTCAGAGACGTTGGTCCAGCGCTCGGAGTCGATGACGTTGCGCGCCGCCTGGCTGGCGATGAACTGCGAGACCGGAGTGACGATGATCGGGTACCCCATCTCGGCGCGCACGCGCGTCACCTCCTCCAGGACCTGGTCAAACAGCTCGGGCCGGCGCAGCTCGGCCAACATCCGGCGCGTCGTGGTGACCATCCCACCGGGGAGCTGGTGGCGGTAGTAGGCGGCGTCGAACTCGCGCGGCGCGCCGGCCGGCAGGCCCTTGGCGGCGGCGATCTGGGCGAAGTGGTCTGAGACCAGCCGCTGCTGGTCGAGGTCGAGCGGGTGCGCGTACCCGGCCGCCTCGAGGTTGCGCGCGGTGTTGACCGCCTCGGGCTGCGAGGTGCCACGGCCGAGCACACCCGCCGCGGTGTGCACCGTGTCAAAGCCGACCCTGACCCCCTCCACGTAGACCTGGGGGGCGAGGCCGATCGTGCAGTGGCTGTGCAGCTCCAGCGGGCGCCGGCCCGCGGCGGCGCGCAGCGGCGGCGCCAGCTCGCGCACGGCGTCGACGGTGAGCAGACCGCCCGGGTCCTTGAGGTAGAGCCGATCCATGTCAGGGCAGTCGGCCAGCGCCGCGGCGATATCCGCGTAGTACTGGTGGGTGTGGACCTCGCTGATGGAGTAGGTGAGCCCGATCACCACCTCCTCCACCCCCTCGGCCTTGGCCATCGCGGCGATCCGCTGCACGCGCTCGGGGTGGTTGGACGGGTCAGCGATCTGCACGCGGCGCAGGCCGTTGCGCACGGCAAGCCGGTAGGACAGGCGCATCACCTCCTCGTCGGCGGGCACCCACGAGATGAAGCGCATGCCGGTGGTGATGATCCCCAGCGGCGTGCGGGGCATTGCCGCCGACACCAGCCGCATCCGCTCCCACGGGTCCTCCTGGTGAAAACGCACCGAGACCGCCATGTGGGTGCTGGAGGTGAAGTCCAGCGCGTGGTAGCCGGCCTGATCGAGCACCGGGGCGATCGCGAGCACATCCGGCGTGGTCAAGCCCGTGGCGCTCCACAGGCTCTGGTTGCCGTCGCGCGTGGTGGTGTCCACGAACTCGATCGTGTGGGTCATCGCAGAGAGCGCTCCAGCCAGTCGGTGGTCACCGGGCCGGCCCGGAAGTCCGGATGGCCCAGGATCCCGATCAGCAGCGTGCGGTTGGTCTCCACTCCGTCCACATCGAGGTCCTCGAGGGCCTCGATGAGGATGTCGATCGCGTGCTCCCGATCCGAGCCATGGCCGATCAGCTTGGCCAGCAACGAGTCGTAGTAGGGAGGCACGACGGTACCGGCCTGGCAGTGCGTGTCGACCCGCACGCCGTCGCGCTCCGGAACGGCGAACACGGTCAGGGTGCCAGGGCTGGGGCGATAGCCGTGGCTGGGATCCTCGGCGTTGAGACGGCACTCGATCGCGTGGCCGTGGTAGGAGACGTCGTCCTGCCCGAGCTGCAGCGCGTGGCCGGAGGCGATCCGCAGCTGCATCTGGACGAGGTCGAGGTAGGTGATGGCCTCGGTGACCGGATGCTCGACCTGGATGCGGCAGTTCATCTCGAGGAAGTACGGATCGCCGGTAACGGCGTCGATCACGAACTCCGCGGTGCCGAGGTTGCGGTAGCCGATCTGGGTCGCGAACGACACGGCCGACTCCTGCAGGCAGCGGCGAGTCTCCTCGCTCAGCGCCGGCGCCCGGGCCTCCTCGACGACCTTCTGGAACCGGCGCTGCACTGAACAGTCGCGCTCGCCGAACTGGAGCACGGCCCCGTGATGATCGGCGGCGATCTGGACCTCCACGTGGCGGGCGGTGTCGATGAGCTTCTCCAGGTACACCCGGTCATCGCCAAAGGCGGCGCCGGCCTCGCTGCGGGCGAGGCTCACCAGGTCCCCGAGCTCATCGTCATTGTGGACCCGCTTGATCCCACGGCCTCCTCCCCCTCCGGCGGCCTTGACCAGCAGCGGGTAGCCGATCTCGTTGGCGAGGCCGCGCGCCTCGTCGACGCTGGTCACCTCACCGCCCGGCAGGACGGGCGCTCCCGCCTTTGCAGCGGCGTCGCGGGCGGCGAGCTTGTCCCCGGCGAGCTTGATCGCGTCCGTGGGCGGGCCGACGAAGGTGAGTCCGTGCTCCCGCGCCCGCTCGGCCAGCGCCGGGCTCTCGGAGAGGAAGCCGTAGCCGGGATGGATGGCGTCGCAACGGGTGCTCAACGCGGCATGGATGATCGCGTCGACCTTGAGATAGCTCTGACTGGCCGGTCCCGGGCCGATGCACACGACACGATCGGCGAGGTGCGCGGCGAGCCCATGCATGTCGGGCTCCGATGCGCCGACGACGCACTCCAGTCCGAGGCCGCGGCAGGCGTTGACGATGCGCACGGCGATCTCGCCCCGGTTGGGGATGAAGACGCGCCTCATCCGTCGGGCGTGACGCGGAACAACGGCTCGCCGTACTCGACGAGCTGCCCATTATCCGAGACGATCTCGGCGATCGTCCCGCTCACCCCGGCGGGCACCGAGTTCATCATCTTCATCACCTCGATGATGCAGACGGTCGTCTCCGGGCTCACCTTGGCGCCGACCTCGACGAACGGCGCCGCTCCCGGCGCCTCGGCGCGGTAGAACGTCCCGAGCATCGGCGAGGAAATGGCCATGAGGCGATCGTCTTCTGGCGGGAGCGGTTGGGCGGCCGGTGGAGGAGCACGGTCTGGGAGCAGCTCTTCCCGGCCACTCCCAGACCGCGCATCCTCCATCGCCGGGGCGCCCTTACGGACATGGAGGCTGAACCCCGGCGTTTCGATGCGGAGCTCGTCCAGCTCCGATTCGTCGATGATGCGGAGGATCTCGCGCACGTCGTCGTCGGTGAGAGGCATCAGGGGTTGGCTCCGAACTTGCTGAAGATCATGGACATCGCGGACGTGGGCGCGGGCGCCTGCGACTCTGGTTTGGCCAGGCCGGTGACGGGGCGGGACTGGAGGATGAACAGCTCGCCGCTCTGGTCAAAGGCCCATTCGATGTCCTGTGGTGCGCCGAAGTGCTTTTCGACGCGCTTGGCGACGGCGACGAGCGTCGCGAGCTTGTCGTCGTCAAGGCACGGCTCGGTACGGCGGGCCTCGTCGACGTCGACGCGCTCCGTTCCGTCGCCGGCCGGGACGTACTCGATGTGCTTGTCGTTGATGGTCCGCTTGACCACCTCGCCGGTGACCTTGGAGACGAGGTAGTCGTCCGGGGTGACCTCGCCGCCGACGACAGCCAGCCCCAGGCCCCAGCTGGCGTTGACCGCGACCATGCTGCGGTCCCCGCTGACCGGGTTGCAGGTGAACATCACGCCCGAGACGGCGGCGTCCACCATGCGCTGGATGGTGACCCCCATGGCGGGGTTCTCGACGCCGAAGCGCTCGCGGTAGGTCACCGCCTCGGTGCTGTAGAGGCTGGCCCAGCACTTCTGCACGGCATCGCAGACGGCGTCGATCCCGCGCACCCACAGGTAGGTGTCCTGCTGGCCGGCGAAGGTGGCCTCGGCGCTGTCCTCGCCCACGGCACTCGAGCGCACCGCCGCCGCCACGTCCTCCCCCAGTTCGTCATACCGCGCCGTGATTTCGCGCCGCAACACGTCGGTCAGCTCCTCGCCCGCCTCGGTGCTGATGGCAAAGCCGGGCGGCACCGGAATGCCGGCGTACAGCAGCTCCCCCAGGCTGGCGCTCTTGCCGCCGAACCTGTCGGCGTCCTGGGCCCGGAGCTCCTGGAGCCCACGGGTGTGCCGAGCCTGGGCCGCGCCCATTGGCATCAATCCTGCCCGACCAGGGTCACCACGCCGGCTGAGCCGTCCACCCGGATGATCTGGCCGGTGCGGATCAGGGCCGTGGCCCGCCCGGTGCCGACCACCGCGGGCAGCCCGTACTCGCGGCACACGATCGCGGCGTGGGACATGACGCCGCCGACGTCGGTGACGGTGCCGGTGATCTTGGAGAAGATCGGGGCCCACGCCGGCGAGGTGCTGCCGCATACGAGGATCTCGCCGTCACGGATGTCGGCGATCTCGGCGACCGAGCGGACGACGCGGGCGGGGCCTTCGGTCGTGCCCGGCGACGCCGGGGCGCCGTTGAGCTCAGAGCCGCCCTCGGTGTGGCGAGCCCACTCGCGCACGCGCTCCGTGGTGACGCCCCAGAGCATGATCGTCATCGGGTCGGTGATCTCGGCGGGAGCGACGCCCAGCGCGGGGGGCGGCGTCCACTGCGCCAGGCGCTCGAGCAGCTCCTTGCGTCGAGCCACGATCGGCGGCCAGTGCTTGGGGCCCAGCGGCTGGCCGCCGGTGGCCCAGCACAGCACGAGCTCGTCGAGCGCCACCGAGACCTCATGGCGCCCGAGCTGGAAGATGTCCTCCGGGTCCTCGAAGAAGCCGCCGCCGGCCAGCAGCGCGCCGAACTCCCGCACCTTGTTCCACCAGCGGGTGAGAAACCAGTAATCGCAGAAGAACTTGTGCTCCTCGACATAGGGGAACACGGTCCGCGACAGGTTGAGCAGATCGTTCCACGGCCCGCGCACCGCCTCGGGGACCAAGGCCCCGTACTCCTCGGCCAGCCGGTCGCGTTCGCGTGCGACCGCCTCGGTGGGCCGCTCCGCGGGCGCGCCGGCCCGCTGCGCCGCGATGTGGCCGATGATCGAGGCGTAGGGGATGCTGGGGTCGTCCAGCCAGCTGCGGTAGTAGTGGGTGAGCCCGTCGCCGGTGGCCATGTTGAACCACGGGTCCTTGACCTTCTCGAGCTCCTCCAGCCATTCGCGCCCGGCCTCGCTCTGGCGCAGGTCGGCCTCGATCTCCTGGGGCGTACGGCCCTCGGCGAAGGTCCCGTCCACGCCCTTGGCGATGGCCACGCCGGCAAGCCGGCGCAGCTCAGCGTCCGGGCGGAACAGGAGGACGTCGATCCCGGCGACCATCTGGGCGATGTGCTGGTCGGGGATGTCGGGCAGATGCTCCTTGCACAGCTCGACGAAGGTGGCGTAGGCGCCGTAGCCCAGCAGCAGGAACTCGAAGTGGTTCTGCCACATCAGGTCGCCGAGGCGCAGGCAGCGGCCGTAGGCGTTCAGCACCTCGTAGAAGGCGGTGTTGCGGTCAGCGTCAAACGCGACCTCGTCGGGCTCGTACTCGGGCAGGCCTGGCACCTCGAGCGCGTCGAGCTCGGCGATGAGGGCCCGCATCTTGTCCTTCCACTTGCCGTAGAGCTCGGCCCAGTTGGCGAAGTAGTGGCCCGCGCGCCTCTGGAAGTAGCCGGCGCGTTCGGCCATCTTCGCCGGGTCGGTGACGGGGTTGCCCGAGATGTAGACGTAGCCGTTGACGACCCGGTAGTCGATGCCCATCGCCGGCGGCACGGCGAACACGCGGTTCTGCCATGACCCCACCGCCTGGTAGGGCGAGTCGATGCAGATGACGTCGAAAGCGGGGTGCGGAATCGGGAAGTGCATCGAGTTCCAGAACCAGAAGCGGTTCTCGTCGGACTCGCGCCGCCGCTCGTCGAAGAGCGCGTAGTAGGGGTACATCTCCTCCCAGCCCTCGCATCCCTCCGGGGTCTCGATCTCGTAGGGGCTCGGGAACGAGCCGGTCTGTGCCGTCGTGGTCGTCATGCGTGGAATCCCTCCTCGGCCGCGCTCTGGCAGATGCGGCATCGACCTGCCTTATACGGGACCGCGTCCGGGCAAGTCAAACCGGCTTGCCCGTCAGCGCAGCGGCACCTGCGAGACCACGCGCGATGTGCGCGCCGGGCGACCGGGCGCGATAGGGTGCGCGCCGCCATGGCCAACTTCCTCCTCATCCACGGCGCCATGGGCGGCGCCTGGTGCTGGGACCGCGTGATCGGAGGCCTGCAGGCGGCCGGCCACGACGCCACGGCCATCGATCTTCCCGGCCAGGGCGCCGACAGTACCCCGCTACCGGAGATCACCCTCTACCGCTACGCCGACAGGGTGTGCGAAGCGCTGGACGCCATGGCCGGTCCGGTGGTCCTCACCGGCCACAGCATGGGCGGCATGGTCATCACCCAGGCCGCGTCGCAACAGCCCGACAAGCTCGCCGGGCTCGTGTACGTCGCCGCCTTCCTCCCCCGGCCCGGGCAGTCGCTGATCGAGATCACCCACCTCCCCGAGGCCGCCGGTGACTCGGTGCAGGCCAACCTCGTCGTCGACGGCGATCCCCCCGTAGCCACGATGGCGCCCGAGGCCGCCCCCGAGGCGCTCTATCACTGCTGCACCGAGGAGCAGATCGCCTGGGCGCTGCCGCAGCGCGGCAGCCAGCCGGTGATCCCCTTCACCAACCCGTTCACGCCGGGCGATGGCATCCGGGCGGCCGCCGCCCTTCCACGCGCCTACATCACCTGCCTGCAGGACCGCGCGATCCGCCCGGCGCTGCAGCGCCTCTTCTACACGGAGGCCGGCTGCGATCCGGTGATCGAGATCGATACCGATCATTCGCCCTGGCTGTCACGCACCGACGAGCTGGTGGCCGCGTTGGATCGGATCGCTGGGGTGTTAGCCGACGTTGTAGGGGTCCCGTGTGGGCGTTGGTGCCGGCGCGGCTGAACGGCTTGGCTGGCGAGGGGGGTGATTTGGGCTGCCCTCGAGGCTCTTAATAGGTAGTGGGAGATCACCATCACCACGTAACGGGGATATCCCAAGACTTGCGGGAGGCGGCGATACGGGCGCTCGCCGGGCGGCAGTCCGGGAACGTCTCGCGAGCCCAGTTGTTGGGGGTCGGCCTCAGTGAAGGAGCGATCGACGCGCGCTTGCGATCGGGCGCTCTTGGCCGCCGCTACCCGAGCGTCTACGCCCTCGCTCCAGCGCGCCAGGACCCGCAAGCCCTCATCGCCGCCGCGGTCCTGGCCGGCGGCCCGACCGCCGTGGCCAGCCACGCCTCCGCCGCCTGGCTGTGGGGATTCCTCCCCCACTACGAACCAACCCCAGAGATCACCATCACCAAGGCGACCGCCGTCCACGCCACATCCTCACCCATCGTTGCCCGTCGTTACAGCCGCGCGACATCACCCACCAACGCGGCATCCCCACCACCAGCCCCGCCCGCACCGCACTCGACCTCGCGCCACGCCTCACCGGCAAACAGCTCACTCGGCTGGTCAACGACCAGCGCCGCGACGGCCGCCTCCGCCTTGCAGCGCTACTTCCTCGCGTTCGTCGCCAAGTACGGCCTCCCGACCCCGCAGGTCAACGTCCACGTCAACGGCCGAGAGGTCGACGCGTTCTTTCCGGAGGCCAACCACCAAGGACCGTCTCGAACTCACTCCCGGCTACGAGGCCGAACGGCTCATGGAGATCTACAGCCGCTGCGTCGGCTAGTGGTCCCGCATCGACCGCGGCCAGATGCCCTGCTTGCCGGGCGACAGGATCCCGTTGGGGTCCAGGGCGTCCTTGATGGTCTCGCAGAAGCGCCGGTAGGCGTGATCGCCGAAGGAGTACTGCTCGGCGGCGAGGTCCATGAAGTCCAGGTGGGCGCGGTACTCGCCGTAGCCGAGCTTGGCCGCCTCCACCACCAGCCGGCGGCTGACGTCGTAGGCGGCGCGTGACTGGGCCTCGTCCTTGGTGTCGAAGATGACCATCGTGATGTGGACGAAGCTGCGGGCGTTGACGGGCAGCAGGCCGGCGATGTAGTCCAGCCCCGCGCCCTCGACCATGCCGCGCAGGAGATCCCGCACAGCCAGGGAGTCGGGGCCGGTCAGCGGCGCCACCGGCGAGA
>CAVTSK010000012.1:0-158207 GCA_963737335.1 uncultured Solirubrobacteraceae bacterium
ACGAACTGGCGGCCGGCCGGGCTGAGCGTGGCCGGGGTGAAGCCCGGCGAGGACACGTAGAGGTTCTTCTGGGCGGCGGCGCTCAGACCGGCCACGAAGGCGTCGTCATAGAGGGCGGAGGGGGCGAACAGCTTGGCCGTCGCGGCCGCGGCGGCCGCCTGGTCGAGTGCCCTGGTCGCGCGCACGGGGGTGTTGCCGCCGTAGAAGACGGCGTCGGCGCCGGCGGCGCTGGAGACGACGCTCAGCCCCTGCTTGGCGGCGGCGGCGCGGACCTCGGCGGTGATGGTGGCTCCGTAGGGCGTGCCGTCGTCGGCGACGTAGAGCTTGGTCAGGCCCAGCGAGTGCATCTCGGCGGTGATGGCGCTGGCCTCCTGCACGGTCGTCGGCACCACGCGGGCGAAGGTCTCGTGGTAGGTCGAGCTCGATGGGTAGAAGGTGGTCGGCGAGCCGCTCACCTCGGGCACGGCCCGGGTCAGATAGGCCGCGGTGTCAGTGGGGCTGACCTGGAGCACACCGAGCTGGTTGGTGATCGGGACCGAATCCTGGGAGGTCCCGGGCCCGATCTCGCCCAGATAGGCGATCGCGGTGGAGTTCTGGACTACCCGGCGCGCGTTGTCGGAGATCTCCCTGCCGTGCAGCGTGACGAGCCTGACGGTGAAGGCGCCCACGCGCGTGCCCGCCTGCGAGAGCGCGAGGTGCTCGGCGGCGACCACATCGGCGGCGTTCTGTCCGCCGGCCCCGCCCGGAGGCAGGCTGGCATAGACCGTCAGCGACTTGCCCGAGACCGTGACGGCGGAGTTGGTCTGGGTGGCGCAGCCGGCGAGCGCCAGCGCGAGCAGCAGTCCGCACGCGGTCGCCGCGCGCGGGCGGTGCAGCGACGCGCCCAGCATCGAACCCGGGATTAGTCCCGCCGGCCCGGCAGGTACGGGAGCAGGTTGCGGATGCCGATCGCGATCAGGACCATCACGATGGCGATCATGATCGCGTCCAGGCCGCTGACGTTGAGCGACCAGATGACGATCCAGATGCAGAGCCCGGCGGTGGCGGTGAGGATCAAGCCCATGGGACCGCAGATCCTAACCGAGCCGGGTCTCAGACAGCGCTGCCGAGAAGGCCGCCACCAGCTCGCGAACCGCGGCCGCGGGGTCTGAGGCCTCCCCGGCGGCGCGGACGAGCCGGGTGCCCACGATGACGCCGTCGGCGCCGGCCTGGGCCGCCGCCGACGCCTGCGCCGGGGTGGAGATGCCGAATCCCACGGCGACGGGCACGTCGGTGTGGGCGGCGGCCCGGGCGATGATGGTGGCCAGGCCGCCGGCCATCTCGCCGCGCTCGCCGGTGGTCCCGGTCACCGACACCGTGTAGAGGAATCCACTGGCCCCCGCGCCGATCCGCTCCAGCCGTTCGGCCGGCGTGGTGGGAGCGACAAGCGGGACGAAAGCCAGTCCGCGCGCGCGGCAGGCCGGGCGCACCTCGGTGGCCTCCTCGAGCGGCAGATCGGGGACGATGAGCCCGCTGACGCGCGCGGCGACGAGCGCGTCGAGAAAGCGCTCCAGCCCGTGGGAGAGGATCGGGTTGGCGTAGCACATGAGCACCACAGGAACCCGGTCAGCGATGTCACGCGCCACCTCGAGCACCGCGGGGAGGGTGGCGGGCGGGGACGTGTTCAGGGCCACGGTGGCGGCGGCGTGGATCACGGGGCCGTCGGCGAGCGGGTCTGAGAACGGCACGCCCAGCTCGATCACATCCGCGCCGCCGTCGGCGTAGGCCAGCCCGATGGCCCGCGAGGTCTCCAGATCGGGGTAGCCGCCCATGAGGTAGGGCATCAGCGCCGCCCGGCGGCCGTCGGCGCGGGCCCGGGCAAACGCCTCCGCGATGCTCTCGATCCCGGTCGGGACATCCATCGTGGTCATGAGCGCGACCGAAGCGCCTCGAGCGCCTCGGCGAGATCCTTGTCCCCCCGTCCCGAGAGGCAGATGAGGTCGAGCTCGGAATCGGGGTGAGCCAGCGCCCAGGCGAGCGCGTGAGAGCTCTCCAGCGCCGGGATGATCCCCTCCAGCCGCGCGGTGCGCTCGAAGGCATCGAGGGCCTGCGCGTCCGTGATCGCCTCATATTGGGCGCGGCCCTGGTCGCGCAGCCACGCGTGCTCAGGCCCGGACCCGGGGTAGTCCAGACCGGCCGAGATCGAGTGCGCCTCCAGGATCTGGCCGTCCTCGTCCTGCATGATCGCCGAGAACGCGCCGTGGAGAACGCCGGGGACGCCGGCGGCAGTGAGCGGCGCACCATGGCGGCCGGTCTCGATCCCCTCCCCCGCCGCCTCGACGCCGATGAGCCGCACGTCCTCGTCGGCCACGAAGGGGATGAAGGCGCCAATCGAGTTCGAGCCGCCGCCGACGCAGGCGATCACGCGGTCGGGCAGGCGACCCGCCGACTGGAGGATCTGCGCCCGCGCCTCGTCGCCGATGACGCGCTGCAGGTCACGCACGATCGCCGGGTAGGGCGCGGGGCCCACGCACGAGCCGATGATGTAGTGCGTGGTCTGCACGTTGGTGACCCAGTCGCGGATCGCGGCCGAGACGGCCTCCTTGAGCGTGCGGGCGCCGTCCTCGACCGGCTCGACGCGTGCGCCGAGCAGGCCCATGCGCTCCACGTTGGGCTTCTGGCGGCGCATGTCCTCGGTGCCCATGTAGACGATGCACTCGAGATCGAGGAGTGCGCAGGCGGTGGCCGCGGCCACCCCGTGCTGGCCCGCGCCGGTCTCGGCGATGATCCGTCGCTTGCCCATCCGGGTGGCCAGCAGCGCCTGGCCCAGGGCGTTGTTGATCTTGTGCGCGCCGGTGTGGTTGAGGTCCTCGCGCTTGAGGTAGATCGGGTGGCCGGCGAGCTCTGAGAGTCGGCGGGCGAGGTACAGCGGCGAAGGGCGCCCCACGTAGTCGCGCAGCAAGCCGTCGAGCTCGGAGCCGAACGCCGGGTCGTCGCGGGCGGCCACCCAGGCCAACTCGAGCTCGGCCAGCGCCGGCATCAGGGTCTCGGGGACGTACTGGCCCCCGTAGGGACCGAAACGGTGCTCGACGACGCTCATATCGGCGCCGGTGTGGTCGAAGTCAACGCACTACCGGCCACCGCCTCGGCGAACGCCTCGAGCTTGCCGTGGTCCTTGCGGTGTGGGCGGGCACGATCCTCGACTCCGCTGGCGACGTCAACGGCATAGGGGCGCACCGCGGCGATGGCGTCGCTGACGTTATCCGGGGTCAGACCGCCAGAGAGGATCAGCGGCACATCGCGGGGATGGGACCGCGCCAGCTCCCAGGCGAAGGTCTCGCCGGTGCCGCCGGGCACGCCCTTGCGGTAGCTGTCAAGCAGGTGGAAGTCGGTGTGGAAGGCGTTGAGCGCCTGGATGTCGGCTCCGCTGCGCACGCGGGCGGCTTTGATCACCCGGCAGCCGGTGCGCCGGGCCGCCTCGCCGCAGAACACGGGCCCCTCGTCCCCGTGGAACTGGAGCATGGTCAGTCCGATCTCGTCGGCGGCTCGCGCCACCTCGTCCAGGGTGGCGTTGACGAACACGCCGGCGATCTGGGCGTGGCGACGGTGAGTGGCGGCGATCTCGGCGGCGACCGCCGGGCGGCAGCGGCGCGGTGACCCGGGCCACAGGATCACCCCGAGCGCCCAGGCGCCCGCCGCGATCGCCGCTTCGGCGTCGTCTGGGTCAGTGAGACCGCAGAACTTGATCTTGGTGAGTTGGGGCTCCACACCCCACATCGTACGAACGCCGGGGCGCTACTTCTCAGACGACGGCGGGACGGTCCGGCTGCCCAACGTCACCGGGATGCTGTGCAGGCGATGCGCCCGCCGGAACTGGATGGACAGCGCCTGCCCCGGGCTGCGAGTGGAGACGATCGCCAGCACGTCGGCGATGGAGGTGACCGGGACCGAATCGACCTTGACGATCGTGTCACCGGCCTCGAGGCCGATGACCTGAGCGGGGCTGCCCTTCGTGACCGCGCCGACGACTGCCCCTGCCGGCCCCCGGCCCTTCTTCGTGGTGGGCGCCGCGACCCCCAGGTAGGCGACCTTCGGCGTCTCGTCGCGGTTGACCTTGGACAGGATCGCGTCGGCGGTGTCGATGGGAATGGCGAAGGCCAGCGCGCTGGGAGAACTCCGCACCGCCGGTGACCATTTGCGAGTTGATCCCGATGACCCGGCCGTTGGCGTCGATCAGTGGCGCTCCGGAGTTGGCCGCGTCCGGTGCCTGGTCGACCTGGATGACGTTGTTGATGCGGCTTCCGTCGGCAGCCACGATCGTGTGCTGGAGCGCGGACACGCTCCCGCTGGTGAGCGTTCGGTCGAGCCCGAAGGGGTTGCCGATGGTCAGCGTCGGGTCGCCAACGCGGACCGACGTGGAGTCGCCGCGCGTCAGGGGCACGATCGGCAGCACGCCGTGCATGTCGGACGCGCAGCACCGCCAGGTCGTTGTTCTGGTCGACGGCGACGACTCTGGCGCTGCGGATGGTCGCGTTCTCGAACTCGACGGTGATCCCCTTGGAGCGATCGGCGCCGTCGATGATGTGGTAGTTGGTGAGGATGTCGCCGAGACGGTCGACGAGGAAGCCGGTGCCGGTGGAGGTCTGGCTCTCGCGGGCGTGGAAGAGGTTGAACGGGCTGTCCACCTGCTCGACGAGCTTGGCGCGGACGAACACGACCCCGGGCGCGAAGCGATTGTAGATCTGCAGCGGCGTCTCGCCGGTGATTGGGTCGGCCGCCTTCTGGGCCACCAGCGGCGCCTGGTCGACGATCGTCTCGGTGTGGCTGCGGCCGGCGACCCCGGACACGAGCAGCGCAACACCGACCACGAGGCCGCCGAGCACCGCCGAGACGAAGTGCGACTTCAGCAGGCGGGACATCCGCACGGAGTGTCGCGCCACCGCCTAAGTCCAGCTAAAGCCGGCCCACCGACCGCGGCTGGGCCAGCGTCCGACAGGCCGCCTCGACGTCGGGTGAGCGCATCAGCGCCTCGCCGACGAGCACCGCGTCCACGCCCGCGGCGCCGAGCCGGTCCAGTTCAGCGCGCGTGCGCCAGCCCGACTCCGAGACGATGACGGCGCCCCGCGGTACGTCCTCCAGCAGCTCGAAGGTTCGCTCGGTGTCGACCACCAGAGTCGTCAGGTCGCGGTTGTTGATGCCGATGACCGCGGGACCGATCCCGCTCGCCACCTCGAGCTCGGCGCCGTCGTGGACCTCCACCAGCACGTCGAGGCCGAGCGACACCGCCTGCGCGTGGAGCTGCTCGAGCTCGCCGGGGGTCAGCGCGGCCACGATCAGCAGGATCGCGTCAGCGCCGCCGGCGACCGACTCCACCACCTGGTAGGGGTCGACGACGAAGTCCTTGCGCAGGATCGGCAGCCGGGCCGCGGCCCGGGCGGCCGCCAGGTCATCGAGGCTGCCGGAGAAGCTGTGGGCCTCGGTGAGGACCGAGAGCGCCGCCGCACCGCCGTGCTCATAGGCGCTGACGACGTCCTCGAGCTCGAGGTCATCGCGGATCACCCCCGCCGAGGGCGAGCTGCGCTTGTGCTCGGCGATCACCGAGATCCCGGGCGCCCGTAGCGCGGCGGCGAAGCCGCGCGGGGGGTCGGCGTCCGCGCGGGCCTGTGCGGCGCGCCGCACCTCGTCGGTCGGCGTGGTGCTCCGGCGCGCCGCGACGTCCTGGCGCGCGCGCTCGATGATCGGCGTCAGCGCGTTCACGACGACGAGGTCGCGGGGGCCAGCCGCTGGGTGGCGGTCACGAAGCGCTCGAGCGCGCTCGCCGCCGCGCCCGAGTCGACGGCCTCCTGCGCCGCGGCGACCCCCTCGGCGAGGGTCGTCGCTCCGTTCCCGGCGTAGATCGCCGCGCCCGCGTTGAGCACGGCCAGGTCGCGCGCCGGGCGGGTGGGACCGGTTTCTCCGGCGAAGATGCGCTGGGCGGTATCGGCGTTCTGTCGCGGGTCGCCGCCGGGGACCTCCTCGGCCGGCGCCACCGCGAGTCCGACCTCGCCGGGGGTCACGTCGTAGGCCGAGATCTCGGTGCCGCGCACCTCGACCACATGGGTGGGCGCGGAGATGCTGAGCTCGTCCAGGCCGTCGTGGCTGGAGACCAGGAGCGCGTGCTCGGTGCCGAGCGCCGCCAGCGCGCCGGCCATCTTCTCCAGGTAGGCGGCGTCCGACACGCCGATGAGCTGTCGGGTGGCCCCGGCCGGATTGGTGAGCGGCCCGAGGAAGTTGAAGATCGTCCGCACCGCCAGCTGGGCCCGCACCGGGATGACGTAGCGCGTGGCCTGGTGATGGGCGGGGGCGAACATGAAGCCGAAGCCGACCTCGTCGATGCACCGGGCCACGGCCGCCGGCGTGAGGTCGATCCGCGCCCCCAGCGCCTCGAGCACGTCAGCCGAGCCTGACAGCCCCGTGGCCGACCGGTTGCCGTGTTTGGCCACCGTGCAGCCCGCGCCGGCGGCGATCAACGCCGCGGTGGTCGAGACGTTGAACGTCTGCCGTCCGCCGCCCGTGCCGGCGGTGTCGAGCAGGTCGCCGCGCCGGACGGTCACCGCGGCCGCGAACCCGCGCATGGTCCGGGCCAGGCCCGCCAGCTCGTCGACGGTCTCGCCTTTGGTCCGCAACGCGATGAGGAAGGCCGCGATCTGCACGTCGGACGCGTTGCCCGACATGATCTCCGCCAGCACCGCCGAGGTCTGATCGGCGCTGAGATCGCGGCGGTTGGCCAGCTCGTCGATCGAGCGGGTCAGCAGATCCGAGGTCATATTCACCACGGCAGAGTGGGGTCGGCGGGCTCCAGGTCGGGCCAGGGCTCCGGCGCCGCGCCGGACGACGGCTGCTGGGCCAGGAAGTTGGCAAGGAGCGCGCGTCCGTGCGGGGTGAGGATCGACTCGGGATGAAACTGGACGCCCTCGGCGGGCAGCTCGCGGTGGCGGACCGCCATCACCACGCCGTCCGCGTCGGCGCTGCGTTCCAGCGCCGGAGGCAGGGACGGCTCGGCGATGAGCGAGTGGTAGCGACCCACCTCCAGCGGCGTGGGCAGGCCCCGGAAGATGGTCCGGCCGTCGTGCTCGATCCGCGCCGTCTTGCCATGCACAGGGTGGTGGGTGATGACGCGACCGCCCCACGCCTGGACGAGCGCCTGGTGGCCGAGGCATACGCCCAGGGTGGCGATGCCGGCCTCGGGGAAGCGGCGCACCACCTCCAGTGAGATCCCGGCCTCGTCGGGGGTGCATGGGCCGGGTGAGACGATCACGCGGTCATAGCCGCGGATGAGCAGCTCGTCCACGGTGGCGCGATCATTGCGGACCACCTCGATGTCCGGGGGTGGATCGGACGTGGTCCCGACGTACTGGACCAGGTTGTAGGTGAAGCTGTCGTAGTTGTCGACGACGAGAACCCGCATGGGCGATTTCACGGCCATTCGGGTTGCGCCACGGCTAGTGCGATGGCCTCGAGCACGGCGCGCGCCTTGGACTCGGACTCGCGAAACTCGTAGTCGGGCTTGGCGTCGGCGACGGTGCCGCCGCCGGCCTGCACGTGGGCGACGCCGTCCTTGACCACGACGGTGCGGATGTGGATGCAGGTGTCCAGCTCGCCGGTGTAGCTGGCCCAGCCGATCGCTCCGCCGTAGCCGCCCCGCTTGACCGGCTCGAGCTCATCGATGATCTGCATCGCCCTCACCTTGGGCGCGCCCGACAGCGTCCCCGCGGGGAGCACCGACCGCAGCGCCGCCAGCGCGTCCACGCCGGGACGCAGCGTGCCCACGACGCTGGAGACGATGTGCATGACGTGGCTGTAGTTCTCCACGGCCATGAAGCTCTCGACCTGCACCGAGCCGTACCCGCACACGCGGCCCAGGTCGTTACGGCCGAGGTCGACGAGCATCACGTGCTCGGCGCGTTCCTTCTCGTCGGCGAGCAGGTCACGGGCCATCGCGGCATCGGCCTCCGGCGAGCCCTGGCGGGGACGGGTGCCGGCGATCGGCCGGGTCGACACCCGCTGCCCGGTGACGGTGATGAGCGGCTCGGGGCTGGCCCCGGCGATCTCGAAGTCGCCGAAGTCCAGGAAATACATGTACGGGCTGGGGTTGACCGCGCGCAGGCCACGGTAGATCGAGAACGCCTCGACCGGCACGGGGGCCGACCAGCGCTGCGACGGCACGACCTGAAAGGCGTCGCCGGCGTAGATGTACTCGATGATCCGCGACACCATCGCCTCAAACCCCTCGCGCGGCATGTTGGCCTCAAAGCGCGGAGCGACGCGGGCGTCGGAGCGCAGTGGCATCGGCAGGGCGCGACTCAGCCGCCAGCGGACCTCGGCGATCGTCTCGACGGCCTGTCGGTAGGACCCGTCGAGGTCCTCGTCGGCGTAGACGTTGGCCACCACCGTGGTGGTGCGCTTGAGGTGATCGAAGACGACGACCGTGTCGGTGAGCATCAGCGCGAGGTCGGGCACGCCCACCGGGTCGGGGTTGGGCTCGCCCAGCGGCTCCACGGTGCGCACAAGGTCATAGGCGAACATGCCCACGGCTCCGCCGGCAAACGGCGGGAGATCGGGTAGCGGCGCGGCGCGGAAGCGTCCCAGCTCCCGGGCGGCCAGGGCGTACGGGTCCCCGTCGTCGCCCAGCGACCAGCGCAGCACGCTGCGCGGGCGGACGCCGATGAAGGAGTAGCGCCCGACCCTGCCCTGCTCCGCGGACTCCAGGAGGAACGAGGGGTGGGTGGGGTCGCGCAGCTTCAGGTAGGCCGAGACCGGCGTCTGGCAGTCGTCGATGAACGTCTGGTGCAGCGGGATGAGGTTGTGGTCGCGCGCCAGCTCGCGGACCTGAGCCAGCGAGGGCGCCGGAGCGGTGGCTTGAGTCTCAGCGCTGACGACGGCCATCGAGGACCCGCCCGGCGTCGGCCAGGCTCAGGTTGCGCCCGCGCATGAGCACGGCCAGGTGGTACAGGACGTCGGCGCCCTCCTCGGCGACTCGCTCGTCGGACTCCTCGCGCGCGGCCCGGACGACCTCCTCAGCCTCCTCCTGGACCTTGGCGCCGGCCAGGGCTGGGTCGTCGAGGAGGGTGACGGTGTAGGAACCCTCCGGCCGCGTGCGGGCACGATGGTCGATGGTGCGCTCGAGTCCGCCCAGCACCTCCCCGGGGGCCTGGGGCTCCAGCTCACCGCGGTGAAAGCAGGTGCGCTCACCGGTATGGCAGGCCGGCCCGGCGGGCTCGACCAGCGCCAGCAGGGCGTCACCGTCGCAGTCGTAGCGGATGGCGCGCACCGCCATGGTGTTGCCCGAGGTGGCGCCCTTGTGCCACAGCTCCTGGCGGCTGCGGCTGAAGAAGTGGATCTCGCCCGTCTGGCGCGTGAGGGACAGCGACTCGGCGTTCATCCAGGCCAGCGTGAGGACCTCGCCGGTACGCCAGTCCTGCATGATGCACGGGACGAGCCCGCGCTCGTCAAATGCCACCTCGGCGTCGTCCACCGCCCCGAGTTTAGGCAGGGCCGCGCGTGGACCAGCCCCACCCTACGCCGTGGTGAAGAGCGCGACGATCAGCCCCGGGCTCCAGGGGGCGGTGTATTGCGGCGTGGCTACTCGATACCGAGGCGGTCGAGCACCCGCTCGTCGGTACGCCAGTGGCGGCGCACCCGCACCGACAGCTCCAGGTGCACGTGGGTGCCCAGCTCGAGCTCGATGGCGCGACGAGACGCGGTGCCGATGGCCTTGATCATGCGCCCGCCGGAGCCGATGAGGATGCCCTTCTGGGACTCGGTCTCCGAGAGCACCACGGCCTCGATGCGCACCAGATCGGGACGCGGATGCGAGATGTCCTCGACCTCGACCTCGACCGCGTGCGGGAGCTCCTGCCGGGTGCGCGCCAGCACCTGCTCGCGCACCAGCTCGGCGAGATGCACCGCGGGTGACTGGTCCGAGCGCTGGGCGGCCTCGAAGTAGGACGGCCCGGCGGGCAGGAGGCTCACCAGATGCTCCACCAAGGCCGGGACCCCGGCGCCGGTGCGCGCGCTGACGGGGAAGATCTCGGTGGCGAGATCCAGCGCCTCGGCGTCGTGCAGGGTGGCGGCGATGCGCCCCTGCTCGGCGCGGTCGACCTTGTTGACCGCCACCGTGACGGGGACGTCAGCGGCCTTGAGCAGTGTCGCGATGAAGCGATCTCCCGGACCCAGGCCCTGCTGGGCGTTGACGACGAGCAGGCAACCGTCAGCATCGGCCAGCTCGTGCTCGACACGGTGTTGCATGCGCTCCGTGAGGGCGTCGCGCGGGCGCTGCACGCCCGGAAGGTCGACCAGGATGAGCTGCCAGTCGGGGCCGTTGGCGACGCCCCGGATGGCGCGCCGTGTGGTCTGGGGCTTGTCGGAGACGATCGCCACCTTGGCGCCCACGATGGCGTTGGCCAGCGTGGACTTGCCGACGTTGGGGCGCCCGGCGAGGGCCACAAACCCCGAGCGGGTCACGCTCGGCGGGGTGAGGTCGCGGGACGTCAGCTCACCCATCGCATGAGTTCCGCCTGGAGGGCCAGCATCTCGCCGTCATCGGTCTCGTGGTCCATGCCGCTGAGATGCAGCGCGCCGTGGACGACGGCCTCGCGCAGATCCTCGGTCTGGGGCGGGCAGATGACGATGTCACCCAGCTCCCGCGGGCCGGCGCTGGCGCCGTCCTCGTCGACGCCGAAGGAGAGCACGTCGGTGGGCTCGTCGATCTGGCGGTATTGGAGGTTGAGCTCCCGGCTGCGATCCTCGTCGACGAACTCGATCGCCACATGGCCCTCCTCGATCCCGGCCGAGGCCAGCGCCAGCGCGCACAGCTCCTCGAGCTCCACCGCAGTCGGCGGGTGCGCGGCGGCCGCGACGGCGTCGGGCTCAACCGCCTCGATCCCGATCACCTCGACGTCGATCATGAGATCAGGCCCGTTTGCGGGGACGCAGCTCGGGCGCCGCCCGCTGGGAATGCTCGTTGTAGGCGGCCACGATCCGCCGCACCAGCTTGTGGCGCACGACGTCCTCGTCCCCGAAGCGGACGAACTCGATCCCCTCCACGGACTCGAGGATGTCCGAGACGACGATGAGCCCCGAGTCCTGCTCCCGGGGCAGATCAACCTGGGTGATGTCCCCGGTCACCACCATCCTGGAGTTGAACCCCAGGCGGGTGAGGAACATCTTCATCTGCTCGGGCGTGGTGTTCTGAGCCTCGTCGAGGATGATGAAACTGTCGTTGAGGGTCCTCCCGCGCATGAATGCGAGGGGCGCCACTTCGATGACTCCGCGCTCCAGGTGCTGGGAGACGCGCTCGGGGTCGAGCATGTCGTGCAGGGCGTCGAACAGCGGTCGGAGGTAGGGGTCGACCTTGGCCATGAGGTCGCCGGGGAGGAAGCCCAGGCGCTCGCCGGCCTCGACGGCGGGGCGGGTGAGGATGATCCGGTTGACCTCGCGGCGGCTCAGCGCCGCCGCGGCGAGCGCGACGGCGAGGAAGGTCTTGCCCGTGCCCGCCGGGCCGATGCCGAAGGTGATCGTGTTGGAGCGGATCGAGTCGACGTAGCGCTTCTGGTTGACGGTCTTGGGGGCGACGCGGGTGGCGCGGTGGCGCCACACGACGTCCTCCAGAATCTCGGAGGGGGAGGCGTGCTCGTCCAGGGCGCGCGCCACCGCCTCGACGGTGCCGGGCGCGATCTCGTGGCCCTGGGCGATGAGCTCTGAGAGCTCGCGCACGACGGCGGCGCCGGCCTCAACTGCGGGCTCGTCACCCTCGAGCGTGAGCACATTGCCGCGCAGGAACACGTCGGCATCGAGATGGCTCTCGAGCGTCCGGAGCACGGCGTCCTGGCTTCCGGCCAGTTCGGCGGCGACCGCATTGTCGAGCTCGATCGTGCGACGCACTATCGCTGGGCCGCTCCCCAGACCACTAGGTCCCCAGGGCCCCGCGCACCCGCGCGGAGGTGCGCTTGCCGTCGGCCCGGCCACCCGACGCGGCCATCACCGCCTTCATCACCTGGCCCATGTCCTTGGGGCTCTGAGCGCCCGTATCGGCGATCGCCGCGGCGATCAGCCGGTCCAGCTCGTCGTCGGACAGCTCGGCCGGGAGGTACCCGGCGATCAGCTCGGCCTCGGACTCCTCCTGGTCGGCGAGCTCGGGACGGCCGCCGCCGCGAAACTGCTCGGCGGCCTCGAGACGGCGCTTGCGCTCCCGGCGCAGCACGGTCAGCTCGTCGTCGCCGCCCTCCTTCTCAGCCTTCTGCAGCTCGGACAGCACGAGGCGCAGGGCCCCCACGCGGTCCTTCTCGCCCGCCTTCATGGCGCCGGTGATGTCGCTGCGGAGCTGTTCGGTGACGGTCATATGTCCACCTATGAGGATAGCCCTCGAGAAACACGGCAGGCCAGACCGTCGGCGTGGAGCTCCAGGCACTCGACGTCGACCACGGCCCCGCGAGGCCCGGCGTCCGCCGGCAGGTAGCAGCGCGTGTAATCGGCGGTGTATCCCGAGCACTGGCGGTCGGCGACCTTGTCGATGAGCACTCGCTCGGGGCCACCCAGGCGCGCGGTGCGATGCAACCGCGAGCGCAGTTCCGAGCGGCCGCGCAGCACCTGGGAGCGGCGCTTCTTCTCAGGCGCGTCGACACGATCCCCGAGGTCCGCCGCCACCGTGCCCGGCCGTGGCGAGTAGGGGAACACGTGGACGCGGGTGATGCCCGCGGCGCCGACGGCGGCCAGAGTCCGCTCGAAGGAGGCCTCGTCCTCGGTGGGAAAGCCGACGATCACGTCGGTGGTGACGTTGATGCCGCCGCGCCCGCGCGTAGCGGCCCGCACCCGGTCGATGTGCTCCAGGTACTCGGCGCTGGAATAGTGGCGGCCCATCGCGCGCAGGACGTCATCGTCACCGGACTGCATCGGGACGTGGAGGTGCGGACACACCTTGGGCTCGGTGGCCAGCGCCTCCAGCAGGGAGTCCTTGACGTGGATCACCTCGACGCTGGACAGCCGGACGCGCTCGACGCCCGGGACGCGCGCCACGGCCACCATCAGCTCCCCCAGCTCCAGTCCCCGCTCGGGGTCGCGGTAGTCGCCGACGCTGATGCCGGTCATCACCATCTCGGGCTGCCCCGAGCGGACGCGCTCAGCCACCTCGGCGAGGATCGCGCCGGCGGGCCGCGAGCGCGCGGCGCCGCGGACGGTGGGAATGATGCAGTAGGCGCACTGGCCGTCACAGCCATCCTGGACCTTGACGAAGCCGCGTGTCCGGCCGGCGGGCGCGGAGGTGGCATCGCCGCGGGCACGCTCGCGGGCCAGGACGTCGTGCTCGAGATCGACGCAGCCGAGGTCGTCATGGGCGCCCATCGCAGCGGCGACATCGTCGGCAGCGCCCACGAACGGGGTCACCCGGTCATCGATGTCCCCGAACTGGGCGGAGTCGAGGTTCACGGCACAGCCGCCGACGAACACCTGACCCACCCGCCCGCTGCGGAGCGACCGGCGGACCGACTGGCGCGACTTGGCCTCGGCCTCGGCGGTGATGCAGCACGTGTTGATGACGTGCAGCTCCGCGTCTGTCTCGGGCGCCTCGGTGTGACCGGCGGCCAGCAGTGCTCGGCGGGCGAGCATCGCATCCGCCTGGGAGACCTTGCAACCGAGGAACTTGACCGCGAACGAGGCCACGCGCCGGAGAAGGTAGCGGGAAACTGGCTGCGCCAGTTCCCTCCGAGAAATCTCCGATTTCTCGCCAGGGAATCGGCGCAGCCGATTTCCCTAGCTGCGAGAGCCGCTCGCGACCGGGGGACCTTCGTACTCCTCGACGGCGATGTCACGCCGAGGTGTCCTCGGGACAGCACGCTTCGAGAGGAGAGAGGGCTCGTGCGAAAGGCCAGCCCGAGGCTTTGGCCGGGGCGCGACGATGTCGAGGAGTAGGCCACCGAGTGTCACTCCCATCGCGAGTGGGTTGGGCAACTGTTCACCTCCTTGCGCCTTGGTTCACGGATTTCCAGCAACGCCGCCAAGGATGCGCGACGGCCGCGCACGCGGCATGGGCCCCGTGGACAGGATTCGCAGCGGGCGGTTGTCCACACGCGCGCCGGTCAGCGCGCGGTGAGCAGCATCGCCGCCCACTCCCCCGCGACGCGACGCTCGCGTTCGGAGTGGCCACGCTGCGCGTAGACCTGCGCCACGCGCTCGGCCTCGGTGGCCAGCAGGCCGCTGAGGATGAGGGTGGGCGGCAGCTCATGCTGGAAGCCGGCCCATGCCACCAGCGGTCCGGCCAGCACGTTGGCCGCCCCGCAGTCGGCACCCGGGGCCTGGTCCGAGCGCATGTCGAAATCGCGGACCTCGAGCTCGACGCCGTTGCGCGCCGCGTTCTGGCGCGTGGCGGCGGTCGCGGCCGTGTCGTAGTCCAGCGCCGTCACCGGTGCGAACCCGAGCCGGGCGGCGACGATGGCCAGCACCCCGGAGCCGCAGCCGACGTCGATGAACGCGCCTCGCCCAGCGGGCTCGAGCTCCAGCATCAATTCGAGGCACAGCCGGGTGGTGGCGTGCGACCCGGTCCCGAACGCCTGTCCGGGATCGATGACCACGTCAAGCGCGGTGACGCCAGGCGGCTCCCACGGCGGTCGCACGGTGAGGCGGTCGCCGATGACGAGCGGGCGATGGAAGCTGCGCCAGCGCTCGGCCCAGTCGTCGGCGATCTCCCGCGTCGAGACGTCCACGTAGGCGCCGCCGGCGGCGGCGCGGAGGTCCGGGACGGCGGGGAGCTCACCGGGCGCGCCGTAGACCGCGTACTCGATGACCTCGGACGAGATCTCCACCTCCTCCACCCCGCCGGGCGCGAGCTCGAGCAGCTCGGCCAGGACCAGCTCCGCCTGGCGGCGATGGACGCGAACGGCGAGGCGCAGCAACGAATCCGCGTCCGCCCGCCGCGGCTCAGGCGCCGAAGGCCCGCTTGAGCTTGCCCAGCACGCCGTCGTCGGTGCGCAGGTTGTGCTCGGTGAGGCTGTCGGCCAGCTGCCCGAGGAGCTCCTTCTGCGCCTTGGAGAGATGGCGCGGGGTGACCACGTTGACGACAACCCGGAGGTTGCCGCGATGGCGGCCGCGCAGCGCGGGCATGCCCTCTCCGCGGATGTTGATCGACTCATGCGGCTGGATGCCGGCGGGGAGCTCGAGCTCAGTAGAGCCATCGAGCGTCGGGACCTCCACCGTTGTGCCCAGCGCCGCCAGGGGCGCGGCGACGTCGACCACGGTGACGAGCTCGTCATCGTGGCGCACGAAGCGCGGGTCCTCCTTGACGCGGATCTGGACGTAGAGGTCGCCGGCCGGGCCGCCGCGCTCGCCGGCGTGTCCGCGCCCGGTGATCCGGATCCGCTGGCCATCGTCGATCCCGGCGGGAACGTCGACCGACACCTTGACGCGCTCCACCTTGCGCCCACGGCCGCCGCACTCCCGGCACGGGGTCTTGGGCACCTTGCCCTCCCCGTGGCAGACGTCGCACACCGCGGCGCGGACCATCTGGCCGAACGGGGTGCGCGAGATCACGCGCAGCTGCCCGGTCCCGTCGCAGTTGGTGCAGGTGTCGATCGGGGTTCCGGGCTCGGCCCCGTTGCCGCGGCAGTGTTCGCAGGTCGAGACCGCGTCGTACGACACCTCCACGGGCGTCCCGTGGGCAGCCTGCACGAGCGTGATCTCGGCGCCGACCGCGACGTCGCCGCCCTGGATCGCGCCGCCCGCCCGGCCGCCCCCGAAGATCCCGCTGCCGAAGGCGCCGCCGCCGAACCCGCCGCCGCCGAAGAACGCCTCGAAGATGTCGGCCACCGACCCGAATCCCTCGAAGTTGGGGGCGTAGCCGCCCTGACGCAGGCCCTCGTGCCCGTAGCGGTCATAGGTGGCCCGGCGGTCGGTGTCCGAGAGCACCTCGTAGGCCTCGGCGGCCTCCTTGAAACGCTCCTCGGCGTCGGGCTCTGAGTTGACGTCGGGGTGCAGCTCGCGGGCCAGGCGCCGAAACGCCTTTTTGATCTCGGCCTCGCCGGCGCTCCGCTCGACACCGAGGACCTCGTAGTAATCGCGGGGCATCTGAGACGCACTCATAGCACCGCCACCCCGGAGAATCGCCCTCCAGGCGATTCTCCCAAGGTCATCGCCTCAAGGCGATGACCCATCATCGCTCGTCGTACACGTCGACAACAAACCGCGACAGCTGGGCTGCGGCCTCACGGACGGTCCGAATGGCGTGACCGTAGTCCATGCGCAGCGGCCCGATCACCGACACCGCGCCCAGCGTCCGCTGGGGCAGGCCGTAGCTGGCCGCGACGAGAGCCAGCGAGCGCAGGGCCGGGACCCCGTTCTCGGCGCCGATCCGGACGGCCACGGGATGGCCGGCCGACAGCGCCGAGCGCAGCAGGCCGAGCACGGTGACACGGCGTTCGAGCATCTCCATCAGCTGGTTGAGCTCGGAGACGTCGCCGAGGCGACCGGTCGTCAGCAGCTTGCCGGTGCCCTCGACGTAGAGGGTCACCTGGGCAGACTCCTCCAGTTCTGTGAACACGGGCGCCAGGGCCTCCAGGAATGCCGTCTCGGTGGCCGAGAGGACCGGGTCGTGCAGGCGCTGGTGGAGGATCCGCGCGCCGAGGCCCAGGCCGACCAACCGCTCGTTGAGGTAGCTGGCGGCCCAGTCGGCCAGGCCGGTGTCGACCGGGCGCTGGAAGGTGAACATCCGCTTGGTCACGCCCCCGGTGGAGGTGATGACCACCACCATCAGCACCTGCGGCTGGAGGGCCAGCACCTCGACGTGACGGATCGTGGAGGTCTCGAGCGGCGGCGCGGTGACGATGGCCAGCAGATTGGTCACCTGCGACAGGGCTTCGGTGGTCACGCGCATCGCCTGATCGAGCTCCCGGCGCACCAGGCTCAGCGACAGGGCCGGCCCCGGGGAGTTCTCCGGGAGCAGACGGTCGACGAAGTAGCGGTACCCGGCCTCGGTGGGGACGCGGCCGGCGCTCGTGTGCGGGTGCGCCAGCAGACCCAGCTCCTCGAGGTTGGCCAGCTCGTGGCGGATCGTCGACGGCCCCCACGTGAACGCGGTGCTCAGCGCCTTGGAGCCCACGGGGACGCCCTCGTCGAGGTACTCCTCGACCAGGCGGCGCAGGACGAGCTCTTGGCGTTCGGTCAGCATCCCCCGAGATTGTAGGTAGGGCCCGGCAGGTTTCCTGAGGGGTCCACGCCTCCTACCGGCGGATGGTGGCCTCGCCGTTGCGGATGACCCGCTTGCCGTTCTGAATGGCCCGGGAGTCGACGACGGCGCGATCTGAGTCAACCTCGCGCACCGTCCCGCTGACGACGATCTCCTCCTCCATCACACCCATGCCGCGGAACTGGACCGAGAGCCGCTCGAGAGACTCCGGCCCGCCCGCCCCGCCCAGGGCCTCGGTATGCGCCCGGGCCACCTGGGCCATGGTCCACAGGCCGTGGAGGATCCGCCCGGGCAGGCCGACCTGCTTGGCGAACTCCTCGTCGACGTGGATCGGGTTGAAGTCGCCCGAGGCGCCCGCGTAGCGGACGGTGACATAGCGGTCGGGAGTGACCGTGAGCTCGAAGGTGTCGCCGGCGTCCATGGTGAGGTGATCAGCCCGTGCGCACGATGTTGGTCCACAGGCCGACGCAGACCGTCTCGCCGTCCTGGTTGCGGCTGTCGGTCTCAAAGACGTAGAAGCCCATCCCGCCGCGCTCCGTCACATCCGAGACGGTCATCGTGGTGGTGACCTCATCGCCCGCGACCACCAGTGGGCCCCAGCGGAACTCCTGGGCGCCGTGGACGAGATGGGCGAAGTCGATTCCCAGCTCGGCGTCGAACAGGCCGGACAGAAGCGAGCGCTGGCTGTAGACCACGGCGAACATCGGGGGCGCCACGACGTCGGAGTACCCGGCGGCCCGGGCGGCCTCGTGATCGAGGTGGATCGGGTTGCGCTCGCCCACCGCAGAGGCATACTCCTTGACCTTCTCCCGGCCGACGGCGTACAGCGTCGGGGAATAGGTCTTGCCGATCGCGTCGGTGTTGACGGCCATCGTCGGCGCAGTCTAGGCACTGGCCCGGGAGCGGGTCAGATGATCACCGGCACGGCCCCGCCGTCCACTGACCAGGCGGCACCCGCGACGTCCGAGGCTTGCTCGGAGCACAGGAACACGATCACCGACGCGATCTCCTCGGGCCCGGCCAGCCGGCGGATGGGCAGGCCGGCCGCCGCCGCGTCGAGCACCTCCTTGCGCGTCCCGCCTCGCGCCGCCACGGTCTGGTCCACAAGCCCGCCCGGCTCCAGCCACAGCTCGCTGGCCACCGGGCCCGGGGTCACGGCGTTGATGAGCACGCCCAGCCGAGCGTAGGCGTCGGCGTAGGCGCGCGACAGCGACAGCTCGGCGGCCTTGGTCACCGAATAGGCGACGTTGCGCTGGCCCGGGCGCTTGCCCGACGACGAGGAGACGTTGACGATCCGGCCCCATCCCCGACCGGCCATCTCGGGGATGGCGGCGCGCATGAGCCGCATCGGGGCCATCACGTGGATCTCCCACATCGCCTGCCACTCCTCGTCGGTGACGGCCTCGATCGAGCGCACGTGGCTCATGCCCGCGCTGTTGACGAGCACGTCGACGCTCTCGAAGCGCTCCCGGCAGGCGGCCACGGCCCGCTCCCCGGCGTCGGGCGCCGTGACGTCGAGCGCCAGCCATGACACGGTGCGCGCGTCGCCCTCACAGCGCTCGGCGGCCTCTCTGAGCGCCGGCTCCCCGCGGCCGACGAGCAGCACGCGCGCGCCCTCGGCGACGAGCTGGCGCGCCACCTGCAGGCCGATGCCGCGTGAGCCGCCGGTGACGATGCAGGCGCGATCGGTGAGGCCGAGGTCCATCGCGGTGGGATTGTTCCAGTCGCGGCCATGATGAGTCGGTAGGTGAATGCGTCTTGGTCTCCTCGCGGGATGAGCGATACGGTGACGACTGCCATGAACACCCTGGCGGCGGCCCTGTCCCCGGTGCATCAGCAGTATCTGCTGCAGGCCCGGCAGATGCAGGCACTGTCGTTCGCCGTGCACATCCCGCTGGTGTGCTTCGGGATCGCCTTCCCCGCGATGGTCCTGTTCGCCGAATGGATGGGAATGCGCACGGGGGACCCGGTCTATCGGACGGTGGCGCGTCGCTGGAGCCGGATCGTGCTCGCGCTGTTCGCCGTCGGTGTCATCACCGGCACGATCCTCAGCTTCGAGATGGGGTTGCTGTGGCCCAACTTCACCGCGACCTTCGGCAGCGTGTTCGGGCTGGGCTTCGCCATCGAGGGGTTCTCCTTCTTCATGGAGGCGATCTTCGTCGGGATCTATGCCTACGGCTGGGACCGCCTGTCCCCGCGGCTGCACTTCCTCAGCGGCATCCCCATCGTCATCACAGGGTTCACCGGGTCACTGACGGTCATCGCCGTCAACGCCTGGATGAACCACCCCGGCGGGTTCCGGCTGGCCGGCGGGAAGGTCGTCCAGGTGAATCCGTGGTCGGCCCTGTTCGGCAACTCGATGCTGTGGTCAGAGCTCGTCCACATGTACATCGCCGGCTACATGGTCACCGGGTTCTGCATGGCCGGCGTGTATGCCGTGTGCCGGCTGCGAGGCCGGTGGACGCGCTACGAGCGGGTGGCGATGACGATCCCGCTGACCATCGGGTGCCTGGCGGCGCCCGTTCAGGTCCTGGTCGGCGACTGGATCGCCCGGGTGATCGCCATCCAGCAACCGATCAAGCTGGCCGCCATCGAGGGCCTGGCCAGGACCACGCGCGGGGCCTCGGAGCACGTGCTGGGCTGGTACACCAACGGTCAGATCAAGTTCGGGATCGGCATCCCCCACCTGCTCTCGCTTCTGTCCTTCCACAGCTGGAACGCCAGGGTGATCGGGCTCGACACCGTGCCCGCGGCCGACCGGCCGCCGATCAACGTGACCCGTCTCTCCTTCCAGACGATGGTGGGGATCGGAACGCTGCTGGCGTTGCTGGGGGTCATCTACCTGTTCGTGCGCATCCGAGACCGGTCGCTGCCGACGTGGCGGTGGTTCTACTGGGCGCTGGTGGTCTCGGGCCCGGCGGCGACGGTGGCGCTCATCGCGGGGTGGGTGACCGCCGAGGTCGGGCGCCAGCCGTGGGTGGTCTACCGCGTGATGACCACGGCGCAGGCCGTGACCGGCGCCGGCGGGATCCCGGTGGGCTACGGCACGCTGATCATCACCTACCTCGCGGTGGCGGTCGCCGTGGTGTGGATCCTGCGGCGGCTGGCCCGGTCTCCGCTCGATCTGCCCGGCGCCGACGCTCCGCCCGACGCGACGGTGGCACCGGCCTGATGTTCCTCCAGACCCTGCCCCTCGTCTTCATGCTCGCCGGCCTGGTGCTCTACATCGCGCTGGCCGGCGCCGACTTCGGCGCGGGCATGTGGCGGCTGCTGGCCGGCGGCGGCGAGCGCGGCGAGCGCATCCGCGACCACGCCCACCACTCGATGGGACCGGTGTGGGAGGCCAACCACGTGTGGCTCATCTTCGTCATCACGGTGGCATGGACGGCCTACCCCACCTTCCTCGGCTCCGTCGCCTCGACGCTGGCCGTTCCCTTCTTCATCGCGGCGCTGGGGATCATCCTGCGCGGGGCCAGCTACGCGCTGCGCTCAGCCGCCAGCACGAGCCGCGAGTCCCGGACGGTGGACAGCGCGTTCGCGGTGGGCTCGCTCGTCACCCCGTTCGCCCTGGGGACCATGGCCGGCGCGATCGCCGCCGAGCGTGTGCCGGTGGGCAACGCCGCCGGGGGCCTGTTCTCCAGCTGGACGGGGGTGGTCCCGATCCTCATCGGCGTGCTCGCGGTCGCCTTCTCGGCCTATCTGGCCGCGGTCTACCTCGCCGCGGATGCCGCCCGCCACGGAGACCCCGAGCTCGAGGAGGCCTATCGGACGCGCGCGATGTGGTCCGGGGCAGCGGCCGGTGGGCTGGCCATCGTGGGGCTCATCGTCCTGCACGCCGACGCACACTCGCTCTACACCGGGCTGCTGCACGGAGCCGCCCTGGCAGCGCTGATCCTGTCCCTGTTGGCGGGGGGCGCCGCGCTGAGCCTCGTGGCCACGCGACGGTTCGAGCCGGCCCGCTACGTGGCCGCGCTCGCCGTGGCCGCCGTCGTCGCGGGCTGGGCGTTCGCCCGCTATCCGGTGCTCCTACCGGGCCTGACCGTGGGCCAGGCGGCCGCGCCGCACGACACCCTCGTCGCGGTGGTCATCGCCGTGCTGGCCGGGGGCGCGATCCTGTTCCCCGCGCTGGGGCTGCTGTTCGGGCTGCTGCTGCGCGGACGGCTGGGCGAGTACGGCGATGCGGGCTCCGCCGCTGTCGCCGCGGGCGCCGGCGTCACAGGCGCCGGTGCGGCGCTTCTGCGGCCACCCCACTCCACGCCGCTTCAGGCCAGGCTGGCGGTGGCGCTGCTCATCACGGGCGTGGGCTTCCTCAACGCGGCCGACGCCGGGTGGGCGCATCTGATCGGGGTGTTCGCCCTGTTCGGGTTCATGATCATCGGCTTCGCCGCGATCGTGCCGCGCGCGCTGGCCGAGGACACCTGACGAGCCGTCAGAATCAAGCACGCGTTCATGGACAGCCTCCCCGACAGCCCCGGCCACACCGCGTTCCTGTTCGACCTCGACGGGACGCTCATCGACAGCGTGTATCAGCACGTGCTGGCCTGGCGCGATGCCTTGCAGAGCGTCGGGGTGAGCCTGGCGGTGTGGAAGATCCACCGCCGGATCGGAATGAGCGGTGGGCTGTTCGTCAACGCGCTCGCCCGCGAGCTCGAGACGCCCTTGGACGCCGAGACGCTGGCCGCGCTGCCGGGCCTGCACGCCGAGGCCTTCATCCGCCGCTACGACTCCGTCCAGGCGCTGCCCGGCGCGCGTGAGCTGCTGGCCACGCTGTCCGAGCACGAGGTCCCGTGGGCGATCGCCACCAGCGGTCCCGAGCGCTATGCCGGGCTCGCCCGCGAACTGCTCGCCCTCCCTGACACCACGCCGATGATCACGCGCGATCAGGTGCGCTACGCCAAGCCCGACCCCGACCTGTTCCTCACCGCGGCGCGCCAGATCGGCGTGGACATCCGTCAGAGCAACGTCGTCGGCGACAGCGTCTGGGACCTGCTGGCGGCCCAGCGCGCGCGGGCGCTGGGGATTGGGCTGCTCTCCGGGGGCTACGGCCGCGAAGAGCTGTTCTACTCCGGCGCCTACCGGGTCTTCGACGATCCGGCCGACCTCCTGGCTCACCTCGACGAGGTGGGCGTGCGCCGCTCGCACTGAGCGACGGCGTCGCCGAGCAGGCCGGCCGCGCGGACCAGCGCCGGCGCTGACAGGTTCGCGAAGCCCAGCAGGACCCCAGTGGGCGGCGCGTCTGTGCCTGTCATGCGGTAGGACGCCAGCCCCTCGACCCACACCCCGGCGGCAGCCGCGGCGCGCAGCAGCGCCGGCTCGCCGACCCGGCCGTCGAGAAGCGCGAGCACGTACACGCCGGCGGGGATCCCGCTCAGCCGGGCGCGTGGCAGTGAGGCGGCCAACGCCGTGACCAACGCCTCGCGCTTGCGCCGATACTCCAGGCGCATACGGCGCAGGTGGCGATCCAGCTCGCCGCGGGCGATGAAGTCCGCCAGCGCGACCTGCTCGACCACGGGAGTGCCACCGTCGGCCAGCCCCTTGGCGAAGCTCAGCTCGCCCGTCAGCCACGAGGGGCAGAGGATCCAGCCCAGGCGCAGCGCCGGGGCGAGGCGCTTGGACGCCGAGCCGATGTGGCACACGCGCTCGGGGTCCAGGCCCTGCAGCGCCCCCACCGGCGCCCGGTCGTAGCGCAGCTCGGAGTCGTAGTCGTCCTCGACGATCAGCCCGTCCACGTCCTCCGCCCACTCCAGCAGCGCAGCTCGCCGCTCGGAGGACAGGACGACCCCTGTCGGGAACTGGTGGGTCGGCGTGACGACCACTGTCTCGCAGCCGCTGGCGCGCAGCGCCTCGACGTCGAGCCCTTGCTCGTCGACGGTGATCGGGACCGCCTCGAGCCCGGCGTGCTCTGCGATGAGACGGTGGGTCGCCCACCCGGGCTCCTCGACCGCCACCCGGGCCAGGCCGCGATCGCGCAACGAGCGGCACAGCAGCGCGAAGGCCTGGGTGAAACCCGCGCAGATGAGCGTGTGCTCGGGCTCAGGTGCCGTCCCGCGCGCCCGCCCCAGGTAGGCCAGCAGCGCGTTGCGCAGTTCCGGGGCGCCCCGGGGGTCGGATACGCCGAGGGCGCCGAAGGGCGCGTCGCGCAGCGCAGCTCGCAGGGAACGCACCCACTGTGGGCGCGGGAACGCGGCGAGATCGGGAACACCGGGGTCCAGGCGGTAGGCGTAACGAGGCTCCAGGGACCCTGTAGCCAGCGGCGGCAGCTCTGAGCGCGGGCTGCTCGCCACCCGGGTGGGGGCGCCCTGGCTGGCGACCAGGTAGCCCTCGGCGACGAGCTGGCCATAGGCCTCCAGCACCACTCCGCGTGACACACCCAAGTGCGCCGCCAGCGCTCGCGACGACGGGACGCGCGCCCCGGGCGCCAGGCGGCCGGAGCGGACGTGCTCGCGTAGTCGCTGCTCGAGCTGCTCGTGTAAGGACCCACCATCGGCGGCGAGCTCCATGAGCACATCCGGCCCAAGAACTGGCTCTGCTTCAGACACCAGAACTGGACCTTAACACCGAGCCAGTTGCGGCGTACGGTGCCTCGCGCCAGGACAGCACGAACCTCGTTTGAGAAGGAGGCGGGTCAGATGGCCATCACGATCGTCGGCGGCGGGATCGCCGGGTTGACAGCGGCAGTCTCATGCGCCGAGCGGGGCGCTGACGTAGTCCTGCTTGAGGCCCACGCCCAGCTCGGGGGCCGCGCCCGCAGCCTCCCCGCGCCGTACCGGGCCAACCTCGGGCCGCACGCGCTGCTCTCCAACAGCCCCTTCTGGCGCTGGCTGGGGGAGCGCGACCTGATGCCGCCCTATGCCCGTCCGCCACTGTCGGGCGCGCGGTTTCGCTGGCGCGACGACATCCGCCGCGTGCCCGGGGTCGGCGCCTGGACCGCGGCGCTGCGGCTGCGGGGACGATCGGCCCCGGTCGAGCTCGACTTCCGCTCCTGGGCCTCAGACCACGTGGGGCTCGAGGCCGCCGACGCCCTCGCGTCGAGCGCGGGGATCCTCACCTACCACCACGACCCCGGCGAGCTCTCGGCCGCGTTTCTGTGGGAGATCCTCGTCCGTGGCCTGCTCGTGGCGCCGCCCGCGGCGCGGTTCCCGATCGGCGGCTGGACCTCGATCATCGACCGGCTGCGCCGGCGGTGCGCCGCCCTGGGCGTGGAGATCCGGACCGGCGAGCGCGTCCGCGAGCTGCCGGCTCCCCCGGTCATCCTCGCCGTCGAGCTCGCCGATGCGCGGGCGCTGACCGGCGACGACGCGCTGCGCTGGCGCAGCGGCAACGCGGTCTGCATGGACCTGGCGCTGTCATCGCGGCGGGGCGACCCGTTCGTCATCGTCGATCTGCAGGAGGCCGGATGGGTGGAGCGGTTCACCGCCACCGACCCGAGCCTCGCGCCCGCCGGCGAGGAGCTGATTCAGGCGCAGATTCCCATGCGTCCCGGGGAGCCCGTCGACGCGGCCGCGGGCCGGCTCGAGCGATTGCTCGATGCCTCGTTCACCGACTGGCGCAAACGCGAGACCTGGCGCCGCCGTCAGGTCATGGACGGGCGCAACGGCGCCATCGACCATCCGGGCACGACCTGGCGCGACCGCCCGGCGATCGACCGCGGCGACGGCCTGTTCGTGGCCGGGGACATGATGGCCGCGCCCGGCTCCCAGTCAGAGATCGCGTGGGCCAGTGCCGTCGAGGCGAGTGCGCTGGCCGTGTCCGCCGAACTGGGCGTGCGGCGCCGGGCCGCGGCGGTGTCCTGAGGCGGCGGCGGTCCGGACTCGCTGGACGGGCGTCTAGGCCCCAGGGGGTACGCGCAGATACATCCGTCGAGTCCATTGCGGCCGACATTCGCGCCCTGTACCCTTCATCTCGTGGAAAAGCGTGTAAATCTTCGGGCATCGGACGCTGACCGCGATCATGTGGTGTCGCGGCTGCACAAGGCCGCCACTGAGGGCCGCATCGCCTCCGAGGAGCTCGAGCAGCGCGTCGCCGACGCGCTGAAGGCCCGCACCTACGGGGACCTGGAGCAGACGGTCTCCGATTTGCCGGGTCCCCGGCCCCGGTCACGCCGTCCGCCGGTCCGCCGCACCCCCGTGGGCTGGGCGGTGGCCACGGTAAGGGCCAACCCCATGCTGATCCTCTTCGCCATCCCGGTGGTGGCGGTCACGCTGGCCATGATGCTCGCCGCGGCGATCATCTGGATGGTCCTGATGGTGGTGGTCATGGTGCTGGGCGGAGGCCGGCGCGGGCCGATGGGGCCGCGCGGGCCGTGGATGTACACGCGCCGCGGGCGCAGCTTCGGGCCGCCGCGAACCGGGACCCAGCCGCCCTCACGCAGCTACTGGGCCTGAGCGCCCGGCGGCGCTCAGCCGGCTCGCCGCAGCCGCGAGAGGACGGCGTCCAGCTCAAACGGCGCCCCGTTGACGGTGCGACGGTGCAGGTAGCGCCGGCGCTCGAGCTCCTGCACCTCGGCGCCCGCGCCGAGGCCGGCGGCCCAGGCCTCAGGGGTCAAGGGATCGGTCGTGTCGCGTTGCGGGTCGTGCATGTAGACGACGAGCGCATCGGGCGCGAGCAGTCGCGCGGCCGCGAGTAATGCGTCGGGAGGCAGCTCCCCTTCCGCTTCCCCGACCGGGGCCACGCAGCTGAGCGCGTTGGCGTGTAACCCCGTCACCGTGGCGCGCTGACCCTCGGTCAGAGCGAGCAGGTCCAGGGTCAGGTACTGGTCATAGAGCCCGGGGCGGTCGCGCAGCGCCGCCGCGCGGGCCGACGGGACGATGTCGGTCCCCAGGACCGGATGCAGCCCCTCCGCCGCCAGCGCCTCGCCCGAGACGCCATTGCCGGCGGCGATGTCGAGCACGCGGACGTCGCCGCGCGCCCAGCCCAGGTCGTCGGCGGCGCGGGCGAGCATGCCGGCCAGCTCCGCCGGCGAGCGACAGCCGAGGCGGTCCTGGACGATCTGCTCGTAGACCCCGGGCAGCGCGTACAGGCGCTCATAGTCGTGCAGGAGCAGTTCCTCGGTGCGGCCGTCGTCGTGGCGGACACGGATGATCTCGTTGCCGATCTCAGGGTCGGCCTGCGCGACCAACTCGGCGGTGAAGCCCGGCACCGTCGTCACCACGGGCCTCCTCGACCGGGAGAATCGCCGCCCGGCGATTCTCCCAAGGTGATCGCCCTCTGGGCGATCACCCTTTGTCCCCAAGCTCGAGCACGGCCAGGAACGCCTCCTGGGGCACCTCGATGCGGCCCACCTGCTTCATCCGCTGCTTGCCCTTCTTCTGGGCCTCCAGCAGCTTGCGCTTACGCGAGATGTCGCCGCCGTAGCACTTGGCGATCACGTCCTTGCGATAGGCCTTGATCGTCTCGCGGGCCACGATGCGGCTGCCGATGGCGGCCTGGATGGGGACGTCGTACTGCTGGCGGGGGATCTTCTCGCGCAGCTTCTCGGTCAGCGTGCGCCCGGCGCTCTGCGCCTTGGAGCGGTGCACCAGCATCGACAAGGCGTCGATCGGGTCCCCGGCGAGCAGGATGTCAAGCTTGACCAGGTCCGATTCGCGCAGACCGATGAGGTCGTAGTCCAGCGACGCGTAGCCGCGTGTGCGCGACTTGAGCTGATCGAAGAAGTCCAGCACGATCTCGGCCAGCGGCAGGTCGTAGGTGAGCTGCACGCGCTCGGCCGACAGGTAGTGCATCCCGGCGTGCTCGCCACGCCGCTCCTGGCAGAGCTCCATGATCTGACCCACGAACTCCTTGGGGCTGAGGATGGAGGCGCGGATGAACGGCTCGCGCACCTCGGCGACGCGCGCCGGGTCGGGGAAGTCGTTGGGACTGTGGATGGGGATCACGCTGCCGTCGGTGAGGGTCACCTCGTACTCGACGCTGGGCATGGTGGTGAGCAGCTCGAGGTCGTACTCGCGCTCGAGGCGCTCGCGGACGATGTCCATGTGCAGCAGGCCCAGGAACCCACAGCGGAACCCGAAGCCCAGCGCCTCCGAGGTCTCGGGCTCCCAGCTCAGGGCGGCGTCGTTGAGGGTGAGCTTCTCCAGCGCGTCGCGCAGGTCGGGATAGTCGTCGGACTCGATCGGGAACAGCCCACAGAACACCATCGGCTTGACCTCGCGGTAGCCGGGCAGCGGCTCGGTGGCTCCGCCGTGCTTCGTGGTCAGGGTGTCGCCGACGCGCAGCGCGCTCACGTCCTTGATGCCGGTGATGAGGAAGCCCACCTCGCCGGCGTGCAGCGCCTTGGCCGGGGTCATCTGGGGGGTGAAGAACCCGATGTCGTCAATCTCGGCCTCGGTGCCGGCTTGCATGGCCCGGATCGCCTCGCCCTTGGTGAAGGTGCCATCGACGACGCGGATGTAGGCGATCACCCCGCGGTACTGGTCGAACTCGGAGTCGAAGATGAGCGCGCGCGGGGGAGCGTCGGGGTCGCCGCCGGGCGGCGGCACACGAGCGATGAGCTCGTCGAGCACGTCGGTGATCCCCTCCCCCGTCTTGGCGCTGATCCGCCGCACCTGGTCGGCGGGCTCGCCCAGCAGGTCGGCCACCTCCTCGGCGACGCGCTCGGGCTCGGCGCCGGGCAGGTCCACCTTGTTCAGGCACGGAATGAGCTCGAGCCCTGACTCCACCGCCAGATAGGTGTTGGCCACGGTCTGGGCCTCGACGCCCTGGGAGGCGTCCACGACGAGCAGCGCGCCCTCACACGCCGCCAGCGAACGCGACACCTCGTAGGTGAAGTCGACGTGGCCAGGAGTGTCGATGAGCTGCAGCTGGTAAGTCTCGCCGTCATGCGGGGAGTCGTAGAAGACGCGGACGGCCTGGGCCTTGATCGTGATCCCGCGCTCGCGCTCGAGATCCATGGAGTCGAGCAGCTGGGCGCGCATCGAGCGGGGGTCGACGGTGTGGGTCAGCTCCAGGATGCGGTCGGCCAGCGTCGACTTGCCGTGGTCGATGTGGGCGATGATCGAGAAGTTGCGGATGTGGGCCTGGTCTGCCATTGCTTTCGTACTGAAGGGTACGAAGGCGCGCCTAGACGGCCCGTGCGCGCCCGGGCAGCCGGCTGGTGACCAGCTCCTGCACCTGGCGCGCCTCCGGGATCCGCATGAGGAGCACCAGCCGGGCGTAGAGCACGCCGGCGGCGACAAAGCCGCTCCCCAGCGACACGATCTGGGCCACCAGCGACACCCCCAGGAGGGCGTCCAGGCCCCTCCAGAGGAAGTAGCCGAGCACGGTGGCCGCCGCCGCAGCCAGGCAGATGCGGATCGTGATCATCGTCGTCTGGCCGAGTTCGAGGCGACCGTTGAAGCCGATCCGCAGCCGGCGTAGCTGCAACCAGGTCATGACGATGTTGGCGGCGACGGTGCCCAGCACCAGCCCCGCGATTCCGAGCGGCTTGTACAGGGCAACGGACACGATGATGTCGACGACGACGTTGATCGCGGCGAGCTTGGTCGGGATCCACGGCCGCTGCAGCGCGAAGAACATGCGGCTGAGCAGCAGGTTAACGCCCGCGAACGGCAGGCTGAAGGCGAACCAGAACAACGCCTCGGAGACGTAGTGCGTGGAGAGCGGCCCGAACGAGCCGTGCTGGTAGACCAGACGCACGATCGGGGTCGCGAGCGCGGCCATCAGCGCCGCCGACGGGATGAGCATGAGGTTGATCTGACGGAGCCCATTGCCGAGCGTGCGCCGCATCCCGCCCGCGTCGTGCGCCGACGCCATCCGGCTCAGCGTCGGGAACAGGACGGTCGCGACGGCGACACTGAAGATCCCCTGGGGCAGCATGTAGAGCCTGAACGCGTCGTTGATGGCCGCGGGGGCGTAGCTGCCGACCAGTGCCCCGAAGCCGGCGTTGATGAAGATGTCCAGGTTGATGATCCCGACCGTCAACGTCACCGGAAGGAACAGGATCAGCACCTGATGTACCTTGGGGTCGCGCCAGTCGAACGCGAAGGACAGCGAGTACTCGACGCGCCGCAGGGCCCAGGCGATCATGAGGAACTGAACGATGGTCGCGACCAGCCACGCGATCGCGTACGCGTAGACGCTGTCCTCGTGGCTCTTGAACCGCCCGTGGAGGACCACCAGGAGCACGACGATCACGATGTTCCAGACTGCCGGAGCGAGCGCCGGGATCGAGAACTCGTCGTAGGACTGCAGGATCGCGACGAACAGGCCGGTGAGGCTGAGCAGCAGCACGACCGGGAACAGCACGCGCGACAGCCCGGTGGCCAGCGCGGTGGGGATGTTGGACCCGGTGAACAGCGGCATCACGATGCCCGCGATCCCCATGTAGATGAGGGTCAGCGCACCGAGCGAGAGCAGGATCAGCCAGAACAGCGAGGAGGCCAGCCGGAACGCCTCGCGCTTCTTGCCGGCCTGCAACAGTTCGGTGAAGATGGGCACGAAGGCGGCGCCGAGCGCGGCCTGGGAGAACAGGTTTGAGAACAGGTTCGGGATCTGCGAGGCGATCTGGAACGCTGAGATCGCGCCGCTCGTTCCGAAGAAGCTCGCTTGCACGACTTCGCGCGCGAGGCCGGCGATCCGCGACAGGGCGGTGGCCAGTGCGAAGATGGCGCTGCTCACCGCCAGCCGTCGACGTCCCGGCGAGGCGGGGCTCGCGCCGCCGGGCGGGGGCGGTGGCGGCGGACTCGGTGGGCCCGGGGACCCGATCTGTGTGCTGTCCGCGGTCACGAGCGCGCTATAGTACGCGCCGTCGCTGCGGTCCCCGCGCGCCTTTTGTCATGGCCAACATCCACTCACAGAAGAAGCGAATCCTGCGCGCTGAACGCGAGCGACTGGAGAACCGCCGCTACACCTCCACGATCAAGACCTACTTCCGCCGCTTGGAAGCCGCGGTCGCCGAGGGACAGGACGAGGTCGCCGAGTCTGAGCATCGCGTGCTGGTCAGGACGATCGACAAGGCCGTCAAGCGAGGGGCGCTCCATCGCAACAATGGCGCCCGGAAGAAGTCTCGCGCAGCTCGGCTGCGCCGCGGCGCGTAGCCGGCGGGCGGCACCGAGACCCCCGCGCCCCTGTCTGCCCAACTCGACCGAATCAGCTTCGAACTGGAGCGCATCGACGCCTCCGCCGGGGGGCGCGTCGAGGTGGCCGGTCGCTGGTTCGGTGTGCGCGGGCGCCGCTTCGTCCGCCCGACGCTGACCCTCGTTCACAAGGGGGCCGAGGTTCGCGCCCTCGCCGACCTCGAGCACAAGCCGTGGGCGGCGGAGGACGGCGAGGTCTGGATCGCTGCCTTCAGCGTGGACAAGGGCCTCAAGGACGCCAGAGAGATCGAGCTCTCGGTGGCGCCCGACATCGTGGTGGAGCTGCGACCGCGGGGGAAGAAGCTGGCGCGCCCCGGCGACTCGCTGTCGGCAGGCGCCGCCGCCCGCGCGCCGCGGTTCAAGGACGAGGGCAGAGTGTCGGCACCGCGCGCCCCGGAGCGAGCCGCGGAGCCCGACGGGCAGCCCGAGCCCGATGGGCAGCCTGCGCCGCGCCGCCGGCGCCCATCCACGTCGGCCGAGCTCGAGCGCCTCGGCGCCCGTCTGGCGTCGGCCAACCAGGCGCTTGAGGAGGAGCGCGAGCGCCGGGCCGCGCTGGCCAAGAGCCTCGAGGACGAGCGCACCACCAACCGGCAGCTGCGCACCGAGATCGGCCAGGCCCGATCCGAGCTCGAGGTCGCCGCCACCGCGCGGACCGAGGCGACGGCGACGGAGGCCGAGCTGGAGGACGTCCGCCGCCAGCTGCGCGAGGCCGAGCGCCGCCATCAGTCCGACGCCCAGACGCTCAGCCGCCGCCACGAGGAGGCCGCGCAGGCGCTGGGTCGCGACCACGAGGAGGTGACCCAGGCTCACGCTGCCCTGCAGGACGAACTGCGCCAGCAGGGCGAGACGCTCGCGGCGACGCGCGAGGCGCTGGCCGCCGAGCGTGCCGAGACGGGACGCCTGCACAACCGCCTCGCTCAACTCCAGCAGACCCGCGACCATGCCGGCTCCGGCGCCGCGGCAGCCGGCGCCGCCGGGGGCGCCGCGGCCGAGGCCGCCGCGGCCGAGCCACGCCCATCGCGCCGGGCCTCGTCGCGCTCCGCGCGCGCCTCACGTGGGGCGTCGTCGCGCAGGTCCGAGCCCGCCGCGGCTTCGCCCCGCGAGCCCGACCCCACCGAGACCCAGCGCTTCGACGTCCTGGGGTTCGACGACGAGCTCGAAACGCCGCCGCCGCCGCGCCCGGCCTCCCGGCGCGCCACCCATCAGACGCCGGACCCGCCCGCCTGGAACCCGTCGACGGCCGAGCGGCTGCGGCCGCTCAACCCGTCGCTCCGCCGCCGGACCTGGTGGTTCGGCCGGCTCCTGGCTCTGCTCGTCCTCTGCGGCGTGATCGCCGCCGTGTGGGCGGTGCTGCACTCGACTGTCCTGCACTGAGGCCCGTCCACTCGTCAGCCGGCCAGCCGGCCGATGGCGACGAGCGCCGCGGTGTCCTCGCCGCGGACACCGCGACCGCCGCCCACCCCTCCCCCGCGGGACGCGAGCTCGAGGTCGGCGATCTCACATACGGCCTCGGCGAGGCGCTCAGATCCGGTCCGCCTGGCGTCGGCGATGAGGCTGTCGGCGGCACGGGACGGCATCCGCAACCGCCGTTTGACCTGGGCTGGGGGCTCGCCGGCGTCCAGCGCGACGGCGACCTCGTGGGCGGTCCGGACCCGTTGCGAGATCCAGTAGAGCAGGCCGGGCAGGCGCTCGCCCTGCTGGCGCAACTGGAGATAGGCGCCGACGGCGGCGCGAGCCTCGCCGGCCACGATGGCATCGGCCACGGTCCACGCCCGGCGCTCCGCCGACGAGGCGGTCAGCCGCTCCACGGCGTCGGCGTCCAGGGGCTCCACGGGACGGGCGGGGTCGGTGTCCTCGTCATCAGCGCCGAGAGCGAGCTTCTCGAGCTCGCGCAGCAGCCGTTGCTGGCGATCGCCGACGTGGCGCACGAGCGCACGGGCGCCGTCGGGGTCGAGCTCCACGCCCAGCTCCTGGGCGCGCGCGATCGCCCACTTGGGCAGCTCCCACGGCTTGACGCTCACCTCCGGGCTGATGTCGCCGCCGGCCTCGCGGACGGCGGCGTGCAGGCGGTCCGGCGCCTTGTTGCGGCCCTCCTCGCGGGCGAAGAACGCGATCGTGGTCTCCGGGGGCAGGGCGCCGATCGAGGCCGCCAGCGCATCGAGCTCCTTGTCCTTCCAGCGTTCCACGCCGTCGACGATGATGAACCGGCGGCTCAGGGTCAGAGTCATCGCGTCCAGGGCCGCCGCGGCGCGCTCGGGCGTGGCGTCGTCGCCCTCGAGCACCTCGACGCCCTCGGCGCCGCTGATCGACTCGGCCAGCTCGCGCAGGCGGGCGCGGCGCTCGGCGAGGCGACCATGGTCATCGCCGTGGATCAGGTAGGCGGGCTTGAACGACGGCGCCATGTCAGTCGAGTCTAGGTGCGGCTCAGGCGGCCTCGGCGTCGGCGGCGAGCTCGAGCGCACGCTCCACGGCGGCGGCCGGCGTGTCGACCAGCTCGATGCCGTCGATGGCCCACGTGTCGTAGCCCACCACCCCGATCCCCGCGTTGAGCGCGAGGGCGATCTCCGACAGCGTCCCGTAGGCCCCGCCGACAGCGATGACCGCGTCGGCGCTTCGGACGACCAGGGCGTTGCGCACGTCGCCAAGGCCCGTGGGGAGCGCGATCTGGACCCACTCGTTGGCCTCGCGGCGATCGCTGCCCGGGAGCAGCCCGATGACGGTCGCCCCCGCTTCATGCGCACCCCGGCTGGCCGCGGCCATCACACCGCCGCGCCCGCCGGTGATGACCACGCAGCCGGCGCCGCCCAGGCCGCGACCGACGTCCTCGGCGGCCTGCTCCTGCTCGGGCGTGGGCTCAGACGCGCCGATGACCGCGATGTACGGGCCGGCAGCCATCACCCGCGTTCAGGCCCTGACGACGACGTTGACGAGCTTGTCGGGCACCACGATCACCTTGACCACCTGGTTGCCGTTGAGGTGACCCTGAATGCCCGGGGCGGCCAGCGCCAGCTTCTCGAGCTCCTCGCGCGGGGCGCCGGTGGGCGCCGGCACCCGGTCACGGACCTTGCCGTTGACCTGGCACACGAGCGTGAAGGTCGGCGTGACCAGCATCTCTGGATCGGCGGTGGGCCAGGGCTCCTCCCACACGCGCGCGCCGGTGAGCATCTCGTAGACCTCGGAGCCCAGGTGCGGGGCGAACGGGAACACCAGCGAGGCAGCGGTGGCCACGGCGAAGCGGCGCGCGGCCAGGTCGGCGTCGAGGTGCCGGTAGACCTCGTTGACCAGCTCCATCACCGCGGCGATGGCGGTGTTGAACGAGTAGCGGCCGCCGATGTCGCTGGTCACCTTGTCGATGGCCCAGTTGGCCTTGCGCACCAAGATGAGCGCGTCGCCCTCGGGCGCCGCCGGCGCCTCTGCGGGACTGGGCTCCGAGTGGGTGGGGTCGGGGTCTGCCAGCTCCTCGCCCAGGCGCCACAGCCGGGCCAGAAAGCGGTAGACCCCCTCCACCCCGGTGTCAGACCAGGCCGCGTCCTGCTCCAGCGGGCCCATGAACAGGACGTAGCAGCGGGCGGCATCGGCCCCAAAGCGCTCCACGATGAGGCTGGGCGCCACCACGTTGCCCTTCGACGAGGACATCTTGTTGCCGTCGGGGCCGAGGATCATGCCCTGGGTGAAGAGGGCCTGGAAGGGCTCCTGAACGTCGAGCAACCCCATGTCCGCCAGCGCCTTGACGAAGAAGCGGCTGTAGAGGAGATGCAGGATGGCGTGCTCCACCCCGCCGATGTAGTTGTTGACCGGCATCCAGGACGCCAGCACCCGGCGGTCCCACGGCGCCGTGTCGTTGCGGGCGTCGCAATAGCGCAGGTAGTACCAGCTGGAGTCCACGAAGGTGTCCATCGTGTCGGTCTCACGGCGGGCCGGGCCGCCGCAGCTCGGGCAGGTGGTGTTGACCCAGTCCTCGGCCGCGGCCAGCGGGGACTTGCCGCGTGGCTGGTAGTCCTCGATCTCGGGGAGCCTCACCGGGAGCTCTGACTCGGGCACCGGCACCATGCCGCAGTCCTCGCAGTAGAGGATCGGAATCGGGCAGCCCCAATAGCGCTGGCGCGAGATGAGCCAGTCGCGCAGGCGGTAGTTGACCGAGGCGTGGCCCCGGCCCTCGGCCTGCAACCGCGCCACGATCGCGTCGCGCCCGGCCACCGCGTCCATGTCACTGAACTCGCCGGAGTTGATCAGCCGCTCGTCGGCGGTGTGGGCGGTGAACGCCTGCTGTGAGACGTCGGGATCCTCGGTGTCCGGGGGCGCCACCACGGCGCGGATCGGCAGGTCAAAGGCCGTGGCGAACTCGAAGTCGCGCTGGTCGTGGGCGGGGACCCCCATCACGGCGCCGGTCCCGTACTCCATGAGGACGTAATCGGCGACGAACATGGGGATCTGCTCGCCGTTGACGGGATTGGTGACGGTGCGGCCCAACGGCACGCCGGTCTTGGGCTTGTCGGCGTCGCCGCGCGTCTCGGCCGACTCGTTGAGCGCGCGGTTGACGTACTCGTGGACCCGAGCCTGGTTCTCGGTGCCGGCGGCCAGCCGGAACACGTCGGGGTGCTCGGGCGCCATGACGAAGAACGTCGCGCCGAACAGGGTGTCGGGACGGGTGGTGAACACGGTGTAGTCGGTGTCCAGCGCGTCGCAGCGGAACGTGACCTCGGCCCCCTCCGAGCGTCCGATCCAGTTGCGCTGCATCGCCTTGACGTGCTCGGGCCAGTCGATCGTGTCGAGGTCGGCGAGCAGCCGGTCGGCGTAGTCGGTGATCCGGAAGAACCACTGCTCGAGCTGGCGCAGCTCGACCTCGTGGCCGCACCGCTCGCAGCGGCCGTCGATCACCTGCTCGTTGGCGAGCACCGTCTGATCAAACGGGCACCACTTGACCGCGGCCTCCTTGCGGTAGGCCAGGCCGCGCTCGTAGAGCTTGAGGAAGATCCACTGGGTCCAGCGGTAGTAGGTCGGCTCGTGAGTGGCGAGCTCGCGCGACCAGTCGATCGAGATGCCCCAGCGGTGAAACCAGTGCCGGTAGGCGGCGATCGACTTGTCGGTGGCCACGCGGGGATGCACCCCGGTCTTGATCGCGTTGTTCTCGGCCGGGAGACCGAAAGCGTCGTAGCCCATCGGGTGCAGGACGCGGTGGCCCCGGCGACGGCTGTAGTGGGCGATCGCGTCGCCCAGCGCGTAGTTCTTGAGGTGACCGACGTGCGGCTCGCCGCTGGGGTAGGGGAGCATCTCGAGCACGTAGGCGGTGCCGGCGGGGTGATCGGGGTCGTTGGCGACCTCCCACGTGTGCTCGCGCGCCCACAGCTCCTGCCACTTGGGTTCGATCTCCGCAGGGGTGTAGCGACGCTCGGTCATGTCTGCGCGGAGGTTACTTCGCGGGCCTGTGCCAACGTTCAGTCGCGAGCGACGGCGCGGACCAGCCCCGCGGCCGCGAGCAGCTCAATCACGGCCCAGGTGGGGGACGCCGCGTGGGCCGACCCGGCGCTGGCCAGCGGCAGCACCACCAGCGCCGCCGCGGCAGCCGGCCACACGAGCAGCCAGCCCAGCAGGACGACGCCGCCGCCGGAGGGATCGGTGGTTACGGCGGTCATCAGCACCTCATGCGGCAGGCGCCCGCCCCGCCGCGCCGCCATGGCGGCGCACCCGACGATGGCCGGCCCGGCCAGGAGCAGATCGATCGCGGCAGGGGCGGCGTGGTGAGACAGCGCCGCTCCCACGGCCAGCCCGGCGATGGTGAGGGCGATGGCCGCCACGACGAGGACCACGGGCAGGATGACGTGCGCGACGTAGGCCCGGCCCGGCCGCGTCCCGAGAAACACCCGGCTGCGCCCGGGCGCGTCGTTCTCGATGCGCAGCGGCTCGAGCAGACGGGATGCCGCCAGGTAGAGCAGGACGCCTCCCGCCGCGACGCCCAGGAGCCGGCCGGCGTCCAGCAAGGCCAGGGCGGCACCGGCCACACCGACCGCCAGCACCTGCACCAGGACCGCCGGACGCTCAACGGCGGCTACGGCGTCACGCCAGAACACCGCCGCCACGTCGCCCCCGGCGGTCGCGGAGCCCAGCTGGGCTCGCGCGAGCCGGTCACGCAGCCACCGCAGGTCCCGGGCGCGCCGGAGCCGGCGGCGGCCGGCGACCGTGACGAGATCACGGCGTGCCGTCCGCGCGTTGAGGTCCATCAACGACGCCTGCAGCCGCGCGTGGCCCTGTGATCGGCTCAGATAACGCTCGGCCTCGCCGCTCCCGCGCCGGAGCCAGACGAGCGCGGTCACGAGGAGCACCAGGGCGCCGAGCCCGGCGGTGGCGGCGATGCACGACACGGTGCTCGCGCCCGCGCCCGCCTGAAGCGCCCATCCCCACGGGCCCGACCACACGGCGATCTCGCGCCCGGTCGCGCCACCCAGCGCCGCCACCAATGCCAGCGCGGCGGCCGCGACCAGGACCGGGCCGGTCAACAGCCTGAGCACGCGCTCGGAGCCGCGGTCGATCGACACGGCAAAGGCCGCCACGGCGGCGAGGACGCCGGCCAGCGCGACGCCGGCCACCAGGTCCGCCACCCGGGCTGCGCCCAACGTGTGCCGGCGGCCGCTGAGGCCCACCGCCACCACGCCCGCGCCGACCGCCCCGGCCAGCGCCGCGGCGGCGAGGGCGCGCAGGAGCGGCGCAGCCACGAGGCTGCGCCGGGGCAGCGGCGATCCGAGGACGAGGTGGCGCAGATCGGCCACCGAGAAGACGACCGGGCCCTGCATCGTGCCCCAGTGCCCCGCCGCCAGCAACGCCAGGAGCACCAGCGACGGCCCCCAGCGGCCGACCTCGATCTGGCTGACCACCTGGGCCAGCGCCGAGTGGGCGGCGTTGTAGACGAGGGTCGTCGCGATCAGGGTGACCACGACCGCGACGTAGATCGCCTGGATGCGCTGGCCGGTGCCGGGCCCGCGCCGCGCCGCGGACTGGAACCGTCGCACGGCGGACACCGTGACCGGCCGGGGCGGTATCTCGGTCAGTGGGACTGCCATCCCCGCTCGCCGGCGCGGGCGGCCAGCTCGCCCCAGGGCCCGTCGTCGATCACCCTGCCCTCTTCCAGCACCACCCCGCGGTCGGCGATCCCGTCGGCAAAGCCGAGCTGGTGCGTCGTGAACAGGACGGCCACTCCCTCCCCCTTGGCCGCGATCAGCAGCTCGGCCAGCAGCGTCTGTGATGGTGGGTCGAGTCCCACCACCGGCTCGTCGAGCACCAGCAGCGACATCGGCCGGATCAGCGCGCACGCCAGCTGGGTCTTCTGGCGCATCCCGCGCGACAGCTCATGCGGGAGGTAGTCGGCTCGCGCCGACAGCCCAAGCCCGTCCAGCAGTTGCTCGATCCGCCCGTCCAGCTCGCCGTCCGCGCAGTCGTGAGCCAGCGCCACGAGCTCGAGGTGCTGGCGCACCGACAGGTCGTCGTAGAGCAGCGGCGAGTCGGGGACCACCGCGACCGCGGCCCGGGCCTGCTGAGCCTCGGGCTCGCGGTGCGGGTCGGCTCCGCAGATCCTCACGCTCCCCGCGCTGGGGGTCAGGCTCCCCGTGACCATGCCGACCGCCGTCGACTTGCCGCTCCCGTTGGCGCCGATGAGCGCCACACACTCTCCCGGGGCCAGCACGAGGCTCAAGCCGTCCACGGCGGTCAACCGTCCGTAGGCGCGGACCAGGCCCCTCGCCTCCAACGGTGGCTCCATCGGTCCGATCAAAGCAGACCGCCCGCCGGCACCCGCGCCGTCCCCGTGCATGTACTACCCTCTGGATTTGGACCCAACGGGGCTATAGCTCAGCTGGGAGAGCGCTTGCATGGCATGCAAGAGGTCGTCGGTTCGAGCCCGACTAGCTCCATGGATAGGACTTCAAGGACGCCGCCTTTCGAGGCGGCGTTCGGCGTTCTAGGCTGCCTCGGCCTCGGGCTGCGCCGCCGGGCGCGCCTTCAACCAGGAGGTGAGCTCCTCGGCCGGGACCGGCCTGGAGAGGAAGTAACCCTGCGCGGTGTTGCACCCCAGCTCGCGCAACGTGTTCCACGCGTCCATCGTCTCGACGCCTTCGGCAACGACCTCGAGCCCGAGGTTGCGGCCCAGGTCCACAGTGGATCGCACGATCACCGCGTCGCCGGTCTGCTCTCCCATCCCCATGACGAAGGACCGGTCGATCTTGATCTCATCCACGGGCAGCTGGCGCAGATAGCTCAGCGATGAGTAGCCCGTGCCGAAGTCGTCGATGGAGAGGCGCAGGCCCAGCGCGGAAAGCTCGTTGAGCACCGCCTTGGCGCGCGTCGGGTTGGCGAGCATGGAGGACTCGGTGACCTCGAGCTCGAGCCACTCGGGCCCCATCCCCCACCGCTTGAGCAGCCCCGCCACCTGGTTGGGGAAGTCGCGGTCCAGCAGGTTGCGCGTCGAGAGGTTCACGCTGATCGACAGATCGAGGCCCGCGTCGCGCCACTGGCGGCCCTGGCGCAGCGCCTCCTCGATCACGTAGAGGGTGAGCGGCCCGATGAGCCCGGTCTCCTGGGCGATCGGGATGAACGAGTCCGGGAACACCATCCCGCGCTCGGGGTGGACCCAGCGCAACAGCGCCTCCACCGAGCGGACGTCGCCGCTCTCCAGCGCCGCCTTGGGCTGGTAGTGGAGGATGAGCTCGTGGCCCGCGATGGCCCGGCGCAGTTCGGCGACGAGCGTCAGGCGGGTCACGTCGTACTCGTGGGAGCCCTCGTCGTAAAAGGTGTGCGAGGCGTTGTCGCGCTTGGAGTCATACATGGCGACGTCGGCCTTCTGCATGAGCGCCTGCGCGTCGGTCCCGTGGTCGGGGTAGACGGCGATGCCGATCGAGGCCTCCACCGCCAGGGGCAGCGAATGCACGTAGACCGGGCGCTCGAGCGCGGCCCGGATGCGCGTGATCACGGGGATCGCGCCGTCGCCGTCGTGCAGGTCGGGTAGCAGCAGCCCGAACTCGTCGCCGCCCAGGCGGGCCACGGTGTCTGAGCCGCGAATGGCGTCGCGCATGCGCTCGCCGACCTTGGTCAGCAGGTGGTCGCCGGCGGAGTGTCCGAGCGAGTCGTTGACCTCCTTGAACCGGTCGAGGTCCATGAGCACGACGGCCAGCTTGGTCTGGTTGCGCTCGGCCTGGCGGATGGCGTGGTCGATGCGCTCGCCGAAGAGCAGCCGGTTGGGTAGTCCGGTGAGCGGGTCGTGTAGCGCCTGATGCTCGTTGAGCTCGGATTGACGGATGAGCTCCTCCTCGGCGCGCTTGCGCTCGGTGATGTTCTCGATCATGGCCACCACGCGCAGCGGGGTGTCATCCTCGCGCTGCTCGGCGACCGCTCGTAGGTGGGCCCACAGCAGGCCGCCCGACTTCGTGGTGCACCGCGCCTCCAGGGTGAAGGAGCCGCGGGTGCCGGCCACGGTCTCGGCCAGGAGTTGGTCGACGGTTTCGCGGTGCTCGGCGATCAGGTGCGCGCTGAAGCGCGAGCCGATGAGCTCCTCGGCGGAGGCGCCGAGCATCTGCTCGAGCGCGGGATTGACCTCGACGGCCACGCCGTCGGCGTCGAGGCGCAGGATGCCGAGCGACGCGCCGTCGAACAGCGTCCGGAAGCGGGCGACGGCCTGGGCCTGGGCGCGGCGGGCGTCGAACTCAGCGACGCGGCTCACGCCGGCGGAGAGGACCACCGAGAGCATCTCGAGGGTCTGACGGTCCTCCTCGCAGAGGCGCTCGGTCTCCGAGCAGCTCATCACGTTGAGGGTGCCGATGACCTCGACGCCGCTGAACAGCGGGACGCAGATCAGGGAGGTATCCCCGACCCGGTTGCGCAGCTCCTGGTTGATGCGGGGGTCGGCGCGGGTGTCCTCCACCAGCACCGGCTGGCCGCCCTCGATCGCGTGGTGCGCGATCGACTCCGAGATCGGGCGGCGCGCGTTGAACACCTGGGCAGCGGTCCCGCTCGCGGCGCGCGTGTGGAGCATGTCGCCTTCGACGAGGTTCACCATCGCCCCGTCGGCACCAATGATCGCCGTCGACCGCTCGGCGACGATCTGCATCACCCGCTCCAGGTCATCGCCGGCAGCGGCGATGGCCTGCTGGGTCTCCAGGATCAACCCCAGGCGCTGCTCACTATCGAAATGGGTACCGGGCACCGTGCGGGTCGTGGATCAGCGCGCGGCGCCGCCTGCGCCGGCGACGACATCAATGGACATGCCGCCACTATCGGCCGCTTTCCGGTGAGCTTTAGGTCATTCGGCGAAATGCTTATAGGTTTTTGGCCGCTTCAAGCGCAGCCGGCGGGTCCAGGGCGGCGTTCCCGCGGGTCAGCTCCAGCGCGCGGTCGGCCAGCTCTGCCGCCTCGGCCCCGGACACGTTTTCGTCACGCAGGGCCAGCGCCAGGAGCACCTGGCGCAGCAGTTCGGGATCCTCCAGGTCAGGCGGCGCCCCGGCCGGCGGCAGCGAGCGCACCCCGGCCAGCAGCTTTGCGGCGTTGCCGCCCCCGCGCAGCAGCCCTCCGGGGTGCTTGTCGGGAATCGTCGCCACGATGGCGCCCGTGGCCGGGTTGAGCACCCCGACCTTGCTGCGCAGTCCATGGCGCTCGAGGGTCAGCCGATAGCCCGACAGCCGCAAGTACCCGAGCTGGGCTGCCAGCTGCGTGAACGCCGCGACATCGGCCTCGTCCCTGAGCCGTGACTGGTGCAGGGCGATCTGGGTGCCGGCGTCCGGGAGACGGGGATCGGGGTCCGGGGCGATGAGCAGGAAGATGTGCGGGCCGATCCGGCCCGCCCCCACCCCGGCGACATCGGCGAGCAACTGGTAGCCGCCGATCCCGAGCGCACCGACGATCCCGGGCGGCAGCGGATGGGCCTGGAGGTAGCCTGGCTCGTGGAGCATGGGGTCTGGGTCGTTTCGGCCTAGTTGTCCAGGAGCCCGCCGACGATGCCGCCGAGAATCCGTCCACCACCCTCGCGCTGGGCGTTGCCGCCAGCGCCCTCGGACACCGGCGGCTGGAAGTAGGCGCTCTGCAGACCGACACGGCCGGGTCCCGTGAAGCGGTTGAACACGAGGTTGCCGCCCCCGCCACCCATGAAGCCGGTCTTGAAGCCGTAGACCTCCTGCGTCATCGACACGGAATGGTCGCGGTAGACCCACCCGCCGGGCTCGATGTCGATCGTCTCCCCGGCATCCAGGTTCTTCTCGAACACGTTGCCGTAGCCATGCACCCAGACCACGCCCTCGTGGTCGGCGGCGTAGAACTCGTCCACGAAGAACCCGCCCCCGTACAGCATGTTGGCGAACCCCTTGATGCGGCTGTAGTCGTACTGGACGTTCGCGGTGGCGGCGAGGAACTGGTGCTCGCGCACGACGATGCCGTTGCCGGACGGGAGATGCAGCGCGGCGATGTGCCCGGGCGCGTCGCGGCTGAAGGCCAGCTCACCGGCGGACTGGGCCTCGAGTAGCAGCAGCGGCATCCCCCCGAAGGCCCGGCGCTTGAGGCCCTTCTTGAGGGGATGCAGCCCGATCTGCATCTCGGGGTATTTCCAGAGGAGCACATGGTGCTCGAAATAGATGGGGACCTCTCCGTTCAGCGCCATGTGCAACACGGGGACGAGCTCGCCCTCCAGGCGATAGTTGAGGCCGGGAGCGGTCCCCTGGGTGATCTGGGTCGGAAGGATGGTTGGTGCGGTCGGCATCGACTCTCCTGATGTCAGTGGCAGCTGGGGACGGGGCAGGCCCAAGTTTCCGACGGGACGGTATCGCGCCCGCGATAATCGCCGTGTGCGGCCCATCTACATCACCGGTCACCGCAACCCCGACACCGATTCCATCGCCTCGGCGATCGGCTACGCGGAGCTCAAGGGCCGGCTGGATCCCAACAACGAGTACGTCGCAGCGCGGCTGGGCGACCTCAACTCACAGACCCGCTGGCTGCTCGAGCGAAGCGGTGCGGGCGAGCCGCGCTACCTCGCCCACGTGATGCTGCGCGCTGCCGACGTGATGCAGGAGAACTTCCCCGTCAGCCGTCACGATGCCCCGGTGCGCGAGGCGGGCCGGGCCATGGCCAAAGCCGATCTGGAGCTGGTGCCGATCGTCGATGACGCGGGAGCGCTGGCCGGCGTGCTCACCGAGCGCGCGCTGGCGCGCCGCTACGTGCGCGACTCACTGCGCACCTCCACCCTGGAGGAGGCGCCGACCTTCCTGAGCGCCGTCGTCTCCGCGCTTGAGGGCGAGCTCGTCTGCGGCGAGGAGCGACGGCTGTCGGGGCGAGTATGGGTGTACGCGATGGACCCGGCGTCGCGCAGCGGGATCTCGGACGGGGACATCGTCGTGGTGGGCAACCGCCCCGATGCGCAGTCGCGGGTCATCGAACTCGGCGCCGCGCTGGTGGTGCTCTCCAACTCGGCCCACCCGGCGCCGGAGGCGCTGGCGGCCGCCCGCGAACGGGGAACCGCGATCGTGGTCACGCCGCTGGACAGCTACGTGGCCGGGCGGATGATCACGCTGGCGGCGCCGTGCAGCGCGCTGATGGAGAAGGACGCGCTCACCGTCAGCGCCGATTTCCTGGTCGCCGACATCTCCGAGCAGATCAAGGAGAGCCACTACGGCGCCGCCGTGACCCTCGACGCCGACGACCGGCCGGTCGGCCTGGTCACGCGGTCTGACCTGGTCTCCCCGGCCCGGCGCCGGGTGGTGCTGGTCGACCACGCCGAGCAGGCCCAGAGCGCAGTGGGGATCGACGACGCCGAGATCCTGGAGATCCTCGACCACCATCACATCGGGTCGATCGAGACCCGTATCCCGGTCACCGCGACCTTTGACCCGGTGGGGTCCACGGCGACGCTGGTTGTCGAGCGCTTCCGACAGGCCGGCATGGAGCCCAGCCGGCCCACGGCGATGATGCTCCTCGGCGCCGTCCTGTCCGACACGGTCATCCTCAACTCGGCGACGACCACCCCACGTGACCACGCCGTCGTCGAGTACCTGGAGCGCGTGCTGGCCGTCGACGCCGACGGGCTGGGACGCGAGATGTTCGAGGCGACCTCCGACGTGTCGGACCTCAGCGCGGAGGAGATCGTCACCCGCGACGCCAAGCGCTACCACGTGCGCGGCGGGCAGGAGATCTGCATCGCCCAGGTCGAGGTCGTCGGGGACGCGCTGCAGGCGCGTACGGACGAGCTCCTGGATGCCCTGCGACGCGAGCGCGAGGACCGCGACCTGGCGCTCTACGCGCTGATGGTCACCGACGTCATGGACAAGGGGACCGAGATGCTCGTCGCGGGCGACGTGGCCGCCGTGGCCCGCAGCTTCGGCGTGGAGCCGGCCGACAACGTGATCGAGCTGCCCGGCGTCATGAGCCGCAAGAAGGAAGTGGCGCCGCGGCTGATGACGGCGCTGTAGTAGCTCAGACCGCGCCGACCGCCAGCGATGGCGCTTCGCCCCACAGCTGCTCCAGCCGGTAGTACTCGCGCGTGTCCGGCGTGAACACGTGCACCACCACGTCCAGGTAGTCCATCAGAATCCACCGCGACTCGGTGACGCCCTCGACGCGCCGGGGCAGGATCCCGCGGGCCTTCATGCCCTCGTTGATGGCGTCGTGGATCGCTCGCGTCTGGCGGTCGGTCCGGCCGCTGCAGATGACGAAGTAGTCCGCATAGCCGATCATGCCCCGCAGGTCGAGCTGGACGATGTCCAGCGCCTTGCGATCGGCGGCGAGGTCCGCGATGGTGGCGACCATCTCCTCGGGGTTGAGCTGACGGGACGCGTCCCGCGTGGGGTTGGCCTGGGTCATTTCCCTCCTGGTGGGCCGTAGAGGCCGTGGGTCTCGATGTAGTGCATGACTTGGTCGGGGACGAAGTAGCGGATGGGCTGGCCGGCGCGGACCCGGCGGCGGACCATCGTTGACGAGATCCCGATCCGCGGCATCTCAAAGAACCGCGCCCGCTCACCGCCCGCCAGCTGCGCCAGAGCGCCATCGACAGCCGCCTTCGCCGTCCCCCGGCGCTTGGCTATCGCCACCGTCGCCAGCTCCAGCACCCGCTCGGGCTCATGCCAGTTCGGGAGCCCCGCGGCGATGTCCCCGCCGAGGATGAGGAACAGATCGTCTGAGGGCGATTGGGATCTCAGTACACCCAGGGTATCGACCGTATAGGACGGGCCGTCCCGGCGCAGCTCCAGGTCAGACACGGTGAAGCGCTCGTCGTCGCCGACGGCCAGCCGGCAGAGCTCGAGCCGATGCTCAGGCCCCGGCTCGTCATCGACGGGCTTGTGCGGGGGGATCCCCGCGGGGATGAGCATCACCTGGTCCAAGTCCAGCTCACGATAAGCCTCCTGCGCAGCGACGAGGTGACCGAGGTGTGGCGGGTTGAAGGTTCCGCCGAGGATCCCTATGCGCATCGTCGATGGTGGCGGGCGCGAGTGAGCGGGCGGCCCAGGGTCAGGCGCGGACGTGCCCGGTGCCGTCGACCAGGTACTTGAACGTGCACAGCTCGCGCAGCCCGATCGGCCCGCGGGCGTGGAGCTTCTGGGTGGAGTTGCCGATCTCGGCGCCCATGCCGAACTCGCCACCGTCGGTGAAGCGCGTCGACGCGTTGACGTAGACGCAGGCGGCATCGACGCCGAGCTGGAAGGCGCGCGCGGCCGCGGTGGACGGCGTGATGATGGCTTCGGAATGACCGCTGCCGTGGGCGTTGATGTGCGCGATGGCCTCGTCCACGGAGTCCACGACGGCCACAGCCATCTCCAGCGCGAGGTACTCGGTGTCCCAGTCATCGTCGGTGGCGGCGTCGACGGGCAGGCCGGGCACGGCGTCACGCGTACCGTTGTCCCCATGCAGCGTGACCCCGGCCTCGACCAACGCGCCGAGCACATCAGGCAGGAACTGGTCGGCCTCCCCGGCGTGGACCAGCAGCGTCTCGGCCGCGTTGCAGGTCCCGGGCCGCTGGAGCTTGGCGTTGAGGACGATCGCGCGGGCGGCCTCGAGGTCGGCGCCGGCGTCGACGTACACGTGGTTGTTACCCGAAGCGGCGTAGATGACGGGGACGGTGGCCACGCCCTTGAGCGCCGCCTTCAGGCCCTCGCCGCCGCGCGGGATGATCAGGTCCACGATGCCGGTCTGGGTGGCCAGCTCGGCCAGCTCCTCGCGACCCCCACCGGCGACGAGCGACATCGCGCCCGGCGGCAGACCCGCTGCGGTGACGGCGTCGGCGGCCACGGCGGCCAGCACGGCGTTGGAGTGCATAGCCGAGCTCGACCCGCGCAGCACGACGGCGTTGCCCGACTTCAGGCACAGGGCGGCGGCGTCGATGGTGACATTGGGACGAGCCTCGTAGACCACCGCGATCACGCCCAGGGGGACCCGGACGCGGCGCATCTGCAGGCCGTTGGCCAAGGTGGAGCCGTCGATGACCTCCCCCACCGGGTCCGGGAGAGCGGCGATCTTGCGCACGCCCGCCGCCATGGCGGCGATCCGGCTCGGGTCCAGCGCGAGACGGTCCAGGAGCGCGGCCGACAGCCCGTTCTCCGCGCCGTCCTGGAGATCACGGGCGTTCGCCTCGAGGATCTGCTCGGTCGACTCCTCGAGCGCCGCGGCCATCGCCTCCAGCGCCTCATCCTTGACGTCGGAGCCCAGCGTGGCCAGCGCGCGCGACGCGCGCTTGGCGGCCTGGCAGGTCTCGGCGATGGAGAGCGCGGTGCTGGCCATGGCCTCTGAAGGTTATCGAGGGCGGCGCGGCGCCCCAATCAGGGAACGGTCTTCCAGGGCGTGAGCCCCTTGTTGACCGGGTCGAGGATCCTCACGTCGTAGGCCCCGCCGGTGCCGGCGGCCAGGTAATAGGACCGGTACTTCTTGGGGATGCCCTTGGCCGAGTAGATGTCGAGCGCCAGGTCCAGCAGCTCCTGCCTGGCGGCCGCCTCGGTGGTGGCGGCGAACGCCTTGACATAGAAGTCGCTGACGCCGGCATAGCTTGTGGAGCCGCCGCTGGCATGCGAGACGAGCACCACCGCGTGAGCAGCGCGATCGGTGGTGGGATCGGTGGGGTCCTTCTCGTCGGGCACCACGCTCAGGTACGCGACCGTCGTCCAGCCGATCGCACGGAACAGCCGCGCGCCGTAGGTGGCCCAGACGTCGCAGTCGGCGATGATCTCGCCGGTGCCGGCGTCGACGCCGAGGCTGGCCAGCCGGCCCAGCGAGTCCGGTTTGATGTCACCCTCGGCGTCGGTGGCAGCCCGGAAGAACACCGTGAGCATTTGGCCGATGACCTCCTGCTCCAGATCCGTCTGCTTGAACCCCGTGACCCCCTGCCCCTGGAGCTTGACCAGGGCCTGCCCGATCTTGTCGGTGTTGGTATCGAGCCAGGCCGTGACCTTCTGATTGGCGCCGGGGGAGGCGATGGTGATGCCGGCCAGCCGCCCCATCTTCACCAGGTAGTTCTCCATCCCCGCGATCGAGCTGTTGCCCAGCTGGGCCAGCGCGGACCTCTCGACGGCGCCGTCCTTGGTGGCGGCCGCGATATCGATGCCGGTGTCCTGCGCGCTGTTGGCCATCAGCGAGCCGACGATCCTCTTGACCAGGCCGCGCGCGGCTTCGGCGTCGGTGGCGCTGCCGGCCCAGCACTTGGTGGCCAGCGCCTTGGCCTCCTGCTTGAGCGCGTCCCCGACGGTGGCGGCGGCGGAGATCTTGGCCTGCAGGTCGGCCACCTGGTCATCGAGGCTCTTGTCGCGGGCCAGGATGCGCCTGGCGCCGGCGGCGGCGTGATTGACGATCGCCGCGCGGGCGACGCGGTTGCCGGCGCTGCGCTGGAGCGCCAGTATCCCGGCGGGCGTGAGGTCTCCGAGGTCCGGGCCGCGACCGGCGGGCCGTAGCTCCGACGCGACCCCCGTCTGCGTCTCTGCCGACTCCTCGGTCCGCGTCCCCGACATCCAGGCGGGACTGTATCCGCAGGCTAAGCCAGGACGAAATAGTCGCGGTGGATGGCCTCTTCGCTGGCCCGGGGCAGGACCGCGCGCACCGCTCCGGACTGCAGACCCCGGACCTGACGCAGCTCGGCGGCCGAGTAGTTGCTGATCCCCTTGCCGACGGCAGCGTCCTCGTGGGCGATCTCGACCGCGTCACCGGCCTCGAAGATGCCGCTCACCTCGACCACGCCAACCGGCAGCAGGCTGGCGCCGCCCCCGCGCAGTGCCCGGGCGGCGCCGGCGTCGACCAGCACGCGTCCCCGCACCGGCTTGGCGTACTTGAGCCACAGCTTGAAGCTCGAGTACCGGCCCTCCTGCGCCGGGAACTCCGTGCCGGTGGCAGCTCCGGTGGCGGCGGCGGCGATGGTGCCGGCAGTGAGGCCGCTGGCGATCACCGTGGGGATCCCGGCCGCAGTCGCCATCTCGGCGGCGACCACCTTGGAGCGCATGCCGCCGGAGCCCAGCGGCGAGGCGGTCTGCCCGATGTCCAGCGGATCGAGCGCGCTGAAGTCGGTGACCTCGGCCACCAGCTCGGCCGACGGGTTCAGGTGTGGATCGGCGGTGAATACGCCGCCGGCGTCGGTGAGCAGCAGCAGCCTCTCGGCGCCCAGCAGGATCGCCACCTGGGCGGCGAGGAAGTCGTTGTTGCCGAACGAGATCTCGTCGGTGGTGGTGGTGTCGTTCTCGTTGATCACCGGAACCACCCGCCACTCCAGCAGCTTGCGCAGCGTCTGGCGCGCGTTGAGGTAGTGCGTCCGCGCGCTCATGTCAAAGAACGTCAGCAGCACCTGCGCGGTCGGCACCCCCCGCGCGCGCATCAGCTCGTCGTAGACCTGGTACAGCTTGCCCTGCCCCACCGCGCTGGCCGCCTGGAGCTCATCGATCGCCCGCGGGCGCACGGGCAGCTCCATCACCCCCATCCCCCGGGCGATCGCCCCGCTGGTGACGATGATCAGCGCACGGCCGTCGTTGTGGAGGTCTGCGACCTCGTCACAGATCCGGCCCAGGACGTCCTGGCGCACCTCGCCCTTGTCGTCGGCGACGATGCTCGAGCCGAGCTTGATGACCAGGGGTCCCATGGTGCGTTTGCAAGGGTACGGCCGCGTGGACGTTGAGCGTCTGAGCGAGGCATGAAACGACCGTCAACGGCGAGCTTGGGAAGGGTGGTCCGGAGGGCAAAAGTGGTCCGTTTGCAGGGAGTTGTGGTAGATAAGTATCGCCACACAACCCTTATCTCCCAAGACCCCCTTCAGGCCCCCACCTGCAGCGCTCCGGGCCGCCTTCGAAAGCCCTGCCGTTAACCCCCTCCCGGGCCGCCACCAACACGGGACCCCCACCGAGGCGCTCGTGCCTCACACGTCAGGATCAAGATCAAACGCGATCCCGGCGATCTCGACGTCGTCCCCGGCCTCGAACCCCTGGGCCTCCAGCGCGCCCAGCACCCCGATCCCGCGCAGCCGCCGCTCCAGGTGGGCCAGGGCCTCCTCGTTGTCGAGGTCGTAGCGGGCCAGCAGCCGCTCGACCCCGGCGCCGGTGACGGTGAAGCTCCCGTCCCCCGTGCGCCGCACCTCGTAGGACCGCGGGGCCGCCGGGCGGAACACCTGATGCTCGGCGAGGTCGGCGGTGAGCTCCGGTGCGTCGTCCGCGCCGCCGTCGTCGACGATCGTCTCGGGCACGCGGCGCGCGAGCTCGGCGGCGAGCTCGTCCAGTCCCACCCGGCTGACCGCGGAGGTGACCAGGACTGGCACCTCGGGCCCCAGCCGCTCCTGCCACGCCGCGCGCGCGGCGGCGGCGGTCTGCGGGTCGACCAGGTCGGCCTTGGACAGGGCCAGGATCCGGGGCAGGGCCGCGAGGCGCGGATCGTGGCTGGCCAGCTCATGCTCCACCGTCGCGTGGTTGACCACGGGGTCAGAGCCGTCGAGCGGGTTGAGGTCGAGCACGTGCACCAGCAGCCGGGTGCGCTCGACGTGGGCGAGGAACTCGTGGCCGAGGCCGGCGCCGTCGCTGGCGCCCTCGATGAGCCCCGGGATGTCGGCGATCACCAGCTGGCGGGTGTCGGTCTGCAGCGTCCCCAGGCCCGGCGAGAGCGTGGTGAAGGGATAGCCCGCGACCTTGGGGTGGGCCCGGGTGAGGCGGGCCAGCAGCGAGGACTTGCCGGCGTTGGGCAGCCCGATCAGCCCGACGTCGGCCAGCAGCTTGAGCCGCAGCTCCAGCCAGGACTCCTCCCCGGGCAGGCCGCGCTCGGCAAAGCGCGGCGTCTGATGCGTCGGGCCCGCAAAGCGCTTGTTGCCCCGGCCGCCGGGACCGCCGCGGGCCACCACAGCGCGCTGGCCGCCGCGGACGAGGTCGTACCGGGTGCCGTCGGACTCGACGAGCACCTCCGTCCCGGGCGGCACGGCCAGCTCGAGCGTCCCGCCGTCGGCACCGTGTCGCAACGAGCCCTCGCCGTGGCCGGCCCTCCGCGCCTTGAAGTGCGAGCGGCGGCGGAAGGACTCCAGATCACGCAGCGAGTCCGAGCACACCAGGACCACGTCGCCGCCGCGACCGCCGTCGCCGCCGTCGGGGCCGCCCTTGGGCACGTGGGCCTCGCGGCGGAAGCTCAGGGAACCATCCCCACCGCCACCGGCCTGAACGTGGATTCGCGCGCGATCGTGCATGCTGTGCACCTCAGCTTATGAGCGATCCCGTCTTCCTCATCACCGGCGCGTCGTCGGGCATCGGCGCCGCCACGGCGCGCGCCGCCTCCGAGGCCGGCTACCGGCTGGCTCTCGCCGCGCGCTCGGCGGACAAGCTGGAGGATCTGGCGGCCGAGCTCGGCGGCGAGGAGCGCGCCCTGGCCATCACCTGCGACGTGACCGAATGGTCTGACCAGGAGGCGATGGTGGGCGCGGTCCTCGAGCGCTTCGGCCGGCTCGACGTCGCCTTCGCCAACGCCGGGTTCGGAGCCAAGCGCGGCTTTCTGTCAGAGAGCCCGGAGTTCTGGCGCGAGATGGTGCTCACCAACGTCTACGGCGCGGCGCTCACCATCCGCGCGACGGTGGAGGCGCTGAAGGACGCCCAGGGTCACCTGCTCCTCACCGGCTCGGTGGCCGGGCGCAAGGCGCTGCCCGGGTCCCTCTACTCCGCCACCAAGTGGGCGGTGACGGCGATGGGCGAGGGCGCGCGCCAGGAGCTCAACGGCAGCGGCGTACGAGTGACGCTGATCGAGCCCGGCGCCGTCGATACGCCGTTCTTCGACAATCAGCCCAAGACCGCGCTGGTGGCCGAGGACGTCGCCCGCGCGGTGATGTACGCCGTGTCGCAGCCGCCGTCGGTCGACGTCAACGAGATCCTCATCCGCGCCACCTCGCAGGAGGGATAACCGCTCCGGGGTCAAACATCGCCTTGACGTGAGCCTGGTCCAAGACTTCAAGACGTTCCTGATGCGGGGGAACCTCGTCGAACTGGCGGTGGCCTTCGTCATGGGCGCCGTGTTCGCCGCGCTGCTCAAGGCGTTCATCGGGGACCTGATCACGCCGATCATCGCCCTTGTCTTCGGCCAGCCCGACTTCTCCGCGCTGTCGTTCACGATCAACGGCAGCCATTTCCTCTACGGCGACTTCCTCAACGCCCTCTTCACGTTCCTGACGACGGCGGCCGTCATCTTCTTCTTCGTCGTGCGGCCCTACAACGCGCTGATGGCGCGGCGCAGCAACGAGGACCCCACGACCAAGCCGTGCCCGGAATGCACCAGCGCCGTCCCGCTCGCGGCACGGCGCTGTCCCTTCTGCACGTCGCCGATCGCCGAAGCGACGGCCTCGGCGTAACTACTCGCTGCTGTCGGCCTGGGCGACCGAGATCACCCGGCCGCGGCGGCCAGTGGTGAACTGGACGGTGCCGGCCGACCGGGCGTAGATCGTGTCGTCCCTGCCGATCCCGACGCCCTCTCCGGGCTTGAAGCGGGTTCCGCGCTGACGGACGATGATCTCTCCGCCGGTGACCGTCTGCCCGGCGAACACCTTGACGCCGAGTCGCTTGGGGTTGGAGTCACGGCCGTTGCGGCTGGATCCCAGACCTTTCTTATGCGCCATCGGTTGCCTCCGCAGTCGCTGGCTCGTCTGATGGGGCGGACGCGGCCTTGGCCTTGGACCGGCTGCGACCCGATCCCAGCTTCAGCGAGGTGATCTCGATCCGGGTGAGGTTCTGGCGATGGCCGTTGCGACGGCGGTAACCGCGCTTGGGCTTGAACTTGACGATGCGCAGCTTGGGGCCGCGCTCGTGGGCGAGGACCTTCGCCTCAACGGTGACCTTGGCCAGATCGTCGCCGTCCACCACGTTGTCGCCGTCGACGTAGAGCAGCGGATCAAGCGTGAGGGTGGCTCCGTCCTCGACAGGCAGGCGCTCCACGAGGAGCCATTGGCCCTCCTGGACGCGGTATTGCTTGCCGCCTGTCTTGATGATCGCGTACATGGTCATTCCGAATCGGACGAGCCCGCGGCCGAACCGGCCTTGGCGCCCGAACGGCGTCGCCCGCCTCTGCGGCCGCGACGCCGAGGCTTCGATTCTAGTTCATCGTCGGAGGCACCGTTCTCAGCGGCCGGCACATCAAGCAGCGAGGCCACCGCCGCGGTCCTCCCCACCTCGTCGATGCGGACCAGGTGCTTCTCGCCCACGTATTTGGTGCCGCCGGTGATCGAGATGATGTAGCCGTCGATCTTGGCCACGGCGTCGCCGGGGCTGTACATGTGCGGCTCGACGATCTCGACGTGGACCTCCTCGCCCTCGCGGAAGGGCAGCGCGCGCTCGAGGACCTGGTCGCGGTCGCCCTCGAGCAGCACCCGGAAGTGATCGAGCGGCAGGCCCTCCGAGCCCTCGAAGTGAAACCACTTGCCGGTCTCCTCCTCGACGGCATGCAGCGCCCGGGCCTCGTTGCCGGTGAACTCGGCGCTGACCCGCGGGTTCATCTGCAGCAGGATCGCCTCGGCGTCGGTCTCCTTGGCCAGGTCGCGCATGCGGCGCTCGAACTCGATCGCGATCGTTTCCTCGGACTTGATCACGCCCTCGCCGTCACAGGTGGGGCACGGCCGGGTCATGATCTCGCGGACCCCGTCGGTGACGTTCTGGCGCGTCATCTCGACGAGGCCAAGCGGCGAGATCTCGACCACGAAGGTCTTCGTGCGGTCCTCGTCCAGCGCCTTGCGCAGCAACTTGAGGACCGCGTCGCGGTTGCGGGCTCGCGCCATGTCGATGAAGTCGATGACGATGATCCCGCCGATGTCGCGCAGCCGCAGCTGGCGCACGACCTCGTCGGCGGCCTCGAGGTTGGTCTTGGTGATCGTGTCCTCCAGGCGCGCGCCCTTGCCGCGCCCGATGAACGAGCCCGAGTTCACGTCGATCACCGTCAGCGCCTCGGCGTAGTCGATCATGAGATAGCCGCCGCTGGGCAGGTCCACCCGGCGCGAGAGCGTGGAGTCGAGCACTTCCTCGACCCCGTAGGCCTCGAACAGGGGCGTGTCGTCCTCCCACAGCTCGACGTGCTCGACCAGTTCGGGCGCGGTCCGGCTGAAGAAGGACACGAGCCGGTGGTGCTGCTTGGGATCGTCGACGACGGCGCGCTCGAAGTCGGCGGAGAAGATGTCGCGCACGACGCGCACCGAGAGATCGGCCTCCTGGAAGACGAGCGCCGGGGCCTGGGTCTCCGCGACGCGCTTCTGCAGCACCTCACCGAGCTTGAACAGGTAGACGAGCTCGCGCTCCAGATCGGCGCGCTTGGCGCCCTGGGCGGCGGTGCGGATGATGGCGCCGGCGCCCTTGAGATCGAGCTTGGCCGCCTCCTTGCGCAGCCGCTCGCGCTCCTTGTCGTCGAGGCGGCGCGAGACGCCGATGCCCTCGCCGTAGGGCGCGTAGACCATGTAGCGCCCGGCGATGGTCAGGTCCATGGACAGGCGCGCGCCCTTGGTCTTCAGGGGGTCCTTGACCACCTGGACGACGATGTCCTGGCCGGGCTTGAGCATGTCGGTGATGTTGCGCCCGTCGCGCCCAGCGCCTCGGCCGCGCCGCGGCGCCTCGACCCCCGGCAGCACGATCTCGTCGACGTGCAGGAAGCCGTTCTTCTCCAGCCCGATGTCGACGAAGGCGGCCTCCAGGCCGGCGAGCACGTTGTCGACGCGCCCCTTGTAGATGTTGCCGACGATCGAGCGGCTGCCGCGTCGCTCCAGATAGAGCTCGGCGACCGTGTACTCACTCGAGGGGGCCGGCTTGCGCCGGCGCCGGGTGGCGGTCGAGCTCGGCTTGCGAGATGCGACCGTTCCGGCCGCCTCCAGCAGCGCCACACGGGTCTCCCCGCGGTCAACGCTAACCAATACTTGCTTCTTCAATTTTTTTCAGTCCTTTGCTAACTAAGGCCGCTGCGGATCTGGTCGCGCGGCGTTACGAAATCAGGGTTCGGGTCTTCCCACTGGCCGCCATGCGGGCCTGAACGTAGATGGATTGCAGGAGCCCGACAGCGATGAAGGTCACGATGACCGAGGACCCCCCATAGCTGAGGAGGGGCAGCGGGACGCCGGTGATAGGCATGATCCCTATGGTCATACCCACGTTCACGAAGATCTGGAACATCAGCATGGCGAGGATGCCCGCCGCGATGAGCGTTCCGAAGAGGTTCTTGCTCATCGTGAGGATCCGCAGAGCACGCCAGATCAGCAGTGCGTACAGCGAGAGCACGACGACGGCTCCGACGAATCCGTAGGTCTCTCCCACGGCCGCGAAGACGAAGTCGGTGTCGTTGGCGGGGAGGAAGTTCAATTTGGTCTGGGTCGCATTGTTTCCGCGACCGGTCTTCTGTCCCGAGCCGATGGCGATCTGCGACTGCTGTAGCTGATAGCACGGGTCGGGGACGTCCGGAGACGCCTTGCCGCATCCATTCGGGTGCAGGAAGGCCGTCAACCGCTGGACCTGGTAGGGCTTGAGCACGTGCACCCCGGCCGCTGGCGCCCCGGCGAGCACGATCGCGATCGAGGCGATGAAGATCGCCACGAGCGCGGTCAACTGCTTGAACGAGGTGCCGGCGAAGAACAGGATGCTGAAGCCGACCGCCACATAGACCATCCCCGTGCCCAGGTCGGGCTGGGGGATGACGAGCAGCGCGGAGAGGATCGCCAGCAGCATGACCCGCACCGTGGTGCGCCACTCGTGGATCCGGCGTGAGCGGTCGACGGCGAAGCCGGCGAGCGCCACGATGAGCAGCACCTTGCCGAACTCCGAAGATTGGAACTGCAGGAACGGCAGCGGAATCCACCGCCGCGCGCCCTGGATCGGCGCCATCGCGTAGACGACGAGGTTGAGCGCGACCATGATCCCGAACAACGCGTACTTGAACTCGCGCAGCCGGGAGTAGTCGATGCGGCTCAGGATGAGCGCGAGCAGGAGCCCGATGCCGCCGAACAGCGCCTGGCGCTGGACGTAGAACAGCGGATGGCCTGACACCGCGTGGGAGGTGGCCCCCTTGAGCGTCTCGCACGAGCAGACCAGGAGCCCGATCGCGGCCAGCAACAGCAGCGGGTCAAAGATCGGGATCGCCCGCGCACGGGGGATGACCGTCTCCTCGCCCGGCGTGATCGGCGTGGCGCTCATAGCGACGCGTTGGTCCCCGCGACGTACTTGCCGGGCTTGCCGTAGAACCACTGCGAGAGGATCTGGCGGGCCACGGGGGCGGCGGCGACGTCGCCGAAGCCGCCCTTCTCGACGTGGACGACCACGACGATCGGCTTGTTGGTGTTGTCGATGACGAAGCAGGCATACCAGGCGTAGTCGGGCTGGTTGGTGTACTGCGCCGTGCCGGTCTTGCCGTACACCTTCATCGGGAAGTTGCCCATCACGTCATCCGAGGTGCCGCCGGCGGTCTGCGCGGCCTCGTTGAGCCCCTGGAGGATCGTGTCGCGGTAGACGGGGTTGATGGAGATCGGGCGCGCCGGGGGCGGATTGATCGTCTGGAGCACCGTCCCGTCCTGGTCCTGCACGGCGAGGCCGAAGTGCGGGCGCACCACGGTGTGGCCGTTGGCCAGCGCCGAATAGGCCACCGCGAGCTGCAGCGGCGTCACCTGGACGTCGCCCTGGCCGACGGCCAGGCTCTCGTTGTCTCCGATCGACCATGGCCGGTTGGTGCCGTCCGCGATCCCGCACCCCCCAGTTGCGTGCTTCTTGGAGCGCTGCCAGCCCTTGTGGTGATGGGCGCTGGTCTTGCTCCCGTCAGTCCACTTGAACGGACCGGTGGCGTTGTCGCACTCGGCCTCGAGCTTGTTGCGGCTCTCGCGCCACTTCGGGTTGGGGAGGGTCCCGGTCGCCTCGTTGGGCAGGTCGACATCAGTGGATCTCCCGATCCCGAAATTCCTGGCCCAAACGTCCAACGGCCCGCCGTCTGGATGCTTGGACGGGTCCTCGTTGAGCCTGGCGCCAAGGTTGTAGAAGAAGTCGTCGGAGGAGACGCGCAGCGCCTCGGTGAGATTGAGCGAGCCGTCCACGGCGTGGCCGGCGTTATGGCGGCATTGCTCGGCGGCGCCGGTACCCACGCAGAACTGCCCCGTGTCGTCAAAGGTGTCGGCGGTCGTCCACTCGCCGCTCGTCAGCGCGGCGACGCTGGTGATGGGCTTGAACGTCGACCCGGTCGGCCCGGCGCTCTGGGTGGCGCGGTTGAGCAGAGCATCGCCGCTGTTGGGGTTGGTGAGCTGGTCGTACTTGGCCTGGCTGAGGTTGCCGGTGAAGATCGACGGGTCAAAGCTCGGCAGTGATCCCATGGCATAGACCGCGCCGGTGTCGGGGTTCATGGCTACGAAGGAGCCACCGGGCGAGGCATTGGCGCTCATCGACGCCGCCAGCGCCTGCTCGCCCACCCGCTGCAGCTGGGAGTTGAGAGACAGCTTGAGGTCATGCCCCGGGACGGGCTGCACGCTCCCCAGGTCCCCGGTGGGCTGATTGAGCGCGTTGACCTGGACGCGCTGATAGCCGTCCTTGCCGCGCAGGAAGCTGTCGTACTCGGCCTCCAAGCCGCTCTGGCCGACGATGTCGGTCCGCGCCGCGCCCGGATAGGACTTGGCCTCGAGCTCGCCCGCGGTGATCGGGCCGACCGTGCCCAGCACCTGGGCAGCGAGCGTCTTGTAGGGGTAATGGGTGACATAGACCTTCTGGACCTGGACGCCGGGGAACAGACGCTGGTTCTCGGCCAGGTAGAACTGCATGATGCGGGTCACCACCGAGCCCGAGCGCACGGTGACGTCGGCGTAGGACTGCAGCGTCACCTGCTGGCCCACGGCGCACGCGATCGGCGAGAGGCGAAACACGTTGGGCTTGGGCATGTGCAGCGAGCACCGCGTGCGCTGGGTGGACATCCCCAACACGTGGGCGAGGCGGTTGTAGACGATCGCGTCGGCCTTGGGCGGGTGCTCGAGCGTCTCGAGCTTGTCCAGAGTGACCGGCTTGGGAAGGTCCTCAGGCGAGATCTGGACGGCCAGGGTCTTGACGCTGTCGACCACCGGCGTCCCGCTCGCGTCCAGCACCTCGCCGCGGGGCGCCGCGATGTTGATGTTGCGCACCCGGTTGACGGTGGCCGCCTTGACGTACTGGTCGCCGGAGAGCACCTGCAGAAACCACAGGCGGAAGAAGACGATCGCGAACAGCCCGAGCGCGAAGCTGCCGACGACGGCCACGCGCAGGGCCAGCTGCGGGGTCATGGTGGGACGACGGTCCTCGGGCGGCTTGGTCATCCCCCACCTCGGTTGAGCTGGCCCAGCCGCTTCGACGAGCTCTGCAGCGGACTGAGGCCGCCGGTGGTGTAGGCGCGCCGGCGCCGGCGGCGGGGATCATCGGGCAGCGCCGGATGGATGATCCGGCGCACCACCGCGTAGACCGGCAGCGAGATGAGGGTGTTGACGAGGATCGTGATGAAGATCTGCTGGAAGAGCAGCAGACTCACCGGCGCATCGACGCCGAGCAGGAACTGGATGAGCGTCATCCCGATCCCGGCCACCGCGGTGGCGGCCGCACCGGCCGCGAGCGGTACGAGCCCATGGGCCGGGTCGCGCAGCTCACGCAGGCGCCCGGACCAGTATCCGATGGCGATGTAGAGCAGCGACGTGATCCCCAGCGTCTGGACGAGCACGGTGTCGACGAGCAGCCCGGTGGCGAAGCCCATCACCGCGCCGGTGAGCGAGCCTGCCAGCAGCCCGACGCTCATCACCATCAGGGGCGTGATATCCGCGCTGACGCCGAAGATGGAGATCTGGGAGACGGCCGCCTCCTGGATGACGACGGTGCCGAGGGCCAGTAGCACCAGGCGCAGGACGAGGCGGACAGACGCGGAACTCACGGCACTTGGGCCCGGACGTTGGCGGCGTGTGGCCGGGTCAGGATCTGAACCGAGTCGAAATGGCGCAGGTCGGCCGTGGGACTGACCGGAACCTCATTGTTGTTGAAGAGCTGGTTCTGGTTCACCGTGCCGACCGTGCCGATGGGAAGCCCCGGCGGATACAGCGAGGTCAGCGACCCCGACTTGAAGCCCGTGGTCACCACCAGGTCGCCCTGGGCGATCTGGGCGCGGCCGGGCAGATCCTGGAGCAGGAGCTGGTTGGGGTTGCCCACCGAGGGGGCGAGGATCCCCTGGTCGCCGGCGCTGTCGGTCACCTGCGCGGCGGCCGCGTAGCTGGCGTCGGTGATGAGGGTCACGATCGACACGGAGGTGTCGACGGTGGTCACGTCCCCGACCAGGCCGCCGTCGGCGAGCACCGGGTCGCCTTGCTCGACGCCCTCGTCAGAACCGGCGTCGACCTCGACCTGCTGGAACCAGAGGCTGGGATCGCGCACGATGACATTGGCGCCGACCGGGTGGTAGTTGCGGATACCGATTGTCTGATCGAGGCCGACCTCCGCCGTCAGCTGCTGGTTCTGCAGCTGCTCGGTCTTCAGCGTCGCCAGCTGGGCGGTCAGATCCCGGTTGGTCTTGCGCAGCTTGTCGACGTTGGACTTGGCCCGGAGCGTGTCCGAGACCCAGTTAGCGACGTCGCGCACGGGCGAGAGGACCTTGCTGGCCCCGGCCTGGACCGGGGAGAAGACCTGGACGATGCCGCGCTGCACGCTGTGCAGCGGACTCTGCGGCGACTCGCCGAAATAGGCTGTGAGCAGGATCAGGGAGACGACGACCAGCAGTGCGAGCACCGCTCGACGCCGCCGAACCTGTTTGTCATGCACGTTGTCCGTGTCTCCAAAGTGTTGCTCCGCACGCGCCGGCCCTGAAAGCTAATACCGACGGTTGCGATTACGCGAATTCTTACTTGACCGGTGGATCGCTTCGAACTCCTCCAGGGAACGCCCGGAGCCGACCGCGACACACGTCAACGGGGACTCCGCCAGGTGCGCGGGCATCTGCGTCTCGTGGCGCAGGCGCTCCTCCATACCCTGAAGCAGTGACCCCCCTCCGGCAAGCATGATGCCACGATCCATGATGTCGGAGGCGAGTTCCGGTGGTGTCCGGTCCAAAGTCTGCTTGACGGCATCGATGATCTGCGACACCGGCTCCTCCAGCGCACCCCGGATCTCCTCGCTGGTGAGGATGACCGTCTTGGGCAGCCCCGAGACCATGTCACGGCCCCGGATCTCGGCCTGGACCTCCTCGGGCATGGTGTGCGCCGAGCCGATCTCCAGCTTGACCTCCTCGGCCGTCTGCTGGCCGATCAACAGCTTGTACTCCCGCTTGACGTAGTTGATGATCGCCTCATCGAGCTCGTCGCCGCCGACGCGGATCGACTGCGAGACGACGATCCCGCCGAGGGAGATGACCGCAACCTCGCTGGTGCCGCCGCCGATGTCGACGACCATCGAGCCGGTCGGCTCGCCCACGGGCAGGCCGGCCCCGATCGCGGCGGCCATCGGCTCCTCGATCAGATAGGCCTGGCGGGCGCCGGCGCTCAGGCACGCCTCCTCCACCGCGCGCTTCTCCACGCCAGTCACCCCCGACGGGACGCAGACGACAACGCGCGGGTGGGCCCAGCGGTTCTGGTGGACCTTCTGGATGAAGTGGCGCAGCATCTCCTCGGTGACCTCGAAGTCCGCGATCACCCCGTCCTTCAGGGGCCGGATCGCCGAGATCGTCCCCGGGGTGCGGCCCAGCATGCGCTTGGCCTCGATGCCGACGGCGTGGACCTCACCGGTGCGGGAGTCGACGGCGACCACGCTGGGCTCCGACAGCACGATGCCGCGCCCGCGCACGTAGACGAGCGTGTTGGCGGTGCCGAGATCGACCGCCATGTCACGACCGCCGAAACCGGTCAGATACGTAAAGAAGCCCATGTATTAGAGGTAGGGGGGAACGATGGCCGAAGCGGGGAGTTTGCGTACGGTCCCTCACCGAGTTGCCTGCTTCGTCCGTAGTCGAGTGTATCGAAGAGCCATCTGCCGACGAGGCCCCCGGCGCACTCACCGCCAGAAAAAACCCTGGAAATTCGGTCACCCGCTGTGCGAGGGCCGCTGGGCGCAAACCTGCAGCGACGCCGCGGGCCCACGAGCCCACGACGCGCCGTTTTCAGTGGTGAGGCGTCTCCTCCGGGATCTCGTACCAGCGTTTGCGCTCACCCACGCGATCGCGCAGCTTCCAGCGCCGGCTCTTGGGGGCCTGCTCGAGCGCCGCTGACAGGGTCTGAACCGCCGCGGCCGGGTCCAGCCGGCCGCCTTCGGGGACCGCCACCGACCCGTCGGCCAGGGCCGCCGCGATCCGCTCCAGGTTGAGCGAGATCGTCTTGAACCACCCCCAGTCGTCGCCGACGAGCCCTCGGATCACGCGCAGGTCGATCGCGTCGTGGTCGTCGGAATCGCTCAGCGGAAAGGTGACGAGCAGCCGCAGGCAGTCGTCGAGGTCCTTGGCGTTGAGCTCGACGATCTGCAGCTTGGAGAGCAGCAGGTCGGTGGGGCTGAGCGTGTAGGGCATGACCGTCGCGCGATCGGCGAACTCGACGGTGTGGCACATGTGCAGCCGGTCGATCATCACGTCGATGGCCAGGCCGCTCTCGCCGTGGGTGTAGTAGAGCTGCTTGTCGCCATACAGCGCGTTGAAATTGCGGTCGCCGACATACCCCTCCTCGGCGAGCAGCTCGGTCAGAGGCTTGCGGCTGGAACGCACCGAGGCGAAGTCCAGATCCTGGCCGTCCCGGGTGCGCGGCGGCAGCTCGGGTGTGAGCAACTGGATGGCCAGCCCCCCCAGCAGGCGCAGCACGATGCCGCGATCGCCGGCCGTGTCGATCAGGCGGCGGGCCTCACTCGTGAGCCCGGTCTCCGCGGAGGTCTCCGTCATCTCCCGTGTACGGTAAACCACCGCTCACCCCGGGTTGTTAGGGTCCCGCCACCGTGCCCCTGTCCGAGCTCGAGCGCACCGTCTGCGACGCCATCGCCGACGGCCGCGATGAGCTGGTGGAGCTCGCCTCGGCGTTGATCACCTTCGACACCACCGCCCGCGAGGTGGGCGACCCGCCCCGCCAGGAAGCGGCGCTGCAGCACTACCTCGCCGAGGGCCTGCGGGCCTACGGCGCCGAGATCGACCTGTTTGAGCCCGACACGGCGGCGATGGCGGGCGCCCCACTGGTGCCCGAGGGGCTGGACTTCGCCGGCCGGCCGCAGCTCATCGCCACGCTGCGCGGCTCCGGCGGAGGTCAGAGCCTGCTGTTCAACGGCCACATCGACGTCGTCTCGGGCGAGCCCAAGAGCGAGTGGACCAGCGACCCGTTCACCCCCGAGGTCCGCGACGGCAGGCTCTTCGGGCGCGGCGCATGTGACATGAAGGGCGGGGTGGCCGCGATGACCTACGCCGCCCAGGCCATTGCCGCGGCCAACATCACGCTGGCCGGCGACCTGATCGTGGCCACCAACACCGACGAGGAGTCCTCGGGGGCCGGCGGCAGCGCCCTGGTGGCACGCGGGGTGCGGGCCGACGCCGGGATCGTCACCGAGCCGACGGACTTCCGCACCTGGGTGGCCTGCCGGGGCTCGGAGTACGGGGTCATCCGCGTCCCCGGACGGCCGGGCCACGCCGAGGTGCGCCATCCCGACTGGCGCCGCGGCGGGGCGGTCAACGCGATCGAGAAGGCCATCGTCGTCATGGAGGCCATCGCCTCCCTGCGCGCGCGCTGGGCGGCCGACGACGCCTTTCGCCACCCGGTGCTCTCGGCGCCCTCGCTGCTGCCCACGGTGGTCAACGGCGGCGAGTGGCCGGTCACCTATCCGTCCTCGTGCGACCTGACGATCGCCGTCATGTACCTCCCCGTCCAGGCCGACAGCGAAGGCTGGGGCTCACGCGTGCGCGAGGAGGTCCAGGAGTGGATCGTGCGCGAGAGCGCACGCGACGACTGGCTGGCCGAGCACCCGCCGACGTTTCGGTGGTGGAGCAACGGCGTCATGCCGATGGAGATCCCGCAGTCCGAGGCGATCGTCGGCACCATGCTCGATGCCGGCGCCGACCTGGGGCTGCGACGCGAGCTCGGTGGCCTGGACTCCTGGTATGACGGGGCCACCTACACGCGGCTGGCCGGGATCCCCTCCATCGGCTACGGACCGCCCGGCTTCGATCCCGACGGGGCCACCGTGGCCCACACCATTGACGAGTACGTCCCGATCGACGGGCTGGTCTCGTGCGCGCAGGCCCTGGCGGTGGCGGCGCTGCGGTTCTGCGGGGTGGCTCCTTAGCGCGCGCGGTTGTCGCTCGCGTGGTCAGTGTCCCCGGGAGGTTTTGGCAGGGATCGGCGCACGTCAACTGCGGCTTTCGAAGGCTGCACGGGCGGCCTCCGGGGTCCCCGGGCGGGGTAGGGGGAGATAAGTACGCTCTGGCGATACTTATCTACCAAAACTCCCTGCAAAAGGCCACCATCGACGCTCCGTCCCCGCCCTCCCGAGCAGGTCGTTGACGTGCGCCGATTCCCTGCCGAAACGCTGACGGCAGCCCGTCGGCTACCCCTCCACGCGCTGCGTCAGCTCGACACCCTTCTTACCGATATCGACCAGGTACCCCCGCAGGATCCCGTGGTTGGCCTCGGAGCCGGGGTTGATGCAGACGGTCTTGCCGATCTTGCGCTCACCGCCGGACTCGTGGATGTGGCCGTGGATGGTCAGGACGGGTTGGTAGTCCTCGATGATGCGCCGCACCGCAGTGGAGCCCACCGGCCCCCGCAGGACGTCGCCGGCGGAGATCGTGGGCCGGAGGTTCTCGTCGAGGATCGGGGCGGTGTCCAGGCCCGAGTCGTGAGGCGGGACGTGGATCATGAACACGGCCTTGCGGGGGTCTGAGACCTGCTTGGCCAGCGCGTCCAGCCGGGTGTAGAGCTCGTCCTCTGACTCCTCGCGGGGGGTCTGCCACGGGGTGTGGTTGGACCACCCGCAGGCGAGGAGCTCGATACCACCGGGCATCTCCACCACGCGACCGTCGACGTTGAGCGGGCTGTGGCCAGGGGCGTCAAGGATCTCGTCGATCCCGAACTCGTCGTCGTTTCCGGGGATGAGGTAGAGCGGCACCGGGCTGTCGACAAGGCGCTCGGTGGCGAGGTCCATCCACTCCTGTACCCGTTCGCTCATCAGCCGGTGCAGCAGCTCGTCGCGCGCGGGCTCGTCACCGGAGAGCTGCTCGGCCTCCTGTTTGGTGGTGACGAAGGAGTAGTAGCCGACGTCGGCGATGTCGCGCTGGAGCGCGGTGAGCTCCTCGTCCCCTCGCGCGGTGCGGTGCACGCCGAACAGGTCGGTCTCGTACCGGGGGTGGGCGGGGTGCGATTCGGAGTCCGGCTCGATGATGGGAACGATCGCCTTCCCGGTGAGGTCCCCCGCCAGCAGCGCCGCGTCGGCCTTGTAGACGTTGAGCTTGATGGCGTTGACGAACTTGCGCCACGCCTTCTCGGCGGCGTGCAGGTCCGACGCGATGTAGAGACGCGTCGCCACTAGTCCGGTGGGAGCTCGGTGAACAGCATCTTCTCGTCCACGCCGGCCGCGCGGGCGCGGTAGCGCATGATGAAGAAGATGATGAGACCGATCAGGTAGAAGCACGCGGCGTCGATGATCCCGTTGGTCTCCAGATAGGTGAGCGCGCCGCCCGCCTTGAGCGCGTTGACGATCGGCTTGACCACCGCGAAGGCGTAGATCCACAGCGGGAAGACCAGCCAGGCGAGGCCGATCCAGGGCAGCTTCTTGCCGAACGGAGCATTGCGCACGAGATCCGGCCGGCGCCAGCGCACCAGGATGGCGTTGAACCCGGGCAGACACCAGGTGAAGAGCGCCATGACGATGGAGAACCACGCTGTCCCGGCCAGGTTGAGCTTGTGATCGCTCGTGGCCAGGAAGGTCGGCAGGTCCTTGTAGCTCTGGAAGAACAGGAACACTGCCGTCAGGCCCAGGGTGGCGAGGATGGCGTTCAGCGGCGCGCGCAGGCGCTCGTTGACGCGGCCGAACCATTCCGGCATCTGGCGGTCAAGGCTCCAGGCCAGCTGCATGCGGCTGATGAAGTTGATGTAGACCGGGCAGAGCAGGAACGGGAACACGACCCCACCCAGGCTGATCAGCGCCCAGAGGGGCCACAGGCTGCTGTTGGCGACCACCGCCAGTAGCGGCATCGCGTTGGGCTGCCCCAGCGGGAGCGGCGAGATCGAGTGAGCCCAGCCCCAGTAGCCGGCGCCCCAGGCGACGTTGGTGTTGAAGCCGAAGTGACTGGAGATCGCGTCGACGTACACGGAGTTGGCCAGCACTCCGATGAGCAGCGCGCCGAGCAGCGCGATGAGCACGCCGCGGCGCACGTTGCCGCGCACCTCGCCCGCGATGTACGCCGAGTACTGGAAGCCGATGAACTGGAACAGCAGGACCGACAGCACGATCGGGAACGCGCCGGTGGAGAAGATCCGCGCCAGGAAGCTCTGCGGGGGCGCGCCGAGCACCCCTGCCGCCGTCCCAGTCGCCGCGATCTTCGCGGAGGTCACCCCACCGTCCAGGCGTGGCAGGTTGTGGATGAAGCTGCCCTTGTGGGTGAAGAGCAGGCCAAAGACGAACATGGCGATGAAGCAGGCCACGCCGAACCCGGCCAGCGCGGTCACGACGCGATGGAAGGTCCGCGTCGGGAGCACGCAGATGCCGCCGATGGCCAGCAGCACCACGACGGACCCGATGAAGCCGGGAGTGCCCGTGATGGCGCCGGTGGCGTCGGTGAACCAGCCGTTGGCGCCGCTGAAGCCACCCGCGCCGATCCCGATGATCCGCGCCGTGATCTGGAGGTTGCGCAGGACCAGCGGCACCTCGAAGGCGATGATCAGCACCGAGGCGATGACCAGCGTCCAGGACTCCATCCACCCCAGCCCCGGGTGCAGGATCCGGCTGGTGAACACGTAGTCGCCGCCGGAGCGCGGCATGACCGAGGTCAGCGAGGAGAAGATCAGCGCGAGCAGGATGCAGAACAGCCCGGCGATGATCGAGGCCCACCCGTAGGCCGAGAACGGCCCGGCTTTCCACATCGGGACCAGGGGCAGCGAGTAGAAGATCGGATACAGCGTCAGGCCGACGCCGACGAACGCGGCGACGTTGAAGAACAGCGCGTTGGTGACGCTGACGTTGCGGACCAGGCCCGACGACTGCCGAACGAACAGCTTCGGCGTTGTGCTGGCCGCAGCCGCTGATGGCGGGGTGCTCGCTTCAGACACTTCCCCTCCTCCTCCAAAGGTCGGGACCGCTGCAAAGGCGCGCGGACCCTACCACCAGGCTCAGTCGAGGATCAACCCCGGCGCCATCTCGACCAGCGTGGACACCGGCAGACCGACCACGTTGAGGTAATCGCCCTCGATCCGCGCCACGAGCGTGGCGCCGCGACCCTGGATGGCGTAGGCGCCGGCGCGTCCCTCCCACTCGCCGGTGGCCGCGTAGGCCGCGACTGCTCTCGGATCCAGTGAGCGGAACTCCACGGTGGTGCGCGCCGCGGCGGTGCGCACGCGTTCGCCGTCGATCAGGCACACACCGCTGATGACGACGTGACGCTCACCGGCGAGGGCGCTGAGCATCTGGGCGGCGTGGCCGGCGTCGCGCGGCTTGCCGAAGATCTGCGCCCCCAGGCTCACCACGGTGTCGACGCCGAGCACGGGCAGCTCAGCGGGGGCGATCGCCGCGGCCTTGCGGTAGGCGTTCTCCAGCGCCACCTCGGCTGCCGGGCCGTGCGAGAGCTCGTCCACCGCGGGGACGCGCACCTCGAACGCCACGCCGATCTGCTGAAGGATCGCGCGACGCTGCGGTGAGGCCGATGCGAGGATCAGGCGCGCAGCCGGCACGGCGCCGTCAGCTCGGCGAGACGCCGGCAGTTAGGCCAGGCCAGGGAAGAACAGCGCGACCTCGCGCTGGGCGGACTCCGGGGCATCGGAGCCGTGGACCATGTTCTGGCCCACCGAGACCGCGTAGTCCCCGCGGATCGACCCCGTGGTCGCCTCGAGCGGATTGGTGGCGCCGATGAGCTGGCGCGCGGCGCGGACGGCCGACTCGCCCTCGAGCACCATCGCCACCAGCGGGCCCGAGGTGATGAAGTCCACCAACTCGTCGTAGAAGCCCTTGCCCTCGTGCTCGGCGTAGTGCTGTGCCGCCAGCTCACGCGTCATCGTCATCAGTTGGAGCGCCACCAGGCGCAGGCCCTTGCGTTCGAACCGGGCGACGATCTCCCCGGTCAGGTTGCGGGCGAAGGCATCGGGCTTGACAAGGATGAGCGTGCGCTCCACGGCGGTGGGCCTCCTTCGAGGGTCCAGAGGGGTCGGGTGGCCGCAAGGCTACGCGGTCGACGCGCGAGGCAGCCGCCCCGTGGCCGGCGCGGGGCGGCGCGGTGAGGTTAGGTCGTCGACGGCTGCTCGGCGGGAGGCTGCTCGGGAGTCTCCACACGCCGGCGCTGGCGACGGGCCACCGGCGTCCGGCCCGCAGGCATGCCGATCTCGGCCTCGCAGAAGGGACAGACCTTCCACATGGGGTCAAGCGGCCGGCCGCAGGCGTGGCAGGGGTCCTTGAGCTTGCGCATGCAGTTGGGGCAGCGCAGGAACTCCTTCTCCACCTCGTAGTCGCAGTGCGGGCACAGGTGATAGCCGAGCTCGGCCAGCCGGGCCTCGGCGGCCTGCATCTCCAACTCGCGCTCGCGCACGTCGTCGAGGTACTCGGGCGGCCGGACGATCATGTAGACGATCGTGCCCACGTAGGGGAAGCCGGAGGCCAGGGTGGCGCACCCGACGAGGAGGGGATCGGCGATCCGGCGGCGGGCATCGGCGTACGTCCAATAGATGAGCGCCAGCCAGATAACCACCAGGAACAGGATCACCAGCTCCACGGCCAGACGCAGCGCGCTGTTGTGGATGCCGAAGATTGCGAAAGTCAGCATATGGAGGGGGCGAGTGTAGTGGGCACCAAGATTGTGAGGCTCATATCAATACGCCGTCAACTACTTGGTTCCTTTTGCACAATCGCCGAATCCGTTACAAAAACGCCCGTCCGAAGAGATATCCGATGCCGAAGAAGACCAGGATGACCACCGCCACGATCAGCGCCACCAGGCCGATCATGGCCAGGAACTTGGGCTGATCGTCGTCGTCCATCGCTGTTTTCTCCATCCGAGGTCAGAGGCTGGAGACGCGCTCGCGACGTGCGCCCGCGAGCAGATCGCCGATCAGGTACTGGGATCCGGTCACCACGACGAGGCCGTCGGGTGCGGCCAGTTCCCGCGCGCGGGCCAGGGCCCGCCACGGGTCGCCGAGGACCTCGGCCGGCGGCCCGTCCAGCTGGGCCGCAAGCGACTTGAGCGTCGCCGGCGGCAGCACCCGCGGGTTCTGGGTCGCCGTGAGGACCAGCCGATCGCACGCGGGCATCAGCTCGGCCAACATCCCGGCCGCGTCCTTGTCGTCGAGTACGGAGACCACCGCCACCACGGGCGTGCGCCCGCGCGAGATCTCCGGAAGCGACTCAGTCAGCGCGCGCATCCCCTCGGGGTTGTGGGCGACATCGAGCACGGTCAGGGGGTCTGAGTCGATCTGCTCCAGACGGCCGGGGACTCGCACCTCGGCCGCGGCGGCCGCCACCGCGTCCGGGTCCAGCGCCCGGGCCGGCGCGAGAAAGACCTCCGCCGCCGCGCGCGCCAGCGCGAAGTTGCGGCGCTGGTAGGCGCCCGCGGCGCCGACCACCGATACACCGGGATCGATGCCGGCCTGCACGATGCGTGCGCCGCGCTCGGCGCATACGCGCTCGGCGACCGCCACCACCTCGGGCGCCAGCCCGCTGCCCAACACCAGCGTCCCCGAGGGCTGGACCACGTCGAGCTTCTCCCCGGCGATGGCGGTCAGGGTCGGGCCCAGCCAGCGCGTGTGCTCCAGGCCGACACTGGTCAGCACCTGGACGGTGGAAGGGATCACGCTGGTGGCGTCGTAGCGTCCGCCCAGGCCGGCCTCGATCACCGCTACCTCCACCCCCTGGCGCGCCATCTCGGAGTAGGCGGCGGCGGTGAGGGCTTCGAACTGGGTCACGCGGTCATCGGGGTCCAGGGCACGGTTGACCATGTCGGCGGCACGAGCGGCCCGCGTGATGGCGGCCGCGAACTCCGTGGCGGTCAGGTCACGCTCGCCGATCCGGATGCGCTCCCCGAAGGACACCAGATGCGGCGACAGGTAGGTGCCGATGCGCAGCCCGTGATGGCCCAGGATGGAGGCGATCATCCGCGTCGTGGAGGACTTGCCGTTGGTACCGACGATGTGGATGGAGGCAAAGGCGCGCTCGGGGTGGCCGAGCGCGGTCATCAGCCGTCGCATGCGGTCCAGCTCGAAGCGCATGCCGAAGCGCTCGAGCGAGAGGACGTAGCGCTCGGCCTCTTCAGGCGTGAAAGGGTGCCCGTGTCCGGGGTGCGCGGGGGTCACAGGGCCTCCAGCTCCGCCTGCAGCCGCGCCAGCTTGTCGCGCTCGGCCTGGACCACCTCCGGGCGCGCCTTGGCAACGAAGCTCTCATTGGCGAGCTTGCGCTCAGCGCGCTCGACCTCGGCCTCGAGCTTGGCGCGGCGCTCGGCCACCCGGGCCGCCGCGCCCGCCACGTCCACCTCGGCGCCCGCGAAGATCTTCACCTGACCGCCCGGGATCGGCACCGCCGCGACCGGCTCGGCGCCGTTGGCGGCGCCGTCGAGGCTGAGGCGTGCCAGACGGCCGACATGCTCCATCGTGTCCTCGTAGCCGGGTGCCTCGAGCCGGGCATCGAGCGTCGCGCCGGCCCGGACGCCGGCCAGGTCGCGCCAGCGCCGCAGCTCCTGGATCGCCTCGATGGCGTGCTGGACGGCCACCTCGGCAGACTCGTCGACCTCACGCGCCTGCCCCTCTGAGATGCGTGCGGCCAGCAGGCCCTCCGCGCCGGGGATGTGGGAGTAGATCTCCTCGGTCTCGAACGGGATGAGCGGATGCGCGAGAGCGACCGTCTCGGTGAGGACGTGCAGAAGCGTCGCTGACAGCTCGGGCTCGCCGGCGCGCAGCCGGGGCTTGACCAGCTCCAGGTACCAGTCGCACAGCTCGCCGTAGACGAAGTCATAGAGGCCGAGCGCGGCGTGGGAGAAGTCGAAGCTCTCGATGTCGGCGGAGAGCTCGGCCCGGGCGCGCTCCAGCCGCGACAGGATCCAGCGGTCCTCGACGGCGGTGGGCATCGCTGCCGGACGCGCGGCCTCCCCCCCGGCCCCGTCCACTCCCGTCAGGATCAGGCGGGCCGCGTTCCAGAGCTTGTTGGTGAGCTGCTGGCCCTGGGCGACCTTGTCCTCGGAGAAGCGCACGTCCTGGCCGCTGGACATGGCCAGCAGCCCCCAGCGCACCGCGTCGGCGCCGTAGGCCGGGAAGTCCCCCGGCGGCTTGTTGCCCTCCGCGAACACCGGCGGGCGTGGCCCGCCCTCGATGAGGTCGATGGGATCGATGCCGGTGCCCAGCGACTTGGACATGCGCCGCCCGTCGGGCGCCTGGATGATCGAGGTGATGTGGACGTCGGAGAACGGCTCGGTGCCGGTGAACTCCAGCCCCATCATGATCATCCGCGCCACCCACAGAAAGATGATGTCGCGCCCGGTGACCAGCGCGTCGGTGGGATAGAACGCCCGCAGCTCAGGGGTGTCCTGGGGCCAGCCGAGCGTGGCGAAGGGCCACAGGGCGCTGGAGAACCAGGTGTCCAGGACGTCGGGGTCGCGCTCCCAGCCGTCGCCCTTGGGCGGGTCCATGCCCACGTAGGTGTCCAGATCGCGGTACCACACCGGCAGCTGGTGCCCCCACCACAGCTGGCGGGAGATGCACCACGGGCGGATGTTCTCCATCCAGTCGAGGTACACCTTGGCCTGGTTGGCGGGGTGGAAGCGCACCCGGCCGCTGGTCACCGCCTCGATGGCCGGCTTGGCCAGCTCCTCCATGGCCATGAACCACTGCAGCGAGATCAGCGGTTCGATGCGCTGCCCCGAGCGGTGCGAGAAGGGCACGGTGTGCTCATGGGGCTCGGTGTGATCGATGAGCCCCAGCTCGCTGAGCTCGGCCACGACGGCCTTCTGGGCGTCGGCGGCGGTCATGCCGCGGAAGCGCTCGGGGGCCTCCCCGGTGATGCGGCCGTCCTCGCCGATGACCGTGGGCTGGGCCAGGCCGTGACGGCGGCCGATCTCGAAGTCGTTGGGGTCGTGGCCCGGCGTGATCTTCAGCGCGCCCGTTCCGAAGTCAGGCTTGACGTACTCGTCGGCGATGATCTTCAGCTTGCGCCCCACCAGGGGGAGGATCGCCTTCTCGCCGATCAGCCGGCGGTAGCGCTCATCGTCGGGGTGCACGGCGATGGCGGAGTCGGCGAGCATCGTCTCGGGCCGCACGGTGGCCACCGTGATGGCGCCCGAGCCCGAAGCGAGCGGATAGTCGATGTAGTACAGCGTGTCGGTGACCTCGCGCTGCTCGACCTCGAGGTCGGAGATGGCCGAGCCGGTCCCCGGGTCCCAGTTGACCATGTAGCGGTCGCGATAGATGTAGCCCTTCTCATACAGCGACACGAAGACCTTGAGCACCGCCTTCACGTAGCTGTCGTCGAGCGTGAAGCGCTCGGTGTCGTAGTCCGCCGATGCGCCGAGCCGCTTGAGCTGCTCGATGATGGTGCCCCCGTACTGCGCGCGCCACTGCCACACGCGTTCCACGAAGGCCTCGCGCCCGAGCTCGCTGCGATGCGTCCCCTCGCCGATGAGCGCCCGCTCGACCTGGGTCTGGGTGGCGATGCCCGCGTGATCGGTGCCGAGGATCCATTTGGCGCGCTGCCCGAGCATCCGGTGATAGCGGACGAGGCAGTCCTGGATCGAGTTGTTGAGCGCGTGGCCCATGTGCAGGACGCCGGTGACGTTCGGCGGCGGGATGGCAATCGAGTAGTTCTCCTCCGGGGTGCCTTCCGGGGCCGGGTGGAATAGGCCGGATTGCAGCCACTTCTCCACGATCCGAGGCTCCACCTCGGTGGGGTCATAGCGGGTGGTGGATTGGAGGTCGGGCATCGACTGGCGAGTGTAGATCCAACGGCGAGTCATCGTCTGTTTCCGATGATCCCTCTGATATCGTAAATATGCGATGACACCCGGACAGCTCGTACGTGAAGCCCGCCGCTCCGCCGGCCTCAGCCAGCAGGCGCTGGCGTCGCGCCTGGGGACGACGCAGTCGGCGATCGCCGGTCTGGAGTCAGATCGCTCGAGCCCGCGGGTGTCGACGGTCGAACGGGCCCTGCGAGCATGCGGCAAGCAGCTGTCGCTGACCGCGCACGAGCGGAACTCCAACATCGACGAGACACTCATCTACGAGAACCTGCGCCTCACGCCCGGCGAGCGGCTACGCGCCTTTGAAACCAGCTACGCCAGTGTCCGCGAGTTCGCTCTGGCGGCCGCTCGATCTCGTGGCGCAGTGGCCTGAGCTGCGGCTGGAGTCCCTCCTGCGGAGGCTGACGGCGCACGGCGTCGACTTCGTCATCGTGGGCGGGATTGCAGTAATCGCGCATGGCTCGGCCCGCATCACCCGGGATCTCGATATCTGCTACGCGACGGATCAGGCGAACCTCGACGCCCTCGGAGCGGCGATGGTGGAGCTTGGCGCCCGTCTGCGCGGGGTTCCCGACCCGGTCCCGTTCGTCCTGGACGGACGCACGCTGCGGCGCACCCAGATCCTCACGCTGGCCACCGACGACGGGTGGATCGATCTGCTCGCGGCACCGTCGGGCGCGCCCTCGTACGCACAACTGCGGGACCGAGCGGACCGAGTCACAATCGGCGACGTGGCCGTCAGGGTCGCGTCGCTTGATGACCTCGAGGCGATGAAGAGGGCGGCGGGCCGTCCGAGAGACCTGCTGGACGTGGAGGAGCTCGAGGCGATCCGCCGGCTGCGGCGAGACGAGCGCTAGGCCTGGATCCACCGATAATGGGCGGAGACTCGGCGTCGGGGGCCGATTCAGGCTTAGGCGGCGGCTTCGTCCTCGTCGGGCAGGGCGACCGTGACGAGCGTCGGCGAGACGCCCTTCTCGATCGTCTCCCGCGTGACGACGCACTTCTGGACGTCGCGGCGGGAGGGCAGCTCGAACTGCACCTCCAGCAAGACCTCCTCAATGATCGAGCGCAGTCCGCGGGCGCCGGTCTCGCGCTCGAGCGCCTTGTCAGCGACCGAGGAGAGGGCCTCATCGGCGAAGACGAGCTCGATGCCGTCGAACTGGAAGAAGCGCTGGAACTGCTTGATGAGGGCGTTGCGCGGCTCGGTGAGGATCTTCATCAGCTCGTTGCGATCGAGCTGGTGGATGGCCGACATCACCGGCAGGCGGCCGATGAACTCGGGGATCAGGCCGTACATGATGAGATCCTCGGGCAGGCAGTGCTCGAAGATCTGGCCGGTGTCGCGCTGCTCCTTGGACTGGATCGCCGCGCCGAAGCCAACCCCCTGATGGCCGATCCGCCGTTCGATGACACGGTCGAGGTTGGCGAACGCGCCGCCGCAGATAAACAGGACGTTCGTCGTGTCGATGGACAGGAACTCCTGATGGGGGTGCTTGCGCCCGCCCTGGGGCGGCACGCTGGCGGTGGTGCCCTCCAGGATCTTCAGCAGCGCCTGCTGCACGCCCTCGCCGGAGACGTCGCGGGTGATCGACGGGTTGTCGGCCTTGCGGGCGATCTTGTCGACCTCGTCGATGTAGATGATCCCGGTCTCGGCCTTCTTGACGTCGTAGTCGGCGGCCTGGATGAGCTTGAGCAGGATGTTCTCGACGTCCTCGCCGACGTAGCCGGCCTCGGTGAGCGCCGTGGCGTCGGCGATGGCGAAGGGCACGTTGAGGATCTTGGCCAGCGTCTGGGCCAGCAGCGTCTTGCCGCAACCCGTGGGGCCCAGCAGCAGAATGTTGGACTTCTGCAGCTCGATGTCGTGCTCATCGGACTGCATCATCTGGACGCGCTTGTAGTGGTTGTAGACCGCGACCGAGAGCGATCGCTTGGCCTGCTCCTGGCCCACCACATACTCGTTCAGGACGTCGTAGATCTCCCGCGGCTTCGGGAGGTTCTCGATGTCGAAGCTCGGCGGAGCCGTCAGCTCCTCATCGATGATCTCGTTGCAGAGGTCGATGCACTCATCGCAGATGTAGACCCCTGGGCCTGCGATCAGCTTCTTGACCTGCCGCTGTGACTTCCCGCAGAAACTGCAGAGAAGCTGTTCGTTGGAGTCGGTCGGACGTGCCATGAATCCCCTCCCAGAGCAACGACTCGGTCGGCGTTCTCCAGCCCCTAGAGCCTAAAGCACTAGTGCTGAGAGATCACGCGATCGATGATTCCGTACTCCTTGGCCTCCTCTGAGCTCATGAAGTAATCACGTTCGGTATCACGCCGAACTTCCTCAAGGTCCTTACCCGTATGTTTGGCAATGATCTCATCCAGGCGGCGCCGCACGTCGATGATCTCACGTGCGTGGATCTCGATATCGGTCGCTTGACCTTGGAAGCTCGAGGAGACCTGGTGGATGAGGATCTTGGCGTTGGGTAGAGCCATCCGCTTGTTCTCGGCGCCTCCGGCGAGCAGCAGAGCCCCCATCGACATCGCGATGCCGACGCAGATCGTCTGCACGTCGGGCTTGATGAACTGCATCGTGTCGTAGATGGCCAGGCCCGCGTACACCGAGCCGCCCGGCGAGTTGATGTAGATCGAGATGTCCTTGTCGGGATCCTCGGACTCCAGGTGCAGCAACTGGGCCACGATCAGGTTCGCGATCTGGTCATCGACGGGCGTGCCGAGAAAGACGATCCGCTCATTGAGCAGACGGCTGTAGATGTCAAAGGCGCGCTCCCCGCGGGAGGTCTGCTCCACGACCATGGGTACGAGTGGGCTCATCGTCCTCGTTTCAAAGTTTCGGATCGGCACACAGCTTTCGCATCGTGCGCCGGAATCCTGCCGACTGTAGCAATCGCCGGATACCGCTCAGTGCAGCCGTTGTGGACATGCACGGCGGGCTGTCTTGGCCGCCGCGGACAACGCGGCCGAGCGTCAGCTACCCGGAGTCCACAGCTGGCTGGACGGACGCGCGGTGTCGGTCTCCGCGTCGTCCTTGCCCGGCGTCCAGAGCTTCTGACGCGCCTTGGCCTGCTCGACGGTGATCGGCGTGGCCTCGCGGACGAGCAGCTCGGCCGCCTGGGTGGTGGCCACGTCCTGGCGCAGCTCCTCCAGGCGCCCGGCCTTGCGCAGGCGTTCGATGAGCTCGGCGGGGTCTGACCCGTCGCGCTCAGCAGCCGCCGTCAGCGCCTCCAGCAGCTCCTCATCGGAGGGCTCGATCTGCTCGGCCGCCACGACGGCAGCCAGCACGGCCTCGCGCCGCAGCGCGGCGGCGGCCTCGGGCTCGGCCTCGTGGGCAAGTTCCTCCTCGTCCTTGCCGGAGATCTTCAGGTAGGTGTCCTTGCCGATCCCCTGGCGCGCCAGCGCCGAGAAGGTCTGCTCCAGCATCTCGTGCGCGCGCGAGTGCACCAGCTTGTCGGGCAGCTCGACCTCGGCCTCGTTGGCGGCGGCCTCCAGCACGGCCTGCTCGAACTCGCGTTCCACGGCATGCTCGTCGGAGTGGCGGAGCTTGCCGCCGATGTCCTCGCGCAGCTCGGCCAGAGTGTCGAACTCCGAGGCCTCGGAGGCGAAGTCATCGTCGAGCTCGGGAAGGCGCTTGGCCTTGACCTCGGAGACCGTGACGTCGAACGTCGCATCCTTGCCGGCGAGATCGGGGACGTAGTCCTCGGGGAAGGTGACGGTGACCACGCGCTCGTCGCCGGCCGAGGCCCCGATGAGCTGCTCCTCGAAGCCCTCGATGAGCCGGCCCGAGCCCAGCTCGATGAGCTGGTCGCGACCCTCGCCGCCGCCGAAGGGCTCGCCGTCGACCTTGCCCAGGTAGTCGAGCACGACATGATCGCCGGTCTGGGCCGGGCGCTCCACCGTGTCCAGCGTGGCCAGCCGGTCGCGCAGCCGCTCGACCTCCGCGTCGACGTCGGCGTCGGCCACCGCGGGCTCGCGCCGCCCAACCTCCAGGCCCTTGTACTCGCCGAGCTTGGCGGTGGGACGCACCCCGATCTCGATGGTGAAGGCCAGTGGCTCGCCCTGTCCGGGCACCTCCTCGGCGAAGTTGATGTCGGGCTCACCAATGGGCGCGATGCCCGCGGTGTCGATGGCGTCGACGTACCACTCGCTCAGCGATGAGCGCAGCGCCTCGTCGAACACCGCTTCGCGGCCCAGGCGCCGCATCACGACCGGCGGCGGCACCTTGCCCTTGCGGAAGCCGGGGATGCGGAGTTGGCCGCCGAGCTTGCGGGCGGCCTGCTGCACTTTGCGCTCGACCTCTTCGGCGGGGATCTCCGCGTCCACGCGTACGCGTGACTCCGGGAGCTCGGTGACGCTCGTCTTCAGGGTGGCCATGGTCGGCAGACGATAGCTTGACCAGCATGCCCTCGCGGATTGCAGCGCGCCTGGTCACCGGGCCCGCCGCCTTTCTGCTGGGCGGCGTGCTCGACGTACTGGCCTATGCGGTGGCCTCGGCGCGGGCGCGGCGGGCCGGCGCGAGCCGGGGATGAAAGCGGGGGAGACGGGGCAGGTCCCGGGGCGATGTCCGTGCGCGCCCTCTCCATGCTGCTCTCGACGATCGTGGCCGTCGCGCTCGGCGCGCTCGCCTCCCACGGCCAGGCGTTCTATAGCCGCACCGTCGCGGTCAGCTGACGGGCACTGGTCGCAGCGCGAAAACTCAGTCTTTGCAGGGGGTTCTGGTAGATATTGCTTGTCACACAGTCAATATCTACCACGGCCCGGTTGAGACGCCACCGCGAACGCCCAGGCGTCCTCAGCCCCCTACTCCCTAGCCGCAGTTGACGTTCGCCTATACCCCAAGTCACGCGCTAAGGACAACGCCCCACGCCGCCCGCCTCAGGTGAACTGACTGGCCTCGGCAACCAGGCTGCGCAGCTCGCGCAGGACCACCGGCAGAGTGGTGGTGTCGTACTCGCGGGAGGCCTTGACCTCGGCCAGGACCGAGTCGGCGCGCTCCACCCCGGCCGCGTTGCGCTCCAGCCAGTCGTCGACCGGGCGCTCGGCCTCGAACTCGGCGGCCGAGAGCAGGATCTCCCGGGTCAGCGAGCGGTGCAGCCGGTAGAGGTCGTCGCGCAGCGCGGCGCGGGCCAGCGACTGCCAGCGATCGGTGCGCGGCAGCTCGAGGATCCGGTCGCGCAGCCAGTCCAGGCCCAGTCTCGCGCCGATGCCGAAGTAGACCTCGGTGACGATCGGCTGCTCGGAGCCGGTCAGCCCGGCGTCGACGACGATGTCGAAGACCGAGAGCAGCGACTGCATGCTGGCCACCCGGTGGGCGAGCTCGGCGGGCACCCCGCCGGCCTCCAGGTCAGACCGCCGCTCGGCAAACTGCTCCCGATTGAGCCCGCTCAGCACATCGGGCAGCGCCGCGGCCAGCAGCTGCGCGCCCGGGGCGAAGCGATCGGTCATCGCGGTCACGTCGATGCCCGCCCGCGGCACTGCGCGCACGACCCAGCGCGCGGCGCGCTCGACCAGGCGGCGGCCCTCGATGAGCATCGACAGCTGGGTGCCCGCCTCGATCTGGTTGTCGAGCGCCTCGACGGCGGCCCAGAAGCTGCCCATCTCAAAGACGTCGCGGGCCACCGCGTAGGCGCGGGCCAGCTGGGGCGCGCGGGCCCCGGTCTCCTCAGCCAGACGGAAGGCGAAGGTCATGCCGGCGCGATCGACGAGCTGGTTGGCCACGATGGTGGCGATCAGCTCGCGCCGCAGCCGGTGATGCCCGATGTGCCCGGCGAAGCGCTCGGGCAGCGGCGCCGGGAAGTAGCGCTCCAGGTCGCGCGTGAGGTACGGATCCTCGGGAAGGTCTGACTCGACCAGCTCCGAGTACAGGAAGATCTTGCCGTAGGCCATCAGCGTGGCCAGCTCAGGGGCGACCAGCCCGCGGCGCTCGTTGCGCCGCGCCGCGATCGTCTTCTCGGAGGGCAACGACTCCAGCTCGCGATCGAGCCCGGCGACCTCCTCCAGGCGCCGGATGAGGCGGGCGTGGACATCGACCATCGACACCGCCTGGGCGCCGGCCAGGCTCAGCGCCTGCGTCTGGGTGTAGCTGCCGTCGAGCACCTGGGCGCTGACCGCGTCGGTCATCTGCACCAGGAGCTCGTTGCGCGCGTCGTCGGTCATCTCGCCCTCGGCGATGACCTCGCCCAGCAGGATCTTGATGTTGACCTCGTGGTCGGAGCAATTGACCCCGGCGACGTTGTCGATCGCGTCGGTATTGATCCGCCCCCCGGCACCCTCGGGCCCGCCGCTCAGGGCGTACTCGATCCGGCCGCGCTGCGTGAAGCCGAGGTTGCCGCCCTCGCCCACCACTCGGCAGCGCAGCTGAGCGCCGTCGATGCGCACCGCGTCGTTGGCGCGATCCCCGACCTCGGCCTGGGTCTCCTCGGCGGCCTTGACGTACGTGCCGATCCCACCGTTGAAGAGCAGATCCACCGGCGCGCGCAGGAGCTCGTGGATGAGCTCGGTGGGCGACATCCGGTCGGCCTCGATCCCGAGCGCCTCCTTGACCTCCGGGGTGATCGGGATCGACTTCAGGGTGCGGGCGTGCACGCCGCCGCCGGGCGAGATGAGCGCCGGGTCATAGTCGCTCCACGACGACCGCCCCAGCGCGAATAAACGCCGGCGCTCGGCGAAGCTCGCCGCCGAGTCCGGGTTGGGGTCCAGGAACACGTGGGCGTGGTTGAAGGCCGCCAGCAGCCGGGTGTGCTCGGAGCACAGCATCCCGTTGCCGAAGACGTCGCCCGACATGTCCCCGATGCCCACCGCTGTGAACGCCTGGCTCTGCACGTCGGTGCCGAGCTCGCGGAAGTGGCGCTTGACCGATTCCCAGGCACCGCGGGCGGTGATGCCCATCGCCTTGTGGTCATACCCGTGCGAGCCGCCCGAGGCGAAGGCGTCGCCCAGCCAGAACCCGTACTGCGCCGAGACCTCGTTGGCGATGTCCGAGAACGTGGCCGTGCCCTTGTCGGCGGCCACGACGAGGTAGGGATCGTCGTCGTCGTAGCGCACGACGCGATCGGGCGGCACGACCTCCGAGCCGGCGTAGTTGTCAGTCAGGTCCAGCAGCCCCGACAGGAAGGTGCGATAGCAGGCGATGCCCTCCTCGCGCACGGCGTCGGCCCCTCCCCGGTTGGGCGGGCGCTTGACCACGAAACCGCCCTTGGAGCCGACGGGGACGATCAGCGCGTTCTTGACCATCTGCGCCTTCATCAGCCCCAGAACCTCGGTCCGGAAGTCCTCGCGGCGATCTGACCAGCGGATGCCTCCGCGGGCCACCTTGCCCCCGCGCAGGTGGATGCCCTCCACGCGCGGTGAGTACACGAAGATCTCAAAGCGCGGGCGGGGCCTCGGCAGCATGTCCAGGCCGGACGGCTCGAGCTTGAACGAGAGGTAGCCCAGCCGCTTGGCGGGATCGCTGCCCGGGACGGTCCGGAAGTAGTTGGTGCGCAGCATGGCCAGCACCACGGCGAGGAAGCTGCGCAGGATGCGGTCCTCGTCGAGGCTCTGGACCTCGTCGATCTCGGCCTCGATCTCGGCGGTGAGCGCCTCGGTGCGCGCCGCGTCGGCGCGGTCGGGGTCAAAGCGCGCCTCGAACAGGCGCACCAGCGCCACCGCGATGGTGGGATGGCGCAGCAGCGTCGCGGTCATGTACGAGTCCGAGAAGGCCACGGTGGCCTGGCGCAGATAGCGCAGGACGGCGCGGATGATCGTGATCTCGCGGCCGGTCAGCCCGGCGCCCATGACCAGGCCGTTGAGGCGGTCGTCCTCCAGCCGGCCTGACCACACGGCGATGATCACGTCGGCGAACGACGTCCCGGCGCGCGCCAGGCCCTGCGGGTCGCAGGTGAGGCCAAAGTCGTAGATCCACACCGGGCTGGCGCCCGACGGGCTGACCTCGTAGGGGCGCTCGTCGACGACCTTCGCCCCCATGTGCTCGAACGTCGGGACCACGTCAGACAGCGACACGCGCCTGGCGCTGAGCAGCTGGCAGCGGATCATGTTCTCGCTCTCGGCGGGACGACGGTAGATGTCGATGATCGGGTGCCCGGCCGCGAAGAGCTCCTCGACGCGGTCGACGTCGAGCAGTGCCGTCTCGGCGCTGCGGTCAGCGCGGTAGCCCGGCGGGAAGGCTTCGCCGTAACGGGCGAACAGCTCGCTGCCGCGCTGTTCGCCGTGCGCGGCGACGAGCACGGCGCGCAGCTGGTCGGTCCACGCCCGGGTGGACTCAGCGATGCGTGCCTCGATGTCGGCGACGTCGTAGGTGTCGGGCACGCCGCCCGGCGTATGCACGACGTAGTCAACGCGGACGATGAGCGATTCTGAGAGGTGAAGACGCCAGTCGACCTGACCGCCGCCGAAGGCATCAGCGAGGATCCGCCCCGCCCGCTGGCGGTTCTCGGTGTTGAAGCGATCGCGCGGCAGGCACAGCGTGCAGGCGACGAAGCGATCGAGCTGATCGGCGGTGACGAACAGCCGCACCCGCTGGCGTTCGCCGAGACCGAGAATGCCGATCGCGATCTCGAACAGGTCGTCGGCGTCGATCTGGACCAGCAGGTCGCGAGGCAGGGACTCCAGGATGTCGATGAGCCCCTTGGCGTCGTGACTGTCGGGCGGGAAGGCGGCGTGGCTGAGCACGCGCTCGACCTTGTCGCGCAGCAGCGGGATGTCGCGCGGACTGGTCTTGTAGGCGGTCGTGGTGTAGAGGCCGAGAAACCGCCGTTCCCCCAGCACCGTGCCGTCGGGCGCGAACTGCTTGACGCCGACGTAGTCCAGGTAGGCCGGGCGGTGCACCCTGGCACGCGAGTTGGCCTTGGTGAGCACGAGCGGATGGGGCGAGCGGGCCAGCGCCAGCGCTTTGCCGGTGAGCGGCTTTGACCGCGAGCGCGACGCGCCGCGGAGGATCCCCAGGCCCGAGCCGTCGACGGCGGTGAGCTCGGCGGACTCCTGACCCGGGGTCAGCACGTATTCGCGGTAGCCCAGGAAGGTGAAGTTCTCGTCGGCCAGCCAGGACAGGAAGCTCTGGGTCTCTGAGAGCTCGTGCGGCCCGGCGGGCGGCGCCTGGCGGCGCAGCTCCGTGGCCAGCGCGGTCGTCTTGGCCCGCATCTCCGCCCAGTCCTCGACGGCGGCCCGCACCTCCTCGAGCACGCGCTCGACGCCCGCGCGCAACACCGCGAGGCGCTCGGGGTCAGACTCGTAGGCCACCTCGGCGTGGATCACCGACTCGGTGACGAAGCCGAAAGCCACGGCACCGGGCTCGAGCACCTGGCTGAGCTCCCCGTCGCCGTCGCGCACGACGCGCATCACCGGATGGATCATGAGCTCGATGTTGCAGCCCTGCCGGCTGAGCTCCATCGTCACCGAGTCGACGATGAACGGCATGTCGTCGGAGACGACCTCGAGGACGGTGTAGGGCGAGGTCCAGCCGTCGCGCTCGCGGTCGGGGTTGTAGACCCTGACCTTGGCCTCGCCCCGGGAACGCTGGCGCGCGGTCCGCCAGTGGGCGACCACAGCGCCGCACAAGTCGGCCTGATCGCGGTCGGAGAGGTCCTTGGCGGGGACCCAGTGGTAGTACTGGCGCACGAACTCGCGGTAGGAGTCCGGGGACTCCTCGGCCAAGTGGCGGCCCACCGTCTGGCCCAGCGATTCGATCAGGTCCTGTTCGAGATCACCCGCCTTGACGGCCATTCACATTCTCCTCACGCTCGCGGCTGCGTGGTCTGCGAGGCGGACCACGACGCGCAAAACGTACTCGGATCGGCGGATCACGGGTGCGTGAGCGCGCGTACGGCATCCACGGTGCGCTGCGCGTCCTCCACCGTCACCACGAGTCGACCGTAGGGCGCCCCGGGCGCGAGATCGACTCGCACCGCGGGCCCGCGGCCGTGCACCGCGGCGAAGTCCGGCGCCCCGCCGGTGACGCGCCGCACGCCGTAGGCGGCAACCCCGGGGATCCCGGTGCCCGGCGCGCGGATCCCGCGCAGCGCCCCCCAGGGGTCGGGGTCGGTGCAGATACCGGTCACCAGCGACAGCGGAACGCGCACCTCGCGGCGCATGGCCGCGGCCCGCTCGACCCCGCTGAGCCGGACGATCAGCTCGCCGGACTGGACTTCCAGGCTGGCCACCGTCCAAAGCGTAGTCCTCCGTGCTCAAGCAGACCACCGCATGTGCCGATTCGCTGGTTATGAGGGGTCCCACCGCTCGCCGCGTCGCCGTGCCCGCCATTGTGGCGGCGCTGCTGCTCACCGGCGACGCCTTCGCGGCCGGGCTCGATGCCCGCCACGGAGGGGTGACGGGCTGGCTGGTGGTGGGCCTGGTCGCGCTGCTGGGCGTCCTCCTCGTCGCCGTCGCCGCCCTCGCCGCATACGGCCTGGTGCGCCGTGAGCGGGCGCTGGATGACGCCGGACGTGAACTGGACGAGCTGCTGCAGTCCTCGGGGTCGAGCGAGGAGTCCCAGCGGCTGCTCATCGACAACGCCGAGCGGGTCCTCCCTGGTGCCGGCTGCGGCGTTCTGCTCGTCGCCGACGGCGGCGAGCGCCTCGCGCCGACACTCGGCGACGCGGTGGATCAGACGCCGCTGCGCAGCATCCGCACCGAGGGCCTGGGCGCCCGCTCCTGCCTGGCCATGCGCCTGGGACGCAGCCACGAGCGCAGCCAGGACGGCAGCCCGCTGGCCCCATGCGGCGTGTGCGGCGCGATCGACGCCGACGTGGCCTGCGAGCCGCTGGTGTCCGGGAGCGAGATCATCGGCACCCTGCTCGTCGCCCACGCCGGGCGCATCTCTGACCGCGAGCATGCCGCGCTGCGCGATTCGGCCCGCCGGGCCGCCCCGATCCTGGCCAGCCAGCGGGACCTGGCCCGTGCCGAGGAGCGCTCGGTCACCGACGCGCTCACCGGCCTGCCCAACCGCCGCGCCGCCGAGGAGACGATCCGGCGGATGGTGGCGCAGGCAGGACGTTCGCTCAGCCCGCTGGGCGTCGTGCTCCTCGACCTCGACCGCTTCCGGGTGCTCAACGACCTGCACGGCCACAGCCACGGCGACAAGGCGCTGACCGCCGTCGGCCGGCTGCTCACCGCCACCATCCGCGCCAGCGACTTTGCCGCCCGGTTCGGCGGCGAGGAGTTCCTGCTGCTGCTGCCCGAAACCGACCGACAGGGCTCGATCGAGCTGGCCGAGAAGATCCGCAAGCAGATCGAGCGCACCGAGCTGGTGCAGACCGGACCGATCACGGCCAGCTTCGGCGTGGCCGGCCTTCCTGAGGACGCCGTCGACCCCAACGAGCTCATCCGCAAGGCCGACCGCGCCCTCTACATGGCCAAGGCCCAGGGCCGCAACCGCGTCGAGTCCGCTGATCACAGTGGGCACAGCGCCGGGCCGCTGGGCTGACCCCGCCCACGGGCCGAGCGCCGGGGCCGGGCGCCGGCCGGTCAGGCTCCCGGAGGGAAGTGGTAGGCCGGATGGGGCGGCACGTGCGGCCCCACCTCCAGGACGATCTCCGCGTGTCGCGTGAGGGGAACGGTCTGCGGCGGCCCGGCGCGGCGGTGACCGTCGACGAACACGCTGACCGGGCCCCGGAACGACAGCAGCCGGCGCGGGCCCAGCGGCCGCCCCCAGGCGTGAAACAGAGCGGCTAGCGTCAGCCGGCCCCCCGGCCGCGTCAGGACCACGCCCGTCGGCTCCAGCGTGACGAGGTCCCCGTAGCACCGCGCGCCGGTGATCCGGCCTCCGGAGCGCGTCACCGGACCGCGTAGGCCGATTCCGGCGGCCACCAGCACGACGCGGTTGGCGGCAAACAGCTCGACGTGCACGCCGTCGCGCGCGCCCAGCGCCGGACGGCAGGACCCGATCGCCGGCCCGCGCGCGGGCGGATGAAAGGCCGCGCCGCGGCCGATGGGCCGCGCCTGGGCGATCAGCGCCGCCGGGATGGCCGGGGCCGGCGGCGAGGCACGCGGCGCCGACGACGATCCGCATCCGGTCAGCAACAGCACGACCAGAGTGCTGACCAGAGCGGCTCCCGCCAGGCGGCGGCGCGGGCGCTCGGCCAGCGCGAAGATGAGCGGCAGCAGGGCGACGCCGGCGCTCAGGCACGCCGTCACGGCCACCCGGGCCACCGCGGGCGGCAGGGCGAGCAGCACCCACCCGTCGAGCAGCACGGCGATGAGCGAGGCGCCCTCCCAGATCGCGACGGCGGCGATGAGAAAGAACGTGAACCATCCGTGGCGGCGGGTGACCAGGCGCCAGGCGGCCCAGGCCACGAAGGCCAGCGCGACCGCCAGCACGATCCCCTGCCCCACCGACACCGACGGACGGCCGTGCAGTTGCTGACCGGTGACGGCGACGGCGAACCCCGCCAGCGCGAGGGCCGCGAGACCCCGGGCGACGCGCTCGTCGAGCTCGGGACGGCGCAGGCGCCGCGCGGCCAGCACGCACGCCAGCGCGACCAGGATCGGCCAGAACCAGACGATGGACGGGCTGGGCGCGAAGTAGAGCCCACCGGCGAGCGCGCTGCGCGCGCCGTTGAGACGCAGGGGCACCTGCCACCGCCCGAGGTAGGTGGCACCCGGCGCGAGCGCGGTGGTGGCCAGGGCGTGCAGCCGCCCGTCGTGCCAGCCGTAGGTGTGCCCGGTGCTCACGTGGGTCCAGTGCGGCGTGAGCCGGGCGCTCGTCCCCGGCGGGGGCGTCTGCGCCGGGACCTGGTTGAGGTAGTACATCGCCGAGGCGGTGTTGACGTCCACGCCGGCGGGGGTGAACCGCAGGTAGGGGGCGCCCTGGTAGTCGAGCACGACCACGGTGCGCCGTGGGTCGACCCGGAGCCACAGCCGCTGGTCGCCGTCGATCACCTTGGCGGTGACGCCGGCCGGTACCTGGTGCACACGGGCCAGGTAGCTCGACGCCGCCGGGTCCACCGGGCCATGGGCAGCGGCGGTGGTGGGCAGACCGAGAGCCGCCACAATCACTGCGAGCGCCCCCGCCCATCGCCCGCGCTGACGCCACACGCCCATATCCGATGCCAGACTCTACGCGCCGCCTTCCATCCCGCCGCCGCCCCCATCGCGCCCGGGTCGCCGCGTGGCTGTGCGCGGCGATGGCAGCGACGCTGACGGCGCCCGCGATGGCGCTCGCCGACGGCGACCCCGCCAGCGACGTCCTCGCCTCCCAGACGCTGTTCCTGCCCGCCGACGGCGGCGTCCCGCAGGCGCAGGCGACGCAGCTGCGCGGGTTGCTGGCCGCCGCCCAGCGCGCCGGCGTCCCCGTCCGCGTGGCGCTGATCACCAGCCCGGCCGATCTGGGCTCGGTCACCGCGCTGTGGCGACAGCCGGAGAACTACGCGCGGTTCCTCGGCCAGGAACTGGCGCAGGTCTACCGCGGCACGGTGCTGGTGGAGATGCCCAACGGCCACGGCGTGTACCGCCCACCCGCCCCGGCGCCGGGCGTCAACCCGATCACGGTGGGCGTGCGGTCAGGGACCCCGTTGGGGGTGGTCGCGCTGACCGATGTGCAGACGCTCGCGCACAACGCCGGCCACCGCCTGGCTCTCCCCCGCGCGGCGGCCACGCCGGGATCGGGGTCGGCGCTGGGCTCGGTCGACCTCGGCTCGTGGCTGGCCCTGGCCGCGGGCGCGGCCCTCATCGCCGCGGCCTGGACCGCGAGCCTGCGCGCACGACCGCCGGCCGCGAACCCTGGCCCTCGCCCACCCCGGCCTCGCCTGCGACGCGCGCGGTGAACGGGTAGGCTCCCGGTCCATGGACCCCGAACGAGCCCGTGACCTCCTCGCGCGCGAGCGCGACCGCATCGAGCAGGCGCTCGGCCTGCACACCCGCGGCTCCCTGGAGTCAGACGAGAACGTCGAGCCTGGCGAAGAGGACTCCGAGAACCTGTACCAGGACGAACTGGACGAGGGCCGTCGCAACGATCTGCAGGCGGACCTGGCCGCGGTGGAGCGCGCCGAGGCCCGCTTGGAGGCCGGGACGTACGGGCTCTCGTTGCTCAGCGGCGAGCCGATCCCCGACGCTCGGCTCGAGGCCCGCCCGACGGCCGAACTGACCGTCGAAGAGCAACAGCGCCAGTAGCCGGCTCAGGCGAGGCCGGCGGCGCCTGCCAGCACGGTCCACTGCGCGCGCGGCACGCCGTTGACGCCCACCGGCTGCAGGCACACGTGATCGGCTCCGGCGTCCAGGTGCTCCTGTGCGGCGGCCACGATCCGCTCAGCGGTGCCGTGCGGGACGATCGTGTCGATGAGCCGGTCAGAGCCGCCGTCGGCGACGTCCTGCGCGGTGAAGCCGTAGTCCAGGAGATTGACGGTGTAATTGCGCAGGCCGAGGTACATCGCGGCGTAGGCGCGCGCCGCGGCTCGGGCTGACCCGGGATCGGTGTCCACCACGCAGGCCAGTTCGGTGGCGATCAACCGGTCGGCGCCCAGCCGCTCGCGAGCCGCCCGGGTGTGCTCCGGCGGGACGAAGTACGTGTGCGACCCGGCAGAGCGCTCGCGGCACAGGTCGAGCATCTTGGGACCCAACGCCGCCAGAGCGCGGCAGTCAGGCGGGATCGGGGTCTCGGCGGCGTCGATCCCGTCCAGGAACGTGCGCATCGACGCCAGCGGGCGCGTGTAGTCGCTGGTGGCCTCGGGGTGGCCGATGCCGATGCCGACGAGCAGGCGGTCACCGAACTCAGGAGCGAGTGCCGCGTACTCGCTCGCCAACTGCGCCGGGTCGTTGGCCCAGACGTTGACGATCCCGGTCGCCACGGTGAGCCCGCCGGCTGCCTCGAGCAGAGGCCGCACCGTGGGCAGGCGGGGCGAGCCCCCCAGCCAGAACGTCCCGAAGCCGAGGTCGGCGACGAGCGCAGCCGCCTCGCCGGCGTTCTCCTCGCCGATGTTCCGGTAAGACGTCCACACGCCGAAGCGACCGAGCTCCATACCGACAGCCTTGCACACCTCGCCGTATGATCCCGGCGTGGACTTCTGGCGCCTCGACGCTGAGCAGGTGCAGGTGCACGCACCGCGCGTCCTGCACTCCGATGACGAGGCCAACCGGGTGATCCTGCTCGCGCTGCCGGCGGGCGAGCGGCTATCCGAGCACCAGGTCCACGAGCACGCCCTGGCCCTCGTGCTCGCCGGCGAGGTAGTGGTCCGCGCCGGGAACACCGAGGAGCGGCTGGGCGCCCAGAGCCTCGTCCACTTCGAGCCCGCCGAGCGCCATGAGGTGGAGGCGGTGGTCGACGCACGGCTCCTGCTGTGCCTGGCCCCGTGGCCGGGCGTCGGCCATCCCAGCCGGCACGACTAGCTACGCCGAGCGCACCCGCCGCATGCTCGCCGCCTCATCGTCGAGCGCGTCCAGCGTCGGCGCGACCAGAGGGTGCCGGCGACCGGGCGGCAGCAACGCGTAGACGTCGCGTGCGACCGTCATCCCGGCGATCGGGCGTAACGCCAGGTCCTTGAAGGGATCGGCGAGCAGCTCGGCGACGAGCGTGACCGCCAGCCCGCGGATGACCAGGCCACGAATGGCCAGCTGGTCGTGGGTGATGGAGACCAGCCGGGGCTCGAAGCCCGCGGCGCGGCAGGCGCGCACGATGACGCCGTCGGTGAGGGCCGCGGTCCAGTCATCATCGCGCAGCTCGGCGAGGTCAACCTCAGCCTGGGCGGCCAAGGGGTGGTCGGGCGCCAGCGCGACCATGAACTCCTCGTGGAGGAGGTGGTGGCGCTTGACCCCCGGCGGCTCGCTGCGCGGCCACGTGGTGTCCTGGTAGGCGATGGCCAGGTCGAGCTCGCCCGAGGCCAGGCGGTTGGCGAGCTCCTCGCTGGTCCCCTCGTCGAAGGTCACCTGCGTGTCGGGGTGCTGCTCGCGGACCCGCGCGATCGCAGCCGGGACGAAGCCGGCCAGCGCGCTGGGCAGGGCGCCGATGCGCAGGCGCGTGCGCTGACGCTCGGCCGCGCCCGACAGCTGCGTCTCGGCCAGCCCGAAGCGGTCGGCGATGACATCGGCGTGCTCGAGGAGGATCTCGCCCTCGGGGGTGAGACGCAGACCTCCGGGCCGGCGCTCGAGCAGCGTCACCCCCACCTCGCGCTCCAGCGCCGCCACCTGATTGGAGACCGATGGCTGCGAGAGGGCGAGCCGCCGCGCCGCACGGGAGAACGACCGCTCGTGAGCGACGGCGCGGAAGGTGAGCACCCGGCGAGGATCCATAGCCTCAGACTATCGAGGCGTGCAAATCATCATTTGAAGTTATGACCGTGCGCGGCGACACTGGGATCCCCGGCCCCCCGACCCCACCAGGAGGATCGACACGTGACCACCGTCTCCACCGTCCCCACTCTCACGCTCAATGACGGCAACGAGATCCCGCAGCTCGGCTTCGGGGTCTTCCAGATCCCGCCCTCGGACACCGCTGAGTCTGTCCGCACCGCGCTCGACGTCGGCTACCGCCACATCGACACCGCCGAGATGTACCGCAACGAGGCGGGCGTCGGCGAGGCGATCCGCGCCGCCGGCCTGAGCCGCGATGAGGTGTTCATCACCAGCAAGCTGTCCAACGCCTGTCATCACCCCGACGACGCCCGCGAAGCGTTCGAGCACACGCTCAGCACGCTCGGCACCGAGTACGTGGACCTGTTCCTCATCCACTGGCCGCTGCCCACGCTCTATGACGGCGACTATGTCTCGACCTGGAAGGTGATGGAGGAGTTCAAGTCGCAGGGCCGGGCGCGCTCGATCGGCGTCTCCAACTTCCAGGTGGCCCACCTGGAGCGACTGGCCACTGAGACCGACGTCACCCCCGCCGTCAACCAGATCGAGCTGCACCCTTATCTGCTCAACGACGCGGTCCGCCGTCATGGCGAGGACCGCGGCATCCTCACCGAGGCCTGGTCCCCCATCGCCCAGGGAGGTGTGCTCGAGGATCCCGTGATCACGCAGATCGCCGCCCGCGTCGAGCACACGGCGGCGCAGGTGGTGCTGCGCTGGCACCTCCAGCGCGGGAGCATCGTCTTCCCCAAGTCCACGACGCCGTCGCGGATCGAGGAGAACTTCGCGCTGTTCGACTTCGCGCTCGAGGACGCCGACATCGAGGCCATCGCCGGCCTGGACCGCGGCGAGGACGGTCGCACCGGCCCCAACCCCGACGTGTTCGCCTACATCCCCGATTAAAAAGCGCGCGGTCCGGCGAGCCGGGCGGTACGCTCAGACCATGCGCGCCCGCAGGCACGCCAACGTCGAGACGACCGGCTTCCGGGGCGTGGGCGCGCATGTGACCGGCGCCCGGCTCGTGGGCCCGACGAGTATGGGCCCGCTCGCCATCGCCGTGATGGCGGTCGGCGCGGTGGCCATCGGCCGGATTGCCATCGGCCGCGCCGTCATCCGCACGCTGAAAGCGGGCGAGGTGGAGATTGGGTCGCTGAAGGTGGGCCAGCTCGAGGTGGCCGGCCGGCAGTGGCCCGAGCCCTCGGGCCCGCCGGCCTAGGCGGGCGGGACGGGGTCCGAGGCGGTGCCGTGTTCCTGCTCGGCGCTGCGCTCGTGGCGGGGCAGCCCGTCCTCAGGCGCCGGCGCGTAGTCGGGCGCCTGAGACACGAACCAGTGCGCGGCGATCCGCAGCCCGGTCGGCTGGTCCAGCGTGCCCGCCGCGATGCTGATCGTCTCGCGCCTCGGCGGATCCCAGAACAGGCTCGACCCGCACTCGCCGCAGAATCCCCGCCGTGCCCCGGCGTCTGAGCGCGGGCTCTGCACCCAGCGCAGCCCGCGTTGCTCGGTCAGCACGAGCTCGTCGCGGCGCGCCGCCGTGCACGCCGAGACATGCCCGTGCCAGCGTCGGCACTCCTCGCAGTGGCAGATGAGGACGTCGCGCAGCGGGCCGCGCACCTCGTAGGCGACGGCGCCGCAGAGGCAGCGTCCCGTGGCCGCCTCAGCCATCGCCGGACCCGTCCGCTCCCGCGTCGGCGCGCCGGGCCGCCTGCAGGGCGCAGGCCTGGTGCGCATCCATCCACATCTCCCAGCGGCCGGACGCGCTCTGGCGGGTGTCCTGGAAGCGGTAGGGGCGGCGGCCGCCGAATTCGAGCTGGCGCAGGCGCGCGACGCCCCCCAGCACGGAAGCGATCCGGCGATGCGGCCAGCCCAGCGCATCCTCGATCTCGGGAAACGGCCGCGGCACGTCGGGCGCCCGCGCCAACTCGCCCAGGAGCTCGCGCATGAGATCGCTGCAGCGGTCGTAGAAACGCGCGACCTCCCCGTCATCCATGGCGTTGTGCGCGGCGTGCTGGGCGGTCAGGAGACGGGTTCCGGAGGCGGTCATGCGGTCACCAGATCGGGGCGGACTCGAATGTTCGTCCAGGGCGCAAGCTGTCACTGGGGGGCCACGTTGATCAAATGCTTGCCCAGGTTAATGCCGCAGATGCTCAATCGACTCTCCTTCGCCGTCGCCATTGTCGTGGCCATGGCACTCGCCACCTCTCCCGCCCTCGCCGCGGGCGCGCCCGTCGGCGTATGGAAGATCGACGAGGGCAGCGGGACGACGGTGGCCGACAGTTCGGGCAACGGCAATGATGGCGTGCTGTCGGGCGGCGTGTCGTGGGTCCCGGGGGTGTTTGGGCCGGGCCTCAGCTTCGACGGCTCCACCGGAGAGGTGAAGGTGCACGACAACAACGCGCTGGAGCCGGCCGACGCCGTGACCGTGAGCGCCTGGTTCAAGAGCAGCGGAAGCCCGGGCACGTATCGCTACATCGTCGCCAAGGGCGCCAACAGCTGCATCGCCGCGTCCTATGGGCTCTACTCGGGACCCAACGGAGGCCTCCAGTTCTACGTCTCGAAGGTGCACGGCTCCGTGTTCGCCCGCTCGCCCGATGCCGGCCCACGGGTGTGGGACGGCAACTGGCATCTCGCCGTGGGCACGTACGACGGCCAGACGATCCGCCTCTATGTCGATGGCGTCCAGGTCGGGTCCGGCACTCAGTGGCCGGGCTCCCTCGAGTACCTACTGCCCAACTCCAACGACTTCTACATCGGCAACTATCCCAGCTGCGACGATCACTGGTTCTCGGGCGACATCGACGACGTGACGGTCTGGAGCCGCGCGCTGGGCCCCAGCGAGATCAAGGCTCTCGTGCCCGTCTCCGATCAGCCCCCGGTCACGGGCGGCACCGGCACCGGCACCGGCACCGGCGGCACCGGCGGCACCGGCGGCACTGGCGACACCGGCGGCACCGGCGGCACCGGCGCCAGCGGCGGCGACGGTGGGACCGCAACGGGCTCGACCGCCGGCGCGGGCGGCCCGAGGACCAAGACCAGCCCGCCGTCCGTGTACGGCGCGAGGCTGTCGAGTGCCACGGTCACCGTCAACACGCACGGACGGGTGGTCTCCGGTGGCGGGTCCGGGCTGTCACTCTTCTACAGCGAGTCGCAGGCCGCGAAGCTGACCGTGACGCTGTTGCGTCCGGCGGGCGGCGTGCGCGACGGCAGCCGGTGCGTCGCACCGCCCAGGCGCCGGCAGGGCCATGCGCCCATCTGCACACGCTATGTGGTGGTCTCGACGTTCATGCACACCGATCGCGCCGGTCGCCTTACGATGGGCCTCAAGCAACTGCTGCGCCGGAGGCTGAGCCCGGGCAGCTATCGCGTCGACGTGACTCCGCACGCTCAGGGCAAGGTCGGCAGGACCGTGAGCCTGCGCTTCATGGTCCGCCAGGCGCGCGCACACCGCTGAGCGCACCGCTCTTCCCGCGTGTCCCTCAGTGCGCCGCAGCCCGGCGATACCACCGTGGCGAGGTGGTGAGCGGAGGCCTGAGCCGCGCCTTGACGACGATCAGCGACGGAGCCGGTGTGGTCACGCTGTGGCGCAGCGTGTTCTCAAAGTCGGTGCCGAAGCCCCGCACGGTGCTCGCCCCGATCCCGAAGGAGCGCGCAAGCGCCGCGAAGTCCGGGCCGACCAGATCGACTCCGAACGGCTCGTCGCCGGCCAGCTCCTGGTCAAAGCGCAGCATCCCGTAGCCGCCGTCGTCGACGAGGACCACCGTGAGCGGCACCTGCGTCTCGGCCACGGTGGCCAGCTCGCCGCAGGCAAAGAGAAAGCCGCCGTCCCCGCACACGCATACCGTGGGCCCGGCGCCGGCCAGCGCGGCGCCCAGCGACGCCGGGAAGGCGAAGCCCAGGGTCCCCCACCCCATTGGATAGGCGAAGGCGCGCGGGCGCGGCACCCGCCGGTAGCCGGCGAGCCAGTAGCCGGGGATGCACATGTCGGCCACCACCACGGCGTCCTCGGGTAGGGCGCGGTCCATGACCGCGACAAAACCGGCGGCATCGGCATCGTCGGCGAGCACCGAGGCGGCCACCCCGGCGCGAACCTGCTCGAGGCGCGCCAGCATCGTCTCAGCGCCGTCGCGGGCGTCGACGGCGGCGACGAGGCGCTCCGTGACCTCCCGCGCATCGCCCACCAGCGTGACGTCGGCGGCGTAGTTCTTGGAGGCGTCGGCGGGATCGACGTTGACGCACACGAGCCGCGGCGGCTGGGGCATGAGCCAGTTCTGGGTCATCATGCCGTCGAAGTCGGTTCCGATGCCCACCACCACGTCGGCCTCGTCCCACAGCGCCCCGACCTCCGGGGCGTGCACAGGGCCCGCGACGGTCCACGGATCATCTGGCGCCACCAGGCCTCTGCCCATGTACGTGGTGATCACGGGCGCGCACAGCTTGTGGGCCAGCGCACCCACCGCATCGCCGGCGTCGGCACGCAGCGCCCCGCCTCCGGCCCAGATGAGCGGGCGTTGCGCCGCGGCGATGTGCGCAACGGCCTCGGCCAGGCCGGCGCCGTCGAACGCGGGCGTCCGCGGCGGCGCCGCCAGTTGCGGCGGGAGCTCGGGCGCGGGCCGGCCCAACAGGTCGGTGGGCACGCCGAGGTAGACGGGGCCGCTCGGCGCCGCGAGCGCGGTGTGCGCGGCCGCCACCACCGCGTCTCCGATCTGGGCAGCGGCTGCGACGAGCGTCGCCGCTTTGGTCACCGGCGCGAACATCGCGGTCTGGTCGCGAGTTTCGTGCAGGCTGCCGCGGTAGATGTCGGGGCGGCGGACGGCGGCGGGGATGTCGGTGGCGATGATCAGTACCGGCGAGCCGGACGCCATCGCCTCGCCGGTGGCGCCCAGCGTGTTGGCGGCGCCCGGGCCGGTGGTCACCACGGCCACGCCGAGGCGACCCGTAGCGCGGGCGTACCCGTCGGCGGCATAGACCGCCGCCTGCTCGTGGCGGACGCCGACCAGTCGGATCGACGACTCCGAAAGCGCTTTCCAGATGGCGAGGTTGTGCACGCCGGGCAGCCCGAACACGATCGGCACTCCCAGGCGTTCCAGCGCCTCGACGACGCGCACCGCCGCCGTGGCGAGCCCAGCGCTCGCGGTCGGGGCAGTGGTGGTCTCGATGTGCGGGTCGGCGTCAGACAATGTTGTACTCGGGGCGCAGCATGGCACCGCTGAAGCGCTCGACGCTCAGCGGTGCGACGTCGACGAACGGCCGACGGCCCAGGACGAGGTCGCGCAGGATCTCGCCGACGGCCGGGCCCTGCAGGAACCCGTGGCCCGAGAAGCCGGTGGCGTAGAGGAAGCGGCTCACGCGCTCGGACTCGCCGATGATCGCGTTGTGATCGGGCGTGACCTCGTAGAGCCCGGCCCAGCCCCCCTTGATCCCGGCCTCGGCGATGCGAGGCGCCCGGCGCGAGGCGACCTCCAGCAGGCCCGGGACCCAGTCGTCGCTGGTCTCCAATGCGAACCCCGGCCGCTCGCGGGCATGCGACATGCCCATCAGCAATCCTGGACCTTCCCGGTGGAAATAGAAGCTCGAGGCGAAGTCGATGGTGAACGGTAGATCCTGCGGGAGGCCCTCCATCGGCTCGGTGAAGAGGATCTGCCGGCGCACGGGGGTCACCGGCAGCGCGACCCCCGCCATGTCACCGCACGCCCGCGACCAGGCGCCGGCGGTGCAGATGACCACGTTGGTGGCGACCGGCCCGTGGCTCGTCTGCACCCCGGTGATCTCGTCTCCGTGGGTGGCGATGCCGGTGACCTCGCACCCGACGCGCAGATGCGCCCCGAGGGCCCGGGCGGCGAAGGCATAGCCCTGCACGACGGCCTCCGGTGTGGCGTGGCCGTCCTCCGCCGAGAACGAGGCGGCGAGGATGTCATCCCCCGCCAGCAGCGGGCACAGCGTCCGAGCCTCGTCGGCGGCGAGCATGCGCGACGGCACCCCGTATCGGTTCTGGAGCGCGACGCTCGCCTCGAACTCGGCGACGTCGGCCTCCCGGCTGAGGACGAACAGGTATCCGCTGCGCTTGAGGTCGATCTCCCAGCCGGGCCGGCGGCCGAACGCGCTGAACGCCTTCAGGCTGCGCTGCGCGATCTGGATGTTGAGAGCATCCGAGAACTGGGCGCGCACACCCCCGGCCGCGCGCGACGTCGAGCCGCTGCCCAGCTCGGCGCGCTCGAGCAGGACGACGTCCACACCCGCCTCGGCGAGGTGAAAGGCGGCGCTGGTGCCCATCACCCCGCCGCCGACGATCACCACCGACGCGGACTGGGGCAGGGGCGCGACGTGTCTGGGCATGTCGGGTGTCATATCACTCGCGCGTCGATCCCGGCCGCGCTCGAGGGCCGGCCCAAGTAAGGCCCCACCCCCCGGCAGGTAAGGGGCCGGAGCCGCAAACCGACTGCATTTGCCCGATGTACGAGGTGGCTCTTAGGCGCACCATGTCATCACGTCCAATTTTCGAAGGAGCCCGTGATGAACGCCCCCCTCACCGCAGTAATCGCCCAGGAGCATGTGTCCGACCTGACTCGAGCGGCAGCTCGCTACAACCAGACTCCCAGCCGGCCGCTCTGGCGCGCGGGGCCGGTGGTCGAGCTGCGGCCCGCGCGCAGCGACGACGATGCCGTCGTCCGCCAGTTGGCCGCCCTTGATGACGCTCCAGCGCTCGAGGGGCCGGTCCTGCTCGCCCTCGTCGGGGGCCAGGCGGTGGCGGCGATCGCCCTCGACGACGAGCGCGTCGTGGCCGACCCGTTCGTCCCCAGCGCCCACGCCGTCTCGCTGCTGCGGCTGCGCGCCGGTCACCTGTCCAACGTGTCGCCGCGCCGCCGGCGGCGCCTGCGCTTCCCGCGGCTGCGGTTGGCCTGACACCGGCCGCCACCGCGGTGCGCCCGGCGGCGGTCGTCGACAATGACGGCCGTGGACGTCGACGACCTCTACGGGCTGGCGCTTGACCGCTTCGTCGGAGAGCGGGCATTGCTGGTGCGCACGCTCCGCTCCGAGGGCGAGCGCGACCAGGCGGCCATCGTCGGCGCGCTGCGCAAACCCTCGGTAGCTGCGTGGGCGGTCAACCAGCTGACGCGGACCCAGCGAAGCGGGATCGACGAGCTGTTTGCCGCCGGCGACGCGCTGCAGGAGGTTCAGGACGGAGTGCTGGCCGGCAGCGCGGACGCGCGCGACCTGCGATCGGCCGCCGCGCGAGAGCGCGACGCCGTCGACGCTCTCGTGGTCGCCGCGCGCGAACTGCTGAGCACCGGTGGGCATGAGCTCAGCGCGGCCACTGTGGAGCGGGTGGCCGAGACGCTGCACGCGGCAGCGCTCGACGACGAGGCGCGCGCCCAGGTCAGCGAGGGCCGGCTCGTCCGCGAGCTGCGTCATGCCGGTCTGGGAGCGGGGCTGGGGGGCGCGGTCGCCGCCCCAGCCACCCGGCCCGCCCGGCGGGCGCCGGAGCGTTCTGGTGCCGCGGGCACCGCCGATGGCGGCGGTGGGCGTGCGCGGAGGACCGGCGCGCGGGATGCGGCGGCGGAGCGCGAGGCCGCCAGGGAGCGCAAGGCGGCCGAGGCCGCGGAGCGGCGCGAGCGCGAAGAGGCGCACAAGCGGGCCCGGGCGCTGGAGCGCGACGCCGCACGAGAGGTAGATCGTGCACAGCGCGCACTGCGGACCGCGCAGGAGCGTGAGGCCCGCGCCGCCAAGGCGCTGCGTCAGGCCGAGGCGGCTGTGCGCGATGCCGAGGCCGGCGTGGAGGGCGCTGAGGCCGCCCACCGCCAGGCCAAGCAGCAACTCGACGGCAACGTCTAGGATGGCCGTAGCCATGGATAGACCGGTGCTGTTCTGCTACGACGGGTCAGAAGGATCGAAGGCCGCGCTCTCGGTCGCCGTCGAGCTCGTCATGCATCCCACCGATGCGGTCGTGCTGTCCGTGTGGACGCCAGTCGCGGTCCAGCTGGCCCGAGGAGGTTCACTGCTGGCCGTGGTCCCGAATGAAGGCGAGCTCGACGAGGAGGAGATCGCCGCCGCGCAACGGATCGCCGAAGAGGGCGCCGCGGGCGCGCAGCGGCGCGGCTACAACGCCACCGCACGCGTGGCGGAGGCCAGCGAATCGGTGGCCAAGACGATCCGCGAGGTGGCTGCCGAGATCGACGCTCGCCTGATCGTGTGCGGCCAGCGTGGACGCGGCGCGTTCGCGAGCGCCATCCTCGGCAGCGTCTCCCACCAGCTCTCCGCACATGCGGAGCGCCCGGTGCTGATCGCGCCGCAGCACCCCGTGGCGTAACTCGCCCCCGCGCGGCCTCAGCCCACAGGGTGACCGGGGGCCGTGCCCGGCAGGTCGGGCGATCCGTCCGGCCCGGGCGTGCCGTCCGCCTGAGGCAGCGGCTGGGCGCTCATGCGCAGGGCATGGGCGGCTGCCTCCGCCGTGGCCTCGAGGTGGTGTGCATACGCGATTCCGCGCGAGAGGGCCGTCCGCAGACTGCACTCATGGGCCCCGGCCTTCGACGGCAGAACCACGAGCGCCATCAGAAAGCCGACGGCGAAGATGCCCGCAGCCCACCAGAATCCCGTCGTGAAGCCATGGACGGCGGCGGCGCCGGCCAGCCCGGGCGCGCCGAGGTGGGTCCGGGCATAGTCGGTCGCAGCGCTCGCCGACAGCGTGCTCAACAGCGCGAGGCCGACGGCACCCCCGACCTGCTGGGAGGTGTTGACCATTGCCGAGGCCACGCCGGTCTCGCGAACTTCGACCCCCAGGGTCGCGGTTCCGATCGCGGGCGCGAAGATGCACCCCATCCCCACTCCGACGACAAGGAGCCCCGGAAGGACATGGGTCGCGTAGGCCCCATCGGGACTGAGCCGGGTGAAGATGAGCATCGCGATCACCCCGAGCAGCATCCCGGTCATCACGAGCGGCTTGGCGCCGGTGCGCGGCAGCACACGAGTCTGCGCCGTGACCGAGGTGGCCACGAGCAGGGCCGTCATCGGGAGAAAGGCCAGTCCGGTGGTCACCGGTGAGAAGCGGAGGTTCAACTGCAAGTAGTACGTGAGGAAGAAGAACACCCCGAAGAGGCCGGCGGCGGCGAGCAGCACGGAGAGATAGGCACCCCCGCGCGCCCGGTCTCGCACGATGTGCAACGGGAGCAGCGGGTCCTTGACGCGGCTCTCGATGACGACGAACGTGGTCAGCAACACGGGGCTTGCGACGAGCGCGATGATCGTCGCCGGGGCGGTCCACGATTGAGTCTCGGCGTTGGAGAAGCCGTAGACGAGCGCGAACAGCCCCGCGGATGCTGTGATCAGGCCGGGCACGTCGATGCCGCCCCGCTGCGGATCGCGCTGGTTGACCAGCAGCCGCAGCGCGAAGATCGCCGTAGGCACTGCGATCACCAGGTTGACGTACAGGCACCAGCGCCAGGACAGCACCTGGGTGAGCACCCCGCCGAGCACCAGACCGACCGACGCTCCACCACCCGCGATCGCGCCAAAAATGCCGAACGCCTTCGCCCGGTCGGGGGAACCGGCAAACGTGACCGTGAGCAGCCCGAGGGCGGATGGCGCCAGTAGCGCGCCAAACGCGCCCTGAAGCGCCCGGGAGGCCACGAGCATGTCGAAGTCCTGCGCCCTCCCGCCGATGGCGGACACGATGGCAAAGCCGGTCAGCCCGCCAATGAACGTCCACTTGCGCCCGAACAGATCACCGAGCTTGCCGCCCAGCAGCAGCAGGCTGCCGAACGCCAGCGCGTAGGCGGTGACGATCCACTCTCGGTCCGCCGTGGAGAAATGCAGGTCCCGCTGCGCCGACGGCAGCGCGATGTTCACGATCGTCGCATCGAGCACCACCATCAACTGGGCCGTCCCCAGGAGCGCGAGCACCGCCCACTGGTTGGGCTCGGCGCGAGGGACCGTGGACTCAGAGGGCCGCCCCACTCCAGAAGTGCCGAGGCTGCGTTCGCCTGAACTCACGGCGTCCTCATGGGGTCACGGTACGCCATCGGCCACCCCACGCCAAGTAACCGGCAGGCGCCCGGATCAGGCTCAGGCGGTGCTTCAGTCGTTGCCCGAGATGAGATCCCAGGCCCGCATCAGCTTCTCACGGCGCCGGTCAGCCCGTGACTCGGCCGGGTCGTCTCGCATCACGGCCGGATTGGCGGACGGCATCGGCAGCTGCTCGCATTGCGCGCGGTCCAGCGTGAGCACCACACCCTGCTCGAAGATCGAGTCGACCTCATCGGCATCGGCGAAGCGATGCCCGCTTCCGAACGAGTGCTCTCCGATCACGATCCCGTCGAAGACATCCTCGTCCTCGGCCGCCAGGACCTTGACCACCTTGCCGACCTCCTCGCCATCGGCGGAGTACACCGCCGTGCCGTGGCTCAGGACCTGATAAGCGATCGGCCGGCCGAGATCCATGGCGCCAGCATAACGGGCCTCAACGCGGGGTCCGCATGCGCTGATCGGGGCAACGACGGAGGGTGGCCCCACGGCGCAGTAGCCTTGAGCGATGAAGAAGATCCTGGAGCTGCTGCTGTGCATCCTGCATCCGATCGCTGTCGTGCTGATCTGGATCAATCTCGTGATGCGACGCGACATCGGCCTGATCGCGAAGCTCACCTGGGCGATCGCCTCGATCGTCCCATTCGTGCCCTTCGTCTACGTCCTCACCGGCAACGATTTCCTCTAGCCAGGGGCATTGCCTTGCCCGCACACGCAGAAGTGGAGAGGTTCCCCGGCAGTGAGGAGTCGATCGCGATGTACGTCTGGCCCAGCCCGGACGCCCGCCACATCGCGATCCTGGCTCATGGGTATGGGGAGCATCTCGGCCGCTATGAGTACGCGGCCGACGTCCTGGTCGGGCGCGGAGCCGTGGTCGCCGGGCCCGACCACGTAGGCCATGGCAGGTCGGGAGGAGAGCGCGTCCTCGTCACCGACTACGAGCTCGTGGTCGACGACCTCCACTCCGTGGTCACCCGTGCGAAGGAGCGCTATCCCGGCCTCCCGCGTGTGCTCATCGGACACTCCATGGGCGGGATGATCGGCGCGCGCTACGCGCAACGGCACGGAGAGGAGCTGGCCGGTCTGGTGCTGTCAGGACCGGTGCTGGGAACCTGGACCGCGGTCACCGGCCTGCTCGAGCTCGACGAGATTCCTGACGACCCACTCGACGTGTCGACGCTCTCGCGAGACCCCACGGTCGGAGAGGCCTACCGCGACGACGAGCTCGTCTGGCACGGCCCGTTCAAACGTCCGACCGTCGCGGCCATCGACACCGCGCTCAAGACCATCGCGGGCGGGCCTCAGCTCGGCGCGCTGCCCACCTTGTGGCTGCACGGCGAGGACGATCAGCTGGTCCCCATCTCCGAGACGCGTGGCGGAATCGAGGCGCTCGGACTCACCCGGCTCGACGAGGCCATCTACCCGGGAGCCCGCCACGAGGTCTTCAACGAGACTAACCGCGACGAGGTCCTCAGCCGGGCCGCTGACTTCATCGACCGCGTCACCGGCTGAACGGCCACGCCGGCCGAGCCGGCGCTCAGGTCGAGGTCTCGCTGTTGGGGTTCAAAACCCCGACCACCAACGCCAGAACCCAGGCGATAGCGGCAACGACGGAGACCGCGATGATCAGCATGCCCTGCTTGGAGTTCGGCTTGGCCAGGCGCAGCGCCAACAGGAGCCCCAGTCCCAACCCGACCGGCGGCATCACCACCGCCGTGATGTAGCCGAGAACCACGAGACGCTGAATGCTCTCGCGCGAGACGGTGGCGGGGCCACCGTTGCTCTCGGCGCTGTCGACGGCCCAGCGGCGGCCGCCTCGGAGGGGTGGTAACGGGGAGCTCATGTGCGCAGTCGCGTCGGATGCTAGAGCGAGGGCCGACACTCACGCCTCGGCCATCGATCTCCGGTGAGCCTCGACCGCATGGGCGCGCTGGGACTGCCGGACTGCTGGACCGGCGGCCCGGGCGAGCGACGATCGTAGAGTTCGCCTCCATGGATCTGAAGCTGACCGATCGTCGCGCGGTGGTCACCGGAGGAAGCAGAGGCATCGGGAAGGCGATCGCTCGGGCGCTGGCGGCCGAAGGGTGCGATGTCGCGCTCGTGGCGCGCCATGCCGCGGTCACGGAGGCGACGGCCCGCGAACTGGCCGGCGAGACGGGGCGGCGGGTGGTGGCGCTGCCCGCGGATACCGGATCGGATGCGGAGGTGGAGGCGATGGCGGCGCAGGCGCTGTCGGTACTCGGCGGTGTCGACATCCTCGTCAACGCAGCGGCGACGCCCAACACCGGCGCGCCGCTCCAGGAGGCCGATCTCGAGCGTGAGATCAACGTCAAGGTTCGTGGCTACCTGCGGTGCGCCCGTGCCTTCGCACCGGGAATGACCGAGCGCGGCTGGGGGCGGATCATCAACATCTCGGGGCTGGCCGCGCGCCAGGCCGGCACGGTCGTCGGCTCGGTGCGCAATGTCGCGGTGGCGGCGATGACCAAGAACCTCGCCGACGAGCTCGGGCCGTCGGGGATCAACGTGACCGTGGTACACCCGGGCATGACCCGGACCGAGCGCACACCCGAGACCCTGGCCGCGATGGCGTCCGCGCGGGGCATGAGCGTCAGTGACGCCGAGGCCGCGCTGACCGCGCCGATCGTGATCGGCCGAATGGTCACCGCGGACGAGATCGCTGCCGTGGTGACCTTCCTGGCCAGTCCACTGAGTGTCGCCATCACCGGCGACGCCATCGCCGCGGGTGGAGGCGCCCGCGGGCCCATCTACTACTGATACAGGCCGGCGCCGGTAATCAGGCCTCGGTGGCACCCCGGGCGAAGTACTCGGCCTCGGCCTCCCCGAACGGCGTCGCGGGCGGCTCGCCGTGGAGGTACTCGGCGGCGATGGCGCCCCAATCGGCGCCGGCGCGCAGTTGACCGAGCACCACGCCCACGATCACGTGCATGCGCCGGATCAGCGCTGTCTCGGGGGGCAGCGTGAACTGGCTGAGCTGGTTCTTGACTTGCGCCTGGCGCCCCGGGTCCGCGGGCCGGTGCTCGTCATCCCCGGGCCGGCCCTCGTCACCCTCGGGCGTGCGCTCACGACCGCGGCGGCTCCGCTCGCCGGAGAAGCGTTGCTGACCGGGAACCGCGTACCAGCGCGTTGCGTGCCGCATCAACTTGAGCACCAAACCGGCGTCGATCAGCGCCTGCCCACCGGGCGCCAGATATCCGCCCGCGACCAGCGCGGCCTGCAGCGCCGCTGCGTCGCCGGCACGGACAGCATGCGCGATCGCCCGCTCGGCCATGACGCGCTCGCGGGCGACATTGCGCAGCAGCCCATAGTCGAAGAAGCCGACGCGCCCGTCCGGGCGCAGGACGTAGTTCCCGGGGTGAGGGTCGCCGAGCGCGATCCGATCGCGGTACAGCAGGCCGAAGTAGAAGCGGAACACGATCTCCCCGTATCTGTCGCGCTGCGGCTCGTCGAGCCGGCGCACCGCCTCGAAGCGCTCGCCCGCGATGTACTCCGACACCAGTGCCCGGCGCGTCGAGAGCTCGGTGTGGACCGCGGGCACCGAGATGAACGGGTGGCCACGACGGAGACGCCCGATGCGTCGCTGATTCTGGGCCTCGAGCTCGTAGTCGAGCTCCTCGGTGATCCGCTCGCGCAGTTCGGAGGCGAGCGCCTTCACATTCAGGCCCGGCGCCAGGCGCTTGACCAGCGGCACCAGCAGCATCGCGTTGCGCAGATCGGTCTCGACGGCCTCCGCGACCCCCGGATATTGGACCTTGACGACCACCTCGTCGCCGTCGAGCGTGGTGGCGCGGTGCACCTGGCCGATCGACGCAGCGGCAAAGGCCCGCTCGTCGAAGTCGGAGAAGACACGCGACAGCGGCCCGCCGAACTCGTCCCGCAGCAGGCGCTCGAGCTTGGCGAAGGGAACCGGCGGGACGTCATCGCGCAGCTCGGCCAGCTTGGCCTGCAGGGCCTCGCGCTCGTCCTCGGGGAGGCCATCGAACTCGACCATGGAGAGCACCTGGCCGACCTTCATCGCCGCCCCGCGCATCTGTCCGAGCTGGTCGACGAGCTGGTTGACGAGCGCCGCGGTGCGCTCATTCTGCGCGGCGGCGGCGCGCTCAGGCGAGCGGACACGATTGGCCGTGCGCATGCCCGCCCACCGCGCGCCCTGACTGGTCACGAGGCCACCGACCCGGACCGTGCGTGCGATCCGCCCGGTCGGCAGCTTGCCCGCTTCGGGCGGCGGGTCCTCGGCCTCGTCGGTCATCCCAGAGGCCAGTCAAGCAGGCGCGCGCACGCGCCACCGCCACGCAGCCGGCTCGATCTAGTCGGCGACCGGCAGCGCGTCGTCGCGGTCGCTGCCGCCGCGGCGTTGTCGGTAGGAGTCCAGAGCGAGCGCTACGAGCATCGCCAGCACCGCGGCGTTGATCGAGAGGTCCGCGACGTTCAGGCTGCCCGACGAGAGCGTCGGCTTGATCCAGTCGACGACTCCGCCGCGCAGTGGGCCCGGCGCCCGGAGCAGGCGGTCGGCCAGGTTCCCCAGTCCGCCGCCGAGAAGCAACCCGATCGCCACCGCGTAGCTCGTGCTCTGCACCGACCACGCGACCGTTGCGATCAATGCGACCGCGACCAGGCTCAGCAGCGACACCAGCACCGGGTGACCCCGGAGGATGTTGCCCGGGCCCGCGAAGTTGCGGTAGAGCTCGAGGTGAAGGGCTCCGCCGAGGACGTTCACCACACCCCGGCCGGCCAGAGCGCGAGCCGCGATCGCCTTGGTCACGGCATCCAGCACGACGACGCTCCCGGCGATCGTGGCGATCAGCCGGCGCTTGGGGCCCGGAGCCCGAGTTTCTCGCAGTGACGGCACCAGCGGATCGTTTCACGTCGGCGGCAGGCGGCCGCGGCTGCGCAGCGAGCTTGTCGCTTTGGGCCGCTCACCCGGCACGGGTGAGGACAGTTCACCCCGGCGCGAGCGAGCTTTTAAGCGGTGCTTTAGGCGGCAGCGATCCGCGAATATGTCATGACCAAACCCGCAGAGCTGCCGTCGTGGCGCGAGACGGCGACCAAGAACGCGATCACCGACTTCGTCATCGCCGCAACCGAAGTCGGCGGACCCGGGTACATCCCGGAGCCCGAGCGAATCGCGGTGTTCGATAACGACGGGACCCTTTGGCCGGAGAAGCCGATGCCGGTCCAGCTGGACTTCATCGTCCGCAGCTTCGCCGCGGCCGCGGAGGGCAACGCCCCGCTGCGCCAGCGCCAGCCGTACAAAGCAGCCTACGAGCACGACACTGGCTGGTTGGGGAAGGCGATGGTCAAGCACTACCAGGGCGATGACGGCGACCTCAAGCTGCTCATCGGCGCGCTCTCCGAGATCTCCGCGGGTATCGAGGTCGAGGCGTACGCCCAGCAGGCGCTCGCGTTCTTCGCCGACGCACAGCATCCAACGCTGAAGCGGCCGTATCTGCGCTGCGGTTTTCTGCCGATGATCGAGCTGCTGCGCTACCTCGAGGCGAACGGCTTCCTGACCTTCATCGTCTCGGGCGGCGACCGTGACTTCATGCGCCCGGCTGCCGAGCGGATCTACGGTATACCGCGTGAACGGGTCGTCGGATCGGGATTCGGCACTGACTACCGGGACGGGAAGGTCCTCTACACCGCGAAGCTCGACGCGTTCGACGACGGGCCACAGAAGCCCTTGCACATCTGGGCCCGCACCGGCCGAAGACCCGCCATCGCGGCCGGGAACTCCAACGGCGACCTCGAAATGCTCCGCTTCGCCGGCGGCGACACCAAGCCCGCGCTACGACTCGTCGTGCGCCATGACGACTCCGAACGCGAAGTCGACGACCAGAGCGGTGCCGAACATGTGCTCAATGCCGGATTTACGGAGATCAGCATCCGCCACGACTGGGGCACCGTGTTCGAACCCTGAACGGGGCCAAGGGTTGCCGTTGACCGGATCGCACCGAACGCGCTTTGGGAAGCGCATCGGCGACCTACGTTGCGATCGCGCGGGGGTGCTAACCCGTGAAGGTCTCGTGGACCGGGAACTCCTTGATGTCCGGCGGTCCTTCAAGCTGGACGCCGGCGGCGGCAGCTGCGGCGCCGATCCGCGGCTCGAACGCGTCGAAGTCCTGGCGTGACTCCCAGAAGTCGATCGCGCCCCAACCTCCCTCGATCGGCCCCGAGGCGTGAAACAACAGGCCCTTCGGGGGGTTCGATGCCGGGTCGACCAGCTTGTTCACTGCGTCGAACTGCTCTTCGGTGACACAGCGTATCGGTGGATCACCCGCATGGGGTGATGCGCCGCAGACGGTGTGGAGACATCCTCGACGGCCTCAATGCCACTATTCCGACGCGATCATGATGCCGATCAGACGAAGTACCGGATGCGCGAAAAGATGTTCTCGATCGGCGAGGACTTCTGGATCGATAACGACGCGGACGAGCACGCGTTCAAGGTCGACGGTAAGGCGCTCCGCCTCAGAGATACGCTGATCCTGCAGGACCCGTCGGGCAACGAGTTGTTCAAGGTCCAGAAGAAGGCGCTGCATGTCCGGGACACGATGGAGATCGAGCGTGACGGCGACACCGTCGCGACGGTCAAGAAGGCGCTCGTCCACGTCGTGCGCGACCGATTCTCGGTTGAGATCGACGACGGCGAGGACCTTGAGGCGAAGGGGAATATCGTTGACCACGAGTACAAGGTCGAGCGCGACGGTGACCACGTCGCTGAGGTGTCCAAGCGCTGGTTCCGCGTCCGGGACACGTATGGCGTCGATATTGCTCCCGGCCAGGACGACGCGCTGATCCTCGCCGTTGTCGTCTGCATCGACCAGATGTCCCACGACTGAACCCACTGCCCGTCACCAGGCTTCGGCCACGAACCACGATTCCTGAGGCAGTCTGGTAGGCCATGGGTCAGATCTTTCTCCTCTCTCTGGCGGCGGCGTTGAACCCGGTTCTCGTGGGCGCCTCGACGGTGATGCTGCTGCTGCCGAACCCGAAGCGGCTGATGTTGGGCTATCTACTTGGGGCGCTGATGACCAGCATCACGCTTGGGCTGGTGATTGTGGATGCCCTGCAGGGGTCAAGCTCCGTCAGTACGACGCAGAACACGATCAGCCCGGCGGTCGACCTGGCCCTCGGCGCGGCTCTGCTGGCCGCCGCCGCCGTACTCGGCACCGGACGTGACAAGCAGATCGCCGAACGCCGGCGAGCGCGCAAGGGACCAAAGGAGGAGAAAGGGCCGCCGCGCTGGCAGAAGGCTCTCAGCAAAGGCTCGGCGCGAACCACGTTCGTCGTTGGAGCCCTGCTGACCCTCCCCGGCGGCTCCTACCTGGCCGGACTCAATCGCATCGAGAAAGAGAACCTGAGTACGACGGCCACCGTCCTGACGGTGATCGGATTCAACCTGGTGATGCTGATATTGCTCGAACTTCCGCTGCTGGGCTACACGTTCGCTCCGGACTGGACCCCCGGCGCCGTGGAGCGAGCGAAGGCGTGGGCCGGCCGCAACGGCCACAAGGCTGCGGTGATTACGCTCACCGTGCTCGGCGGCGCGCTCGTCGCCAAGGGCGTAGCTGAGCTCGTGAGCTGAACTCGGAACGATGCTCAGGCGGAGCCGTCGTTGCCCGTCGTTGCCCGAAGGTCATCGAGCTCGGTCTTGACTGCCCGCAGTTCCGTGGCGATCTCTTCGAGCTTTTGCATGAGCGGGTCCTCTCCGGCGGCTCGCCGCTGGGCATCCGCCCGGGACACGAACCCACTGGTAATCGCGGCCGTCACCACCGCGATCAGCGACAGTCCCCCGAGCATCAGAAGCCCCGCGATGAGCTTGCCGGCCGTTTGGTCAGGGACGATGTCGCCGTAGCCGACCGTCGTCACCGTTTCGACCGCCCACCACATGCCCAGCCAGATGCTGTGAAACGTCTTCGGGTCCACGAGACGTTCGACCACCCCGAACGCCACCACAGCTATCGTCCAAAAGGTAGCGATCAGGTACGCGGCGTCCCGGGGACGCAGACCCTTACGCTCAATGCGCTTCTCCAGCCACTGCTCGGTTCGACGAGAAGGCGGTTGCGTAGCCACCTTGGCCTAGTTCGGTCTCACTGAAGCGCTCCCTGCGTCGGACCTCGTCGCACGACGAGATCGCTCTTCTCGCGTGACCTGGCGCCTCAGGGCAGGGAGTAGCGGAGGATCTTGGCCGCTACCGACCTGTACTGGCGGCCCAGCCGGCCGCTGTTGTACGGGAGCCCATACCGCTCGCAGACCTCACGAACTCGGGGTGCGATCTCGGGATAGCGGCAACTCGGGATGTCGGGGAACAGGTGGTGCTCGATCTGGAAGGAGAGGCTGCCGCTCATGATGTGAAACAGCCGCGTGCCTTCGAGGTTGCAGGAGCCGAGCAATTGCCGGACGTACCACTCGCCTCGGGTCTCGTCGGCGGTCTGCTCCTCACTGAACGTCTCCGCGCCCTCGGGGAGGTGGCCCATGAACACGATCGTGTGCACCCACACGTTGCGAGCGACGTTCGCGATCAGGTTCGCTACCGCGGTGTGCTTTGCCGACCGCCCGGCAAGAGCCGGCCAGAGCACGAAATCCTTGACGAGCTGCCGCCGCGCCTTACGCGCGAACGCCACCAACTCGGCTCGGCCCTTGTCCCACGACTTCTCGCCTCGACGCACCGCGTCGAGCTCCATGTCGTAGATCGCGATTCCCCACTCGAACGTCAGCGCCACCGCGACGCCGTAGATCGGCTGGATGAGGTAGATGAGATGCCACGGCTGGTCTGCGTCGACTCGCATCACCGAGTAGCCGAGGTCGCGGTCCTTGCCGATCACGTTCGTGAACGAGTGGTGCTGAAAGTTGTGGGCGAACTTCCAGGAGGCGGCAGTGGAGACCGCATCCCACTCCCAGCTGCGAGAGCACACGGCAGGATCGTCCATCCAGTCATATTGGCCGTGCATCACGTTGTGGCCGATCTCCATGTTCTCCAGGATCTTGGCCAGCGTCAGCATCGCCGTTCCAGCGAAGAACACGGGACGTCGCCTTGAGAGCAGGAGCGAGGCACGGCCGGCGAGCTCCAAGCAGCGCTGAACGGTGATCACTCTGCGGATGTAGTCAGCGTCCCGCTGGCCGAGGCGGGTGACGACATCTGCGCGGATCGCATCAAAGTCGCGCCCGATCGCAGCGAGATCCTCGGCGGTGAGGTGCGCAACCACCGGGACAGGCGGCACGGAGCGGGCGGGCGCCGCGATCACTGGGGAGGCAAGGGCGGCGATCCAGCCACAGGATGGCGGATCGCGGCCGCGACCGCAGTGCGCCTCCGACCTCCGCTGCCAGAAAGGGCTCGCCCAGCGCCACGTGCGGAGCCGTTCGACTAACCGAACCACACGCCCGAGCCCTGCCTCCCATGAGGCTCAGACAGGTCACGGACGCTCCACCGGGTTTATCCCGCCGCGAGGGCAGTCCGTCGGTGCAGCGGTGTGCGGCCACGCTTGCCGGCTGCTTCGATGAGGTCAATCGCGCGTAGGCAGTAGGCGGTCCGTTGTGCGAGCGTTGTGCTGCATTGAAGGATCGACGCTAGGTCTCGGGTGCTGAAGGGGTGTGCTGGAAGCGGCGGGAGGGCGCGCACGATGTCCTCGGCACCGTGCAGCTCAATTCGAGCGAGCACCTCACGCAGGTGGCGCGCGCCGGGGTCGCGGGTTCGCCGACGCACCGTGACCGGCCGCGCCGAACGTATGTGGTCCTCGCCGAGCAACAGCACCTCGATTGTCAGGTTGGGGTGAGTCAGCAACGACGGGAACGCGGTCAGCTTGTCAAACACGTCCACCACCGTCCCGCGCTGGGCCGATCGGCGGATCGAGAGCACCTCGCCGTGCTCGTCTACACGCACGATGCGCCGCTGGGCCGCGACGGGATAGACGATCCGGAGTCGGTGGCCGTCAAGCAGGGCGTCGAGCTTGGCCCCCAGTGGGCCAAAGGCACCGGTCTGAACCTCTACGAGCTCTCCGTCGGCACGCACGAGGTCAATCACGAACCGGCTGACCGGGACCTCCAGCCGGTCATCCGGCCCCGCCAGCATCGCCTTGAGCGCAGCGTGCAGTGGGCCCTCGCGCAACACGCCAATGCTCGACACGCCACGGAGGGTAAAGGTGACATCGGCGCTTTCCCGCTGGCACCCGAGCGGTCGGTTGTTGGCGTCGAGCGAGCGGACGTACGTGACGGGAACGCTGTCGACGACAACAGCTTCCCTTGACGCTTGGGAGGGCTTACAGTTCGTGCTGGCCGCGGGGAAGATTGTGTTCAACAATCGGAGGGAGGCAGTAGTGCACGCTTTGTGCATCCGTATCTGGCGATCGCGCTGGACGCCGGTCGTGGGGGCTGTTGTCCTGGCCAGCATCGTTCCGATCGGATTGGCATCGGCCGCCGGGGGGCCGCGTCAATCCTCACGCCACAGCGCCGATCGGTTCGGCTTCGGCCATCAGCGTCAGTGGGTGTCGACGTGGGCGGCGAGCCCGCAGACCGCCATTCCGGGGAGCACGGACGCGACTGGCTTTAGCAACCAGACGATCCGCAACATCGTCTTCACGAGCGTGAGCGGCAACCTGGTTCGCGTCCGCTTCACCAACGCGTTCGGGGATCAGCCGCTCCAGATCGGCGCGGCCTCGATCGCCGTGGCCGGCACAGGCGCCGCTACCGCGGGACCGAGCGTTCCTCTGACGTTTGGGGGACAGTCGTCGGTTCAGATTCCGATCGGCGCGGAGGCGCTGAGTGACCCCGTCCGTCTGCATGTGCCGGCGCTGCAGGAGTTGGCGGTGAGCGTGTATTCGCCGATGGCGACGGGGTCGGCCACGCTGCACTCGCTCGGCCAGCAGAGCACGTACGTTGCCTCCGGAGACCACACGGGCGACAGCAGCGGGAGCTCCTATACGACGCTCGATCAGTCGTGGTACTTCATCGACGCCGTCGACGTGCTCCCCCAGCCGGACGTTCGCGGAACGCTGGTGGCTTTTGGAGACTCGATCACCGACGGGTTCAATTCGACGGTCGACGCCAACGCACGGTGGCCGAATGACCTCGCGCGGCGGCTCGATTCGCGTCGCGACACGCTGGCCGTCGCCGACGAGGGGATCAGCGGCGACCGGGTCCTGACCTCTGACCTCTGCTGCGGAGTGAACGCCCTCGCCCGCCTCGATCGCGATGTGCTCGAGCGGGCCGGCGCCAAGGAGGTCATCCTGATGATGGGCATCAACGACATCGGCTTCAGTGTCACGGCGCCGAGCCCGGTGACCAATCCGCTCCCCGACGTGTCGGCCGCCCAGATCATCGCCGGATACCAGCAGATCATCGCCCAGGTCCATGCGGCGGGGTTGAAGATCTTCGGCGCCACGTTGACTCCGTTCAAGGGTGCCGCCTACTACTCAGACGCCGGCGAGGCGAAGCGCGAGGCCGTCAACCACTGGATCCGCACCAGCGGCGCGTTTGACGGGGTCATCGACTTCGATGCGGTGGTCCGGGACCCGAGCGACCCGCTGATGATCAATCCGCCGTTCGACAGCGGCGACCACCTGCACCCCAACGATGCGGGCTACCAGGCGATGGCCAACGCGATCCCGCTGAGACTGCTCCTCGAGACGCGATAACCCGACGAGCCGCGTCAGTCCAATCGACCCGCGGGTAGCCACAAGCTGCCCGCGGGCCGGCCCTCGTCGTTGAAAGGTTTGAAGCTAGGCCTCCTCCGCCGAGTCAGCGACCGGCTCGACGGGGTGTGCCAAGCTCGCGAGCCAGGACTCGATCTGCGGCCCCACCGCGGTGAGATCGGCGACACGGATCCGCTCGCGCGTGCTCAGGTTCTCCAGCATGGAGGCGCCGCCAGGATACGCATGGACCACGAACGTGTATCGGTTCACTTGTCCGTGCCGTGGCGGCCGGCCGTCAGCGTCGCGTAGGCCAATGCCAGGGTTACTGGTGCGCCCGCCGGACGCCGCGTCCCGGCCCGGGGCGATTCGCTCTTGACGAGGAGGCTTCGCCGCGTCCCCGTCCGGGGCCGGTGTGCCGGCTTGCGAGGCCGGTTGACCTTTCCGAGGGCGCAGTGCGCCCGCGTCAGCGCCCGGCGGGCGTCGCCAAGCGACTTGCCCTTCAGTCTGGGGACGACGCACCGCGAGCGACTCGGCATGCCCGCGGTCCCGCCGCCGGTTCCGGTGCCGGTCGTGCCACCGGTGCCGGTCGTGCCGCCGGTCCCGGTCGTGCCGCCGGCGCCACCGCTGCTCGGGGGCGGCACCAGACCGTCAACCGCGATCCCGCCGACCAGCGGATGGTTGTCAATGAACACCGCGTTGACACCGCTGCCGTCCAGGTTCGCCCGCGCGATCGGATGCGCGTCAAACGAGTAGTCGCCGTTCGTGGACCAGTAGATGTGGGACGCGTCGACGGCGAGGCCGGCATTGCCTCCGGGCGCGACCGCAAATCCCGTGTTGATGTTTGTCCCGTCACTGGTCGCACGAGCGATATCGGGACCGTGGCCCCAGTAGAGATGACTCGAGTCAGCGACCATCTGCCCGATTTGGCCAGTTCCAGGCGACGGTGACAGGATGAAGTCGTTCACCGCCTCGGTGCCGTCGAGGTTCGCCCGACCGATCGGCAGTTGCCCGTTCTCAACGCCGTAGTTCGTCCAGTAGACATGGCTCGCGTCAACCGCGACACCGCGCGGGGACATGAGACCGGTGACGATCGTGCCCGCCCCGCTCCCATCGACGTTTGCACGTCCCAGGGTGCTGTTCTGGAAGTCGGTCCAGAAGATGTAGCCATCGCCGACGGCAAGGCCGGTGCCGACTGCCGCCGCGCCCGGGATGAAGTCCGCGTTGACACCCGACCCATCGAGGTTGGCTCGGCCGATCGCGCCGTCGCCGCGGTTGAACCAGTAGATGTGGCTGGCGTCGACGACCACTTGCCCGGGGTTGCTCACCCCCTGGATGAACGACTGCTGCACCTGCAGGCCGTCGAGCGTCGCCCGCGCGATGGTGTTGTTGCTGTCGTCAGACCAATAGATGTACGCCTGCGCCGGTGCCGCCAGAGCGGCCATCGCGCCCGCCGCCGCGCAACCGACGATCCAGGTTCGCGCCGCCCCTCGCGCCCTGATCCTGCCAACCCTTGGAAATCGCTTCATTCTCGTCATCGTTTGCCCTCGGTTTCGTGTCGGTTCATGGACTTGTGGCGGACCCGCGTCACAGCGTCTGGCAGGCGCCCTGCACGCATACGGCGTTGGGCCCCAGGCACGCGAGGCCGGTAGGGTCAAAGGAGTCACAGCAGTTGAGGTTGGTCGGCGGGCAACACCCGGTGGCCGTCGCGACCGTGCCGCTTGGGCAACAGCGGGCTGACGCGCCTGACCCGGAGATTCGTGAGCGGACACAGCACTGCTTGCCCTTCGCCCCGCCTACGCACGTCTCACGGCCGCCGCTGCAGCAGGTCTCACCACAGCACGACCCCTTCTTGCAGCATTCGCCGTCGCCGCAGTTGATCTTGCCCTTCGGGCAGCACTTGCCGTTCGAGCACGTTTCGCCCTTCCTGCAGCAGTCCTCCCCGCAGGTCACGCCCTCCTTGCAGACGCACTTTCCGCCGTGGCAACGCTGATCGGCGCCACAGCACTCGGCCTGGTCCTTGTTAAAGCAGCACTGTTTGCCCGGCGGGCAACAGATGCCCTTGGACGCCCCCGGGACCAGGCAGGCGTTGTCGCCCTTCTTGCAACACAGCTCGCGGTTCCGCGAGGCGCAGAACTGGTCGCTCTTGCAGCATGCCTTGCCGCACTGGCGTTCATCCGGGCACGCGATGCAGTGGGGACCATTGGCTGAGCCGCATCGATCGGTCTCGTTGCAGATCCACGGGTGGTCACCTCCACGGCAGCACTTCTCGCCCGGTGACAGGCAGCCCTCGAGCCGGCAGTCGATCTGCCCGCAGGCGTTCGTCACGTTGGTTCCGCAGGCGCCGATGTGGCCGAGGCTCGTGCAGAGCGACTCACATAGGGTGTTCGGCCCGCAACCATCGGCCAACGCGCCGCGCGGGCGCAGACCGGGGAGCACCGACGCGACGATTGCAGCACCGGCTAAGCGAAGCGCGCGACGCCGCGGCATCGGCTCCGCGAGCGTCCGGGCGAGGTCGTCGAAGGATCCGGGTCTCATCGCATCACCTTGAGCGGGCTCTCGTCCCGCACCGCTCGGCGAGTTCCGGCCAACGCCAGCACCGCCGCGGCCCCCGTCGCCAGTCCCGATGCAATCCGGCCGTCTCCGTCGACGAGGACCCCCATCGGCGTGCCGCCGGCACCGAAGGCCTCGCTCGCGGCGTAGTCCGTGTCGCGCGCGACGATCGAGCGAAATCCATCGGCTCGAGACTGCTCGGGATCGCCCGATGAGACGACGATCAGGCGCGGCGCGTCGGTGCCGGCGTCGCCCTCCCAGGCGAGCAGGTCACTGCGCATCGCATCGCAGTAGCCGCAGCCCGGGTTCCAGAACAGCACGAGCGTGTCACGTCCCGCGGGGTCGGCCAGGGCCACCGCCCGGTCGTCGAGGTCGCGCAGCTCCAACGGCGGTGCGGGCGCGCCGATCCGCAGGCCCTGGGTATCGCCGTCGCCCCGGAGCGCGCCTTCGACCAGCAGCTCGATGGCCTCTGCGCCCTCCGCGAGGTAGCTGGCGATCTGGCCGTCGGCGGAGATGAGCACCGCGCTTGGCGTGCCGGTGACCTGGTAGGCGTCCTGCGTGGCGCTGTCGGCGCCGATCGTCGCGAAGCTGAGGGTGCCGGCGTGCTCATCCTGCCAGCCCGACAGCACCGGCAGAAGGGCCGCGCAGGGGCCACAACCCGGGCTCGTGAAGGTGAGCAGGAGCGGCAGCCCCGGCTCCAGCAGGTCTCCGAGCGCGATCCGCTGACCGGTGGCCGTCTCGGTGGCGAAGTCCGGGGCGGGGGTCCCAGGATCACGGCCGAGCTCCACCAGCGCCTGTTCGGGCTCGACGTCGATCCCGGCTGCCTCCAGCGAGCGCCTCATGATCTCCACCTCCACCAGCAGGCGCCCCTGCGAGCGCATCAACGACAGGAATGCCGCACCCCCCGCGGCGGCAAGACCGACCGCGCCGAGCACCGCTACGAGCGCGAGCAGCTCCGCGAGTCCGAGCTTCCCGACCCAGGCGAAGGCGTCGGGTTCTGGACCACTGCCGGCGGCCGCGAGCACCGCCCCGGCACAGGCTGCGAGGGCGGCGTTACGAGCCACCGTGCTCCAGCCCGCCGGAGCCGAGTGCAGCCGACCGAAGCAGTGACATGCGGGCGTGCGCCCGCGTGCGAGGTTGGCGATGACGGCGACCGTGAAGAGAGCCAGCAGACCAAGGGCGCCGGCGGCTCCGACCACCCGCGTGGCACCGAACAGCAATAGAACGGCGACAGCCAGCTCAACCGCTGGAAGCACCAGCGCCCCCGGCGCCACGAGCGCGCCAGGCAGGCCGAAGCCGGCAAGCGCATCACGCGTACCGTCAAGGTCAGTCAGCTTTGCGAGCGCGGCCGTCACGAACACGACCGCCAGCAGAACTCCTAGGACAATGCCGAGCGCTACGGGCATCACGGCGCACCTCCGTCGTCACTGGGATTGGGATCAGTGACCGTATGGACGGGCGCTTATCAGGCGCTTATCACGCGCCGGCGGTGCGGATCAGACGGGCTCGCCGGCGAGGATGCGAGCCTGCAGCCGCGAGGTCGCGCCGGAGGGTTCAACACCGAGCTGATCGATGAGCGCCCGTCGGCACTCCAGATATTGACGCAGTGCGTAGCCGGTGCGGCCCGCGCGTGCGTAGGCCGTGATGAGGGCTCTGTGCCCGCCCTCGTTGAGCGGATCGAGGTCGACGAGCTCGCGGGCGACATGGGCCGCCTCGGTGTGCCGGCCGGCGACTTCATGGACCTCGACCAGCGCGGCCAGCACACCGGTGTAGCCGTCAACGAGCAGCTCCCGATATCCGGTGGCCCAGTCGGCGTACCGCTCTTCGGGCAACGGCTCGCCTCCCCAGAGCGACCGGGCATGGTCCAGCAACCGCCTTCGCGGCTCACCGCTGCCGTCGAGCGCGAGCGCTGCGGCCGACCTGAACTCCACGGCGTCGACCACGTCGCGCTCGGCGAGGGTCAGACGGTAGTTGCGTCCGGCGCTTTCGATCACGCTTCGCTGCGCTCCGGGCGGATCGAGGACCCGGCGGGCCCTGGAGATCGCGACCAACAGGCTGTTGCGTGCGCCGACCCCCGGAAGCCCCGGCCACAGCGCCTCGAAGATCAGGTCCTCCGGTACCGGGCGATCCAGGTTGACGAGCAGGAAGCGCACGAGGCGAGCGTCCACCGGACGGCCCCACCCGTCACGCACGCGCCACGAGCCCCGGCGGACATCGAACCGGCCCATCAGCTCGAAGTGGAGCGGGGGCAAAATGCGGGCGAGGCGCTGGACGGCGCGCGATGCAGCGGCCGCCATCTCCGGATCCGGGTCGGCTGCGAGGCTGCCAAGCTGAACGAGGGCCTCGGGGTCCCCGGACGCCGTCGCCGGCTCCAGCACCACCCGGCGCACCGCGGCGACGGGATGTTGGAGGAACGCGACGAGCTGAAGCCCTTCGGGGAAGGCCGCCCTCAACGCCTCGACCGTCCGTTCCGGCTCCAGGACCCCGCGCTCCAGCGCCGCCCACACGACCGCCTCCAGGCGCTCCCACTCGCGCCGAAGGAGGTGGGGAAGCGTTTCCCCGGCCTCGTCCCAGAAGCGGATCAGATCGGCATCGCTCCCATCCGAGTCGCCATCGGTGAGGCGCAACCACGCCCTGAGCGCGAGCAACCGTCCTCTGAGGAAGAGGCCACGCGGCCCCGGATACACGTCCTCGACCAGGGTGAAGGTCTGCTCCAGAACCTCCCGGGCGCGATCCGGCCTGCCCACCGCGGCCAAGGGCGGGATCAGCTGGGTGGCGGTCCGGTGAAAGAAGATGACCGGCCCGCGCACGGCGACGGCGAGCGTTCGGTCGGCGTTGGCGATGGTCGCTGCCGCGTCTCCCTTCAGCGCCGCCACGCACGCGGCGGCAAGCCCGGTGATCAGCACGTCGCGCCAACCCTTCTCCTGGCCCTCGTGGAGCGCCAGTTCGGTCTCTGCCTCTTGGACGCGTCCCAGCGTCGCGTACAGGAGCGCGCACCAGGCCCGAGCCGCGTCGATCAGGATCGGCACCGAGCCCCCGGTGCCGCCTTCACGGACCTTCATCCAGACCGTGAGTGCCTCCTCGGGGTAGCCCCGCTCCGAGTACATCATCGCGAGCGTCGCCAGGAAGTACAGCCGGCGGTTGAACGGATCCGAGCCCTGCAGCTGCGCCACCGCAGCCTTCATCTGTGCCAGGACCTCGTCCAGACGGCCGCGTGGCGTGTCGCGGTATGAGACCCGAAGGGCCTCGACGGGACCGAGGAGTGCCGCGGACGGATGTTGCAGCGCCTGCCCCGCGAGCTGGTCAGACTCCTCGATGCGACCCAGCATCGCCAACGTGACCGAGACGTAGGCGACGGTCGCCGGAGCCAGGATCCCGGCCGGGGCTGCGGCCGCGTCGTCCCAGCCCTCGACGACCTGGCTGAGCTCGTCGAACTCGAAGGTCGCGAAGATCGAGTCGGCGAGCGCGAATCGCGCCAGCCACTCAAACGGCGGGTTCGGGTACTCGCGAAATCCCGCCACGGCGCTCCGCAGCACGGCAACGGCCCGCGGATGGTCGCCCGCCCCCCATTCGAGCTGCCCCTCAAGCGCGAGCATTGTTGGCAGCGCCCGGGCCTCTGCCGGCAGCAGCGACAGCCAGTGCCTCATCAGCCCGGCTGACGTCCTGACAAGCCCCGGGCCCTCACGCTCGATCGCCGACACAGCTTCCGTCCAGCTCTGCGCCGCCAGCAAGTGTTCGATCGCCTCGATCGGATCACCGTCCTGCGCCATCGCCGGCGCCACCAACCCGTGCAACCGCCGCTGTTCCTCTTCGCCCCGATCGGCGGCGAGGCGCTCCAGTAGGAACTCCCGCAGCAGCGGGTGATAGGCGAACCCTCCCTCGCCGCCGGCCCGCCGGATGAGCATGCCGGCGCGCTCGATTCTGCTGCTGAAGTCCGGTCCGAGCCCGAGCGCGGCGGCGACCGCCGGCGTCACCACCCGGGCGACACTCGACTCGACCGCCGCTTGGCGAAGGTCGTCGTCGAGCGTGTCAAACAGCTCCTCGGAGAGAAACGAGCGGAGCTCCGGTGCCGACCGTAGGTCTCGCAGACCGGGCTGGTCGCCGTGACGCACCTCCGCGCCGGCCACCACCGCGACGGCGAGTCCGATGCCCAGAGGCCAGCCCTCAGTCGCCCGCATGAGTCCGTCGACCCTTTCCGGGGACGGCTGGACGCCGTGCCGCGCGCGCAGAACCGCGGCACACTCGGCGGCGTCGAAGGCAAGGTCCGAAGCGGTGAACTCGCGCAACCGGCCCGCCGCGCGCGGCTTGGCGACCCGGAGATTGAGCGGCGCGCGGCTGGCCACGGCGACGCGCAACGATGGCGTCTGCGCCCGGATCAGCTCGCCAAGCACCCGCAGCGCACCCTCGGCGCCATCAAGATGTTCGCCGTCGTCGACGACCAGCACCAGCGGCTCGACCAGAAGGCGCGGCAGCTCAGCCAGCAGTTCACGAGTGGCGGCGAGCACGTCGACCTGCTCCGGCGCCGCCGCGAGGCGTTCGGCCAATGCGTCGGAGGCGCCAGGCGCGACCCGCGCGATCTCGTCGAGGATCCGCAGCAGCAGGACCCCGGCCGCTCGCTCGGGTACGGAGCAGCTGATCCACGCCACCGGACTCGACGCCCCGCTCAACGACTCCTCGAGGATCGAGGTCTTGCCATAGCCGGCACCCGCGACCAGCAGGACGTCACCGACACCGAGGGCGTCGCCAATCCGGCCGGCGAGTCTGGGCCGGGAGACTCGATCGCCCGTTACCGCCTCGCCCGTTGCAATGAGGCGTGTGGCTGAAGGTAGGTGGGCCGTGCCGCGATCATAAGGCTCGCGCCCGACCACCAACCGCTATGCCGCCGCTAGCACTCGTCGCGTAAGTCACAACCGCAAGTGCGCACCGGCTCGGTCTACCACAGAGACGCGCTGCGTGGACCTCGCGCCACGATCACCGCTTCCGGTCCGCCCCGACAACGACATGGCGGACGCCCTCGGCGTTCGGCGCAAGTTGGCCGGCTACCGAGAACGCCCTATTGCGATAACCGCCCGAATCCGCCAACCCTGAGCGGGACGCTTGGCTACCCGCGCCGGGTCAGCTGGACGGGCGCACAGGCACCATTCGGGGGGTTTTTCGGCCGCCGAAGGGCCTTGTGCCGCCGTTGTGTGTGCGGTAGCGTGCTCGGTGCATCGTGGTTCACGGGCGTTCATCGAGTGTCCGCGAGGCTGCGCATCAGAGAGCGGAACGAGTAGGCGGTCACACGGTGGTCGCCCGGCTTTTGGGCCGTGGCAATAGGTTGGCCTAACTGCCAAGGAGCCCACGGTTGCAGGCATCACAAGCGCGCTTTCGTCAGGCGCTTCCACCACGGGTGGCACGCCGGATGACGGCCAGAAGCGGGGCGGTTTCTGAGCTCTGGGGGAGTTCGGAAGTCGTCCGGGTGGAGGGTGAGCTTGCTGGTGGGGGCACAGGGGCGCAGTCAGCCATTGCCGGGGCACGGACAGGATTGGAGATGCTCCTCGTTGGGGTGGCGTCGGGCGAAGACGATCAGCCGTCTCTGGAGAAAGCGGTTTCGTCGGCCGCGCGCCGTGGACCGAGCGCGCGGTCGACGTACCGATCGTGCTCAAGCCGGCCACGGCGGCATGAGCTCGGCCGCCTGCGCCAAGCGCTGGGCGACGCACATCAACCTTGGATGGGCGAGGTCTCGCCGGGCCCCGTCGAAGACAGGAGTGGTCTAATGGATGTACCTCTCGCCGACCGAGAGCCAGCCCTTCTCGCGGGCGGCCAACTGCTCGCAGCTGTATCGACCAGGATCGTCGCAATCCTGCACGAGCACTACGGCCGAGGGCCTATGAAAGCCAAGACATACGCGCTCGACGACATCATCGTCGTGGTCATGCGCGGCAGCGGCTTCACCTCGCTGGAGCAGACGATCATGGACAGTGGCGAGCCCGACCGCATCGTTGCGATGCGCCACGACTTTCAGCGCATGATGAGCAAGCGCTTCACCGAGACGATCGAGGAGCTCACCGGCCGGAACGTCGTCGCGTTCCTCTCTCAAGCGCATGTGGAACCCGACATCACGATCGAGATCTTCTTCGTCGATGGCCCGCTCGAAGGCTTTGGTGCCGTCGAGATCTTCGAGGCCATCTAGCAGTCCCTGTTGGCCGAGCCGCGCGAGGTCACGGGTGCACTGCGGGTGGGGCAGCCATCGGAAGGAGAAGGCCGCATGACTTTGTTTGATACGCGCCTGGGGAAGCTCGACGAGATGCTCGCCGACGGGGCTTCGTTCGGCAAGATCGAAGACTGGATCGACGATCGTCCGATGGACGACGAGTCCAAAGCGGCGCTGTGGTTGGCGGCCTGGTCCGAGCAACCGCGTGCTCAGCGTCGCGAAATGGTCGCGCCCGGGCGATACGGGTCCGTATGGCATCCCTCACGCTCCCCGACCCCAACCGCGCGACCGGCATGAGGACTACGGCCCGTGCGAACAGAGCCACCCCGCGAAGGGACCCGTAGGCCCGCGTCCTCATTGCGCGTACGGCTGCCCGGACTCTTGAATGAGGTTCATGACGCTGGCGCGGCCGGCGTTGTCGTGAAACTGGTGGGCTGCGTCGGACTCCCGTCCGATTGCGCGTCGCTCGTGATTGGGCGCGCTGTCATCAATCGTGGGAATCTCGCCCGCGGCGCCTGAGATCGGAGTACTGTCAGTCGTGGTGCTGGCCCTGCGGCCAGAGCTCTTAGCTCACGCCCTGATGCGACGAACGGCGTGACCTGCGCCGCAAGGCGCCAGGGGCTGGCTAGAGGGTCGACTGCGGATCGGCTGTCGCTTCTACCGGCGTCACTCCACCGACTTGGTGGCTTCGCCCCTATCTGTTGACGCCGGAGGGCTCCCCTCTGCGTCTCGGCAGCGAGAGAAGGTCGTGCCACGTTCCTGGCGGAAAAACTCGGCCCGCTGCTCGGCAAGGGCGAGCTATGTCGGTAGCTGAGCTTCGGGAATGTGACGAGGTCAAGCGTCTGATTGCTCGCGGCCGTCAGATCGGGGTGCTCACCTACCCCGAGATCATCAACGCCACCGCCGAGCTCGACCTCGATGACGCCGATGTCGAGGCCTTGCACGCGACGCTTGAGGGCTGCGAGATCGAACTGGTCGAAGAAATCGATCCAGCGACCGTGATCGCCGGGAATGTCCAGCGCGCGCCGGACAAACGCGTGCGTCGCAACGCAACGTTGGATCTCAAGCCGGACATGACCACCGACGCGCTGCAGTTGTTCTTCAAGGACATCGGCAAGGTGCGGCTGCTGACCGGCGCCGAGGAGGTGGGCCTCGCGAAGCGGATCGAGGGTGGAGACTTGGCCGCCAAACAGAAGATGGTCGAGTCGAACTTGCGTCTCGTCGTCTCAATCGCGAAGAACTACCGCAACCAGGGCCTGCCGTTCCTCGATCTGATCCAGGAGGGCACCGTCGGTCTGGTCCGCGCGGTAGAGAAGTTCGACTACCGCAGGGGCTTTAAGTTCTCGACCTACGCTACGTGGTGGATCCGTCAGGCGGTCGCGCGAGGGCTCGCGGATACGGGGCGTACCATCCGCATACCGGTTCACATCGTCGAGCAGGTCAACAAGATCGCCCGCGCCGAGCGCAGCCTCAGCACGTCGCTTGGCCGCGACCCGAGTGCCGAGGAGATCGCTGATCTCGTCGGGACCACGGCCGAGAAGGTGGAGGCGATCAAGCACAAGACGAGAGCACCGATCTCCCTGGAGAAGCCGATCGGCGACGACGCAGGATCGGAGTTCGGCCAGCTGATCGCTGACGAAGGAAGCGAGTCCCCGTATGACCTCGCCGTAGTGGCGATCGCCAAGACAGCCCTGTACGAAGCACTGGACGGCCTCAGCTACCGCGAGCGCCGCGTAGTCGAGCTTCGCTACGGGCTAGACGGTCAGCGTCCGAGCACCCTTGACGAGATCGGACGTCGGTTCAACGTGACGCGCGAGCGAATCCGTCAGGTCGAGAAGCACGCGCTCAACAAGCTCCAAAGCGTCCCCGAGACCCAACAGTTGCGCGGCGGGTAGATCATCGTCCGGGCCTCTGGTCAAGGAGGGCAAGAACGGCATCAGAGCGTTGTCCGGCTTACTCCCATCGCGCCGCGTCGCGAAAACCGACCGCCTCGGCGTTAAGGGCGCGGTACGGCTGCTCGGGTACACCGCCGGCGTGGCTCGCCCCCACCCCAACGGGAGAGGTTGACGCCGTCACAGTAAGTCGACCGTCCTCGTCGGGTGTGGCGCCGCCGTGAGGCTCGGGCTCGGCCTGGCTGGCGTGGGTACTGGTCTCGGTGGCGGCGGCCTAGCTGCGAAGACGAGGAGGGGCGCTGTCGTTACGCGCCGACGATGCGGACGTCACGGTGCCGCGACCGTCTCCGGGGTCGCGAATGCGGGGATCAGCGGGCCGTCCACGCCGGCGTGGCGCCCGTCGTCGTAGAGGATGGGTGACGGCTTGAAGCCCTTGACGATCAGATAGATGCCCAGCGACAGTTCCCACACCGCCTCGGGGAGCGTCAGGATGAACGATGCCCCGGAGCTCTGGTCATACGTTCCGAACAACACGAGAAGCGCCGTGACCAGGGCGAGAGAACCACCGGCGACGCCGAACTGGGCGAAGCGCCGCGGCACCAGTCCGGACCGCAACATCAGGAAGCCGAGGATGAGCCCGTTGCCGATGGCTGCGCAGAACGCCGGGCCCACCAAGAACGTCGCGTCATGGATCGCGACCAGCGAACGGCCACTGAGGATGAGCGACGCGTTATCGGCCCCGGCAGCGCCGGCGAGGTCCCGGCGCAGCGTCACTACCGCGAGCAGGCTGACGATGCCCACCGCGATGAGGCAGGACTCGACGACGCGGACGGTCACGTAGCCCAGCGCGAGGCTTTCGCTCTGGCGCCTGAGGACGGGGTACAGCGTCACGGCCATGCCGATGCCGGCAATCAGAGTGAGGATCTCTAACAACGCCCCCACGTACACGCGCGCGTCGCCGCCGGAGCCGACGACGAAGTTCGTGTGGTGGAGCACCTGGTCATACAGCGCCAATGCCGGGATGGAGACAAAGGTGATGACCATGAAGATGCCCGCGATCCGCGCGACCCTCCTCGACGGCGGATCCCCGGGTCGATCAAACGGTGCGCGGAGCGTCTGCTCCGGCGGTGCGGAAACTGTCATTACCGGCTCCTTGGTGTGAGGTGCGCGGACCGCTGAGGGTCGACGTGCCAAAGGCCGGCCGGGAGTGGAAGCCGCAAAGGGCCGCCTTTCACCCAAGACGTCACCCGACCATACACCCACGGAGCCGGGCTCACACAAAAGCAGCGCCGGCACTGCGGGCGCATGTCTCAGAGTGGGAACGGTTCGCCGTCGCGTCAGGCCGGCCTACGAGTACCGTTGGGACCAACACGATGAACGGCAAGCGAGTGCTGGTGGTGTTCGAGCCTGGGCGCAGCGGCGTGGCGGCACTCGAGTTGGCCCGAGAGCTCATCGAGCGTCAAGGTGCCACCCTGACGGTCGTGGGCGTGGCCCCGCAGGGCATGTCGGGTGCGCGTTGCGGGAACTCGGCCCTCGACTACAACCTCGCCATCCAAAAGGTCGTCACCGAAGACCTCGGTCACGCGCGCGCTTCGCTTGAGGAGTTCGGCGCCCACGCCTCGTATCAGTTGCTGATCGACGGCGTCTCTCCGTCGCTGGACGAATTCGCGGCGGCCGGGGGCTTCGACTTGGTGCTGCTACCCGGGCGGCGCCGGCCCATGCGCGCACCCGGTCACCCGGCCGCCAAGCCGTTAGGGCGAGCGACCAGCGCCGAGATCCAGGTCATCACGTCCCGACCGCGACAACGGACACACGACTAGCAACCCCGAAGTTCGCCCGCTACCGGCTACCCGTGGAACCTGCCCCGGCCGTGCTGCGACGCGTGGCTCGCGGTCGCCGGCGGCGAGCAGAACTGGCCGGGGCGGCCCGGCGTGGCCGCGGCCCGGCGCCTGCGGACTCCCGACCGCCGCCCCCGCCCAGGTCGGAGAATGTGTCCCGAGCGGCTGCGGCCAGGATCGAGCCGGTGGTGATCAGCGACAGCCCGACCACGGGCAGGATGCCCACTCGCCCGCTGCCGCCGAGCAGCAGTGCTCCGAGCAGCGCCCCGCCGCCGATGCCGATCTGAAAGGCGACGACGTAGACCGCCGAGGCGGTGTCGGGGATCGGAGCCGCGACGTGCAGGACCGTGGACTGCAGGCAGATCGGCAGCGCGGTGAAACCCGCGCCCCAGGCGAGCACCGCGGCGATCGTCAGCGCGGTCGAGCTCCCGCCGACGCTCAGGGCGGCGAGCGCGGTGACGATTGCCGCACAGCAGCTCAGCACGGCCAGACGCGGACGGCGATCCGCGATCGCGCCCACAGCGCCGACCGCGGCGATCCCGGCCGCCCCATAGGCGAGCAGCACGGCCGACAGGCCGGTGCCCGTCAGGCCGCTGTGAGCGCGGACGATCGGCGCGACGTAGGTGTAGGCCGTGAACTGCCCGAGCACGATCAAGGTCGTCACGGCGCAGAGGATCAACAGCCGGGGACGACGCAGCGCGTCGCCCAGGATCCTTCGGCGGTCCAGGTGGGCTTCGCCGGAGGCGACCTCGGGCAGCGTGGCCGCCATCGCGCCGACGGCCAGCGCCGCCGCTGCCCCGACGCCGGCCACCGCCGCCCGCCATCCGATCACGGCGCCGGCCGCGCTGACCAGCGGTATCCCGACGACGAGGGCCAGCGAGTTGCCGACGAACACCAGCGCGGTCGCCCGGGCCACCCGATCGGGGGCGACCAGCGAGGCGGCGACCCGGGCCACGATCGACCAGAACACACCGTGGGCGAGCGCACCGATCAGGCGGGCGGCGAGCACGAAGCCGTAGCTGGGCGCAAGCGCGTAGGCGAGCTGGGAGACGACGAGCATCGCCACCATGGCGATCAGCAGCCGCCGGCGCGGGACCCGCGAGGCGAAGATCGTAAGCGGGATCGCGGTGAGCGCGGCCAGGGCGGCGTAGGCGGTCAACAAGAGTCCGATCGCGCCCTCGGAGGTGTGCAGACCGGACGCCATCGGCCCCAGCAACGCCACCGGCTGGGTCTCGGAGGTGACGAACACGAACGTGGCCGCTGCCAGCGAGGCCAGCTGGAGGCTGACCGGCGCCGGCCGCCGGCCCCTGACGCTTAGGCTGGTGGATGCCATCGCACGGGAATATACTCACTCTTCGAGTTAAATACATGACGACCGAGCTCCACCCTCTCCCCCCGCGCGCCGGCGAGCTGCTCCGAACAGTCCACCGCCGTCCCGGAATCACCCGATCGCACGCCGCCGCCGAGCTTGAGCTGTCAACGGGGGCCGCGTCTGACCTGGTGGCCCGCCTGGTCGACGAGCAATGGCTCAGCGAGGCGCCGGCGCCGCCGGCCGGCGGACGCGGGCGCCCGACGCGCCCGCTGTGGCCCCATCCCGAGGGGCCGGTTGTGGCGGTTGCCGCCATCATGCACGAGACCTGGGAGGTGGAGGCTGTGGCCCTCGGCGGCAAGGCGGTCTGGGAGGCGGGCGCCCGCCATGACCGGGACTGCCGGTCCGTCCTGGACGGGGTCGCCGACGCGTGGCGCCGGCTACAGGGCGCGCTCCCGAACCGGGTGCGGGGGTTTGCCCTCTCGGTCCCCGGAACGGTGAGCGGCACGCAGCTCGTGCAGGCGTCCAATCTCGGCTGGGGCGCGGTCGACCTCGCCGTCCTGCGCCCGCCGGACGCGGGCGCCGCCCGCTTCACCGCGGGGAACGACGCCAGCCTGTCGGCGCTGGCAGAGCTCACGCGTGGAGTGGCCGCCGGGAGCGAGGGCTCGCTGCACCTGTTCATGGATTCCGGGATCGGCGGCGCGCTTGTCGACCGCGGCCGCGTCACCGCCGGCGCGCACGGGATGGCGGGCGAGTTCGGCCACATGCCGTTCGGCTCCCGCCGCGTCCGCTGTCGCTGCGGCGCTCGTGGGTGCTGGAACACCGAGCTCGATGGAGCCGCGCTGGCCCGCGCCCTCGGCCAGCCAGAGCCCGAGCCGGCGGACGAGGTCAGCTACAGCCGCTCCGTCCTGACCGCGGCCCAGGCCGGCCGCCGCCCCGAGCGGGCCGCCGCCGGCCGCGCCGCGGCGGCGTTGGGACGTGGCGCCGCAGGGCTGGTCAACGCCACCGATCCCGAGATCGTCGTGTTCTCGGGGCTGGCCGCCGAGCTCCTCGCCGCAGCCCCGGAGCGGCTACGCCGCGCCTACCGCGACGGGCTGATGGAGACCCTCGCCGGCGCGCCGCCGGAGCTCGTGCCCGGGGCGCTCGGAGCGCGCGGGCCGCTCGTCGGCGCGGCCGAGTCGGCGTTCGACGTCCTGTTGGCCTGAACACGGCTGCACGACCCCGCGTCACCGAACGCCCGGACGCCGCTCCGACGCCGCGCGCCGGGTGCGTGGTCGGGTGTCGCGCGGAGCGCTGTTGCACGTGTGGTCGCACTCTGTCGGGGCCGTGGTCTAGGTTCTGGCGAACCTATGTTCGTCAGCCTGGAGAGCCCTTCTGAACCCGCATGGCTCACCGATCTGAATCCAGAGCAGCGGGCCGCGGCCGAGCACCGGGGCGGCCACTTGTTGATCCTGGCGGGAGCGGGCACCGGTAAGACGACGACGCTGTGCGCACGGGTTGGCCGTCTGATCGAGGACGGCGCCTCGCCAGAGCGGATTCTCCTGCTGACCTTCACCCGCCGCGCGGCCCGCGAGATGATCGGCCGGGCCGTGGCCCTGACCGGGGCCCACCCTGGCGGCGGTGCTCGGCGGATCGCCGGCGGGACCTTTCATGCGATGGCGCACCGCTTCGTGCGTGCCGACGCCGCGGCGCTGGGCCTGACCGCCGACTTCGGACTGTTGGACGCCGGTGACGCCGCGGACCTGATCGACTTGGTTCGTCAAGAGCAGGGTCACGCAGAGAGCGGACGGCGTTTCCCACGTAAGCACACCCTCGCCGACGTCTACTCGCGCACGGTCAACGCGCAGCGTCCCGTCAGGCAGGTGATCCAGGAGGCGTTTCCGTGGTGCGCCGAGCACAGCGATGCCATGGCCGGCCTGTTTCGCGCCTACACCGCCCGCAAACGCACTCTCGGCGTGATCGACTTGGACGACCTGCTGCTCTTCTGGCGCGCGCTGGCCCGCGACCCGGACGCGGGCGCTCGGCTGGCCGCCGGCTTTGATCACGTCCTCGTCGACGAGTATCAGGACGTCAACGAGCTGCAGGTCGAGGTCGTCGCTGCGCTTGCCGGGCACGGCGCCACGGTGACGGCGGTCGGCGACGATTTTCAGGCCATCTACGGCTTCAGGTCAGCCAGTGCCGATCACCTGCTCGGCTTCACCGAACGATTCCCGGGCGCCGCGACTGTGCTGCTGGAGCGCAACTATCGTGGCGGCCAGCCGCTGCTTGACGTTGCCAACGCGATCGCTGCCGAGGCGGAGATCGGCATCCCCAAGACGCTGCGCGCCGAGCGCGCGGGCGGCGAGCGTCCAGGGCTCGTGTTCTGCCGTGACCAGGCGCACGAGGCCGAGGAGATCTGCGATCGCGTACTGGCCGCTCGTGAGCGCGGGATGCTCCTACGCGAGCAGGCGGTCCTGGCTCGCACCGGGCATGACACCGACCTGCTGGAGCTCGAGCTCTCGCGGCGCCGGATCCCGTTTGTCAAATACGGCGGCTTGCGGTACCTCGAGGCCGCGCACGTCAAGGATTTCCTGGCGCTGCTGCGACTGACCGACCGCCTCACTGACGAGATGTCATGGTTCCGGGTGCTGATGCTGCTCGAGGGGGTGGGTCCGGCCCGGGCTCGTCGGTGCCTGAACCAGTTGCTCGCCGGCGGATTGCTGTCGCCCAGCCAGCTGCCCGAGCGGTGGACCGACGCGCGAATGCACCTGCCGACGGTGGCTCAGGAGCAGGGCGACGTCGTCGCGGCGGCGCTCGCCGCCGGTCCTGACGCCGAACGACTGCGCGACGCACTGGCCCCCATCGTCCGCGCTCACTACGCGGACGGAGCTGTGCGAATCCAGGATCTCGATGCGCTCTGCGGCCTGGCGCGGGACACCGGCGACCTGCGGACGTTCGTAGCCGAGCTGCTGCTGGATCCGCCGGCCTCATCCGCCGACCTGGCCGGTCCGGCCGTGCAGGATGAGGATTGGCTCGTGCTCTCCACCGTGCACTCCGCCAAGGGGCTGGAATGGCAAGCCGTCCACCTGGTCGCTGCCTATGACGGCAACTTTCCATCCGACCTGGCCGCCGGCAGCCGCGAATCGCTGGCCGAGGAACGACGGCTGCTCTACGTCGCAGTGACCCGCGCCCGACGCTCACTGACCGTCTACGTACCCCGCCGCTACTACCACCGACGAGACCGGGGCGACAGCCACGGCTACGGCAAGGCGTCGCGCTTTCTCAGCGCCGCCGCGCGAGCATGCTGTGACGTCGTGCACCTGGCCGACGACCCTCCCCGCATCGCGCCCGCAGCCACAGCCGGCGGCCGACGGATCGAGGTCTCCGTCGACGACCTCTTCACCTGAGCGCGTCGACCATCCGCGAGTCGCTAAACGACCTGCCTCATTGACGCAAGGTCATCCCAGAGCACCTCGACGTCGGTTGGATCGCTCGACGAGACGAGGGCCGGGACTATCAACCCGGTCACCCCGAGTGGCCGCCTGAATTTGCGACGAAAGAGCGCGTAGGGCGCTTGGCCCGCGACGTTCACGGAGAGCACGGCCTTGCGCTTGCCCGTGGAGACCTGCTTCTTGCTGATTTGGTGCTCAGTCGAGTGCTCCGACGTTCTCACCGTCGTCGTGATTGCCGCGACGTGGACGATCGCCCGCGTCTTGCCCGCGGGCGGTGGCTGCTCGGCGGCGTACTTCATCGCCTGCTCGAAGCGTTCAGGCGTGGTATCGGGCGGACCGTCGGTGGCCCCGATCGCCGCCAGCAACGCCTCGCGCGCCCTCTTCTGCGCGCCGATCGGATCGACGAGGGTCGGATCGTTGGCCGCCACCCGCTCCTCCATGCTCGGGATCGCGTGCCAGTCGATCTCGAAACCCCCTGGCGTCTCAGGATCCAACCTCACGGGGATCTCCATCCCGACCACGAGCCATCGTGTCTCTGTGAGATCGAACCTGCCGACAGCGTTGACCTGCTTGCCGCCGACGTCGGCGATGACGCGAACCCAGCCACGGTTGCGGTTACCAAGGCGCAACCTATTGTCGATGGGGTCGGTCGTCCCGACCACCAGCCCGGTTGTGTGAACCTTGCTCACGTCCCTCTTTCAGTCCACCTCGTCGACGCCGGCGGCCTCGTCCTTGGCGCCCAACTGAGGGCCTCCAGACCCCAGGCGAGCAACCCAACGAGGCTCGCCGCAACGCACACTACTCACCTACAGCACGCGTTTGCAGTTCGCCGCGGGAGGGTGGCGTTGATCCGCTGGGTGCGGCCGGCATTCCTAGCTGCGGCGGCGGCGACGTTGCTTGTCGGTGAGAGCGGGATGGTCGGTGAGGTAGTTGTCCTGCGGGTTGAGTTCGGTGCCTGGAGGGACGAGCTGGTCGATCCGGTCTAACTCCGCGTCGCCGAGCTTGACGTCGACGCCGGTGAGCAGGTCGTCTAGCTGCGCGCGAGTCCGGGGTCCAAGGATCACCGATGTCACTGCGGGGTGGGTGCGCACGAAGGCGGTCGCAAGACTTGACATCGAGATACCAAGGTCGTGCGACAGCGCACCCAAACCGTCGACGGCCGTCGCCTTGGCCTGATTTGCCGGGATCGAGAGATCAAACCCCTGCGGGGCCAGGGTTGCGCGGTGCCCCGAGGCAGGGTCTGCGCGCCCCGACAGCCAGCCCGAGGCCAAGGGCCCGAAGGTGAGCACGCCCATCCCGAATCGCTCTGTCGTCGGGAAGACGGCGGTCTCAGGGGCGCGGTTGAGGATCGAGTAGCGAGGCTGCTCGGTCCAGAACCGGTGCAGGGCGCGACGCTCGGCCACCCACTGTGCCTCGGTGATCAGCTCGGCGGGGAACATCGAGGCTCCAGCCGCGCGGATCTTCCCGGTCCGGACGAGATCATCAAACGCGCCGAGGGTCTCCTCGATCGAGGTCGTGTAGTCCGGACGGTGCAGCTGGTAGAGGTCGATGTAGTCGGTACCCAGCCGACGCAAGCTCGCCTCGACGGCGGCCTTGATCCAGCGGGGTGACCCGCCGCGCTGCAGCGCCCCGCGCCCCGGAAATGGAAACCCGACCTTCGTCGCCACGACAACATCCTCGCGGCGCCCCTGGATCGCGGCGCCCACGATCTCCTCGCTGACCCCGGCGGAGTACACATCGGCGGTGTCGATGAACGTGATGCCGGCGTCCAGCGCCGCATGGATGAGCGCGACGGACTCGTCTCGCTCGGTGTTCCCCATCGGTCCGAGCATCATCGTCCCAAGGGCCATCTCGCTCACTGAAATCCCGGTGCCGCCGAGCGTCCGTGTCTTCATCTCACGCGTCCTCTGTCGCCTCCGCACCATAAGCGGAGGATGCCTCCGATCGTATCGGAGTGCCATCTATGCCCCGGGTGTGCGTCAGTCGATGAGCTCGAACTCGTTGAGCTTCCAGGTCTGGTCAAACCAGGGTTGCAGCGGGCCGTAGATCCGGAAGAGCTGGAACCAGGATTTGCCGGGGATGGTCTCGATCCAATTTGATTGCTTGCCGTCCGGCGCGGCGGGCCCGAAATAGAGATCGTAGGAGCCGTCGTCGTTGGCTTGAAGCGTCCCGGAGTTGCTGGCCAGGGCGGGCCAGATCGTGGACGGGACTTGGATCAGAGAGCGGGTCTGAGTGTCATAGACGTCGACGGCCCAGAAGTTCTTGGCCGGCGGGTCAGGATCGACGTGCAGCCGGTAGGTCTTGGAGCCCTGGAGCAGCTCGCCGTTGGCATCCTGCACGGTGTAGGCGTACGCCGACCCGGCGCCGATCTGAGCGTGGGCCATCGCAGGAGTGATGACGGTCGCGATGTAGTGAAACTGGGTGCGAGCGTCCAGGAGGCGTGCTCCGTTTCGCAGGAATTCATAGCTGCCGCCGACGAACGCGTTCTTCCATGAGCCATAGAGCGACGCTTGCGGGTCCCGAGGGGCGTAGGCGATCACCCGTGCCAGGCCGGCGCCGATCTGCGCGGCCTGCTCGAGAATCTCTCGCATTCGGTCATCTGGCGCGAACGGCTGGCCTTTGACGATTCCGATGCTCGCTAACTGGCCGGCCCGCTCGGCGTCAAGCGCTTCGACCGGCTCCTCTTGGACGAGCTCGTCGACCTCCTCATAGAACGAGAAGTCGTTCGCGTGGACGGTGTTGAACACGAGTTCGGCAAGGTTGATGAACTCGTTCGGTTCCGGTCTTTCGGCCTCGGTGAGCGGGTAGATCTTGGTCTGTTTCATCGCTGGGACGCCGCCGAGCGCGCGCAGGACCGCCCAGTTGGTGAACGTCGGCGGCCGGTACACGAAATACCCGTCGGGGACCTCGCCGTCATAGCCCGGCGGCAGAAAGAGGTACTTGCCGCCGCGGCCCTCGTCCGGGCCGGCGATCCCCATGTCAGCGACATAGCGAAACCAGAAGTCGTCAACCACGCACAACGACGCCGGCGGCGCCTCGATCACCGTGGGGCCCCACTCGCGCAGATCGAGCACCGTCGTGCCGTAGGTGGTCTCCGTGTTCGGCGTCAGAAACAACGAACGCGAGTTCGCTCTTGGCTCGGTAAATCCGATGACTCGCGGCGAGACGACCCCGGCCGACCGGAGACCCTGACGCATCGCTACCAACGAGGCGCCCGGGACGGCGTTGAGGAATACCTCGATGCCGCGCATCAGATCCAGCGCGTCGTACGCCTTCGAGACCGTCCCGGAGAGCGGCACGCCATCAAAGAAGTCCAGCGCGCCGAAGGGCGAGTCGACCCGGTCAGGAGACGACAGCGACGCGATGGCCTCCCGCAACTGGTCCCCGTCTGTCACCTGATCAGACGCCATCGCCTGCTCCTTCGTTCGAAACGATCATCGACCGATGCTCGCTCAACTCCGGCGAACCCACATCATCCCCAACGGGTGACTGGCACGCGGCCAACACGAGCACGGCGTAACGGACGCTTTCCGGCCGCGCGCGCCGGTCAGGCGGCGGTCCGCCGCAGCATCTCGATGACGAGGAACGCCAGCTCGAGGGCCTGCTCGGTGTTCAGCCGTGGATCGCACGCCGATGCGTACCGCGAGGCGAGCTGGCTGTGGGTGATCATCTGCGCGCCGCCGAGGCATTCGGTGACGTCTTCGCCGGTGTGCTCGACGTGGATGCCGCCGGGGTGTGTACCCAACTGCTGGTGCACCTCGAAGAAGCCCTCGACCTCGTCGACGATGCGGTCAAAATGCCGGGTCTTGTGACCGGAGGGGGACTCTTCGGTGTTGCCGTGCATCGGATCGCACTGCCACACAACGCGGTGCCCGGTTCGTGAGACCGCCTCCACGATCGGCGGCAACCGGTCGCGGACGACATGGTTCCCCATACGAGAGACGAGAGTCACCCGGCCGTCGACGTGATCGGGATCGAGCCGCTCCACGAGCGCGACGGCCTCCTCTGGTGTGACCGTCGGACCGATCTTGACCCCGACCGGGTTCGCGATGAGCGCGCCCAACGCGACATGGGCGCCGTCGAGCTGGCGCGTGCGCTCACCGATCCAGACCTGGTGGGCCGACAGCAGGTACAGCCTCTCGCCCTCGAGACGCAGCAGCGCCCGCTCGTAGTCGAGCACCAGCATCTCGTGGCTGGCGAACAGCTCGACGGTGCGCAATGAGCTGTCATCGACCCCGCACGCCGACATGAAGCGCAGGCTGCGGTCGATCTCGGTCGCCACACGCTCGTACCGCTCCCCGGCGCTGGAGCGGCGCACGAAGTCCATGTTCCACTCCTGCAGGCGGTGAAGGTCGGCGAGCCCGGCGCCCGTGATCGCGCGCGCCAGGTTCATCGCGGCGGCGGCGTTCGCGAACGCTCGGATCATCCGGCCCGGATCGGGCCGGCGAGCCTCGGCCGTCGGCTCGATCGCGTTGATCATGTCGCCGCGATAGGACGGGAGCCCGGCGCCGTCGAGCTCCGCACTGCGGGGCTTGGCGTACTGACCGGCGAAACGGCCGAGCTTGACGACCGGCATCTGCGTTCCATAGGTCAAAACCACGGCCATCTGCAGAAGCGTTCTGATCGTGCCTCGCAGACGCGCCTCGGTGTTGTCCAGGAAGGTCTCGGCGCAATCGCCGCCCTGCAGCAGGAACGCCTCCCCCCGCGCGACGGCGGCCAACCGTCCCTGGAGGACGTCAACCTCGGAGGCGACCGCGATCGGCGGCACGCCCTCCAGCACTCCGATCACACGCCCTGCCTGCACGGCGTCCGGCCACGACGGCTGCTGGACAGCTGGGCGACTCAGTGCGTCCTCCACGGCAGCCGCAAACGCAACCGGCAACTGCGCGATCCGGGCCTCGGCTGTGGCCTCGACGTCGACCGTCCAACTCATGCCTGCACTGTAGAAGTTCGCGAGCCGCCGCCCCACACCCAGCCCCGTCGGCTGCTCGATTCGTCTCAGACCGCGGGGGAGATTCTCTCTTTCCAGCCAGGGCCGAGCTTCAAAATCTAACCAACACACCATGCTTCTCCAAAGGGGCGTAGTCTTGACTGGCGGGTCGCGTCGTAGCTCGAGCGGACCGGGCGATCGTCGATACATCCGAGACAGCGATGCTTAGCGGTCGAACGAACGCGCCGATCACCGTTGCCGCTCCGCCGATCCAGCTATGAGTGGAGGTCGGATGACAACCCGTGTTCTTGCCGGGCGACTGGGCCAGTTGATGATCGATCGTTTTTCTGGCGCACGCACGCACGTGCTCATGACCGGCGTGACCGCGGTCGCCGCGCTGGCGGCCTCGGTGGCGCTCGCCGCCCCCGCCCCCGCTACGGCGGCGCCGGCGTCGTGCGACGGCATCAGCTTCACCGTGCTGCACAACGATCAGTCCGGCGGTGTGATCCTGCCTGGCGGCAGCTACACCGTCTCCAGCCCGAACCTCGGCTGCAAGACCGCCTCGAACTACTTCACGACGTTCCTGAACAAGTACAACAACGCGATCCCCGGCTGGGCGGGCGTCGAGGTCGCCAAGGGCTGGGGGACCTACATCAAGAACGGCAGCAGCACGCAATTTACGGTCAAGTGGAGCAAAGCGAAGCGCGGTGCGACCGGCGCTTGCGCGACCTCGGCGCTGAAGGTGTCGCTCGGTCCGGCGAACGGCGCTGCGGGTACGGTGTTCTACCCCCTCCAGTTTGTGAACACGAGCAAGCTCGGGTGCACCCTGCGTGGTTACCCGGGCGTGACTGCGGTGACGAGCACCGGCAAGCAGATCGGTAGCCCGGCGTCGCCGATCGCCGCAAGCGTCAAGACTGTCACGCTCCTGCCTGGCAAGGCGCAGAGCGCGCTGATCGGGATCGTCGAGACGGGCAACTTCTCCCCGTCGCAGTGCGCGCCGGTCACGGCTGCCGGACTCAAGGTGGCCCCGCCCGGTCAGAGCAAGGCGGTGACGATCAAGAAGACGTTCTCGACCTGCTCGAGCACGTCCGTGATCTCGCTGACCGTGAGGCCGGTCAGCTAGCAGGCGCGCCGGCAGTCGGTGCCGCGCGTGGTGCGGCACCAACCAGCCGGACTCATCAGGTTGTCTTGTAGCGAGAGGCGAGGTGTGGGCTCTGGCCGCCGAAGGCGGCCAGGTCGGCGGCGAACACGGTGTCGAGCAGGCTGGAGTCCTCTACACCGGGGGCGCAGACGACCTCGCCCAGCTCAAGGCCGCGGAGGCTGGCGGTGACGACGTCCTGCGCCACATTCTGGCGACGGGTTTGCCCGTTGATCCTGTCGATGCGAGGGTTAGTTGCCAGCGACCCAGGCCTTGGCCTGGTCCAGTTCGGCGAGCGGGAAGACTCGCGCCTCACCCGGAATCATCCAGGCGAAGAGCTTCGTGGAGCGAGCCATCCATTCGATGTCGGTGACGATGGCCGACCGCACCCATGCCTCGTGGTTTCGGACGCCGAGGTTGAAGCCGAGCTTCGCGTCAGCCCACAGCGCGCCCGTCTCGACCTCGTCGAGATCCTCGATCACGTAGAGGGTCCGCAGTCCACCCCCGCGCTCAAGCGCCCGCCGGAGTTCGGGTACCAGTACCTCGTCGTAGTCGTCGCGGTCGATCTCGCCGCTCGCGCGAAACCCAACCGTGCCGGGCGGCATGCCCGCCAATCGCTCGACCATGCCGGCGAGTCTGCCCCCGCTCGCGGATAGGCTCATCATCCCAACGGGGTGAGGGATCGACACCCGGTCCAGGCCGAGGATCTCCCCAATGGCCAACCGCACAGCCCGCAGTCGCCTCCTCTGGCTACTAGAAGGCCCGAGAAGAGCTTCGAAACGATTGCTTTGATCTTCGCCGACCAGCGCGGCGGCGACCGCTGTGGCGACCTACAACTGGCCGGCCCGTCGCCATGCCTGGTCGAGATCAAGCGGGTTAGACGAAACCCACGAACGTTCCCATCCTCCTAGACGCAGCAGCGCGGCAAGGATCTCGCCGGTATACCCCCACACGACTGCCCCATTGAGAACGAACGCTGGGCCGTGCCAGCCGAAGCGTGTGTTGAGCATGATGCGGTGGTCGGGGTCGGCCAAGGCGGTGAACGGGATGCGCATGACACGGCTGGTCTCGCCTGGGTCGATCACGCTGACCGGCGATGGCTTGCGCCAGTGGGCGAGCACGCCGGTCACATCAAACCGCGACGGTGGGATGTGCAGACGGGGCAGCAGGATCAGCGGGTCGATGGCTGCCGGGTTTACTCCGGTCTCCTCGGCGGCCTCGCGGATCGCGGTCCCAGCGGGGGCTGCGTCGCCGGCTTCCCGCGCGCCGCCGGGAAAGGCGACCTCGCCCGCGTGGTCGCGCAGCGTGCCCGCCCGCTGTTGCAGCAGGACGTCCGGGCCGTGGGCCCGGTCGGTCGCGATCAGGATCAGGACCGCCGCCTGCCGCTCGGCGACCGTGTCAGGTACGGGATCGTTGCGGCTGAGTTCTCCGGGGCGCGCCGCAGCCACGCCACGAACAAGCCCCACAAGCGCCCCCGGCACGACGCCTGACCGGGACTCTGTCGGCGATAGCCAGAGCGCGAGGTCATCGGTCAGCGAGCGGTGCACACGCCGAAGTCTGACGCGCTCGTTGTGAGGACACCGTCATGGCTCCGAAGGCGCCTGGCTCTCCTTCGTCGTCGAACCGATGACCGGGGCGTCGACGCAGCTAGACACCCCGGTGATCGCGCCGTCGACTGCTTTCCACGCGATCGAAAACGTGGCGGTGCGATTGCGAGGGCCGGTGCCCGCTCCAGGCCGCGCGCGTCGCTGATCCGGCCGTCTGTGGCTCGTCCTAGCGCTCCGCGAAGGTCTTGGCGCCCTTCATCTTGTCAGTCAGCTTCGCCTCGACAATCTGGACGGTCACCGCGTCTGGTGAGACCCCGAGGTTGTCGACCAGGGCCTTGGTGATGTCGCCCATCATGTTCTTCTTCTGCTCATCCGTACGACCCTCGGCCATAAAGACGTGTACTTCTGGCATCGTCGATACCTCCACTCGTGCTCACCTACGTGGCAATAACGTGTCCTGGTGCGGGCGTCGGGGCTGATGGTCGGCATGCTCGACATACCACACCGATCGTTGTAATCAGTACAGGCAGCGTTTTCCTTTGATCTTGGGCTGGGCCCTGCCTGCACCGGACCCGCGCGGTGGACTACGGGAGATGCAGGCCGTAGAAGCCGATGCTGCGGGCGTGGCCGCCCGACGGGGTGTAGGTGACCCACAACCGGAGGGTGACCTGGTAAGCGTGGTGGCCGACGAGGCGTCCGCCTCGGGCGTTGGGGGTGACCCGAAGGTGAACGACGCCTCCGGTGCGGGAGGTGGTCCGCGCGCGGGCGTAGACGAACCGACGCACGGCGGGTCGCAACAGCACCGCGGTGTGCTCGAGATTGTCGTTCCAGGCGGTCTCCAGCACATCGATGCGCCCCGGGCCCGGCACCCTGATGGCAAAGCCGATCGCCCCGTCAGGGTGTGTCATGGTGTGAGACACGCTGAAGTGGTTGTCGGGCAGCGTGACGGTGTAGGCGATGGTGGTGGTGGTGGCCTGTCCGTCCTGCGAGGTCGCGGTGATGGTGAAGCGGTGCCGTCCGGTGGTGCCGGTGGGCAGCGAGTGCCCGCTGGCGACGGTCCCTGCGCACGAGGCGATGCCGGGTCCGCCGTTCCCCTCCTGACAGGTGTAGCTGGCTGTGACCCGTTGCCCTCCCGTGTACCGAGCCCCGGTGGTCGGGATGGTGCTCTGCACCGAGGGCGCCCGCGCGACGGCGTACTTGATGGTGGCGGTCGTCGTCTGCCCGTCGTCACTGGTCGCGGTCACGGCGTAGGTGAAAGTTCCGGGCTGGGAGGTGTCCAGCGCCCCAGTTGACGGGCCCATACCCAATGAGTCCGTGCACGAGGCGACCCCCGGCCCGCTCGCGCCCTCGCTACACGCAAAGCGCGTCGGCACGCGCTGGCCCACCGCGAACGTCTGGTCGGTTGCCGGGGAGATGATGTCTGCAGACGGAGCGGCCGTCACCGTGTAGGTCCGCGAGAGATGAGCGGCCTGCCCGCCGATGGTGGTCGCAGTCACCTCGAGGGTGTGCACGCCGGGCGTGGCGGTGTCCAGCGGCGTACCCGAGGCGCGGCCGTCCTGGTCAAGGCAGGTCTGAATGCCAGGACCCCCGGCAGCAGCGGTGCACGTGAAGCTCGAGGCGACCGTCTGGCCCACCGCGAACGTGGCGCCCGGCGCGGGAACGGCAATCGCCGGGATCGGCAACAGCACCCAAGCGATCCGCACCGACGGGGGGTCCGTGGTGGCCGCGATGGCAACGTCGACCGGTCCAAAGCTCGACCCTCCCCCACCGCCGCCGGCACCTGTGCCGACCAGCGCGGTGCCACCACCACCACCGACGTAGCCACCGCCACCCGCACCGGCGCCGCCACCGTCGGCCGTGTCCCCGCTTCCGCCGGCTCCCCCAGACCCGGGCGCCCCCGCGCCACCGAACGACGGCGGCAACAGGGGGAACAGACACGCTGTGGTCCCAGCCGCCCCGCCGCCCGGACCGACCTGGCCCGGCTCGCCTGCGCCACCGACCTCGTTGCCGCAGTTGACACCCGATGCGTCGCCGCCGGCACCGGCCCCGGTGGTGGCTGAGCCGCCGGCGCTCCCACCGGCCCCGCCGCCGGTGGTGGGGGTGAAGTTGCCCTGACCGCCACCTCCTCCGCCGCCGCCGGCCACCACCAGGCGCGGATCGCCCGTGCCCGCGGTCAGCCCGCCGGCCGACGCCGGAGACGTCTGGATCGCGGAGGCGCCGCCCCCGCCGCCCCCGCCGCCGAGCGCGCAGCGTCCGTCGCCGCCTCGGCCGCCTCCGTTGCCGCCCCCGGCTCCGCCCGGACAGACGTTCATACCGGCCACCCCATCGGTGCCCGCGGCGCCGTCAGACCCCACCTCGACAAACAGGGTGCTCGACGGTGCCACCGACACCGAGGACATCACCTGTGCGCCCTCCCCGCCCGGCCCACCGTTGCTGGACCCGACCGCGCTTCCTCCGGATCCGCCTGCGCCCCCGGTCGCGCTGACGGTGATCGCGCTGATTCCGGCCGGCACCGCGAAGGTGTCCTCACCCGGAGCCGTGTACGTGCAGGACTCCGTGGAGCCGGAAATGGCGAGCGTCCCGCCGGTGCCGCACGGAGCCGCCGCCAGCGCGACGCCGGGCGCCAGGCCCAACACAGCGACCGCGGACGCGGTTGCGACCGCCGCCATCCCACGAGACACCAACCCCTGCACCATCGCCAGACCCCTTCTCACTCAATCCCGCGCGACGGCGACGCTACGCCTCGCCCCCGGCCGAAGTCAAGTGGGAACCGTGCATCGCGCGACCACCGGGCGGTCAGTACGGCCGCGTCGACGCTGGACGGGGTCAGCCCGCGCGCGGTCCCCACCACCATGCGCCGGCATCGCTGACCACGAGCAGGCCGTCACCGAAGGCGATCGCCTCGATCCGGGCGCCGAGCAGCCGGCGGCTGCGTACGGGGGCGGCGGCGTCGAGCAGCTCCCACGAGAGCCCCTCGCCCAGCGCCCAGAGCGCTATCGGACCCTCGCCGAGCGAGATCGTCAGCGCATGCAGCCGTCCGGCCATGACCGCCAGACGGGTGAGCACGCGCTCACCCGCCCAGGGGGGCACCGGGCCCTGGGTCCACACGCCGTCGAAGCCGAGACGCCAGAGGTCAGACAGCGCACCGGCTCCCGGCCCCCGGGTGGTCAGGCCGCCGCTGAGCCAGATGGCCTCGCCGAGACAGGCCACGCCCGGGCGAACGCGCGGGGTCCACGGCGCGGGCGCGGCGGTCCATGTCATGCCGTCGGCGCTGGCGGCGACGCTCGCTGTCGCCGTGTCGTCGATCAATCCGCCGAGCACCCACAGGCGCCCGGCGTGGACCGCCATGCCCGGCCATTGGCGTTGCTCTGGCCATGCCTGGCCGGTGACCACCGTCCAGGACCGCCCGTTCCCCGAGCGCAGGACGAAGCTGCCAGCCGCAGCCGCGGTCTCGACGGGCACGCCTCCGGCGAGAACGAGCCGGCCGGGCGCGCTGATGCCGACCGCGCCCCAGGGGCGCACCGGGAGCGGTCTGGCCTGCCGGCGCCAGTCGCGGCCGTCCGGTGAACTGACAAGGACACCGGATTCGGGGGCGAGACAGAGGACCTCGCCGTCGCCCTCCAGCAACACCGGGGCGTCGGCGCAGACCACCGGAAGGCGCGTCAACTCGCTCCATCCCGATGCCATGGGCACCCGCAGCGTGCGCGAGGCCCGGCGTCCGTCTGACGCCAGCGCGTCGAGCGAGTAGGTCTGCGCGTGCTTCGGGCTGACCGTCACCTGGCCCGCGGGCGGCAGCTGGTCATCGTCACCGGGCGCCATCGTGCAGGTGCGCGCGCCGGTGGTCGTCCAGCTGATCGTCACGGGTGCGCGTGGTGTGGTCGCCTGGGGGGACGCGCGCAGGGACGACACCGACAGTGGCACTGACCGCCAGAAGGAAGCGGTGGCGAACTGCTGCGTCCCGGTCGGCGATCGATAGGCGCACGACGCAAAGCACAGCGTCGGCGGCAGGTCCCGTGCAGAGATGCTGACGATGCGGTCGAAGATGAACCCTCGCGTGTCGCCGGGGGCCAGGGGCGGCCCCTTTGCGGGCTGCAGGATCCAGTAGTACCCGACGTCGGGCGCCGAACTGCGGGTCACGGTCCAATCAGCCGAGTCCGAATCCGCACTGACCACGATCCCTTCTGCCTCGGGCAGGGTGCACAGCGCACCGGCCCCGTCGCCCCACTGGAAGGTCACGAATACGACCTCAATGCCCGGCAGCACGGCTGACGCCTCGCCGTCGGGCGGGATCGGCGGACGCGCGACGGCCAGGTACAGACGGTTGAACACCGGCCGCGACGGCTCGACCGTGGTGGCAATCGCGCCCCGCAGCTCAAACGAGATCGGAACGGGGGCAGGGACCGCGGGGACGGGACGCTCGCCGGCATCCCTGGCGGCCGCGTAGGGGCCATCGGTCAACACGCTCATCGGCCGGTGCCCCGGGCGGTCCCGTTTCCGCGCCCGTTCCCGTTTGAACGAACCGCCGTCGCGCCACGGCCGCGCAGGACCCCTGTGACCTTCAGCCACCCATCGACCAGAGACTGCGGTGTTGCGTCCAGGGCGGCCTTCGGGGTCACCGCCGCGATGTCGCCGACCTCACGCCACGTTCCTGCGCCGTCGACCGACAACCAACTCCAGCTTCCCGGCGCCTGGGGCAGCGGCAGCGACACATTGGCCTCGTCGGTGACGATCGGCCCGGTGAGGAACGTCACCTCCATGGCCGCCACGGCGGCGGTGTAAAAGTCCGGGGACAGCGACAGCTCGTCGGTGGGCAGCCACGCTGAGGTGGCGTGGACCGCCGCCCGGGGATCGAGCACCAGCACCACCTCCACCGCCGCGGCTGCCGGATCGGGAAGCACGTGCAAAGGCAGGTTGGGCTTGACGTAGGACGAGGCCGCCGGCGGGTGAACGCCGTAACGGCCGACGTGGAACGCGCTGAAATCGTCGTCGACGAAGAACCCGATGAGGCCGTCGAGCAGCTGTCGGGTGTCGCCCAGTATCACGGGCAACCGCACTCCCTCAAAGCCTTCGGTGGGGAGCTCGTTGGTGGCCAGCAACTGCCGCAGTCCATCCCAGCTCTGGGTATAGGACGGGAGGCCGGAGAGCTCCAGCCTCAGCGTTGCGCGGGCGATCGCAAGCGGGCGCCCGACGAGAATCGACAGGCTCTGGTTCTGCCAGCTCCCGAGCGGGTCGACGCTGGGAAGCGTCTCGTCGATCACCTGGAGCAGGTCGCGCAGCGCGTGCTGGCCGGCCATGCCGGAGGTGAGCAGACCGTCGGTGAATCCCTGCAGCGTCGGGTCGTCGGGGAACGTCGGGGCCACGCCGAGGGTTTGGGGCGTCCCGGCGGCCGGCAGCCACCGGACCCCGGGGCCGCCCGGATCGAGCGCGCCGTCGATCAACTGCAACTCGCCGATGAGCGTGCCGACAGGGTCGAACACCATCATGCTCGCGTCGATGTGGTTGGGCAGCAGCCAGCCGGCCACGGGTGTCGTCGCCGGATCATCGGACGTCGCCCGGCCGTGACGCTCAGCGCTCGACGGCGTCCAGCCGAAGCGCAGGCGGCAGGGCTGGGTGACGCGGGGTGGCAGCTGCGCGAACGGGCCTCCTTTAGGCGAGCGCAGCGGCTCAGACACGATCGGCGCCGGCTCGCCGGCCACACCCGCCGCCTTGATCTGGCCGAAGGTGTCGACCATCGCCACCCGGGTGATCAGCAGGTGGCCGGCGCGGACGGGATCGAACGAACCCGAGGGATCGGGCGTGACCTCATCTGCCGCGCCGACGTGGGCGGCGACGAGGCGACCGAGCGACGGGTCAACCGGGTCGATGACCGGCAGTTGGAGCGTTTGCAACGTTCCGATCAGCGCCCAATCGAACCCGCTCAGCGACTGCGACACCACGTCGAGCGTTCCCACCGACCGCGCCAGCGCGGTGAGCGTGGTGCGATTGGGATCGTCGGGATGGTCCTGGACGTAGCGAGTGATCTGCGCAGAGAGCCGAACGGTGGTGGCCGGATCGAGCGGGACCTGTCCGACGAACCGGCGCAGCGGTCCGAGATCCGTGGCGCCTTCGCGCCGGCGGAAGTCGATCTCGCCGAGCTCCCACCCCTCCAGCGAGTCGGCCGGCGTGCCGGCCGTGGGATGCCAGTCCGCCTCCCACTGGAGCAGCAACGGAGTCCAGGGCGCCGACCACTCCACCACCCCGACCGGCGATGGGGAGCGCCCGATGCGGCTCTGCGGCGTGGCGAGCGCGGCTTCGCCGCGCTGGATCTGGTCTGGTGACGGCCGGGGCGTCCCGGCCATGCGCCACGCGTCGGCGACGAGCACCGCGCGAAGCGGGGGACTCAGCGCCACCGCCTCGATCAGGAGATCCCGAACGATGCGGGGCGCGGCGCGCGGAAGCGGCGTCTCGCCGAGCCGCGCTTCGATGTCCGAGCCCCGCACCTGCAGATCAAGTCCGTGCGCGCGCGGCGCCCGGAGGCCTGACACGGTCGTCGCGTCCAGCCGACAGGCGAGCGTACCGTCGCTCTCGAAACGGCCGTCGTGGCCATGGCGCAGCGATCGTCGCACTCCATCTCCGGAGAGCACGACGACCGGTGGATGCGGTTGCCAGAAGCGCTCAGCGGCCTCGGTGCTCAGTTCGTAACGGCCATCGGCTTGGACCGCGTCCTGGAGCGCGCTCAGAGCCGCATCGAGGTTGACGCCGTTGGCGGCGAGCGCCTGCTCGGTGACTCCCAGTTGCTCGAGCAGCTGGTCTTCGATGTACTGGGCGACCGCGGCGGCGCTGGGGCGTGTCGGCCATGGGCTCTGGTCCAGCTGGGCCTTCTTGTGCCACGTCGCGTAGAGCAGCTGGCGCTGTCCGGCAAGCCGGCCGGCGAGCTGATCGCGCTCCTCCTCGAGGCCCAGGAGCGTCGCCAGGCCGTCGCCCAGGCGCTCTGGCAGCGGATCCAGAGCTCGCGCCCGCGCGCCGGCGCCGGCCGCGCCCTGACTGATCGCCACGAGCCGATGGCGCTCAGACCCGCCGTAGGGCGCGAACTCCAGTTCGTGCAACTGCTCCTCCAAGGCCACCAGGCCGTCCGGGCCCTCGAGCTGAGGCATCAATCCGTCGAGAAACGCCTCGAGCAGACGCTCGACGTCGGGATGGCCCGGCACATGCGCGGCGACGAGCGCGGCCAGTGCCTCATTGGTCGTGTTCCCGATCGACAGCTGCACCTCGCCCTGGGGGATCCCGGTCGGGCCCGGCGCCTCCGGGCCCTCCCACCGGACCCCGTGAAGGAGCCCGTGAAGGATCGTCCGGGCCGGAGGGTCGGTCGCTCCGGCCGGCAGTGACCAGCGCATCTCGTGTAGGCGCTCGCGCCAATCGGTGACACCGCTCAGCGGCTCGGCGCCCGGGGCTGACCACCATCCGACCACCAGGTAGCTGAGGCCCCCAGGAGCGCCCGCGGGCGGGAGGTCGTCCAGTGCGTCGTGCATCCCGAACACGTTGCGACAGCTCCAGTAGCTCGCTGCGAACAGCGGGTCCCCCGGGCCCACCGCGGTGAGGAACAGCTCTCCGACGTCCTGCGCGTCGGCGCCGTCGTAGCGGACCGGATCGATGCGTTTGCCCAGATAGGCGCAGCGGTACGTGCCGTCCTGCCGAACCGGCCAAGGTGTTGATCCGCCGGGATCCTCATCGGACAGGGCATCGCTGATCAGCATCCAGCCGCGCGTCCGGATCTGATCCCCATCGCGCCACATCCGGGTGATCGACCATCGGTTGGGCACCAGGGGGAACTGGGTCTCGCCGTCAGGCAGCTGATGGCCATGGGTCAGGGCGTCCGGCATCGCCCAGTGCAGATGGACGCCGGGCTCGGGCGGACGTGAGCGGGTGGTGAACGGCGCCGCTGCAAGCTGGTCGCCCAGCGTGACCCCCTGTTCCAGGCGCGGGTAGCGGGGGGTGACCTCGGCCCACTCGGCCTCGGCTGCACCGGCCGCACACACCAGAGCGCGGACGTCGATCGGCACCAGCACCGTGCGATCAGCGGGCATCGAGCAGTCCTCGGTCGATGAAGCTCTGCAGTCGCTCGCTCCCGCGGTCAAGGAGGTCCTCCGGCGTCGGCGCCCACGCCGGTTGCGCCGGGGTCAGGTCAGCCATTGTGGTCGTCGCCATCGACACCACCTGTGCGCTCTCCAGGATCTGCATCGCGAAGTCACCGGGGCTGAGCGCCTGGCCCGCCGTCCAGGCCTTGTCCTGGACCAGCGCCGCAGCGAGGGCGGCGGCCGAGCCGGCGACGTCGATCACCCGATCGGTCGCGTCGCCTCGCCACTGCAGGCTCCCCGCTCCCAGTGTCGCGCCGACCGCGAAGCCGCCCTGGCCGAGGCCTCGCAGCGTGACGCTCAGGTCACTGGCTCCCCGAATGCCGAGCTGCAGCCCCTCGATCGGCTGGCGGAAGTCCACCCGCGCCAGCGATCCCTGGGCCAGACACAACAGCACCGTGTCAGACAGGCGCTCGAGGCGGATCAGCGGCAGCGCCGGCTTCTGGGCCAGGGCATCGGGATACACGGTCACGTCCACGCCGCTCCAATGGGTGACCGCGCGCGAGCGCAACAGGAAACCGCTCACCGGCCCGGTGCCAAGCTCGGTGGCTGCCGCCGGCGCGCCCGCACCGGAGCGCAGACGTGTCCGTGCGCGGATGGCGAGCGTCACGGCGAGCGGCAGGACCGCGGCGTCGTGCTCATGATCGAAGGTGGTGGTGCGCCCGATGCTGAGCGCACCATCGACCAGCGCGGCGATCCACGTCGGATCCAGGTAGAAGAAGCGGATGCTCTCCGTCGGCAGAGCCCGCGGGTCCGGGACCAGATGGTTGAACGGCAGTCCGTCGAGCGCCGAGAGCTTGGCGAGCCAGTGGAGCACCAGGTCCGGGAGCGGCGGATCCTGTGCCGCCGCCAGGCCCAGCCAATGATCGGGGTCGGCGCGCAGACGGCGACGGAGGTTGACCTGCTCGTCGGCGGGCAGAAGTGAGTCGCGCGGACCGCTGATCCGGTGTTCTGCGGGCCTGCCACCGATCGCGGCCGGACCGATCTCGCGCGCCAACACGGACGCAAACGACCTCCGGACCGCCTGCCGGCCGAGGAGGCCCGCCACCGTGGGCTCGAGGCCGAGCGACGGAAAGCGCCGGGCGAGCAACACGCGCCCCACCAGATCGCCCGCTCGCTGGCGGTCAGCGCGCCGCCAGCCGTCGATGGCCTGCGCCACCTCCTGATCGGCGAGCGCCATCAACCGGCCCAGCTGCCATGCGGCGGCGTAGGTGCAGTCGAGCATCCCGGTGGCCGGGTCAAAGCGCAGGGCCGCGTCCGAGCACGAGTAGCTGCGCGGAGCCTCGGCCGGCATCGACAGGGGAACGAGCGGCCCGCGATACCACGCGACCACCGTCTGGGCCTGCCGCGTGACGTGGTTCATGGGTACGTAGCCACGGCGCAGCGCAGCCGCCGCCGCAGTGCCGTCGCCGGGCGCGCCCACCACCAGCCCGCCGCTCCTCTTGGACGCCGCGGTGAGCGTCTCAGTGAAATCCTGGGCGCCGACACCGTCGTCGGAGAACGTCCACGAGGTGAGCACCACCAGGCGCGTTGACGCGCACCCGTTCGGGAAGGTGGACGCGGTCAGCGGTAGGTACGGTCCGTACCCCTCGAGTGACACCAGGTAGGCGGTGCTGGGCGCCGTCATCCCAGGCGATGCCGCCGCCGGCAGGCGGTTGGCGAGCACCACCGCGTACCAGCCGTCGTCGGTCGCCTCGCCGCTTGCCTTGGCGCTGGCGTCAACCTCGCGGATGTGCGCAAGGTACGGAAGATCGGCGGCGGTGGGGAGCGTTTCCTTGTACTGCGCCACCGTCAACTCGACGTAGGCGCTGGCGTCCGTCAGGCGCTCGCTGGGCCCGAGCGTCAACGGCGGGCGAAAGACGCCGCTGGGCGGGTTGATCATGTCGCCGACGGTGCACGCCACCACCGGCGGAGGGGTCGGGCCCCCACACACGATCAGCGCCACGAAAGGCGCGGACAGCGACTGGCCGACAAACCCCTCCTCGACATCGACCGAGCCGGTCAGCGTCCGCTCCCACGGCAGCGTCGCCCGGGCCAGGACCGCCTGCGGCAGCAGTGCGGCGTAACTCCCGGTGCTGTCGGGCGCCGGGAAGCGGCTGTGCAGGTCACCCGAGTTGATGGCAAAGCGCGGGCCGGTGATGTTGACCGTGAAGTCTCGAGACACATCGTGCTCGACATCACCTTGAGGCGTGATCGTCTGCTTGACCGTCAGTGTGTAGGACCCGTCGGGGACACCGATCAGCCAGCCATCGCCGATCCGGGCCTCCAGGGTGTCGGCGGCGACGTTCATGGCGCCGGGGCGACGGTGGGCTCGGCACCGAGCGGGGTGAGGACGGGCTGAGCCTGGAGCACCTGGTCGGCGAACTGGGCCAGCACGGTCGGAGAGCCGTCGATGAGCTGCGGGAAAGTGGCCGTCAGTTCGCTGACCAGTGTGGTGCGCGCGTCGGTGACAGCCTGATCCCGCAGCGCCGTCTGCACCTGGCCGACGATCCCCGTCCCCGGGTACGGATGTGAGTCGGGCCGGGAGGGTGGCGCCCAGGTGGCGGACACCGACGTGTCCTGGACGAGCAGCGAGACCGCGAACGGCATCAACGGCGTCTGCGCCTGACACGGTGAGGAGATCTGCAGGCCGACCAGCGCGTGCTCGACGAGCTCGTTGGTCGGTGTCGCCTGCTCCTGCGGGTTTGGAGACCACAGCGCTGCCGGGACGTTGGCCAGCGTCGCGGTGACGGCCAGATTGGCCGTGGGGACCGGATTGTGCTGAGCGTCGATCAGCGTCACGACGTGCGACGACGTCATCGAGGCGGCCGCCATCGGGCGCACGCCGAGGGTTGAGTTCCAGCCGTTCCCCGGGGTTGTGCCGTTGAGGCTGGCCGAGGTCGAGGGGATGAGCGAGCTGGTCACGAGGGTGAACCGTGACGCCACGATCCAGCTGCTGTTGGTGGTTTGGTCAAGTGACGCCACCAGCCCACTGGCCACCGACGCCTGCACGGTGTTGGTGGTCGCGCTCGGCTGCGACTGGAGGAAGGACTGCTCGAACTCGGGGAACGTCAGCGCCCGGGCCTGCGTGGCCGGCTCAGTGCCGATCGGGACGCTGAACGAGATGATGAACCAGTGGATCTCGGCCCGCCCGTGGATCGGCATTCCCTGCAGGTCAAGAGAGGCGCCCAACTCGATCGTGAAGGTGTGGTGGATGCCCCAGATGGACAGTCGATATGACGCGCCGATCGACACCGCGATCGACACCGCAAACGAGAACGGCTTCCAGCGGATCAGGAAGTCGGCGCTGGCCTGCGCCCAGGCCTTGAGATCGCCCGACGTGAAGGTGACCGACAGCTCGCCACCGGCCATCACCGCCGATGGCGTGAGGGCGAAGTAAGCGCCGCCGACGATCTGCACGCCGCCTCCCACCACCCAGTTGAGACCGAGCGGCTGCTCCTTGGGATAGAAGTCGGGCACGTCAAAGCGGGGGCTGTAGCCGCCGAGAGTGAGTACGAACTGCCCCGGGTGTGGCTCCTGCCACCACACGTCGAATGCGAAGCCACCGGTGAGATGGGCGGCCTTGTCGAGAACGTAGGAGTCGGGGCTGAGGACGGCGCTCAAGGCCAACGTGCCACTGGTCGGCTTGAACACGGCTTCGAGACCGAGCGTGGCGCGGGCGATCGGCTCGATCGGCTCGCCGCCGGCGTTCGGAACCGTGAGGGTCGAGACGCCGAGCAACGCGATCGTGAAATCGGCGCCGAACTGGACCGCGAGCAGCGCGAAGCTGTCCAGGAGCTCGAACGACGTGAACTTCACCCCAGCGGCCAGCCAGTACTCGCCCGGCTGCGCCTTCACGTATTCTCCGAGGGCGGCGAGCGCCTGGCCGGGGTCCTTGCGCCACTTGTCCATCGTGTCGGTGCTGGTCACCGCCTCGATGAGCGGGAACGTCGAGACCTCGTCCTGGCCGGGGAGAGCCAGCGATCGGTTGTAGCCGAACCCGGCGGCAAGACCGGTCACGTAAAAGCAGGGCGGCCCGCCGATCGGGGCGTTGAGGAACCCGAACGCCCACATCGTGACCAGCTCCTTATCGGCGACCTTGACGGTGCCGTAGGAGCCGATCACACCCAGACCGAACTGCCCCGCCTGGACGGCGAGGGTGCCGTCGTACTCGACGCCGTCGCCCGCCCGAACCTCGACCAGGCCGCCGTTGATGCTCACCGGCCCACCCGCGAAGGCGATCTCGAGCCCGCTCAGCGTCAGCCGGTACCTGCCCAGGTCCTGCGGGGTCATCACCGGCACCTTGACCCCGAGGCCGACGACGTCGACCGACAGTCCGGCCAGCTCAGCCGAGCCGTCCACGCCCAGCCCCAGCAACGGTCCCTGAGCGTCGGCGACCGGGCGCGCGGACTCCGCGTCCCAGCTCAGCGTGACGTCCTGGAGATAGAGGGGGCCGAGCGCCTGCTGGAGCGGAATCGTGATGTGCGCCGCGGTGTCGCCGGGTTGCCCGCTGCCCAGCAGCGTGACGTCGAGCGTGCCGTGCGGCTGGACGTCGGCTACCAGGACCGAGAAGGTGGGGTTGACCGCCTTGCCGGGACCGCCTCCTTCCTCGTTGGCTGAGGCCAGCAGGTTCGCCGCGACCGCATTGTCACCGAACGAAGCCGCCTTGGCGAGTTTCGGGCCGAGCGGGACGCCGAGATCGTCGAGCCGGATCGCCCCGCCGGCATACCACGAGACAGCCTCGGTCGCCGCTGGCGACGAGGTTCCGATGGCCGCGTAGGCGCGCGCCTCGACGCCGCCGAGCCGGCAGCCGGCGATCTCGAGCAGCGGCTGCTTTCCCGTGCCCTTGACGTCGATCCCGACGCTCACCAGGGCCAGGCCCAGAGACAGCGACGGCACGCCGTTGACGATGGTGACCAACTCCACGTCGATTCCGAGTTGGTCGGCGTCAGGAGCGCTGCTCAGCGAGTGCTTGATCCACTCCTCCCCGCCGGTGGGCCACGAGCCGATCTGGAGCAGGACCTGTGGCGAGGTCGCGATGGTGATGTCGGGGATCGCGACCTGTAGGCCGTACGCGGCCGGCTCGCCGTTGCCGCCGCTCGAGGTGATCGCCGCGGTGCCCTTCAGCGCTTTGGGCAGCAGGTTGACGCCCGTCATCGCCTGAAGCGCCGCGGCGAGCAGCTTGGCCACCGCGGCCTCCGGGGCGAGGCCGCCGAACACCGTGCGCGGATCGCGCACCGTCAGAGGTGCCTGAGCCGAGGCCAGCAGCCCGGTTGCGGCCAGGATGTCAGCGACGCTCTTGCCGCTGGACGCCTTGGTGGTGAGCCATTTCTCCACGACCTCGACACCGAGCGCCAGGGAGCCGAGGACAGGTAGCGCAAACGCACAACCGGCGTCGAACAGCCACTCCGCCGGCGATGGCTTGGTCGACGGGATGGTGTCCAGGGTCAAGTCCGGCAGCACCGTGATGATCGGGAGGGGTGGCGTTGCGGTGTCGGGACGTCCCGGCGCGTGACCGGCATCGCCTGCCGGCACTCCGCATAGGTCAAGGCTCAGCGCAAACTGCGTCGGGGGCCCCAGCTCCAGGCTGCCCGTCACCGTCGGTGCGCCTGGCAGGGGGAGACCGGGGATCGCCGAGGCATCGAGCGCCAGGGCGCCGTCGAGCGTCAGCCGCCACTGTGGCGTCGGGCCGAGGGGCAGCTTCACCGACGCGCCGGCACCGGCCGTGAGCTTGAGCGGCGTCGGCGTCAGCGTCGGCGTCACCTGGACCGTCAGGTTGCCGGCGGCGTCCCACCCGAACCCCAGCGACAGCGTCCCGAGCTGACCGAGCGTGGGGGCATAGACGATCTGTCCGCCGCTGGCGGTGACCCCATGGAGACCGAGCGTGGTGGTGAGCAGATCGGCGATCGCCGACGCGATCGCGCCCGCCTTGGACTCCAGGCCGGCGAGCCATGCCACCGGGTCCTCGATGATCTGGCGGGCGGCGGCCTCCAGGGTGGCGACGCTGGTGATCCCCAGCGCCGCTGACACCTCCTGCAGCGCGGTGACCAAGGTCTTGACAGCCGGCGGTGGGGTGCTCTTCTCGTACGCCTGCCACGCCTCCCCGACGATGTAGCCGAGCAGCGCCTGGGTCGCCCCGTCGATGAGCGCGTTGAGGCCCGGGAACGGCACCAAGTTGATCGTGGTGGTGTCAGCGGTTGCCGACAGGGTGGACGCGCCCGACCCGTAGCTGGCTGCGATCGCCAGCGAATGGGCGCCGACCGGCGTGGATAGCTGAGCGCCACCCGACGCGCCAAGGCCTGTCCGCGGATCGTAGGTGAGCGCCGGGGAAAGTCCCAGCGTCACCCCGCCGGCCGTCTCGGACACTGTCGCGGCGAACTCGAGCTCATCGGCTGTCGCGGTCAGCGTGAGCGACGCGCCGCACGGCAGACCAGTCACCCGCAGGCCGATGTCGCCGACCGGCTCCAGGCGCACCGAACCGGGGCCGTCAACCCCTCCCGCCGCCAACTGGGCCAGCGTCTTGCCCAGTCCGGGCAGGTCGATGGCGCTGCCGTCGCCGAGCACGGCCGCCAACCAGTCGAGGGGGTGCATGATCGCCCCGAGGACCGACGACACCTGGGGTGTCTGTCCCTTGAGCGGCCGGGGTGCCAGTCCCAGTTCGACCACGATCTCCTGTGCGAGCGGACTGTTGGGCAGCAGGAAGCCGTTGACGGCGGCCGAGGCGAGTACCGACAGCGCGAACGTCGGCACCGCAACCGCGACCTGCGCCGGTTCGATACCACCGGCGCTACCGACCAGTCGAATCGGCGCGAAGGGCGACGGCGTCGTGACCGCGGCCGCGGAGACCAGGTCGACCTCCCAGCTCGTGGAGGCGTTGGACCCATCGCTCACCAGAGCCTGCCCGATCACCGCCACCGCCGCCCCGGCGGCCACCACACCGACGTTGGCCTGCCCGGTGATGCGGGCTCCCTTGAGATCGAGGACCAGGGCCCCCGACAGCACGAGCGCGTCCCCCAGCGGCGTGGCCTCCGCGCTGAGAGTGACCGAGGTGGGCGTCCCCACGCTGATCGAGAGACCAGGGATCGGAAGCGGCAGCGGGGCCTTCCCCGCGAAGACGCTCAGCGCGGTCATGAGCTCCTGAACGGCGGTTGCGCTGCCCAGCAACCCTGGCGCCACCGCCCGTGCGTAGGCGAGCGGATTGGCGAGGGCGCGCAGCAACGCGGGCACCGCCGGCACTGGCCCGTCGACCGACTCGCGGCAGAGGCCGAGCGACAGGCCGACCGCGGCCAGGCAGCGCAACCCGTCCGAGGGGGCCGCGGGCGGAAGTCCGACGAGCTCAGCCAGGTTTCTGAACAGCGCGCCCTCTGACGGCCCGTCGGCGAGGATGCGATCGAGCTCGGCGGCCACGTAGTCCTGCGGATCAGCGATCAGCGACAGCCACGACGCGATCAGGATCCCCACCCCGCCGTCCCAGCCCTCGCCAAGCAGTTCGAACTCCGTCAGGATCGCGAGGGCCGCGTCCACGCGTGAGCTCACCCCAGGAGTGTGCGACGACAGGAGCTCGAACGCCGCGCCGATCAGCGTCCCCAGCCACTGCATGGCCTCCGAGGACTCAAGCGCCTGATCGAGGTCGATGGTGGCCAGCGGCTGGTCACTGGCCGCGCGTGAGCGCAGGAAGGTGACGATCGGGGCGAGCCCGGTGGAACTGATCGCCGCGCCGAGCTCGACGCTGCCGATCTCCAGCCCGACCGCCGGGACGCTGACGAGCGGCTGACCGCTCACCGGGTTGGACAGCGTGACGAGCAGATCGAGCGCCGGGAGAACGCCGGCCCCCGCGGCGCCCACCGGTGCCGCAGGTGCGGCGGGTGCTCGTGCGGCAGGTCCCTGGATCGTCAGCACGTCGACGCGCACCCCGGCGCCGAGCTCCAGCGCGGTCGACTCCTGCGCGACTACGGTCCCGCGCACCCCGATGCCAAGCGCCCCGGCGGCCGGGTCACCCTCCCGCCAGATCAGCAGCTCGAGCGTGACGGGGCCGCCGAGCGCGGCCGCGAACGGGTCCTCACGACTCCCGGCGGCCGTGGTCGGGGACGCGGTGCCGGTGATCGCCCAGCCGATCAGCAGCGCTCCGGCGTCCCCGGTCGCCGCCGAGGCGAACACCGCGGCGAGCTGCGCCGTCAGGTCGTGCCACGGCGCGGTGAAGAACGTGGCGGGATCCGACGGCGCCAGGACGGGCCAGCGGCTGGGAAGGACGAAGTCGGGAGGCACGGGCCAGGGATGGCCCGCGGTCAACACCGCCGCCGGATCGGGCAGCAATCCGAAGAGCGCGGTGAGCGCGACCCCCATACGGCCCCCGTGCTCGGTCAGCCACAGCCCGATGAGATGGATCGCGGCGGCCGTCAGCGCCGTGAACTCAGCCTCCGTCCAGGACTGTGGCCCCACCACGAACGGGGGCAGCGCGAGCGGCACCGTGATGCCGCTCGCGGTGAGGGTCGCACCGTTCACCTCGACGACGGCGTAGAACCCCTCGGTGAGGCCCCATCCGCCACTCACGCCCATGCCGGTCATGGATGTGATCACGCCGCCCAGCTCCCCGAGGCTCAGGGGCGCGCCGCTGGCGCCGGAGAGGGCGACCGACAGGTTCGCATCCGCCGCCCAGGCCACCCCGGCGTCGCCGCTTCCGTCTGCCGCGGGCAGTGAGAGGGCCAGCAGCTCGAGTGGGACCTCGACCGTGACGACGGCATCGGAGAAGGTGAGCTGGAACCGGACGATCAGCCCGAGCCGCAGCTGCTGTGCCGACTCTGACCACGCGAACACCCCGGCGGTGAGCCCCCCACCCTGCACGACGGGCGCCAGCCAGGGGTCGATGCGCGACTGTCCGGACCCCGCGGCCGCGCTCGATGGTCCGCCCAGCAGGCCACCGAGCGCGCCCAGCAGGTACGCGATGGGCGCCTCGCCCGAGATCTGGGCCGCTGCCATGACCCGCGCGTAGTAGGCGCCGAGTGCGCGGATCGGGTCCGAGACGACATCCTCGATCCCGGATGGCGCGGCGAGCAGGAGCGCCGGCGGCCAGCTGCCGGCGGTCTCGGGCTTGGCCAGCCCGAGCATTGCGGCGAGGGTTGCGCCCGTGCCCTCGGGCATCGCCCCGTCACCCGTCCCGAAGAAGCCGTCGATCGCGCCGGTGACGATCGTGGTGAGGGCTTGCGCGGCGTCCTTGACCACATCGTCGACCGACGCGAAGTCGATCACCGGCCAGGCGCCCAGCTTGCTGCTGACGCCCAGCAGCTCCAGGGTCGGCGCCAGCGTCTGAGACGCGCCGTCGAACCGAACCCCGGCCAGGGCGCTGCCCAGGACGAACAGGGTCCCGTCCCCGGTCGGATCGGGCACGGACACGAGGGGCTTGGCCGCATCGGAGTTGCGCAGGGTCAAGCTCAGCCCGAGCGACGCCAGCGGGAGGTGGACCGGCACCGCGCCGGCGCGGCGGGCGGCGCTCGTCGTGACCGCCAGGTCGGCCAGCTCGGTGGTCGCCGAGAAGGCAAACGTCGCGTCCGGCAGCGCGGGGACGGCGCTCGCGGCACTGGCCCGGATGCCCGGATAGACGTGCCGGGCGCCGTCGCGGAGCTCGGTGCCCACCGTGACCGCCAGCTGCAGCGGAGCGACGCTCAGCACGGCCAGAACGTATGGATCGGCGCGGCTCCCGCTCCCGGTCGGCGCCGGCTCGGCCTCGAGCACCGCACTCGCCGTCGGATCGAGCAGCTGCGCCAGCAGCGTCAGCCACTGGCGAAGCGTCTGGTCTGAGCCGGCGATCTGCCCCGCCCATGCCAGCAGGGCGTCGGTGGGATCGCCGCTGAGCAGCTGGCTCCAGGGCGGCGAGGGGAGCGCCGAGTCGATCCCCAGCAACCCGAGGGCGGCCGCCAGCATCGCCTCGACGCTCTTGGCCGTCTCCGCGTCGAGCAGGGTGGCAACCTCGCCCACCAGCACCGAGAGCGCCGTGGCGATCCACTCCGAGGCGCCCAGCGCCATCACGTCCGGCAACGTCTGGTCGCTCGGGACGGCCTGGCCGGGCAGCCGGAGCTGCAGGAAGACCAGGTCCAGTTGCGGCGCGCCTCCGGCCAGTTCCACCGCGGCACGGAACTGCAGGCCGCCCAGTGACACCGTTCCCGCCGCCAGGTCCGCGCCGGTCACCTCCAGGCCGGCGTAGACCACCGACGGCAGCCCGGATTCGAGCGCGGTCAGCGCAGCCGTCCCGCCACCGACCTGGAGCACCGGCAGATACGCGTAGGCTGCGAACGCGATCCCGTCGACCGATACGCTGTAGCGCGCACCGACGCCGAGCATCGAGGCGGTGCTGGTGCCCGGTGGCGGCCCGACCAGGAAGAGCGGCGAGCTGTCGGTTCCGCCGGAGACGCCCGGGATGGCGATCGGATACCAGAGCATCCCGTCGTGCTCCTGGCCCTGGCCGACGGCCCCCGGAGCGATGCTGCCGACGAGGGTGTCGAGCAGCGACAGCAGGTCGCCGGCATGATCAGCCGGGATCTTGCTGATGTATGTCCACGGCTGGTGAAACCAGTCGGTATTGACCTCGTAGGTTCCCTGGCCGGCGTCGGTCAGGAGCCCGACGAGGACCCCGACCTGCAGCAGGGCCGGGTCGATCCCGGCGCCCGAGAACGACCAGCCGTCTTCCGGCTGTCCGCCTCGTTCCTGCCCGAGCCGTTCCTGAGTGACCGTCGCCATGGCGTCGCCTGTCCCGTCAAGCGCCGGCCGGGCCGAGCTCCAGGACGGTGAGCGAGCAACGGTCGTTGCCGTCCGTGGTGGTGACCTTGTCGCCGATCAGCTCCAGGAGGTGGTTACCGGGGGCGATCCCCTCCAGCACCAGGTCGTTGCTGACAAGGCCCAGGTGCACCGTCCCGGTGGCGCTGAGATTCGTGTACGCGCTCAGCGCCGCCTGCTGGGCGCCCACCTTCAGCGGCTGCCCGTCGAGCATGAGGTTGAGGTTGATGAGCGTGTTGGCCGTGCCGGACGCGGACGCCGACGCGGCGGCCCAGATGACCAGCGTCCCCCCGGCCGAGGAAAACCGCGTGCTGGCCGCTACCCCGCCGCCGGTCTGGACTTCGCATGCCGCGTTGACGAGCAGTGGGCTGATCGCCAGCGCCTCGGGCGAGGGCATCTGCTCCAGCACGAGGGCACTCACCCAGTCGTGATAGTCAAACCGGGTCGGGGTGGTGCCGTCGAGCGCGCGCACCACCAGAGCGTGCGGACCCGGGGCCGCGTCGACGAGGACGCTGACCGGGACGACCGCATCGTGCCAGTTGACGCTGGAACCCGCGTTGTCCTTGGCGCACACCTCGGCGCGCGCGATCTCCTCACCGTCGAGGTCCACGACGAGTGTGGTCAGTCCCAGGCCGACGGGTGGGATCGCCGATCCCGCAACGCGGATGACCAGGCGACCGCCAAAGCTCATGAACGGCTGGTAGAGCATGACGCCGCCTGAGAAGAACACCCCGGCCTGGCCTGGAGCGACGGCCTGCGGTCCGGTGGCCGCCCTCACCGCCAGCGGAGCGTCCGGGCCCAACTCGTACAAGGTCAGGCAGCAGAAGTCGTTCGAGTCCACCGTCGTCGACCCCGTCGCTGACACAGTGACCGTGGCGCCGGCGGATGCCGGTACCCCTGGCACCAGCATCCAGCTGTCCACCATTTGCGCGTGGCTGTTAGCCGGGTTGATGAACACGGTCGGGGTGCCGGCCGCGGCCGGGGTCCCAGCAGAGGTGACCTGTACCTGTGCACCGATCACTCCGTTCGCGGTCGGTGTATAGCCCGACGCCGAGGTCGAGACCAGGAGCGGGTTGCCGCCGACCGCGAACGCGTTGCTGGTGATCGGAGCCGACGCGAACGAGCGATTGTCCAGCGCCTGGGTGACGGTCAACCCCGCGGTCTGTGGGGTGGTGGCGTCGACCGCCGGGGCGGGCGGCGTGACGGTAGTCATCGCGCGCCCCGGTCAGCTGGTCGGCAGTGTCGCGCCGAGAACGCTCAGGACGTTGGCAATCTGGTTGGCCCACGTGTCCCCCGTGTCCTCGTCGCCTCCCATGATGAGCCCTGTTGCCTTGCTGCCCAGGACGACCAGGCCGCCACTGTCGCCCGGCGCGGCGAAGTGGTTGCCGCCCGTGCCTTCGATCTTGATCTGGTGCCGGTAGAGAACGCCGTCGACATCCGCCGTCATGTTTGGATCTGCCACCGTTCCCGTGGTGAACCCCGTGCTCGTCGCCGACTTACGTACTGTGTCACCCTTGTTGACGCCGGCGATGCCGGTGATCGATCCGATGTCATTGACGGTCAACGTGGCTGTCACGCCGCCGGTGAGCTTTGCGGCGGCGGCATCGACGCCGGCGTTGGGATCGTCGATGGTCACCACAACCTCGCCGACCTTGGCCGCGTCGCCCCCGCCGTCGAGCGGGCCAGGCTGGACCGCGTCACCGCCCTGCCTTTCGAGCACGTGCGCGGAACTCAGCACGCACAGGTCAGTCCCCCTCTTGACGAAGTAGCCGAACGTGCCAGTGGTGCTCGGCTTCAGGAGACCGCCCGAGATGCCGCCGATGAGGGGTCGGGTCGACTTCTCTGGGTCGACTCTCCCAACTCGCTCGGTCGCCGTCGCCTCGGTGGCGAAGCGACGAAGTCGACCAGAGATGACCACGTCGACAGGCTGGCCCGCGAGCTCCTCGGGCAGCACCTCATCGGCGGACAGCTCAGAAGCCGGCTTCTTGGCGTCGACGTAGATGCGGATCGCCTCCCGGCCCGTTTCCTCTCCGGCGCGCAGTTCGGGCATCGTCTGCTCCGAGTAGCCGACGACATGGTCGTTGCTCAAGGTGAGCGTGTCGAGCTCCTGGATCAGCTCCGCGGACAAGGCCATGGCCCCTCCTCAGTTCGCGTTTATCGGGGAGCGGTCAGGCTCTATCTCGGCGAGACGTGCGTCAAGCACCTCTGCCCGATGAGGACGCGGCCGCCTCTGCGTTGGCCCGATCGGGCGCAACGGGGGTCCGGCCGGGCACAAAAGCCGCGGGCCCCGTGCCCGCACGGGCAGGGCTACAGGAACCCGTGGCGGACGAGATACGCCACCGCATGGGTCCGGTTGCGCAGATTCAGTCGCTCGGTGACGCCGTGCAACACGGCCTTGATCGTGCGCTCCGAGTAGGCGAGCCGGCGGGCAATCTCTCCGGTCCCGAACCCGTCGGCGAGAAGGCGCAGAACCTCCGCCTCGCGCTCACTGAGCGACACCATGGGAGCGGTGCCATCCGCGCGCAGAGACGACGTGCGCCTGAGCACCTGGAGTAGGTCACCGAGGAGATCGGGGGGAAGCCACGCGTGGCCGGCGGCGACCGCGGCGACCGCGGCGCGAAGCTCCTCGCCTCGCACGTCGCGCCGCCGGACGATCCCGCGGAAGCCGATCCCGATCGCGCGGACCAGTGCCGCTCGATCGAGCTCGTCGATCACCAGCACCAGGGCGCGCGCGCCCAGTCGCGCTGCGCTGGCGAGCTCGGCCATGGCTCCGTCATCGATGCGCTCGCACACCGCGACGACGACCGTGTTGGCGTCGACGGCATCGGCTGAAACGAGCATGACCGGTCCCTCGCGCTGAAGGTGGAAGGCCACGCCGGCGGACGCGAGAGGATCCGGACTGCGGATGTAGACCGCGAGCGGCATCCGTCCGGATGGCGCCGGTGCGCCGCGAGCCGGCATCCACTCACCGCGCGGTGGTGAGGACTCTCCGGTCGTGACGTCCTCACGGGCACCCGCCATCGGTCCCATCTCTACTGAGGCATCGTCCATCGACCCTCGAATCGCCCAAAAACTGCGTCTCGCCCTACCGCCACCGAGCGTACATGTTCGTGGTCATGGGTCAGCCGCAAGGACGCGGTGGGCACCCCTGAGTGACCCGTGCGGCACAAATTGTGTCGCTTTGTCCCAGGATGCTCAGCTAATCCTCGTGTCGCTCCCGACCCTCTCCGATGAGCGCGACGAGCTCATCGTGCGGCAGCGCGGGGCTGCGATGCCCGCTTATCCCCACCATCGTCTCGGCGGCCACGAGGACGTTGATCACCGCCTCCTCGATGGCCCTGGTGAGCGCATCGTCATTGGCGTGGAGAAGCCGAGGAGCCAGCGGCGCTTGATGTGGCGCGCCGTAGCTCGTCGGACGCGACACAGCGCGTGCTGCGTGTTCGCCCCAGCTGTGTCACGAGGCCCGCGTCAACCAGCCGCCGCAGGTCAGACGTTGCTGTCGCAAGGGAGATGTCGGCCTCGGCCGCGTAGGAGGCCCGTCAGCGCCGTCAAAGAGACTCTGCTCAAGCGCGATCACGAGCCGGTCAGGCCAACCGCGAACCTCCACGAGTCGGTCGAGTATCGCCCACCCGGTCGCGGCCTGGCCGATCTGCGCCAGCCGCTGGCGCGCCTGCTCGATGTGCGCCGTGACGTAGAACCGCACCCACGGCGCAGCGTCGCGCTCGGGCTGATAGGAGCCGGCCTGCACCTGGCGCAGCACCGCGTAGTGCTGCTGGGTGTGGTACCCGAGATCTCCTCGATCGAGCTGAACTCCGGCGAGATCAATCCTTCGCGGGCGAGGACGAGCGACTGCACAATCCGCGAGATCCGCCCGTTGCCATCACGAAACGGATGGACCGATACGACGTGCAGGTGTGCCATCGCGGCTCGGACCACGACGCGCGTATCGAGGTCACCGTTCTGCAGCCAGTCCACAACATCGGCCATAAGTGCGGGGACCTTCTCGGCGGGCGGCCCTTCGTAGGCCGGCGGCCCTTGACCCGGGCTCGTGACATGAATCGGGCCTGTACGGAATAAGCCTGGGAGCTTGTCGCGCTGGAAGTAACAGGCGTCAAAGTGCAGGTCGAGGATGGCCCGTTCGCTCCAGCTGAAGCCCGGGTCGATCGACATGATCCCGACGTGGTCCATCGCGCGGGCATGGGAGGCGACCGCGAGCCGGTTCTCGTCGTCGCCGGGTGGTTGCTCATCGCCGGCGACCAGCGCGGCCGCTTTCGCCGGCGGTCAACCTTGACAAGACTCGGGCACCCTGGCTGCAAACGCCCCCGCAAATGGAGCAGTCCGATCAGACCCAGAAGAACTGCCGACCCGACCAAGCAAGGGGGTTGTCCCCCAATGTCCCACAATCATTGCGCGCCGCGCGCGACCGTGAAGGACCCGAAGCTTTTTGCAGGGACTGCTGAGGGGTGAGCGAGGGGACTCGAACCCCCGACCGCCTGGACCACAACCAGGAGCTCTACCAACTGAGCTACGCCCACCGTGGGACAAGTGAATCTACCAGCGATGGCGGGACCCCTTCGCCTCCGCGGCGACCGACGCCCCCGGCAGGATTCGAACCTGCGGCCAACGGATTAGAAGTCCGTCGCTCTGTCCTCTGAGCTACGGGGGCTCGGCGATGAGGGTAACGGCGCGGTGCGCCGGAGGGGTCAGCCGCGGGCGGCGGCGTAGGCCAGCGGCGCGGTAGACGCCCGGCGGTGGCTGCGCCGACGCGTGCCACGCCGCCGCCCAACGGCTTTTCGGGTGGCCCGCGACGGTGCGGATCGCCGGGCCACCGCCGCGCTGGAGCGCTCCTGGGCCGCGGCCCGGCCGGTCGGGCACGTCGCGGTCACGTAGCAGGCCAGCGGCGGCTCGGACGTGGTGCGCGGGGAGGTGGCCACCGTGCTCGCCACGGAGGCGACCGTGTTGGCGTAGTCGGCGGCGAAGGTGCTGGGGTCGATGCCGGGCATGAGCGGGCTCAGGCACGTCGTAGCGGAGACGCGCGACGGGTTGGCCGGGCCGGGATGGGTCAGCGCGTCGAGTGCGAGCGCGTAGGCGGTGTTGTCGTAGATCCCGACGCCGAGGTGCTCGCTGACGTCCGCCGGGCACACCGACTGGATGGCGATGTTGACGATCGCCCCGCCTCCGCCCGACAGCGAGGAGGACGCCGCGGGACCGAAGTTGGGGACGACGACCTCATCGGTGTTGGTGTAGATGTCGGTGTAGGAGATACCGGGGAAGGTCTCCTGGGCGGAGTTGAGCGCAGCGATGAACGCGGCGTTTGAGCGCTGCTGCCAGAAGGCCGGGGCGCAGCTCTGCGCGCAGGCCGGGATCGCGTCGAGGGTGCCGTGGTTGCTGGGCGAGAGGCCCACGAGGTCGTCGACCATGGCCCGGGTGTCGGGCCAGAAGCGCAACGCCCACCGGGGGACCATGCCGCCCTGGGAGTGACCGACGATGTCGATCCGGCCGCCGTAGGCGGCATGCATCGCCCGAATGGCGTAGACGACGTACTCGCCGGCGACCTGGATATTGCCCATCGCGGTGCCGGGAAGCGTCACGGTGCAGTAGGGCCAGCCGAGCTTGCCCAGGGCGGGCTCCCATCCGTAGCCGTAGTCCGTCGCCGGGTTCAGCGAGGTCCCGGGCACCAGCAGGACGGGCGCGTGCGACGCCCCGCGCAGCGCTCCGGTGCACTTCAGCGCGCCGGCGAGCTTGGCCACCGGGACCGACAGCGGGGGGCCCGGTCGGCTGGGCGGGGCGTATACCG
>CAVTSK010000013.1:0-417319 GCA_963737335.1 uncultured Solirubrobacteraceae bacterium
GCGTCGCCGTAGCGCAGCGGCGCGGAACCCAGCAGCCGCCAGTCGCCGAGCGGGTACTCGGTCATCGCCTGGCCGTAGACGAAATCGCCGCCGTGCATGAGCTCCTCGAGCAGCCGGTGGATGTGGCCGTAGGTGAAGCCGTCGTCATGGTCCAGGGGGGCGATGACCTCGCCCCGGGCCTCGTCGAGCAGCCGGTTGACCGGGTAGGTCCCGGCCACCTGCCAGAACGACTCCTTGCGTGACGGGTAGGTCGGGCGCTCGTCGAGCTCCAGGTAGCGCACGCGCGAGTCCTCGACCGCCTCGACGGCCGCCCGCGCGTGAGGCTGGGGACCGTCGCTGCAGACCAGCAGCTCGAGGTTCTGGTGCACGCCGGCCAGCACCGACGCGATCGCCCGCTCGACCAGCAGCTCGGCCGAGCCGAACGTGGGAATCCGCACCGTGACCAGCGAGTCGTAGCTGAGCGCGGGGCGCGGGGCGGCCTCGAAGGCGGCGCGATCGATGTCGCCCTGCAGAGCGTCGAGGATCTCCTTGGCCCAGCGTGCGTGCTCGACGACGTGCTCCGGATCCTCGGTGAGGGTGGGGACCTCCAGACCCAGGCGCTGGATGAGCTCGAGCGGGCCGCTGACCGTCTCGGCCCCCGCCGGCGGCTCGACTCCGTCCTCCATCAACCCGATGGGGGCGTATCCTGACCGCCCGACAGGAAGCTGCAGACCGTCTCGACCATCGAACGCAGCAGGGCGGCGTCGACATCGGCGCCGCGGGCGTCGAGGTACAGCATCACCTCCCGCCCGACCGGCACCCAGACGACGTAGGCGCTGAGCGTCGGCAGCCAGTCCAGCGGGTGGCTCCAACGCTCGGGCCGCAGGACGAGCTCGTCGCCTGATCGCGACGGCAGCTGGACGGGTGGCGACGGCGCGGCCGCGGGTGCGCGCAGGTCCACGGCGCCGGTGTCGTCGGGACCGGCGCCATGGCCGCAGTGGGCACACCGCACCCCGACGCTCTCCGGCGCCAGCGCCGCGCGTCCGCAGGCCGGGCAGCGGGTGGCGCCCCATACCGACGTGCGCAGGTCACCGGCGCTCACCAGGGCGGCGGCGGGCGCGTCACGCTCGATCACCCAGCCCTTGCGGTAACAGTCGCCGAAGGTCGCGGCGCTGAACAGCGCCTCCCACTGCGCGCGGTGGCGGGCCCACTCCATGGCCGCGTGCTCGGCCAGGCCCGGCACGACGTCGCCGAGCACCGTCAGCGCCGAGAGCAGCCCGTTGGGCATGGTCAGCGGCCGGGCGGTGGCCCCGGGCACCGACGACACATAGCCGGCGATCTCGGCCGCGGTCGGGAGCCCGTGCTCGTCATGCTCGTTCAGCCAGCCCGGGAGCGCGATCCCCTGGGCGGCGTAGACCTGCTTGAGCACCTCCTCCGCCCAGACGGCCTCGTCGGACGGGCAGGCGATGAACACCCGCCGCGCGCACACCCGCACCAACTCGGCGACGAAGCCGGCGCGCGCGGGCGGCGGCACGTGCTCGAGCACGTCGAGCGAGATGACGGTGTCAAAGGCGCCATCCTCGAACGGCAGCGGGCCCGCGTCGTAGCGGATCGCCACCATGCCCGGCGAAACCGGCGCCTCGAAGATGACCTCGACCCCGGCAAAGGTCGCTTCCGGGGCGACGATCGACAGGCCGTAGGGCCCGCAGCCGACGTCGAGCACGCTCTCACGCAGGGCCCCGGACTCATCGAGCTCCAGCTCGGCGGTCAACGGGGCATAGCGGGTCAGCCAGTTGAGCATGATCGCGCGCCGGAGCGCGCAGCGGACAGTATCCGACGGCCCGCCGTGACCGTGTGTAGCCTCGCCAGGCGCAGCGCGACCCCGTGACGCCGTTCCCTGACGCCATCCCCACAACCGCCCTTCGGCGTGCTCGTCCTGCCGGCGGCACCGAGATCGGCCTGGAGGTCAGGCGCTCCCTCGCGGACCTCAAGGAGGTCGAGCTCGCCGGCGCCGGCGCCCTCGCCGACCGCCACGGGCCGTTCGCATACCGCCGCTGGGCCGCCGTGGCGTCGGTCGACGAGCCCGGCTGGCAGGACGAGCTCAACGCGGTGATCGAGCGATTCGGCATCGACTTCGTCTTCCCCGGTCCACGACGACGCCCTGCTCGCCCTCGCCGAGACGCGGACGCGATCGCGGCGTGCATCGTCACCTCCCCGGCGCACACGTGCCGGCTGACCCGGTCAAAGGGCGCCACATACGCGGCGCTGAGCGACGTCGTCCCGGTCCCGCGCGGTGTTCGCCGAGCGCCGCCGCCGTCGACCGCTTCCCGGTGTTCGTCAAGCCCGACGCGGCCCAGGGGTCTCAGGGGGCGATGCTCGTCCACGACGCCGGTGCGCTTGAACGCGCCGTCGCCCGCGGCTCGGATCTGATCATGGAGTACCTGCCCGGCGAGGAGCTGACCATCGACTGCTTCTCCGATCGCGAGCGCGGGCTGCTGTTCGCTCGCGCCCGCCCGCGGCTGCGCACCCGCGCGGGGATCAGCATGTCCTCACGGACGGTGCCCGACGATCCGGTCATCCGGGAGCTGGCCCGGGCGATCGACGGCCGGCTCGATCTGCACGGCGCATGGTTCTTTCAGCTGCGCGAGGACGCGGCGGCCGGCTGCGGCTGCTCGAGGTCGCGCCGCGGGCAGCGGGCACCAGTGCGGTTCACCGGGTCACCGGGGTCAACTTCGCGCTGCTGTCGATCTACGAGCAGCTCCGCGTCCCGGTGCGGGTCTCGCCCAACGCGTTGAGCGTCGAGCTGGACCGCGCCCTGGTCAACCGCTATCGCCACGACCTGCGCTACGGCACCGTGTACGTCGACCTCGACGACACGCTGATCGTGCGCGACGCGGTCAACGCCGGCCTGGTGGCGTTCCTGTACCAGTGCCTGAACGCCGGCCATCCGCTGGTCCTGCTGACCCGCCACCGGGGCGACCTGGAGCAGACGTCGGGCCGCTTTCGCCTGGCACGGGCTGTGGGACCGGATCGTCCACGTCGCCGATGGCGAGGCGAAGGCCGACTTCATCGCCGAGCCCGACGCGATCCTCATCGACGACTCGTTCCGCGAGCGCGCCGACGCCCACGAGCGGCGTGGGATCGCGACGTTCGACGCGACGATGATCGAGCTGCTGCTCGACGACCGCGCCTGACCGCCCGCGCGGGGCCGGGGATCTCAAGAAAAACAGGCGTGTGCCGATGAGAAAGGCATGGCGCGCTCCGCGACCCGGCCCGTCACCGCTCCGGCTGCTGTCCGCGAGACCCCGGCCGCTACCCGCGTCAGCGCCGCCCCGGCCCCCAGCCTGCGCCCCGGCCCCAAGGCGGTCATCCGCCTGCAGCATCCTGAGCCGCCCGAGCCGCAGGAGATCTTCAGGTACTACGAGCTGGCCCGCGAGGCCAGCTTCTACTCCAACGGCGGTCCGTGCGCGACCCTGCTGTCCGAGCATCTCTCCTACCACCTCGGCTCGGACACCATCGCCATCCCCGTCGGGAACTGCACCGTCGGGCTGATGGTGGCGATCCGCGGCGCCTGCGGCGAGCCCACCGGCCGCCGGCGGCGGATCATCACCCCCTCCTACACCTTCACCGCGACCGCGTGCGCGATCTCGTGGGCCGGCTATGAGCCGGTGTTCGTCGACGTCGAGCCCGATGGCTGGCACATCGATCCGAGCCGCGCTGGAGGCCGCGCTCGATCACTACGGGGACACCGTGGCCGGCGTGCTCGCGTGCGCCACCTTCGGCACGCCGCCGGCGAGCGTGCAGCGCTCCGCCTGGCGGGCCGCCTGCAGCGCCACGGCGTGCCGCTGCTCATCGACTCCGCCCCCGGCTTCGGCGCCACCGACGACCAGGGGCGTCCGCTCGGCGGCCTTGGCGACACCGAGATCTTCTCCTTCCACGCCACCAAGCCGTTCGCCGTCGGCGAGGGCGGCATGATCGCCACCGGCGATCCGGAGCTGGCCGAGCGCATCGGCCGTCTCATCAACTTCGGGCTGGAGCCCGGCTCGCGGGCGTCGTCGGAGATCGGCATCAACGCCAAGATGTCCGAGCTGCACGCCGCGGCAGGCCTGGCGATGCTCGATAGGATCGACGACGTCGTGCGCCGGCGGAGCTCAACGCGCAGCGCCTGCACCAGGCGATCACCGATCTGCCCTACCGCCTGCAGGCCGGATCGGACCGCTCGACGTGGCAGATCTTCCACCTCCTGGCGCCCACACCGGAGATCCGCGATCGGTGCGTCGAGCTCGCCCCGCAGCACGCGATCGAGGTCCGCACGATGCACTCCCCGGTCCTCCACCTGCAGCCGGCCTTCGCCGGCGCGGAGCACGGGCCGTTGCCCGTCACCGAATCGCTCGGCGAGCGCGCCCTCGCGCTGCCCATGGCCAACCAGCTGCCCGAGGACGCCTACGAGCGGATCCCGGCCCTGCTGCGCGCGGCCTGCGCTTGATGACCGGCGAGCGCCTGACGCCCGCACCGATGGACCTCGCGCACCTGGCCGAGATCCGCGCGAGCGTCGAGAGCTTTCAGGCCGATGCGATCGCCCGCTGGGTCACGCCCGGCCAGCGTCGTGCTCGACATCGCGCCCCAGGACCACGCCGGTGTGGGGCCGCTGCTGCCGGCGGGCGCCACCCTGGAGACGCTCGACATCGATCCCGCCGCCGGCGCCGACCTACACCGCCGATCTGTGCGCCACCAACGAGCACATCCCTGCGGGGCGCTTTGACTGCGTGTTCTGCACCGAGGTGCTGGAGCACACGCTGCAGCCCTTCGATGCCGTCGCCGAGCTACGGCGCATCCTGGCCCCGGGAGGCCGGGTCGTGATCACGACGCCGTTCAACTTCCGCATCCACGGGCCGCTGCCTGACTGCTGGCGCTTCACCGAGCACGGGCTGCGCGCGCTCCTGCGCGATTTCGACGAGGTCGAGATCTCCGAGGTCCAGACGCCCGAGCGGCCGCTGATGCCGATCCACTACCGGACCAGCGCGCGGCGTCCCTGAGACGCCGCCGGCCCGGGGTCAGAGACCTTCGGGGTGCAGGACCGTCGGGAACGTGGCCAGGTAGGACGCCGACGGCGTGCCGATCTTCTGCACGCCGCCGCCGCCGCCCCAGGCGCCGTGCATGCCGCCGGACTCGTAGAACTGGCCGTTGATCTCGATGATCACGTGGCCGCTCTGGCCGGGCAGCGCGCGGTCATAGACGGTGACGTACTGGCCGGGGCCCGAGACCATGCCGGGCTGGCTGGGCAGCGCGGTGGTGTCGACCGGCGAGGTGAGATAGCCGCCGGCGTGCAGCACGGCGGAGACGAAGCCCGAGCAGTCATAGCCGGTCTGGGGGCCCCAGCCGGAGTGACCGCCGCCGTAGACGTAGGGCTTGCCGACGAGCGAGTTGGCCTCGTTGACCATGGCGGTCACGCGCGGGTCGCCGACGCCGACGCCTCCGCTGGAGCCGACGACGCCCGTCGCCGTCGAGCCCACGACGCCCGACGCCGACGAGGCGAGGGGCGCGGCGGCGGCCTGGGCGCTGGCCAGCTGGCTGGCGAAGTCGCTGGACGTGCCGGTGCCGGCGGTGTCGGTGGAGAACGAGGCGCCCGTGCCGGTGGACGCCGACGCGGTCGCGGCAGAGCTGCCGGCGAGCGACGCCGGGTCGAGGATCTGCTGCTGGAGTTGGATGATCTGGTCGATGCGCCCGACCACTGCGCTGATGCTCACTTCCCATGACATCGGCCGCACAGGCGCTGATCTTGAGCGCGGTCGCGTCGGGCCGGAGGCCTCACTAGAGTCGCGCCCGTGCCGCTGACACGCGCCGATATCGCCGCCCAGGCCCACCAGCTGCTGGTCGAGGGCTACGGGCTGCTACCTGGCCTCCAACGGCGCCGTGCTGGCCGCAGCTCGAGACCGCTCCGTTCGGGGTGCCGGTGACGATGCTGGACTTCCTGAAGCCGGGCCGGCCCGGGCCGACGGGGAGCGGAGTCATGGAGCGTCGCCGACCTCATGCGGGTCTACAACGTGCTCAACGCCACCGCGTTCGGGGAGAAGGGCATCCCGTTGCAGAATTGGGTGATGATCGACCTCGGTCTGCTGCCCTCGGCCTTCCTGCTCGTGACGCTGCCGCTGGAGCGCGCCCGCGCGGCGGCCGACCGAGGAGCGCGGCTACGCCGGCGAGCGGGCCCGCACCGCCCAGGTTCTCGGCGCCGTGCTCGCCGAGGCCGAGCGGCTCGGCTACGACGGGCCGATCCCGGTCGCGGGCTACTGCGCGGCGCCGACCCCGGTGCCCGGCGGCTGGGTCGGCTGGTCGCTGTGCTCGTCGATCCCCGGGCTGGGCACGCACCACCAAGGGGCTGGGCCTGGAGGTCTACCGGGCCCGGACGCTCACCGGCGTGGCTCAGTTCACCGACCAGGCGATCCGCGTGCACCGCAAGTTCGGGCGCATGGAGATCGTCTCCGCGGTGCTGGACCTGCATCCGGTGCCGCACACGCTCGTCTACCGCACCGACGTGCACGACGACGACGCCGAGCGGGCCCCGACCATGTGGATGGACTCCCGGGACCTGGCGTCCCAGCGGGAGATGCAGGCCAAGATCGACGCCGGCGCCAGCCGCTACTACGTCCTGTCCCCCGGGTTCGTCGATCACCGGGTCCCGATCCTGGAGGTGTCCAGTGAGGTCCAGAACTGATGCCCGGCCGCCACTACGTGCTCGCCTTCTCCGGCGGGCTGGACACGTCCTACGCGCTGGCGGTGCTGGTGGACCGCGGCGAGCGGGTCACCACCGTCACCGTCAACACCGGCGGCTTCCCGCCCGAGGAGCTGCGCGAGATCGAGCAGCGCTCCGAGGAGCTCGGCGCCGACGGAGCACGTCGTCATCGACGGGCGCGCCCGTCTCTACGAGCAGTTCGTCTCCTACATCCTCAAGGCCAACTACCTGCGCAACGGCGTCTACCCGTCGTGCGTCGGCGTCGAGCGGATGCTCCAGGCCGAGGAGGTGACGCGGGTGGCGCTGGACCGCGGCGCCGACGTCATCGCCCACGGCTCGACGGGCGCGGGCAACGACCACGTCCGCTTCGACGCCGTCACCAAGGCGCTGGCGCCCAAGCTGGAGATCGCCGGACTCATCCGCGACGAGCAGCACACCCGCGAGGAGGAGCGCGACTTCCTGCGCGAGCGCGGCCACGCGGTCTCGGACATCACCGCCAAGTACTCGTTCAACTTCGGGATCCTCGGCACCACCATCGGCGGCGAGGAGACCTACGGCTCCTGGGAGTACCTGCCCGAGGAGGCGTGGCCGACGACGCGCTCGATCGCCGACGCCCCCGACGAGCCGGCGGAGCTGGTGCTGCGCTTCGAGCGGGGGCTGCCGGTGGCCTGCGAGGCGGTGAGCGGCGTGTCCGAGGTCGACGCGGCGGTCGGCGAGCTGGGCATCGGCGTCCCCGGCTACGACACGCTGGCGCTGCTCAACCGGATCGGCGGCGTGCACGGCGTGGGCCGCGGGATCCACACCGGGCAGACGATCATGGGGATCGTCGGCCGGCTGGGCTTCGAGGCGCCGGGGATGCTCATCCTCATCGCCGCCCACCGCGAGCTCGAGCGCCTCGTGCTCACCAACGCCCAGCAGACGCTGAAGGCGTCGCTGGGCGCGACGTTCGGCGACATGCTGCACGAGGGCCGCTACTACGACCCGCTGCTCACCGACATCCGCGCCTTCCTGGACAGCTCCCAGGAGCGCGTCACCGGCGAGGTGCGGGTGCGCCTGCACAAGGGCAACATCGTGCCGCTGGGGACGCGCAGCCCCTACAGCCTGCTCGACGCCGGGCGGCGCCTGGGCTCGACCTACGGCCACGGCTCGTCGCTGTGGACCGGCGACGAGGCGCGCGCGTTCGCCCACATCTACGCCACGGCGGGCGTGCTGGCCCAGGCCGTCACCGAGGACGGCCAGGGCTAGGCGGGCTCAGCGGCTCTGCGCTCTGCGTCCGCGCTGGCGTGCGTCCGCGGTGAGGATCGCCGCCAGCAGCGCCTCCAGGCGCTCGAGCTCGGCCACCGGGATCGACTCCGAGACCTGGTGGGGGTCGCGGCCGCCGCTGGCCAGGGCGACGACGTCGGTGCGCGCGGCCAGGTAGTTGGCCTCGAGCGTGGCCTGGCGCTCCTCGAGGACGACGTGCAGGCCGTCGACCCGCGCGGCGGCGGCCTGGACCAGCGCCCGGGCGCGCGAGTCCTCGGCGTGCGGGAACGGCGGCACCATCCGCTCGCGGTCGCGGATCCACTCGTGGCGCGCGCCGTGGGCGTCGCAGACGCGGGCGACGGTGTGCGGTGATCGCCTGTGACCGTGTCCTCGATCTCCTCGCACGGAGTAGCCGCGCACCTCGCCGCGCACGAGCGCCCGGTCAGGGACGGAGTTGGTCGAGCGCGCTGTGCAGCGCGGCCTCGACGCCCCGGTCTCCGCCAGCGCCTGCGGGGGTGAGGCGGTCGATGACCGAGCCGCCGACGATCGCGGCGACGTTGACGCTGCCGCCGCCCGGCTGGCGGCCGAGCGGCAGCGCGGCGACGATCTCCGCGCGACCGCGATCGCGTTGATCCCCGCCTCGGGGTTGGCGGCGGCGTGGGCGGCGCGCCCGTGGATCGACGAACGCGAACGAGGTCTGGCCGAGCGCGCGCGTGATGACCGTGCCGACCGGCTTGGCGCCGTCGACCGAGAAGGCGCAGTCGACGCGCTGCAGCAGCTCGGCGGCCAGCAGCCCGGCGCCCATCCTGCCGCTCTCCTCACAGCAGGTGAAGGCGGCGTGCACCGTGGGCCGCCGCGTCCTCGGGCAGCGCTGCGGCCGCCGCACACACGCGCATGACCGCGGCGACGGCGGCCTTGTTGTCGGCGCCGAGGATCGTCTCGCCGTCTGAGCGGATGACGCCGTCGTCGTCGACGTGCGGGCGTCACGGCGGGCGTGCCCGACTCGACGGTGTCGATGTGGGCGACGAACAGGTAGGTCGGCGCCGCCGGGCCGCCGGGCACGGTGGCGATGAGATTGCCGGCAGTCTGACCCGTTGACCGCGCCGGCGTCGTCGAACTCCGCGGTCACCCCGTGGCCCGCGAGCCACTCGCGGATGAGCTCGCCGAGCACGCGCTCGCGCCGGCTCGGCGACGGGACCGCCACCAGCTCCAGGAAGAGCTGGGTGACGGGTGCGTCGCGGGTCAGAGGCACGCGCGGCAGGTTACTGCGGTGGTGACCGGCGCGGCGCCCAGCTCGCCGGCGAGCGAGTCGGAGGTCATCACGTCGGAGAACATGGGGTAGTCGAACTTGATCGCGTTCTCGTGCTCCTCGGCGGAGGTGGCGGCGACGCAGTCCGACAGGGTGATGACCTTGTAGCCCTTCTCATAGCCCGTGCGCATCGTGGACTCGACGCAGCAGTTGGTGAGAAAGCCGCCGAGCGCGATCGTGGTGATCTCGCGGGCGCGCAGGATGAAGTCGAGGTTGGTGGTGGCGAACGTGTCGAGCCCGCGCTTGCCCTCGACGACCACGTCGCCGGCCTGCGGCGCGAGCGCGTCGACGATCTCCGACCCCCACTCGCCCTTGACGAACGCGGTGGAGTCGACCACGCCCTTGAGGATGCCGTAGGGGTGCTCGGCGATCTCGTTGTAGCCGGGCGCGAAGGTGATGGGGGCGTGGACGATGGTGGCCCCCGCCTGGCGCGCGGCGTCGACGAGCTTGCGGGTGTTCTCCAGCATCCCCGTGTCCTCCATGACGCCGGCCACGGCGCCGTGCAGCGCCCCGCCCTCGGAGGTGAAGTCGTTCTGGTACTCGATCAGGACGATCGCGGTGTGCTTGGGGTCCAGGGCCATGCGGCTCTCCCTTTCAGTGTGGACGGCGGCTCTGCCGCCAATCCTAGACCTGCGTCGGCTCAGCCGACGGTGCGGATCGGCTGCGCCGCGAGGAAGGCCGCGATGTCCTCCACCACCTGCCCGTACATGTGGCGCATGCCCGGCTCCGAGACGTAGCCGAGGTGGGGCAGCAGGACGACGTTGGGCAGCATGGTCAGCGGGTGCCCGGCCGGCAGCGGCTCCTGGTCATAGACGTCGAGCCCGGCCGCGGCGATGATGCCGACGCGCAGCGCCGCCGACGAGCGCCGCCTCATCCACGATCGGTCCGCGCGAGGTGTTGATGAGCGCGGCCGTCGGCTTCATCGCCAGCAGCTCGGGACCGCCGATGAGGCCGCGGGTGCGGTCGTGAGGACGAGGTGGATGGAGAGGAAGTCGGCGGCGGCCAGCAGCTCCTCCTTGGAGACGCGCCGCACCCCGACCTCGGCGGCGCGCTCGTCGGTGAGGTTCTGGCTCCAGGCGATCACCTCCATGCCGAACGCCCGCGCCGGCCCGACCATGGCCGCGCCGAGGTTGCCCAGGCCGCACAGGCCCGAGCGTGGCGCCCGCCAGGTTCGCCGGGAGGTCGAGCTGCCAGCGCCCGGCGCGCAGCGCCCGGTCCTCCTGCGTGACCCGCTTGGCCACCGCGAGGATGAGCGCCCACGCCACCTCGACCGTGCTCGGGCACCCCGGGCCGCGTCCCCGCCGGCGAACTGCGTGCCGCAGACGGTGATGCCGCGCTCGGCGAGGTAGGCGACGTCCAGCGACGCGTTGCGCATGCCGGTGGTGATGACGAGCCGGAGGTTCGGCAGCTGCGAGAGCACGTCGCGGTCCGAAGCGCGTGCGCTCGCGCATCAGCACGAGCACGTCGAAGCCGGCGAGCCGCGCCGGGAGCTCGTCCTGGGCGATCGGCTCGGAGAAGAACTCGACGGCGACGTCGTCGCCGAGTGACTCCCAGTCGGCGTAGCTGTGGGCGCGGCGCTGGTAGTCGTCAAGGACGGCGACGCGAGTGTTAGGGGATCGTGATGAAGGCGGCATTTGGCCTCACGGCCATGGCGATCGCGCCGTGACAGGAGCAACCTATCGCTACCGGGTCACCGCGTGGCCCGCTCGACAACGTCCACACGAGCGCGAGGAGGAAGCTTTGCCTCGAGAACTGAACATCCTTGTCGTCGCCAACCGCACTGCGATGTCCGGCGCGCTGGAGGAGGCGATGCGTGCGCGCGCGCGAGGAGTGCCCCGCGCGCGTTCACGCTCGTCATCCCGGTCGGGCCGCGGCCTGGAGGGCCGCCGGGCGGTCGAGCAGATGGACGCCCACATGCGCGAGCTCGGCCTCGACGTGCGCTCGGTCGCCGGCGATCCCGATCCCCTGCGCGCGGTCCTGGAGGTCTACAGCCCGGCCGAGTTCGACGAGATCATCGTCTCCACGCTGCCCTCGTGGGGCTCGCGGTGGATGAGGTCCGGGCCTGCCCCAGCGGATCGAGCGCCACACCGGGGCGCTGGTGCGCCACGTGGAGGCGCGGGAGATGCCGAGGGGCCGTGACCGCAAGCCGGCGGCCGCGGGCGTGCGGTCGCGCTAGCGGACGGTCGCGCCAGCCGGGCGTCCGGGGCGGGTCTTAGAATCCGCGGGGCTGCCGGCCGAGTTCGCCACCTACTTCCGTCCGCCGGGCCTGACCGGGATCGAGGCCCTGCACGCGCGCTTCGTGCACCACGCCTACCGGCCGCACTCGCACCGGACGTGGACGATCGCGGTCGTCCAGCGCGGGGCGGCCCGGTTCGAGGTGGACAGCACACGCCAGCGGGCCGATGCCGGTGAGCTGTTCGTGCTCGAGCCCGAGGCGGTCCACACCGGGATGGCCGCGGTGCCCGAGGGGTGGGCCTACAAGGTGCTCTACGTCGAGCCGTCGGTGCTGCACGACTGGGCGGAGTGCGACGGCCCGGCGCCGCGCGCGGCGCGCTGGGTGGTGTTCCGCGACCACGCGCTCCGCGCCGCGCTGCTGCGCGCGCACGCCGCGCTGGCGGTCGAGCCGCCGGGACTGGCCGTGGAGGAGGCGGTGCTGGAGGCGATCGCCGGCCTGACGCCGCACCTGCGCGGCGCGGCGGTGGCCGGGCCGCCGACCGGCGCGAGCGCGGCGAGCACGCCGCGGTGCGCCGGGCCCGCCTCCATCTCCAGGAGCGCTGGGACCAGCCGGTGTCACTGGCGGAGCTGGCCGGCGTGGCCGGGCTCTCGCGGTTCGAGCTCATCCGGCGCTTTCGCGCAGCAGAACGGCCTCACCCCGCACGCCTTCCAGCGCGACCTGCGCATCGACCGCGCGCGGGCGATGCTGGGCGACGGCGTGCCCTCGGCGGCGGTGGCGGCGGCCTGCGGCTTTGCCGACCAGCCGCACCTCTCGCGGGTGTTCAAGCGGTCGGTGGGCGTGACGCCGGGCGCGTACGCGCGGGCCGCGGCGAAATCCTGACACGACGGCACACACCGCGTGCTCTGCGGTGTCGGTGAGGGAGCGCGGTGCGGCGGCAAAGAGCGCAACATCGTTCAAGACAGCGCCGGCCGGGCGCGGCGATGATCCAGCGCCCATGACCGTCGCCGAGTTCGACACCAAGATCGCGATCGTCGTCCGCGACGACCTCGCCGCCTGGCAGCGCCTCAACGTGACTGCGTTTCTCATGAGCGGGCTGGTGGCGTCGGCGGGCGCCGAGGCGATCGGCGAGGACTACCTCGACGGCGACGGGGCGCGCTACCTGCCGCTGCTGGTGCAGCCGGTGCTGGTGTTCGAGACCGGCGCCGAGAAGCTGCGCACGCTGCGCGAGCGGGCGGCGCGCCGCGAGGTCCCGGTGGCGATCTACACGGCCGACATGTTCGTCACCGGCAACGACGCCGACAACCGCGCCGCCGTGCGCGCGGTGGCCACCGAGCAGCTGGACCTGGTCGGGCTGGGGTCCGGGCCGGGCACCGCGACGTCGACGCGATCGTGCGCGGCGTCCAGCGCCACCCGTAACGCACCTCTGACACGCGGCACATCGGCAGTCCTTCGGCGTTTAAGACGCTCGGCTTACGGGGCGCGCCGAACCTGCTGGCATGAACTCGAGCACTGGCCTTCTCCGACGGCCCGCGCCCGCGCGGGGGGGCGGCGGTCCGCTTCCTGCGCGGGCCCGCGCCCGCCGCCTCCACGTGGCTGGCCGCCAACTGGCAGCGCCTGGCGCTGCCCACCCTGCTGCTGGTCACCGCGGTGGCCTACCTCTGGGACCTGAGCGCGTCGGGCTACGCCAACAGCTTCTACGCCGCGGCCGTGCAGGCCGGCACCAAGAGCTGGAAGGCGTTCTTCTTCGGCTCGCTCGACTCCTCGAGCTTCATCACCGTCGACAAGCCGCCGGCGTCGCTGTGGGTGATGGCGCTCTCCGGCCGCATCTTCGGCTTCAGCAGCTGGAGCATGCTCGTGCCCCAGGCGCTGGAGGGCGTCGCCGCGGTGGCGCTGCTCTACGCCGCGGTCAAGCGCTGGTTCGGCACGGGCGCGGGCCTGGCGGCCGGCGCACTGCTGGCCGCGACGCCGGTGGCGGCGCTGATGTTCCGCTTCAACAACCCCGACGCGCTGCTGGTGCTGCTGCTGGTGGCCGGCGCCTACTGCCTGACCCGCGCGCTGGAGCGCGGCGGCACGCGCTGGGTGGTGGCGGCGGGGACGATGATCGGCTTCGCCTTCCTGGCCAAGATGATGCAGGCGTTCCTCGTCCTGCCGGCGTTCGCGCTCGTCTACCTGGTGGCGGCGCCGACCGGCCTGCGCCGGCGCGTTGCTGCAGATGCTGGCCGGCGGCGTGGCGATCGTGGTCAGCGCCGGCTGGTGGGTGGCGATCGTCGCGCTGTGGCCCGCCGGCTCGCGGCCGATGATCGACGGCTCGTCGACAACAGCATCCTCAACCTGATCACCGGCTACAACGGGCTGGGGCGGATCTTCGGCAGCGGCGGCCCGGGCGGGCGGCGGTGGCGGTGGCGGCGGCGGGAACTTCAGCGGCGCCACCGGCGTGCTGCGCCTGTTCAACTCCCTGATGGGCGGCCAGGCGTCGTGGCTGCTGCCGGCCGCGCTGCTCGCGCTCGGCGCGGGGCTGCGTCGCGACGCGCCGGGCGCCGCGCACCGACCGCACGCGCGCCGCGCTGCTGCTGTGGGGCGGCTGGCTGGTCGTCAGCGGCCTCGTGTTCAGCCTCTGCAGCGGCGTCATCCACACCTACTACACGGTCGCGCTGGCCCCGGCGATCGCGGCGCTGGTGGCGATCGGCGGCGCGGATGCTGTGGGCGCGGCGCGACACCGCGCGAGCGCGGCTGGCCGCCGCCGTGGCGGTGGCCGTGAGCGCCGGCTGGGCCTGGGTGCTGCTCGACCGCACGCCGAGCTGGGAGCCGTGGCTGCGCACGGCCATTCGTCGGTGGGCGCGGCGGTGTCCGTGGCCGCGGCTCCTCGCGCTCCGCGGTGTGGCGGCCGCTGCGACGCGCCGGCTGGCCGTCGCCGCGGTGGTGCTCGGCGTGATGGCGTCCCTGGCCGGGCCGGTGGCCTACGCCGCCCAGACGATCACCACCGCCCACACCGGCTCGGTCCCGTCGGCCGGGCCGGCGAGCGCCGAGCGGGATGGGCGGCGGCTTCGGCGGCGGCGGGCTGCCGGGCGGCATGCGCGTCGGCGCCGGCGGCGCACCGACGGGTGCGCGGGGCGCGGTGCGCGAGCGGTGCGCCCAGCGCGGGCGCTTGGCGGCGCCAGCGGTCCATGCCCACGGCGGCGCGCGCGGCGGCGGATGCCGGGCGGCCAGACCACCGTCAGCGCAGCGCTGAAGCAGGCGCTGACGGCCGACGCCGGCCGTACCGCTGGGTGGCGGCGACGTCGGGCTCGCAGTCGGCGGCGTCGCTGGAGCTGGCGACCGGCGGCGAGCCGGTGATGGCGATCGGCGGCTTCAGCGGCCAGGGCGGCAACTCACGCCTGGCCCAGTTCGAGAGCTACGTGAAGGCCGGCGACATCCACTACTACATCGCCTCCGGCGGAGCGGGCGGCGGCCGGGCGGCGCGCGCCGGCTCGTCGAGCGCGATCACCAGCTGGGTCAAGGCCCACTACAAGGCGGTGACGATCGGCGGCCAGACGCTCTACGACCTGACCCAGCCGGTGAGCTAGCCGATTCTGATGTGCAGAAGACGCTGGGCGGCGCGGAACGACCCCCGCGCCGCCCAGCAGCGGCGACCACGCGGTGTCCCGGCCGCCACCACCTCATCTCGCTCACACTACGGCGGGTGCGGCCGCCTGTCACAGTCTCAGCTGATGGCCCATCGCGAGATCCACTCGTGGCTGATGGACATGGACGGCGTGCTCGTCCACGAGGAGCAGGCGATCCCGGGCGCCGACGAGTTCATCGCGCGCCTGCGCGCCCACGGGACGCGCTTCCTGGTCCTCACCAACAACTCGATCTACACCCCGCGTGACCTGGCGGCGCGGCTGCGCAACAGCGGGATCGACGTGCCCGAGGAGGCGATCTGGACCTCGGCGCTGGCCACCGCGCGCTTCCTGCAGGACCAGCGGCCCGGCGGCTCGGCGTTCGTCATCGGCGAGGCCGGGGCTGACCACCGCGCTGCACAGCGCGGGCTACACGCTCACCGAGCGCAGCCCCGACTACGTGGTGCTGGGCGAGACGCGCACCTACAGCTTCGAGCGGATCACCCACGCCATCCGGCTGATCGACACCGGCGCGCGCTTCATCGCCACCAACCCCGACGCGACGGGCCCGTCGGTGGACGGGCCGCTGCCGGCCACCGGCTCGGTGGCCGCGCTGATCACGCGGGCCACCGGGGTCGATCCCTACTACGTCGGCAAGCCCAACCCGCTGATGATGCGCTCGGCGCTGAACGCCATCGACGCCCACTCCGAGACGGCGGCGATGATCGGCGACCGGATGGACACCGACGTCGTCTCCGGGCTGGAGGCGGGCATGGAGACGATCCTGGTCCTCAGCGGGCCTGACCACGCGCGAGGACGCCGAGCGCCACCCCTACCGGGCCGGCCGGATCGTCGACTCGATCGCCGACCTGCTGCCGGAACTCGACGCTTGAGCTCAGAGCTACCCTGCGCCGAGCGCAGTGTGCGCCGGGCCGGTCATGGCGTGGCGGGCCAAGCGAGGAATTTGCGACATCCCTTGCATCTTCTGCAAGCTTTGAGGTCCGGCACACGTGACACTCTGTCACCCCTCCCCACTGATCCGCCTGCCATGCGGCTACTCTGCCCACCGCAAATCAACGTTTCACGCTAGGAGACAGGATGAACAAGACGGAACTCATCGACGCGATCGCCAAGGACAGCGGGCTGTCCAAGGCCGACTCGTCGCGTGCGCTGGAGTCGATGCTCACCACGGTGACCAAGACCCTGAAGAAGGGTGACGAGGTCGCGATCACCGGCTTTGGCAAGTTCTCGGTGGCCAAGCGCGGCGCGCGCACGGGCCGCAACCCTCAGACGGGCGCGCCGGTCAAGATCAAGGCGTCCAAGAACGCCAAGTTCACCGCCGGAGCCACGCTCAAGAACGCGGTCGCGGGTCGGCGCGCAGCCGCCAAGTAAGCGAGCCCACGGCGCCGGCGCCAGCCGCCGGGGATGAGAATTCGGTTTCGGCGGCCCGGGCGCTCCGGCCCGGCCGCCGATCACACCGGCGACTACTCCTCGGCCAATGCGTCGTCGCGGCGAGGCCGGGCTCATCCTCGGCCGCGTGAATGGCGCAGAGCGTCGGGCCGCCGGACTCGAGCACCGCCTCGAGCTCTGACGGGGTCAGCCGGGCGCCGCACTCCTCGCATCGCTCGCCGGCCGTCTCGATGCTGTGCTCCTCCAGGCTCATCGCGCCCATGAGTTTAGTCCTATGCGGCCGTCGGAGGGCGCCGGGCCGGCCGCTCCGAGGTAGGCCAGCACCGCCAGAACACGGCGGTGATCGTCGTCGGTGGCAGGAAGGTTGAGCTTTCCGAAGATATTGGTGACGTGCTTCTCGACGGCGCCCAGCGTGATCACCAACTCGCGGGCGATCGCCGCGTTCGTCCGGCCCTGCGCGATGAGCGAGAGCGTCTCGCGCTCGCGGGGCGTCAGCGTCGGCCAGCGCATCCTCGCCCTTGCGCCGCCTGCGCGCGCACGAGCGAGGCGATGACCTCGCGGTCCAGCGCGGTGCCGCCGCCGGCGACGCGGTGCACGGCATCCAGGAAGCTGCGCACCTCGCCCACGCGCTCCTTGAGCAGGTAGCCGACCCCGCTCTCTCCTGAGGCCAGGAGCTCACCGGTGTAGACCGGCTCCACGTACTGGGAGAGCACGAGCACTGACAGGTCGGGATAGCGGCGGCGCGCCTCCAGCGCGGCGCGGATCCCCTCGTCGGTGAACGTCGGCGGCAGGCGGACATCGACGATGGCGAGGTCCGGCTTGTGGCCGGCGACGATCCGCAGCAGACCGTCGCCGTCATCGGCCTGGGCGACGACCTCGATGTCGTACTCCTGGAGCAGCGCGACGATGCCCTCGCGCAGCAGGACCGAGTCCTCGGCGATCACGACTCGCATGGCAACACCGCCTGGATGGTCGTGCCGATCCCTCGGGCGAGTCGATGTCGAGCGTGCCGTCCAGCGCCTCGACCCGCTGGCGCAGGCCGCTGAGCCCGCCGCCGCGGGGATCGGCGCCGCCCGGGCCGTTGTCGGCGATCTCCACCACCAGTCGCGCCCCGGCCCGCCGGATCGCGATCCGCACCGACGCGCCCGGCGCGTGCTTGACGGCATTGGTCAGCGCCTCGGCGGTGACGAAGTACGCGGCGGACTCCACGACGGGAGCCAGCCGCTGCGTCAGCTTGCTCTCCACGGTGGTGTCGATCCCAGAGCGCTGGGCCAGGCCCTCGACGGCCGCGACCAGGCCGCGGTCGGCCAACACCGGAGGGGCGATGCCCCGCGCGAGGTCGCGAAGCTCGGCGACCGCGGCCGTGGCCTCCTCGCGCGGCCTGGCGGACCAGCGCCGCCGGTCTCGGGCCGGTCCTCCAGGCGCGCCTCGGCCCGTCCGAGCTGCATCGTCAGCGCCACCAGCCGTGCCTGGGCGCCGTCGTGGAGGTCGCGCTCGATCCGGCGCAGCTCCGCCGACTGGACGTCCAGCGCCCCGCGCCGCGTCCGCGTCAGCTCGTCGACGCGGGCGCTGAGGTCGACCTGACGCGGTGAGTAGAACAGTGCGTGCACGACGAACGCCATGGCCAGCCCGACCGCCGGGAACACCGGCCAGAAGAAGCCGAAGCCGCCCATCGCCCAGACGAGCACCAGGTACCCGCCGAGGACCACCGAGATCGAGCCCTGGATGGCCAGCCGCCGCCGCGGCCCGCGGGGCTGTGCCCAGGCCCGCCGCCACGCCACCTGGAGCGCGATCGGCAGGCCCAGGCCCGTCCACACCCACATCGGCCAGAACGGGCCGCCGGTCGCCGCCCAGATGATCGTGACGGCGAGACAGCACACCGCTGACAGGGTGACCTCCCCTGCCAGCAGCGTGCTGCCGGTGCGACGCGCGATCTGCAGACTGAGGGCTAGTCATGACCGGTGACTCCCACGGCCACATCATCGCAGTGCCGAGGGCTCCGCCACGGGCGCGAACGCCTGCCGCCGCGGTGCCGACCGCCGCCCCAGAAGGGTGACGGCGGCCGGCAGGGCCACGGCGCGCACGATCGTGGCGTCGAGCAGGATGGCGACGGCGAGGCCGAAGCCGAGCTGCTTGAACTCCAGCAGGTGCAGCGTGGCGAAGATCGAGAACACCGCGATCATCACCGCCGCCGCGCTCGTCACCGTCCCCGCCGTCGCACCCAGGGCCCGCACCGACGCGGTCCGGGCGTCAGCGCCGCGGTTGCGCTCCTCGCGCACCCGCTCGAGGATGAGCACCGTGTAGTCCATCGAGAGCCCGAACAGCAGGACGAAGGCGAACAGCGGGAGCCATTCGACGATCGCCCCGTCGGAGGTGAAGCCCAGCAGCTTCTCTCCGACGCCGTGCTGGAAGACCTCCACCAGGACCCCGAAGGAGGCTCCGACCGACAGGAGGTTCAGGCCGATCACCGACGGCCGCCAGCGCCGGAGAGCCGAACGCCGCGACGAGCAGCAGGAAGGCCAGCCCCAGCACCCCCGCGATCACCAGCGGCGTGATCGTGGCCAGCCGACCGGAGAAGTCGGCGTTGCCCGCGGCGTCGCCGGTGAGCATGACCTTGGCTCCGGGGAGCGCCAGGGTCGCGGTCAACGGTCTGGCGCAGGTGCGCGACCGCGTCCTGCTGGGCGGGCAGCGCGATGTTGGGGAACGGGACTGACACCAGCGCGGTCGAGCCGTCACGAGCCACGTCGACGGTGACCGACCCGTGACCTCCGGTGATCGCCTCGGCCCGCCGGCCCAGGTCACGCATGGCGCGCATGCGCCGCCGGAGCTCCCAGGTGGTGTCCGGTGACGACGAGCTCCGCATCGGTGGGCGTGCCCGGGAAGGCCCGGTCGATGGCCTGGTCGGCGACGCGGACCGCGTTGTTGGACGGGGAGATCCTGGACGCCGGGATCGCCGGTCCGCATGCTCAGCACGGGAACCGAGAGTGCTCCGAGCACCGCCACGGTCACCAGCAACGACGCTGCCGGGCGGGCGGTGATGCCCGTCGACCACGCGCTGCCACGAGCCCGGGCGCGCCGGGGTTGCGACGGCGGCGGCGCGGCCACAGCCGGCCCGCGATCGATCCGGTCACCCAGCAGCGCCAGCACCGCCGGCAGCACCGTCACCGAGCCGACCGCGGCGATCGCCACCACCAGGATCGCGCCGAGCGCCATCGACGTGAAGACGCCCAGCCCGGTGAACGTCAGGCCCGGCCAGCCCGACCATGACCGTGAGGCGCGGCGACGACGATGGCACGGCCGACGCTGGCCGTCGCGGCGGTCGAGCGCGGCCTCGCTGCCTCGCGCCGGCCCGCCGCTCCTCGCGCTCGCGCCGGATGTAGAACAGCGAGTAGTCGACGCCGACGGCCAGGCCGATGAGGACCACGACCGAGCGCGGTCGGGCTGCCCCTCGGGGGCGATCTGCGAGATCACGCCGAGCGCGCCGAGCGCCCCGGCGACCGAGGTCAGGCCGAGCAGCAGCGGCACGACGGCCGCCACCAGCGCGCCGAAGGCGACGATGAGGATGATCAGCGTGATCGGCAGCGAGACGAGCTCGGCGTGGCTGAGGTCGTCGTTGACGACCTTGTTGATGGCGTGGCCGGCCGAGGCCTCGCCGGCCTCCTGCAGCGTGGCGCCGGGATGCGAGGCGGCGACCGACGCGACGACCCGCTCGAGCGGCGCGACATGCTCGTCGGCGTTGTCGGGATCGCCGCGCAGCTGCACCTGCACGAGCTGCAGCCGTCCCGCCGGCGCGCGACAGGGCCGGCACCTCGCGCGGGCCCTGGACGGAGGCCACGCTGGGCAGACGGCGGGCGCGGATCTCGAGCGCCGTGACCGCCGCGCCGGTGCTGCGGGCGCTGCCGGAGCTGACCAGCACGCTCTCGGTCGCCGGCGACTTGAGGTGAGCGGCGGACAGAGCGGCGTCGGCACGAGCCGATTCGCCGGTGCCCGAGCCCGCGTTGGAGAGGGTCTTGGTGCCGGCCGCGGCGCCGGCGAAGATGCAGCCGGCGATGAGGACCAGCCACAGGGCGACGATCGTCCGCGGGTGGCGGGCCGAGGCGCCGGAGATCGAGCTCACCGCTCGGGCGAGACGCCCGGACGGCTCACTTACGGAGTGTGGGATACGTAGCGTGGATTTCTCATGTCCGCCAGCCTGCCGATGGGCTGATCCCGCTGTCGCTGGGGCACGGAGGCGGACGCGCCGCGGGGGACCCCCGACTTGCCGGTGGGGTTAACCCCACCCTGATCTCTGCGCCCACGCGCTCACCGCGGAGCTGCCATCGTGGGACGCGTGAGCGAGACCTCCGCCCGCCCGGCGCTCGCGCTTCGCGCGCTGGAGCCCGCCGACTGTGACCGCCTGCTGACGTGGATCGAGAGCTCCGACGCGCTGTGGCAATGGTCGGGGTCACGCTCGTTCACGTGGCCGCTTGACCGCGGGCAGCTGCTGCGCGACCTCGCCGCGCGCGGCGACTCAGGTGGGCTGTACGCCGGGGTCGACGAGAGCGGCGAGATGGTGGGGCACGTGCTGATCGAGCCACAGCCCTATCACGGCCTCGGCCACATCGGCCGCGTGGCCGTCGCGCCCGAGCAGCGCGACCGTGGCCTGGGCACGGCACTCATGCGCGCGACCGTCCGCCGCGGCTTCGACGAGCTGGGCCTCCACCGCCTGCAGCTCACCGTGTACACGTTCAACGCCGCGGCGATCGCCGCCTATCGCGCGGTCGGGTTCGTCGTCGAGGGGGTGGCGCGCGATGCGACCCGCGGCTCGGACGGTCGCTGGGACGGAATTGCGATGAGCCTGCTCGAGCCCGACTACCGCCGACCCGCCGCCTACGGTGAGGGCATCCGGATCGCCGGCCCGCGCGACGCCGACCAGATGGCCTCGCTTCTGACCCAGCTCGGTTACCCGCACGATCGGCACCAGGCCGCGGCGCAGCTGCTGGCGTGGGCGGCCGAGCCGCAGGGCGAGGTGCTCGTCGCCGATGCCGCGGGTTCGGCGGCGGGGTTCGTCGCGGTCCACCGCACCCCGTACTTCGAGCGTCCGGGGGCGTTCGCCCGCGTCGTGGCCCTCAGCGTCGACGCTGCGCATCGCCGTGCCGGCGTGGGACGGCGCCTCATGGCCGCCGTCGAGCGCTGGGCCGCGGCGCACGGGTGCGTGAACGTCGAGGTGACCAGCCTGCGCTCGCGCGACTCCGCCCACCGCTTCTACGCGGCGCTCGGTTACCAGGACCGTGTGCGGAGTCCGGGCGCTTCAGGCGCGCGCTGGCGCCCGGCCCTGGACCCTGAGCCACAACGTGGTGACCAGCGCCAGCCCGGCAGTGATGAGCAAGAGGGTGGCGTAGCCGGTCAGATGCGCGGCCAGGGCCAGCACGTAGGGCGCGGCGAAGCCGATGTAGGTGAGGACGTAGTAGATGGCGGTCAGGCCGGCCAGGGCCTCGGGGTGGGCCAGACGCTGGACCTCGACGAGGCCCGCCACCAGGCAGAGCCCGTAGCCCATCCCCAGCACGATCGAGCTGGGGACGAGCAGCCACGTGTGCTGCTCATGGGCCGTGAAGGCCGACAGGGCCAGACCCGCGACCATGACGGCCAGACCGAGCGTGGCGGCGCGGTTGCCCGCCGCATGGGCGTCCAGGCGCCGCGCGACCGGCTGGATGAGGACGCCGGCCATGGCCGCGACCATGGCCACCACGGCGGTGAGGGCGATGCCGTCGGTGGCGTGGGCCGCGCCGACCACGCTGGGCAGCAGCGCGAAGGCGACGGCCGGGGCGGCGAACACCCACGGCGCCATCGGCGCCACCACCCTGAGAAAGCGCGGATGGCGCAGGCTGGGCAGCGCCCGGGCGATCGCGCCGCCCGCGGCGCCGCGCGTCACGGTCTCCGGGGCGCCGGGGAGCAGCGCCAGCACGGCCACCATCAGCAGCGCGTGGGGCAGGTAGGGGACGACGGCCGGATCCGGCGCCCACTGGGCCAGGATCCCGGAGACGAGCGGCCCGATGGCAAACCCGACGGTCATCATGACCGCGCCGCGGCGCGCGGCGGCGTGGTCGGTGGCGTCACCGAAGGGCGGGCGAGAGAGCTCGCGCAGCCACGCCGTCCCGGCGCCGAACGCCGCTCCGCTGCCCAGGCCGGTGAGGAAGCGACCGACGAACAACGGCGTCAGGCCATGATCGGCGACGACCAGCGCCAGCGTCCCCGCGAGCGACAGCGCCGCGGAGGCGAGGATCACCGGACGGCGCCCGCGCGCGTCAGAGAGGGGCCCCGCGATCAGCAGCCCCGGGATGAGCCCGAGGGCGTAGACGCCGAACAGGGCCTCGAGCGTGCCGGTCGAGAGGCCGAGCTGCTGGCGGTAGACGAGCAGCATCGGCGTGAACTGGTTGGACCCCCAGGCGGCGCCGAACAGCGCCGCGCCGGCGCGCAGCCAGTTCGTGCGCGCCGCCGCGCCGATCGCCCTGCCCCGCACCTGTGTCCGAGCCGCGCTCACGAGTTCGATCACCGAACCACAAGCTAGCACACACAAGTTCAATGACCAGACCTGGGGTGCTAGAATGCCGTGCACGATGCTTGGCAAGACCTACTCCGCACAGGACTGTTCGATCGCCGGCGCCCTGGAGGCCGTCGGGGAGCGCTGGACGCTGCTGATCGTGCGCGACGCCTTCTACGGCGTCCGGCGCTTCAACGACTTCCAAGCCCATCTGGACATCCCCAAGGCGGTGCTGTCAGACCGGCTCAACGGACTGGTCGAGGACGGGATCCTCGCCCGGGTGCCGGACCCCGCCCACTCCGGGCGCCACCTGTACGAGCTCACCCCGAGCGGCTCGAGCTGTGGCCCGTGATCCACGCGCTGCTGGTGTGGGGGGGCAAGCACCGGCGGCCCAACAGCCGCGTGCTGCGCCACGCGCTGTGCGGGACGCGGCTGACCGACAGCGGCCACTGCGACGCGTGCGACGTGACGCCCGGACCCGAGGACATCCTCACCGAGCGCCGGCGCGGGCATCAGCCCATGCGCGACGACCCGGTGTCTCAGGTGCTGCGGGCGCCCCACCGGCTGCTGGTGCCCATCGAGACCTGAGCGTCGCCTGCGGTGGCGGCGGGAAGGCGGGCTGAGGGCGTTGGCGAGTGCCCGCGACGGGGAGCGTGGGCGATAACCATCACGCGGTAACGGTTATCTCCCACGCACGCTCGGCACAGGCAACCTTGGGCGTGCGCGCAACGTGATCGGTTAGCCGGCGGGCGGCTCGTCGCCCGTGGGCGTGACCCCGGCCGCCTCGACCATGAGGATCACGGTGCGGACCGGCGCGCTGGTGCGATGCATGACGGTGCGCGGGACCGTGTAGCTCTGATGGCGCGACAGGCGGACCGAGTCGCGGTCCTCGAGGTCGATCACCAGCTCGCCGTCGAGGACCATGAAGAACTCGTCGGTGTCGTCGTGCTTGTGCCAGTGAAAGTCACCCTGCACCACGCCCAGGCGGATGACCGAGTCGTTGACCGAGGTGAGCGTCTGGTTGAACCAGGGCTCGTGGGCCGCGGCCTCGGCGCCGATGTCGATCAGCGCCAGGTGGCCGAACTTGTCATCGAGCCGGATGTCGTAGTCGCCCTCGGAGAACTCCGTCTTCACCGCCCACCTCCCGATGCAGGAACTAAACTCATTAGTTTACTTTTGTGCTGGGGACGGCGGCGGGGGCGAGACGAGCGTGGTGAGGAGCTCGATGTAGCGCTGGGCCGAGCGCTGCAGGATGGCCTTGCCATTCGCGGGGATCGCGGGGGACCACCAGCCGCCGTAGATGCGATCGAAATCGTACGGGGCCAGCGCGCGCACGATGCCGCTCACCCCCGGCTCGGCCAGCGGCAGGCGGATCGGAGCGCTGTAGACGAACGTGACCCGGTCCTCCCCGGGCGCGACCATGATCGTGTCGCCGCACAGGATGGCGCCGCGGCCCTCGGCGCCCGCCGCCCAGTGCGCCACCGCGCTCCCCGGGAAATGGCCCCCGCACTGCACGAGGGTGACGCCGGGCAGCACCTCCAGCGCCCCCGACCAGGTCCGCACCGCGGGGTCGGGGCGCATCAGCCAGGGGGCGTCGACCTCGACGAGGAGGATCTCCGCGTCGAAGGCGTGGCTCCACTCCACCGCGGCCCCGTACATGTGGGGATGGCTGGAGCTGACCGCGCGCAGGCCACCGGCGGCGCGCACCGCCTCGATCGCCGCCTCGTCGAGGAACGGCGCCGGGTCCCACAGCAGGTTGCCCGCATCGGTCTGCACCAGCAGGCCGCGCTGGCCCACCCCCACATCGGCCGAACAGGCGATCCCGGTCAGGCCGGGCTCGACCGCGCGGACGTCGCTGTGGCACCCCTCGGCGGCCAGCCGCGCCATCGTCGTCCAGGTCTGCCCTTGCGGCGAGACCCACTGGCGCTCGTCCTCGCACAGCGGGCAGCGCTCCGGCGGCGCATCGGCCGGGGGATAGTTGGCGCCGCACGCGGGGCAGATCCAGATCTCGGCTGAGCTCATCGGGCTCAGCCGGACACTACTGACCGGGAGGGGCCGGTCCGAGCGCGCCCCACGCGGCGCCGAGCCCGCCGTAGCGGCGCCGCAGCATCGCCGCGGCGGTTCAATTCACCGAGGCGATGCTCTCAGAGCCGACGCTGACCGGGCCGTGAACTGCACCAGCCAGCTGATGAGCTCGTCGCCCGGGATCGGGCGGCTCATCAGGTAGCCCTGGGCCACGTCGCACCCGAGGCCGCGCAGCCGCTCGAGCACCTCGGGGTCCTCGACGCCCTCGGCCACCACGCCGAGGCCGAGGTTGCGCCCCAGGTCGATGGTCGAGCGCACGATGACCGCGTCCTCCTCGGAGGTCGCCATGTGCGAGACGAACGAGCGGTCGATCTTGAGCTCGGTGATGGGCAGGCGCCGCAGGTAGCCCAGCGAGGTGTAGCCGGTCCCGAAGTCGTCGACGGCGAGCCGCAGGCCCATCTGGCCCAGGCGCTCGAGCACGCCGCGCATGCGGAACATGTCGGCGACGATCGCCGATTCGGTGATCTCGAGCTCGAGCAACCGTGGGCTCACGTCCCACTTGGACAGGAGCGCCGCGACCTGGTCGGGGAAGTCGAGGTCGATCAGGTTCCGGGTGGAGACGTTGACGGCGACCGCGAGCGTGTGGCCCTCCTCGATCCACGCGCGGCACTGGCGCAATGCCTCGTCGATCACGTAGAGGGTGAGTGGCCGGATGAGGCTCGTCTCCTGGGCCACATCGATGAACTCGTTGGGGCCGACCATCCCCCGCGTCGGGTGCTGCCAGCGCACGAGCGCCTCCACCGAGGAGACCTCGCCGGAGCGCAGCTCGAGCTTGGGCTGATAGTGGAGCACCAGCTCGCGCTCGTCGATGGCCCGCCGCAGCTCGGAGATGAGCGACAGGCGCTGGGGCTGGTGACGATCCTGGCCGCGGTCATACAGCTCCCAGCCGGAGTTGTCGCGCTTGGCGACGTACATGGCGATGTCGGCGCGCTGGATCAGGCCCTCGACGTCGTCGGCGTGCTCCGGATAGGTGGCGGCGCCGATGCTGGCCTCGATCTGCAGAGGCAGTCCGTCGAGCGAGAAGGGTGCGGCGAAGGCGGCCTGGATGCGCCGGGCCGCACCGGCGACGCCCGCGGGCGAGCCGTCGTGGAGCAGGATCGCGAACTCGTCCCCGCCCAGACGCGCGATCGAGTCCGCGCCCCTGAGCGTCGTGCGCAGGCGGCGCGCCGCCTCCACCAGGAGCTGGTCGCCGCTGGCGTGGCCGAGCGTGTCGTTGATCTCCTTGAAGCGGTCGAGGTCCATCACCATCACGGCGACGCCGCCGCCCTCACGCTGGCTGCTGCGGATCACCTGGCGCACCCGGTCCTGGAAGAGGACGCGGTTGGGCAGCCCGGTCAGGGAGTCGTGCAGGGCCTGATGGCGGTTGAGCTCGGCCTGCTGGCGGACCGCCGCCTCGGCCCGATCGCGGTCCTGCTCGGCCAGCACCTGCTCGGTGACGTCAAGCAGAACGCCGTCGAGCCACAGTCGCTCGCCCGCCTCGCCCAGGATGGCGCGGCCGCGCTCGGAGACCCAGCGCACGCCGCCGTCGGCGTGCAGCACGCGGTATTGCAGCGCGTAGGGCGCTCCGACCTCCAGCGCGCGGTCGATCTGCTCGGCCACGTAGGGGCGGTCGTCCGGGTGGATGATGGAGCCGTAGGTCCGGGCGGCGTTGTCGACGAAGTCGGCCGCCGGGTAGCCACAGAGCAGCTCGATGTAGTCGCTGATGAAGCGAATCGGCCAGTCGTCTCGGCACGCGCAGCGGTAGACGGCGCCGGGAATGTTCGCGACGACGGCCCAGAACTGCTCCTCGATGATTTGCGCACGGGCGTCCGTGGCTGATTTCACGCCCATGTCGTCAGTTTTCGGCAGATCGGCCCCGGTCTGAAAGACCGGAACGTGGTATTCGGCGTATCGGGCCTGGCCTGGGCTACTTGCAGCTCGGGTCGGGGTCAAACGTGGCCGTGGACTGCGCCAAGCGTCAGCGGACCGCCGGAGGGGATGACCTGGATGTGGTTGACCTCGGTGTTGCCCGGGTCGTCGGAGGGGTCAAACGGCCGGTAGAGCCCGTACTGGGCGAGCTGTGCCTCCGAGATCTGCGCCGCGCTGGAGCGCAACAGGCTGTTGACGCCGATGTCCTCGGCCTCGCCCTTGGTGTGGGGGTCGTCGGCAAAGCCGCCGACGGCGACGCTGTGGGCCGGTGTGCGGTAGCCGCTGATGCCATAGATCACGACGTCCAGGGCCTTGGCCAGCTGATCCAGGCGAGCGGTGAGCACCGGGAGCTGGCCCACGCTCTGGATCGTGCCCGGGTCCGCGACGAAGCCGGGGCCCGAGGCCCTGACGACCGGGGCGGCGTCGGCGCTGGAGAGCGCGCCACCGCACAGGTTGAGCTGCTTGAGCTCCTTCTTGACCTCGGCCAGCGAAGGGGCGTGGGCGTTGGGGTCTCCGACGATCGCATCGCCGCCGGCGGCGGCCGCCGCATGCGCCCCCGCGACCGGCTCGACCGCCTGCGGATGGCCCTGGGGCAGCGCGCCCACGGCCCCGGCGTCGGGCGCGGCGGAGTCCGCGGCCGGGCTGGGACCTGCCGCACGCGGCGAGCGAGGCCGGACACGGCGAGAGCGGCGACCAGCGATCGGAGCGGCCTGGCGCCGCGGAGCCTGGCGCCGCCGATGATGCGCGGAGTATCGGCGTCGGGGGCCGAGCTAGACGTCATCGGCGGAGCACCATAAGGGTGATCCCTATGAGCGACGCCGATGACGTATAGCGACGGCCATCCGGCGTTGAGACGACCCCAGGATCGGGGGATCCTGGCTCAGTTGCATACAGAGCAGCGGCCGCTCGCGCACGAGCACACGGGGATCTCGGCGCCAGTCCGCTGCGGGCGCCAGTGGCGAAGCCACGCCCGAGCAGCGGGGTTGGTGCGATCCTGGTGCCCGCCCGGCCAGCAGACGGAGATGATGCGTGAGGTCAGCCCCCGCAGCGCGGCCGGTTCGGCGGTCGTGACCGACGCCGCGATGTGGATCCGTAGCTCTTCGTGGGTCATCGTGCAGGCGGCGCGCGGTGGGGAGTGGGGTCGCGCCTGCGTTGCAGATACCCGGATCGGTGCTGGACCTCACCACCCTCATCGTAGGGAGGGGTCTCCAGACGGGCGCCGGGGACGCTCCGTGGCCGCGGTTGCCGCGGGGCGCCCGGCGACTGTCTCCAGTGGTCTTGAGTGCGCGCAGCCCGGCTAGCGCTGCGGTGTGCCGGCGATGGCTTCCTGATAGATGCCCATCGCCTCGGCGACGCCCTCGTTGCAGTACCCGTCGACGATCCGCAGGTCGTTGACGATCAGGCCGGCGTCGACGAGGAGGCGGCGGAACACCGTGTCCTCGCGCACCTCGGCCAGCTGGGCGGCGCTGCCGCGCAGCTCCATGTATCCGTCCAGTCCCCCGTTGGGCGACAGGAGGACCACCTCGAACGACTCGATCCGGCCATCCTGCTGCAGCCGGCTGTAGTAGCCCAAGCGCCTCGTTGAACACCTCGACGCTGCGCTCCTCCATGCCCCGCACCGAGGCGCCCCAACTCAGGAACAGCAGGCGATCGGCCATGGTCAGGCCCCCTTCCAGTTGCGGCCCGGCCCCGAAGCCGGGCCTTGCACGGCCCACTATCTCAGGCGCGGAGCGGCAGGTGTAGATTGTGCGCCTTGCTCTGGGCGCGCCGTCTGTCCGCCGTTCTGTTGCCGGCCCTCGCCGCCGTGCTGATCGCTGCGTGCGGCAGCTCGAACTCGAGCTCCAGCAGTTCCGCGGCGTGCCGAGCACGGCCGCGCCCGCAGCCACGGGCAGCTCGACGGCAGCCGCGACGTCGTCGGCCGCGGGCACGTCGTCGTCAGCCTGCAGCAAGGCCACGCTGGCGCTGCACAGCCCGGGCGTGCTGACGGTGGCCACCGATTCGCCGGCCTACCCGCCGTACTTCGAGGACAACAAGCCCTCCAACGGCAAGGGCTTCGAGAGCGCCGTGGCCTACGCGATCGCCAAGCAAGCTCGGGTTCGCCCCCGAGCGAGGTCAAGTGGGTCGACCGAGCCGTTCGACTCCTCCTACGCCCCGGGGCCGAAGTCGTTCGACTTCGACATCAACGAGATCTCGATCACCAAGCCGCGCCAGAAGGCGGTCGACTTCTCGGCGCCGTACTACACCAACCCGCAGGGGATCATCGTCAGCTCGACGTCGCAAGTACGCGCACGTCACCTCGCTGGCGGCGCTGCGCGACGCCAAGATCGGCGTGCAGATCGGCACCACGAGCCTCGACGCCACCAACTCCGGAGATCAAGCCGAGCGCCCAGCCCGACGTGTTCAACACCTCCAACGACGTGGTCGCCGCGTTCAAGATCCACCGCGTCGACGCGATCGTCGTCGACCTCGCCACCGCGTTCGAGCTGACCAGCGAGATCAAGCACAGCACGATCGCCGGCCAGTTCACCGCGCCCGGCGGCGACAACTGGGGCGTGCTGCTGGGCAAGGGCTCCAAGCTCACCCCGTGCGTCGGCCAGGCGGTCAACGCGCTGCAGGCCGACGGCACGCTGGCGGCGCTCAACAAGCGCTGGATCGCCTCGGCGGCCAACGTGCCCGAGCTGCACTAGCAGCCTCCGGCTCGGACGCCGAGTGAGCGCGACGCCCACCCTCACCACCAGGAGGACCGCGCCGCGACCACCGGCGGCGCGCGCGGCGGTCGATCGACGATCTCCGCGATCTCGACGATCGTCGTGCTCGGCGGGCTGGTCACCTACGTGCTGACCAGCCCCGGCTGGCCCAACGTGCGGGCGGAGTTCTTCTCCTCGGCGCGTTCGGCGCGTCGTTCGGCGCCGTGCTGAGCGGCTTCTGGCTCGACGTGCAGATGTTCCTCGTCGTCGAGGTCGTGGTGCTCGATCCTCGGGCTGCTGATCGCGCTGATCCGCACCGTGAACGCCCCGGTGCTGTTCCCGCTGCGCCTGCTGGCGATCGTCTACGTCGACGTGATGCGCGGCATCCCGACGATCCTGCTCGTCTACCTCATCGGGTTCGCGGTGCCCGGCGCTCGAACCTCAAGGGCGTGCCGACCAGCCCCGTCGTGCTCAGCGGGATCGCGCTGGCGATGTGCTACTCGGCCTACGTGTCCGAGGTGTTCCGCGCCGGCCTGGAGTCGATCCACCCCAGCCAGGCGCGGGGCGGCGCTCGCGCTCGGGCTCACCCCGGCGCAGGCGCTGCGCTACGTCGTCGTCCCCCAGGCGGTGCGCCGCGTCGTCCCGCCGCTGCTCAACGACTTCATCGCGCTGCAGAAGGACGTCGCGCTCGTCTCGATCGTCGGCCCGCAGGAGGCGTTCCGGGTGGCCCAGATCTTCGCCGCCTCGCAGTTCAACTACACGCCGCTGCTGGCCGCGGCGGCGCTGTACCTGTGCGTGACGATCCCGCTGACGCGGATCGTCGACCATCTCCAGGCGCGCAGCCGGCGCGAGCGCGGCGGCGCTTCTGGCCCTCGGGCCCGCGATGAGCGCGGTCCTCGAGCTGCGCGGCGTGACCAAGGCCTACGGGCCCAACGAGGTCCTGCGCGGGATCGACCTGGCCGTCGGCGAGCACGAGGCCATCGCCCTGATCGGCGCGTCGGGGTCGGGCAAGTCGACGCTGCTGCGCTGCATCGATCTGCTCGAGGAGATCGACGACGGCGACATCCTGCTCGACGGCGAGCCGATCACCGCGCCCGGCCTGGATCCGGTGCCGGCCCGGCGACGCCTGGGCCTCGTCTTTCAGGCCTACAACCTGTTCCCGCACCGCAACGTGATCGACAACGTGACCATGGGCGCGGTCCGCGCGCAGGGGATGGCCGCGCGACGAGGCGGCGGCGGCGGGCGAGGCGCTGCTCGCGCGCTTCGGGCTGGCCGGCCGCGGCGCGCGACTATCCCGACCGGCTCTCCGGGGGCCAGCAGCAGCGCGTGGCCATCGCGCGCGCCCTGCTCACCCGGCCGCGCGCGCTGCTGCTCGACGAGGTCACCAGCGCCCTGGACCCGGAGCTGGTCGGCGAGGTGCTGGAGGTCATCCGCGAGCTCAAGGCCGACGGCATGACGATGCTCATCGCCACGCACGAGATGGGCTTCGCGCGCGACGTCGCCGACCAGGTGTGCTTCCTGGAGGGCGGCCGCATCGTCGAGCGCGGCGCGCCGGAGCAGATGTTCACCGCGCCCGAGCGCGAGGAGACGCGGCGCTTCCTGGCCCGGCTGCTGGCCGGCAGACCGCGGCGGCTGAGCCGCCTCGCCGGAGACGCTGCCTGCCGCCCGTGGCGCGCGCAATACTGTGGAGCGATGACGGCGTTCGAGGAACCGGCGTCGGAGACGGGCGTCCCGTACTGGCGCCGGCCGCTGGTGCGCTCCCGGCCCGACGACCGCAACGTCCAACACCCTGCAGACGCCCGGGATGCGCCGCTACGCCGCGATCTCCGGCGGCCTGACCGGGTCCCAGCACCTGTGGATGGGCGGCAATACCGTCCGCCCGGGCCAGAAGTCGGCCGACCACCACCACGGCGAAGCCGACAGCGGGATCTATGTCGTCTCCGGCCATCCGCGCTTCGTGTTCCTGGTGGACGGCCGCCGAGGAGCACATCGACGCGGCCCCCGGCGACTTCGTGTACGTCCCCGCGTGGGTCCCGCACCGCGAGGAGAACCCGTCCGACTACGAGGACGCCGTGGTGGTTCTCGCCCGCAGCACGCCCGAGGAGATCGTCGTCAACCTGCCCAGTCTGCGGTCGGTCGACGGGATCCCCGGCGCCTCCGAATGAGGCGTGAGGTAGGGCGGCCGGGAATCTGAGGTAGGCGGGCGCCCGAAGACCGGGCGCGCGCCCGATGTGCGGGGTGGGGGCTTAGACGCATGCTTGACCGCATGCTCACCACCACCACATCCAGCCACCGCCGCCGCCTGCCGGGCGGCCGCCCCTTCCACCTCATCCTCGTCGGCCTCGCCACCTCCGCCCTGGGCGATTGGCTCTACAACGTCGCGCTACTCGCGTTGATCTTCGGTCGCACCGGTTCGGCCACCTGGGTGGCGCTGACCACGGCGGCCCGCGTGCTGCCGGTCGTCGTGCTCGGCCCGCTCGGCGGCGTCCTCGCCGACCGCCATGACCGCCGGGCGCTGATGATCGGCGCGGACGTCATCCGCATGGTGCTGATGGCCGCGCTGGCCGCCGTCGCCGCGGCGGGCCTGCCGATCGTGCTCGCCCCGGTGCTGGCCGCCATGGCCACCGCCGCCGGGACGGTCACGTCGCCCTCGGTGGCGGCGAGCACGGCGCGGCTGGTCGCCGACGACGAGTTGCAGCGGGCCAACGCGCTGCGCTCGGCGATCGGCCAGGGGGCGATCGTGGCCGGCCCCGCACTCGGCGCGGTCGATGCTGGCGCTGTTCGATCCCGCGGTGGCGATCCTGCTCAACGCCGCCACGTTCGCCGTCTCCGCCGCCGCCGTCCTGGCCATCGGGCCCGACGTGGCGTTCCGGCCGCGCACGCGGTCAGACGGCGAGCTGCCGAGCTTCGTGGCGGACCTCCGCGCCGGCGCGCGGGCGCTGCGCGGCGCCCCGGTCGCGGTGCGGCTGGTGGCCGGCGACGTGCTGTGCAGCGGCGTGTACGGGCTGCTCACGGTGATGCTCGTCCTGGTCAGCCGGCAGGTCGGGGCCGGCGACGGCGGCTACGGGATCCTGCTGGGCGGCTTCGGCGCCGGCGGTCTGGTCGGGAGCGGCGCTGATGAGCCGCGCCGACGGCCGGGCGACATGGCGGCGGACGCTGGCGGTGGCGCTGCTGCTGGTGGCGACCTCGATGGCGGCGCTCGGCCAGAGCACCAGCCTGGCGCAGGCCCTGGTCCTGGCGGTCCTCGGCGGCGGCGGCATGATCGTGGGCGAGGTCCTCTCCGATACGGCGCTGCCGCGCATGCTCGACGACGAGGTCCTGGGGCGCGCCTACGGCCTGGCGGTCCCGGTCTCGATCGGCGGGATCGTCGTCGGGGCGCTGGCGGCAGGGCCGCTGGTGTCACTGCTCGGGCTTCACGGCGCCTTCGCCGCCGCCGGCGCGTTCGTCGCGCTCAGCGCGGCCGTGCTCCTGCGCCGCCCGCTCGCCGTCGGCCCCGCTGCCGCTCCGGTGGTGCCGGCGCACTGACGACGCACCTGCCGCGGGCGATGAATTTCGCCCGCGGCGGCGTTAAGACCCGTGTCACGCAATCGAGCATCGAAAGGACAACGGGCAATGGGCACAGTGATGGCGGATATGACGATGTCGGTGGATGGCTTCATCGCCGACCCCGATGACGGCGTGGGACCTCTCTTCGACTGGTACGGCGAGGGCGACGTGGAGTTCGCGTTCCCCGGGAACGGGATGCAGGCGCACGTCTCGGCGGCGAGCGCCGGGCACCTGAAGCGATTGGTGCGCGAACTGGGGGCGCTGGTGACCGGGCGGCGGCTCTACGAAGTCGCGAATGCCTGGAGCGGCAGTCACCCAGCGGGCGTGCCGGTGGTCGTCGTCACCCACACGCCGCCCGAGAGCGCCCCGTCGGGAAGCACGCCGTTCACGTTCGTCTCCGACGGGGTGGAGAGCGCCATCGCCCGCGCGCAGGCGATGGCGGGCGAGCGGTCGGTCGTCATCGCCAGCGCCGACATCGCCCGGCAATGCCTCGATGCGGGGCTGCTCGACGTCATCCAGGTGAACCTGGCGCCGGTGATGCTCGGGCGCGGGATCCCGTTCTTCTCAGGACTCGAGCGCTACCCGGTGTTGCTCGAGGACCCGGTCATCGTGCCGGGGTCACGGGTGACTCATATGTACTTCCGCGTGGTGCGTCGCTAGCCGCCCACTCGCGCAGCCGGAAGCGCTGCACCTTGCCGGTGAGCGTCCGCGGCAGGTCGTCGACGAACTGCACCAGGTGGGGGTACTCGTAGCGGCGCATGCGCTCCTTGCACCAGGCGCGCAGCTCGTCGGCGAGCGCGTCGTCGCCGGGCTCGTCACCGGCGCACTGCACGTAGGCGGCGATGCGGCTGGCGTCCTCGACGCGCACGCCGACCACGCCGACGCCGGCGACGCGCGGGTGCTCCATGAGGGCGTGCTCCATGTCCACCGGCGAGACCCACAGGCCCCCGACCTTGAGCATGTCGTCGACCCGGCCGACGTAGGCGTAGGTGCCGTCCTCGCGCGCGCTCGTAGCGATCGCCGGTGGCAAACCAGTCGCCCAGCATCGAGGCCTTGGTCTTCTCGTGCTGGTGCCAGTAGAAGGCGGCGCACGAGTCGCCGCGCACCTACAGCGCGCCGATGCCCGGGCCCTCCACGGGTCACGCCGGCGTCGTCGACGAGCTTGAGCTCGTAGCCGGGCACCGGCCACCCGGTGGTCCCGGGCCGTACGTCGCCGGGACGGTTGGAGCAGTAGATGTGCAGCATCTCGGTCGAGCCGATGCCGTCGACGATGTCGAGGCCGAAGCGCTCGCGCCAGCGGTTGATCGTCGTCGGGGGCAGCGGCTCGGCCGCCGACACGCAGAAGCGGACCGAGTCCAGCGCGCCGTCGGCGTCGGGATCGCGGACGAGCAGCCCGAACAGCGCCGGCACGCTGAAGAACACCGAGGGCCGGTGGCGGCGCAGCGTCTCGAGGATCGCCGGCGGCTTCGGCGGCCCGGACATCAGCACCGAGGTGCCGCCGAACCACAGCGGGAAGGTCAGGCCGTTGCCGAGCCCGTAGGCGTGAAACAGCTTGGTGGTGGAGAAGTGGACGTCGTCCGGGCCGAGCCCGAGCACCCCGCCGGCGTACTGCTCGCAGGTCACGCCGATGTCGTGCTGGAGGTGGACGACGCCCTTGGGCTTGCCGGTGGACCCGGAGCTGTAGAGCCAGAAGGCCATGTCGTCGCGATGGGTGGGGGCGGCGTCGAGCTCGTCGGGCTGCGCCGCCATGGCCGCGTCGAGCTCGGTCACGCCGGCCGTCGTCGCGACCGCGCACCAGCCAGCGCACCGGCCGGTCGCCCAGCGCGCCGCGCAGCCGGTCCAGCACGCCCGGCGTCGGTGACGACCACCTCGGCATAGGAGTCATCGACGAAGTGGCGGAAGTTGTCGTCCTTGTCCAGGTGGCTGACCGGGACGGGCACGGCGCCGATCCGGATGGCGCCGAGGAACACGATCGGGAACACCGTGGTGTCGTCGAGCACCAGCAGCACCCGCTGCTCGCGGCGCACGCCGAGCTCGCGCAGGAGGTGGCCGGCGCGGTTGACCTGCCGGCGCAGCTCCTCATAGGTGAGCGTCGCGTCGCGGGCGATGAACGCCGTCGCGTCGCCGCGGCCGGCGCTCACCTGCCGCGCGACGATGTCACTGGCGTTGGTCTGCGCTGCAGCCTGCCCCATCTCTCCTCCTCTCCGATCCCGGGCGTCCGCTAGGCCGCTCCGTCTCCTCCATCGGCTCGAGCTCTCCCTCCAACTGCGCGAAGTACTCCATCGCCCGCGCCCGCCACCGCTCGTGGCGGCCGGCGAACAGCTCGTGGGCGCGCTGGCGCGGCCAGCCGGCGCCGAGCAGCTCGGCCGGCAGGTCCGGGTCCAGGAACGGGAACTTGCGCCACGCGTGCACGAGCAGCGTCTGCTGGCGAAAGCACGCCTCGGGCGTGAGCGCCCGCACGCGGCGCGAAGTCGTCGATGAACGCCTCGTACTGGGCGCGCACCGCATCGAGGTCCCAGGCGTCGGCCACCAGCGCCTGCGGGTCGCCCATGCTCCCCAGCTCGGGCCACGAACGAGCGCGCCTCGGCCGCCGGCTCGTCGTTGATGGCGGCGGCGAGCTCGTCCTCGCGCTCGACGTGCGGCGTCAGCCACACTCCGCCGCCCAGCGAGCCCAGCCCGGTCCAGGCCAGGCGCGAGCGCAGCTGGTGGCGCACGGCGCGGCGCTCCTCGGGGACGCGGAGCACGACCACCAGCCAGCGGCCGTCCCACTGCCATGGCTGCCCGAACGAGTAGATGCGCTCGGCGCCGGTGCGCAGCAGCTCCGCGGTGCGCTCGCCGAGCGTCATGCGCGCCCGGCGGCCCCGGCGCTCGGCGGTCAGCCAGCCGTCACGGGTGCTGCGCGCCAGCGCCTGGCGCGCCGCCTGCTGGGTGTAGCCCGACGGAGACCAGCGCGGCCACGAGCGTCTCCTGCCAGACGCCCTGCGGGCGCGGCAGGACGTACTCGCCGAGCACGGTCAGCAGCAGCGACCGGGCCGCCGGGGCCCCGACCGAGCGCCGTCTCAGCTGCTCGTCGATGACTCGTCCTCCGGAGAGTCGAACGTCGGAGCGCAGCGCCTCGAAGTGGGTGTTGCAGGTGCGGCAGCGCAGCTGGCGCGTGATCAGCTGGCCGCCCCAGGCCGACACGACCTCGATGTCGGGCGAGTCACAGAAGGGGCAGGTGAGCGGCGTGACGGTCATCGGCGGCGCTGCTCGTCCCAGTCTGACCAGTCGTCGGGGTCGGCGAGCGTGGCCTGCGCGCCCGCGGCGCCCAGCCGGCCGGCCAGCCAGTCGCGCACGCGCGCGCGGATCTCGGTCCGGGCCTTCGCTCACCATCCCGTCGGCCACCGCGGCGCGGTAGCCGGGGTGGTCGTCGGGCCCGGGCCAGCGCGCGGCCTGCGCCCACATCTCGCCGATGCGCCGCAGCAGCAGCTCGCGGTCGGCGCCGCCGGTGGCGCAGATGCGCTTGCAGCCACGCCTCGGCGTGGACGCGGTGCGCGCCCTCCTCCTGCAGGATCTTGCGCGCGCGCTGGGCCAGCGGCTCGATCGAGCTGTCGCGGGCGCTGGCCACCCACGTGGTGAGGATGCCGTCGACGACGAGGTTGGCGGCGATGACCGATGCCCAGTCGGGCAGCTCGGCGGCGATCACGCCAGCGGGTGGCCGGCGTCCAGGCCCTCGTCGGAGCGCTGCCACCCCGAGCTTGGCCAGCACCGGATAGGTGGAGCGGGCGTGGCCGAGCTCGTCCTGGGCCATCGCCGCGGCGGCGACCGCGGACTCGATCGTCGGCGCGCTCACCGCCCATTCGCCGTAGCGGCGGCCGAGCGCGCCCTTGTTGTCGGCCAGCGAGCCGATCAGCGACACCATGGTCGCGGTGGCGGCGTCGACGGTGGAGCCGTCCGCACGTGCTCGTGCTCATGCGCGGATCGCCTCCCGGATCTCGGAGCGCGGGACCAGGATCATGTGGATCCACGGCTGCTCGTCATAGATGGCGCGCGCGCACACCAGGGCCAGGTCCTCGTCTGACTCGGTGACCGTGCCGACGTGGTGCAGCGGCTCCTCGTAGTCCTTGCGCGCGAACACCTCCCAGACGGTCTCGTCGGCGCGACTCATACGACGATCCCCAGCTCGCGCATCGTCTGGCGCGCGTCGGCGCGGATGCGGTCCTTGGTCCACACCGGGTCCCACACCACCTCGATCTCGACGGCGTCGATCTCGGGGTCGGCGAGGAGCGCGTCGCGGATGTCCTCCTCGATGAACTCGGTGGCCGGGCAGCCCATCGAGGTGAAGGTGATCTGGAGCTCGGCGCGGCGCGCGCGCGGGCGCGTAGGCCACCGACACGATCAGCCCCATGCCCAGCACCGACACCGGGATCTCCGGATCCTCGACGTGGCGCAGCGCCTCCCAGATGCGGGCCTCGACCTGCTGGGCGGCGGTCGAGCGGCGCGACGCTCATGCCGCCCGCCGCAGCGAGGTCGTCTGATAGCCGCGCTGCAGCGTGGTGACGTAGTCGCGGTTCATCGGTCCGCGCGCCCGCCACCGGGTGAGCGACGTCGTCCCAGTCGATCGGCGCCGTCCTCGAGCAGCCACTCGCGCTTCTCCTCGTCGAACCGCGCGCGGGAACGGGCAGTCGATCACGTAGCGGTCGAGCTCTCGGTCGAAGTGGGCGGGCACCGCGATGCCGATCTCCTCCATGAACGGGACGACCTCGCTCATCCACCACTGGCGCAGCTCGTCGTTGGACTTGCCCTTGAAGCCGTAGTCGAGCTGCTCGGAGTGCTTCTTGCGGTCATCGGGCAGCCCGAACCACTCGAGCGTGAGGATGAACATCCAGTCCACGGCCGCCTGGACCTCCGCGCGGCCGTCGGGGTCCTTGCACAGCTTCTTCAGCCACGTGCGGCCGTGGCGCAGATGGAAGGTCTCCTCCTTGTCGACCTTGGCCAGCGCCCGCTTCCACGGGCCGAACGTGCTGGACTGGAAGACGTCGGAGAGCAGGACGAACCCGGCCTGGTCGTACATGGCGTTGGCGCACACCAGCTCGACCCAGGAGTTGAGCGGCACGTCGAAGGCGTAGGGGTACTTGAACTGCTCGGCCGGGCGCTCGTAGATGAGCCAGTCCATGTCGACGCCAAGGTCGCCGAGCAGCCGGTAGCCGATGTGCGCGTGGGCCAGCTCATCCTGGATGATGGACATCGCCGAGCCGAAGTTGTTGAGCGCCGGCGCGTGGCCCGCGGCGCGCAGGTAGGACGGCGCGCTGACGAACTCGGTGTCGGCCGACACGGTGAGGATCCGGCGCATCCCCTCCAGGTACTTGGGCGACATGTGCTGCAGGCCCTCGACCAGCTTGCCGGCGGCGAGATGCTCCTGAACCTGCTCCTCGGTCAGCGGCGCGAGCTCTTCGATCGGTGTGGCGGACACGAGACCCTTCCTCGCAGGTATGACACTTGACTTACGGTCGCCATCGTATAGTCTCTCAATCGTGTCGTCAAGCCAAGGGACTCCGCGGGTGAGAGCCGAGGTCTCAGACGAGCTTCTGACGCTGACCCTGGACCGGCCCGAGCGCCGCAACGCGCTCGACCCCGTGATGCGCGACGAGCTGGCGGCGGCGCTCGACCAGGCCGCGCGGTCGGCCTCGATCCGCGGCGTGGTCATCACCGGCGCCGGTCAGACGTTCTGCGCGGGCGGCGACCTGGGCGCGTTCGACGATCTGCACGACGCGCGCCTGTACCGGCACGTCAGCCATGAGCTCGACCGCGGTGCTCGACGCGGTGGAACGCCTGGAGAAGCCGGTGGTCGCCGCGATCGACGGGGTCGCCACCGGCGCGGGGCTGACGCTGGCGCTGTGCTGTGACTGGCGGACCGCCGGCGCGGGCGCGCGCCTGCTCTTCCGCGAGGGCCGCCTGGGCCTGGTCCCCACCCACGGGGGCGTGACCCGGCTGGTCAAGCTGATCGGCCTGGCCCGCGCCAAGGAGGCGCTGCTGGGCGGAGACGACCTCGACGCCGCCGCCGCGCTGCGGCTCGGGCCTCGTCTCCGAGGTCGTCGAGGGCGATCCGGTGGCGGCGGCACAGGAGCGCGCCCGCCGGATGCTGCGCCGCGCGCCGCTGTCCTTCGGTGCGGCCAAGCGCCTGGCCCATCTGGCCGCCGACGCCGACCTGCGCAGCGGGATGCTCGCCGAGACCCTGGCGCAGACGGCGCTGCTGGGCTCCGAGGACCATCGTGAGGGGCTGGCGGCCGCGCGCGAGAAGCGCGCGCCGGAATTCGCGGGGCGCTGATTGGATCTGTCACCACGACGTATGACCGAGAGGACAACCTGTGCCTGAGATGCTGATCGGAGGAGAGTGGCGCCAGGCGGCGGCGCACGAGGAGATCGAGGTGGTCAACCCGGCCACCGAGGATGTCGTGGACAGCGTGCCGTCGGGCTCGCCCGAGGACGTCGAGCTGGCGGTGGCCACCGCCCAGCGCGCGTTCGGCGAGTGGTCGCGCACCGACGTGGAGAAGCGCGCGGCGATCCTGACCAAGGCCGCCGATCTCATCCACGAGCACGCCAAGGAGCTGGCGGCGACGCTGACCTCGGAGCAGGGCAAGCCGGTGGCCGAGGCGATCGGCGAGGTCACCCACCTCGCCCACGGCGTGCGCTACTACGCCGAGGCCGCCACCAAGGTGCGCGGCTCCTACCAGGACCTGCCGTCGACCCTGGGGCCCGCCTACGGGATGGTCATCCGCCGCCCGATGGGCGTGTGCGCCGCGATCACCCCCTACAACTTCCCGCTCACCCTGCTCGGCACCAAGGTCGCCCCCGCGCTGGCGATCGGGCAACACCGTGGTGGCCAAGCCGGCGGCGACGACGCCGCTGGCCACGCTCGAGGTGGCGCGCCTGTTCTCCGAGGCCGGCGTCCCCGACGGCGTGCTCAACGTGGTCACCGGGCGCGGCTCGGTGATCGGCGACGCGCTCGTCGGCCACCCCGACGTGCGCCGCGTGGCGTTCACCGGCTCGACCGAGGTGGGGCGGCACGTGGCCGAGCTGGCCGCCCCCGATCTCAAGCGCCTGTCGCTGGAGCTGGGCGGCTCAGACCCCGTGATCGTCTGCGCCGACGCCGACGTGGACGCCGCGGTCAAGGCGGTGATCATCGGCCGCTACTGGAACGCCGGGCAGGCGTGCCTGGGCTGCAAGCGCGTGTTCGTCCACGACTGCGTCTACGACGCGTTCGTCTCCGCAGCTCGTCGAGCGCGTGGGCCGCTACGAGCCGGGCGACGGCACGGTCAAGGCGGAGAAGCCGAAGCTGCGCATGGGGCCGATCCACACCCGCGCCGGCCGCGACGAGCTGCTCGAGCAGATCGAGAGCGGCGCGTCCTCGGGCGGCGAGCTGCTCATCGGCGGCGGCACCGGCGCCAGCGACAAGGGGTGGTTCCTGGAGCCGGCGGTGATCGCCGAGCCCGCCGCCGACTCGCGCGCTGATGACCGAGGAGGTGTTCGGCCCGGTGCTGCCGGTGCTGCGCTTCACCGAGTTCGACGACGCGATCGCCCGCGCCAACGACACGCCCTACGGGCTGGGCTCCTCGATCTGGACCCACGACGCGCGGCTCATCCACCGCGCCGCCCAGGAGATCGACTCGGGCATGACCTGGGTCAACCAGATCCACTACGGCTATGACGAGCTGCCCTTCGGCGGGATCAAGGCCTCGGGCTTCGGCAAGGAGCACGGCCTGGAGTCGCTGGACTCCTACGTCGAGCTCAAGTCCGTCGTGGTGGGAGGGCTGGCCTGATGGCGGTCACCTACGAGAGCCGGGACGATCACGCTCGACAAGCCGCCGGCCAACTCGTACGACATCGACTTCATGCGCGAGCTCGGGCGCGGCCGTCGAGGCCGCCGGCGCCGACGGCGCGGTGCGCGTGGTCGTGGTGCGCTCGGCCAGCGAGAAGTTCTTCTGCGCCGGGCGCCGACATCAAGGCGTTCGCCGCCAACGACGTCGACGCCAACATGGACATGATCCGCCTCGCCCACGAGGCGCTGGCCTCGATCGCGCGCTCGCCCAAGCTGTTCGTGGCCTGCGTCGCCGGGCACGCGCTGGGCGGAGGCCTGGAGATCGCGCTGGCGTGCGACGTGCGCTACGCCATCGCGGGCCGCTACCGGCTCGGCACCCCCGAGGTGACGCTCGGCCTGCTGCCGGGCAACGGCGGCACCCAGCGCCTGCCGCGCCTGATCGGCGCCGGGCCGGCGCTGGAGCTGCTCGCCACCGGCCGCCTGCTCTCGCCCGAGGAGGCGCGGCGGCTGGGCCTGGTCTCGCAGGTGTTCGCCGACCAGGCGGCGTTCGATGCGCACATCGACAGCCTGCGCGCCCTGCCGCCGCTGTCGCTGCGCAACATCAAGCGCGCCGTGTTCGAGGGAATGGAGAAGCCGCTGCCCGACGCGCTGGCGCTCGAACGCGACCTCATGGAGGAGCTGTTTCGCTCCAGCGACGCCCACGAGGGCGTCACCGCGTTCAGCGAGAAGCGGACGCCGGAGTTCAAGGGCTCATGAGCACCGAGACGATCACACGCAGTCGCGGGCGCCTTCATCGACGGCGCGCGAGCACCGCAACGGCGGTGAGCCGCTGCCGATCACCAACCCGGGCACTGGCGAGGTCTTCGCCGAGGTGCCCGGCGGCACCGCGCAGGACGTCGACGCCGCGGTGAGCGCGGCGGCCCGCGCACAGGGCGAGTGGTCGGCGCTGGCCGTCTCCAAGCGCGGTCAGATCCTCGGCGCGGCGGCGCATCACGTCGAGGCCAACCTCGACGAGCTGGTGCCGCTGCTCACGCGCGAGCAGGGCAAGACGCTGCGCGACTCGCGGATCGAGCTGACCAAGGCCGTCGACACGCTGATGCACTACGTCGGCCTGGCCAAGACGCTGCGCGGCGCGCACACTCCCGGGCTGGACCCGGGGGTCGATGGGATCGTGCTGCGCCGGCCGCTCGGGGTGGTCGGCGCGATCGTCCCGTGGAACTTCCCGACGACGCTGTTGTGCAACAAGCTGGCCCCGGCCCTGGTGGCGGGCAACACGATGGTGGCCAAGCCCGCGGGCACGACCCCGCTGACGACCCTGCGCTTCGCCGAGCTTCTGGCCGAGGGCGGGCTGCCCGCCGGGGTGTTCAACGTGGTCACCGGCAGCGGCTCGGTCACCGGGACGGCGCTCGTCACCCATCCGCAGGTGCGCAAGATCGCCTTCACCGGCTCCACCCCGGTCGGGGAGCAGATCATGGCGCTGGCGGCGCCCGGGATGAAGCGGGTGACGCTCGAGCTCGGCGGGTCGGATCCGATGATCATCTGCGACGACGCCGACCTGGACGCGGCGGCGAGCGCCGCGTCGATGGGCCGGTTCTACAACTGCGGGCAGGCGTGCCTGGCGATCAAGCGGATGTACGTGTTCGATGCGGTCGCCGACGAGGTGATCGAGCAGGTCACCGCCAAAGCCAAGCGGCTGAAGGTCGGCCGCGGCGACGTCAAGGGCTCTCAGATGGGACCGCTGCACACCGCCGCCCAGCGCGACGAGGTGGCCGGCCAGGTGCAGCGCACGCTCGACGCCGGCGGGACGCTGCTGGCCGGCGGCGCGCCGCCCGAGGACCCGGAGCTCGAGGGCGGGTTCTTCTACGCGCCCACCGTGGTCGCCGACCCGCCGCACGACGCGCCCATGGCCACCGAGGAGGTGTTCGGCCCCGCGCTGCCGATCTGGCGCGTCGCCGATCTCGACGAGGCCATCGCTCGCGCCAACGCCTCCCCGTTCGGCCTGGGGTCCTCGGTGTGGACGCGCGACCTGGGCCGCGCCCGGCACGCCGCCGAGCGCATCGAGGCGGGCTACACCTGGATCAACTCGCGCACCAAGGTCTACGACGAGCTGCCCTTCGGCGGCTGGAAGTCCAGCGGCTACGGCAAGGAGCACGGCTCGGAGGCCTTCGACTACTACACGGAGACCAAGTCCGTTGTCTTCGGTGCCCTGAGGGCGAGTCGCTCCGGCGACTCGCCCTGGGATCTCAGCGACTTCCCAGTCCCGCTCATCGACCTGTCGCGGACGTTCGAGGGGTTCCTGGACCTGGAGTGGCTCGAGCTCACCGCCGACGTCGCCCGCGTCCGCTTCGAGGTCCGCGAGAACCTCAAGCAGCCGCTGGGGCTGCTGCACGGCGGGATCTACTCGGCGGTGGCTGAGACGGTGGCGTCGGTGGCGACCGTCCGCGCCGTGTGGGAGGAGGGCAAGATCGGCTCGGGGCTGAGCAACTCGGCCAGCTTCCTGCGCCCCGTCACCGCCGGCACCGTCCACGTCTCGGCGCACTGCCGGGGCCACGACGATCACGAATGGGTGTGGGGCCACGAGTTCCGCGACGACCAGGACCGCCTGTGCGCGCTGGTCGACGTGACGATCGCCGTGCGCCCGCTGCCGGGCACGTGAGCGCGGCGACGGTCGCGATCGGCGGGCTGCCGATCGAGGTCCTTGACCTGCCGGGGGTCTCGGACGGCGCGCCGCTCGTCATGTTGCACGAGGGGCTCGGGTCGGTGGGGCTGTGGCGCGAGTTCCCGGCCCAGCTGCAGGCGGCGACCGGGCGACGGCTCATCGCCTTCTCGCGCTACGGGCACGGCGGCTCGGCGCCGCCCCCGCGCCCGCGCACGCCGGCCTTCTTTCACGAGGAGGCGCTGGAGGTCCTGCCCGAGCTCCTGTCGGCGCTCGACGTGTCAGCGCCGGTGCTCGTCGGCCACAGCGACGGAGCGTCGATCGGTCTCATCCACGCCGCCCATCATCCGGTGACGGCGCTGGTCCTGCTCGCGCCCCACGTCTTCGTCGAGGAGATCTGCGTGGCCGCGATCCGGGAGACGCGCCAGACCTTCGTCGACGGCGAGCTGCGCGGGCGGATGGCCCGCCATCACGACAACCCGGACGCCGCCTTCTGGGGCTGGTGCGACGTGTGGCTGGACCCCGCGTTCGCGCAATGGAGCCTGGAGGAGGAGGCGGGCCGGCTCCGCGCGCCGACGCTGCTCATCCAGGGCGCCGAGGACCCGTACGGGACGCTGGCCCAGATCGACCGGATCGAGGCCCGCGCCCGCGGGCCGGTCCAGCGCCTGGTGCTCCGCGGCGGCCACAGCCCGCACCTGGAGCACGGCCCTCAGGTCGCCGAGGCCGTGGCGGCGTTTCTGGCGTAGGCTCGCCGGCGATGCCCGGCCAGGAGATCCGGTTCTGCTCGGTCGGCGGCCGCGCCGTCGCCTACGAGCTCGTCGGCGAGGGCCCTCCACTGGTGGCCCCGGCGTGGTGGGTCAGCCACCTGGAGCTCGACTGGTCAGACGACCCGTTCCGCGGGTTCTGGCAGTCGGTCGGCGCCGGCCACACGCTGCTGCGCTACGACCGTCCCGGGGTGGGCATGTCCGACCGCGACATCGACCTGGGCGCGCTCACGCTCGACGACGAGGTGGCGGTGCTCAGCGGCGTCCTCGACGAGCTCGGTCTGGACCGGGTCACCCTGCTCGGCGGCTCCTCGGGCGGGTGCGCCGCGATCGCGTTCGCCGCGCGCTTCCCCGAACGGGTGGAGCGGCTCGTGCTCTACGGGGCCTACGCCCACGGGCCCTCGATCGCGCCGGAGCCCGTCCGCCGGGCGATCGTCGACACGGTGCGCGCCCATTGGGGCCTCGGATCGCGGGTGCTGGCCGACATCTTCCTGGGCGAGTCGGCCGACGCTGCCCAGGACCGGTTCGCCCGCTTGCAGCGCGCCGCGACGACCGCCGAGACGGCCGCCGCACTGCTCGAGCTGATCTACCGCAACGACGTGCGCGGCGAGCTCGGCCGGGTGCGCTGCCCGACCCTCGTGGTGCACCGCCGCGGCGACCGCGCCATCCCGTATGAACTGGGGCGCGGGGTGGCAGCGGGGATCCCGGGGGCGGTGCTCTCACCGGTGAGGGCCGCGCGCACTTCCCGTGGGTGGGAGACGTCGGCTCGGTCGTGCGCGCGCTGCGCGCCGAGCCGGCCGGCGCGCCGCGGGTCGCGCACGGGCCGCTGTCGGCCCGTGAGCACGAGGTCCTGGCCCTCGTCGCCGAGGGGCTGAGCGACCCGGAGATCGCCGAGCGGCTCGTCGTCAGCCCGCACACCGTCCACCGCCACGTGGCCAATATCCGCGCCAAGCTGGGGCACGGGGTCGCGCGCGGCTGCGGTCGCCGAAGCCGCCCGGATCGGGCTGCTGCTAGCGCCCCCGCGCCGGGACACTGGCCCGAACGGGCCATCGCGACGAGATGGCCGGTGCGGGCGATGCGGCACCGGGGCACGCGCCGTACGGTGGCCGCATGCTCGACGACGCCCGCCCGACACCCCCCGACTCCCGCGCCTGGAGCCGTATCTTCGCCGCCATCTACGAGCCGTCGCTGTGGCTCGGCGAGCTGGCCGGAATGCGCCGACACCGCCGCGCGCTGCTGGGCGACGCGACGGGGCGAACACTGGAGATCGGCGGCGGCACCGGGCTCAACCTGGCCGGCTACCCCACGGACCTGCCCGAGCTGATCGTGGCCGAGCCCCACCCGGCGATGCGCCGGCGACTCGAGCGCTCGCGTGCAGCGGGCCGAGGGCCGGGTGCGCGTCATCGACGCGCCGGCCGAGCGCCTCCCGTTCGGCGATGCCTCGGTGGACACGGTGGTCAGCACGCTGGTGCTGTGCACGGTCGAGGACCCGGCGGCGGCGCTGAGTGAGATCGTGCGGGTGCTGCGACCTGGCGGCCGGTTGCTGTTCATCGAGCACGTCCGGTCTGACTCACGCGTGCTCGCCTGGTGGCAGGACCGGCTGATGGGACCCTGGCGGCGCTTTGCCGAGGGATGCCGCTGCAACCGGCCGACGGCCTCGCTGATGACGGCCAGCGGCCTGTCGGTCGATGCGGACCGAGCCAACTGGCGCGCGATGCCGCCGATCATCCGGCCGCTGATCACCGGCTGCGCGACCAAAGCGTGAGGCGCGTTGCGGGTCCGCGGCGGGGGTTGGGGCTCGCTGGTCACATTCGCAGGGAACCCTGGTAGATAACTCTTACCAGACGAGAGCTATCTACCAAGGGCCTCGCCGAGGGACGCCTAGAAGGCCGAGCGTACAATCCGGCCCGCCTCGTGCCGGACCCCGGCCAGGGCTGGATTTTCGGGAGAGGGAGAGCGGTTGTGAGAGCTGTTCGCATCGCTGGCCGTGGCGGCGGCCGCCGCCGCGGCGTGTTGTCGGGCCACGCCACTGGCCGGGGCCCGCGCGCCGCACATTTCCGTGTACGCGCCGGCCAACCGGTGCTTCGCGCTCCAGGTGGCGGGCGCGGCCCGGCCCGCGTTCGTGGCGGCCCGGAGCGGGGCGTACGCGGCGTCGGCGCCAAGCCGGACGCGGGCCACGGCCTTCTACCTCAAGCCCACCGGGCTGGGCACCTACATGCTCTATGACCGCGGGGCGCGCCTGATGAGCGCCGGCGCGGGGTCAGAGCGTGACGCGCGTCGCCGCCGCCGGGCCGGCCACCGAGTTCGCGCTGGCCGCCGTCGGGTCGGGCTCAGAGTTCACGCTGCGCTCCACGGCGCGCCACCGGCACGTGATCGCGCGCGGCGGCCACGGAGCGCTGGCACTGACGGACGGAGCGGGGACGGCGCTCACCCTGGTGGCCCGCGGCGGGTGCACGCCGTTCCCCAGGCTCGGGTCGACGCGACCGTCCACCGGCCGGCGACGCTGATCAAGCGCGGGCGGATCTTCGGCTTCATCGACGATCACGTCCACATCACGGGCAACATGCGCGCCGGCGGCGACGTGATCTCCGGGGAGCCGTATGACCGCTTCGGGATCCCGACCGCCCTGGGCCAGGACGCGAAGATCCACGGCGCCAACGGCAGCGCTCGACATCACCGGCAACCTGCTGCGCAGCGGGAGTCCCATTCGGCACGCCACGACACCCACGGCTGGCCGACGTTCAAGGGGTGGCCGACGTTCGACTCGATGACGCATCAGCAGGCGTACTACGTGTGGCTCGAGCGCGCGTGGCGCGGCCGGCATGCGGATGGTCGTCGCCCAGACGGCCGACGACGAGCCGCTGTGCCGGATCGAGCCGCGCACGGCGGACCAAGACGTGCTCGGAGACGGCCTCGATCATGGCCCAGATCCGCACGCTGAAGGGGCTGCAGAGCTACGTCGACGCCCAGAGCGGCGGGCCCGGCCGAGGCTGGTTCCGGCTCGTCTACAGCCCCGCCCAGGCCCGCGCGGGTGATGCGGGCAGGGCAAGCTCGCGGTGATGATCGGGATCGAGTCCTCGGACCTGTTCGGGTGCAGCGAGCTCGAACGGCAAGCCGCAGTGCACGCGCGCCGACATCAACCGCGGGCTCGGCGAGTACAAGCGGCTGGGCGTGCGCGGCATGTTCGTCGCCCACTGGGTCAACAACGCGTTCTCCGGCGCGGCGCTCGAAGGCGGGGCCAAGGGGATCTTCATCAACATCCTCAACCGCTTCCAGACCGGCAGCTACTTCGCGACGTCGCGCGTGCCCGGGACCGGGCCAGGGCGTGACGGTCAACGACCCTGAGCCAACGCTGCTCAAGGCGCTCGGCGGCTCTGCTTCCCGGCGGCCACGTCGATCGCCAACGCACCCGATGCCGGCTATCCGAGCGGCCTCGCAGTGCAACTCCCGCGGGCTGACCTCGCTGGGCCGCTACCTGATCCAGCGGATGATCGCCGACCACATGCTGATCGAGGTCGACCACCTGACAGAGCGCGCGCGCGACACGGTGCTGGCGATCGCCGCCAAGGCCCACTACCCGCTCATCTCGAGCCACAACGGCACCGGCGGCGAGTGGACGCCGGCCGAGCTGCGCACGGCTCTACCGGCTCGGCGGCTTCGCCGCCGTCACGCCCGGACGTCGCGCCCGCACTGGCCGCGAAGATCTCGACCATGGCCACGCTACGACAAGCCCGCCGTGGCTTCGTCGGCGATCGGCCTGGGCACCGACACCAACGGCTTCAGCTCGCTGCCCGGTCCGCGCGCCGACGCCAGGCCGCATCCGCTGCGCTACCCGTTCACGTCATACGACGGCAGCGTGACGTTCACCCGCGAGCGGACCGGGCACGCGCACGTTCGACCTCAACACGCGACGGCGTGGCCCAGTACGGGCTGGTCGCCGACCTGATGGCCGACATGGAGCGCACGAGCTGCGGGCGCCGGGCGCTGCGCTCCTGTTCAACTCGGCCCAGGCGTACGTCGACACGTGGCAGCGTGCGTATCGACCACCGCTGAGCTGATGTCAGCCATCGGCCCCCTTGCGCCTGCGGGCGGACTTTGCAACGATCCGCACGTGGACCGGAGGGCCGTTGCGGCAGGGGTCGCGGTGCGTGCACTGCTCGGGTGTCTTGCGGTGTGTGCGATCGCGCCGGGGGTTGCGGTCGCGGCGACTTTTGCCTTTGACTCGACTCCGCCATCGGACTCGAACCAAACCACCGGCACGTTCGTGTTCCACGGGACCGTCACCGGCGCGACGTTCACGTGTTCCTTGGACGGCGCTCTGCCGGCGTCGTCGTGCACCTCCCCGCACACGGTCTCCGGGCTGTCGGAAGGCCCTCACACGCTGGTCGTGAATGAGAACGCGCTCGTCGGGACGCCTCCACCGCCGATCTCTTACACTGGAAGGTGGGACCTCACCCCGCCGACCACCCAGATCACGGGCAAGCCTCCGGCGATGAGCAACTCCAAGACCTCGACGTTCACGTTCACCTCGCCCGACGCGACCGCGACATTCCGCTGCACGCTCAACGGCGGCGCCGCGGCCGCCTGCACCTCGCCGCTCACCTACACCGGCCTCTCCGACGGCACCCGTTCCCTGCTCATCCAGGCCGTGGACCCGGCGGGCAACGTCGACCCCCAGGCCCAGCCGATCGCCTGGACGGTGGACACGACCCCCCCGGGGACCACGCTCAAGGTCCCGGGAGGCCTGACCGGGAAGGACGTGGTGGTGTTCTCGTTCACCTCCACCGAGGCCGGCTCGACCTTCCAATGCGCGTTCCGCCACCACGCGTTCACGGCGTGCACCTCGCCCGACGCCGTTGACGTCCCCGGCTCGGGAGCGCAGGTGTTCAAGGTTCGCGCGGTCGACGGCGCCGGCAACGTGGACCCGACCCCGGCGACGCATCAATGGACGAGCGACCTCACCGCGCCCAAGCGGCCGACGGTGACGATCTTCGCCGCACCGTCGGCTCAGGCGCACGCGGTCGCGCGGCCGGCCGCCGCCCGCGCGGCACCGCCGCGGCCCGTGGCCAAGGTCAGGCCGCCCCTCGGACTGACCTTCACCAACCCGCTCAACGCGCTCCTCTCGAACCGCCGTGGGAGGAGTCGACCCGGCTCCATGCCCAGTGGTCGAGCGACTCGAGCGCCCACTCCTATGACGTGACCGTCGACGAGTTCCCGATGGACTCCACGGGCATGGGCTTCCATGGCGAGGATCTGGACACACACATGGAGTACCGCCACACGACCCGCACGGCGCTCAATCTGCGGCTGTTCGTCGGAACGACCGTGTGCGTCAAGGTCAGCGCCACCGACAACGTCGGCAACGTGTCCCGATCGCGGACCTCCTGCACCACGATTCCGGTCTCCTTCACGCCGCGGACATCGGGCCGCCACCGACCAAGGACGCGAAGGCGTTCCGCGGCTACTACATCCGCCTCGGCGCCCACGGTTACGAGTTCGTCCAGGACATCGGCGACGAGTTCTACTTCTCCCCCACCCGCGTCGCCCTCATCGCGGAGCGCTGTCCGAACTGCGGCGTCGTTGAGATCGACTTCAACCGCTTCGTCGGCAACACGCACAACCAGAACCACGAGCTCGCCACCGTCAACCTCAACGCGCCGGACCACAGCGGCGAGTTCCACCTCATCGACGTTGCCCTGCCGGCGCGCCGCGTGGAGCGCGACGGAATGGGTGACCTGGTGATCCGAGCGGCGTCAGGTCAGCCGCGCATCAGCGGCATCGGCGTCTCCAGTTGACCCGCCGTCAGCGGCCCGGCGCCCGGGCGCGGGCCTCGGCAGGGCCTGGCCCCGCCTTGAGCATTTCGCCCCAACCTGGACGAATGTTCTACATACGTTGTCCGCTCAAGGATGAAATACTGCTTTCGGGCGCGACGGGGCCGGTCGGACCGCAGGGGCACTTCCCTCCATTCCTCAAGGAGAACCTATGAGTCGCAGTTTTCGTCCTGCCGCGTTCGCGGTGGGCGTCGCGGCCGCGTTGGCCTTCCCGGCCGGGGCACTCGCTGCCGGGCACAACCCGCCGAACCTCACGTGTGACAGCTCGCAGCCGTTCTTCAGCGGCACCTACAACAACGTCGTCGTGCCGCCCGGGCAGGTCTGCAATCTCTCGAACTCCACGGTGCGCGGCAACGTGACCGTGCAGCAGACCGGAAACCTCGATCTGGAGAACAGCGGCACGGTCGGTGGAGACCTGCTCGTCGGGAGCCAGGCCTCGTCGTTCGAGGACGCCGGCTGGGCGATCGCCGGCCAAGCGGTCGGCAACGGGTCGGGCGGGCTGAGCTTTGCGGGCACGGTGCACGGCATCCTGGCCAACAAGGTGGGTGCGCTCGACACCCAGAACGCCACCATCGACGGCAGCGTCGTCTCCAACCAGGGTCAGTTCGGCGGATTCATCGGCGGCAGCGTCATCACCGGCCAGCTCGTCATCAACGGCTCCGGCACGGCGGACAACCCCGCGACATGGGCGATCGGCGGGACCCAGCTTGACGGCTCCATGCAGGAGATCGACGGCAATGCGGTCCTGACCAACAACCAGGCCGAGATCCTCATCTTCTTCAACCACATCAAGCAGAACCTGGTGTGCCTGGGCAACAACCCGGCGCCGATCAACTCCGTGGGCGGCTTCGGCAACACCGTCGACGGCCGGTCGGTGGGCCAGTGCGCCACCACCAACACCGGCGGCGCGAGCGCGGACGCCATGAGGGCATTCCACAGCGCGATGGCTCAGTAAGCCGCGTCTCCGGCAGATGCAAAACGTGTGGAGGGGCGGCCGGCGTGGCCGCCCCTCCGCCGCGAATAGGATGCGCGCGTGGCCCGGGGCCTGCTCATCATCGACATCCAGCGCGATTACTTCCCGGGTGGCGCCTACCCGCTGGTGGAGCCCGACGCGGCCGCCGAGACAGCACGCCGGCTGCTTGACGCCTTTCGTGCCGGCGGCGAGCCCATCGTCCACCTCAAGCACGTATGGGACGCCCCCGACGCCGCGTTCATGCGCCCCGGCACACCCGGGGTCGAGATCCATCCCCTGGTCGCGCCCGCCGACGGCGAGCCGGTCATCGAGAAGGAGCAGCCCAACGGCTTTCTGGGCACGAAGCTCGCCGACGAGCTGCGGGCCCGCGACATCGACACCCTGATCGTGGCCGGGATGATGAGCAGCATGTGCGTCGACGCGACAGTGCGCGCCGCCGTCGATCAGGGGCTGGCCGCGACCGTGGTCCACGACGCCTGCGCCGCCCCCGACCTCGCGTTCGGGGGCTCGACCATCCCCGGTGAGACGGTCCACGGCGCCTTCATGGCGGCGCTGGCCGACGGCTACGCCACGGTCACCGACGCCGACAGCCTGCTGTCAGAGCCGGGCGCTACTGGAACAGGATGAGGTGGTAGGCGATGAAGGCGAAGCCGATGGCGAGCAGGCTCCACGTCACCGGCCAGGTGAGCGTCTTGATGAACGCCTTCTCCCACTGGCCCAGCAGCAGCACATAGCCGAAGATCGCCGCCAGCATCACCGCGTAGATGATCACCGCCACGATCGCGGGCGGGGCGAGCCCGACGATCGGCGCCACGATCAGTCCCAAAACGATCCAGGCAGCGATGGCGACGATGTCCACCGAGAGGCTCGTGCGCTCGCGTCCGACGATGGTCATGAAGCCTCCGGCGCCGACGAGGGCGGCCAGCAGGAACACGCCCAGCGGCCAGTGGGTGCCAAAGCCGAAGATCGCGCCCATGAGCTTGCCGCCGGCCCACAGGAGGAGCGGGTCGAAGAAGGCGACCGCGAAGTAGCACGCGAACATGTCCTCAGTCGAGTCCCACGGGTTCGCGAAGACGGGCCGTTGCGGGACCAGTGCGGCGCGAAGGGCCGCGGGGTCAAGCGCGGCGCTGAAAGAGCTGGATGGGTCGTGTTCGCTCATCGACTCGTGCCTCCTGACGACGCGACACATATTAAGCGCCGCGGCGCCCGGACGCGTGGCGGAAGGCCGGCGGCGCCCCGCGGGCGACCGATTAGTCTCTGCGCCATGCCGCTTTTCAGAGCCCCCGTGGCCCACGCGCAGGGCACCAGGCGCGTGACGGCGGACTTCGGCCGGTAGCCCCGGACATGGCGCGGGCCCCCGGACGCGTCTTCGTGGTGGGGTCCACCAACGTGGACCGGGCGGTGCAGGTGCCGCGGCTACCCCGGCCCGGCGAGACCGCCCTCGGCGACGCGCTCGTCGTCAGCGCCGGCGGCAAGGGCGCGAACGCCGCGGCCGCCGCCGTGCGGGCCGGCGCCGCCGTGGTGTTCGTCTCGGCGGTCGGGGCCGACGCCGACGGCGAGGCCGCGATCGCCACACTGCGGGCCGAGGGCGTCGGCATCGACGGGGTCGCGGTGCGCGAGGACGCGCCCACCGGCGCGGCGCTGATCGTCACCGACGCCGAGGGCGCCAACCTCATCGCCGTCGCCGCCGGGGCGAACGCCCGCGTCGGCCCCGAGCACGTCGCCCGCGCACTCGCGGACGTGACCGCCGGCGACGCGGTGCTCGTCAGCGCCGAGATCCGCGACGCGGCCATCGAGGCCGCCGTGCGCGCAGGCACCGAGCGCGGCGCGGCGACCATCCTTGACCCCGCTCCCGCCCGTCCCGTGCTGCTGGACGCGGCGCGGCTCGGCGCCATCCTGACCCCCAATGAGTCCGAGGCGCTCGAGCTGACCGAGTGCACGGACGTCGAGGAGGCGGCGCGGCGGCTGGCCGAGCTGACCGGGCGCCCGGCCGTGGTGACGCTCGGCGCGGCGGGGTGCCTGGTGGCCGAGGACGGAAGCGTGACGCGCGTGCCGGCGGCCGCGGTGAACACCATCGTGGACACGGTGGGGGCGGGTGACGCGTTCGCCGGCGGGCTGGCGGCGGCGCTGGCGCGGGGGGACTCGCTCGATGCGGCGGTGGGGTTCGCGCTGCGGGCCGCGGCGGCGTCGCTCGGGCATCCGGGAGCACGGCCGCCCGGGCCAGCCGCGCCGTGACACCCTGTACGACGACAGCCACGTGACCGCGAGCGTCCCCGAGCCCGTGGCGCGCCTGCTTCAGGCCGCCAACGACAACGACATCGACGCGTTCCTCGCCGGCTTCACCGCCGATGGGGTCGTGGATGACTGGGGCCGGGAGTTCGCCGGTGCCGACGCGATCCGATCCTGGAGCGACAACGAGTTCATCGGCAAGCGGGTCAGCCTCGACGTGCGCAACGTCGAGCAGGACGGCGCGACGACGGTGGTCACCGCCGAGGTCGGCGGTGACGGCTTCAACGGACCCAGCCACTTCAGCTTCGCCGTCGAAGGCGACCGTGTGGCCCGCATGGCGATCCGCGCTTGATGGCGGCTCCTGGGGACGCCCTATACGGTGGAGGCCGTCAGCGCCGAGAACACGTAATCCCCGGCAGCCGCGACGTCACCGCGCGGCACACGGATGCGCAGGTGGGCCTTGCGGTAGGTCGCCTGGCGGTGCAGGAACAGCTCGTGGATCTCGCCCTCGGTGCGGTTCTGCAGCAGCGGGCGGGTCAGCCTCAACGTCGGCAGGTCGGCCTGGACCTCGCCCCACGACACGTCCAGGTTGACGACGAACGCGAGCTCGAACAGCAGGGTGCGGGTGTCCGCGTCCTCCAGCGCGCCGCCGCCGAGTGAAAGGACCGCCGGCTCGCCGGCCAGCAGCTCGGCGATGATCCGCTTCTCCATCGCCCGGAACTGGTCCTGCTCGCCGCCGGCGAACAGCTCCGGGATCGAGCGGCCGCAGCGTTCGACGATGACATGGTCGGTGTCAAACCACGTCCGGCCCAGGCGCTGGGCGGTGAGCTCGGCCATCGTGGACTTGCCCGCGCCCATGAAGCCGACGAAGGCGATGTGGCGGCTCAGGTCCTCAGGCACCCCGCGAGCGTACCGTCATGTCAGAGATGACTGACACCCTCGCCATCGCCACCCATGGGCTCTCCAAGGACTTCGGCTCAGGGCGGGGGTTGTTCGACCTTGACCTGGAGGTTCAGCGCGGGGAGGTGTTCGGGTTCCTGGGCCCCAACGGCGCCGGGAAGTCGACGACCATGCGCCTGCTGCTCGATCTCATCCGGCCCACCGCGGGGTCGGCGTCGCTGCTGGGCCTCGACGCCCACGCCGACAGCCTGGAGATCCGCCGCCGGGTCGGCTACCTGGCCGGCGACTTCGGGCTGTACCCCAAGCTCACCGGCGCGGTGGTGCTCGACTACCTGGCCGAGCTGCGTGGCGGCGTGGATCGCGGGCGGCGCGATGCCCTGGCCGAGCGCTTCGGCGCCGACCTCGACCGCCCGATCCGCGAGCTCTCGACCGGCAACCGCCAGAAGCTCGGGCTCATCCAGGCGTTCATGCACGACCCCGAGCTGCTCATCCTCGACGAGCCGATCGCGGGCCTGGACCCGCTGGTGCAGCAGAGCTTCCACGCGCTGCTGGCCGAGTGCAGCGCGCGGGGCGGCACGATCTTCTCTCCTCTCACACCCTGTCCGAGGTCGAGCGCGTCACCCACCGGCTGGCCATCCTGCGCGAGGGCCGGCTCGTCGTCGTGGACTCCCTGGAAAACCTGCGCCGCATCGCGGTCCAGCGGCTGGAGATCGAGTTCGCCGACCCGCCGCCGCCCGCCGCGACTTCCGGGCGCTACCGGGCGTGCGCGAGGTGACCGGCGACCGGGACGACGCTGACCGTCGCCTTCGAGGGCTCCGCCGACGCGGTGATCAAGGCCGCTGCCGCGCACGAGGTCCGCGCGATCCGCTCGCGCGACGACGATCTGGAGGAGATCTTCCTGCGCTACTACCGCGCCGAGGGCAGCCGAGGCCCGCAGTGACCCGCCAGGCCCGCTGACCAGCGCCCGCTGGCGCTGCGGCTGCGCCTCGCCGCGACCGCCTCGGCGGCGTTCGGCCTCGTGGCGGTGCTCGTGATCGTGGGCGCGCTGTTCCCGGCGGTGGGCGGCACCATCGGGAAGCTCAACCTCCCCCGCGGGGTGTCCGAGCTGCTCGGCGGCGCCGACTACGCCACCCTCTCCGGCTGGTTTCGCTCCGAGATCGGCGCGGTCTACGGACCGCTGGTGATGGGCGCCGTGGCCATCACCTCCGCCGCGGCCATCACCGCCGGCGAGGAGGAGGACCGGATCCTCGCGCTCGTGCTCGCCCACCCGATCACGCGCGCCCGCCTGTTGCTGGCCAAGGCGGGGGCGATCGTCGGGCTGGTGGTGATCATCGCCGCGGCGGCGTGGGTGGGCCTGCTCATCGGGGTCGCGCTGGGGGGCGGCGGGATCAGCATCGGCAACATGGGCGCCTTCGCCATTCACCTGGCGTTCTTCGGGCTGGCCATCGGCGCGGTGGCCCTGGCCATGGGCGCGGGGACCGGGCGGCGCACGCTGGCCAGCGGCGTCGCCGCCGGAGTGGGCGTGCTCGGCTGGCTGATCAACGGCTTCGCGCCGCTGGCCAGTGCGCTGGACTGGCTGAAGTACCTCTCGCCCTTCTACTACTACGCGGGCCACGACCCGCTGACCCAGGGGATCGACGCCGGGGATCTTCTCGTGCTCGGCGCGGTCGCGGTGGTGCTCACGGCGCTGGCCATGCTGACCTTCGAGCGCCGAGACCTCCGGGGGTAGCCCTCGGCCGTATCCTGAGCCGATGGACCGGTGGGCGACGTTTGACTGCTACGGGACGCTGGTGGACTGGAACGCCGGCATCGCAGGGGAGCTCGGCCGGCTGCTCGGGGCCGAGCGAGAGGCATCGCTGCTGGAGCGCTATCACGCGGTCGAGCCGCGGATCCAGAGCGAGCACCCCACCTGGAGCTACCGCGACGTGATGGCCGCGGTGCTGGCCGAGCTGGCCCGCGAGTCGGAGCGGCCGCTGCCGGCCGGCGAGGAGGACGCGCTGGGGCGCTCGCTCCCGGCCTGGCCCGTGTTCGACGATGTGCGCCCCGAGCTGGCCGAGGCCCACAGGCGCGGCTGGAAGCTGATGGCGCTCTCCAACACCGATCGCGATTTCATCGACGCGTCGCTCCAGACCATCGGCGTCCCGTTCGAGGGCGCGATCGTGGCCTCGGAGATCGGCTCCTACAAGCCCGCCCATGGGCATTGGCGCGCGTTCTACGCGCAGACCGGCGCCGACGGCGACCACCACATTCACGTCGCCCAGAGTCACTTTCACGACGTCGTGCCCGCCACCGAGCTCGGCATCCGCTCGGTGTGGATCAACCGCCTCGGCGAGCGCGGCGAGCCGCCTGCGACCCGGGAGCTCCCGGGGCTCAGCGGGCTCGCCGACGTGCTCGACGAGTTGGTGGCGCCGGACTGAACTCGGCGCGAGCGTCACACGACCCTTATATTGGCCGCCGTGGAGGCCGTCACCGCCACTGGCCTGGTCAAGCGCTTCGACACGACGACCGCGGTCAGCGGGCTGGACCTGGCCGTGCAGTCAGGTCAGGTGCATGGGCTCCTGGGCGCCAATGGCGCCGGAAAGACCACGCTGCTGCGTTTGCTCTTCGGGCTGATCGCGCCCGACGCCGGCGCGATCACCCTGCTCGGGCGTCCCCTCGGCGGCCCGGGCTCGGCGGCGCTGGACCACGTCGCCGGGTTCGTCGAGGAGCCGACCTTCTATCCCTACCTTTCGGCGCGCACCAACCTGGCGCTGCTGGCCAAGCTCGACGGCGACGTGCCGGCGGCCCTCATCGGCGAGGTTCTCGAGCAGGTGGGGCTGACTGAGCGCGCCGGCAGCCGGGTGGGCGGCTACTCCACCGGGATGCGGCAGCGTCTGGGGATCGCCGCCGCGCTGCTGCGCGCCCCACGTCTGCTGCTCCTCGACGAGCCCACGAGCGGCCTTGACCCCGCGGGCGCGCGGGCCGTCGCCACGCTGATGCGCGACCTGGCGAGCCAAGGCGTCGCCGTGCTGTTGTCCAGCCACCAGATCGGAGAGCTGGAGAAGGTGTGTGACGCCTACACGGTGATCCGCGAGGGCCGGGTGGTGTGGGACGGGACCGCGGCGCAGCTCACCGCCCAGGCGCCCGCCTCCGCCTACGGCCTCCAGACCAGCGATGACGATCGCGCGCTGCAGATCGCCGCCGGCGTCCAGGGTGTGCGCGCAGGCCGCTCGCCCCGCGGCCAGCTCGCGATCGCCGTCCGGGAGGGCAGCCTCGACGCGCTGGTCCTCGCCCTCGGCGACGCGCGCGTCGCGGTCCGGCGCCTGGAACTGCTGGTGAGCCCGCTGGAGAGCATGTTCTTCGCGCTCAGCGGCGACGAGAAGGTCGACGAGCTCGACCCCTACGACCTCGCCGAGCGGGTCTTCGCCGGCGCCGGGGCCGACGCGTGAGCGCGGGCGGCGTGGCCGCGCGGGGCGGCGCCGCGCCGACGGCGACGGGCCGCGCGCTGGACCAGCGGGTCTTCGCCGCCTACCAGACCGAGATGCTGAAGCTGGGCTCCCAGCTCGCGGTGCGGCTGCTCATGCTCGTGTGCGCCATCGGGCCGTTCGCGTTCTCGGCGCTGCTCAAGGTGCAGTCGGGGACCCCGGCCGACGCGCTGTTCGGCGCCTACGTGCACTCGTCCGGCTTCGCCGTGTGCCTCGTGGTCATGGGCTTTGCCGGCTCGTGGGGCTTCCCCCTCATCGCCGGGCTGGTGGCCGGTGACCAGTTCGCCGCCGAGGACCGCCACAACACCTGGAAGACGATCCTCACGCGCTCGTGCTCGCTCGGCGAGTTGTTCACCGGCAAGCTGCTGGCGGCGGCGACCGTCGCCGTGGCCATGCTCATCGTCGCCATGATCTCGAGCCTGGCAGCCGGGCTGATCCTGGTGGGCGGCCATGGGCTGGTGGACCTCAGCGGCACTCTGCAGTCCTCGGGCCGGTCGCTGGCGCTGACCCTCGTCAGCTGGGCGCTGTGCGTGCTGCCGCTGCTGGCCTACGTGAGCCTGGCCGCGTTGTTCTCGATCGCGAGCCGCAACGGGATCGTGGGCGTGGTCGGGCCGATCGTGATCGCGCTGGCCACGACGCTGATCGACCTCATCGGCAAGGGCGTGTGGGTGCACCTGCTGCTCATCGGGTCGGGCTTCGGCGGGATGTACGGTCTGTTCACCGCAGACCCGTTCCTCGGGCCGCTCCTGATCACGAGCCTGGTCAGCCTGCTCTGGATCGTCGGGTGCCTCGGCGCGGCGTGGTTCATCCTGCGCCGGCGCGACTTCCTCGCTGGCTCGTCGGTCCGCGCGCCGAGCTGGCACGCCCCGGTGCGCGTCGTCGCCGCCACCACCGTGGTCGTGGCCGTGCTGGCGGTGGCCAGCAACCTGGGCCCCGTCGGCATCACCCCCCACCGGCTCAATACGGCGATCGCCGCCGCGTTCAACAACGTCAGCCTGCTCCAGCAGCGGCTGATCGGGCGGATCGCGCCCGCGGGCGCCAAGCTCGAGGTCCAGCCCTTCTGCAACCGCCGGGGCGCCAAGTCCGAGGGGCCGGGTGACTGGCTGTGCAACGTCTACGTCTACCTGCCCCAGCCCAACGCGGTGCCCTTCCAGCGCACCAACGTGGAGTACGACGTGAGCGTGCGCTACGACGGGTGCTACAAGGCCCAGTCGCCGCCGACGTTCATCGGCGGCCCCACGATGACCGACGACCGGGGGCGGAGCGTCGTCAATCCGCTGTTCGTGGTCTACGGCTGCTTCAACACGCTCTAGTGCCACACGTCACAGTCGCTCGCCCGCCCGCACCGCATAGGTGATGGTGTTGCCGGCCGGGGCGAGCGGGCACTGCCAGTCGGGGTTGTAGCGGCATGACGGGTGATAGAGGAAGTTGAGATCGACGACGATCCGGCCGTCGCTGCCCCCGAGGTCGGCGCCCTTGGCCGTGTCCAGGAGATAGCGGCCGCCGCCGTAGCTGGTGTCCCCGGCGGTGCCGTCGCGCAGCGGGACGAACACCCCGCCCGCGTACTGCTCCATCCACCACACGTCGAGCGTCGCGTCCACCGGCGCGGGCAGCGTGACCACGCCGATCCGACGCAGGAGGGTCGTGTCGGTGCCCCCCGTCTGGAGGGTGAGCGTCGCGGGCTGGGCGGCGGGCTCGAGCGCGAGCTCGAAACGCAGCTCCGCGTCATAGGGCCAGTACGGCACCCCGCCCCCGCGCATCTCGTCGTCGGGGAGCAGCGGGCTCTCCGGGTGCTCGCGCATGAGCTCGTCGCGGCCGCGCCGCCACAGCTCGTGGGCGTCATCGGGTGACGCCTCCGCTCTCACCGCCGCGTAGAGGGCGGCGACGCGGCGACGCCAGTCGACGAGCTGAAGCTCGCCCGCGGTGGATGTGGCCGGGTGGGCTGCCATCGGGTCGCGCCCGCCGTCGGCGCCGGATCCATTATCCCGAGCGGGCGCCGTTGCGACGCCGGACTCTCTCGTTCACGGCCGCCGCGAGGGGTTGTGGCGGATAGTGCAGCTATTCCATGCACTATCCGCCACGACCCCCTTTGGAGCCCGCCATGCTTCGCCCAGGGCCGCCCCGATCTCCCCCGTCGAGGCGGCCAGGCCCTCAGGTGGCGGCGACGACGTCCTGCGTGGTGGACACGTCCTGGGGCTTGATGTAGTCGGGCCGCACGCGGATCGACGGGTAGTCCGCCTTCTCCTCGTCGGCGCGCTGGGCCAGCCCGGAGACGTCGCCCAGGCCCAGCACATCGCGAGCCAGCTGGGTGAGCGGCCCATCGGCCTGGTACTCGACGCGCTGCATCGTGAGCAGCTTGATGACCCATAGCGGGGTGCCGTTGAACTTCTCGAACATCGCGTGACGGGCGCCCCACTCGGTGAGGAACCGCTCGTGGATCATGCGGAAGATCTTGGTGCGGTCCTCCGCGCTGGTGTTGTGGCCGCGCAGCGCCGCGCGCAGGGCGCCCCCGAGCTCGGGGTTGTCCAGGTCGGCCTTGGTGGGATAGACGACCACCCCGCGGCCGCAGAAGTCGATCAGCGTCTCGATCATCTTGTGGACGTTCTCCAGGTAGTAGGCGCGCCCGAAGTCCACGAAGATGTTGTTGGGCTTGTAGAGGCCGCCCGGTGACATGAACCCGGTCTCCTCGGCGGCGATGGTGAAGGCGCGGCACGTCTCGCGGAAGCGGACGAGGTCGGCCACCTGGGAGGCCACGATCGGTGCCTGGGCGGTACCGAGCGCCTCCGTGATGAGGATGCCGAGCCCGGCGATCATCTCCGCGTTGACGACGTGGCGGATCTGGGTCTCGGCGTGGATCCAGTCAAACAGCCGCTGCGGGTAGAACTTGGCGTGGTCGGGGTTGCCGATGTGGAAGACCCGGTCCCACGGGATGAGCACGTCGTCGAAGTAGGCCATCCCGTCGAGCTCGTCGCCGCGGCTGGCCAGCGGCCGGTCAAACGGATCGGCGTCGGCCTGGGCCAAGGAGGGGCGCACCACGTGAGTGACGCCAGGGTGGTTGGCCGGCACCAGGCGCGAAGACCACCTGCTCGCCGATCGTGCCCGGCTTCCACAGGACGCCCATGAAGATCTCGTTGGCGAAGGCGACACCGGTGCCGATCGCCTTCCAGCCCCGCACCACGATCCCCTCGTCGTTGTTGTCGACGATCCGGAGCTGAGGCGTCTCGGCGACCGAGTCGGGGTCCGAGCGGTCTCCCTGGACGTCGAGGAACATCGGGGACGCCGAGAGGTCGTTGGACTTCAGGTACTCCCACTTGTCGCGGATGTTCTGGGCCAGCGGGCGGCCGTCGTGGCCGACGGACTCCGACTCCCACGGCTCCGGGTCCTGATAGAGGGTGTAGAAGACCGGGAGCATGCTCGCCGGCGGCCGGGTGAACATGGCCCCGCGCGACCAGTGGCGGAAGATGTAGTCGTGGTACTCGCGGCGCGCCACCAGGTCCTCCTTGGTGCGCGGGAGGAACCAGTGCTTGGCCCACCGCTCGCCGTCCTCGTCCACATAGGTCATCACGTCCTGGTGCTCGGGGTCGTGATGCATGTCGTAGTACTCGGCCAGCGCCTGCGCGAACCCCCGCGTCTTGGGGTGAGTCGTCATGTCGTCGATCATCTCGCCGCCGCATAACACACGGCGGCCGTCGCGCAGCGACTCGAGGAACTGCTCGGCCAGTCCTGATCATGCTCTCTCTCCTTCACGACAGGGGTGTCCCGCCACACGGTCCTCGGCGGCGGTTAACCAGGGCGAAACCGCTTGCTGTCGGGCGTTGACCGCGATCGCCCCGCGGTGGTCAAATAGGGTTCAGGCGCGGCGCCGGCCTCAGCTCGCGCGTCGCGAGACACGGATGCCCACCAGTCGCACACCCGATCCCGGCTCGCCGGTCATCCGCCGCAAGATCACGGTTCCGCCCTCGCCGGAACGGCTGGTGGTGCGCGAGCGGATCGACCGCCTGGTCGGCGACCTCATCGACGGCCCATCCGCTGGTGTGGGTGTGCGCGACCGCGGGCGTCGGGCAAGACGACCGCGGTGATCCAGGCGCTGCCGGGGCTGGGCCGACGGGCGGCGTGGCTGACGCTCGACGACACCGACGCCGCCGCGGGCCGCCTGGTCACCTACCTGGAGGCCGCGCTGGCCGCTCAGGTCGCAGCCACCCAGGGCGTCGCCACGGCCGCGCTGGCGGCGCGGCTGCCCCACAGCCGAGGCGGCCGGGCTGCTCGCCGAGGCGGTGGACGAGACCCAGGTGGTGCTCGTGATCGACGAGCTCGAGCGCATCGCCCACGCGCCCGATGCCCTCGCGGTGCTCGGAGCGCTGGTCCGCTACGCGCCGCCCGCGCTGCGCATCGTGATGATCAGCCGAGTCGAGGTGGACATCGCGCTGGACTCGGCCGCTGCGCTCGGCGGCGCCGTGACGGTGAGCGAGGCCGACCTGGCCTTCCGCACCCACGAGGCGGCGCAGGCGCTGGCGTACGCCGGCCGCCCGGACATGGACCCCAGCCAGGCCGTCGAGGTCACGGGCGGCTGGGTCGCCGGGGTCCTCTTCGAGGCGTGGCGCTCCACCCACCACGTGGCCGGCATGGGCGGCGAGGCCGACGCCCTGCACGGCTACCTGTCCTCCCAGATCCTCGACCAGCTCAGCCCCTCAGACCGCGAGTTCCTCATCACGACGTCGGTGCTCGACGACGTCACCGCGGCCCGTGCCGTCGCTCTCGGGTGAGAGCGACGCCGCCGCGCGGCTGGCCTCGCTGCGCACGCGGCACCTGCCCGTGGCCTGGCGGCAGGAGGGCCACTCGCTGCGCTGCCATGCCCGGTTGCGCGAGTACCTGCTCGAACGCCTGGAGCGGCGCGGCATCGAGGAGCTGCACCGGACCCGCGCCGCCCATGCGGAGCTGCTGCGCGACGAAGGCCACGAGGAGGAGGCCGTGGAGGAGTTCCTGCGCGCCGGCATGCCCGAGCGGGCGCTGGACGCCGCGCAGTCGATCATCCAGCAGGTGATCGACCGCCTGGACTACGCGGTGGCCGAGCGGTGGCTGTCGGCGTTCGAGGGCCTCTCGGGCGCGGACTCGAGCCGCCTGGCCGTCGCCGAGATGATGCTCGCGCTCGGCCGCGAGGACTACGCGCGGTGCGGGCGGGTCGCCGATCGCCTGCACATGGCCTCCGAGCGCCAGCGCCTTGCGCGGGAGTCATCGAGCGCCGCGGGCATGATGGCGTGGAGCTACTGGCACCTGGGCCGCTGGCGCGACGCGCAGGAGGTGAGCTCGGCGGCCGCCGCCGAGAGCCCCGAGAGCGAGGCGGTGCGCTTCACCCTCAACCTCGTCGACCACGCACTCGTGGGCGAGAGGACGATCAATCCGACGCTGAGCGGCAGTCCCCTCGACGCGCTGGTCATGCGCGTCCTGTACGCGCACGGGCGCCTGCGCACTCTGGCCGACGCGCACGCCTCGGGATGGACGGCCGCGGTCACCGAGCCGTGGCGGATCGGGCTGCTGCGCGCCACCGGCCACCCCGAGGAGGCCATGGAGCTCTACGAGCGCGCCCGCGTCGCCGACTGGGCGCACGTGTGGCTGCACGCGATGGTCGGACCCGAGATCCTCATCGACCTCGGCCGCGCCGGCGCCGCGCGCGAGGCCGTGATGCGCGGGCGCGAGCTCACCCATGCGAGCGGCTCACTGGTGTTCGTGATGCTCAACGAGCTGATCGAGGCCAAGATGGAGATCCGCCTCAACCGCGATCCGCACGCGGCGCTTGCCGTGCTCGCCCGGCTCCAGGATCGCCACGCCGGCCCGCGAGTACCGCTTCATCGGCGAGGCGGCCGACGTGTGGACGCGGGCTCTCGCTACTGGCGCTGGGCGAGGACCAGCGGGCGCTCGAGCACCTGGAGCGCGCGGTGGCGACGATGACCGCCGCGCGACCGCATCCTCGAGCTGCCCACCGCGGCGGTCTACCTCTCCGAGGCACGATGGCGGGCCGGCGACGAGGACGGCGCGGACGCCGCCGCGGACCTGGCCCACGACGCCGCGCGGCGGCAGGGCTCCAACCACTACCTGCTCCAGGCGCTGGCCTCGCTTCCCCGCCGTGGTGACGCGGCGGCTGGACTCCGAGCCCGCGCGCCGATTCGCCGTGGCACGAACTGGGCCGAGCCCTGCACGCCCAGGGCGTGACCACCGCCCGCCCGCTCGCCGCGCGCGTCGAGCTGCGCCGAGTTCGGCGACCGGCCATCCTCGTCGACGGCGAGCCCGCCCCGCGTCCGCGCATCGCCAAGAGCTATGAGCTGCTGGCGTTCCTGCTCGGCCGCGACCGCGCCGCGGCCGGCGCGCGAGGAGCTCTTGAGCGCGCTGTTCGACGGCCGCTCCGACGACTCGGCGCGCGCGTACCTGCGCCAGGCGGTCCATCAGCTGCGCGAGGTCGCTGCCCAGTGAGGTGCGGCTCGTCTCCGAGCCCGCCCGGACATGGCTGGAGGAGCCGGCGAGCGTGTCCGGCGAGTCGGCCCGGCTGGAGAGCGGCTGCTGGCCGAGGCCGCGCGCCTGCAGGGCGAAGAGCGGGTGGAGGCCACCCTGCGCGCGCTCGCCGTCGCCGACCGCGGGCAGTACCTGGAGGGGCTGAGCTCGATCTGGATCGAGGAGCGGCGCGACCGGCTGGCGCGCCTGGTCGCCGACGCCCGCCAGGATGCCGCCGAGCTGTGCTTCGCCGCCGGGCGCTACGCCGAGGCGGCGCGGCTGGTCGACGCCATCCTCGCCGAGGATGCGTTTCGCGAGGCGGCGCACCGCCTGGAGATGCGCATCGCCAACGCGACCGGTGACGAGGACCGCGTCATCGCCGCCTACCGCCGGTGCGAACGGCGGCTGGGCGAGCTGGGCACGACGCCCTCCTCCACCACCCGGCAGCTGCTCGAGACGCTGCGGCGCTGACATCCGTGCAGCGACCCTGCCCAAGGCTTCTCCGTGCTCAAGTTTCCTGTCTGTCCGGTCGATGATGGGGGCATGGAGCCCTCGATGCTCGGTCCTGACCGGACCCACCCCGACCACCCCACGCTGCTCATCGCCGACGACGACGCGGTCGTGCGTTCGATGTTGAGCCTCACCCTCGAGCGCCAGTTCGACATCGTCGGCGCCGCTCGTGACAGCGATCAGGCGATCGCGCTGGCCCAGGCGGCTCAGCCCGACGTCGCACTCATCGACGTGCAGATGCCGGGCGGCGGCGGACTGCGCGCCATCCGAGAGATCGCCGAGGTCTCGCCCGGGACCGCGGCCGTCGTCCTCTCGGCCGACGAGTTCGACCCGATGGTGCGCGAGCTGATGATCGCGGGCGCGATGACCTACGTGCGCAAGGGGATCGCCCCGGCGGATCTGACCGCGTTGCTGCACCGGGCCATCCGGGCACGGCCGGCCGTCTACGCAGCCGCCTAGCCCGCGGTCCGCGGGCTACGCCAGCAGCAGCCGCAACGCGGTGACGGTCATCACGACCGCGACGAAGCAGTCCACCGCGCGCCACACCCGCGGGCGGGTGAGGAACGCGTGCGCCAGGCACGCCGCGGCCGCCAGCGCGACGAACCACACGACGCTGCCGATCGCTGCGCCGGCGCCGAACCACCACTGGCGCGGGGTCTGGGCATGGGCGACCGAGCCCAGCAGGACGATCGTGTCCAGGTAGACCGCCGGGTTAAGCCAGGTGAACGCCAGGCAGGCCGCGATCGCCGCGGTGCGGCCCGCGCCGGCAGGCTCGTGCGCCCGCTCGATGGCCGAGGCGTTGAGCGCCCGTCGCGCCGCCAGCGCGGCGTAGGCGAGCAGGACCGCCGCGCCGGCCGAGCGCGTGACCTCCAGCAGCCACGGGCGGCCGGCCAATGCCGCTCCCGTACCCGACACCCCCGCGGCGATGAGCACGATGTCGGAGGCGGCGCAGATCGCCACCACCACCGACACGTGCCGGCGCAGCGCGCCCTGGCGCACCACGAACGCGTTCTGCGGCCCGATGGCCACGATCAGCGAGAGGCCGAAGAGCAGCCCGGAGAGGAGCGCACTGAGCGCTGGGGCGTCGATCACACCGTCACGGTAGGCCGAGCCATCCTCCAGCGCCACTTATGTTCCTGAACTACCATTAGTGCAGCTAATGGCCGAGCCCATTGACCAGGGACAGCTCGATGCCCTCCTGGCGGCGGTCACCGAGGGCACCTTCGATGCCGCGGCGCGGACTCTGCACGTCACGCCGTCCGCGGTCAGCCAGCGGATCAAGGCGCTCGAGACGCGCGTGGGACGGGTGCTGGTCACGCGCTCCAAGCCCGTGGCGCCGACACCATCGGGCGCCGTCCTGCTGCGGGCCGCCCGGCAGATGCAGGCGATCGAAGCCGACGCGTTGGCTGAGCTCGGCGACGACGGGCGGGCGCGCCGTTGACCGTGGCGCTGGCGGTCAACGCCGACAGCCTGGCCACGTGGTTCGTCGCGGCGCTGGCGGCGGCGGGCCCCGGGCTGGCCTTCGATATCCGCCGCGCCGACCAGACGCGGACCGCGGAACTGCTGCGCGACGGCACGGTGATGGCGGCGGTGACCGCGGCCGCCGAGCCCGTGTCCGGATGCACGGTGAGCCGGCTCGGGCACATGCGCTACCGGCCGCGCGCGTCGGCGACGTTCGCGGCGCGGTGGTTCGCCGACGGGGTGACCGCGCCGGCGCTGGCGGCGGCGCCCGTGGTCCTGTTCGACCGCGAGGACCCCCTCCAGGACCAGTACCTGCGCCGACGCTCGCGCCGCCCCCTGTCCCCGCCGCGCTGCTACGTCCCGGGCTCGGGCGCATTCGTGCAGGCCGTCCGGCAGGGGCTGGGCTGGGGCATGGTCCCTGACCTGCAGGCCGTGCCGCCGCCGGGCGAGACCCCACTGGTGGAGTTCGACGCGCTCGGCGCGATCGACGTGCCGCTGTACTGGCAGCAGTGGCAGCGCAGCTCCGCGGCGCTGGAGCGCGTCAGCGCAGCGGTGCACGCTCAGGCCGCCGCCGCGCTGAGCTAGCTCACCACTCGGGGAAGTCGGCCTCGGACACGATCACCGGCTCGAGCCTGCGCCGGGGCGCGTCGGCGGAAGCCAGTGTCGCGGTGGCCACCTGCAGCGCGGTCCGGAACGCGACATCCCCGCGCTCCAGACCGGCCTCGATGAGGATGCGCAGCGCCTCGACGCGCCCAGCGCGCCCTGACAGGAACGGGTGGCAGGTGAGCATGAACAGGGCGCCGTGGCGGCGCATCGCATCGAGCTCGTGGACCCACGCCTCGGCCACGACGAGCGGCGAGCGGACCTGATCGCCGATCGCCGGGCGCGGCAGGAAGGCGTACTGCTCCCAGTCGTCCAGCCCCCAGAACGGCGGCAGCTCGGCGATCGCGCCGTTGGCGGTCTCCAGCACGTAGGGGGCGTCGGAGTCCATCAGGCTCGAGTCATAGGCCAGGCCATACTCGGCGACGAGATCGGGCGTCCGCCAACTCGCCTCCCACATCGCGGCCCGGTGGCCCTTGACCTCCACGCCCAGCGCCTGGAGCGTGGTGAAGGCCCGGTCGAAGTCGGCGCGCTCGCCGTCGGCGTCGAGGTCGACGGCCGAGCGATGAGACCAGGAGTGGTGGGCGACCTCGTGGCCCGCCTCCAGGACGTCGGCGACCGTCTGGGGATAGCGCTCGGCGGTGAGGCCCGGGATGAAGAAGGTGGCGGACAGCTGGTACTCGGCGAGCAGCCCCAGGATGCGCGGGACGCCCACGCGGGGCCCGAAGGCCTGGTGGGTCATCGCCATGGCGTGGTCGGCATAGCGCCGCCCGACGGCCAGGATCGCCGACTCGGCGTCGACGTCGAAGGAGAGCACGGCGGTGGTGGTCATCGTTTCCTCCGGTTCTCAGGCGGGGATCGGTCAGCCCGTAGCGCCGCGGCGGGCGATCGCGGTCAGCGCCAGCATCTCGAAGGCGACCGTGGCCGCGTTGAGCGCGGTGACCTGACCGGCGGTGTCGTAGGGCGGCGACACCTCGACGACGTCGTAGCCCACGAAGGCGGTGCCGGCGAGCGCTCGCAGGAAGGCCAGCGCCTCGTGGGGCAGCAGGCCCGCCGTCTCGGGCGTGCCCGTCCCGGGAGCGAAGGCCGGATCGAGCACGTCGACGTCGAAGGACATGTACGCGGGCCCTGCCCCAGACGCGCGGCCACCTCGGCGCGGTAGCGCTCCGGCGTCCAGCTGCGCAGCTCCTCGCAGGGCACGATGGCAAACCCCCACTCGCGCGGCTCCTCGTAGTCGGCCGCGGCATAGAGCGAGCCGCGCATCCCCGCCAGCAGCGAGCGGTGCGGGTCGATCAGGCCCTCGTCGAGCGCGCGGCGAAACGGCGTCCCGTGCGTGTAGCGCTCGCCCCAGTAGGAGTCCCACGTGTCGGCGTGGGCGTCGAGCAGCACGACGCCCACGGGGCCGTGCTGCGCCGCATGGGCGCGCAGCTCGCCCAGGACGATCGAGTGGTCCCCGCCGATCACCAGCGGAACGGCGCCGGCAGCGACCACCGGGGCGAGGGCCTCGGCGATCTGCCCGGCGGTCCGCTCGGCGTTGCCGGGCGTCGTGGTGATGTCGCCGCCGTCGATCACCGACAGCTCGTCGAACACGTCGACCTCGAGCGCGGGATGCCAGCGGCGCATCATGAGGCTCATCTCGCGCACGGCGGCGGGCCCGTAGCGCGCCCCCGGGCGAAAGCTCACCGCCGAGTCAAACGGCACGCCGAGCACGGCGACGTCGGCGCCGGCCCAATCGTCGGACAGCGGGCAGCGGGCGTAGGTGCGTACGCCGGTGAACCGCGGGCTCTCAGAGGAGTCGGTCGGCTGGTAGCGCGGAGGCACGCGGCGATCCTAGTGGCGACGGCGCGGAGACCTGACTTGGTCACTTGCCCAGGCAGCGACCCGGGCATTTGGTGCTTGGCCCAATGGCAGCGCTGCGGGCTTCTTCTTAGCTTCGCCCCGAAGCGTACGCACCGCACTCAGGGAGAGAGGATCGATGTCATCGGGTATTGATCCGGGCCGGAGCGCCGACCCCAGCGGGACGGCTGCCGCGCTCAGGGAGGACCTCGAGCACGAACGCATCGAGGAGCAGCAGGGAGGCGCGCCATCGCGCGATTTCAAGTTCTCGTCGGCGTTCGCCCTCGCCTTCTCTGACATCTCGCCGATCGTCGGCATCTATTCGGTGTTCGCGATCAGCTTCGCGCTGGCGGGGCCGGGCTGGTTCTGGGCGCTGCCCATCGTGCTCATCGGGCAGCTCCTGGTCACGGGCGTGTTCGGCGATCTGGTCTCCAAGTGGCCGTTCCAGGGCAGCGTCTACGCGTGGTCGCGCGAGCTGGTCGGCCCACGCTTTGGCTGGATGACCGCGTGGGCCTACATGTGGGGCCTGACACTGACGCTGTCGGTGCTGTCGCTGGCCGCGGCCCAGTACCTGCTGGCCGCGCTCAACGTCACCAGCTTCAGCAAGGAGGCCACCGCCGCCGTGTCGCTGGGGGTGATCCTGTTCGCCACGTCGATGAACATGCTCGGCGGCAACACGCTCAAGCGCCTGCTCTACATCACCCTCACCTGCGAGCTGATCGCCTCGGTCGGGATCGGCGCCGCGCTGCTCTTCTTCCACCGCACCAACTCGTTCTCGACGCTGTTCCACGGGGCGGGCAGCGGCCACGCCCCGCCGCTCCTGCTCGGCCCGTTCCTGGGCGCGGTCGCGTTCGTCGGCTACTCGTTCGTGGGCTTCGAGGCGGCCGGCTCGATCGCCGAGGAGGTCAAGGAGTCCCGCAAGGTGCTCCCCAAGGCGATGGTCCTCTCGCTCGCTGCCGCCGGCTGTCTGGTCATCTTCGCCTGCCTGGGCATCAGCCTCTCCATCCCCAACATCGGGGCGGTGCTGTCAGGTCAGGTGGCCGACCCGATCACCTCGACGCTCGAGACCCGGCTGGGGTCAGGCGTCGGCCGCATTCTGCTGTTCGTGCTCACCATCGGCTTCACCGCGAGCCTGATCGCCGTCCAGGCGGCGGTGAGCCGGGCCATCTGGGCGGCCGCACGCGACCGCGTGCTCCCGGCCGCCGACGCCCTGGGCTCGCTCTCGGGCAAGCACCGGATGCCGCGGCGCGCGATCGCGCTCACCGTCTGCATCGCGGCGCCGCTGCCATTCATCAGCTTCTCCAAGATCTACACGCTGCTGCTCTCGTTCTCCACGGCCGGCTTCTACATCTCCTACGCGATGCCGATCCTGGCCCTGGCCTACACGCGCCTGAAGAAGCGATGGGTCCCGGGCCCGGTGTCGATGGGCGCCTGGAGCGGCCCGGTGACCTTCATCGCCGCGGTGTGGATCGTCTTCGAGACGATCAACGTCGCGTGGCCGCGCGACTTCAACCCGCAGTGGTGGCTCAACTGGGGGATCATCCTCATGAGCGCCGCCCTCGGCATCATCGGGATCGTGATGTGCACCCGCATCTTCCGTGGCCGGACCGACCTCGCCCCCGGTGTGGCGAGCTCAGGCGAGGCGGCGACCGTCGACCTGCCGGCAGAGATGTGATGTACGAGCCCTGGAACGCCCTCGACGCTCCGCGCTTCACCGGGCCGCGGACCTACGCCCGCCTGCCCTACATCAAGGACCTGGCCGGCGTGGAGGCCGCGGTGTTCGGGATGCCGTGGGATGGCGGGGCGTCGTTTCGCTCGGGCGCACGGTTCGGCCCCGAAGCCGTGCGCTCGGCCTCGGGAATGATCCGGACCTACAACGCGGTCCAGAAGGTGCAGGTCTTCGGCGCCCTGTCGACGATCGACTACGGCGACACGCCGACCGTGCCCGGGTACATCGAGGACACGCTCGAGCGGATCAGCGCCTTCGTCTCCCCGTTGGCGCAGGCCGGCGTGGTCAGCGTCGGCGTCGGCGGCGATCACTCGGTCACGCTGGCCGAACTGCGCGCACTGGCAGCCGTCCACGGTCCGCTGGGCCTGGTCCATCTCGACTCCCACACCGACCTGTGGGATGAGTACAACGGCCACCCCTACTCGCACGGCACGATGTTCCGCCGCGCCCTCGAGGAGGGCGTGGTCGAGCCCTCGCGCATGCTCCAGGCGGGCATTCGCGGGCCGCTGTACGGAGAGGCCGACGAGGAGATCCCGGCGGCGCTGGGGGTGGACACGATCCCGTGGACCGAGCTGGCCGAGATGACGCCGGCGGAGCTGGCCGCGCGCGCTCGCGCCCGGCTGGGCGACAAGCCGGCGTTCCTCTCACTCGACGTCGACTTCGTGGACGCCGCCTTCTGCCCGGGGACGGGGACACCCGAGGTGGGCGGCCCGACGAGCTTTCAGGCGCTGTCGTTCCTGCGCGCGCTGGCCGGGCTGCCCTTCGTCGGCTATGACGTCGTCGAGGTGGCGCCCGCCTACGACGGGCCGGGGCAGGTGACCGCGCTGTTTGCGGCCAACGCCGTGTTCGAGATGCTGAGCATGGTGACGCTGGCGCGCGCGGCGTCGGCGGGCGTGGGCGGGGCCGGACTCAGGGAGGGCTGATCGGGGCCGGCGCGCGCGGGATCGCCAGCGCGAGGGCCAGGTCGATCCGGCTGGAGACCGACTCAATCGGCCGGCCGGTGAGCTTGGACACGCGCTGCAGCCGGTAGTGAAGGGTGTTGTGGTGGATGTGCAGCTGGGTCGCCGTTTGGCGCCAGTGGCCGTCGTTGTCCAAGAACGCCGACAGCGTCTCGAGCAGCTCGGAGTGGTGCTCCTCGTCCCAGCGCTCGACGGGGCCGAGCACGGTGTCGCGGAACGCCCGCAGGACGTGCGGATCGAGGAAGTCCAGGAGCTGGCGGTGGGCGCCCACCTCGAGCCGGCGGACCACCCGCTCCCCCCGTGGCCGGGCCAGCGCGAGCTGGTGCGCGCTCATCGCCTCGGCCAGCGCTCGGCGCAGGCCGCCGGCACCGGTGGGCGAGCGGCCGATCCCGAGCACCGGGTCGGCGCCGCCGTCGCGGATGAGGTCGGCGATCTCGTCGATGACGTCCTCGTCGCCGGACTGGACGAGGAGCGCCCGGGCGCCGCGGTGGGCCGCTCCCAGGCAGTGGTCCCGGCAGGCCATCGCGGCATAGGTGACGTCGCGCGTGGAGTTCGACGAGATCACGGCGGTGATCGGCTGGCCGGGCGCAATGTCCAGCGCCTCCAGGCGCGCGCTGAGCGAGCGCATCCCCAGCTCCCCGTCCCACAACCGGGTGAGCAGCTCCTCCACGAGCTCGGAGCGGACGTTCTCGTGCTCGCGGCGGCGAGCGTCCTCCAGCACGAGATAGGCGCTGGCCTGCTCGATCACCAGCCGGGCGTCGTCGGAGACCTCGGCCAGAGGGCTTGAGACGATCACCGCCGTCGAGGACAGCGCGTCGGCAACGCCGAAGGCGCTCAGACCCGGCGCCACCGCGCACGGCAGGTCGCCGCGCCGCGCGGCGCGGGCTGCCACTCGGGCCGCGTCGCGGTCAGGGGGCGCCTCGTCGGTGAGACTGTGGCCTCCGGGCCCGACGAGCCACACCTGTAGCCGCGTCTCGCGTCGCAGCAGCTCGACCACGGCGCCGTAACCCTCGCCGCGAGCGAGCTCCTCCAGCAGCCGGCGCAAGCGCATCAACTGGAGGCGGACCGTCGCGTCGGGAGCCCGGTTGCGCTCCATCACGCACTCGCCGACCGCGCTGAAGGGCAGGTCCGCGGGCACCTCCACCAGCGGCAGATCGGCCTCGCGGCACGCCTCGATCACTGCGGGCGGGGTGACGGTGCCCATCTCGCCGACGCCGTAGCCGATCGCCACCACGCCCGCCGCCCGGGCCTCCTGGACCCACTCGCGCGGATCGGTGGTGGTCAGCCACAGGCCGTTGGTGAGCAGCAGCTCGCCGGGAAAGGCGTATTGGGCGGGATGGTCGAGGTCGGAGACGTGGACCCCGCGCAGCAGGCGGTCGTGGTTGCCGGCGTCGACGAGCACGCGCAGGCGCAGCGACGAATCGGCGGCAAGGGCGGCGACCGTGCAGGAGCTCATGTGCCTGGCTGTACGCTATCCCAACCAAACGGCCGCAGTCTCGGTCGTTGACCCAATGGCTGCACCCATCGGGGCTGCCTAGGCTCGCGCGACGTGGTCACTCCCGTAAGTACGTTCGCACCGAGAGGCGCGAATGGCGGATGCCAGGCGAGGACGCAGGACCCGACGTGTAGCCCTGCTACACGAGGGTCCGAGGACAAAGTCTGGCGCCGCCAGGCGCGCCTCGAATGCGAGCGTAGTTGCGGGAGGGGCCACTAACGACCGATGTCCGCCGCGCTCGTCACCGGAGGCAGTTCAGGGATCGGCGCCGCCTGTGCCGCCCGCCTGGCCGCGCATGGCCACCAGGTGGCGGTCGTCGACCTCGCTGCGGCCGACGCCGACGCCGTCGCGCTGAGCCTGACCCTCGACGTCCGCGACGGACCGGCGATGGCGGACGCCGTGGCCCGGGTCGAAGCGGAGCTGGGCCCCATCGACTATCTGGTGACCGCGGCCGGGCACTACCGCGCCGCCGGCCTCGCCGAGCCCGACGAGGCCGAGTGGCGGCGATGCTCGAGGTCCACGTCGGCGGCACCGCCAACGCGTGGCGCGCCGTGGTGCCGCGGATGCGCTCGCGCCGGCGCGGCGCGATCTGTGCGATCGGATCGGAGCTGGGGATCATCGGCGACCCCTCCGCGCCGCACTACGCCGCCGCCAAGGGCGCGATCCACGCGATGACCAAGAGCCTGGCCGTCGAGCTCGGCGCCCGACGGCATCCGCGTCAACTGCGTCGCCCCCGGCCCGACCGACACGCCGCTGCTGGACCGACGACCCGAACATGGCCGGCGTACACCGAGGCGCTCCCGCTGGGACGCGTGCTGGCACCCCGGAGGAGATCGCCGCGGCCGTCGCGTTCGTCCTGCTGCGAGGACACCAACCTCGTCGGCCAGGTCATCTCGCCCAACGCCGGAGCGGTGCTGTGACGGCGACGTCCGCGCCGGCGGGCCTCCAGGACTGACGGGCCGCGTGGCGTTCGTCTCCGGGGCCGGGCAGGGCATCGGGCGGGCGATCGGCCGCAGCGGCTCGCGCGCCGAGGGCGCACGGTGCGGTCAACGACATCGACCCGGCGAACGCCGACGCGGTGGCCGAGGAGGTGGGCGGCCTCAGCGCACCGTGTCGACGTCAGCGATCCGGGCGCCCTGCGCGAGCGGCGGCCGCTGCGAGCGCGGAGCGAGGCCCGATCGACCTGCTCGTCGCCAACCACGCGTTCATGGCGATGGCGCCTTTCGTGTCGACGAGCCGACGACGGAGTTCACGCGGACGCTCGCGGTCAACCTGCTCGGCACGGCGTGGCTGCTGCTAGCTGTGCGCGCCCGGCATGGCCGACCGCGGCTACGGGCGGATCGTCGCCATCGCCTCCGAGTGGGGCGTCAGATCGGCTGGCCCAACGCGACCGCATACGCCGCCACCAAGGGCGGCATCATCGCCCTCGTCAAGAGCGCGGCCCGCGCGTACGCGCGCGAAGGGCGTCGCCGTCAATGCGATCGCCCCGGGCGTCACCGACACCCCGCAGCTCGACGTCGACGCCGACGACGCGGGCTCAGCCACGAGGAGATGGTCGAGCGCTACGGGCCGACGTGCCCCTCGGGCGGATCGGACGGCCCGAGGACATCGCGGCGACCGTGGCGTTCCTGCTCTCGGCACCCGCGGGCGCCTTCGTCGGCCAGGTCCTGGGGCCCAACGGAGGATCGACGCGGATCCAGCCGAGGCGAGGCGAGCGTGTGCGACGATGTGATCGTCATCGGCGGGGGCTGTCCGGCGGACTGCCGGCCGCCGCGACCTGCAAAGGCGGGCCTCGACGTGCTGACGTCGAGGCCAACTCCGAGCTCGGGCGCTTCTGCCGCACCCATGAGACAGTTGGCCGGAGACGCTCGAGAGCCTCGATGCGGGGGCGTCGTTCGCCGGGAACTCTCCGGCGGATCGCCGACCTGGACCTCGAGTCCTACGGGTTCGCTTCCGCGCGAAGCCCCGTCACTCGGGCACGACGTATCTGGACGGCAGCAACTGCCTGATCTGCCAGGACCCGGCGCGACCGCGGAGAACTTCGCCAAGCACTCGTGCACGACGGCGAGCGATGCTCGGATCCGAGGAACGCGTCCACGAGACGATGGTCAAGTTCAAACGAGCTGAGCTCGTTCTCGCCCCGATCCCTGACCCGTCCAGCTCTATGCGCGTTCGCTCGCGCGCGTACGCGCTCGGCGACTCCGTGGAGGAGATGTCGGAGATACCGGCCCTGGAGCTGCGCGCAGCGCACATCTTCCAGTCCGATGCCTGCCGCCAGATCCTGATCACGACGCCGGTGGCCTTCTGGGAGCACGGCGCACCGTTCGCCCGAGGCCAGGGCGCCTACGGCGTGGCCTTCGCGCTCGACTAGACAACGGGCATCGGCCTGGGCGGGAACGAGGCGCTCGTGGACGTGCTCACCCATGCTTCTTTGGAGCACGGCGGGTCAATACTCACGAACTGCGTCGTCGACCGCATCGTGCTCCAGGACGGCCGCGCCAACGGCGTCGTTCTCTCGGAGCGGTCGCTGCGCCCAGGAGCCAGATCGACGCGCGGGTCGGCGTCATCTCCAACGCCGCGTCCCGAGACGATGCGCCTGGTCGAGCAGGCGATCTCGGCAGCCGACGCGCGCCGGGAGCGAAGATGCGCCACTGAAGATGGGCCTGCGTGGGTCCCACGTGACCCTCTGGCTGCTCGATGGGCGCATCCATGGGGGTCGGAGGACTTCGATCCGCTCGTGCACGAGGCAACTGCTCTGACGCGTGTTCACTCATGGGTAGGGGATAAGTATACACTGGGTGGACATGCTGGGACGTCACTGGAAGGCATTGGTCAGCTCATGGAGTCGACGTACTATGCCGGCGGACCCCACCAGCGCGTCGGCCGAAGGGTCGAAACCGATCCTGCGCGCCGAGGAAGCGAGCTTTCCTACGGTCTGGATGGCTCGGCGGGTCCGGAGGCGCTGGACGGGCCGATCCGCCGCGAGCCGCTGGCGCTGCAACGTGATGATTGGCCGCTGGTCCCCGAGCTGCAACGACCTGGTCCTGGACCAGTACCGAAGTGGACGCCATGGACAACTGGCGCCTCAACCGCGCCGCCAAGTTCGGTCAGGTCGTCGGCGGCGATTTCTCCGAAGATCAATGGATCCTCGACCGGATGCCTTACCGATGCCGTTCCGGGGGCTATACATGAGCAACGGGGTGTGGCCGGTGGGTCTGAGCTGGATGGCGGCCGGCTAAACGCGGCACAGGTCGTGGCCGAGGACGCGGGGTGCGCCACCAGCGATGGTGGAAGGCGCGGCCGGTTGAGTGGTACGTCGAGAATCTTGATCGCCTCACCGCTCCGCTCGAGCTCGACCGGATCGGCGGCGGACGATGACCGGTATGGACGACGGCTATGACGTCGCCGTCATCGGGGCGGGACCCAACGGGCTCACCGCCGCCGCCTACCTCGCACGTGCCGGAGCACGCGTGATCGTCTGGAGGCCCGGTTCGAGCGTGGCGGCACGCTGACCTCCGACGACTACTCCACCCCGTTCACCTACAACCTGGCCCAGTTCCTGCTGCCGGCCAGCGTCGACTCGCCGCCCTACCGAGACCTGCGCCTGTCCGACCACGCCGTGGCCTTCGTGACGCCCGAGGCGGCCTTCTCGACCACGCTCGACGGGGAGACGCTCACCGTTTGGCGCGGCGGGGAGGGGCTGGGCGCCGAGCTTCAGGCCCTGCTGGCCGAGGCAGTCGAGATGGTCGCCCCGCTGCTCTACCGACCCGCGGCCGAAGCCGAGGCAATGCTCGGCGAGGGCCCCCAGCTCGGGTCTCTGTCCCCGCAGACGTTGTGCGTGCGGGCCGCGGACGAGCGCGGCGCGATCATCCTGCGCTACGCCTGCGCGCTGGCCGGCTTTCCCCGCGGCGACATGCCACTTGGCGCCATCGGCGCGCTGTGCCTGGCTCGCCTGTGCGAGCCCACTCTGGCCGCGGGCGGGAGCAAGTCGGTGGCCAACGGTCTGTTCCGCGCGGCGGCCCGTGCGGGCGCACGATGCCTGGTCTCGACCCGTGTAGGTGGCACTCGAGCCCGCCGCCGCGGGCTGGGTGCTGCGCCTCGCCGATCGCCGGCGCATACGTGCCGGAGCGGTGGTATCGACGCTCGACCCTCTCAGCACGTTCGGCGAGCTGTTGGGCGCCCGGGCGGCCGGGCCGGTGCTCACGACGATCGCGGAGGGGTGGGAGCTCGACCCCAGCGGGCCGTTCACCGCCCATTTCGGCATCCGCGGTGCGCCGCCCGCGCCCCGCGGGCGGAGAGGCCAGCGACGCGGTCGTCCGGATCGTGGGCTTCGAGTCAGCCGACGACGTGGGCGCCGCGCTGTCGGCCGCCGCTGCCGGAGAGATTCCCGAGCGCCCCGCCCCGGGCACCTCGCACGTCACGAGCCGCCACGACCCCCTCCAGGCATCGCCCGGCCCAGCGGGTCCGTTGCACACGCTGCGCTACGAGACCCCGGCCCCGTACGAGCATCCGGCCCTCCCCTGGGACCGCGCCCGGGTGGCCTACCGTGACTCGTGCTGGGAGCTGCTCACAGCGACCGTCGACGGCCTCTCGGACGCGCGGCGGCTGTTTGCCTTCTGCGACGCGCCGCGCGACCTCGAGCGTCGCTTCGGGACCGCGCGCCATCGGGTCCATCCGCCAGGGGCTCGCTGCGAGGAGAGCAGACGTTCACCGGCCGCCCGCGCCCTGACTGCGCCGACGGACGAACGCCGCTGAGCGGGCTCTACCTGGGCGGAGGGGCCATACATCCGGGCGTCCCGGGCTCACTGGCCGGCGGCTACAACGTCGCGGCGACGGTCTGCGAAGACCTGGGCCTGGAGCGATGGTGGCCGGCGCCCGACGCGCCATATCCACCGAGCCACGCGGTGACGTCGTGAGCGCGGGTGGTGGAAAGCTACATCCCGCCCTGGCCCGCACCGGCAGCGGGATCGGCGCCTCGAGCACGTTCTGGATGCCGACGCGTGTGGAGTTCGCCCATGGGGTGGCCCGCGACCGGCTGGGCCCCGAGGCCTGCGGGCTCGGGGCCGACGGAGCAGCGCCGATCGAGCGGGCGCTGCTCGTCACGGACCCGGGGCTGCGCGCGGCCGGCGTGTGTGATCCGCTGCTGGAGTCGCTGGCGGCCGCCGGCCTGGCCACCGAGGTCTTTGACCGCGTCCAGGGCAACCCGCGCGATGTCCACTGCCTGGAGGGCGCCGACCTCGGGCGCTCGATCCGAGCCGAGATCCTCATCGGCGTGGGTGGGGGTTCGGCGATCGACACGGCCAAGTGCATCGCGCTGCTCATCACCAACGGCGGCCATCCTCGTGACTGGGAGGACTTCGGCACGCTGCAGACCGCCCCGCTGCCCGTCCTGGCGGTGCCGACCACGGCCGGCACGGGCAGCGAGGACTCCCCCTCGGCCATCGTCACCGACACCGAGCGCCACAAGAAGATGAACCTCTTCGACCCGCGGATCTGCCCGCGGGTGGCTCTCGTGGATCCCGACCTCACCCTGTCGATGCCGCCGGCACTGACGGCGGCCACGGGCATGGACGCGCTGTCGCACGCGGTCGACTCGCTGCACTGCGCTCTGGCCAATCCCGCCTCGGACGCGCTGGCGCTGGAGGGGGCGCGCCTCGTCGCCCTGTACCTGCGCCGCGCGGTGGCCGACGGCGGCGACGTGGAGGCGCGCTGCGGCATGATGCAGGCCAGCCTGACCGCCGGGCTGGCCGTGGGCGTCACCGACGTCTCGGGTTGCCACTGCCTCGCCGAGTCGATCGGCGCGGTCTATGACCATCCCCACGGCGTCTGCTGCGCGGCGACGATGCCGGCGATCATGGAGTTCAACCTGGTCGACCCGGCGACCGCCGAGCGCTATGCCCGGCTGGCGGGCGCCTTCGGCATCGCCACCGAGGGCCTGCTGACCGAGACCGCCGCCCGGCTCGCGGTCGACTACGTGGCCGCACTCAACGCCGATCTCGGCATGCCCCCGCTGTCCGAGCTCATCCGGCGCGAGGACCTGGACCTGCTCGCCGAGAAGGCCGCCGCCAACACGTCGGCCCCATCCAACCCGCGCCCGGCGAGCGTCGCGGATTTCCGCGAGATGTACGCCCACGGGCTCACCGCCCCCCACTGAGCGCGCGGTGGATGTCGTAGGTTGTGTTAGGCGGAGATTAACCGGCGAGGATGCGGGTTTGAGCCCGAGCATTTAAGGACGGGTTGCTATACCTTCGCGCTTTCTAAGACTGAGAGGAGTCTGCTGTGAGGTGCAAGATCGGTCATCTGGGGATGTGGACCGTGGGGGCGCTGGCCACACTGGCGCTGGCAGCCTGCGGGAGCAGCTCGTCGAGCTCGAGTTCGAGCGCGCCGGCCGCGTCCGGCACGTCGAGTGCGGCAGCGACGACGAGCGCGTCGAGCAGCGCCGCCGCCAGCGCCAAGAACTTCAAGGTCGGCGTGGTCACCGACATCGGTGGTCTGAACGACCACGGCTTCAACCACCTGGCCTATCAGGGCCTGCTCCGTGCGGAGAAGCAGCTCGGCATCACGGGTCGCGTGCTGCCGTCCAGCTCCGGCGCAGACTACACGCCGAATCTGACCACCCTGGCCCAGCAGGGCTACAACCTGGTCGTTCCCGTCGGCTTCCTGATGGCCGACGCCACCGACGCGGTGGCCAAGCAGTTCCCCAAGGTGAAGTTCGCCATGGTGGACTCCGACGCCACCGCCGAGAAGGGCGACCCCAAGAACATCGAGGGCCTGCTCTTCGAGGAGCAGCAGGCCGGCTACCTGGCGGGCTACCTGGCGGGTCTGTATGCCAAGGAGAAGGGCTACAAGACCATCTCCAGCGTCGGCGGCCAGAAGATCCCGCCGGTCGACCACTACATCGCCGGCTACCAGGCCGGGGCCAAGAAGGCCGACCCGGGCATCCAGACGCTCAACGGCTACTCGCAGGACTTCGTCGACCAGTCCAAGTGCAAGCAGATCGCGCTCAACCAGATCCAGCAGGGCTCCAAGGTCGTCTTCCAGGTGGCCGGCGCCTGCGGGCTCGGGGCGCTGTCGGCCGCCCAGCAGGCGGGCGACCAGGGCATCGGGGTCGACGCCGACCAGGCATACCTGGGGTCCTACATCCTCACCTCGGCCGAGAAGAAGGTCGACGTGGCGGTGTTCAATGCGATCAAGGGCCTGATGGCCGGCAAGTTCGCCGCCGGCACCAACGTCACCAACAACGTCGCCAACGGCGGTATCGGCTACGGCAAGATCGGCCCGGCCGGGCTGAAGTTCGCGCCGCAGATTGCGAAGATCTACAGCCAGATCAAGGCTGGGCAGCTCAGCAACATCCCGAACACGGTTCCGTAGACGGTTTGAATGACATCTAGCCCAGTGCCGGCGAGCTCGGGCGCTCCGGCGCTCGAGCTGAAGGGCATCACGAAGAGGTTCGGCTCGGTCGTGGCCAACGACCGAGTCGACTTCGACGTCCGTGCCGGCGAGGTCCACGCGCTGCTCGGGGAGAACGGTGCGGGCAAGTCGACGCTGATGTCGGTGCTGTACGGCCTGTACAAGCCGACCGAGGGCGAGATCTTCGTCGACGGCCGGCACGTGGAGATCGACTCGCCGGCGACGGCGATCAAGCTCGGCATCGGCATGGTCCACCAGCACTTCATGCTCGTGCCGGTGATGACCGTGGCCGAGAACATCGTGCTCGGCCAGGAGCCCAAGCGCGCGGGCGGCATGCTCGACTTCGCGGGCGCCCGCGCCCGCGTGCGTGAGCTGTCAGACCGCTACGGGCTCGCCGTGAACCCCGACGCCCTCATCGAGGACGTGACCGTGGGCGCGCAGCAGCGCGTCGAGATCCTCCGCGCCCTGTATCGGGGCGCCCAGATCCTCGTTCTCGACGAGCCCACCGCCGTCCTCACCGCCCAGGAGGTCACCGAGCTGATGGGGGTGATCCAGCGCCTCAAGCAGGACGGAACCGCGGTCGTCTTCATCAGCCACAAGCTCCACGAGGTGCTGCAGGTGGCCGATCGCATCACCGTGCTGCGGCGGGGCAAGCGCGTGGACACCGTCCCGCGCGAGGGCGCCACCGAGCGCAGCCTGGCCCAGCTCGTCGTGGGCCGTGATGTGCTCCTCGCCGTCGAGAAGCCGGCCTCCAAGACATCGGGCGAGACGCTGCTCGAGGTGCAGGAGCTCCACGTCCGCGACGACCGCGAGCTGCCCGCCGTCGACGGGCTGTCACTGTCGGTGCGCGCCGGGGAGATCGTCGCCCTCGCCGGCGTCGAGGGCAACGGCCAGCAGGAGCTGGTCGAGGCGATCACCGGGCTGCGCATCCCGGAGTCCGGCACCGTGGCTGTCGGGGGTCGCCAGATCGGCGGGGCCGGCGTGCGCGCGGCCACCGAGGCCGGCATCGCCCACATCGCCGAGGACCGCCACAGGCGCGGCCTCGTCCTCCCCTTCACCCTCACCGAGAACATCGCGTTGCGCGAATACCGCCGCCCGCTGTTCAGCGCCCGGGGCTGGCTGCGCCTGCGCCGCATGCGCGACCGTGCGGGCCGGCTGCTGCGCGAGTTCGACGTCCGCGGGGGCGGCCCCGAGGCCTTCGCCGCCGCCCTCTCGGGGGGCAACCAGCAGAAGGTGTGCGTGGCCCGCGAGATCGCCTCTGATCCGAAGGTGCTCATCGCCCACCAGCCCACCCGCGGCCTGGACGTCGGCGCCATCGAGTTCGTGCACCGCCGCCTCGTTGAGGAGCGCGACAAGGGCCGAGCGGTCCTGCTCGTCTCGCTCGAGTACGAGGAGGTGCGGGCGCTGGCCGACCGCATCCTCGTCATCTACGAGGGCCAGATCGCCGGTGAGTTCGGACCCGACGTCACCGAGGAGACGCTCGGCATCGCCATGACCGGCGGCCGGGCGTCCCCGGATGCGGCGGTGACCGCGTGAGCAGCGGCATACCCGACCGCGACATCATCGAGGAGGGCGGCGCCGAGCCCGGCCAGGAGGAGGCGCTCGAGGCATCGTTGACGTCGCCCGCGCGGCTGACCGCCTACCTGCGGCGCGGCGGGGTGACCGTGCCGATCCTGACCACGCTGATCGCGTTCCTGGTCGCCGGGCTCGTGGTCCTGCTCACCGGCCATGACCCGTTGAGCACCTACAGCGCCATCTTCAAGGGCACCGGACTGAACTGGCTGTTCCCGTGGGTCTCAGGCGCCGAGCGCACCACGGCCGCGCTGGCGCTGCAGCAGACGCTCATCCAGACCACCGCGCTCATCCTCGTCGGCCTGGCGGTGGCCTTCGCCTTCCGTGCCGGCCTGTTCAACATCGGCGGCCAGGGCCAGTACACCATGGGGGCGATCGTGGCCGTGTGGGTCGGCTCGTCCCTGTCGGGGCTGCCCGCATTTCTGCACATCGTGCTCGCCATCGTGCTGGCGGCGCTCGCGGGGGCGGCTTGGGCGGGGATCGCGGGGCTCCTCAAGGCGGTGGCCGGCGTCCACGAGGTGATCTCCACGATCATGCTCAACTGGATCGCCATCTGGCTGGGCGTGTACCTGTTTCAACTGGGCGGTCCGCTCCAGGACCCGGCGCAGTCGTCGGTGCCCGTGTCCAAGACCGTGGTCGCCTCGGCCAAGCTTCCGGTGTTCTGGGGCCCGGCGGCGCTCCAGGGCCTGGACATCGGAATCTTCATCGCGCTGGCCTGCGTCGTCGTCTTCGCAGTCATCATCAACCGGACGCGGCTGGGCTACGAGATCCGCGCTGTCGGCTTCAACCCCGACGCCGCGAGCTACGCCGGGATGAACGTCCGGCGCAACTACGTGCGCGTGATGCTCATCTGCGGCGCGTTCGCCGGGGTGGCGGCGGCGATGGACATCCTCGGCTGGAAGTTCAGTCTGTTCACCAACGACATCCAGACCTCGCAGATCGGCTTTTTGGGGATTGCCGTGGCCCTGCTCGGGCGCAACACCGCCGGCGGGGTGGTGGCGGCTGCGCTGCTGTTCGGCGCCCTGCTCACCGGGACCTCCCAGCGCAACCTCGACCCGACGGTGTTCGACCCCAACCTGGCCCAGTACCTCACGTTCATGATCCAGGGGCTGATCGTCCTGCTCGTGTCCACCGATGTGATCGCGCTGCGCGTGCTGCGCGGTGGGCGTGGGATCGCGGTCGGGCTCAGACGCAAGCCCCGCGACGAGGTTGCCGCCAGCGAGGAGAGTGCGGTGTGAGCGCGGGGACGATCGCGGCGGCGCCCTCGCGCGCGGTGTCGGCCAAGCATGTCGGTGTCGCCGGGCTGCTCCTGGCCGTGCTCGCGTGGTTCATCACGCTGCCGCCGATCCTGGTCCGGACCCCGGTGCCGTCGGTCATCCTGGGGCTGGCCGCGATGACGGCGGGCGCCATCGCCCTCCAGGCGGGGGAGCGCCGGCTCGGCTACATCGATCTCTTCCTGGCGGTCCTGGCCATCGCGGGCGCGATCGCCTCCACCAAGTCGGGCCTCGGCCATCTCAACACGGTGTTCGTGTGGTCAGCGCTGGTGGCGGCGATGCTGCGCTACGCCACTCCGTTGCTGTTCGCGGCCCTGGGCGGGATCGTCTGCGAGCGCAGCGGGGTCATCAACATCGGCCTGGAGGGCATGATGCTGATGGGCTGCTATTTCGGGATCTTCGGGGCCGACGTGCTGGGCTCGTGGGTGCTCGGCCTGCTCGTCGCGGCGGCGGCGGGCGGCCTGCTGGCGCTCGTGCACGCCGTCTTCTCAATCCACCTGCGCGCCAACCAGGTGGTGAGCGGGACCGGCATCAACTTCCTGGCCCTCGGCATCACCGGCTACTTCTTCACCGCCCACTACGGCACCAACGGCACCCCGAACAACATCTCCACCGTCCCCAACGTCAAGCTCCCGCTCATTCAACACGTCGGCTTCTTCGGCCAGGCGATCGGGGACGCCAACCTCATGACCTGGATCGGGATCCTGCTCGTGCCGGCGCTCGCGGTGTTCCTGTTCCGCACCCGCGGGGGCCTACGCCTGCGCGCAGTGGGCGAGAAGCCCCGCGCGGCCGACACCGTCGGCCTGCCCGTGCTGCGCATCCGCTACATCGCGGTGATCGTCTCGGGGATGCTGGCGGCGCTGGGAGGCGCCTACCTCTCGGTCGCCTTCGTCGGCTCCTTCACCCCAAACATGACCGAGGGCAAGGGCTTCATCGCGCTGGCGGCGGTCATCTTCGGGCGCTGGCGCCCCGGGCTGGCGCTGGTGGCCACGCTGCTGTTCGGCTTCTCCGAGGCGATGGCGGACCGGCTGCCGACGTTCTCGGGGACGCTTGCCACACTGTTCCAGGCCTTGCCCTACGTGCTCACCCTCGTCGCTGTGGCCGGCCTCATCGGCGCGTCGCGTCCGCCCGCCGCCAGCGGCATCCCCTACGTGAAGGAGTAAGCCGGTGGCCGTTGCCCGTCTGACCATCGACAACCGCTCCGAGGGGGCCGTCGGTCTCAGCGACGAGATCGAGCTCTACCAGCGCACCTACAACACCCTGCTGCGCTCCAGCGGCGAGACGCACCTGCGGGTGCTGGAGCCCTCGCACCGCGCGAGCGGCTCGAGCCTGCACGCGCTGGCGGCGAGCGACGAGATCGACCTCGGCGCCTTCATCTATGCCGTTCGCCGGCTCCCGGACGGGATCATCGGCGCCCAGCTCGTCGCCATGGCCCAGCAGGTGGAGGCGCTGGTGAGCGCCGGCCTGCCGGTGGGAACCTGGGACGAGGCGGAGGCGCCGGCCCGGCGACGGCGCTGGTATGACGACGGGGCCGGAACGCTCGCGGTGCTCCTGGCCAGCCCGTCTGACCTCGACGACCTGCTGCCCACCCTCGTCGCCTTCCAGATCGAGTGGAACAAGATCCGCGTGCGCCAGCGGGCGGCCGGCTGGCAGGAGATCGTCGCCGACCGCGAGCCCACGCCCGAGGAGTGCGCGCGACTGCTGGGCGGCAGCCCCGACGACTGGGGCCGGCTGCGCGAGGCGTGGGGCGAGCGCTTCGCCGAGCACCTGCGCCTCATCGCCGAGAAGCGGATGGCCCTGCGCATCCGGATGTTCGGCGGCTCCAACACCGGCTACGCCCGCATGACGCGCCGCTGGTGGGCGCCGGTCAGCGCCGAGCTCAACCGCGAGGGCGTGACCATGGAGCGGCCCCTGTACTTCGTCAGCTCCAACACCCACAGCCTAGTCAACATCGCCACGTCGGTGGCGCGCGACCGCGAGCAGGAGCTGGTGGCCTTCGTGGAGACCATGGACCCCGACGACATCCTGCGCCAGGAGCTGGCCGCCTTCCGCGAGGGCCGCGCCGAGGGCTCGTGGGAGAACTTCCTCTACTTCGTCGCCCGCATCTACTTCGCCACCAAGGGCAGCGCCGGCAAGGCCGAGCGCCGCGACGCCGAGCGGGCCGCCGGCGTCACCCACCTGCGCTCAACGACCGCGCTGCGCGTGCCCGCGCAGATCCTGCCGCTGGCGGCGCTGCGCTGCGACGGACTGGACCCGCGCATCGGCGAGGTCGACGCCGACGCCCTCGCGGCCTCGGAGGCGGTGATCGTCAACATCGACTATCCGCTGGGCCTGGCGGCCTACAACATCCTGCGCGAGGTGGCCGTGGACCGCGCGGCACTGCGCGGCGTGTACGTGCTGGGCAAGGCGGCGACGCTCAACGCCGACGTGGGCGACGTGATGATCTCCAGCGTCGTGCACGACGAGCACTCCAACTCGACCTATTGGCTCGACAATGCCTTTGGGGTCGACGACCTCGCCGGCGACCTGCGCTTCGGAACCGGGCTGGACAACCAGCGCGCGGTGACGGTCAAGAGCACCTTCCTGCAGAACCGCTCCTACCTGGACTTCTACTACCGCGAGGCCTACACGGTGGTCGAGATGGAGGCGGGGCCGTTCTGCAACGCGGTCTACGAGATCGCCGACGCCGATCGCTACCCGGTGGGCGAGGCGGTCAACTTCTCCAAGCTGCCGATCGACCTGGGGATCATCCACTACGCCTCTGACACGCCCTATACCCAGGCGCGCACCCTGGGCGCACGCGGGCTGAGCTACTACGGCATGGACTCGACCTACGCCAGCTCGCTGGCGATCCTGAGGCGGGTCCTGATGTTGGAGGGCGCCCTCAACGGGCGGGGACGGCGCGTGACCGACCGGACGGGCGAGAGTGTCGGGCAGCGGTGATGGACGACGCTAGGCCCCGACGGGATGCCATGCCGTCTTCAGCTCGGTGAGCGCCTCGATGCGCTCCAGCGCGTCGGCGATCGCCGTTTCGTAGCCGGCCGCCGCCTCGTGATGGCGCGCGCGCTTGATCGTCTCGGCGGCCAGCCGGTCGAGCTCGGCGCCGAGCTCGGCGTCCCCGCCGGCATCGACGATCGCGTTGAGGTCGCGGTGGCCCCCCAACGCCGTGGCCAGCTCGGTGCGCCGGCCCGACAGCAGATTGACCACGCCGCCCGGGATGTCCGACACGCCCAGCACCTCGGCCAGGTCCAGTCCGGCCAGCGGCCCGTCCTGCGACAGGATCGCCACCACGGTGTTGCCGGCGGCGAGGGCGGGCGCGATCTCGGCCACGAGGCCGAGCAGGGCCGGCGCGTCGGGGGCGACGACGCCCACCACCCCGGTGGGCTCGGGCAGTGAGAAGGAGAGAAACGGGGCGGCGACCGGGTTGATCCCGCCCAGCACGGCCTGGAACTTGTCGGTCCAGCCCGCGTAGTGGACGAGCACGTCGACGGCGGCGTCGACCTCGGCGCCGGCGGAGACCGCGGCGAGCTGATCGCGGCGGGACTCGAGCGCCTCGGCGGCGCGGTAGAGGATCTGACCGCGGTTGTAGGCGGTGCGCGCCGACCACGGCCCGAACGCCTTGCGCGCCGCGCTGACCGCGTCGCGGACATCCTTGCGCGATCCGCGCGGGATGTTGAACTCGCCGGCACGGTCATAGCGACCGGACTCCGAGCGCACGAAGGCGCCGCCGATCCACAGCTTGTAGGTCTTGCGTACGGTCAGCCGACTGCTGGTCATCGCACGACCTTGAGGTAGGGGCGCAGCCCGGCGGGGCCGCCCTCGCGCCCGAATCCGGACTCCTTGTAGCCGCCGAAGGCCGCGGTCGGGTCGAAGTGGTTGTAGGTGTTCTGCCAGACCACTCCGGCACGCAGCGCGCCCGCCACCTCGAACGCCTTGGCGCCCTTGTCGGTCCAGATCCCGGCGGCCAGCCCGTAGCGCGAGTTGTTGGCCTTCTCGATCGCCTCGGCCTGGGTGCGGAAGCTCAGGACCGAGACGACCGGGCCGAAGATCTCCTCCGCGGCGATCCGGTGGGCGGGCGACACGTCGGTGAAGAGCGTGGGCGCGAACCAGTAGCCGTGTTCGGGCAGGTCGCAGGCGATCGTTCGTCTCCGCGCTCCCTCGTCCTCCCCGGCGGCGACGAGCGCCTCGATGCGCTGCAGCTGCTCGGCGGAGTTGATGGCGCCCACGTCGGTGTTCTTGTCCAGCGGGTCGCCGACGCGCAGCCGGCCCATCCGCGCCCACAGCTTGGTGATGACCTCGTCGAGCACGCTCTCCTGGATGAGCAGCCGCGAGCCCGCGCAGCAGACGTGGCCCTGGTTGAAGAAGATCCCGTTGACGATCCCCTCGACGGCCTGATCCAGCGCCGCGTCCTCGAAGACGATGTTGGCCGACTTGCCCCCGAGCTCGAGTGTCAGGCTGGTGGGGCGCCCCGCGAGCGCGGCCTGGATGTCGCGGCCGACCGCGGTGGACCCGGTGAAGGCGATCTTGTCGATGCCCGGCGCGCGGACCAGGGCCGCTCCGGTCGCACCGTCGCCGGGGAGGATCGACACCACGCCGTCGGGCAGCTCGGCCTCCTGGCAGATCTCGGCCAGGAGCAGCGCGGTGAGCGGCGTCGTCTCAGCCGGCTTGAGCACGGCGGTGTTGCCGCAGGCCAGCGCCGGGGCCAGCTTCCACGCCGCCATCAGCAGCGGGAAGTTCCACGGGACGATCTGACCCACGACCCCGAGCGGGGCCACCTCGCGGGCGTTGACGCCATAGCGCAATTTGTCGGCCCAGCCGGCGTAGTGGAAGAAGTGCGCGGCGGCCAGGGGGATGTCGACGTCGCGGGATTCGCGCAGGGGCTTGCCGCCGTCGAGGGTCTCGACCACCGCCAGCTCGCGGGCGCGCTCCTGGATGAGCCGGGCGATACGGAACAGGTACTTGGCCCGCTCGCGATCAGGGAGCGCGGCCCAGCGGGGCTGGGCGGCCCGGGCCGCGTCCACCGCGGCGGCGACGTCGTCGGGCCCGGCCCAGGCGACCTCGGCGATGGGCTGCTCGGTGGCGGGGTTCAGGGTGGGCACGAAGCGCGACCCGGCGGGATCGCGGAAGGCACCGTCGATGAACAGGCCGTAGCGATCGGCCAGGCGAACGTGGTCGGTGGCCTCGGGCGCGGGGGCGTACTCCCAGACGATGGAGGTGCGCTGCTCGGTCGTCATTCCTTGGAGAAGTCCTCGGAGCGGCCGTAGCGGCCGGTCTCGGTCTTGGCGTACTGGAGGAGCAGGTCGTTGAGGACGCTGGAGGCGCCGATCCGGATCCTCTCCGGGGTCAGCCACTCGTCGCCGAGGGTCTCCTTGACGATGACCAGCCGGTGCAGGGCCGCCTTGCTCGTCGACACCCCGCCCGCGGCCTTGAAGCCGACGATCCGCCCGGTGTGCTCGACGTAGTCGCGGATCGCCTCGAGCATGACCAGGCACACGCCGGGGGTGGCTCCGCTCGCGGCCTTGCCGGTGGAGGTCTTGATGAAGTCCGCGCCCGCCTCCATCGCCAGCAGCGAGGCATAACGGACGTGGTCGTAGGAGCCCAGCTCGGCCGTCTCGAGGATGACCTTGAGGTGAGCGTCGCCGCAGGCGTCCTTGACCCGGGCGATCTCGCGCTGCACCCGGGCGTCGTCGCCGGCCAGGAAGGCCTCCCGCGAGATGACCATGTCGATCTCGTCGGCGCCCGCCGCCACGGCGTCCTCGGTGTCGCGCAGCTTGGCCTCCAGCGACACCTGGCCGGCGGGAAAGCCGGTGGCCACCGACGCCGTCCTGACCCCGGTGCCGTCGAGCGCGGCGCGCGCCGTGGCGACCAGTGACGGATACACGCAGATCGCCGCCACCGACGGGATCTCGGGCATCGACGGGGCGGGGCAGACCCCCTTGGCGCACAGGTGACGCACCTTGCCGGGCGTGTCGGCGCCCTCGAGCGTGGTCAGGTCGACCATCGAGACGGCGAGGCGGATGCCCTGCTGCTTGGCGGTCGTCTTGATCGAGCGCTTGCCCAGCTGGGCGACGCGCTCCTCGACGCCCACCCGGTCCACGTGTGCCAGGCGACGACTCATCTCTGCTGAGGCTATCGCCCCACTGATATCCATTCCATATGCGACGCGCCGCTGTCATCGTCATGGACGCCTGTGGAGTGGGGGCCCTGCCCGACGCTGTGGACTACGGGGACGAGGGCACCAACACGCTGGGCCATCTGGCGCAGGCCGCCGGGGGCCTGGCGCTGCCGACGCTCGGCGCGCTGGGGCTCGGCTCGATCCTGCCGCTGCAGGGCGTTGCGCCGGCCGAGCATCCCGTTCTGCACGGCCGGGTGGGCGCGGTGGGGCCGGGCAAGGAGTCCACGACGGGCCACTGGGAGCTCATGGGGGCGAGGGTGGAGAGCGCGCTGCCCACCTACCCGGATGGGTTCCCCGACGACGTGGTGGCCACGCTCGAGCGGGCCACCGGTCAGCGGTTCTGCTGCAACAAGCCGTTCAGCGGCACCGCGGTGCTCGACGCCTTCGGCGAGCATCACCTCGAGACCGGCGAGCTCATCCTCTACACCTCGGCCGATTCCGTCCTGCAGATCGCTGCGCACGTCGACGTGCTCTCCGAGCCCGAGCTCTATCGCGTGTGCTCGCAGGCGCGCGAGGTGATGGACGGCGAGCACGCGGTGGGACGGGTGATCGCCCGGCCCTTTGACGGCAGGTCGGGGGCGTGGCACCGGCGCGAGGGCCGCCGCGACTTCGCCCTGCCACCGCCGTCACGCTCCTACCTGGAGGAGCTGCAGGCCGCCGGGGTCCCGGTACACGGCGTGGGCAAGATCCGCGACCTGTTCGCCGGAGTCGGGGTCGACGTCAAGCACCCGGGCGCGACCAACGCCGAGGGGATCGCCTCGACCACCGCACTCCTGCGCGAGCTGGAGGAGGGGTTCGTGTTCGTCAACCTCGTCGAGACCGATCAGCTCTACGGCCACCGCCACGACGTGCCCGGCTTCGCCGCGGCGCTGGCCGCCATCGACGACGCGGTCGCGCAGTGGCTCTCGCTGTTACGCGACGGGGATCTGTTGATCCTGACCGCGGACCACGGCGTCGACCCCACCACGGACCACAGCGATCACACGCGCGAGTACGCGCCGCTGCTGGCGCGCTTTGCCGGGGACGGCGGGCGACGGCACGACGGGGTGCTGGCCGACGTCGGCGCGAGCGTCATGCGCTGGCTCACCGGACGCGACGTGGCGGAGCTGCCGGGCAGCTCGTTTGTCTGATCTGGGCCATACGCTGGCACTGTGATCAAGCGCGTCCTCGTCTTCTGCGGTTCGAGCCCCGGCGCGCGACCCGAGTACGCCGAGTCGGCGGATGCGCTCGGCCGGCTGCTGGCACAGCGTCGGCTGGGCCTGGTCTACGGCGGGGCGAGCGTGGGGCTGATGGGCGCCGTGGCCGACGGCGCGCTGGCCGCCGGCGGCGAGGTGATCGGCGTCATCCCTCGCGGGTTGGTGGAGCGCGAGATCGGTCACCCCGGCCTCACCGAACTGCGCGAGGTCTCCACGATGCACGAGCGCAAGGCGCTGATGGCCGAGCTGGCCGATGCCGTGATCGCGCTGCCGGGCGGCACCGGGACCCTCGACGAGCTGTTCGAGTTGTTCACGTGGAGCCAGCTCGGCCTGATCCGCATGCCGATCGGCCTGCTCGACGTGGCCGGCTACTGGCAGCCGCTGCTGGCCATGCTCGATCACATGGTGGCCGAGCGGCTGCTGCGCGCCGAGCACCGCAACACCCTGCGCGTCTCGACCGACGCCGCGGACCTCCTCGATCAGCTGGCCTCGTATCGGCATGAGGCCGCGGACAAATGGCTGGATCGAGGGGCGGCGGAGGCTTAGCCGGTTTAGTAGGTCCCGAAGACCCGGTCGCCGGCATCGCCCAGACCCGGGCGGATGTAGGCGTTCTCGTCGAGCTCACGGTCGATCGCCGCGGTCCACACGATGACGTCGGGGTGCTCAGCCTCGAGCGCGGTCAGCCCCTCGGGGGCGGCGACGAGGCAGACGAGCTCGAGGTGGCGCGCTCCCGCTCGTTTGAGGTGATGCAGGGCGCGGATCGCACTGCCGCCGGTGGCGAGCATCGGGTCCAGCAGGTAGACCGGCACGTCGGGCAGACCGGGCGGCAGCCGCTCGTAGTAGTCGATGGGCGCGTGGTCCTCGTGGTCGCGCTGGATGCCGAGGTGCCCGACGCGGGCATCGGGGAGCAGGCGCAGGAAGCCCTCGACCATGCCCAGCCCCGCTCGCAGCACCGGCACCACGGCGATCTCGTCGCGCAGTCGCAGCCCGCGGGTGCTCTCCAGCGGCGTCTCGATGTCGACCTCCTTCACCGGGAGCGCTCGCGCCACCTCCACGGCCATGATCGCCGAGGCTTCGTAGACGGCCTGGCGGAAGACCTGGTGGGGCGTGGCCTTGTCGCGCATCACGGAGAGGCGGTCGGCCAGGACCGCATGTTGGACGCAATTGACGCGCTGAGCCACGCGGCGATCCTAACGCTAGGCTCACGCGCCCATGGTGTCCGTCAACGTCGAGATCAAGGCACGCGACGCCGACCCCCAGGCGACAGTGTCGCGGTGCGAGGCGCTCGGCGCGGTCGATCGCGGCGTGTTGCACCAGCGCGACACCTACTTCGCGGGCCGCCACGGCCGGCTCAAGCTGCGCGAACAGGGCGGCGCAGGGGCCGAGCTCATCGCCTACCGCCGGTCTGACGCCGCCGAGCCCGAGGAGAGCGCGTTCGTCCGGGCCGGTGCCGCCGATCCCGAGGCGCTGCGCGAGGCGCTGGCGGCCGCCCTGGGTGAGATGGTGGTGGTGGTCAAGCGCCGGCGGCTGTTCGAGTGGGAGCACGTGCGCATCCATCTCGACGACGTCGAGGGGTTGGGGACGTTCATCGAGCTCGAGGCCCTGGTGGGGCCCGGTCTGAACACTCTGGCGGAGGCATCCGACAAGGTGGCCCGGCTGCGCGCGGAACTGGCCATCGCCGACGACGCGCTCGTCGCCGTGGGCTACTCGGACCTGCTGCGCGACGGGGTTGACGCCCTGCTGCGCGCCGCCGACACCGCCATGCAGACGGCCTACGCGCCCTACTCGGAGTTCAAGGTGGGCGCTGCCGTCCGCGCCCCGTCGGGCGCGATCTACGCCGGGGCCAACGTGGAGAACGTGGCCTACCCCCAGGGCCAGTGCGCCGAGGCGTCGGCGATCGGCGCGCTGGTGGCCGCGGGGGAGTCGGCGATCACCGCGGTGGCGGTGGTGGCCGAGAAGGTGGAAGTGTGCCCGCCGTGCGGTGGCTGCCGCCAGCGCCTGGCGGAGTTCGGGTCCGCCGAGACGCCGGTGTACCTGGGGCGGCCCGGCTCGGCGCCCCACGCCACCACGCTCGGCGAGCTGCTGCCGCTGTCCTTCGGGCGGGCCGAGCTGGGCCGATGACGCGCGCGCACGACCGACCGTTGGCCGATTTTCCGTCAAATAAGCGGATTTTCGAGCACGCCCACGGGAGGCGGTTCCGATGGCGGTGAACGAGGCCGCCTCGGTGCTCGCTGAGCGCGCCCCGGCGCGGCCACGTGTGGGGGTGATCCTCGGCTCCGGGCTGGGCGCCGTGGCCGAGGCGGTCACCGACCCGGTGGTGGTCAGCTATGAGGAGCTGCCCGGGTACCCGCGCCCGACGGTGCAGGGACACGCCGGGCAGGTGGTGCTGGGCCGGATCGCCGGTGTGCCGGTGGCGGTGCTCCAGGGCCGCGCCCACCTCTACGAAGGCGGGCCGATGGATGCCCTGCGCGTGCCGGTGCGGGCGCTGCGGGCCGCCGGAGCCGAGATCCTCATCCTCACCAACGCCGCCGGGTCGCTGCGCCCCGACGTCGGCCCCGGGCGGCTGATGGCCATCACCGACCACGTCAACCTCACCGGGACCAACGTGCTCATCGGGCCCAACGACGCCTCGATGGGACCGCGCTTCCCGCCGATGCGCGACGCCTATGACCCGCAGCTGCTGGACGAGTTGCGTGCGGCAGCGCAGGCCCTGGAGATCCCACTGGCCGAGGGCGTGTACCTCGCGGTGAGCGGCCCGAGCTTCGAGACCGCGGCCGAGATCCGGGCCTTCAAGGTCCTGGGGGCCGACGCCGTGGGGATGTCCACCGTTCACGAGACGACCGTCGCGCGCCATTGCGGCCTGCGCGTGCTCGCCGTCTCGGCGATCACCAACCTCGCCGAGGGGATGTCCGAGGTGCCGCTCAGCCACGAGCAGACGTTGCGCGACGGCGAGCGGGCGGCCGTCGACCTGAGCCGTCTGCTGCTGGGCTTTCTGGAGCGGATCGGAGGTCCGGATGCTGGCGGCTGAGCTCATCCGCCGCAAGCGCGACGGCGGCGAGCTCTCGGCCGAGGAGGTCTCCGAGCTGGTGGCGGGGATCGCCGACGGGTCAGTCAGCGACGCCCAGGTCGGGGCCCTGGCGATGGCCATCTTCCTGCAGGGCATGACCGGCCCCGAGCGCGTGGCGCTGACCGGGGCCATGACCCGCTCGGGCGACGTGCTCGAGTGGGGCGACGCCGGGTTGGCCGGTCCGGTGCTCGACAAGCACTCGACCGGCGGGGTCGGGGACAAGGTGAGCCTGCTGCTGGCGCCGATCGTCGCCGCCTGCGGGGCGGCGGTGCCGATGATCTCCGGGCGCGGCCTGGGTCACACCGGCGGCACCCTGGACAAGCTCGAGGCGATCCCCGGCTACGACGTCACCCCGTCCTCTGACCGCCTGCGCGCCGCGGTGGCGAGCGTGGGGTGCGCGATCGTCGGCCAGACCGCCCGCCTGGCCCCCGCGGACCGGCGCCTCTACGCCATCCGCGACGCGACCGGCACGGTCGAGTCGATCCCGCTGATCGTCGGCTCGATCCTGTCCAAGAAGCTGGCGGCGGGGCTGGACGCGCTGGTCATGGACGTCAAGATCGGCTCCGGCGCGTTTCTCCCCGATGTCGAGCGAGCGCGCGAGCTGGCGCGGGCGATCGTCGACGTGGCGCGCGGCAACGGCCTGCCCACCGCCGCGCTGCTCACGGACATGAACCAGGTGCTGGGACGCGCGGCCGGCAACGCGGTCGAGGTGCGCGAGTCCATCGAGCATCTCACCGGCGCCGCGCGCGACGAGCGGCTGACCGAGGTCACCCTTGCCCTGAGCGCGGAGCTGCTCGTCCTCGGCGGTGTCTTCAGTGCTGCGGCCGACGCTCGCACGGCCGCCGAACGCGCGCTTGACAGCGGCGCCGCCGCCGAGCGTTTCGCGGCCATGGTGGCCGAGCTGGGCGGGCCGTCGGATCTGATGGACGCCCCAGAGCGGCATCTGCGCCCGGCGGCGGTGGTTCGCGCCGCCGAGCCGGCCGAGGCCGGAACGGTGACGGCGATGGACGTCCGCGCCGTCGGGATGGCGGTCGTGGGCCTGGGAGGCGGTCGCGCGAGAGAGACCGATCCCGTGGATCACAGCGTCGGCTTCACGGAGGTCGCCGCACTGGGCGAGCGGGTCGGTCCCGGAGAGCGGCCACTGGCGCTGGTCCACGCGAGCGACGAGGCGAGCGCCGAGCGGGCCGCCGATGCGCTGCGCCGCGCCGTCGTCCTCGGGGACGGCCCCGAGCGTTCTGAGCCGATCGTGATGGAGGTGCTGCGATGAGTGTCGACTCCCTGCCCAAGCTCGAGCTCCACGTTCACCTCGAGGGCACCGCGACGCCCGAGCTGGTGCAGCGGCTGGCCCGCCGCAACGACGTCGAGCTGCCCGAGCGGCTGCTCAACGAGCACGGCCGGTTTCACTACGGGGACTTCCTGGACTTCCTGCGCACGTATGACATGGCGGCGAGCGTCATCCGCACCGCCGAGGACTACCGCGACATCACCTACGAGTACCTGCGCGATTGCGCCGCGGAGGGGGCCGTCTACGTCGAGCTCACCGCGTCGCCCGATCACGCCCGCCTGGTGGGGTTGACCGACGAGCAGCACCTGGGCGGCATCGCCCAGGGCATCGACGACGCGCGAGCGGCCCACGGGATCGAGGGGCGGATCCTCATCTCGGCCGTCCGCAACTTCGGCGTCGAGCGCGCGCTGGCCGTGGCCACCTACGCCGCCGAGGAGACCCACCCCTACGTCGTGGGGTTCTCCATGGCCGGCGACGAGGCCAACTTCCCCATCGGGGACTTCGCCGAGGCCTACGCCATCGCCGCCGCAGCGGGGCTGGGCTGCACGGTGCACGCCGGGGAGTGGGCGGGGCCCGACAGCGTGCGCGCCGCGCTGGCGCTGCCCGTCACCCGCATCGATCACGGAGTCCGCGCCATCGAGGAGCCCACGCTGGTGGCCGAGCTGGCCGAACGGCGGATGGTGCTCAACACCTGCCCGACGAGCAACATCGTGCTCGGGGTCTTCCCCGGGTTCGACCAGCACCCCCTGGCGCAGTTGCGCGACGCCGGGATCCGCCTGACGCTGGGCTCCGACGATCCGCCCTACTTCGGAGCGACGATCGGCGGGGAGTACCGGGTCTGCGCCGAGCGGCTCGGCTTCACCGAGGACGACCTGCGGACGATCAGCCTCACCGCGATCGACGCCGCCTTCTGCGACGAGGCGCTGAAGTCCGCGATGCGCGCCCGGGTGTCAGCGGCGGGATCGGCGTGAGGATCCTCGTCACCGGGAGTGCGGGGCACCTGGGCGAGGGCCTGGTCCGTGTTCTGGGCGACCTGGGCCACGACGTGGTGGGTGTCGACGTCCTGGAGTCGCCGTTCACGCGAGTGGTGGGCTCGATCGCCGACCGCGACGGCGTCCGCGCCGCGATGGCCGGGGTCGACGCGGTGATCCACTCAGCCACCCTCCACAAGCCCCACGTCGAGTCCCACACGCGCGGCGACTTCGTGGACACCAACATCTCCGGCACCCTCAACCTGCTCGAGGAGGCGGTGGCGGCCGGCGTCAGCCGCTTTCTCTTCACCAGCACGACGAGCACCTTCGGCCGGGCGCTCACTCCCGCGCCCGGTGCGCCCGCGGCATGGATCACCGAGGACGTGGCCCCGGTGCCGCGCAACATCTACGGCGTCACCAAAACCGCCGCCGAGAACCTGTGCGAGCTGGTGTGGCGCGACCACGGCCTGCCCTGCCTCATCCTGCGCACGTCGCGCTTCTTCCCCGAGGACGACGACCGCGACGATGCGCGTGTCGCGTACAGCGACCTCAATCTGAAGGTCAATGAGCTCCTCTACCGCCGCGTGGACCTGCAGGACGCGGTCGACGCCCACCTGCTCGCTCTGGACCGCGCCCCCGCGATCGGCTTCGGCCGCTACATCATCAGCGCCACCACTCCGTTTGGGCCCGAGGACCTCGACGAGCTGCATCGCGACGCCTCGGCCGTGGTCCGGCGGCTGTTCAGCGACTACGAGGACGTCTACGCGGCCCGGGGCTGGACCATGCTCCCGGCGATCGACCGCGTCTACGTCAACGCGCGGGCTCGCGCTGAGCTGGGCTGGTCGCCTGCCTATGACTTCCGGGGTGCGCTGGACCGCCTCGCCGCCGGCGAGGACCCGCGCAGCGCGCTCGCCCGCGACGTCGGCGCCAAGGGCTACCACGCACAGCCCACCGGCGTCTACACCACCCGGGCGCGCGACCAGCGCTGACCGTCTTTCAGCGGGGCGGGTGGGTGGGGCCCGGATTAGAGGCGCCGGGGGGGTAGGTGCCGGCGGGGCTGGGGTACGGGACGCCGAGCTCGATGGCGCCCAGCTGGCGCCAGAACTCGTCGCGCAGCTGGGTATTGCGGTGCGCCGCCGAGGTGGCGAGGTCGCGGAACAAACGCTCGAAGCGCTGGCCGCGCTTGATGGCGCTGGCGCCGATGGTGCGAAACAGGTGCTGCTCCACGGCCTCCCAGCACTGGATCATCACCTCGCGGGCGATGGCGGCCAGGCGCGCGTCCACGGCCCAGGTGTAGGGCTCGCTGCCCTCGGCGTTGCGCCGGCAGGCCTCCATGTGCATCTCGGCGCAGTGCATCATCGCCGCCTCGGCGGTCTGGAGCTTGACGAAGGCGCCGCCGTACCAGCGCTGGAAGTCCACGTTCTCAAAGCGCGGACCGAACGGCGGGAGCGGGGTGGGCTTGTCCAGCGCCCAGTTGCGGTACTCGTCCAGGGCGTTGTAGCCGCCGCCGACCAGGGTGCAGGCCAGCGACAGGGTGAAGATGACCAGCGCTCGCCCGCAGTACATGGGGTTGCCGTGCAGCGCCAGCCCCGGCGTGCCGCTCTCCACGGCCATGTCGACCATGTTGACGTCCTCGATGACGTAGTGGGCGGGCAGCTGCGCCCCGTCGAAGCGGATCGTGTGCGAGCCGGTGCCCTTCAGGCCCAGGGTGTCGCCCCAGTCGTCGAGCTGGGTGAAGGCCGCGCGCGGCGCCACGAACAGAGCCATCCGCGGGACTCCGGCGGCGTCGGGCTGAGGGAGCATCGCCTGGCCCATGTAGTACGTGGAGTACGGGATTCCCGAGCAGTAGGCGACGGCGCCCTCCAGCCGGTATCCACCGTCGATCGGGGTGGCCTTGAGAGTGGGCGCTGCGACGGAGGCCGCGCGGAAGTCTCCGCCGCCGAAGACCTCGTCCTGGGTGCGCTCGGGAAACCAGGAGCCCACCTGCAGCGCGTGGTTGGCCGACAGGCACGCGCCCCAGGCCGCGCCCATGTCGCCCCGGGCCAGCTCCACGCCCACGCGCATGAAGGTCGGCACGTCCACCTCCAACCCGCCATAGCGCCGCGGGACGTACATGCGATAGAAGCCCGCCTCCAGCAGCGCCTCGTGCACCTCGGGGGAGTAGGTGGCTCGCTCCTCGGTGTCGGCCTGCTCGGCGATGAGCTGCTCGCGCAGGCCCCGCGCGGCGGCCACCAGCTGGTCACCGACGCGCTCCATCTCCGGTCGCTCCTCGAGGGTGCTCATGGGGTCCATCGTAGGGTCGCCATGACGCTGATGACAATGTGGGCCACTATGACCCGTTTTGTCATCAGCGTCGGGCGTCCATCCCAACCCCGGCGGTTACCGGCTCGCGACCGCGGCCTGATCGATCCGCCCCGCCGGGGCCGCGACTCGGTCGCGCCGCAGCAGGACCAGGGCCAGCAGCGCCGCGGCGCCGATGATTCCGGCCTCCACGTGGAACGCCGCCTGGAACCCGTCGGTGAGCGCGGAGGCGAGATGCGCGCCGGAGCGCACCGCGCTCGTGGTGTGAGCGGTGGCGACGGTGATGAGCGCGGCGATCCCGATGGCGCCGCCGATCTGCTGGGCGGTGGTCATGAGGCCGGAGGCCAGGCCGCCGTCGCGCTCCTCGGCGTCGCCGGTCCCCAAACCGATGACGGGCACGAAGGCCAGCCCGAGGCCCAGGCCGGTGAGGACGAGGGCCGGCAGCACGTCGGCGCCGTAGGAGCTGGTGGGCGTGAGGCCGGCCATCAGCCACAGACCCACCACCGCGAGCCCGCAGCCGAGGGTGATCGGCAGACGCGGGTCCACGCGCTGGGGCAGCCGGCCCATCGCCCCCGAGGCGATGCCCATCGCGGCGCTGAAGGGCAGGAAGGACAGGCCCGTGGTGAGCGGGCTGAAGCCCAGGACGCGCTGGAGATAGAGCGTCTGGAAGAAGAACATCGCCAGCAGGCCCGCGGCGGCGAAGAAGATGACCAGGTCCGCGCGCAGGGCCAGCGGGCGGCGCAGCAGCTCGGGCGGCAGCAGCGGCGAGGCCGAGCGCCGTTCGCTCACGACAAAGGCGACGCCGAGCGCCAGCGCCACCACCAGCCCGCCGAGCGTCGGCGCCGAGGTCCAGGGGTTGCTGTCGGTCTGCACGACGGTGTAGACGAGCAGGAGCAGGGACAGCGTGGCCAGCGCAGCGCCGCCGACGTTGGGGAGGGGGCGCCGGGCGTTGAGGTCATCGGGAGCCAGCACGCGTGGGATCGCGGCCAGGGCGGCGGCGGCCACGGGCACGTTGATGAGGAAGATCCAGCGCCAGTCGGCGAGCTGGACCAGCGCGCCGCCGGCGAGCAGGCCGGTGGCGGCGCCCAGGCCGAGCAGGCCGGCCCAGATGGCCAGCGCCCGGCGACGCTCACCGGGGCCCGGGGAGGCCGTCAGGAGGAGGGCCAGGGCCGATGGCGAGAGCAGCGCGCCGAAGCTCCCCTGCAGCGCTCGCGCGCCGACCAGCACGCCGGAGCTGGGGGCGATGCCGCACAGCGCCGACGCAGCGGCGAAGCCGGCCAGGCTGATGGCGAAGACGCGGCGCGGGCCAAAGCGATCGGCGAGACGGCCGCCGACGAGCAGCAGCCCGCCGAAGGTCAGCAGGTAGGCGTTGACCACCCACGAGAGGTTGGTCACCGAGAAGTCCAGGTCCCGCCCGATGGTCGGCAGGGCGACGTTGGTGATGGTGTCGTCGACCAGGAGCATGAACTGGGCGACGCAGGCCAGTAGCAGGACGAGAGTGGGGCGTGATCGGCTCATGTTTTTCTCCACTTGTAGAACTCTTCTACACTTGTAGAAGAACCGCCGCCGCTTGTCAAGCCCCGCTGCGATACTCGTGCGCGCCATGCCGTCATCCGAGCGCCGTACCCGCCTCCTGGAAGAGGCCCTCCGCCTGGTCACCGAATCCGGCCTGAGCGCGGTGACGCATCGCGCCGTGGAGCAGGCCGCCGGTGCCCCGCACGGGTCGGTGACCTACTGGTTCGGCAACCGCGATGGCCTCATCTCGGCCCTCGTGGACTGGATGTGCGCGGAGTCAGAGCGCCAGGTGCGGGAGATCGCCACCCCGGTGCAGCAGCAGCTCGCCGCCGGCCAGGCGCTCGACATCGAGGCCATCTCCCAGGCGCTGGCGGCGTGGATGGACGGCGCGGCTCCCCACCATCTGGCGCGCATGGAGCTCGAGCTCCAGGGCGCGCGGGAGCCCGCCCACGCGGAGCGGATGACCCGCGCCGCCCAGGTCTTCTGGGACATGTGCGCCGCCATCGCCGAGGGTCTGGGCTCCGACGACCCCGCCCGCGACGGCCGGGCGATGGCGGTGATGCTCGACGGCCTGCTGCTGGACCGGCTCGCCCATCCGCTCCAGGAGCAGGAGGTGGTGGCGGCCGCGGTGCGCTGGCTGCTGTCGGGGCCCCCGCGAAGAACGGGCGCCTGACCACGCGCTAACGGCCGCCGGGGTCAGGCGCTTACTTCAGCGAGGCCTCCAGGGTGATCTCCGGGACGCCGGCGAGCGCCCGGCTGATCACGCAGCCCGCCTTCGCGCCCTCGGCCGCCTCGCGGAAAGCGGCCTCGTCGATGCCGGGGACGTCGCCCACGGTGGTGAGGTTGATCGAGGTGATGGTCGGTGCCCCGTCGACGAACCGCAGCGTCACCACCGCGTCGGTCTTGACCGAGTTCACCGGGGTGCCCGCGTCGGCCAGCGCCGCCGCCAGCGCCATCGAGAAGCACGACGCGTGCGCCCCCGCGATCAGCTGCTCGGGATTGGCCCCCGGGCCATCCTCGAAGCGCGAGCGAAACGAGAAATCGCCGGCGATGGTGTCGCCGGCCGTGAACGTCCCGGCCCCACCCTTGAGGTCACCCTTCCATTCTGCGCTGCCCTTGGCCGGCATGGTGCTCCTTTGCAATCGGGATCGAGATCCGCATGCTATCTCCGGGCTGACCGCGCGCCCCGCACCTACGTCAGAGGAGGCCCCGATGTCCACCGTGCCCGAGCAGACTGCCCTCACCGCGCTCGAGCTCGCCCAAGCCGGACGCTTCGCCGAGGTCCGCGAGTTGTTCGTGCCCCAGCTGCGGCCCATGGTCGTCCCCGAGGCCCTCGAGACCGCATGGACGGCCGAGCTGAGCCGTCAGGGCGCGGTTACGTCGGTCGGCACTGCCCTGAGCGAGCCGAGCGGCGCCGGCGCAGTGGTGGTCAAGGTGCCGGTCACGTGCGAGCGCGGCGGGTTCGCGCTTGTCGCCCGGGTGACTGACACGGGGCAGCTCGGCGGTCTGCAGCTCGCGCCGCTGGAGGCCGCGCAGCCGATCGCGCCCTGGGAACCGCCGTCGTACGCCGACCCCGGCCGCTTCGCCGAGCAGGAGGTGACCGTCGGACCGGAGCCGCTGGCGGTGCCCGGGACGCTCAGCATCCCGCACGGGACCGGCCCGTGGCCCGGCGTCGTGCTCCTCGCCGGCTCGGGATCGCTCGATCGCGACGAGACGATCGGGCGCAACAAGCCGTTCAAGGACATCGCGTGGGGGCTGGCCAGCCGGGGCGTGGCCGTGCTGCGCTTTGACAAGGTCACCTACACCCACGCCGAGGCCATCAAGGACTCCCAGGACTTCACTCTGACCGATGAGTACCTGCCGCAGGCCGCCGCGGCTGTCACGCTCCTGGAACACCACCCCGATATCGAAGCGCGGCGGGTGTTCGTCCTGGGCCACAGCCTCGGCGGGACGGTGGCGCCCCGCGTCGCGGCGGCCGACCCGTCGGTGGCCGGGCTGATCGTGATCGCGGGCGGCGCGGCGCCGCTGCACTGGGTGATCGTCCGCCAGACGCGCTACCTGGCCTCGCTGCGCTCTGAGACCGCGGCGGGGTCACAGCCCATCATCGACGCGCTCACGGCCATGGCCGAGACAGTCGACAGCCCCTCGCTCTCCCCCTCCACGCCGGCGAGCGAGCTGCCGCTGGGCGCGCCCGCGTCCTACTGGCTGGACCTCCGCGGGTATGACCCGGCCGCGCTGGCCGCCACGCTGAGCACGCCGATGCTCATTCTCCAGGGCGGGCGCGACTATCAGGCCACCGTCGACGATGACCTGCCTCGCTGGCGCGCCGCCCTCGACGGCCGCCCGGACGTGACCATCCGCGTCTACCCGGCCTTCAACCACCTCTTCGTCGCCGGCAGGGGCCCGTCCACCCCCGCCGAGTACGAGCCCGCTCAGCACGTCGACCGCGCGGTGATCGACGACATCTCCGCGTGGCTTGACCACGCGCTCGAGCCGATGCCGGCCTGAGTCGTCCTGGCAAGGCACGCGCCCGACACCCGCCGGCTTCGGCCGGCAGACCGCGGCCCGCCGGGAGCCGACGCAGCCGTGCCGCCTAGAGTTGCCCAGGTGCCCGATCAGCCTGTGTCACAGGGGCCGAGCCGGCAGGGGACCGGCGAGGACGCGCGCATGCCCGACAAGCGTCCCCGCGGCCTGATCGGCACGATCATCGGCCTGCTCGGCCGCTTCATGCGGTGGGTGTCACGCCTGGTCAGGGGTGAGGTCGTCAAGCGCACGGGAGGTCCGGCGCGTGCTCGCGTCATCGTCCTGTTCGCGCTCGTGTTGGCGCTCAACGGCGCTGATGCCTCGACGGTGGGCGCGATCGCGCCGCAGCTCGAGACCTCGTTGCACATCAACAACACCGACATCGGGCTGCTGAGCTCGGTCTCGCTGCTGATCGGCGCGGTGTTCACGGTGCCGGTCGGGCTCCTGGTGGACCGCACCAAGCGGATGCCGCTCCTGGCGCTGACCGTCCTGCTGTGGAGCCTGGCTTCGATGTTCAGCGCCTTCGCGGGCAGCTACGGCAGCCTGCTGCTCACCCGGCTGGCGCTGGGAGCGGTGGCGGCGAGCGCTGGTCCGGCGATCGCCTCGCTCACCGGCGACTACTTCGCGGCCGCAGAGCGCGGACGCATCTGGTCATACATCCTGCTGGGCGAGGCCGTCGGGACCGCCTTCGGGTTCATCGTCAGCGGCCTGGTGGCCAGCGCGATCGACTGGCGCGCCGCGTTCATCGTCCTGGCGCTCCCCGGGTTTGTCATCGCGCGCGAACTCTGGCGCACGGTGCCCGAGCCGCTGCGAGGCGGGCAGAGCCCGCTGGCGGTGGGGGCGGTGGATCTCAATGAGGAGATCGCACAGGCCGCCGCTCGCGCTGCACAGGGCGAGCCCGTGGTCATCGACACTCCCGGGGTCGACCCTGCGCAGGGCGCGCGGGAGGCGGCTCGCCGGGCCGGCGCGGTCCCCAACCCGGAGCTCGTCCTCGACGAGGACCCCAGTCAGATGTCGTTGTGGCGCTCGGTCCGCTACATCGCCTCGATCCCCTCCAACGTGCTGATGATCGCGGGCTCGTCCTTGGGCTACTTCTTCTTCGCAGGCCTTCAGACCTTCGCGCTCCTGTTCGTCAAGGGGCACTACCACGCGAGCCAGGTGAAGGCCGAGCTGGTGCTGGCCCTGCTCGTGGTGGGCGCCGTGCTGGGGACGCTCGTCGGCGGGCGGCTACCCGACGTGCTGCTCAGACGCGGCGACATCGGAGCCCGCGTCTGGTTCCCCGGCGTCTGCTATGCCGGCGCCGCAGCGTTCTTCATTCCCGGGCTTCTGGTCAGCGATCTCAGCCCCGCGATCTGGTTCGACGTCGCCGGGGCGGCGCTCATCTTCGCCGCCAACCCGCCGCTCCAGGCCGCGCGGCTCGACGTCGTGCCCTCGGGTCTGTGGGGACGCGCCCAGAGTGCGCTCACGTGCGTCCGCTCCCTGGCCCAGGCAGCCGCTCCGCTCGTCTTCGGCGGCGTCTCGGTGCTGGTGGCCGGCATCGTCCCCTCGCAGGCGCCCATCGGCACGCGGCCGAGCGCGCCCCCATCGAGCACCAGCACGGCGCTGGAGATCACGTTCCTGATCATGCTCGTGACCCTGGCCGGGGCCGGGGTGCTCCTGTTCCGCGCGCGCCGGACCTTCGCCAGCGACGTCGCCACCGCGGCCGCATCCGAGCCCGACCACATGCCCGGCTAGGGCCCACGGGTCGTCGACGGGATCCGGGCCGACAGGTCTAGCGCAGGGCGTGCCCGCGAGCCCGCGGCGCCTTCAGCGTGACGGTCCGGTGGACGACCGTGCGGCGGGTGGTGGCGCTGGTCAGCGTGATGGTGATCTGCACCTTGAGCCGGTGGTGAGCTGCCAGCAGGTTGCGTGAGGCCTTGGAGAGCTTGAGGACGACGGTCTTGGCCTTACCGCCCTTGAGCGAGAAACGCACCGAGCCAAGCGAGACCTTGTGCCGCTTGGCCTTGGCCGTGGACACCGCATAGGTGTTGGCGGTCTGACCGGTGAGCGTGCCCGTGCAGCTCTGGGCCGAGCGCAGGGCGAAGGCCACCCTCGAGCCGCCCGACTTCACCGACGCACTGAACGCCTTGAGCTTGACCGGGGGCTTGAGCTTCGACGGTCCTGGTGAGGTCGTGACGGGAGGCGGACCTGAGGTGAGGCCGCCCGCGGACAGCGAAAGCAGATGGTCGTGCAGCGTCGTCCCGTTCGGAGCCGCCGGCGTGCCGTCGTAGTCGTTGAGCAGGTAGAAGGCGCTGCAGCCCGCGTCGTCCTTCTCGCTCTGGGAGAGCACCCACCATCCCCACGCCAGGTAGCTGACGGCGTGCTGGTCGGCCCAGGTCATGTAGTCGCTGTCAAACGTCGACGGCGTCTGGTCGGCGCACTTGGGCTCGGTGTAGTTGTCCTCGTCGAACTCGCCGGTGACCACCGGGACATTGGCGGCAACGGGGGCGATCTCCGAGTTCCAGCACCCGGCGTTGTCGCAGGTCTTGCCCATGTAGTTGTGGAAGGACGCCGCCTCCTGGTTGAGCGGGTCGTTGGGCGCATGGTCGGCCCACTGCGTGAGGTCGTTGGCGTAGTCCAGGCCGCCGACCATGACCGGCTGCGTGGCGCCGGCGTTGCGGATGGTGTCGACGAGCGACTGCATGCCGACGACCTGGTACTTGGCTCCCGTCCGTACGGTGTTGCCAGTGCCGTCGACGGTGTAGGCGGCGGTCATGCAGCCGCCGTTCTCCCAGCAGTCCCAGCTCACCTTGTCCAGGGGCTCCTGGTCGTCCCCCGACTTGGGGTCAGTGGGATCGAACGGCTCGTTGAAGACGTCGAACACGACGGCGGGGTCGCCCTTGAACGTCTGAGCCACCGACTGCCAGAAATCGGTCGAGTGCGCGTCCGGCATCGGCTGCTGGCTGTTGGCGACCTGCATGCCCGGCGCGGTCCAATGCAGGTCCAGGATGGCGTAGAGGCCGTGGGCGTTGAGGGCGGCGACGTAGTCCTTCACGGACTGCTGGTAACCGGCCACGGTCAGTGGCTGGGGCGGGCCCTGGCTGCTGTTGGGCTGGCCGTTGATCCCCAGCCAGCAGTCCTCGTTGAGCGGCACCCGGACGGCGTTGGCGTTCCAGGACGCGACGGCGGCTGCGTCGGCAGCGTCCTGATGGCCGTCGTTGTAGCCGAAGCCATCGACGCAGGCGTACTCAGAGCTCGGATGATTGACGCCCAACAGCCGGATCGTCTGGCCCGCGCCGTTGACGAAGTGGTTGCCCTGGATCGAGATCGACAGCGGGAGCGTCGCCGCCTCGCCTGCCACCGGGGCGAGCGCCGACACGGCGATCGCGCACGCGACGCCTGCCACGGCCGGCAGCAGCCGACCCATCCCACGAAGAAGCCCCTGTCCCATATCCCGTTGCACCGGATGTTACGTAACTGCCGACCCCCTGTCCAGCTAATCGCTCCGCGAGGCGGTCGCGTCCGTGACGAGCTGTGGTTGCAGGGTCCGCGCGACTGCGGCCAACTGCTTGGTCGCGCGGGTGGCGGTCTCACCGAGGTAGACGAGTTCGACCGCCGGCGCCTCGACGTCGACCAGAAGAATGGTCCGGACACCGGGGATCGGGATGGGCGGGATGAAGAACGTGGGGGCGACGACGATCACCTCGCCGCTGAGGACTCCAGCCAGACTCTCGTTGACGGTTCCTGACGTGTGCCGGCTCGTCCTGGGCGGTCCTCCGCGCTGCGCAGTCATCCACCAGATGTCAACCCACCAGTCGGGTAAGCCTGGGGCTTTCCCGAGGTAGGTCTCGTCGGCGATGTCGGCGTAGCGCAGCTCACTCCGAGAGGCGAGGCGGTGATGCTCTGAGACGAATACGCACAGCGAGGTGTTGGCGATCGCGATGGCCTCGAACTCGGGCGACGGCGGCCCCGGGCAGAGCACGGCGGCATCGACGGTCCCGTCCAGCAGCCAGTCGACCTGCTGCGCGAAGCTGAGCTCGCGCACCACCAGCTCGACATCGGGATGGGCGACGGCGAACCCGGTGACCAGGGGCTCGGCGAGCCCCACCCCACCGATGAAGCCGAGGACAAGGCGGTCGGATTCGGTCCGCGCCCACCGTCGAGCAGCGCTGACGGCCGCGTCGCTGGCGGCGAGAGCCGCGCGCGCATGTTCCAGGAACGCGTCCCCGGCCGGGGTGGGAGTGACCCCGCGTGCATGTCGGTCAAACAGCGGAGTGCCGATCTCCCGCTCGAGGCGCAGGATGCTCTGGGAGAGTGCGGGCTGGGCGATGCGGAGGCGCGCCGCCGCCCGCGAAAGCTGTCCGGCCTCCGCCACCGCCACCGCATACCGGAGGTGGCGCAGCTCGATCGCCATATGCTCAGCTTATATCAAGTGGTGAAATTGGTCTTTGACGTTCCCGGTGACGAGGGTTACGGTTCGTTCTCACGTCATCGACGTGAGGCAAAGGACGGGAATGATGTGGCGCACACCACCCCAGCCCAACCTGAGATTGCGCGCAGCAGCACGGGTTCGCGCGCGAGTTGCCGACCGTCACCGCCTGAGGCTGGTGGGCGGGCTGCGCAGCGTTGCCCGTCGTGCCAACCTCCGCACCCGAGCAAGCCGCTACGACGTGCTGCTCTGTGAGCGCGCCGCCTCGGTACGCCCGCAGCTCCTGAAAGTGGCAGCCACACTCGAACGGGTAACTGACCCCGAGCCCGAGACCCTCGCAGCAGTACGCGGGATACTTACCGATGGGTGCACCAGTCCGCTCTACAATCCTGACGTCCCGGCACAGGACCTGTCCGCGGCGCTTGACTGCATCGAAGCTGCACTGGACGCACGCGAGCTCCTGAAACCGACACGCCGACTCTCTCCATCTCAGGTCACTCAGACCGCCGTGCACGGTCACTCTCACACTGTCATCAGGGGGCGATGAAGGGCACGCAGCCCGGGGGCACAAAAGGGGACGGAGTGAACAGGAGCTGTGGAGGCCACTACCCGGGGGCGGAATCCACAGCTCCCGCTCCGACACCGCATCAGGGCCCTGACTTCCGTCGCGCCTGCCATCGTTCACGTCGCGCGGTCCGCCGCGCCTGACGCTGGGCCTTGAGCTCCTCTTGCTTGACCTCGGCCTTCGCGTAGGACTCTCTGACGAGCTGCTTCCCGCCTGACCAGCCAAACACCCAAGAGACGAGCACAATCGCGAACACGACGTCCCACGCGGAGATGATCAGCTGCTGCGCGAGGGAATAGGCCGCGGCGTTGGCGCTGCTCGTGGTGCTGTCCAGGACCGCGACGTTGAAGGCCTGATTGACGCCCGCGCCGCCCGGCGTCACCGACACGAGGTTGGAGATCGAGTTGGACGCGCTCACGGAGAGGACCGAGTGGAAGCTGACGGGGATCGAGTACGCGGCCATGAACACGGCGACGATCCCAAGCCGCGCCAGGTAGCTTGCGAACTCGGGAAGGGCGACGCCGATCAAGAACCGTCGTGGCTGACGCAGGATCGCGCCGCCGGTCTTGACCTGCTCGCGGAGTTTGGTCGCCCGGACCCAGAAGAAGCGCCCCAGAAGGACCAGCAGCACAACCCCGCCAAGGGCAATGAGGGCGCTGGCGACTGGATGCTTGGCCAGGAAGTCCAGCTTGATGGACAGTGAGCCGGCGACGGTCGCGAACAGATACAGGTAGACGGCAACGTTGTAAACCGAGAACGGGATCTTCTGCACGATGAATGCCGACAACACGATCGCGAACGTCGCGCTCGCGATCAACGTCGTGAACATCAGCAGCATCACCAGTGAACCGATGTTCGCCGGCAGGAAGCTGTTGAGGGCGACCGCGACCGCGTACGAGGCCAGGACCGGGCGGAACGGGATGTGCGTGTCTGGGAATGCAGCGCGAAGGATCGTCAGCCAGGCCAGCGCCACGAACAGGGTCTGCACGGTGCTGAGCAGGACCCCGCCGGCGATCGCGTAAGTGGGAACCGCTCGCAGCTGATCGAAGAAGTCACGGATCCAGTCGGAGACCGGGACCCCGAGCTGATCGAGGATGAACAGAACAAGCGCGACCGCGGCCGGCCACACCACGATCCGCAGAACGCGGCGCAGAACTGGTTCGGTCTCGTCGATGCCAGGCTGGGCCGCGTCCACGCGCACATCATTCCTGCCGACGCGGTCAAGATGGCGGCAGGTAGGGAAGTCTTACGCCTCGTCCAAGCGCGGGGTTGGGGCGCGTATGATCTGCCGCCGAGTGGAAGGCGGCATCGGTGAGCCACGCTGAGCAGGCGAAGCAGGATGGGCGGACGGTCGAGAAGCTTGGCCGAAAGAGATATGAGAAGGAGCTCGCTCGGCTGCAGGGCGAGCTGGTTCGGCTCCAGGAGTGGGTCGTGAGTGAGGGAGTCAAGGTGTGCGTCGTGTTCGAGGGCCGTGACACCGCGGGGAAGGGTGGAGTGATCAAACGGATCACCGAGCGGGTGAGCCCCCGCGTGTTCCGGGTCGTCGCGCTCCCGGCTCCGACCGAGCGCGAGAAGAGCCAGATGTACGTCCAGCGCTATCTGTCTCATTTTCCGGCAGCCGGCGAGGTCGTGATCTTCGACCGCAGCTGGTATAACCGCGCCGGCGTGGAGCGGGTGATGGGCTTCACGTCCGAGGACGAGGTATTTCGCTTTCTGCGGCTCGCGCCACTGATCGAACAGGCCATGGTCGACTCGGGGATCATCCTGCTCAAGTACTGGCTCGAGGTCGGTCAGAAAGAGCAGACGCGGAGAATCGAATCGCGCATCGACGATCCGCGAAAGGTCTGGAAGCTCTCACCGATGGACCTCAAGTCCTACAGCCGCTGGTATGACTATTCGCGGGCCCGCGATGAGATGTTCGCCGCGACCAACACCGAATTTGCTCCCTGGCACGTCGCTGACGCAAACGACAAGAAGCGCGCCCGGCTGAACGTCATCAGCCACCTACTGGAGCAGATCCCGTACGACTCCCCGAAAAGAGCGTCCGTCGTGCTCCCGGAACGCGAGAAGCGAGGCGGCTACCGCGAGCCCGACCACTCCGCGCAGTACATCCCGGCGAAGTACTAGGTCCCCGCGGAGCGGACTCCCCCACGCCGCATCGCCATTGCCCGACTGCGGTACGGGCGTCAGGCCGTGGAGGCGGGATCGTAGGCTTGGCCGGGTACTCCGCCGAGCGCCAGAAGCCGGACGCCATCCGGCCCCGGCAGGATCTTGCGCCGCGCGGTCGGCCCGACCCGAACGATGTGCGCAGCGTCGAGCGGGTACCGGTGGCCGTCGACCTCCACGTCCGCCGATCCGCGCAGCGCGATGTAGACCTCCTCCTGCCCGAGCTGGTGGGCGGGCGGATTGCCGGGTCCCTCTGAAGCGTGGTCGTGCGCCGGGTAGGCGGTCGTCTCCGGCGGCATGTCAATGATCGACATCCCGAACGGTGTCACGCCCAGCTGGACTCCTGCACGGCGAAATGTGAACCCCTCCAAGAACGCGATCGCGTTGAGCTCCTCGATCGCTGCGTGAGAGACATCAGCCACGGCATCCGAATCTTACGGTCCGGCGAGCGCGGTTCCACTCCTGCCAGTGGAGCCAGCCGGGATCGAACCGGCGACCTCCTGCTTGCAAAGCAGGCGCTCTCCCAACTGAGCTATGGCCCCTTCACCCGGCCAGTTTAACGCGCTCCGTATCCTGGCCCGGTGGGCGCGATCACCGTGAGCTACGCCTTCCCGGCGAACTTCCTGGACAAGCCGGGGCAGCGGGCCGGGTTCGTGGCGCTGGCGGCATTCCTGGGCGCGTTTCTCTTCATCCGCACCAGCGCGCGGCTCATGCGCAGCCCGCGGGTGCCGTGGTGGCCAGGGAGCGTGAGCACGGGCGGCGGCGTGCATCTGCATCACCTGGTGTGGGGCATCGTGCTGATCCTGCTGGCCGGCTTCCTCGGTTTCGCCATCAACCCGGTGAGTCCGTGGAACGAGCTGCTGGCGGCGCTGTTCGGGATCGGCGCCGGGCTGACGCTCGACGAGTTCGCGCTCTGGGTCTATCTGAAGGACGTGTACTGGGCCGAGGAGGGGCGGGCATCGTTCGACGCGGTGGTGGTGGCGACCGTGCTGGGGCTGCTCATCGTCCTCGGCACAGCGCCGTTTGACCTGAGGGGCAACAGCTCGTCGCTCACGACGCTCTTCACCGTGGTCACGATCGACGTGCTCCTGTCGGCCGCGGCGATCCTCAAGGGGAAGCCACTGCTCGGGCTGATCGGCATCTTCGTCCCGCTCGCTTCCGTGGTGGCCACGGTGCGCCTCGCCTCCCCCACGTCGTGGTGGGCGCGGCGCATCTACAGGTCCGGCCGTAAGCACGAACGGGCGCAGGCTCGCTATGCCCGGATTGCGGCGCGCCGCCGTCGCATCTCCGACGCGATCGCCGGGACCCCGACCGACGAACTGCGCTGACGCTCAGGTGCCCAGGGCCAGCTCGAGGCCCATGGCGCCGAGGTCTCCGACGCCTCCACCGGCAACGCGCACGACGTCCGTGCGTCCCGCCCGGCGTAGCAGGCTGGCGGCGAAAGCCGCGCGTATGCCGGCGGCACAGGCCACGGCGGTCGTGCGGCCGTGTTGGGGCAGGACGATCGACCCGACGTCGCGCAGGCGATGCAGCGGGACGTGGTGTGAGCCGGGAATGTGGCCGGCGACCCACTCGCTGGGCTCTCGGACGTCGACGAGGTCGACGGAGTGATGGCGCAGGGCGTCGGCGAGCTGCTCGAGGTCCCAGGAGTCCGCACGGGCGACCGGGACCGAGTGGCGGCGCCACTCCTCGGCGTCCGCGATGGAGACGCCCTCGAGGTTCCAGAAGCCGACCGCCTGCAGGGCCAGGGCCATCCGGCCGGCGTCGGCCGGATCTTCGGCGACGATCACCACCGGGACCTCGGGATCCAGGGCCCAGCCGGCACGCGTCCCGACGCCCGGGGAGGACACCGGCAGGTTGATCGAGCCGGCCACGTGGCCCCGGTCAAAGGCCATGGGGACGCGGCTGTCGAGCACCGTGGCCCCAGTGCCGAGCATCGAGAGCAGCGCGTCTGCCGTCAGCAGGGGCGGGTCCGCCGCCGAGGGCGCGCCGGCGCGGCGGTTGAGCTCGACGATCCGCTCGACGTTGGGCGGGCGCGAGGGCAGCTGCGCGGTGAGGCCCTGGACGAAGCTGTCCTCGTCGAGCCCCAGGCGCGGATTGTGGCGGCGCTCGAAGCCGATCGTGGAGCTCGACTTGCCGCTCAGGCCGGCACCGCCGCACAGCGACCCGCCGATGTGCGCGGGCCACACCTCGACGTGGTCATCGAGGCCAAGGAGACGATGCAAGCTGGCGTGCAGGGCGTGGGCGCCCTCGCTCGCCTCCACCGCAAGATCGGGCCGGGCGACGTCACCGATGAGCAGCGAGTCGCCGCTGAGCAGCATCCATGGCTCGGGGCCGCGGCTGAGGTCTGAGACCAGGAAGGTCAGATGCTCGGGCCGGTGCCCCGGGGTGGCCACCGCCGTGAGACGCACCGCGCCGGCGATGATCTCGTCGCCCGCCGCGACCACGTCGGCGCGGCCGTCCTCGCGGGTCCCCGGGCGGTAGCTGCGCGCTCCGGTGGTCCGGGCCAGGCGCATGCGGCCCGACACGTGATCGGCGTGATCATGGGTGTCGACGACGTGGGCGATCCGCAGATGCTGGGCCTCGGCGATCTCCAGGTAGGGCGCGATATCCCACCGCGGGTCCACGACGATCGCCTCGCCCGCGTCGCCCAGGACATATGAGGCGCAGCCCAGGTCGGGATAGAGCACTTGACGAAACAGCACCAGCGGTCCTTTCAGCTAGCTGCGACGGTCCACTGCACCGAGGGATAGCCGAGATCAGATCCGCCGTCAATAGACGGAAATCCGGCTGACTTTGGCCAGTTTGGCCGGTGCTACTCGTCGAAGTCGAAGTCCTTGGGCGGGCGCTGCTCGAACCACAGGCGGTCGTGGTCCGGCGTGTCCTGAAGGAACTCGGGCGTCTCCTCGAGCACGTCCTCGTCGTCGCCGCCCTCGGCGTGGTCCTCCGCCGCCAGGACGTCCTCGACGTTGTATTCGGCGGTCTCGGGACCGATCCCGCCCATCTCCGGAGGAGCCGCGGCCTCGCGGTCCTCGGGCGAGCGCTCGCGTGCCGGCTCCTCGTCGAAGGGGGCCTCCTCCTCGAGGAGCTCCTCCTCGAGGGGTTCCAGCGGAGGGTGGTCATCGCCGCCGCGCGGCGCGCCGCCCTCGTGTGCGGGAAACTCGGGTGGGGGCTGGACCGGCGACTCGTCGTAGAGCGGTGCGACCCCGGGGTCGGCCGACGGCTCCGGCAAGGAATCGTGCGACCAGTCGTCGTCGCCTGCCTGGTCGTAGGCGAGGGCACCGTCGGCCTCGATACCCGCGGCCTCGGCGGCCTCGGCCTCCGCCAACTCGGCGGGAGTCGGGTTGCGCCGGACGGGACCGAGCGCCTCGCGCTCGGCGCGTTCCACCTCCCCCGGATCCGCGCCCCGGCGGCGCTTCAGGTCAAGGTGGTCTCGGATTGCGTCGTCAAGAAGACCCATGCGGCAAAGGCTACTCGCCGCTGACCACGTTAGCTGTGTCCACCTCAGCTCTCACGGTGCGGTTCTTGCCTTCTCGCTTGGCGACATAGAGCGCCGCATCGGCGGCGGCGATCAGCTCGTCCTTCTTGCCCTCCACCGACGAGGCTGCGCCGACGCTCGTGGTCACGCGCAGGCGTCCCTCGCCCTCGAGCAGGGGGATCTCCATGGCGGCGATCGCCATGCGGGCGCGCTCCGCCATCTCGAATGCCCCCTCGAGATCGGTGTGGGGCAGGATGAGCGCCATCTCCTCCCCGCCGTAGCGGGCGGCGACGTCGACATCACGCGAGGTGTCGCGCAGCGCGTCGGCGACGCAGCGGAGCACGAGATCGCCCTGCTGGTGGCCGTAGACGTCGTTGACGGACTTGAAGTTGTCGATGTCGAGCATGATCAGGCCGACCGGGTACCGGTAGCGGCGCACCTCCTCCATCTCGGCGCCGAGGAGATCCTGGAAGTGCCCGTGGCTGGCCAGGCCGGTGAGGTCGTCGGTGATCGCCTGGCGCTGCACGTCGAAGTGCAGGTTCACGTTGGCCATGGCCAACGTGGCCTGGGCGGCCAGCGAACGCAGCAGCTCGAGATCGTCCTCGGTGAAGGTGCGGCCGTCGCGACAGACCGTGATCAGCCCGTGCGTGGGGCCGCCGGGGCTGACCGGCCCCAGGGCGACCGTGGCGAGGTGGGCATCGCCCAGGGAGGCTTCGCCGACGCCGTCGGAGGCCAGCGCGTGGCGCTCCGCGTCGTAAATGGTCGCCTCCAGGCCGGCGAGGCGGCCGACGTGGACGGTCTCGGTGAGCATGTCGTCCGCGCTCTGGCGGGCGCTCACCCGGCCGCGATCGGCCTCGGTGGCATCCATCGCGGTCTGCAGCGCCAGCTCCAGCAGCGCGTCCTTGTCCAGGCCGGAGGCGAAGGCCTCCCCGATGCGGCGGATCGCCTGGCGCACGCGAGCGCGCTCCTGTTCTAGCTCCGCCAGACGGCGCTCGAGCTGCTGGGACATGTTGTTGAACTCCTGACCGAGCAGCGCGAACTCGTCGCGGCCCGACGTCGGCACGGACGAGGAGAAGTCGCCGCCGGCCAGCCGACGCGCGGCATCCAGGAAGCGGCCGAGCTGACCGTGCAGCGCGCGGGAGGCCAGCAGCGAGAAGAAGAAGGCGAGGATCAGGAATCCGGCGATGAAGATCCCGGCCAGCAGGCGATCGGCGCCGACCGAGCCGCCAGTCACCTGGGCGTTGGAGAGGATCGACACCGCCACCTGGGACTTGTCAAAGCCCGCGAAGGTCTCGGTGACCACCGAGTAGGGGGTGTGGCCGACGGTGATCGAGCCGCGCGACGGGGGCAGCGGCCTGCTGCCGACAGCCGGCAGTGTCGAGGCGAGCGTCGTGCCGCCCGAGCGCACCACCACCTGGATGCCCGCGCCGGCAAGGTCGCGGGCGAGCTCGCCCGCGGTCAGATCCGAGGCCACGACGGTGCGTGCCGGCCGGGAACGCGCCGGTTTCACCAGCGCGATGCCGGGCGCGATCGCGGTGTGAACCCCGAAATCGACCATCTTGGTCTGCCCCACACTGACCGTGACGCGTGCCAGTCCGATCTGGGCGGCGAGAGCGCGAGCCCGTGCGTCGAGCTTGGCCGGCGGCGTCAGGGCGAGGTCGGCGGCGATCGAGCGTGCCCGCAGGCTCGCCTCGGTGCTGGAGTTGGCGTAGACGCTGGCGGCGGTGCTCGCCACCGCACTGGCGCGCGCGTCAGCCTTGCCCGACTGACTGTCGTCGATCAGGCGAAACACCAGAAATCCGACCGCCGCCATGGGGACGACGACGATCAGGACGAAGAAGCTCGTCAGGCGTGTACGAAAGCTCATCATCGGTCGCTAACGACTTGTATCGGCAGATTCCAGCGATTCCGTAAGCCCCATGCTCCTACCAGCGATCGGGGCTTTCAATGGGATGGACGATGCGGCGTCTACACTCTTCCCGCACACCGCGTGGCTCAAGCCACCCGCGGGGCTATAGCTCAGTTGGGAGAGCGCCTGGATCGCACCCAGGAGGTCGCCGGTTCGAGCCCGGCTAGCTCCACTGACCGAGGGCCCCTGGTCAGCCAGGGGGGATCGGGGCGCTGATAGCCTGCCCGCGGCCATGTCGGAACGGAGCCGATCGATCGAGCCCGGGGGCAGGTACATGCTGATCTTCCGGGGCGGCGCGGTCTCGCGCGACGACGTCTCGCCGTCGGTACTCCAGGCTCATCTGGAGAAGTGGTACGCGTGGTCTGACGAGCTGACCGGGCAGGGCCGCCGCAACCTGGGCACTCCGCTGGGCAACGACGGCAAGGCAGTACGGGGGCCTGAGCGGCTCATCTCCGACGGCCCCTACGCGGAGTCCAAGGATCTGGTCACCGGCGCGATGATCATCGACGCCACCTCGCTCCAGGACGCCGTCGAGGTGGCGCGAGGGTGCCCGACCTACGAGTTCGGCGGGTCGGTCGAGGTCCGCCCCGTGCAGTCCGAAGACCGCTGAACAGGTGCACGCCGGTGTGCAGTCCGACTCGTCGGCGGGGCTGGTGGAGGACCTGTTCCGGGCGGAGCACGCCCACCTGGTCGCGGCGCTGACCCGGACGCTGGGTCCCGCGAACGTCGCGCTGGCCGAGGACGTCGTCCAGGACGCGTTGATGAGCGCCATGCAGGCCTGGCGGTTCGGACCGCCGCGCGACCCGAGAGCGTGGATCGTGCGGGCTGCTCGCAACCGGGCCATCGACATCATCCGCCGCGAACGGCGGGGCGCGGCGCTGCTGCCCGAGCTCGCGCAGACGACCGCCACCGTCGACACCATCGACGCGGCGCTGGCACCGGCGGCCGACCGGACCAATCAGCTGTCGATGATGTTCGCCGTCTGCGACCCGGCGCTGACCCCCGAGACGCACGTCACCCTGATCCTGCGCTGGCTCTGCGGCCTGTCACCAAAGGAGATCGGCCACGCGTTCCTGGTGGATACCCAGACGATCGACAGACGGTTGCATCGAGGTAAGGCCCGCCTGCGCGAGCTGGAGCAGATCGTCGACGTCGAGGACCTGCCCGACATCGCGCACCGTCAGGGCTCGGTTCTGCACGCGCTGTACCTGCTGTTCAGCGAGGGCTACCACGGCAGCAACCCGAGCGAGCCGGTCCGGCCGCTGTTGTGCACCGACGCGCTGCGCCTGACCGAGCTGCTGCTCGACACGGGCGCCACGACGAACCGCGACGTGTACGCGCTGGCGGCCCTGTTCTGCTTCGACATCGCCCGCCTCGCGACCCGGCTCGACGACGACGGGGTGTTCGTGCCGCTGGAAGAGCAGGACCGCGAACGGTGGGACCGCGCGCTGATCGTGCGTGGGCTCGCCCACCTCGCGGCCTCGGCCGGTGGCCGGCGCATGTCGCGGTGGCACATCGAGGCCGGCATCGCCTGCGAGCACGCGGCGGCGCCCTCGATCCGCGAGACCGACTGGGAGCGCATCGTCGGGCTCTACGACCTGCTCATGGCCCAGTCGCCGGGTCCGATCGTGGCGCTCAACCGAGCCCTCGCCGTGGCCGAGCGCGACGGCGTCGAGGAGGGCCGCCGCGAGCTTGTCGCCATCGCGGGGGACCGCAAGCTCGAGCGGTACCCGTTCTACTGGGCGGCCCTGGCCGATCTGCAACGACGGGCCGACCGCCACGGCGACGCGCGTTCGAGCTACGCGCGCGCGATCGCACTGTCGCGCAGCCCGGCGGAACGGGCGTCATACCAGCGACGTATCGAGCTGCTGAAGATTTCTTAGTCCCGCGTCTGGTTTCGCGCGCCGCCGTTCGTCTCTGAGACGTACGAGCCCCCACCCGTCAGGAGCACGGTATGCGCAAGCTGATCGAATCCACCCTGGTCTCAATCGATGGCGTCATCGAGTCGCCGCACCGCTGGGCGGCGTTCGACGCCGAGGCCGCCGAGACGGCGCTGCAGGACCTCGACCACTACGACGCGTTCCTCATGGGCCGCGTCAGCTACGAGCGACTGCAGGCCCTCTGGGCGCCCGTCAGCGGCAGCCCCTACATCGACCGGATCAACGCCATGCCCAAGTACGTGGCCTCCCGGACGCTGACCGACACCGGCTGGAACGCCACGCCGCTGGGCGACGACATCGTCGGCGCCGTCAAGCAGCTCAAGGCACAGCCGGGGAAGGACCTCATCAAGTACGGCACCGGTCGCGTCGATGACACCCTGCTGCAAGCCGGCCTCGTCGACGAGATCCGGCTGTGGATCATGCCCGTGGTCGTCGGGGCCGGACAGCGCCTGTTCGAGGACGTCGACACCTCATCGCTCACCCTCACCCTCACTGACGTCCGCACCCTCGCGGGCGGCTCGGCCATCCTCACTTACGTCCCCTCCCAGTCGGCGGTGACACAGTGACCGCAACGTGATCGTCGTAAGGTTGGTCGCGCGATGCAGTTCGGAATCTTCTCGGTCAGTGACGTCACGCGGGACCCGGTCTCGGGATCCACCCCCAGCGAAGCGGAGCGGATCCGGGCGGTCGTCGAGATCGCGCGGCGCGCGGATGAGGTCGGGCTGGACGTGTTCGCGATCGGTGAGCATCACAACCCCCCGTTCTTCTCCTCCTCGCCCACCACTCTGCTGGCCCATATCGCGGCGCTGACCACACAGATCATCCTGAGTACCTCGGTGACGTTGATCACCACCAACGACCCGGTCAAGATCGCCGAGGACTACTCGATGCTCCAGCACGTGGCCGGCGGCCGCGCCGACCTGATGCTCGGCCGCGGCAACACCGTCCCCGTGTATCCCTGGTTCGGCAAGGACATCGGCAAGGGCCTGGAACTGGCGCTGGAGAACTACAACCTCCTGCACCGCCTCTGGCGCGAGGATGTCGTCGATTGGGAGGGGGACTCGCGGACGTCGCTTCAGGGGTTCACCTCGATTCCGCGACCTCTGGACGACGTCCCACCCTTCGTGTGGCACGGGGCGATCCGGACACCGGAGATCGCCGAGCAGGCCGCGTACTACGGCAACGGCTACTTCGCCAACAACATCCTGGCTCCGAACTTCCACTTCAAGCCTCTCGTGAACCTGTATCGGGAGCGCTTCGCCCATTACGGGCATGGCACTCCCGAGCAGGCGATCGTCGGGCTCGGCGGTCAGGCGTTCATCGCCAAGCGCTCCCAGGACGCGGTGAGCCGGTTTCGTCCCTACTTTGAGGGCTCGCCGATCTACGGCCGCAGCTACCGCCTCGAGGACATCGTGCACGGCACGCCGATGAGCGTGGGCAGCCCCGAGGAGGTGATCGAGAAGACCCTCACCTTCCAGGAGGGGTTCGGCGACTACCAGCGGCAGCTGTGGCTCGTCGACGCGATGGGCCTGCCCCTGGACATGGCGCTCGAGCAGGTCGAGTTGCTCGGGACCGAGGTGGTGCCCGCCCTACGCCGTGAGATGGACGCCCGCCGCGCTCCCGGGGTGGCCGACGCGCCGACTCATGCGAGTCTGGTCAAGGCCAAGTACGGCGATGGCGCGCCGCGCCAGCCGCGACCGAACGCCAATCGGGGCGACAACCTCACCGGCGCCTCGCCGTATCAGGACACGGACCCGGAGCTCGCCGCCGAGTATCCGCTCGTGGCCTGATGGGGACGTCCGCGAGCAGCGACGACCGCGCCGTCGGCGACGTCGCACCGCGCCACCTGGCCGTCATCAGCGCCGGGACCAACGAGCCCTCGACGACGAGGATGCTGGCGGACCGGATCACGCAGCGGAGCCTCGACGATCTGCGTGAGATGGGCACCGCGGCGTCGGCGCGAACGATCGAACTGGCACCCCTCGCCGTCGAGATCGCCCAGGCGACCGTCGCCGGGCTGCCGTCAGACAACCTGCAGGCCGCGATCGAGCAGCTGGCGGGCGCCGACGCCATCATCGCGTGCGCGCCCGTCTACAAGGCCGGGATCAGCGGCCTGTTCAAGGCGTTCGTCGACCTGCTCGACAACGACCTGCTGATCGCCAAGCCGGTGCTGCTCGCCGCGACCGCGGGAAGCAGCCGCCACGCGCTCGTCATCGACGGCCAGATGCGCCCACTGTTTGGCTATATGCGTGCGCTCAGCCTGCCCACATCGGTGTTCGCCGCTCCCGAGGACTGGGGGTCCGCAGGCCTGGGCGACCGCATCGACCGCGCCGCGGCCGAGCTCGCCGTCACCGTCCACGCGGGCATCGAGCACGGAATCGCCGAGCGGGCATGGTCCGGCTACCAGCACCAGTTCGCCGGCACCGCGACGCGCGCGGACCAGACCGGGGCGGACATCGACTTCGACTCGCCGCTGATGCGCCTCGCCGCCGGCGGGAGGCGCGCTTCCTAGCCCCTCGGACGCCGGCGGCCCGCACACCTCGTCGGGGGTCAGGGCGGTCATCGCCGGGGCCTGGGCATCGTCCGGCGCTCCGTCCCTCCGCAGCACCCGGGCAACGACGACGGCGAGCAGGGTGGCCAGGACGGCGCCGACGATGGCGACGACGTGCAGGCCCTGCGTGAACGCCACGCGGGAGGCGTCCAGCAGCGGTGCTCTGAGGTGCTCGGGCAGACGCGCGGCGGCGTGGACGGCGTCGGCCAGCGTCCGCACGCGCCCCGCACCCGCCGACAGGTGCAGGTGGCTGCGGTAGACCGCGGTGGCGATGCTGCCCAGCAGCGCGATGCCGAGCGCCCCGCCGAGCTCGGTGCCGGTCTCCGACAGTCCCGAGGCCTGGCCCGCCTTCTCCGGCGGGACGGCGCTGACGATGACGTCGGTGGCCAGCGCCACCACCGGCGAGACGCCGAGTCCGAGCAGCGCGGTGCCGATCAGCGTAAGCGGGAGTCCGTGCCCGCCGTGACCCGGCAGCTGGGTCAGGATCATCAGCCCGGCGGCGGCGACCGCGAAGCCGTAGCTCATGGTGAGCGCGACCCCCACGCGGCGCGTCAGCACCGGGCCCAGCGATGATCCGACGATGAAACCCAAGGTGGGCGGCACGCTCCAGAGCCCGGCGGCCAGCGGGGAGAGGCCGAGCACGAGCTGGAGGTACTGGTCGGTCACGAAGAAGGTCCCGAAGATGAGAAACAGGCCGAACATGTTGGCGGCCAGCGCTACAGCGAAGACCGGCCGGCGAAACAGGTGCAGGTCGACGAGGGGCGCGGCCAGCGTCTGCTGCCGGCGCAGGAAGATGACGCCGAGCCCGGCGCCGATCAGGATGGCCACCGACGGCACGGTCCCGAACGCGCTCCCAGCCAGCTGCTTGATCCCGTAGACGAGGGCGAGCACCGCGAACAGCGAGAGGGCGGCGCTGGGGAGATCGAACGGACGGGGGTCAGGCTCGCGGAACTCCGGCAGCAGCATCGGTCCGAGTACCAGCAGCAGCGCCATGACCGGAACGGCGATGAGAAACACCGAGCCCCACCAGAAGAAGTGCAGCAGCAGGCCACCGAGCGCCGGCCCGAGCGCGGCGCCGGCCGAGAAGCTCATCACCCAGACGCCTATCGCCGCCGTCCGCTGGCGGTCGTCGAGGAACATGTTGCGGATCAGCGAGAGCGTGGAGGGCGCCAGCGTCGCGGCGGCGATCCCGAGCAGCCCGCGAGCCACGATGAGCATCGCCACGCTGGTGGCGAACGCGGCCAGCACGGAGGCGAGCCCGAACATCGCGGCGCCGATCAGGAGCAGCCGGCGGCGGCCGATCCGGTCGCCCAGGATGCCCATGGTGAGCAGGAAGCCGGCCAGCAGGAAGCCGTAGATGTCGCTGATCCACAGCAGTTGCGTCGGGCTCGGCTTCAGCGCGGCACTCAGCGACGGCAATGCCAGGTAGAGCACGCCGAGGTCCATCGAGTACAGCAGGCACGGCAGCGCGATGACGGCGAGGGCCACCCATTCGCGCCGCCCTGCCCGTGGGGTGTGGGTCTGTGAGGTGTTCATGCCCGTGTAACCCCGCGGTCCGGGCAAACTCATCTCGAGCCCCGGAAATCTGTCGAGCCCCGTGCGGCGGCGGCCCGGCGGCGGCCCGGCTCCGGACGATCCGGAGCCGGGCCTGACGCACCTAGGCGCGACGGAACGCCCGCACCGACAGGGGCACGAACACCAGCAGCAGCCCGGCGAGCCATGCCAGCATGCCCAGCGCAGGTCCCAGCGCGTGGCCGTGGCCGATGGTGAGCGCGCGGGCGGCGTCGACGGTCAGGGTGACCGGGTTGATGTCGGCGAACCAACGGATGGCGCCCGGCATCGAGTGGGTCGGCACGAAGGCCGAAGAGGCGAACACCAGGGGGAAGACCCAGATGAAGCCGATCGACTGCGCGGTCTCCGGATCGCGCACGGAGATCCCGACGTAGGCGCTGATCCACGAGAAGACGTACGCGAAGGCGAGCACCACGAGCAGGGCCAGGGCGACCTCGTAGACCGGCTGGGTGGGCCGGAAGCCGACGGCGAGCCCGAGCCCGAGCATGAGCAGGAGGGTGAGCGCGTTGATGGCCAGGTCGGCGGTGGTGCGTCCCAACAGGACCGCCGAGCGGGCGATCGGCAGGGAGCGGAAGCGATCCACGGCGCCGGCCTTGATGTCCTCGGTCAGCCCCAGTCCCGTGGTCAGCGAACCGAACACGGCGGTCATGACGATGATCCCGGGCAGCAGGTAATCGACATACGGGATCCCTCCGGTGTTGATCGCGCCGCCGAATACGTAGCGGAACAGCAGGACGAGGATCACCGGCTGCACGAACAGATACACGACGTACATCGGCCGGCGCAGGATCTTGCGCAGCTGGCGGACCAGCATGACCCTGCTGTCAGCGAGGGTCTCGGCCATGGTGAGACGGCCGCGATCAGGGATGGTGTGGGTGGTCGTGCTCATGCTGCGGCCTCCTCGGCCAGTTGGGTGTCAGCGGGCTCCTCCAGGGGGTGCCCGGTCAGGGTCAGGAAGACGTCGTCGAGGCTCGGCTGCTGCAGCTCGACGGAAACGAGCCCGAGCCGCCGCTCGTCGAGGCGGCGGATGGCCTCCGAGGAGGCGCCCGGGTGATCGACGGTGAGCCTGATCTCGCTCTCGGCGGGGTTGAGCTGCGGCGCGTCGCCCACGGCGAGGCCGGCGACGGCCTCGGCGGCCTCGGCGAGACGTTGCGCGTCCTGTACGCGCAGCCTCAGCACACTGCCGCCCACCATCGCCTTCAGCGTCGACGTCGTCCCCTGGGCGACGATCCGCCCGTGGTCCACCACCGCGATCTGCGAGGCGAGGCGATCGGCCTCCTCCAGATACTGGGTCGTGAGCAGAACGGTGACGCCGCCGTCGGCGAGCTCGGCGACGATGCTCCAGAGCTCCTGGCGAGCGCGGGGATCCAGTCCGGTGCTCGGCTCGTCGAGCAGGACCACCGGCGCGGCGCCGATGAGCCCTGCGGCGAGGTCGAGCCGGCGGCGCATGCCGCCCGAGTAGACGCCGGCGCGCCGCTGCGCGGCCTCGGTGAGGTCAAAGCGCTCCAGCAGCTCGCCGGCCCGAGTGCGGGCCTCGCCGCCCGACAACCGGTTGAGCCGGCCGATCATCTCGAGGTTCTCGCGGCCGGTCAGCTCACCGTCGACGGCGGCGAACTGCCCGGCGAGCCCGATCCGGCGCCGGACGGCCAGGGGCTCGCGGACCACGTCGTGACCGAGGACCCGGGCCTCGCCCGACGTCGGCTCGAGCAGCGTGGCCAGGATGCGCACGAGGGTGGTCTTGCCCGCGCCGTTGGGTCCGAGCAGGCCGAACACCATCCCGGCGGGCACGTCGAGCTCGAGGCCGTCGAGCGCGGTCACATCTCCGAAGTGCTTGCGCAGATCGCGCACCTCGATTGCTGTTAGTGAGGTCATGTCTGTCGTTCTCCGTGTCAGGTCGCGCCCCGGTACGCGCGATTGATCGTGATGTCGCCATAGCCGCTGTGGGCCCGCACCTCGACCGACTCCTCGCCGGGCTCGGGCGGACCGCTGCGGTCCAGGCCATTGCGCACCTGGCCGTAGCCGGTGCTGAGATCGAGCCAGGCGGCGGTCCCATCGGGAATGCCGACCTGGATCTCGCCGTAGCCGGTCCGGGCCTCGACCGAGCCCTGGACAGCCTCGGCGACGCGCACGTCGCCGTTGGCGTTCTTGAGGACCGCGGCGCCACGCAGGACGCCAGCGCGGATGTCGCCCGAGCCCGTGCTGAGATCCGCCTCGCCGACGGCGCGGCCGATCTCGACGTCGCCCATGCCCGTGGTCAGGCGCACCGCGGCCGCCGATTCAATGTTGATGTCGCCCAGGCCGGTCTTGACGTGGCTGGCGCCGAGCTCGCCGGTGGAGCGGACCGAGCCCATGCCGGACTTGATCAGGACGCTCGAGCCGGCGGGGACCTCGACCCGGACCTCGACCGCGCCCCGCGGGCCGAACGGGCTGTAGCTGCGCCAGTTCTTGGGGGTCCTGACCACCACGCGCCCGGAGCTGTGCTCGATCTGCGTCCGCTCGGCGGCGCCGACGTCGTCGCTCTTGGAGGGATCGTCGGGCCGCACCTCGACCACGGTCTCGGCACGATCGCCCGCCTCGATCCGTACGTCGGCGGCGACCAGTTCGAGCTCGAGCTCGATGGGGGCCGGTGTGTCAAAGCGTGCCATCTACCGCCCCCATCCCTTGAATTGCTGCCCGCTCGAGGACGACGGCGATTCGGCGGCGGGCGCGATCCGCCCGCGCTCGACCACCGAGGCGACCGCCCGCACGAGCCACGCGTTGATCGAAAGCCCCTCCTTCTCGGCAGCCTGCTCGACCCGCGCCTTGAGCTGCTCGTGCAGCCGTAGGTTGATCCGCGCCAGGGCACCCTCGCCGCCGGCCGTCGCCTCGCCGCCGGGCAGATCCTCGGCGACGCCGCCACCGCCCGCCTCGCGACCGGGGTGGGTGGGGTTGTAGTCAGGGGTGCTGACCACGAACTCCGGGTCGCTTTCGCGCAGCCGCAGCTCCACCGATCCCGGGGCGAGCTCCCGCGTGATCTCGGCGGCGGCAGCCGCGAGCACGTCGAGCAGCATCAGCCGCACCGAGTCATCGAGCGAGGCGAGCAGCCGCTGGGCCGCGCGCGCCTCCTCTTCTCTGTCTCCCTCCGCGGCGGCCGACAGGCGGTCGCGGAGCCGTTCGAGATGTCTGTCCAATTGCATGGCATCATTCTGGCATCAATTTGGCACCGTGTCAAGCCATACTGGTGCCAGGCTGGCCACAGGCGTGTGCCAAGCGACACAGCGCGGGCGCGATCCCTAGGCTGGCGGCGATGGCGCCCTTCGCCGACCGTCCGCTCGCCGAGATCGTCGCCGCCGTCGCCGCGCGCGATCCCACGCCCGGCGCGGGACCGAGCCTGGCCTGGACCTGCGCGCTCGCCGCCGCGCTGGTCGAGATGGTGAGCGCGGTGAGCCTGCGCCAGGACCCCGACTCGCCGGCCGCCATCGAGGCCCGCCGGGAGCGTGCCCACGCCCTGCGCCTCAGCGCACTCTCGCTCGCCGACCTCGACGCGGCCGCCTACGGCGAGGTGCTCGCGGTCCAGCGCCGGCGCGACGAGCCCGGCCACCCGCAGCGACTCCGACGGGCACTGGCGGACGCCGCCGACCCGCTCGTGCGCATCGTCGAGACCGCCCGCGAGGTGGCCGAGCTGGCCGCCGCCGCCGTCGCCGACGCGCGCGGCGGCGTGCGCGGGGAGGCGATGACCGCGCTGGTGCTCGCCGAGGGCGTGGCCCGGGGCGGCGGGCCGCTGGTCGAGCTCAACCTGGCCGGCGATCCGCAGGACCCGCGGCGTGCGCTCGTGAGCGAGGCCACGGCCGCGGCCGGAGACGTCCTGGCGCGGACGCTCGGCCCCCGGACGGCCCAGCCTTAGAAGATCGAGCTGATGCCGTGGATGGCGGCGGTGCCGAGGACGATCTCGAGCACAACGCCGGCGACCCCCACCACCAGCCCGGCGACGACGATGAGGAAGTCCTCCAGCAGCACGCCGAGTGACAGGATCACCACCCCCAGCGCCGGCAGAGTGTCCAGCCCGGTGAAGGGCGGGGCGAAGAACGCCCCCGCCGTCCCGGCCAGGACCAGGACGCCGAACACGAGCTTGAACAGGCGGTGATCGAACAGGAACACCAGCCGGGGCCGCGACAGCCGCTCCAGGCGGCGGATCAGCCGGGTCAGGCCGGCGATGAACTTCTGCTGCTTCTCGCCGCCCAGCTTCACGCGCTTCCAGCGCTGCGGCAGCCACACCTCCCGGCGGCCGACGATCAGCTCGAGGGCGAGCAGCGCGGCGATGATCTCGAACACGTGGGTGGCGCCACCGGTGGGCAGGGGCAGCGCCGGGACCCCCAGCAGGACGACGAACACGATGGCGAAGCTCTTCTCGCCGAAGGCGTCGATGAGGGCGCCGAGGGTCCGGTCGCCATCGCCCTCCAGCCATTCCTGGAGTTGGTCGCTGAGCTTCGGTTCGGCGTCGGACGCAGCGGCGTCGTCGCCCGCGCGCGGCAGGTCCTCGGGCGCTCCGGTCATGGACGCAGTGTGCCGCGGCCGGCAAGCGCCGGCCGCGGACTGCCCCATCTGCGGGTCGCCACTAGGCGGCAAGCGCCACCACGCGGTCGCCGTCCAGCGCTCGCAGCCGCCGGATCCGCTTGGTGATCGGCGGGTGGGTGGCGAACAGCGTGGCGATCCCCCGCCGGGGGAGCGGGTTGACCGCGTACATGGACGCCGTCGCCGGGTTGATGTTCATCGGGATCGCCTCGGAGCCGCGGTCGAGCATCTCCAGCGCGTCGGCCAGCGGCGCGGCCCGGCCCAGCAGCTGGGCGCCGGTGGCGTCGGCCAGGTACTCGCGCTGCCGCGAGACCCCAAGCTGGAGCAGCGTGGCGGCGATCGGGGCGACGATGATCGCCACCAGCGTCCCGATCAGGCCCAGCGGCGACTCGTCGTCGTCGCTGCCGCCGAACAGCAGCGAGAACTGCAGAACGGTGGCGACGGCCGAGACGGCGCCCGCGACCATCGCCGCGATCGACGACACGAGGATGTCGCGGTTGCGGATGTGCGCGAACTCGTGGGCGAGGACGCCCCGGACCTGCTCGGCGGGGAGGTGCTGGAGCAGCCCGTCGGTGACGGCAACCGCCGCGTGCGCGGGGTTGCGCCCGGTGGCGAACGCGTTGGGCTGGTCGGAGCCGATCAGGTATAGCCGCGGCACGGGGACCTCGGCGCGCCGCGCCAGGCCGGCGGCCATCTCCTCGAGCTCCGGGATCTCCCCCGGCTCCAGCGGGCGGGCATGGCTCGCCGCCAGCGCGAGCTTGTCGGAGAACCAGTAGCCGGCGACGTTCATGAGAACGGCCAGCGCGACGAAGAGGTAGAGCGCGCCGCCGCCGATGCCGGCGCCGATGGCGATCAGCAATGCGGTGAGGGCTGCGATCAGCAGCCAGGTGCGGATCTGGGTAGCGAAACGGGTCGCTGTAATGCTCATGGTCTCGAGTCTCCTTTCGACTGAGCGCCGTGAATGTGACGATCAGCCGAAGGTTTCTCCCGCCCCCATGAGGGGCCGGCGTGCCCGGGCTCGTGTGAGCCGTACTGACGAGCGACGCCCGTTGGGGGATACTGCCCCCCGGCACGGTTAACCGTAGCGCGTGCCGGGCGCGAGCAGGGCCTATGCGCGGCATTCTTCACAGCTTCTTCGGAGGCCCGGCGGCGAGTCGGCCCGCCGCGTGCCGGTGCAGCGCCCGCGCGCGCCTAGAGCAGGTGGCAGAAGAAGTGCGGGCTGGGCTGACCGTGCGTGGCCGTCGCGCCGGCGGCCGTGGCCTGCGAGCCGGTCATGTCCATCATGCTCTCCATGCTCATGTAGGCCGTGGAGGCGGCGAGGACGATGGCGAGCTGGCAGATGGCGAGACGCACCCGCGGCGTCACCGGCCCGGCAAAGGGAGCGCAGCGCCAGCACAGCGCGGCGAGCATCAGCGCGTCGACCGCGCACAGCAGGTCAAAGGCGCCGATGGGCAGCCGCCCGATGCCGGGCAGGCCCACCGTCCGGGTCACGATCCACAGCACGGTGAGCGCGAGCTGGAGGGCAATCCCGCCGGCGTGGACCCAGCCGCGCCGCGAACGGACCGCGGCCAGCGCGACCCATCCGAGCTCCAGGGCCGCAATGCCGGCCTCGCCAAAGGCCACCGCCGCGTGACCGGCGGGCATGGTGATCGCGGAGTACAGGTACACCGCGGCCAGCGCGACCGATAGGACGTTCATCGCCGGGCGGCTGATGCGGTCGGTGGGAACCCCCGCCCGCAGACGGGTGGGAGCGGCAATGGGGTGATCGAAGGTCGCCACCGCGATACCCGGCCCGCCCGCCCTACTGGGCGGCGGTCAGCCGGAAGGCGCCGACCAGCGCCTGAAGCTCCTGAGCGGAGCTGGCCAGCAGCTCGGCCGAGGCCGCAACCTCCTCGGTGGAGGCCGATGACTGCTGGGTCGCCGCGGAGGCGTGCTCAGTGGCGGATGAGGCCTGCGAGGCAACTGCGGCGACGCTCTCCATCTCCTGGGCCATGCGTTCGGCGCCGTCGGCGATCTGCCGGGTGGCCCGCGAGATGTCCTCGGACTGCTCGGTCATCTCGTGCACCGCCTCGCTGATGCGCTCGAAGGCCGTGCGGGTCTGGGCCGCGGTGGCCGCCGACTGGCCGGTGCGCTGCGCGCCGTCCTCGACGACCGACACCGCCAGACGGGTCTCTGACTGGATCTGCTCGACGATCTGGGAGATCGCGGCGGCCGCCTGGGAGGACTCCTCGGCGAGCTTGCGGACCTCCTCGGCGACGACGGCGAAGCCCCGGCCGGACTCCCCGGCGCGGGCCGCCTCGATGGCGGCGTTCAGCGCCAGCAGGTTGGTCTGATCGGCGATGCCGGTGATCGTCCGCACGATGGCGCCGATGTGCTCGGACTTGGCGGCGAGCTCACCGATGGCCTGCGACGCCTGAGCCGAGGACTCGCTGACGGCCTGCGCCGCAGTGGTGGCCTCGTCGGCCGCGGTCGCGCCCTCGGCGGCGGCCTCCAGCACGCGCTGGGCGGCGTCGGCGGTGCGACGGGCGCTCTCGGCGCTCGAGCGCACGGCCGCGCCCACCTGCTCGGCGGACTCCCGGGCGGCGGCCACGGCGTGCACCTGGCGCTGAGCGCCCTCGGCCAGTTGGGTCAGGGACCCGGCGACCTCGGAGCTGGCGCGGCCGGCCTCGGCCGTCGTCTCAGCCATGTCCACCGAGGAGGAGGCGACACTCACGGCGGTGCGGTCGATCGCCTGCACCAGTTCGGCCACGAAGCCGATCCCGCGGCGTAGGGTGCCGATCGCGGAGCCGACCTCCTCGTCACTGCCGATGGTGTCGCCGATGGAGAGGTCGCGGGACTGCAGGCCCTCGGCGAGGGCCAGCATGGTGTCGTGGTCGTGCTGCTGGGCGACCAGCAGCTCGGCTTGGCTGTGTGTCTCGCGGGCCAGGGCGAGCGAGATGTAGATGAGGACCACCACCTCGAAGACGACGAACCCGGCGTGCAGGGCGACCATCTCGATGCCGTGGGCGCCCGCCCACGCGGCGGGGAAGACCCAGAAGCCGGCACCGGCAGCCTGGAGGAAGTGGAAGACCAGATGGTGGATGGCGACGACGAGCCCGCCGAACGCCGGCGCGCGCCAGTCGCGGTAGAGCAGGAGGAAGGCCAGCCAGGCGAAGATGTGGAAGTGCAGCTCGGTCATCCCGTGGGCCTCCTGGATGAAGAGCGCCGAGAAGCCGGCGAACGCGGCGGCGATCGTCAGGCGCGAGGCGAGGGTGCCGGGGCGCGCACGCACGACGGCCAGCGGAATGAGGGCCAGCGCCAGGCTGGCGACGATGCCGATGACCCAGTAGCCGTGCAGGGCGGCCAACCCGATCCCGAACGGGACGTGGGCGAGCAGGAGCTTGGACAGCACGCCGTCGGCGCGAACCTGCTCGTCGTGCAACATGCGCTCCGAGCGCACGTCCACCTCATTCACCGTCACTGTCATCACCTCGTGTCCTCCTTGCGGAGACCGGTCCCGTCGACAATTCCCCTTCATAGTCGGCGCCGGCGCGCCAGGCTTGAGTCAGGGGTCGCCGAACTGGCCGCTCGCCGCCGCAGATGCGGCTGGGCAGCGGGCGTGGACGAGGCGCGACTGCGGTGCTGCGAGCTGGCGCTAGCCGGCGCTGGCCGTGGCGGCGCTGCCGATCTGCGGCCCGAGCTCCACCAGCCGGCGCGCGGCGGCGACGATGGCGTCGGAGTCGATCCCGCAGTCATGCAGGAGCTCGGCCATCTTGCCCGAGCCCGGAAGGTGCGTCACCGCGAGCTGGACGACGCGGGGACGCTCGTCGGAGTCGGCCATGGCGCCGATCACCGCCTCGCCGATCCCGCCCTCAGGCCAGTGGTCCTCGACGACCACCAAGCGCCCGCCGGTCGCCCGCGAGGCAGCGGCGAGCGTGGCCACGTCGACCGGCTTGACCGAGTAGAGGTCGATGACGCGGGCGTTGACGCCGTCAGACGCGAGTGCATCGGCGGCCTTGACCGCCTCGTGCAGGGTGACCCCGGCGCCGATCAGGGTGACCTGGTCATCGTCGGACTCGCGGACCACCCGGGACCCGCCGATCTTGAACTCCTCGTCGGGGCCGTAGAGGGTGGGCAGGGCGGAGCGAGTCGAGCGCAGGTAGGAGATGCCGTCGTGGTCGGCCATCGCCTCGGTGAGCTTGACCGTCTGGTTGGGGTCAGAGGGATAGAGCACCACCGAGTTGCCCAGGGCACGGAACTCGGCCAGGTCCTCCAGGGCCATCTGCGACGGGCCGTCCTCGCCAATCGAGACGCCGGCGTGGGAACCGTTGAGGCACAGCTTGGCCTGGGAGATGACCGCCATGCGCACGAAGTCGTACGAGCGCGAGTGGAACGCAGCGAAGGTGGCGGCGAACGGGGTCCAGCCGCGCACCTGGAAGCCGATGGCGGTGGCCATCATCATCTGCTCGGCGATGTAGGCCTCGAAGTAGCGCTCGGGCGTCTTCTTGATCGCCTCGTCGGTGTGGGTGGAGTTGCTCACCTCGCCGTCGATGACGACGACGTCGCCGCGGCGCTGCATGATCGCGGCCACCCCCTCGCCGAACGCCTTGCGGGTCGGGACGGCGTCGCCGCCGACCTCGTAGGTGGGCAGCGGGACCGACGGGTCGGAGTCGAACTTGTGCGGGGTCCCCGTGCTCTCGGGCTTGGCCACGTCGACGTGGACCGGACCGACGTTGCCCAGCTCCTCGATCGCCTTGTCGGGGTCCTTGAGCGGCTGGCCGTGCTTGCCCTCGACGTTGGCAGTCTCGGTGGCGCCGTAGCCCTTGATCGTGCGAGCGACGATCATCGTCGGCTTGCCCGCGGTGGCCTCGGCCTCGGAGAAGGCACGGTCGATCTCGGCGATGTCGTGGCCGTCGATCTCGATCGTGTGCCAGCCGGCGGCCTCGGCGCGCTTGGCGTAGGAGCTGAGATCCCAGCCGTGCATGGTCTCGCCGCGCTGGCCCAGGCGGTTGACGTCAATGATGGCGACGAAGTTGTCCAGGCCGTTGATGCCCGCGTGCTCGACGGCCTCCCAGATCGAGCCCTCCGCCATCTCGGAGTCGCCGCACAGGGTGAAGACGCGGTAGGGCAGACGGTCGAGGTCGCGCGCGCACAGCGCGACGCCGGCCGCGATCGGCATGCCCTGACCCAGCGAGCCGGTGGCGACGTCGACCCACGGCAGGATCGGCGTGGGATGGCCCTCGAGCTTTGAGCCGAACTGGCGGAAGGTGAGCAGCTCCTCGTCGGTGATCGCGCCGGCGGCGGCGAACATGGAGTAGACGAGCGGGGAGGCGTGGCCCTTGGAGAAGATCAGGTGATCGTTGTTGGGGTTCTCCGGGTTGTCGTAGTCGTAGCGCAGGTGACGCGCCATCAGGACCGCCATGAGGTCGGCGGCGGACATCGACGAGGTGGGGTGCCCGGAGTTGGCGGCGGCCGCCGCCCGGATCGAGTCGATGCGCAGACGCTGGGCGAGCTGATGGATCTCTTCGTTGGTCATCTGGCCTTCCTCTGGATCGGGGCCGTGTAGCGACGAATGTGCGCGCTGTGCGCCGAGGGAAACATCCCGCGCACCCAAGGGTTAATAGCACCAGCGGGCCTCTATGGGTCATTCGGAATGTGGCTATGGGTCGCCGCCCGCGGTGGCCGGTGCCGGCTCGCCGGCGGACCGGCGAGTGACGGCGGCGCCCGCGTCCGGATCCAGGCGCAGCGCGCCGACCGTGCCTCCCAGCGCGACGGCGGCCAGCAGCAGGAAGGCGACGGCGTACGGGGTGACGGCGGTGGCGGCCGAGGGCATGATCGCGGTCAGCGCGCCCCCGGCGCGCAGCGCCACCGCGCCCAGCGGCACGCCGAGCCCGACGGCCAGTTGCTGAGCGGTGGCCTGGAGGGTGTTGGCATCCCGGATCTCACTGGGTGGGGTGTCGCTGAAGGCGATCGTGGAGTAGCAGGTGAGGCTCACCGAGCGGCCGATCCCGTTGAGCACCGCCACGAAGGCGATGACGACAAGGGGCGTCCCGGCATCGAAGAACGCCGCCGCGACTGTCGTGGCCGCCGCCCCCGCTGTGGCGGCGATGAGCACCGGCCGATAGCCGAAGCGCCGCAGCAGCGGCGTGGTGGCGGGCTTGATCCCGAGGTTGCCGACGAACACGAACAGGACCACCGCGCCGGACTTGATCGGACTCCACCCGAACGCGTTCTGGAACAGCAGCGTGAGGAGGAAGGGGACCGCGGTGATGGCGGTCCAGAACAGGGAGCCGCTGCCCACGGCCGCGCGGAAGGTGGGGACGCGGAGCGTGCGCAGGTTGACCAGCGGATGCGCCGCGCGCAGCAGGTGCACCGCCGCGCCCGACAGCGCGAGCACCGCGACGACGGCGCAGGCGAGGACTCCTCCCCATGACACCCGTCTCTGCGAGAGCAGGTAGGCCATGTAGGTGGCGGCGGCCAGGCCGCCGGAGGTGAGCACCACGCCGAGGGGGTCCAACGGCGGTGCATCGGCGGTGCGCGGAGAGTCGATCAGCCGCCAGGCGACCGCGAAGGCCACCACGCCCAACGGCCCGTTGACCAGGAACAGCCACCGCCAGCTGGCATAGGTGGTGATGATCCCGCCGGCCAGCGGGGCGATGATCGGGGCCAGCAGCGCGGGCCACACGAGCAGTCCCACGGTGCGCAGCATCTGGGACTTGTCAGTGCGCGAGAGCACCACCAGGCGGCCGACCGGGACCATCATCGCCCCGCCGGCGCCCTGGAGCACACGGAAGATGATCAGCTCCGCGAAGGATGCGCTGGCGGCACAGGCCAGCGAGGACAGGGTGAAGATGGCGATCGCCGACAGGAACACGGTCCGGGCGCCCCAGCGCGCGGCCAACCAGCCGCTGAGGGGGATGAGGACGGCCAGGGTGACCATGTAGGCCGCGATGACGAGCCCGACCGAGGTCGAGGCCACGCCCAGGGCCCGCCCGATCCGCGGCGCGGCGGTGATGACGATCGTGCCGTCGAGGTTCTCCATGAAAAAGCACCCGGCGACGAGCAGGGCGGTGTTGCGCAGGCGTGCGGCGGTCATGAGCGGCGTACGATTAAAGCCATGACCACACTCGGCCTGGCGTTGCTGGTTCTCGGGGCTGTGGTGGCGGTAGCGGAAGCGCATTACCCCACCCAGGGCATCGCGGGGGGTCTGGGCGTCCTGGTGATGGCGGTGGGGGCAGTGCTGGCGATCACCGGGCTGGGCGCCGGCGTGCTGTTGGCGCTGCTGGCCGGTGGCGCGCTGGCGGCGGCCGGCGCGGGTGGCGTGATGCTCTCGGTGCGCAAGGCCGGTGCCGTGCGCCACCGCCGGGTTCGCACCGGCGCCGAGGGGATCATCGGCCACATCGGGACGGTGCGCAGCTGGACGGACGCGGGGGGCTCGGTGGCGGTGGACGGTGCCCTGTGGCGGGCACGGCGCTCGCTGGGCGCCGACGACAATTCGATGAACGACGACCTCCACGCCGGGGACACGATCGTCGTGGAGCGGCTCAACGGACTCACCCTGTGCGTGCGCCCGGCCGAGGAATGGGAGCTGATCTAGCCGATGGTCACCGCAATCCTCATCGTGGTAGCCGTCATCCTCGTGGTCGCGCTGACGGCGGTGGCCAGCGCCATCCGGGTCCTGCGCGAATACGAGCGTGGGATCGTGTTCCGGCTGGGGCGGCTCATGGAGGTCCGCGGCCCCGGGCTCCAGCTGCTCATCCCGTCCCTTGACCGGATGGTTCGCGTCAGCCTGCGGACGGTGACCCTGACGATCCCGCCCCAGGAGATCATCACGCGCGACAACGTCCCGGCGCGCGTCACCGCCGTGACCTACTACCGGGTGATCGACCCCAGCAAGGCGATCACCGAGGTGGAGAGCTTCCAGTCAGCGACGCTTCAGATCGCCCAGACGTCGCTGCGCTCCGTGCTCGGCGTGGTCGACCTCGACACGCTGCTGTCCGAGCGCGAGCATCTCAACGCGTCGCTGCAGGAGGTGATCGACGCCCAGACCGAGCCCTGGGGCATCAAGGTGACCACCGTCGAGATCAAGGACGTCGAGATCCCCGAGCGGATGCAGCACGCGATCGCCCGCCAGGCTGAGGCCGAGCGCGAGCGCCGCGCCAAGATCATCAACGCCGAGGGCGAGGCGCAGGCCGCGGCCAAGCTGGCCGAGGCCGCCGACGTGATCGGCCGCAATCCGGTGACGCTGCAGCTGCGCTATCTCCAGACCTTGCGCGAGATCGGCGGCGGCCAGAACTCGACGATCGTCTTTCCCGTCGACGTGGTGCGCCCGCTGGCCCAGGCTCTCGGAGCGGCAGCGGCCGCGCCCGGCGAGCCGTCGGTCGCGGTGCCCCAGCCGTCGGGCACCGCAGCACTGGACGCGATGGTCGCCGAGTCGCTCGAGGCGGCGCGGCGCGGTCAGCTGGGCCCGGGAACCGAGACCGCCCCCGACAGCGAGCCCGCCGCGGAGGCGGAGCACCACCCCGTCGCCGGCGACGACGGGTCAGCCGGTGCGTGAGGCGATCGCCGCGGAGTAGATCACGCGGCGGGCGGGGTGCGTGGCGGGCGGACTAACCTCAGCCCCGCCCATGGCAACCAGATCCGACATCCGCAACATCGCGATCATCGCCCACGTCGACCACGGCAAGACGACCCTCGTCGACGCCCTGCTGTGGCAGTCCGGCGCCTTTCGCTCCAACCAGGACGTCGCCGAGCGCGTGCTGGACTCCATGGACCTCGAGCGCGAGAAGGGGATCACGATCCTGGCCAAGAACACCGCCGTGCGCTACGGCGGGATCAAGCTGAACATCGTCGACACCCCAGGTCACGCGGACTTCGGGGGTGAGGTCGAGCGCGGCCTGACCATGGTCGACGGGGTGCTGCTGCTGGTCGACGCCTCCGAGGGGCCGCTGCCCCAGACGCGGTTTGTCCTGCGCAAGGCGCTCGAGGCGCGGCTGCCCGTGATCCTGGTCGTCAACAAGGTGGATCGCCCCGACGCCCGCATCGACGCGGTGGTCGACGAGGTCTACGAGCTGTTCCTGGACCTCGATGCCGACGAGTCCCAGATCGATTTCCCGATCGTCTACACCAACGCGAGGGCAGGACAGGCGTCGCTTGACCCGGCGGGGGTGGGCCGGCCGGGTTCGAACCTCCAGCCGCTGCTCGACCTGCTGGTCGAGCGCGTGCCGGCCCCCGAGTACGAGCCCGATCATCCGCTCCAGGCGCACGTGACCAACCTCGACGCGTCGCCGTACGTCGGACGGATCGCCATCTGCCGTGTGCGCAACGGAGTGATCCGGCGAGGCGAGACCGTGGCCTGGGCCCGGCACGACGGCACGATCGAGCGGGTCAAGGTCACCGAGCTCTACGTCACCGAGTCGCTGGACCGCGTCGACGCCGCCGAGGCGGCGGCGGGCGAGATCATCTCGGTCGCCGGAATCCCGGAGATCACGATCGGCGACACCCTCACCGACGTCGAGAACCCGCGGCCGCTGCCGGTCATCACCGTCGACGAGCCGTCGCTGTCGGTGACGATCGGGATCAACACCGCCCCGCTGGCGGGCCAGGACGGCACGTTGCTCACGGCGAGCCAGGTGAAGGCCCGGCTGGAGCGCGAGCTGGTCGGCAATGTGTCATTGCGGATCAGCGAGACCGAGCGTCCCGACGTGTGGGATGTACAGGGTCGTGGCGAGCTGGCGCTGGCGATCCTCGTCGAGCTGATGCGACGCGAGGGGTTCGAGCTCACCGTCGGGAAGCCCCAGGTCGTCACCCGGCAGATCGACGGCAAGGCTCACGAGCCCGTCGAGCGGATGAGCGTTGATGCCCCCGACGAGTACGTCGGCGTCATCACCCAGCTGATGGCCCTGCGCAAGGGGCGGATGGAGCAGATGGTCAACCACGGCACCGGCTGGGTGCGGATGGAGTACCTCGTCCCCGCCCGCGGCTTGATCGGGTTCCGCACGGAGTTCCTCACCGAGACCCGGGGGACCGGTCTCGTCCATCACGTCTTCGACCGCTGGGAACCGTGGCACGGCGAGCTGCGCACCCGGCCGACCGGGTCGCTGGTGGCCGACCGGCGGGGCTCGGTGGCGGCGTTCGCCCTGTTCAACCTCCAGGAGCGCGGGACCCTGTTCGTCGAGCCCGGCGACGAGGTCTACGAGGGCATGATCGTGGGCGAGAACTCCCGCGCCGAGGACCTCGACGTCAACGCGGTCAAGGAGAAGCACCTCACCAACATGCGCATGTCCACCGCCGACGAGCTCGTGCGGCTGGTGCCCAAGCGCGAGCTGTCGCTCGATCAGGCGCTGGAGTTCCTGCGCGCCGATGAGTGCGTCGAGGTCACCCCCCACGCCGTGCGCCTGCGCAAGGTCACGCTGGACAAGACCGAACGGGTCCGCGAGGCGCGGGCGGTGCGGGCGGCCGCGGGGTCGGTGGCCTAGCGTCGCTGTCGGGACGAAGCGTGACGTGGGGGCCCGCGCCGTCCGGTGGGCTCCCGACCTGGAAAACTCGCCAAACCTGAAACTTCGATCGACGTTTGCGGTGAAAACCATGTGGGGCATGGAAAACTCGCCAGACGTGCAAGTGCGATCCGGGTTTGGAGACCTTTCCAGGTCGCTGCTGCGCGGCCAGTAGGCCGGCGCCCACCCCGCTCCCGTTTCCTAAGCCCGTCGTTGACGTTCGCCGGTGCCACGCCACGGACGCGGAGGCACGGCGACCCCGATGGGCACGCGCGCGCCGACACGCAACTGGCGTCGCGCCCGGAGCGCGGCCGGGAGCATGGGGACGGCCGCGGCCACAGCGCGCAGGTGAGCCCGCAGCCGGCGCTCTCGCGCCGCGTGCCACGCCCACCCGAGCTGGCGATACAGGACGAGCCCCAGCCAGCGGGCCGGCCAGAACCGGGCCACCAGGACCAGGGTGTTGCGCGTGGCCAGGAACGCCGCCCCACCTGGCAGCGCGTCCGAGGAGCTCTGGCCGGCGTGCAGCGCGACCACGGGCTCGTAACGGCAGGTCCACCCGCGCAGGCGCAGGCGCAGCGCCAGGTCGACATCCTCGAGGTAGGCGAAGTACGGCTCGTGGAAGCCGCGCGCGTCGCGCACCGCGGCGCGGCGGTACAGCGCTGCGCCCGCGCAGGCGCCGAACACCTCGCCCGGGGTGTCCCATCGCCCGTCGTCGGGGCCAAAGCGCCCGCGCTGCTCGCACACCCCGTCGCGGCGCAGCACGTCGCCGGCGTCGTCGACGATCTGCGGGTCGCGCAGGGACAGCATCTTGCAGGCCACCGACGCCGCCTCGGGATGAGCCTCGAGTACCGCGGTGGTCCGCGCCAGCCAGTCGGGGGCCAGCTCGACGTCGGCGTTGATCAGGGCCACGAACTCGCCGACGGGAATGCTGACCGCGAGGTTGGCCGCGTGGGCAAAGCCCGTGTTCTCAGGGAGCTCCAGGACCGTCACCCCGGGGTGCTCGTCGCGCAGGTACGCCACCGACCCATCGGTCGAGCCGTTGTCGATCACGATGACCTCATCGGGCCTGAGCTCCTGCGCCGCCAGGGCCGCCAGACAGCCGGGCAGCCACCGCCGCCCGTTCCAGTTGGGGATGACCACCGGGATCACGTCGGCGCCCCCGCCGCCCGGGCCAGGACCGCCCGCGTCCGGCGTGCCGCCTCGTCCCAGCTCAGCCCCGCCACGGCGGCCGGCGCCGCGGCGGCGAGCCGCGCGCGCAGGCCGGGTTCGCGCTCCAGGGCCAGCAGGGCCGCCGTCAGCGCAAGCTGATCGCCGGGAGGCACGCGCAGCACCGCCCCGTCGAGCTCGGGGCCGAACACCGGCAGCTCCGAGACCACCGCGGGCGTCCCGCGGACCAGCGCCTCGGGCACCGGCAGCCCGTAGCCCTCCAACAGCGACGGCATCACCAGGGCCAGAGCGCCGCGGTAGAGGCCGTCAAGCTCGGGATCGCTCACGCGACCCAGCAGCGAGACGCCCTCGCCGCGCAGGGAGTCGGCGAGGCGGCCCTCGCCGGCGAATACGAGATCGGCCTTGAGCCCCGCGGAGCGCGCGGCGGCGAAGGCACGGACGAGGAGATCGGGCGCCTTGCGGGGCTCCAGGGCGCCGACGGCCAGGAGGTAGGTGCCGGATGGCGGCGTGCCCCGCGGACCCCCCGCGGCCGGCCCTGGAGGCGCGGTCGCGGCGACCCCCGGGGCCACCACGTCGATCAGGCTGCCGTCCAGCGCCCAGCGCTGCATCAGCTGCGCCCGCGTCGGCGCCGCCAAGACGATCACCCGCGCCGCGCGCCGGGCCAGGGCCCGCGGCCGCGCCAGGCGATGCCACGCCCGCTCATATTGCGTGAAGTCACCGGGGCGCAGCTCGAAGCTGAGGTCCTGGATGGTGAGCACCAGGGGCATGCCCGGCGAGAGCGCCAGCGGGGCGATCGTCGGAGCCCACACCACATCGGGCGAAACGCCGAGCAGCCGATCGAGCCGGGGGCGGCCGCAGACGGCCGCGGCGCCGAAGAGGACCCGGCCGGGCAGCACGTGGCGACGCACGACCACGTTGGACGGGAGCTCCAGCCCCAGGGCACCCCGCCCCGGCGCGAACAGATGCCACTCGTCGCCCGGATGCACGCGGGCCAGCGCGGCCAGGAGCTCGCGCAGATAGCGCGTCACCCCTCGCGCACCGGCGAGCGCTCGAGCATCCACTCCCACCTTCATGCCGCGCGCACCGTACACGCCATCTTCACAGATAGACTCGCGCCGGTGGGTTCCCCGTTGTCTCGGACCCGAAGCTAGGCGATGAGCGCCGCGGGCCGTGTGACGGCCGGCGAGCGCACGCGCCCGCCACGCTACTTGCACTCGGCCAGGGGCTCGCGCTACGAGGCCAGGCGAGGCCAGACGCCCGTGGGGGAGCGGCCCGGCGTGCTGCTGCAGATCGTCCTGTTCATCCTGGCGGCGGGCCTGGCGGCGTTCACGATCGTGCAGGGGATCGCCCCGCACGACGAGGGACTGATGCTGCAGGCGGGCGCCCGGATCGCCTCGGGCCAGTGGCCCTACCACGACTTCTGGACCAACTATCCGCCCGGCCAGCCGCTCGTCCTCGCCGTCCTGCACGAGGTCTTCGGCGCGTCGCTGCTGGCCTGGCGGCTGCTGGCGGTGGCCGTCGACGCAGGCGTCGCCCTGCTGGCCTACCGCCTGGCCCAGCGCCGGGCGCCGGAGGTCTACGCCCTCGGGGCGTGGCTGGCGGTGGCGAGCGTGATGGCGTTCCCGATGCTGCCCGGCCCCAATCCGCCGGCCCTGCTGCTCTCGTTCGCGGCGCTGCTGGCGGCCCGCCGGCGCCCCGGCCTGGCCGGCGCCATCGCCGGGCTGGCCGTCCTGTTTCGCTTCGAGCTGGGCCTCGCCGCCATCGCCGGGGTGCTGCTCACCGCGCCCCGGGGACGGCGCGCCCGAGCGCTCTGGCCGGCGGTGGGCGTGGCGGTGGTCTCGCTGGCGCCGTTCGCGCTCGTGGCCCCGCGCGCGATGTGGCACGACACCATCGGCTTCTACGCGATCCAGGACCTCCAGCGCCTCCCCTTCCCCATCGGCTTTGACGGTCCATGGCGACCCAGCAAGCTCATCGAGTTCTACATCCCGCTCATCCTCGTCGCCGGACTGGCGCTGTGGTGCCTGCAGATGGCCATCGGGCGCGAGCGGCGCACGGTCAACGCCCGCGCCTCGATGCACGGCGGGATCGCCGCGGGACCGCCGCTGCCGGGCCCTGACCCCGAGGCGTGGTCGCTGGCGCCGCTGGCGCTCGTCGGGCTCGGCTATCTGCTCGGCCGCACCGACGTCTACCACCTCGTCCCGCTGGCCGCCGTGCTGCCGGTGATGCTGACGTGGACGGCGGCGGTGTCGCGCCCGCCGTGGCTCAAGGTGGCGCTGCTCACCGGGCTGGCCCTCATCGCCATCTATGGCGTCGAACGGCGCGCCGGGCAGCTCCTGCACCCGTCGGCCGGGGCGGCGGTTCCCGGGCCGGCCGGCGACGGCGTCCAGACCTCGCCCGCCGACGCCCAGGCGCTCATGGCGCTGGAGGGAGAGCTGGGCCAGATCACCCGTCCCGGAGAGCCGATCTTCGTCACCGACGCACGGACTGACCGCGTCACCGCCGGCGACTCGCTGCTGTACGTCATCACCGGCCATCCCGACGCGACGCGCTATGACGTCATGCAGCCCGGGGTGGTGACCACGGCGCCGGTCCAAAGGGAGATCGTGAGCTCGCTGCGGCGCGGCCACACCCGGGTGGTGGTGCGCTGGCTCGATCCCAGGGCCGAACAGGCTGAGCCCAACGGGTCCTCGCGTTCCAGCCGGGTGCACATCCTCGACGACTACCTCAAGACCCACTACCGGCCGCTGGCGCGCTACGGCGTCTACCAGGTGCTGCTGGCGCGCGGCGCCGGCGCCACCCCGTGAGCGACCGGCTGCCGTTCCCCCGCGCCGAGCTGCGCCGGCGGACGCTGCGGGGCACGATCGTGACCGCCGGCTTCCTGGCGGCCATCGACGGCCTGGTCCTGGTCCAGGGCCTGGTCGTCACCCGCCTGCTCGGCCCGCGCGAGATCGGTCTCTACGGCGTCGTGGCGACGACCGTGATCTCGCTCATCGCGCTCAAGCGGGTGGGCATCGACGAGCTGTTCGTCGCCCAGGATCAGGAGGACCAGGAGCGCGAGTTCCAGTACGCGTTCACGATGGAGCTGGGTCTGTCGGTGGTGATGTGCCTGATCATCCTGGCCCTGTCGCCGGTGATCGCCGCCGTCTACCGAGACCACCAGCTGCTGGCGCTCATGGCCAGCCTGGCCTACCTGCCGATCGCCTTCGCGCTCCAGGCCCCGCTGTGGGTGTTCTTCCGCCGCATGGACTACCGGCGCCAGCGTTCCCTGCAGGCGATCCAGCCTGTGGTCGGCTTCGTCGTCACCGTCCCGCTGGCCGCAGCCACGGACCTCGGGGTGTGGAGCCTGGTCATCGGCCAGATCGCCGGCTACGTGGTGGCCGTCGCCGCCACGCTCCGCGTCACCCCGTACCGCCTGGCGCTGCGCTATGACCGCCGGGTCGCCGCGCGCTATCTGCGCTTCTCGGGCCCGATCCTGGCCACGATCGCCTGCACGCTGATCATCGCCCAGGGGCAGATCCTCATGATCAAGCTCCACGACGGCCTGGCCGCGGCGGGCTTCATCACCCTGGCGGTGACGCTGACGCGCTACATCGACCGCGCCGACCAGATCGTCACCGCCACCATCTACCCCGCCATCTGCGCCATCCAGGGCCAGCGCCGGGCGCTCGAGGAGATCTACCTGAAGTCCAATCGGGCGACGCTGCTATGGGTGCTCCCGTACGCCGTCGGAGTCGTCCTGTTCGCGCCCGACCTGGTCCACTTCGTCCTGGGCGGCGCCTGGGCGCCCGCGGTGGTGCTGCTCCAGGGACTGGCCATCGTCGGCGCGATCACCCAGCTCGGCTTCAACTGGTTCTCCTTCTTCCGCGCCCACGGCGAGAGCCGCCCGCCCGCGGTGGAGGCCGTCGCAGGGATGGTGGCCTTCCTGGCGTTCGTGCCAGCGGGACTGCTGCTCGACGGGTTCGACGGGTTCGTGCTGGCCCGGATCGCCGCCGCGCTCGTGCCGCTCGCGGTCCGCGGGGTGTTCGTCCGCCGCCTACTGCCCGACGTGCGCTACCGCCAGATCGTCGCCCCCACGCTCATCCCGATCCTTGTCGCCGCGGCGTCGCCGCTGGTGCTCCGCGCGATCCTGTGGGGAGACCACCGCGCGCTGGGCCAGGCGGTCGCGGAGCTGGTGCTCTTCGTGGCCGTCTACACGGCGATGGCGCTGCGGCGCGAGCGGGCGCTGGTGGGCGAGCTGCTCGGGGCGGTGCGCGGCGGCCGCGGAGGCGCGCCGGAGCCGGGCTCAATGCCGGTGGGCAACGACGATGTCCTGGAGACTGCGGCCCTCGAGGCCCGACCAGGTGCCGTGAGCGAGCGCGTGCAGTGACAGCCCAGCGGCGCCCAGCCGCGCCGTGAGCCACCCCTCGTCGTAGGCGACGGCGTCCTCGGGGACGGCCGGGTCGGCGACGGCGACCGCCGGGTCCTCGGCGGTCAGCGGCGCGAACGCCGCGGGCACGGGGCGGCGGGACGAGAAGAGCAGCCAGGTGCTCAACAGCCGCCCGCCGGGCGCCAGCACGCGCACCGCCTCGGCCAGGTAATGCTCGGCGGCGCCAGGGAGCAGGTGGGTGAACAGCGAGGTGGCGATGACCAGGTCAAAGGCCGCATCGTCATAGGGGAAGCGGTAGGCGTCGGCCGGCAATGCGCCGGCAGGGTTATAGGCCGTGTTGCGCAGGTCGGCGTGCACGAAGCGAAACGGTGCCGCCGTGGCGCGATAGCGCTGCTCACACCAGGCGATGCCCGAGGCCACCACGTCAAAGCCGTCATAGGAGCCGGGCGGGCGCAGCACCGGCGCCAGCACCCGCGCCATGCGCCCGATGCCACACCCCATCTCCAGGACACGGTCCTCCGGGCGCAGGCCGCCCAGCTCGCGGAAGTGGCCCAGGAACTCCTCGCCGGTGGCGCGGAAGTCACCGCGGCCGACGTAGCCCGACATCCGCCGCGGCGGGGTGAGATGGTCGCGCCGACCGGTGAGCGCGTCCAGCGCGTCGGCGGCGCGCAGGCGCAGCGACGCGGCGGCGCGGACGGGCAGCGAGGGAGCGGACGAGCGGCTCATCGCGATCGCAGTGTGCGCCACAGGGCACCCATGAGCAGTCCGATGGCCGCGACGCCGACCCAGTGGGCGGCGAGGTGCCCGGCCGCATAGCCGTAGTGGTTGCCGCCGGCCGAGCTGCCCGGATGCACGAGGTACAGGACCGGCACGACGATCCCGAGCAGCGCCCCGGCCCCGAGCGCCAGCGGGCCGGCGTCGATCCCGCGCCACAGCACGAGCGCGATCGCCACCGCCGCGACCACCCCCGCCTCGATCCCGAAGACAAAGCCGAACACGACCGCCGCGGGCAGCGCCCAGGCGATCCGGGGCTCAGAGACAGGACCCGCCCGCCCCGCCCGCTCGCGCCCGGGACCAAGGTGCACGGGCGGCGGCCCGGGCACCTCTCCCCGGCGTCGCCAGCCGCCGAGCAGCACAAGCAGCAGGCAGACGACGACGGCCACCCCGGAGATGATGTACCCGATCGTGGCCAGGCGCTGGGGGGCAAACGTGAACGCCACCGCGGCGCAGCCCGGGCCGATCCGCCAGCCGTTGGCGTAACCGTCGATCGGCGTCGGGGCGCCGAGCGAGCGCCCGTTGCAGGTGGCCGACCAGCCGCGGTCATAGCCCTCGCCGAGCACCAGCCACGCCGGCCCGCGCACGGCGACGCGCACGCCGCGGTAGGAGCCGCGGTCGCTCGTGCCGACCGAGATGACCCGGCCGGGCGGGGCGGCGGCGGTGGCGACCGGCGCCGGCGGCGGGGAGCCCAGCCGCAGCTGGTTGACGGCAAAGGTGCCGCCCAGGACCTGGAGATGCTGGGCGCCGGGGGCGAGCGTCACCGGCGCGCCGCAGGCGCGGGCCGCCAGCGGGCGCCCCTGCGCAAACGCCGCCGCCGAGCCGGCCACGCGCAGGGCCACGACGGCGCCGCCGACGCGCAGGCGCACGGCGCCGCACGGGGCTCCATCAAAGCCCGCCCCCCGGATCGCCGGCAACCCGTGGACGCCGCGCACCTCGGCGATCCCCACGGCGCGCCGGTCCGCCGCGCTCGGGTGGGCGAGACCGGTAACGGCGGCGGTGAGGATCGTGAGGCGAAAGCGCCGCGCGCTCACCGCGCGCGGCAGCGCCACCCGGCCGGCGGGGTTGACCGGCAACGCGGGCGTGGCGCCGCCCGGCCAGCTGAGGCGCACCTGGGTGGGCCGCGCCACCGGGATGGCGGGAGCGAGGAGGCGCAGGGCGCGGACCGTGGTCGGACGCGGGGTCTGCCAGGCCAGCCAGGGCGTGTGGCCGTCGGCGACGGAGCCCAGCCACGCGGTGCGGGGGTCAGCGTCGAGGGCCTGGGAGGCTCGCCATTGCGGCTCGCCGTTGGCCCGGTCAGACGAGGTGGCCAGCACGGGGCCGCGGTAGCCCGCGAGCCGGTCCAGCGCCGGGTCCGGGGCGGAGGCGAACGGGGCCACCCATGCCGACGCGGCAAAGCGGCGCCGTGCCGGGACCTCGAAGTCGCGGCTCATCGTCTGCTCGCCGTCGCCCGCGTCGGCCGCGTTGAGCCCCGACCAGGGGCCGGTGACCACGTTGCGGGCGTACGGTTCGTCTCCGGTGGTGCGCTGGAACAGATAGGTGAGGCCGGTGTGGCGCAGGTCGGCCCCGCTGAGCGCCCGCGCGGCGTCGACAGGCAGCCGCAGCGCCTCGGTGGGGTGCACCCCCGGGATGCGCAGCTCGCGGATGCCGCCGGCGCCGGCGGTGGCCCCGGGCTGGGGCACGCTGACCGCGGTGATGGCGACACGCAGGCTCGACACGGCCGGGCCGGCGGGCAGCGAGAGGTGATTGAGCCCGGGATGCACGGCGAAGCTGTGACCGTTGATCGCCACCGCGCGGACGCTGCCGCCGGCGTCGTCGTAGGGGACGAGGTCGACGGAGGCGACCCGGCGCGCGAGCGAGAAGTCAACCTGGAGCCAGCGCTGGCTGGGGTCCAGCGTCGGATCGGCGACCCACGCCGTCCGGGTGGAGCCGTCGATGGCGGCGAACGGCCCGTGCTCGGGAAACTGGACGCGCTGGGGGGAGAACGGCGCCTGGACCGCGCGCACGCCGCCGCCGTACACGGCCACCGTCTCGTCGTCGGCGCCCCCGCTGAACGGGTCCAGGATGAACCCGTCGGCGCTCACGGTCTCGTCGGCGGTCAGCACCGCACCCGTGTTCTGCTCCAGTGAGGACGCGGCGAACGCCTGGCGGCGGTTGGAGTCGGTGATGATCACGTCGCCGCCCGCGGAGACCTGCCGGCGCAGGGCCGCCGGCCCGAGGTCGGCCGCGTAGAGGACGGGCCGCTGAGCGGGCAGCATGCCGAAGGCGGCCAGGCCGGCGATGCCGTCGGCCGAGCCGTCCACGACGACGGGATCGGCCACCGGCTCCACGCGGACCACCCCGCGCGCGCTGGGCAGGTCGTAGCGGCGGACCTGGGGCAGGTGGACGGTGGCGCCCGGTCGCGTCGCGGAGACGTAGCGGGCGGTCGGGCCGTAGATGCGCGCGGGACGCTGGAAGCCGGGCTGGGTCTGGAGCTGGGCGGCCGCGTCGGCCGGGGCCGGGGCGTCTGAGCGTGCGAGGTCGTCGTCGGCGCCGCTCACCACCGAGCGCACGCCGATGAGCGAGAGCAGCGGGCCGAGCTGTCCGGGCACGAGGCGCTGCTGGTGCACGAGGCCGTCGATGGTCCACGCGAGGTCCGTGGCGCGCAGGTCGGTGTAGGGCACCTCGGAGCGCTCGACCACCGGCCGCGAAGACAGCGCCGGCAGGATCGGATCCACCGTGCCGCCCCAGGTGTAGAAGCTGAACAGGTCGCCGGGCAGGACCATCGCCCGCGAGTTGGCGGGGAGCTCGCGATCGAGATCGGCGGCGGCCTGCCGCCACGCCACCGGGATCCGGTGGTAGGAGACCTGGGCGTCCTGGGCGTGGCCGATGACCATCGGCCAGGCGGCGCCGACGAGCACCGCCGCCACCGCCACCGCCAACACGGGCCGTACCACCCGGCCCACCCGCGCCCACAGCGCCCCGGCGGCGACCCCGGCCAGGACCGCAAGGGCGACGGCGAGCAGCGGCGCTCCCTTGTAGGAGGCGCGCAGGAAGCGCACCGCCGCCACGTGGTTGTAGGTGAAGAACAGCCCGTGGCGCAGGAGCGTCCCGTTGGGGAAGCCGGCCATCATGACCACCACCGCGACCAGCGCCAGCCCGAGGAAGAACGGGGCGTGGCGCCAGCGCCGGATCGCGGCGAAGCCGCCCAGCGCGCCGGCGGGCAACAGCAGGGTGGCCACCACCACCGGTGCGGAGAAGAGCAGGGTGAGCGAGTCGTCGAAGTACGGGATGGCACGGCCCTGGAAACCGATCCCGACGTAGGAGAGCCAGAAGCTCATGAGCCGGAGCGCCTCGGTGGAGCTGGTGGTCCCCCACACCGTGCCGGGCTGCTCGGTGAACTGGAGGAAGTTGGCGCCGTACGCGGACTGGACGTAGGCGGGGATCACCCACCACAGTGAGGCCAGGACGCCCAACGGGACGGCCCGGACCAGGAAGCCTCGGGCGTCGGCCAGTGTGGCCTCGCCGAACACGACCTCGTAGACGAGCAGCAGCGCCGGCCCCAGCAACATCCACGCCACCACCGCGCCGTTGACGCCCCCGCCGGCCGCGGTGACCAGGAGCGCCGCCACCGCCGGCCAGCGCCACCCGCCCGGCTCGCGCACGCCCCGGTGCACCGCGAGCAGCAGCCACGGCAGCGCCGCGTAGGCCAGCAACGTCACCGTGGTCCGGTTGGCGTAGGTGACGACGAACGGGTTCAGGAGGATGACCAGCCCCGTGACCAGGTGAGCCACCCCGCGCGGCTCGGCGATCAGCGCATCCAGCAGGCGGACCGCGCCCCAGGCGGCCAGGGCCAGCAGCGTGCCCAGCCACAGGCGCTGGACCACCCAGTCAGGCAGCCCGATGAGGTGCCCTAGCGCGAAGAAGGGGCCCATCGGGAACAGGTAGCCGGCCTGTTGGCCGGTCTGGACGCCGCCGAGCTGGCCGGTGGAGGTCCACATCGAGGCGACATCGCCGAGGAAGCGGCCCGGGTCGACGTGGAGGTTGATCTTGGTGTCCGCCGTGGCCAAGCCCGGACGCTGGGCGAAGGCCAGGGCGTAAGCCACCAGACCGAGGAACATCGGGACCCCGACGGCCCGGCGGGGCGTGGACATCGGCAGGAGCCTAATGGGTTGCGAGTCTGCCGGAAGAAGCCGCGGTGTCATGCGGTAGCGTGCCCGCCAGCCATGAGCGTCGCCGGCACCGAGCAGGAGTTCGCGCCCGTGCTGGCCGCGGTCGCGGCCGTCGAGGGATGGATGACCGATGCCCAGGCCCGGCGGCTATGGGACGGCGCCCGCCGGGTGGCGCGGGGCGGCCGGATCGTGGAGATCGGCTCGTTTCGCGGTCGCTCGACGATCGTGCTGGCGTCTGCCGCAGCCCCCGACGTCGCCGTGGTGGCCATCGACCCTCACGGCGGCGGTGACCGCGGGCCCAACGAGATCACCCCCGACGCGCAGCGCGGCGACGCCGACCACGACACCTTCCACGCCAACCTGCGCACGGCCGGGGTGGACGAGCGGGTGCGCCACGTCCGGCGGCCATCCGGGGAGGCGCTGGACCAGGTGCCGGGCGCGATCGACCTGCTCTACATCGACGGCGCGCACCGCTACCGCTTCGCCCGGCCCGACATCGAGCAGTGGGGCGCGAGGGTCAGCCCCGGCGGCACGATGCTCATCCACGACGCCTACAGCGCGGTGGGCGTCATGCTGGCCCAGCTCCGGCTCCTGTTCACGGGGGCCCGGTTTCGCTACGTGGGCCGCTCGGGATCGCTGGCCGAATACCGGCGCGCGGACCTCGACGCCCGGGCGCGCGTGGGCAATGCACTGACCCAGGCGGCCGTGCTGCCCTACTTCGTGCGCAATTGCGTGGTCAAGGCCGCCCTGGTGGCGCGGCTGCGCCCCGTGGCGCGCGCGCTGGGCGAGCGCGGCCACTGGCCCTACTGATGGCCGCGAGCGCCGCTCCTCCCGCCGTCGCGCCCCCGCCGGGCCATCCGCGCTTCCCGCTCGTCGACTCGCTGCGTGCGATCGCGGCGCTGTGCGTGGTCGTGGCCCACACCGCGACCTTCGCCGGGTTCTCCACCCGCGCGTGGACCACGGCGCTATGGACCGGCCTGACCGTCGGGGTGCCGATCTTCTTCGTCATCTCGGGCTTCCTGCTCTATCGCCCGTTCCTGGCCGCCCAGGTGCTCGGTGCCCCGTCGACGGCCGTGCGGACCTACGCCTGGCGGCGCGCGCTGCGCATCGTCCCCGCCTACTGGCTCGCCCTCACGGTGTTGGGGTGGTGGGCCAACCTGCAGGGCGTCTTCACCCACGACTGGTGGCGCTACTACCTGTTCCTGCAGGTCTACAGCCACCGGACGCTCTACGGCGGGATCCTGCCGGCGTGGACCCTGTGCGTGGAGGTGACCTTCTACGCGCTGCTGCCGGTGATCGCCGTCGCCATGGGGCGGCTGGCCGCGCGCACCGGCCGCGCCGAGCGCCGCGACCGCATCCGGCTCGAGCTCGCCGTGCTGGGCGTCCTGGCGGTGGCGTCCCTGCTGCTGCGCACGATCGACCTGGCCGGACCGCGCACGGTGCTCGACAACACGCTGCTGGAGAACTTCGACTGGTTCGCGCTCGGCATGGCCCTGGCGGTGGTGAGCGTCGGCGCCCAGGACGGCGGTCCGGCAGCGGCCATCGGGCGCTCGGTGGCGCGGTGGGCGCCGGCCTGCTGGGTGGCGGCGATCGCGCTCTACGTACTGGTGGCCCGGTTGTTCCCGTTCGCCGCCGTCAAGGTGCACGGCATCTTCTTTCAGACGGCCTGGGGCGGGCTCGGGGTGCACGTCGGCTTCGGGCTGATCGCGGCGCTGTTGGTGTCCCCGGCGGTGTTCGTGCGCCCCGCCGGCGGGCCCGCCCGCGTGCTCCGGTGGCGGGTGCTGGCGTGGCTGGGCCTCGTCTCCTACGGGATCTACCTGTGGCATGACCCGCTGCTGGGCAAGCTGCTCGAGCACGGCGCGTACTCGTGGTGGCCAGGGCACCCGTTCCTGGTCCTCACCGCGGCCACGATCCTCGCCGCCGTGGTGGCGGCGGCGGTCAGCTACTACGCGTTCGAGCGGCCGATCCTCGCCTTCAAGAACGTGGGCTCCGACGCTCACCCGCCGCCGGGCGGAGCCAGCGACGCCGGCTCCGGGCGCGGTTCGCTGATCGCCCGCCGGCGACGGTCGGGGACGAAGCGCTTGAAGGACAGGGCGGGGCGCTCGATCAGGTAGTAGCTGGCGGCGCCGAGCGCGATCGAACCGAGGAGCGGAACCACCCCCCACTGGATGTAGCGCCACAGATGCGACCCGCCCTGGCCGTAGTGCCACGCCAGCAGCCGGCTGAGCAACGGCGAGTGCCAGATGTAGATGCCGTAGGAGATGAGCCCGATCCACAGCAGGGCCGGCCACGCCAGCACGCGCCGGACCAATCCGCCGCGGTCCTGCCCGAAGACCGCGGGCGCGATCACCCCCACCGCGACGGCGCCGTACAGGACGTTGCGGGCCAGGTACTGCGCAGGGGTGTAGTTCTGCGCGGGGTCCCCGGTGAGGCCGATGCCGAAGCTGACGAGCAGGAACGCGGCGAGGGCGAAGGCCCAGGCCACGCCCGGGCGGCGGCCGATGAGGCGGACCAGCGCGGGCTCGGCGCCGCGCAGCTCGATCCACACGCTGACCACGGCCAGGCCCATCCCCAGCGCGAACTCGTCGATGTAGCCAGGCAGCGTGACCAGCGCCGGCAGCGGCGAGCCCGGGATCGCCGCAACGACTCCGGTCTTCATCAGCACTGCCTTGTAGGCCATGCTGAACAGCCATAGCCCGCCCACGCCGACCGCCTGGACGCGCAGCCGCGCCCGGAGATCGGGCTTCGTGCGAGACGAGAGCGCGTGGAGCGCCAGCGCCCACAGAGGCAGGAAGAGATAGAAGCTTGCCTCCAGGCCCAGCGTCCACGCCGGCGGGTCGCCGCCCGCGATCGTCGACCCGCGATAGATCTGGGCAAAGCCGAAGTAGGTGGGCACGCCCCCGCCGGTGAACACGCCGTGGTAGGGGACGAGGAGGGCGGCGAGGGCCAGGGCCACCCAGTAGGCGGGAACGATCCTCAGCACCCGTCGCCACAGGTAGGCCCGGACGCCCGGGGACGGGTCCGCGGTGAGCTGGCTCATGACGAACGGGCGGTAGAGCAGGAACCCCGAGACGACGAGGAAGATGACCACGCCGACCTCCATGCGGGCCACCGGCGCGCGCAGGCCGCGCTGGCTCAGCGCCCCGCCGTAGATGCCGACCGCATGGAAGAAGAGGACGCTGAGCGCCGCCAGCGCGCGGACGGAATTCATCAGCGCGAAGCGGTGGGCGCGCGGCGCGCCGGGGCCCGGGGGGCCGAGGCCTGCCGGGCGGGGGTCCGCGGTCATCGTGCCGTGCTCACGGGTGCGCCGCCGGCGGCCGGCCCGGCCGCGCCGATCTCCGGCGGCTCGGGCGGCTCGGGCGGCTCGGGCGAACCCGGCGGGTCAGGCGGTTCGGGCGGTTCGGGTCGCCGGGACCGGCGCCGCGCTGCCGAAAGGGTCATCCAGGCCGACAGCCCGAGCATGATCACCGCGGCCACTCCGAGCCAGTGGGCGGCGATGAGCTCGACGCTGTAGTTGAAGTTGTAGCCACCCTGGTTGCGCGGGTCGGTGATCAGGTAGGCGATGGGAACCGCCACCAGCAGCAGGGTCCCGGCGGCGGCGGCCAGCGCACGCGGCCCGTAGCCACGCCAGAAGATCACGAACAGCCCGACAGCGATGACGATCCCGGCGCGCTTGGCGAAGACGAAGCCCAGCACGACGCCCAGCGCCACCGCCAGGGCGGCCGCGCGCGGCAGGGGCAGCCGGCGCCGGGCGCCGTCGAGCGCACCGGCGTCGAGCAGCGGTGTCCGCGAGCGCCAGCGGCCAGCCGCGGCGGCCTGACGACGATGAGCAGCAGGAGGAGGGCCAGCGCCACCAGTCCGGAGATCACGTAGCCGACGTTCACCGTGGACTGCGGCGCGAAGGTGAACGACACGTTGCGGCAGTCCGCCGGGGCGAGCCAGCCGTTGGCATAGCCGTCGATGAGCTTCGGGGCGCCGAGCGTGCGCCCATCGCAGCGCGCCTGCCAGCCGGTGTCATAGCTCTCCCCCAGCACGAGCCACGCCGGGCGGGTGAGGGCGACCCGCACGCCGCTGACGCTGTCATTGCCGAGGTGGCCGGCGCTGATCAGCCTCGGGCCCGACGCGGCGGTGGGCGTCGGCAGGGGCACCGGGGCCGGCGAGCGCAGGCGCAGCAGGTCGACGCTGAAGGTTCCCGGCAGTGAGCCCACCTCCTGGGTGCCCGCCGCCATCGTCACCGGCCCGGCGCACGTGGCGGCGCTCAGCGGCAGCCCGGCGTCCAGCGCGCCGACCGTGCCGGTGACGCGCAGCGGCACGCGGGCGCCGCCCACCGACACCGCGGCCATGCCACAGACGCTGCGCACGGCACCCACGTGCGGCACGGTGACCGGCGCCAGCCCCGGCACCGACAGAGTCCCGATCCCCACCGCTCGCGCCGCGCGCCGGCGGGAGGTCAGCCCGGCGGGGAACTGGGCGCGCAGGATCGTGAGGCGAAAGGCGGAGGCCCGCGACCGGCCGGGGCAGGACGACGGCGCCGCCCGGCACCGACGGTCAGCGGCGCAGAACTGCCTCCGGGCCAGCTGAGCTGCACCTGGGTGGGGCGGCGCACCGGCTGGCGCGCGGGCGCGATCTGCAGCCGGGTCACGGTCAGCGGCCGCGCCGAGCGCCAGGCGATCCACGGCGCCGGGGCGAAGGGGCGAGTCCACAGCCCCACCCAGGCGGTGGCCGGATCGCCGTCGAAGGCGCCCGAGGCGCGGTAGCGCGGCTGGTTCTCAAAGCGGCTCGACGAGGTGAAGGTCGTGCTCGAGCGCACTCCGCTGAGAGCGTCGAACGCGGAATCCGGCGCGTCCACCGCGGGCGTGACGCGCGCGTCGACGCGATAGGAGCGCCGGGCGGGCGATGAGACCTGACGGGCGATGAGGGTCTCGGGATCCTGGGCGTCGGCGGGATCGTTCTGGACGGGCTCGTCGACGTAGCGGTTGGCACGGAACGGGTCGTCGGCGGTCTGGCGGGCGAACAGCCAGGTCAGCGAGGCGTGGCTGAGGTCGCGGCCGGCCAGCGCGCTCGAGGCCACCAGCGGCGGGCGCAGGACCGCGGAGACGTGGACGCCGGGGATACGGACCTCGCGCAGGCCGCCGGGGCCGCTGTTGGAGTTCAGGCGCACGACGCGGGCCAGGGCGATGCGCAGGCTCGAGATGCCGCGGGCGTGCAGCGCAATGCGGGTGCCGCCGGGGGACACGGGGAAGATCCGGCCGTCGATGGCCACCGACTTGACCGTCGTCTGGGGGCCCGACGAGGGGGAAGACGTCGATGTAGGGGACATCGCGCGGGTGGCTGAAGTCGATCTGGACCCAGCGCTGGGCCGGGGGCAGGTTGGGGTACGGCACCCAGCTCGTGCTCAGGTTGCCGTCAAATGCGGCGAGCGGCCCCAGCTCGGGGAACTGAGCCAGGCCGTAGACCGACGGCGCCTGCAGCGCGCGAGCGCCCCGGACGAGGGTGACCGTCTGGGCGGCGGTGCCGTTGGCGGCGAACGGGTTGAGCGTGGCCTCGTCGGCGGTGATCGGCTCCCCGGCGGTCAGCACCGGGCCGAAGTCCTGCCGGGTGAACTGGGGCGAGAACACCTGCCGCCGGTTGGAGTCGGTGATGACGATGTCGGCGCCCGACGCCGCGTCTGACTGGATGGCCGCGCGCGTCAGGTCCCCGGCGTAGAAGACGGGTGCCCGGGCGGGCAGCTGGCCGAAGGCGGCGAGATCGGCCAGTCCCTGGGCGGAGCCGTCGACGACCGTCGGCGGCCCCTGATCGACGTGGACGATCCCGCGCCCGGGCGAGAGACTGAACTGGCGCACCTGGGCGAGGCGCTGAGGCGGGTCGATGCTCCCCGGAGCCGCCGGTACGGGGGCGAGCGGACCATAGTCATGGGGGGTGCCCAGGCCCTGGGTGGCCAGGGCGCGGGCCGCGCTGGAGGGGTCGACGGCACCGCTGCGGGTGGTGTCGTCGTCGGTGCCCGAGATGACCGAACTCGCGCCGATCAGTCCCAGCAGCGGCTTGAGCTGGCCGCCGTAGAGGCGTCCCTGCTGGACGAGGTTGTCGATGGTGACGAGCAGGTCGTCGGCGTGCAGGTCCGAGTACGGGGTCTCGTAGCGCACCGCCACCGGCTTGTCAGTGAGCCGAGGCAGGATCGAGTCGATGGTGCCGCCCCACTTGTAGAAGGCGAACACCTGACCCGGGAGGACGATGGCGCGCGAGTTGGCGGGCAGGTGGGCGTCGAGGTCGCGCCCCGCGGCGCGCCAGGCCGCCGGGATCTGCTTCCAGGTGAGCTGGCGGTCGATGGCCCGGCCCTGAAACAGCGGCCACGCGGCCAGGGCGATGAGAGCGGCGAGGGCGGCGGGGGCGGCGACGAGCAGGGCGCGGCGCCCGCCCCCGGTGAGAATGCGACTAGTTCTCAGTCTCGCCCAGGCGACGTGCGCGGCGAGCCCCAGCAGCCCGGCCAGGCCCAGCGCCGCCACCGGCGCGGCCTTGTCGACGGTGCGCAGGAAGCTGAGCAGGCTGACGTGGTAGTAGACCCAGTTCATCACCTGCCGCAGCGGGGTCCCGTTCGGGAACCCGGCGGACATGACCACCACACCCACCAGCACCATGGCCAGGAAGAACGGGCCGTAGCGCCAGCGGCGGGTCCATACGAAGCCCAGGCAGGCGAGCGCCGGCACGATCAGCGAGGCGCCCACCACCACGACGTTGTAGAGCAGCGTCCCGCTGTCGGAGTAGTAGCCGAAGCGCGCCTGGGGATAGCCGGCGCCCAGGTAGGAGGTCCAGTAGCCCATCAGACGCAGCGACTCGGTGATGGAGTTGGTGCCCCAGATCGTCCGCGGCTGCTCGGTGTACTGGAGGAAGTTGATCCCGTAGCGGGCCTGGACGAGCAGGTCCGAGCAGCCACCACAGCGACACCAGCAGGCTGAGCAGCGCCGCCCGGATGACGAACGTGCGCGCGGCTCGCCAGGGCACGTGGCCCATGGCCGGCTCGTAGATGAGCAGCGCCGCCGGGCCCAGCAGGACGAAAGCGACCAGCGCCGCGTTGACCCCGCCCCCGGCCGAGGTGAGGATGAGCGCGAAGGCCGCCGGCCACCACCAGGACTTCAACCGGCCGGCGCCGGGGTCGGCGCGCAGGCCGCGGTGGACGACCAGCAGCAGCCACGGCAGCGCGGCGTAGCCGAGCAGGGTGATGCTGGTGCGCGCCGTGAACACCACCGTGTAGGGGTTGAAGGCGTAGACCGCGGCGGCGACGACGTGGGCGACGCCGCGGGGCGCGCCGATGAGCACGTCGAGCAGGCGCAGGACCCCCCACGCCGCGAGGGCGAGGATGAGCCCCAGCCACAACCGCTCGGCGACCCACGGCGACAGGCCGATCGCGTGACAGAGGGCGAAGAACGGGCCCATCGGCCACAGATAGCCCCCGTACTGGGAGCTGTGGATCTCGCCGAGGTCGCCCGTGTTGGTCCACACCGAGGCCACGCTGGACAAGAACCGGCCCGGGTCGGCGTAGAGGTCGATCTTGGTGTCCGACGTCGCCCAGCCGGGCAGCTGCCAGAAGGCGACGGCGAAGGCCAGCGCCGTGAAACCCAGCGTGACGCCGGCGTCCTTGCGCACCCTCACCATGCGCGGGCGAGTGTAAGCCCGCAGCGCGTCAGTGCGCCGTCACCGCGAGCGGAAGTCCAGCGGGTCAAGGCGCTGGGCATGCGTGAGCGCCTCGGTCTGACCGGTGGAGTCGTTGCGAGCACCCTGGATGCGGTAGAGCGCCGCCCACGCATCGAGGTTCTGCGGCTCGGAGCGCAGCACGGCGTTGACGGTGTCCAGCGCACGGTTCAGGTTGGCGGCGCCGCCGCGCACCTGGTAGGCGCCGGCGATGTCGAGGGTGATCGACGTGTCGGGGTTGACGAGGCGGGCCGACCGCAGGTCGTCGATGCGCTGGTCGAACTGCGCCTGTGGGCCGGTGAGCGCCGCGCGCACCGCCGCAATCGTGCCCTTGGCGGCCGCGGCCTGGTTGACCTTGTGGGTGTCAACCAGCAGCACCGCGAACCACGCCGCGGCGACCGCCGCCAACCCGGCCAGTGCGATCCGCGGGAGCATCGGCACATTCTGACGCCGCGAGCGGCCATCGGCGCTGCGCGATGCCGTCCAGCGCGACGGCGGCGAGCACGATGAGCGCGGGCTCGGCGCCGACCCGGAAGCGGGTGAAGCCGTAGCCGGTGACCGAGACGAAGACGACGAGGACGAGCGGGGAGAGCAGGATCCGCCACGGTCCGCGGCGGCGCCACAGCAGCACCGTACCGGCGATGGCCAGCAGCGCCACCACGTAGTAGACGAGCACGCCGGCCTCCTCCACCTTCTCGTTGCGCCCCTCGAAGAAGGCCTCCATGGCCCACTGCTGGCGCGGCAGGAACAACTCGAAGGACCGCCCGATGCGTGCGGCGATGACCACCGGCAGCCGCCCGGCGTGATCGCGGGCGTAGCGCAGGCCGACATCGCGCAGGTGGTCGGATTCGACCGCCTCGTTGGTGTGCGTCGCCGGAGGCAGACACGAGAGGTCCCACTGGCCCAGCAGCGGCCCGTGGTAGGTCTGCGGGCAGTTGGCGCCGGCCAGCAGCCCTCCGACGTTGGTGGAGATCAGGACCGGCTGGCCGAAGGTGGCCCAAGTGTGCACGAGCCACGGCGAGAGGACGAGGACGCAGGTGAGCGCGCTGATCACCCCGCGGCGCCAGCCGGCCAGCCCGAAGGGGAGCAGCACCACCAGGAGCAGGCCCTCGGACCGCGTCAGCGCCGCCAGGGCGATGACCAACCCCAGGGTGATCGCCCGGCGCACCGACGGCCGATCGCGCAGGCGCAGCGCGCACAGCAGCGAGAGCGTCACAAACAGCGCGAATACCGATTCGGAGCGCAGCGAACCGTCGGCGGCGATGAGCAGCGGGTAGACGGCGGCGATCCCGGCGGCGATCAGCCCCAGCCGCGCGCCGCGGACACCCCCCCTGGGGACCCGGTACCCGAGCAGCCCCGTGACCCACACCGTCGCGGTCCCGGCGACCAGGTCGACGATGTCGTGCCACGCCCAGGTGCGCCCGCCGAGCAGCGAGATGGCGGCCTCCAGCAGGGGATAGACCGGCGGCTTGTCGGCGCTGGGCCGGGCGATGTGCTGCGCGAACCACACCTGCGGCTCGATCAGCCCGTGGCCGGAGGCCAGCAGGTTGGCCTGCTGCTGGAACTCCAGCGCGTCGCCGAGCAGGGGCCGGCTCTTGACGATCACGTAGGCGTAGATGAGACGGAGCACCAGCCCGCCCAGTGCGATCGCCGCCAGCGCGCGGCGAAAGGTCATAGGGCGGGTTGCCGGGACCCGGCCAGGACCCGGCGCGGTGCTCGGCGCCGCGCCGCCAGCCGCTCGGCCAACGCCAGCACGCCCGCAGCGGCGAGCACGGGCAGCGCGATGTCAAACGAGTCACGCAGGCGCGGGACGCCGTAGCCGATCGCCGTGGTCAGGCACACCACCACCGCGGGCGCGAGCAGGATGAGCAGCGCCGGGGAGCGCCGGCGCAGCGCCAGCACGCCGGGAATGGCCACCAGCGCGAACAGCCAGAATGCCGCCACGCCGGCTTGCGCGACGTCAATCTGCTGGCCCTCGGCGAAGGTGCGCGCCTGGCGGCGGGGCTGCCACAGGTCCCACACCCGCAGCTCGCGCAGCAGGATCACGGCGGGCAGCCGGCCGAGGTGATGGCCGGCGTAGCTGAGGCCGTCGTGCTGCCAGATGGCGGCCTGGGCGGCCTCGTTGGTCTTCGTCCGGGGAGCGATGCAGGTGATGTCCCAGCCGCCCATGTTGACCCCGTGGTAGGTCTGCGGGCAATTGGCCCCGGCGATCACGGTCTGGTTGTTGGTGGAGATGAGCACGAAGCGGCCGAAGGCGATCTCGTTGCGAATGAGCCAGGGGGCGATGACGACGACGCAGGCGAGGATGCCCACGCCGGCGAGGGCGGTGCGCCCGGCCCGTCCGGCACCGCTGCCGGCCGTGCGCGCCCGCCACACCACGGGGATCAGCAGGAAGGGCACGAACAGCAGCGCCTCGGTGCGGGTGAGCGCCGCGAGCCCGATGACCGCCCCCAGCACGAGCGCGCGCCGGACGGTGGGCCGGTCATAGAGCGCGAAGGCAGCCAGCAGCATGCCGGCGATGAGCGGGCCGTAGAGGACCTCGCTCATGAGATCGCCATCCACCGCGATCATCACCGGATAGACCGCGTAGAGCAGGGCGGCGATGACACCGAGGCGCTCACCGCCGGCGCGTCGGCCGAGCAGGCCGACGAGCACCAGGGTCACGGTGCCCAGGACCAGCCCCAGCGACCGCTGGATGAGCGCGCCGTGGCCGCCCAGGAGGTACAGGGCCGAGAGCAGGATCGAGTACAGCGGTGGGTGGGCCGCCGACGGCCGGTAGTGGTGGGTGGCCAGCAGCGCCCAGGGATCGGTGAAGCCGTGGCCGTTGACGATCAGGCCCGGCTGCCAGTGGTAGAACCACCAGTCGCCGATGCCGACCACGTGCCGGGCGGGCCCGTACAGGTAGGCGGCGCGCAGGACCAGCCCGAGAGCGGCGACGGCGGTCAGGCGACCGGCGAACGTGCTCGGTCTCACGCGGGGCAGCATAGGGTTCGCAGGGGCCACAATGCGCGGTTGTGAACGCCCGGGCCAATCGCTTCCCGCTGGTGGACTCGCTGCGGGCGATCGCGGCGTTGTGCGTGCTGCTCACCCATACCGCCGTCGCCGCCGGGATCTCCGGCAACCCGCACAGCGTGCTCAGCCCCTTCGCCCAGCGCCTGGACGTGGGCGTGGCCATCTTCTTCCTCATCTCCGGGGTGCTGCTCTACCGCCCGTTCGTGGCCGCGCGGTTTCGCGGCCGCCCGGGGCCGGCCGTGGGCCCGTACGCGTGGCGGCGCTTGCTGCGCATCGCGCCCGCCTACTGGCTCGCGCTGACGGTCACCGCGCTGTGGGTGGGGACCTCCGCCTACGAGCTCGGGGTGTTCAGCTCCAGCGGCTTTCCCACCTACTACCTGCTGGCGCAGACCTACCGCAGCCGCACGCTCTCGGGCGGCCTGATCCAGGGGTGGACGCTGACCATCGAGATCGCCTTCTACGCGTTCCTCCCGCTCTACGCGTGGGCGATGCGGCGGCTGGCCGCGCGCCGGGCCCGCGCAGGCAGCGGTACGCCCGATGCGCGGGCCGTCCTGCGCTCCGAGCTCATCGGACTGGCCGTGCTGGTGATCGTCTCCGAGGCCTGGAAGGCGGTGGTGCTGGCCGGCCAGAGCCCCCATCAGGTGGTGATCACCCCGGCGCTCGACGCGCTGCCGGCGTTCCTTGACCAGTTCGCGCTCGGAATGGGGCTGGCGGTGGTGAGCGCCTGGATCGAGCAGCGCGGAAGCACCCCCGGGTGGGTGCGGCGCTTTGACCGCGCGCCGGTGCTGTCCTGGGTGTTCGCGGCGGTGGCCTTCTACGTCGTCAGCAAGCGCATCGGGATCAACCCGCGCTTCTTCGCCCCGATGGGCCGGTGGCAGTACCTCGGCCGCGAGTGGCTGTACGGCGCGGTGGCCTTCGGCCTGCTGGTGCCGGCCATCATCGGCGACCAGACGCGCGGGCTGCCCCGGCGGGTGCTCGGCCTGCGCGTGCTGGCCTGGCTGGGCCTCATCTCCTACGGGATCTACCTGTGGCAGACGACGGTCCTCGCCCAGCTGCAGCGGTGGAACTTCGGCGCGCACTCGGTCATCCACCCATGGGTGTGGTGGTCGGCGGGGACGCTGATCATGACCGCGGCCATCGCCGCCGCCAGCTACTACCTGCTGGAGCGGCCGCTGCTCTCGCTCAAGGACGTGTTCGGGACTCAGCGCAGCGCGCCCGACGAGGCGCTCGCCGAACCCGCCCCGGCCGCTCCACCACCGACGGCGTCCACGGGCGCGGAGCGGTAGGGCTCGAGCGTCCGGTCGAGCTCGGCCAGCCAGCTGGCGAGCTTGTGCTCGTAGAGGCCCTCGATCTGGCGGCGGCGCAGATGAGGCCGGCCGCGGGGGCCGACGGAGGCGTCCACCCACGTGCGGCCGCGCTCGTCGGTACCGAAGGCGAGGCGAGCGCGCACCGGCAGCCAGTCCAGGGCGCGGGCCCGCGTCCCGGCCGCCAGCGCCGAGCCGCCCTTGAGCTCGATGAGGCCGGGCCGGCGATCGGTGATGGTCATGATGCGGCGGGCGGCGAACTCGGTGAGCACGTCCTCGATGAGCTCGGCGGCGCCCACCAGCCGCCAGCTCTGGCTGCGCTCGCGGGCGCGGGCGACGCTGACCGGCGGTTGCGCGGTGACCAGCGGCGGGCGCTCGGCGTCCTCGGGGCCCGTGCGTGAGCGGACGTCCTGGCCGGCGAGCAGGCCGCCGCGGACATGACCGGCGGCGCGATCGGTGAAGTGGGCGTGGGCGCGCAGCACGCGCAGGTTGTCGGCGGCCGTGCGCTCCCAGGTGAAGGTGAGCGCACGCCGACGGGCGGCCTCCCCCAGCTCCTCCAGGCGCTCGCGATCGGCGATGAGGTCGCGGACGCGCTCGGTGAGCTCTGAGATGTCGCGGGCCAGGATGCCCGTCCTGGCGTCCACGATCGACTCCCGCAGCCCGCCCACGGCCAGCGCGGCGCTGGGTGTGCCGCACAGCGCCGCCTCGATGACGGTGAGGCCCCAGCCCTCCGAGGAGGAGGCGGTGAGCAGGATCCACGCTCGGGCGTACAGGGCGGCACGGGTCTCCTCGTCGACGTGGCCGTGCATGGTCACCCGGTCGCTCAGGCCGCGCCGGGCGATGTCGGCCTCCAGCGCCTCGCGGTGGTCGCCCTCGCCGACGATGTCCAGCGCGGCGCCGGGGATCGCCTCCAGCACGTCGAGGACATGCTCGATGCGCTTGTAGGCCTTCAGCCGGCCGAGGTGCACCAGCCGCGGGTTGGGGTCACGTTGCCCCGGGCCGAACAGGCCGGGCTCGACGCCGCAGTAGGCGACGCTCACCCGGTCGCGGTCCAGCCCGTCGATCTGGACGAGGTCGTCGCGCGCGGACTCCGAGATGGTGAGGAACGTCGCCCGGCGGTAGAGCAGGCGCAGCGGCAGCTCCTCGAGCAGCGCGGCCAGGATACGTCCCCGGCTGCGCCCGAACTCGCCCACGTACAGGTCACGATGGGGGTGGCACACCAGAGCGACGCGCGGGGTGCGCAGCCACAGGGGCGTGAGGAAGGTGATGCCGTTGATGACCTCCAGGACGACGTCGGCGTCACGGCCGAGCCCGCGCATCACCGCCCACACCGCACGCGGGAACACCGAGGCGCGCCCGCCCATCCGATGCACCGTGAGGTTGGGCGCGGCGTGCTCCAGGCGCGTGGCGCCCGGGTAGTCCCCGGCGATCACCGTGACCCGGTGGCCGGCCGAAGCCCAGCGTCGCACCTGGGCGTACAGGTTGGCCCCGGAGCCTCCGCCCTGGGGATGCGCCCAGCAGCGGTCGGCGAGGACCAGGATGCGCAGCGAGTCGAGCCCGCGCTCGACGGATCCGTTGTCGTGCGAGCCCGTCATGGAAGGCGCAAACCGTAGCCGAAGGTCATGCGGGCGTCGCCACCTGGGTGCGGAGGCGTGCCTCATCGCGGTCGGGCTGCTGTGCCTCAGGGGTGCTGAGGGCCACGAGCAGGCCGGCGAGGATCACGGCCACGAGGGTGAGGGCGGGCATCTCCCAATCCCAGTCCAGCGGGGCGTGCGCGATGTAGACGACCACGCCGGCCACCGGGCCCGCCGCCAGCGCCGGAGCGACCCGCATCGCCCGGCCGGCGCACAGCGCGACCCCGGCCAGGAAGGCCGCCAGCAGCGCCAGTCCCACCACGCCGAGCTCCGCCGCCGTCTGCAGCGGCAGCGAGTGGGCATCCTGGGCCGCTTCGAACACCGTGCGGTCGCGCAGCCAGTACACCGACCAGCCCCCCGCCCCCACGCCCCGCAGCGGCTCGTCGCCGAAGGCGCGCAGGGCCACCCGCCAGTACGCATAGCGGTTGCTGCGCAGCGTCACGAGCCGTGAGGCGCCCGCTGACAGGGGCTGGGTCTGACGGCTTGACTCCTGGTTGCCCACCAGGATGGCCACCGCGAGCCCCACGACGAGCACGGCGAGGGCGATCCACGGCGCGTGTGCGGGCAGGCGCAGGGCGCCCGGCCGCTCACTGGGCCTGCGCCGCCAACGCAACACCCCGGCGAGCACCGCCAGCGCCAGGAGCACGAGCAGCATGGCCAGACCCTGGTGCTCACGCGTGGACGGCGAGCCGGCCAGGGCGGTCACGCCGCTCAGGCGGGAGGCGACGAGCGAGGCGATCGCGCCGCTGACCACCGCGCCTCCGATCGCGCCGAGCTGCTCGCGCTGGGGCGCCGCGACGATCAGCGTCACCAGCCCGGCCACGCAGGCGAACAGCGCGCCGCGCGAGAAGCTGAGATACAGCCCCAGGCCGAGCGCGGGGGTCGCGGCCGCGGCCAGCGAGCGCTCGACGCGGGTCCGCGAGCCGTCACCACTGATGCGCGCGCACAGCACGAAGCCGATGGCGGCCAGCTCGCCCATCGCGTTCCAGTAGGTGAGGGGCTGCTCGAGGCGGCCCTCGGCGCTGACCGAGCGGGCGAAGTGCAGGATCCCCGGCAGCAGCCGCTCCGACAGGCCATACCCGATGACCACCAGCGTTCCCGCGGCCAGCGCGGGCTCGACGGCGCGCGCCGCGGAGCGGCGCGTGAACAGCAGCGCGGCGGCGACGAGGACGGCGGTGTAGAGCACCGCCTGCTGGCCGGCCTGGTAGGCATCGCCCTTGATCGGCGCCCACGCGGTGGAGAGCAGCGTCCAGGCCGCCAGGCTTCCCAGGCCGCCCATGGCCAGCACCGCCGCCCGGCCCCGTGGCAGGCCGGCGCGCACCGACACCGCCGCCACCGCGACCAGGACGCAGGCCAGCAGCCCGGCCCACAGCGAGGGCTGCTCGAAGTAGCCGCCGGCGAAGAAGGCGAGCACGGTGGGCCCGGCGAGCAGGGCCGCGGAGGCGGCGTTGAGCACGACCCGACGCACGGCGGGTGGCACCGCTACCGGCCGGCGCGCCGCACGAGCCGCACCGGGGCGGCGGGGCGGCGGGTACTGAGCGGAGCCTCGGCCCGCGCCTGCTGGGCCGCGGCCACCTCGGCCCGCAGCGCCCGGTGAAACTGAGTGGGCCCGAAGCGGGCGGCGTTGCTCAAGCACGCCTCGCTGGAGATGGCGCCGTCGTCGAAGGCGGCCACCGCGGCGGCCAGCTCGCGCGCGCCGCCCGACCAGAAGCAGCCCGTCTCTGAGTCGATCACCGTTTCCAGCGCACCTCCGGCGGACCGGGCGATGACGGGACGGCCGGCGGCCTGGCTCTCGACGGCGGCGATGCCGAACTCCTCGACCGAGGTCACGATCATGGCCCGGGCGGAGCTGACCAGGTGCTGGACCTGAGCGTCGGTGGCGCGGCCGGTGAAGGACACCGTCGGACCGGCGGCGCGGCGCAGCCGGCGGCTCTCGGGGCCGTCCCCGACGACCACCAGCCGCCGGCCGATGCGATTGAAGGCCTCGATGGCGACGTCGATCTGCTTGTGGGGCATGAGCTCGGAGACGATCACGTAGTGCTCGCCCACCGGGCCGGGGCCGAAGCGGTCAACGGCCACCGGCGGGTACACGACCGCGGACTCGCGCCCGAAGTAGGTGTGGATCCGCTCCTGGGTGGCCTGCGAGTTGGCGACGTAGCGGTCGGTCCGCTGTGCGGCGATCCAGTCCCACTGGCGCCAGCGGCTGAACAGCCCGCTCAGCGCCGCGCGGCTGATCGGGTCGCGCCGGCGCTCCAACGTGCGGTAGCGATCGCTCCACGCGTAGCGAAACGGGTTGTGGCAGTAGCTGACGTGGACCGAGCCCTCCCCGCACAGCACCGCGTGGGCCCAGGCCGACGAGCTGGAGACCACGAGCTCGTAGGCCGAGAGGTCAAACGACTCGATCGCCGCCGGGTACAGCGGCAGCATGGCGCGGAAGGTGCGCGCCGACGGGCGCAGCCTCTGCAGGAAGGAGGTGTGGACGTTGCGATGGGCGAAGCGCCCCTCGGTCCCGTCCTCGTCGTAGACGGTGGTGAACAGGTCCGCCTCGGGCCACATGGCGCACAGCTCGAGAAAGACGCGCTCGGCTCCCCGCATATCCAGCAGGAAGTCGTGGATCAGCGCAACCCTCGGAGCGGTCCCCGGGGTCGTCGAGGAGGCATGCGCCATGGCGGGGCAGTGTATGGATTGGTCCACTCGGCGCACAAGCGGCTACCGGCACTAGCCTGCGCGTGTGCCCGCCCCGGCTCCGCCCCCACGCGGCGACTTCGCGCTCGTCACCGTGACGCACAACTCGGCGGCGCACCTGCCAGGGCTGCTGAAGTCGGCGGCGCGCCACCTCCCGGGGGTGCGCACGGTGGTGGTCGACTGCGCCTCACGCGATGACACGGTGGCGGTGGCGGGCGCCTTCGCCGATGCGGTGGTGGTGGCGCTGGGCGAGAATGCCGGCTTCGGGCGCGCCAACAACCGGGGTCTGGCCGAGGTGTCAGAGCCGGTCGCGGTGCTGGTCAACCCTGACGTGGAGCTGCTCGACGACTCGGTGCGCGCGCTGGCCGCGGAGGCGGCGCTGGGTCCCGACCGGCTGCTGGCACCACTCGTGCTCTACCCCGACGGGACCCGCCAGGACACGGTCCATCCGCTGCCCGCCTCAGCGGCCGATCTCGTCCGGGCGCTCATCCCGGGGGCCGCGCTCGCCCCCATCTCGGACCGCGCGGCACGGTGGCTGGAGCCGTGGCGATCGTCAACGCCGCGCCCGGTCGGCTGGGCGGTGGGGTGCGCCATCGCCGCGCGCACCGACACCCTGTGCCGCCTCGGCCCGTTCGACGAGGCCATCTTCCTCTACGGCGAGGACATGGAGCTCGGGCTGCGCGCCGCCGCCGGCGGCGTGCAGACGTGGTTCTGGCCCGCGGCACGGCTCTGCCATCACCGGGCGCACGCCTCAGCGGTGGCGTTCGGCGGCGAGCCCTTCGCGCGGCTGGCGGCGGCCCGCCACGACGTGGTGCGCGCGCGGCTGGGCACGCGCCGGGCGGCGATCGACGACGCACTGCAGGCGCTGACGTTCGGCACGCGGATCGCGCTCAAGTCGGCCCTGGGGCGGTCCGCGCGGCGCGAGCGGTCCCAGCTGCGCGCACTGCGTGACGTCCGGCGCCGCGGCGCCGGGGCATGAGGCGGCGCGGAGAGGCGCTCGCCGCCGTGGTGGCGGTGGCGGCGGTCGTCGCCGGGATCATCCTCATCGTGACCAGCGGGGGGTCGTCGCGGCACTCCCGGGCGCGTGCAGGGCCGGCTGCGCCGCCGCGGGCCGCGCTCCCGGCTCTTCCGGCCCCGCCCACCCAGGCGTTTGGCGTCAACGTCAACCGGCTGTTCAACGACCTCACCTACACCCAGGCGCAGATCGACGCCCAGCTCGCCGCGGTGCGAGCCACCGGGGCGACGGTGGCGCGCAGCGACGCGCTGTGGGAGGCCGCCGAGCCGCACGCACCGGTGGACGGCCACCACCGGTACGACTGGTCCTTTGACGACCGGATCGCGGGCTCGCTGGCCGCCCACGGGCTGACCTGGCTGCCGATCATCGACTACACGGCGCCATGGGCGCAGTCGGTGCCCGGCCAGGACCACTCCCCGCCGCGCTCGGACCTCGACTACGCCGCCTACGCAGGCGCCTTCGCCGCCCGCTACGGGCGCGGCGGAGCGTTCTGGCGCGCGCACCCAGCGCTGGCGCCACTCCCGGTCACGGCGATCGAGATCTGGAACGAGCCCGACAACCCGGAGTTCTGGACCCCGGACCCGGACGCGGGCGCCTACGCCCGGCTGTACATGGACGCGCGCGCGGCCATCGACACCGCCAACCCGGCCATCCGGGTGCTGGTGGGCGGCCTCACCAACGCGTCGGTGTTCTTGGCGGCGATGGTGCGCGCGGTGGCCCAGCTGCCCGGCCACGTCGATGGGGTGGCGCTGCATCCCTACGGGAATCCGGCCGTGGTGCTGGCGCGGGTGCGCGGGGCGCGCGCCGCCCTGGTCAGCGCCGGGATGAGCACCGTCCCGCTGTACGTGACGGAGTTCGGCTGGACCACGCAGCCCGCGGGAGCCATCAATTACGCGCCCGCCGCCCGCCGCCCCGCCGACATCGAGGGCGTGCTCCAGGCGCTCGGCCACCTGGACTGCGGACTGGCGGCGAGCCTGCTCTACACCTGGGTCACGCCTGAGCGCGACGCCAGCGACAGCCAGGACTGGTACGGCATCGCCAACCCCACCGATCCGAGCACGGGCACGCCCGACACCGCGGCCTTCGCCGCCGGGCTGCGCGCGGCCGCCGCACCTGAGGCGGCGCCCCCGGCTCCGTGCGCTACCTGATGCAGCTGGTGGCCACGGCGCCCTTGCGCTTGCACCCCTCGAGCGCGAGCGCCCCGGTCTTGAACGCCGCCAGCGCGGGCTTGACGGTCACCCGGCCGTCGTGGAAGCCCAGCAGCCCGGAGAAGTTGAACGGGCCGGTGTGGGGATCCTCCTGGCCCATCCACGTGTACCAGTAGACGCCGATCAGGTGCAGGGAGAGCCGCTGCCGGCCGATCAGCGGCAGCAGCGTGGAGAGGTTGCGCGCCTGGCCGGCCTGGGTGGTGATGAAGTCGAACTTGGCGGAGGTCTGCCCCTTGGCCGAGGGCCAGCTGACCTCGGTGGCCATGAGCGGCTTGGCGCCGTCTCCGAAGCGCGCCATCGCGCGGCGGACGAACACCATGAACTCGATGACATTGGCCGGGATCTTGGTGAAGCCGTTGACCGAGACGACATCGAACAGGTCCCTGGCGCCTTTGATCTTGTAGATCTGGCCCAGCGACTTCCAGGCGGTGTTGGTCAGCGCCCCGAGCACGACGTGGGCGCCGGGGTCGGCCTTCTTGACGGCGGCGCGGGCCACCTTGAGGAACGACACGTAGGTGGAGGCGAACGGCTGCTTCCAGTAGTAGGCAAGGTTCTCCTCGTTCCAGATCTGCCAGGACCGGATCGGCATCTTGGGGATCTGAGGGTTCTCGCGCCAGAAGCTCCCGTGGGGGCCATAGCGGCCGATGAGCGCCGTCAGGTAGGCGCCGTAGGGCACGTACTGACGGGGATAGCCCACGCCGCTGCGGTTGGTGACGGCATCCCACTGGGGGGCGTAGAGGACGGTGGGGAGCACGGTGACGCGCTCGCGGGCGGCGTCGCCCACGACCATGTCGGTGACCTGAAAGCTCGTGGGCCGCCCTGAGACGTCGGTGAAGTTCGCCTTCTGGTCGTCGGGGACGTCCGCGTCGCTCTCGTATGGCTGCGCGGCCGCCCAGCTGAAGGCCACGCGGACGCTCTGGACCCCGTTGGACACCATCGTCTTGAGCTGGTTGGCGAGATTGATGGGGGTGTCGGGCCCGAACATGGGGCCGTCGACGTCGACGCCCATGAAGCCCTGGGGCACCGGTCCGGGCGCCGCGACCTTGGCCTTGCTCGCCGCTCCCGCGTGCGACGCGACAACCGCCACGAGCACGATGGCCGCGATCAGCAGCGGCAGTGCCATGACCCGAGAGCGGTCCGCGAACCTCCTTGCGCGCAGCGGCATGGCGGCGCAGTGTAATCAGGTGGGCTCAGGTCCGGCGCAGCCGGGCGCGCAGCCCCAGCCCGCCGCCCACCAGCGTGAAGCCCAGCGCCGCGGCCAGCCACCCGTCGTAGCCGGTGTGCGGCAGCTCGCCGGTGGTGCTCGACGCGATCGTCGCCGTCGGCGTGGTGGGATCGCTCGCGCTCGAGGTGCTGGCCACCGGGGTGGCGCTCGTCGTCGGTGTCGGCGGCGGCGCGGTGGTGGCCGGCTGGGTCGAGGTCGCCGGCGGGGTGGTGGCGGTCGTCTTGGACTTGCTCTTGCCCGGCGCGGTCCCGGCGAAGGGGTCGGTGTACTGCTGATCGCCGGCCGAGCCGCCGCCGCCCGCGGCGACCGTCACCGCGGGGACTGCGAGGGCGAGGGCCGCCAGGAGCAGCATGCAAGTCACCATCCAGCGTGAGGTGCGCACCCGTGCGAGTATGGCAATCGCGGTGGCGGTTGGTATCTGGCCCACCCACCCGGCCCACTCACCCAGCCGAGCCATCCAGCCCACTCACCGGGTCCGAGGAGACCTGCCAGGCTTGTCCCCAAATCCCCGTTTTGCAGGATCTCTTGCAGAACGAGGCGATGGGTCGGCGATCACGACGGGGCGTGTTAGGGTGCCTGCCGCCGGACCCCCAGCCGTCGTACATCGGCGCTCACGCGCCCTCCTACCCCCGGTCATCGACGCCCCGTGCGGGGCGCGGTGCCGTACGCCCACCTGCGCTCTTTGCCCCGTCTGCCCACCACTCTTTCTCGCGCTGTCGTTGCCGCCGCGGTGTCGGCCGCGCTGCTCGGAACCGGCCTGACCGCGCCCAGCTCGGGCGACCTTCAGAGCCAGATCACGGGCACGCGGTCGGCAGCCGCCTCGCTGCGCGCGCAGATCGCCTCCGACTCGCGGCAGATCGACGCCACCAGCGACGGCGTGTCCCGCGCGCAAGCCCGCCTGTCCTCGGTCCAGGACCGACTCGATGCGCGAGTGGCCGAGCTGAAGTCCGTCCAGGCCCAGTTGCTGGCGGCGCGCGACCACCTCGTCGACCTCGAGAACCGCATGCGCGCTGCCACCACCGCGCTGTCGGCCAACCTGGTGTCCAGCTACGAGGGTGGCCAGCCCAACCTCGTCTCGGTGATCCTCAGCTCCAAGGGCTTCTCCGACCTGCTCAACCAGATGGGCTTCATGTCCCGCGTAGCCCATCAGGACGCCAACATCCTCAAGTTCACGCGCACCGCCCGGGCGCAGGTGGCCCGGCAGGCCACCGCGCTCGAGGGTCTCGAAGCTCGCGACCGCAAGCTGGCCCAGCAGATCCTGGCGCAGCGCAATCAGGCGGCGGCGCTGCGCACGGCGCTCCTGCACCAGCAGATCGTTCAGGAGACGCGGCGCGCCAACACCACCGCCCGCTACGACGCAGTCAAGGGTCACCTCGGGGCGCTCCAGGCCCGCTTGGACGCGATGGAGAAGCGCGCCGCCGAGGCTGCCACCCGGGCCGCGGCGACCGGCAACGCCAACGTGAGCGGCATCGCCGTCAACACCGGGGGGATGGTCCAGTCGCCCGCCGGCGCGCCCGAGGCGGTCCGACAGGTGATCGCCGCCGGCAACGCCATCGCCACGCTGCCCTACATCTACGGCGGCGGACACGCCTCGTTCCATGCCGACGGCTATGACTGCTCGGGTTCGGTCAGCTACGCGCTGGCCGCGGCCGGGCTGGTCAGCTCGCCGATGGTCTCCGGCGCCTACGAGGACTGGGGCGAGGCCGGCCCCGGTAGGTGGATCACGATCTACGCCAACGCCGGCCACATGTGGATGGACGTCGCCGGCTGGCGCTTTGACACCGTGGCCCTAGCCGAGAGCGGTACCCGCTGGGCGCGGGGCGGCGGAGAGTTCTCGGGCTTCGTGGTCCGCCACCCGGCGGGGCTCTAGGCCTCCGAGGTCCTCGGCGCCTGCCGCCGCCGGCCGCGGAGGCTCGTCGGTGAGGTGGCGGACGGCCAGCAGCGCGAGCGCCGGGACCGCGACGATGGCCAGCATGGCCAGGAACCAGACCTGGCCGGCGTCGGTCCCCTCCCCGAGGGTGTGGACGATGCCGGCGATCCAGGCCAGCGCCGTGAGCCGGTGCAACTTGCGCCAGCGGCTGACGCCGATGGCCTGCCGCGCGTAGTAGGAGAGGCCGAGGATGACGAGTGCCCAGCCGCCGATGATGCCGATGGAGGTCCAGGCGGTCTTGTAGCCCCAGGCGAACGGCAGGGCGATGTCGCCCAGCGACGGGCTCACGAAGCCGTCACCGAGCAGCGCCAGCCCATGCACGGCCAGGGCGACGAGCGTCCCCAGCGAGAGCACCTCGTGCAGGGCCAGGAGCTCGGGACGCCGGGTGCGCATCATCTTCAGGCTCATCATCAGGCCCACCGAGACGGCGAGACTGGCCAGGACCAGCGAGACGATGCCCGCCGCCCGGCTGGTGATCCAGAACAGGTGCGGGGTGACGCTGGTGCTCATCGTGCCGCCGCCGCCAGGATCGCCGAGGCCTTGCCCCGCAGGTCGTACATGGTGACCGAGGTCCCGTTGGCGGTGACCGTCACCTTGCGGCCCACCTGCTCGGCGATGGCCAGCGCGGCCTGGCTGCCCTGACGGGAATCGCCGCCGGGACCGCCGGGGCCGCCGAACCCGCCGCCGAAGCCTGACTGGTCGTCGGCGAGGATCCAGCGCAGCCGGCCGGCGCGCACCTCCATCGCGAGCCACTGCGCGCTCACCGTGCTCTCGCGGCCGGAGAACCCGCCCAGGCCGGCGACGTTGGCGTTGCCGGCGAGGATCGCGGCCGCGGCGCTGCTCTGGCTCTCGACGCCGATGGCGCCGCCGCCGTGAGTCTTGGCGTACTGGACGGCCGCGTTGAGGCGGGTCGAGTCGCCGCCGAAGGCGCCGCCGCCAAAGCCGCCTGCGCCGCCAAAGCCGCCCGCGCCGCCGAAGCTGCGACGCCGAACGCCGCCCGTGCTCGACTGCGGATTGGTGAACAGGCCCTGCACGCCGCTCCCGGCCGAGCCGGCGCCGGGCGCGAAGCCACGTCCGGCGCCGGGCGCGAAGCCACCCCCACCACCGCGGGGGAAACCGAAGCGCCCGCGCCCAGAGCCGCCGAACCGGCCCCCGCCCGGCCCGCCGAAGCCGCCGGACTGCGCGCTGGCGGGCCCACCGGCCGGGAACGTGGCCGCGGTGGCATGGCCGATCGTCTCGGCGGCCCACGTGGCAGGCGCGGCCAGCAGCGCGGCCAGGGCCACCCCCACCACCACCCCACGGACGCGGGGCGAGAGCTGGGCGGCCAGGAGGATCGCTGACACGCCCGCCGCGGCGATGATCAGCGGTCGCGCCCAGGACAGGTCACCCGAGAGGTTGCCGAGCACCACGAGCTCGGTCACCGCCCCGGCGACGATCGCCGCGGGCACGGCGATCCGGGCCACCCGGCCGCCGCCCAGGGCCTCGCCGACACCGGCGCCGATGAGCATCGCGGTGAAGGGAGCCAGGAAGGAGACGTAGTAGGGGTGGAAGATCCCCGAGGCGTAGCTGAAGATGACGGCGCTGACCAGGAAGGCACCGCCGACGGCGATGAGCCAGCCCGTGCGGGGGTCGCTGCGGCGCAGGCGCGAGGCCACCAGGACCCCGAGACCGGCGACGACGGCGAAGCCCAGCAGCCAGCCCGCCTGGTCGCCCAGGCCCGAGGACAGCAGTCGGAACATGCCGGTGGCGCCGCCGAACGCGCCGCCGCCCCCACCACCGCCCCCGAAGCCGGCGCCGGGGGTGCCGGTCTGGCCGGTGACCCGGCCGACGCCGTTGTAGTTGAAGATCAGCGACCAGATGCTGTTATCGGCGGTACCGCTGATCCAGGGTCGGTCGGCCGCCGGGGTCAGAGTCACCAGGATCGGCCACGCCAGCCCGACCACCGCGAGCGCGACCCCGCCGGCGGCCAGCTGGCGCAGGGCCGCCAGACGCCCGCGGGGCGCCACCCACAGGTAGGCGAGCGCGATCCCGGGCACGACGAACAGCGCCACCGCCATCTTGGTCTCAAAGCCGAGGCCGACGCACACCCCGCACCACACCAGCCAGCGGGTGCGCCCGTCCTCGAGAGCACGGACAGCGAACCACAGCGCGGCGACGCAGCACAGGACGAGCAGCTCGTCGGGATTGTTGTGGCGCGACATGGCGACCGCGATCGGGGTGGTGGCCAGCGCGATCCCGGCCGCGAAGCCCCCCGCGCGGCCGAAGCGCCGCCGGGTGAGGTCATAGGTGAGCGCCGCCGCGGCGGCCCCCATCAGGGCCTGCGGGGCCAGGACGCTCAGCGGGTGAAACCCGAACACCCGCGCCGAGAGCGCCTGCACCCACAGGGCCAGCGGCGGCTTGTCCACGGTCATGAGGCCGGTCTTGTCCAGCGAGGCGAAGAGGAAGTCGTGCCAGCTCGTGCTCATCGAGCGCACGGCCGCGGAGTAGTACGTGTTGGCCCAGCCGTTGATGGCCAGCCCCCACAGGTTCAGCGCGCCGGCGACGACGACCACGGCGAGGAGCTCGGGGCGGGTCAACAGGGCCTGGAGCCACCCCGGGACGGCGCGGCCCTGCAGCCAGGCCGGGCGCAGGGGCTCGCGATAGGGCGTCGAGTTCGAGCTCATCGCGGCAGCATCCTGCGGTCGGGTGAGGGAAATGTAAGAGGCGTGCGCATTCTCAGAGGGCTCTCAGGGTCAGGGCTGATCGGGCGCGCGGTGCGCCTCGGTGTAGTAGGCGGCGGCCATCACCAGGCCGGCGCCGATCACGGCGGCGGCAGAGGCGATGAGGGCGAGGCTGGACACGGCGGGCTCCTTGGTGAAATCCGTTCGGGGTCACGGGAGCATCGGTGTCGGCTCGAAGCCGTGGCGAAGACGTGTCTAAGACGTGTGTAGGAGAGGCGCGAGCGGCCCGCGTGCCGGCGAGGCGCGAGGACGTCCGCGCCCGTACCGTCGCGCTGCGCCCGGCGCGCCTAAAGTAAGAGGAACTGCGTCTGAAACCAGGAGTTTTTCCAGATATGTCCGCGACCACCAACAGCTTTGACGCCAAGGCGACGCTGACCGTCGGCGACGCGTCTTACGAGATCTTCCGGCTGGATGCGCTCCAGTCCCAGTTCGACATCGCCCGGTTGCCGTTCTCGCTCAAGATCCTGCTGGAGAACCTGCTGCGCAACGAGGACGGCGAGTCCATTCGGGCGCGCGACATCGAGGCGCTGGCCACCTGGGACGCCAAGGACGAGCCGTCCAAGGAGATCGCCTTCACGCCGGCACGCGTGATCATGCAGGACTTCACCGGCGTCCCCGCCATCGTCGATCTCGCGGCGATGCGCGACGCCATGAAGGAGATGGGCGGGGACCCCAACAAGATCAACCCCCTGGTACCCGCCGAGCTGGTCATCGACCACTCCGTGCAGGTGGACGCCTTCGGCACCGCGCAGGCGTTCCAGCGCAACGCGGAGCTGGAGTTCGAGCGCAATAAGGAGCGCTACGCCTTCCTGCGCTGGGGCCAGGGCGCATTCCACAACTTCAAGGTCGTCCCCCCCGACACCGGGATCGTGCACCAGGTCAACCTGGAGTACCTGGCTCGGGTGGTCTTCGTCGACGATGAGCGCAACCTCGCCTATCCCGACACGCTGGTCGGGACCGACTCGCACACGACGATGATCAACGGCCTGGGGGTGCTGGGCTGGGGGGTGGGCGGCATCGAGGCCGAGGCGGCGATGCTCGGCCAGCCGATGTCGATGCTCATCCCCCAGGTCCTCGGCTTCAGGCTCATCGGTGAGCTCCACGAGGGGGCCACGGCCACGGATCTCGTCCTCACCGTCACCGAGATGCTCCGCGAGCGGGGCGTCGTCGGCAAGTTCGTGGAGTTCCACGGGGCCGGGCTCGCCGGGCTGCCCCTGGCCGACCGGGCCACCATCGGCAACATGTCCCCGGAGTTCGGCTCGACCTGCGCCATCTTCCCCATCGACGCCGAGACGTTGCGCTATCTGGAGTTCTCCGGGCGCGGCGCCGAGCAGATCGCCCTGGTGGAGGCCTACGCCAAGGAGCAGGGGCTGTGGCATGACGAGGACTCCGAGCAGCCGACTTACTCGGACTCGATCGAGCTCGACCTGTCCGAGGTGGTGCCCAGCATCGCCGGTCCCAAGCGCCCGCAGGACCGCGTCTCGCTCACCGAATCGCGCGACGCCTTCCGGATGGCGCTGGAGGACCTGCTGCCCGACGACGACGACATCGATGAGGCCGACGACGACAGTTTCCCCGCCTCCGACGCGCCGGCCACCAACGGCAGCCGCGACCGCGGCCAGTCGCCACACGGCGGGACGGGCGGCGCTCAGGTCGCCGACCGCCGCAGCGTCCGCGCGCCGGTCACGCTCGAGGACGGCACCGAGACCGAGCTCGACCACGGCCACGTCGTCATCGCGGCGATCACCAGCTGCACCAACACCTCCAACCCGTCGGTCATGCTCGGAGCCGGGATCCTGGCGCGCAACGCCGTTCAGAAGGGCCTGACGGTCAAGCCGTGGGTCAAGACCTCGCTGGCGCCCGGGTCCAAGGTCGTGACCGAGTACCTGGAGCGCGCCGGCCTGGACGAGTACCTCGACGAGCTGGGCTTCAACCTCGTCGGCTACGGCTGCACCACCTGCATCGGCAACAGCGGACCGCTGCCCCAGGAGATCTCCGACGTCGTCGGCGCCGAGGACCTGGCCGTCGTCTCGGTGCTGTCGGGCAACCGCAACTTCGAGGGCCGCATCAATCCCGACGTGAAGATGAACTACCTGGCCTCCCCGCCGCTGTGCGTGGCCTATGCGATCGCCGGGACGATGGACATCGACCTCTACGACGATCCGCTGGGCGAGGACCGCCATGGCGAGCCGGTCTTCCTCAAGGACATCTGGCCCGACGCCCGGGAGGTGAGCCAGACCGTCGAGGAGGCCGTCCAGTCCGACATGTTCCGCTCCAGCTACGGCGAGGTGTTCGACGGCGACGAGCGCTGGAACTCGCTGGAGGTGCCCACCGGCGACGCCTTCGCCTGGGACGAGCGCTCCACGTACGTCCGGCGGCCGCCGTTCTTTGAGGACATGCCCCCCGAGCCCGAGCCGCTCGAGGACATCATCGATGCGCGCGTGCTGGCCCTGCTGGGTGACTCGGTCACCACCGACCACATTTCTCCCGCCGGCTCCATCAAGCGCGACGGCCCGGCCGCGGCGTACCTGAACGAGAACCACGTCGAGTCCCGTGACTTCAACTCCTACGGCTCACGGCGCGGCAACCACGAGGTGATGATGCGCGGCACCTTCGCCAACATCCGCCTGCGCAACCAGCTCGCCCCGGGGACCGAGGGCGGGGTGACGACCTACCTGGGCGGCGACAGCGAGGAAGAGATGTCGATCTACGACGCGGCGATGCGCTACATCGATCAGCACGTTCCGCTGATCGTCCTCGCGGGCAAGGAGTACGGCTCGGGCTCGTCACGCGACTGGGCGGCCAAGGGCACGCGCCTGCTGGGCGTGCGCGCGGTCATCGCCCAGAGCTTCGAGCGCATCCACCGCTCCAACCTGGTGGGCATGGGCGTGCTGCCGCTGCAGTTCTCAGACGGCGACTCGGTGGAGTCGCTGGGGCTGACCGGTCGGGAGAAGTTCACCATCAAGGGGATCGCCGACGCCGACGAGGTACCGCGAACGCTGACGGTCGCCGCTGACTCCGGGGAGAGCGGGCGCTCTCCCTTGGACTTCGAGGTCAGGGTCCGGATCGACACGCCCAAGGAGCAGACGTACTACCGCCACGGCGGCATCCTCCAGTACGTGCTGCGCGAGCTGCTGCACTAGATTCCTCGGCCATGGCGACTCCTGAGCTGTTGCAACGGCTGCTGACCGCGGCCGGCCCATCGGGGCACGAGACCGCACCCGCCAAGGTCTGGCGCGACGGCTGCGCGGCCTTCTCCGACGACGTCCGCGCCGATGCCGTCGGCTCGTCCATGGCCCGGGTCCCCGGGACCGCGGACGGCCCGACGCTGGCCGTGATCGGCCACATCGACGAGATCGGCATCCACGTCACCCACATCGAGGACGACGGCCACCTGCGCTTCGGCGAGGTCGGTGGCTGGGATCCCATCGTGCTGGTGGGCCAGCGCGTGACCATCGCCGCCCGCGGCGGCGACGTGATCGGCGTGATCGGCCGCAAGCCGATCCACCTCATCAAGTCCGACGAGCGCGACCGGGCGCCCAAGGTCAAGGACCTGCACATCGACATCGGCGCCAAGGACGGGGACGAGGCCAAGGAGATGCTGAGGATCGGCGACGTCGGCGTGATCGCCGTGGCCCCGGTGGAGCTGCCCAACGGCCGGCTGGTGTCGCGCGCGCTGGACAACCGGGTCGGCTGCTTCGTCGCAGCCGAGGCCGCCCGCCTGGTCTCGGCTGACGGCGGCGCTCCCGGCGACGTGGTCGCGCTCGCGGTCACCCAGGAGGAGACGACCTTCGCCGGTGCGCGCACCAGCGCCTTCGCCCTGGAGCCCGACGTGGCCATCGTGGTCGATGTGATCTTCGCCACCGACCAGCCCGGGATCGACCTGGGCCCCATGACCAAGCACCCGCTTGGCTCCGGCCCGGTGATCGCGCGCGGGACGGCGCTGCATCCCCGCGTCACCGACCTGCTCATCGACATCGCCGAGGAGCAGGAGTACCCGTTCACGCTGGAGTCGCTCGGGCGCGCCACCGGCACCGACGCGGACGCGGTGCACGCCAGCCGCACCGGCGTGCCCACGGCCATCGTGTCGGTTCCGCTGCGCTACATGCACTCCCCTGTGGAGCTGGTCTCGCTCGCGGACATCGAGGTGGCCGCCGAGCTCATCGCCGCCTTCGCCAAGCGGCTGGAGCCCGGCATGTCGTTCGCGCGGTAGCCCCGGTGGCGGTAGCCGGCACTGATAGCGCGGCCGCGCCGCTGCTGCTCCTGTTCGACATCGACGGGACCCTGCTGAGCCGTGCCACCGCGGCGCACAGCGAGGCGCTGCACCAGGCCCTGCACGAGGTCCACCGCGTCGACACCCGGGCGCCGCGCGCCGGCATCGATCCCGCGGGGCGCACCGACGGGGAGATCGCCCGGTTGCTGCTGCTCGACGCCGGGGTCTCGGCCTATGCCATCGACGAGGGCGCGGACGCGGTGCGGGCGGCATGCACCGAGGCCTTCGCCCGGCTGTGCCCGCCCAGCCTCGCCGACACGGTCATCCCGGGCATCGCCGAGCTGGTGGCGTGGCTGGACGGACGCGACGGCGTGCGACTGTCGCTGGTCACCGGCAACTACGAACCGGTGGCGCGGCTGAAGCTATCCCGGGCCGGGATCGGCCGCCACTTCCCCAGCGGGCAGGGCGGCTTTGGCTCAGACTCCGAGGACCGCGCCGCCCTGCCGGGCATCGCCCGCAAGCGCGCCGGACACGACGGTGTCTCGCATCCGCGCCGCCGGGCCATCGTCATCGGCGACACCCCGCGCGACATCGCCTGTGCGCGGGCCGACGACCTGCGCTGCTTCGCCGTGACCACGGGCCGGTACGGCGCAGAGCAGCTGACCGGCGCCGATGCGGTGGCCGGCGACGCGGCCGCGTTGCGCGAGCTGCTGGAGGGCGCGTTCGCCGCGTGACCGCCGGAGAGCGGGGCGCTGGGAGCTCGGGATTCCCGGCCGGCACACTCACTAATAAAACATGCGCGCTTTTGGCCGCATAGCGGCCAAAAGTGCGCACATCGGAGTCCTCAGTCGCGTCGTGGCGTGGGGAACTGGGCGCGCATCATCAGGTCCCACACGCGGTCGGGCGTGAAGCGCCGCTGGCCGATGAGCAGGTGGGCGCTGGGCGTGACCGCGTATCGCGGCTTGGGACGCTTCGCCTTCAGCGCCTTGGCGATGGTGCCGGCGACCGCCTCGGGCGGGCCGCCGAGCCTGGCCATCGGCCCCGTGTAGACCTCGGCGGTGGTCTTCGCGACGTGGCGGTTGAAGCCGGCGTAGGGCCCCGCGTCGTCCGCAGCGGCGGCGGCGTCCACGGAGCCCGCGGCGACCTCGCCGAAGTTAGTGACGATCAGCCCGGGCTCGATGAGGACCACGGCTACCCCGAAGCCGCGGACCTCGAAGCGCAGCGCGTCGGAGATCGCCTCCACCGCGTACTTGGTGGCGTGATAGACGCCCCCGCCGGGGAAGGTCAGCCGCCCGCCCATCGAGCCGATGTTGACGATCGTCCCCGCGCCCCGCTCGCGCATCCCCGGCAGGACGAGCTGACACATGCGGACCAGGCCGAACACGTTGGTCTCGAACTGGCGTCGAACGTCGTCGATGGGGACGCTCTCGACGGCGCCCGACTGGCTGTAGCCGGCGTTGTTGACGAGCACGCCCACGGCACCCTCGGCGTCGGTGACGTGCGCGACGGCGGCGCTCATCGAGGCCTCGTCGGTGACGTCCAGGGCCAGGGTGGTGGCGCCCTGGGCGGCCAGCGCGTCCAACGTCTCGGGATGGCGGGCGGTGGCATAGACCTGGTAGCCGTCGCTCAGCAGCCGCTCAGCGGTGGCGTAGCCGATGCCCGAGGAACAACCCGTGATGAGAACCGGTCCCATGGCCACGCCCGGGAGTGTCGCACGCGCCGGGTGGCTAGTTGCGGACGAGCTTCTTGTAGGTGATGCGATGCGGCCGGTCGGCCTCAGCGCCCAGCTGCTCATGCCGGAACGACTCGTAGGCCTCGAAGTTGCCCTCGAACCAGCGCACCTGCGAGTCACCCTCGAAGGCGAGCACGTGAGTGGCGATGCGGTCCAGGAACCACCGGTCGTGGGAGACCACCACCGCGCATCCCGCAAAGGCCAGCAGCGCCTCCTCCAGCGCGCGCAGCGTGTCGGTGTCCAGATCGTTGGTGGGCTCGTCGAGCAGGAGCAGGTTGCCGCCCTCGCGCAGGAGCTTGGCCAGGTGCAGGCGGTTGCGCTCCCCGCCCGAGAGCTTGGCCACCTTCTTCTGCTGGTCGGTGCCCTTGAAGTTGAAGCCGGCGGTGTAGGCGCGGCTGGCCACCGTGCGGTCGCCGAGGCTGATCTCGTCCAGGCCGCCGGAGATCTCCTGCCACACGGTCTTCTCGGGGTCCAGCGCGTCGCGCGACTGATCGACGTAGGCCAGCTTGACGGTCTCGCCGAGGCGCAGCGTCCCCTCGTCGGGCTGCTCCTGGCCGGTGATCATCCGCAGCAATGTCGTCTTGCCCGCGCCGTTGGGCCCGATCACGCCGACGATGCCCGCCGGGGGCAGCTTGAAGGTGAGGTCGTCGATGAGCAGGCGGTCGCCGTAGCCCTTGCGCACGCCGTCGGCTTCGACGACCACGTCGCCCAGCCGGGGACCGGCGGGGATGTGGATCTGGACCTGGTCGAGCTTGACGTTGCGATCCTGGGCCAGCAGCGCCTCATAGGCATTGAGGCGCGCCTTGGGCTTGCCACGCCGCGCCGACGCGTTCATGCGCACCCACTCCAGCTCCTGCTGGATCGTGCGCTGGCGGCTGGACTCCTGGCGCTCCTCCTGGGCCAGTCGCTTCTGCTTCTGCTCCAGCCAGCCCGAGTAGTTCCCCTGGTAGGGGATGCCGCGGCCGCGGTCGAGCTCGAGGATCCAACCGGCGACGTTGTCCAGGAAGTAGCGATCGTGGGTGATGGCCACCACGGTGCCCTTGTAATCCTGGAGATGCTGCTCGAGCCACGCCACCGACTCGGCGTCGAGGTGGTTGGTGGGCTCATCGAGCAGGAGCAGGTCGGGCTGGCGCAGCAGCAGGCGGCACATCGCCACCCGGCGCCGCTCTCCACCCGACAGCGTGGTCACATCGGCGTCGGGGGGCGGGCAGCGCAGCGCGTCCATCGCGTACTCGAGCGTGGTGTCGAGGTTCCAGCCGTCGACGGCGTCAATCTGCTCCTGCACCCGTGAGAACTCGTCGGCGGTCTCGTCGGAGTAGTTCATCGACAGCTCGTTGAAGCGATCCAGCAGCGCGCGGATCTCGGCGACGCCGTCCTCGACGTTGCCCTTGACATCCTTGGCCGGATCGAGCGCCGGCTCCTGCTCGAGCATCCCGACGGTGGCGTTGGGGGCGAGCTGGGCCTGGCCGTCGAACTCGGTATCGGTCCCGGCCATGATGTTCAGCAGCGTCGATTTGCCCGCGCCGTTGTAGCCCAGCACGCCGATCTTGGCGCCGGGGTAGAACGACAGGGAGATGTCGGAGAGGACCTCCTTGTCGGGCGGATAGCGCCGGGCGAGCTTGTGCGTCGTGAAGATGTACTGAGCTGACATTGCTTTCGAGGATAGGATGCCCGCAGCAGCATGCGACGCAGCCTCATCACCCTCCTCGTGCTCGCCGCGTTCGCGATGCTGGCGCCGGCGGCCCTCGCCACCACCCAGACCGCGAGCCAGGGCGCGGTGACTGCGACGTTCAGCTACACCGGCCACTACCCGAACTACTCAGGACTGCACCTGACGATCGCCCAGTCAGGCTCGGTGCTCTACGACCAGCCGGTCCACTCTGAGACGTGCGGCAAGTTCTGCGCGCCCGGCGCGACCGGCGCCAAGGTGTCTTCCGTGCAGGTCATCGACCTCGACCACATCGGGCAGCCCAACGTCATCCTGAGCCTCTACACCGGCGGTGCCCACTGCTGCTCGGTGCAGCAGATCTTCACCTTTGACCCGGGGACGATGACCTACGCCGAGACCGAGCACGACTTCGGCGACCCGGGTGCGCGGATCGAGGACCTCAACCACGACGGCCGCTTCGAGTTCGTGACCGCCGACGACCGCTTCGCCTACGCCTTCACCGACTTCGCGGCGTCGGGCCTTCCGCTGCAGATCCTCACCTTCACCGGCAGCCGCTTCCAGGACGTGACCGACAGTTACCCGGCGCTCATCCGCAAGGATGCGGCCACCTGGCTCAAGGCATTCAGGCAACTGGACCATGGGCACGACATCGACAGCGTCGGGGTGATCGCTGCGTGGGCGGCCGACGAGTACCGGCTCGGGAAGGTCGCCGCGACCAACCGGTTCCTGCACCAGCAGGCCGGGGCCGGGCACCTCAAGAGCCCGCTGGGGGCCAGCGTGCCCCAGGGGCAGCGGTTCGTGACCAAGCTGCAGACGTTCCTGCGCCGTCACGGTTACGGGCACTGACCACCCGCGGGCCGAGCCCGGGCGCGGTCAGAGCCCGGCGGCCTCCCGCAGCGCCTCGGCCTTGTCGGTCTGCTCCCAGGTGAAGTCCGGGTCCTCGCGGCCGAAGTGGCCGTAGGCGGCGGTCTTCTGGTAGATCGGCCGGTGCAGGCGCAGGTACTCGCGAAAGGCGCCGGGGCGCAGGTCGAAGTGCTCGCCGATGAGCTCGAGGATGCGCCCCCGGCCGACGTTGCCGGTGCCGAAGGTCTCGACCATCACGCTGACCGGGTGCGCGACCCCGATGGCGTAGGCCACCTGGACCTCGGCGCGGTCAGCCAGCCCCGCGGCGACCACGTTCTTGGCCACGTAACGCGCGGCGTAGGCCGCCGAGCGGTCGACCTTGGAGGGGTCCTTGCCCGAGAAGGCGCCGCCCCCGTGGCGGGCCATGCCGCCGTAGGTGTCGACGATGATCTTGCGCCCGGTCAGCCCGCAGTCGCCCATGGGTCCGCCGATGACGAAGCGGCCGGTGGGGTTGACCAGGAAGCTGCGCCGCAGTTCGGCGGGGTCATAGAGCCCCTCGGGGAGGACCGGCAGCACGACGTGCTCCCACACGTCCTCCTTGATCCGAGACTCGGCCCCCTCGGCGTGCTGGCTTGAGATGAGCAGCTTCTCGACCCCCACCGGGACCCCGTCGGCGTAGCGGACGCTGACCTGCGTCTTGCCGTCCGGGCGCAGATAGTCCAGCGTCCCGTCCTTACGGACCTGCGCCAACCGCTGAGCCAGCCGATGGGCCAGCGCGATCGGCAGCGGCATCAACTCAGGCGTCTCGTTGGTGGCGTACCCGAACATCATCCCCTGATCGCCCGCGCCGGCGAGGTCGAGCTCGTCGCCGGCGGCGTTGTCCTGCCGGGTCTCGTAGGCCGCGTCGACGCCCTGGGCGATGTCGGGAGACTGCTTGTCGATGGCGTTGATGACCGCGCAGGTCTTGTAGTCAAAGCCAAAGGTGGCATCGGTGTAGCCGATGTTCTTGACCGTCTCGCGGGCGATGTCCTGGATGTCGACGTAGGTGGTGGTGGTGATCTCGCCCGAGACGACGATCAGGCCTGTGTTGACCAGCGTCTCACAGGCGACGCGGGCGGTGGGGTCATCGCGCAGGACGGCGTCCAGGACCCCGTCGGAGATCTGGTCGGCGATCTTGTCGGGGTGTCCCTCGGTCACCGACTCCGAGGTGAACAGGAACTCATTCTCGGCGAAGCTCATCGATCGGTCGTGTCCTTGCTCTTGCGGGTGATCTCCAGCAGGTAGGCGACCATCACATCGGTCGAGCCGAACCTCAGGTGGTATGCGTCGGAATGCTCCTCTACGCGGGCGATCTGCTCACCCTTGCTGTTGAAAAGCTCTGAGAACTCGAAGAACGAGAAGTCGACCACACGTGCCTGATACCCGAGCCCATCGAGCAGTTCCGCCGTCCGCCGGCGGCCGATGACGCTCAATTGCATCATGTACGCGGTTCCGTCGTCAGCCAGGGCCTCGGGCAGCAGCCGGATGAGATGGTCCAGCAGGTTGCGGCCCCAATAGTCCAGAGGCCGGTGCGTGCTCACCTGTTCGAAGGGATCGACCGGCGTCTGGTAGAGGCTGGCCACGATCACGTCGTAGCGCTCCTCGGGGACCCAGGGGTACAGATCCTGGGGCGCCGCGCTCACCGTGTCGGCGACACCGTTGCGAAACGCGTTGGTGAGCGTGTTCTTGACCGAGGTGGGGTCGATGTCGATCGCATGGACGTGGGCGGCGCCGTTACGGGCGAGCTGCACCGTGAGCAGCCCGCTGCCCGACCCGATGTCCAGGCACCGCTGATGGGCCCCGACGCCCTCTCGATACAGGTACTTCCAGATGAGAAAGCTGCCCTGGGTGGGGACGAACACGCCGTCCTCGACGCCGATCTCGGGCATGTCGAGCGGGAACATCTCGCGCCCGCGCGGGTCGCCCCATGACGGGGGGTCGCGCCGCTTGCCGTTGCTGCCGCCGTGCTCGGTGGTCAGCACCGCGGGGCGATCGTGTCCGGGCTTGGTCTCGGCCAGCGCGGTGCGCGCCGCCTGCAGATGGTCGGGGCGCACGCCGCAGCAGCCACCGATGATCTGGGCGCCCTCGGCGCGCCACCTCAGCGCCAGCTCGGCGTACTCGGTGCCCTTCACGCCCGGCTCGTCGCGCCAACCCGCGGCCGACAGGTAGCCGAGGTTGGGGTAGACGCCGAGCGGGAGATCGGTGAAGTCTCGCAGCCACGAGAGCATGCCTCCGACGTGATCTGGGGGGATGCAGTTGATGGCCAGCGCGCCGACCCCCATCTCCTCAAAGCGCCGCGCCGCCCGGCCGAAGGCGTCGCCCTCCGGTCCGCCCCAGTGCTCGCCGTAGACGCCGCACACGCCCTGGCGGCAGCGCCGGAAGCTCAGCCACACCGGGATCCCGGTGTCCAGCAGCGCCTCGACCGTGGCGTAGGTGGAGCTGCGGACCAGCGACAGAGTCTCGAGCAGGATCAGATCCGGAGGCTCCTCCTCGAACGCGCGTGAGAGCAGCGCGATCGTCTCGCGGCCGTCGGGCGTATCGACGTCCCCGTTGATGCTGAAGGCGATCGCCACCTCGTCGGCGCGCCCGGCGTCCTGCGCGGCCGAGCGGGCCAGACCGACGGCGCGGCGCACGATGTCCATCCAGTGCACGGGCTCGGAGGACTCCGAGAGCCGGGTCGTCCCGTCACGCAGAGCGGTGGGCAGGCCCCACGTGTTGGTACATACGACGTCGCAGCCGACGTCGATGTAGCTGCGGTGGACCCGGGCGACGTCCTCGGGCGCATCGAGGAGCGCGGTCAGCCCCCAGACGTGCTCCTCCACCTCCGGCCGGCCGCCGCGGACCTTGATGAGCTCCGTCCCGTTGGCGCCATCGAGGATCACGCACTGATCCGTGGCGATCATCCGCGTCAGCCGCGCGTACCGGTCGACCGTTCCCGTGGCGGTCATCTCAGCCTCTCTCTCCATGGGGTCTGCCCACAGCTTCGTTGTCCCGTCGACGCGTCGCCACTCTCACACTTCCTAAACGACCTAGACTTTTGAGTAGGATGACCACGTATACGGGGTCTGAGCCGCTCCGCCATCGCTTCGAGGCATCAAACCTCCCGTTGTGTAGGCCAACTCATACACAAAGGATAGGTCGCCTCAGCGGGTCGCGCGGTACGTTCCCGGGGCGTTGTCAGTGCACGTCTCATCGGACCGGGGCGAGAGCGCCCTGGACCCCGTCCTCCGCCAAGCGGGCGGTGTGCTGGTCATGCACGCCGGCCGGGCCGTCGTGGCCCACTACGGCTCTGCCGCCGGGGAGTTGGCGGCATGCGTGAGCGCCGTCGGGCTGGCCTGCCGGTCCGAGCTCGCCACGTTGCAGCTCGACGGCCCGCCCGCGCAGCTGCGCCAGCTGTCCCAGCGCCTCGCCGGAAGCGAGGTGGCACCGGGTGGCGCCGCGCTCAGCGGCGGCGCATGGTGGTGCGCTCCGAGCCCCGAGCGCATGCTGGTGCTCTGCGACGCGAGCCACGGCGATCGTCTGCACGCCGTGCTCCGAGCGCGGGTGGCGCGGCGTTCCGCGGTCACCCTGACCGATCGCAGCGCCGATCTGGCGGCGCTCGCGGTCATGGGCCGTCGCGCCCGGCCACTGCTGGCGCAGCTGGGCGTGTACGGCAAGTCGGGCGACCCACGGGACGTGCCGCCACTGAGGACGCACACCAGCGCCGGCGCCGAGGTCGTGTGGCTGCTGGAGTCCGACGACAAGGCGCTCGCGGTGATGGCCGCCGCGGATGCTCCCGCCGTGTGGCACGCGATCGAGCGCGCCGGCCGGCCCTACGGGCTGTGCGCTGTGGGTCAGGAGGCATTGGCCCGCTACGCGCTGATCCGCCGCATCTCCAGCCCGCTGTAACGCGCCCCACCCCCGATCCGAACCATCGCCTCCGGGAGGCGATGGTTCGGTGATGTCACGGGCCCCCGTCGTGGAATCGGTCGCCGCCGAGCGGGCGCTGGTGGACCTGCTGGCGCTGGAGCGGGAGCTGCTCGAGCTCGAGTACGTCCGGCGCGCCGATGCGCTGGAGCGCGTGTCGGAGGCCGTGCGGCGCCTGGGCGAGCAGGGCTCGACCGAGGGGCTGCTGACCCGCGCCGCGGCCGGGCTGGTCGCGGGGTCCGAGTTTGACCGGGTGGTCATCTCCGAGGTCGTCGACGGGCGCCTCGTGCCCCTGACGATCGCCGACGGCGTCGATCAGGCCACCGCGAACGCCGCCCTCGCCGAACTGGGCGACGCCGCGATCGGACTCGAGTACCCGCTGGTGGAGTACGAGGTGGCCCGAGCTCACGCGCCCGCCGTCGTGCGCGTGGACGACGCCGGGGCCCGGACACCGGCGGCGCTGGCGCGGAGCCTGGGGTGGAGGTCCTATGCGGTGGCGGCCCTGGTGGTGGGCACCACCACCATCGGGCTGGTGCACGCCGACGCCATGCACAGCGGCCGGACAGTGGACAGCCTCGACGGTGAGGTGGCAGGCCGCTACGCCGAGGAGCTGGCCGGGGTCTTCGAGCGCGCCGTGCTGCGCCACACGCTCGAGCTGCACCGCGCGGAGCTCAGCGCCGCCGTGCACTGGATGAGCACGCGGCTGGGGCGCCTGGAGGACGCGGCGGGGCTGGTGAGGCCGCGCGCGGCGGGGGGCGACGCCCGGCTGGCCGAGTCGCTCACTCCGCGCGAGCTCGATGTCCTCCGGCTGCTGGCCCGGGGGAACACCAACCAGGCGATCGCCACTGCCCTGGTGGTCCGCGAGGGCACGGTGAAGTACCACGTCAAGAACATCCTGCGCAAGCTGGGGGCGACCAGTCGCGCCGACGCCGTGGCGCGGTTCGTCCGGGCCGGCGGCGGCGGGGGCGACGGGGGGCGGCGGTGAGCGCCACCACCTCGCGCCCGCCGGCGACGAGTGCCGCCCTCGACATCGAGCTGCAGGGGCGCGTGGCGGCCGCGGCCGGCCGGGCCCGCGCGCTGCTGGGCGACACCGAGGACACCGACAGCCCGCCGGGCGCGCCGGCCGGGGCGCTGCGCGACCTCATCGACGCGCTGACCGGGCGGCTGGCCGCACACGGCGAGGCCGCGACCGGGGACGCCGTCCAGGAGCAGGAGGCGGCGCTCGCCCGCCTGCGCCGCCGCTATGACACGCGCTTCGAGGCCCTGACCGCGGTGCGCCAGGCGGTCGACGAGCTGCGGTCGATCACGTCGCCGGCGTCGATACTGGGCCAGGCGCCGGCGGCGTTGTGCGCAGCGTCCAACCTGCAGCGCGTGCTCCTGTCGCTCACCGAGGAGGGGCGGATGGTGGCCGAGGCGGCCCACTTCGCCGACGATCGCACTGGGGCCGCCGACATCGTCCGCCGGCTGCGCGCCGAGCCGGTCGCGCTCGAGCACCCGCTGATCGAGACCGAGCTCATGCGCCGGCGCCGGGCCACCATCGTCGACGACGCCCAGGTCCATCCCCGGGTGGACCGCCGCCTGGTGGCGCTGATGGGCTGGACCTCGTACGCCGCGGCGCCGCTGGTGGTGGGCCCGCACGTGATCGGCATGCTGCACGCCGACCGGGGGCCCGGGCAGCGGCTCGACGTGCTGGACCGCGACGTCCTGTGGGAGTTCACCAGCCTCCTGGCCCAGGCTTACGAGAGCGCGACCCTGCGCCGCGCGCTGCGCCACGAGCGCGAGCAGCTGCGCGAGTTCCTGGATTGGCTGGGGGCGCGCTCGGGCGAGCTCACCGACGCCCCGCTCCGGCTGGCCACGATGCAGCGCCCGCCGCGGCGCTCGGCCGCGGCGCCGGTGGCGTCCGTGGGCGCCGGCCGCGACGACCGGGTGGTGTTCGAGGGCCTGCTCACCCGCCGGGAGCTCGATGTGCTGCGGCTGCTCGCCGATGGCAACTCCAACAAGGCGATCGCCGAGGCGCTGGTCATCTCCGACGGCACCGTGAAGTTCCACGTCAACAGCATCCTGCGCAAGCTCCGGGTAGCCAACCGCGCCGAGGCCGTGTCTCGCTACCTGCGGCTGCTCGGGATGGGTGCCCTGTAACAGGGGCGATGCCGTGCTGCGGATCTTCGCCCTGCTCCTCGCCCTCATCTCGGTGGGCTGCATGTCGGTGGCTCTCATCGGGATGGTCACCGGGCGCCCGAACGACCGCGTCGGCTGGGCGCTGCGCCTGGCGGCGGTGGTCTGCTTCGGGGGCGCCGTGGCGCTGAACGTCGCGGCGCACTGAATCTGGCGGCGGCGGCCATCAGTTCTCCGGCTGCCAGCCGCTGATCGTCCAGAGCCGCCCCTGCATCTCGGTCACCGTGGCCAGCGTGACGTGCCAGGCGGGCCGTAGGCCCTGGTAGGCGCTGGTGTGCGACGCGGTGGTGCGCTCGCGGGTGACGACGGCGTAAACGTCGCGCTCGCCGGTCACCGGGGCGATCGCCTCAACCGTGCCGGAGTTGGCGATGCCGCCGAGCGCGATCGAGCTGTCGTGCCCGACCTGGCCGGCGGCGAGCGTCATCGCCGAGCGAGCCTGGCCGACGGCGATCTGCGCGAGTACATGCAGATGCGTGGCCACGCTGCCTGCAGTCCAGTTGATGTACCACTCCGCAAACACCTGTACCGCCTGCACGGCCGAGCGCCAGCCGCCCACGGCCTTCTCGGCGGGCGCCGGCGTGGGGATCTCGTGGGTGCGCTGTGCCCTGGCCACCGTGGCCCGGCTCCCCGCCGGCGCGCTCGCCGACGGGGTCGCCCCCCGGGCCGAGGCGGATCGCCTGCTCGAAGGGTGCCCTCCCAGCGACAGCCCGCAGCCCCCGACCGCACCCGCTGCCACCGCTGCTGCCACCACCGCCACCAGCGACCGCATCTACAACCCCGCCGGATGGCGCACCACGAACCCGGCGGACTCGCGCACCAGCGGATGCCACCCGATCCCACCGCTGCCGTCCCCCGGCCCCGCCGCGTCGTGGGTGTCCCAGCGCAGCCCGGCGACGTACATGAACACGTGGTCGGCCGAGGCGTAGACCGTGATCCACCGGCCCGGCCCGGGCCGGCCGAAGGACTCGAGCGCCCCCGAAGCCGCGTCATAGCCCGCGGGCAGAAGGCCGCCTCCGTAAAGCAGGTGCTCGACGCTCGAGGAGCAGTCATAGGAGGGGGCGATCGCGCTCAGTGACAGCCCGTGGCCGCCACCCACAAGATACGGCTTGCCCACGATCTGGTTGCCGGCCGCGATGATGCCCTTGACCGCGGCCGGCGCGCCGGCGGGGGCCGTCGCCTGGCCGCCGGGGAGCAGCTGGGCCCGTAGGCCGGTCGTCAGCGCTACGCCGGCCGCCGTGGATCCCGCGGCCGTGCAGGCTCCGGCCGCAGCGCCCGGGGCCATCGTCCCGATGGCCGGAGGTGGGGCCTGCGCGAGCACATCCCCGGCGCCGTCGGCGGGCGGCCGGCTGACCCGCACCGCTCCAGACCACCTGCCGTCCTCATAGGGGATTCGCAGCGCTCCGGCGAACTCCCACCACAGATCGATGACCCGGGGCAGCCCGCCCACCGGCCCGCCGCCGAGGCCGAAGTCGCGCTTGTAGGCCACCGCCGAGCGCCCGTCCCAGGTCACCCGCAGCGGGGTGAGATAGGGCAGCCCGCCCATCGCGGTAGCCGACTGAAAGGTGACGCCGCCCAGCTCGGCGTAGCTGTCGGGGTGAGCGAGCAGACTGGCCCCCGACGCCCCAACGGTCCCACTGCTGGGATCGCCTGGGCCGCCGTATTCGGTCGCGCCGACGGCCTGCCCAGAGCGGGCCCCACCCGCCCCGGCCACCGCGATCGCGGCCGCGGCCGCACCCACCCCGGCGCACGACGCCGCCGACGGCGACGACCCGCTCAGCGCGGAGACCACGAGCAATCCAGCGCCCGCGCAGAGCACCGCCGCCACGCCGCCGAGCGAGGGGAGGAGCCCGGCGGCGCGTCTGGCGGGGGGAGCGGCGGAGAGCACGCGCCGACCATAAGCGCGGCCCGGCCCCGCCCCGGGGAATTGGCACACATTCGTTGCACATACAGCCCTCGGGGAAACCTTGCCGAGGGCCCGATGCCCGCTAACGTTCACGTGTCATGCCACGGATCCTGGACGTTGAAGCTGCGCTGTTGCTGCTCGAACTGGAGCCCCCATTCGATCAGCGCTCCGTCCAGCTGGCGCGGCGGCGGATGGCCAAGCGCTGGCATCCGGACATCGCCCCGCCGGGGCGCCGGCACGAGCACCAGCGCCATCTGCAGGCCATCAACCAGGCCGCCGACGAGCTCGAGCGGCTCGCCGAGTCCTCCCGCGGCGGCAAGGTCAGCCGCAACGCGGTCAAGGCATCGGCGGCCGCGACCCGCCGGGCCCGCGAGGACGCCGGGCGCCGCGCCTATGAGAACGAGCAGCGATCCCGCGAGCAGGCGGCCGACCGCGCCAAGCACGACCCGTTCGGCTCGCGCGTGCCCGACCACTCGGTGGTACACCGCTACGCGCGCTGCGTCTCCTACCCCGAGTGGGGCGTGGGGACGGTGAGCGGCATCTACTTCTCCGGCGACGAGGAGGCCTCCCAGCAGTGGGCGCGAGTGATGTTCTCGGTCGGCGTCCGCACCGTCCCGGCCGGCTCCCTGCAGTTCGTCGACTTCTCCAAGCCCGACCCGGCGGCCGACCGGGTGGAGCGCTTCATGACCGCCGCCCAGCACGCGCTGGCCGAGGGCAACGCCGCGCTGGCCGCCCAGCGCCTCGTCTACGCCCGTGATGCCGAGCCCCAGAACCCGATGGTGCTGCGGCTGCTGACCGCGGCCTTCTGGCAGGCCGGCAACCTCCCCGCGGCGGCGCGCACCGTCCGCGACTGGGCGCGCGTGGACATCGACCGTCCCACCCCCGAGCGCTTCGCCAGCCGCATCTATGAGGACATGGGCGCCGTGGACCTGGCCGCCGACGCCGCTACGCGTGCTGCCAATCGCGCGCCGGACGACGCCTCAGCGTGGGAGCGTCTGGGGCGGCTACGACTCCGCCTCAACGACCGCGCCGGGGCCATCAGCGCGCTTGAACGCGCCCGCCTGGTGGGGCCGTCGCTGGACGGCCTGCTCGACCTCGCGCTGGCCCACCACCTGGCCGGCGACGTCGGCGCCGAGGTCTCCGCCGCCCACGCCGCCACCCAGATCGACCCCGGCTCGGGCCGGGCGTGGTCGGCTTACGCCCATGCCCTGGCCCGCACCGATCGCCTGGCCGAGTGCGGCGACGCCTGCCGCCAGGCACTCAAGCTGGGCAAGGACGACGAGGTCTCCCAGCTGCTCGCCCGCGTCAAGCGCGCCCGTCCACGCGAGCTCTCGCACCGCAGCGCCGCCTGAGCACGGCATGGGCGCCCCGATCGAGCTCGGTCGGCCCTGACGGCCGATGCGCCGCCCCCAGGGCGCGAGTCAGAGCATCAGTCCTAGGGGCCGCTCGAGGAGTTCCTTGATCGCGGCCAGGAAGCGCGCGGCGTCGGCGCCATAGAGGATGCGGTGGTCGCAACTGAGCGTGAGGGTCATGAGGTGACGGTCGACGATGGCGCCGTCCTCGTCGCGGGCCAGGACGGCACGGACCGCCCCGACGCCGAGGATCGCCGCCTGAGGCACGTTGACGACCGGGACGATCGCGGTCATCCCGAACATGCCAAGGTTGGACACGGTGAACGTCCCGTCCGAGAGCTCGGCCGGGGTCACCGAACCATCGCGCACGCGCTCGGCGAGCCGCCGTGATTCGGTTGCGATCTCACCGATCGATTGCCGGTCGGCGTCGCGGATCGTGGGCACGATCAGCGCGCCCTCGGCGGCAACGGCGATCCCGACGTTGACGTGGGAATGCAGCTGGATGCGCCCGTCCCGGAACGATCCGTTGGCCAGCGGATGCTCGCGGAGGGCCAGCGCCGCGGCTCTCACCACGAAGTCGTTGAGAGAGGGGACCACCTCGACGCCGCCGGCCCTGAGCTCCGTGCGCAGTCCGAGCGCGCGGTCCATCGCCGCCTCGGTTTGGACCTGAAAGTCCGGCACGGTGTCACGGGCCTCACTCATGCGCTGGACGATCACCTGCTGGATCCGGGTGAGCTCGCGGACCTGCCCGTCGCCGTCGCCGTTGCCGTCCGGGGCCGGGGCGCGGGCAGGTGCCGGCGCGGGCGCGGCCCTGGGCGCGGGCGCGGCGGTAGGCGCGGGCGCGGCGATGCCCGCCGCCTCGGCCACGTCGGCACGGGTGATTCGACCCCGGGGGCCGCTCCCGGTCACCGCGGCCAGGTCGACGCCGTGCTCTTGGGCCAGCCGGCGTGCGATGGGAGTGGCCGGCACCTCCTCAGAGCCTGCCGGGGCCGGGGCGCGCGCCGGAGCATGCCCGTTGTCCGGTGCCGGGGCGACGGCAGCCTCCGCGGCCGGTGCCCTGGCCGCATCGACCCCAGTCCGCGCCATCACAGCGCCGACGGCAAGCGTCTCCCCCGTGCCCGCCACGATCGTCAGCACTCCACCGGCCGGCGACTCGTAGGTCATGGTGGCCTTGTCGGTCTCGATCTCGACCAGCTCCTCGCCCTCGGCGACCTCATCACCGTCGGTCTTGAGCCAGGTGAGGATCGTTCCCTCGGTCATCGAGTCAGAGAGGCGGGGCATGGTGATGTCGGTCATGGGAGGAGGTCCAAGGCGGCGCCGACGATGGTCGCGGCGTCGATTCCGAAGTGACGGTAGAGATCGCCGACATCGCCTGATTGGCCGAAGTCGTCGACGCCGAGACAGGTGACCGGCACGCAGCGCACCGACCCCAGGAAGCTGAGCGTGTGCGGATGGCCGTCCAGGACCGTGACCATCGGGGCCGCCCGCTGCGGCGGCAGGATGTCATCGAGCACGCCGTCGGCCCCGGCGGCGAGCCCGGAGCGAGCGCGCAGCGCATCGAACACGAGGCCCGGTGAGGTGAGGCAGATGACATCGGCCGGGTGGCCTGCCTCGGTGAGCTCGTCAGCGGCAGCCAACGCCTCCGGGATCATCACCCCCACCGCGACGATCGTCACCGCCGGCGATCCGCCGGCCACGCGCACGGGATAGCCCCCCGCCAGCGACTGCCGGCGTCGACGTTCGCGTTCCGGACCCTCCGATGGCATGGCCGCGAGCGCCTGGTCGATCGGCCGCGTCGAGAGCCGGAAGTACGCGGAGCGGCCATCGCTGCGCCCCAACCGCGCGAGGGCGTCGAGGAGCGCCCACTCCAGATCTTGGCCGAAGGCCGGCTCCCAGGCGGTGCAGCGCGGCTGCTCGAGCCCGATCGAGGGGGTGATGATCGACTGGTGCGCGCCTCCCTCGGGCGCGAGCGTGACCCCCGACGGGGTGCCCACCAGGATCGACTGCGCGCCCGCGTAGAGCCCGAAGGACCACGGCTCGAGCACCCGACCGACGAACGGGTCATAGAGCGTGCCGATCGGCAGCAGTGGTTCTCCGTCGCGTGACCACGTCAACCCGAGCTCGGCGAGGAGGCCGACGAGGTTGGTCTCCGCGATGCCGAGCTCGATGTGCTGACCGTGGGTGCTCTCGCGCCAGCGAACGAGGGTGTCGGTGTCGTCGGCGAACCAGTCGATGCGGTCGCCGACGTTCCAGATCCCCACTCGGTTCAGCCAGCCGCCCAGGTTCGTCGACGAGGCGACGTCGGGGCTCACCGTGACCACCCTGGCCGCCACCTCCGGTGCGGCGTGGGCGAGATCCACGAAGAAGCGGCCGAAGGCCTGCTGGGTGGAGGCCGTGCCCGCGTGAGCGCGACCCACGTCGGGGGGCGTCGCCGGCGTGGCCGTGGGCGCCCGGGGCTCACGCACGAGCCGCTGCGCCACCTCCCGGCAGAGCTCGGCCTCCGGCGTGCCGTCGGCGAAGCGCGCCCACGGGTCCGAGGCATCGGCGCCCAGCTCCGGGCCCAACGCCTCCCACTGCTCGGTCGTGAGCAGCGCGGAGTGGTTGGCCGGGTGCCCCATCGTGGGCAGGCGCCAGGCTTTGATCGTGTAGGCGAAGATCACCGAGGGCCGGTCGACCACTGCGTCAGCCTCGGCGTAGGCGTCCAGCAGGAGCCCCAGGTCGTGCCCGCCGAGGTCGCGCACCGCGAGCTCCAGCTCCGCGTCGTCGACATCGCGCAGAACCCGGTCCAGGTCGCGGCGGGCGCTTCCCTGGCCATCGACCAGCCGGGCGCGCAGATCATCGCCGTGGGCGCGGAGTGTCCGCTGGTACTCCTCGTTGCTCATCCCGTCGATCCGTGTACGCAGCGCCTCGCCACCAGGCCGGTCGAAGAGGGCTTTCAGCCGTCCTCCGTACTTGACGGGGATGGTGTGCCACCCAGCCGCCTCGAACATCCCGGCCAGCCGTCCGTAGGCCATGTCGGGCACCACGCGGTCAAGCGACTGGCGATTGAGATCCACCACCCACAGGACCTCGCCGAGCCGCGGGACGACCGGATCAACCACCGCCTCCCACACCGCTCCCTCGTCGAGCTCGGCGTCGCCGACCAGCGCAATCTGGCGGCCGCCCTGAGGAACGTCGAAGTGGCCGGCGACGTAGCGATGGGCGAGCGCGCTCCAGACGGTCGCAGTCGCCCCAATGCCCACCGAGCCGGTGGAGAAGTCCGCCGGCACGGGGTCCTTGAGCCGGCTCGGGTAGGACTGCAGGCCGCCGAACTCCCGCAGCGTCGTCAGATACTTCGGCTCCAGCTGCCCCAGCAGGTACTCGATGGCGTGCAGCACGGGGGCGGCATGGGGCTTGACCGACACCCGGTCCGGAGCGCGCAGGTGGTGGAACCAGAGCGCGGTCATGATCGAGGCCATCGATGCCGACGACGCCTGGTGCCCGCCCACCTTGACTCCCGACGTCGTCTCGCGCACTCGGTTGGCGTGGTGGATGATCGAAGTCGAGAGCCATAGGACCCGTTGCTCGATCGCCTCGAGCACGTCGAGCGCCTGTATCGGCGTGGCGGTCTGCGCCATACGGTGAAGTTTCGCCGTCACCGCGGCCGCTTGTCCAGGTTCCGTGCGCCGCAGCGACGCATGACGCATAATCTTTGCGCGTAATCCCTTATCGACGTTAGGATCATCACGTGGCTCGGCCCGCTCTTGACGACGTCGATGACCGAATCGTCGCGCTCCTTCTCAACGACGGTCGGCGCTCGGCCAGTGAGATCGGCCGGCTGGTGGGGTTGTCTCCGGCCGCGTCCAAGCGCCGCATCGACCGCTTGGAGCAGATCGGCGTCATCTCCGGATACCGCGCCGTCGTCGACCACACGATGCTGGGGTCCTCGATCGAGGCTTTCATCGAGCTGCGTTTCGCCGCGGCCACACAGGTCGGCGAGATCGACCAGGCGGTGGCCGAGCTGCCCGAGCTGGTGGAGTCGTTCACCATCGCGGGCGATCCTGACGCGCTCGTCCGTGTCCGCGCCACCGACCTCGACCATCTCAAGCGGATCATCGACCGCATCCGTCGCGGCGGCCGGGTGACGGGCACAAAGACGCTGATCGTGCTCGGCAGCGTCAGTCGCTGATGATGGAGCCCTCGCGCCCGCACACCGGGCAGGACTCCTGAGGCTCGAGGGTGCGACCACCACACGCCGGGCACCGCTCGATCTGCTCGAGCACGCCCAGCAGCTCACCGACCCGGCACACCAGCAGCCGCTCCTCGTCGACCTCGATCCACGTGCCCGCCGAGGCGGGGAACACCACGTGATCACCGGGCTTGACCGGCATCCGCACGCCGACGTGGTCCCACCAATCCAGGCCGGGGCCCACCGCCAGCACGATCCCGTGCTGGGGCGGCGGCTCGTCGGAGCCTGGTGGAACCAGCAGCCCGGACCGGCGCACGCGATCGGGATCGAGCTCCTTGATCACGACGCGGTCGAAGAATGGGCGGAGTTGGCTACGCATTACACCGTTTGATGATAGATGCGACCGCGCTCGGCACGTTTGCCGGCGCCCACGTCGGTCCGCCATCCGCGTTAGCTTTGGCTCTGCATGCGCCTGATGATCGCCCGCTGCTCGATCGACTATTCCGGCCGCCTGGAGACCCACCTGGCTGAGGCCACGCGGCTACTGATGTTCAAGGCCGACGGCACCTTCATGGTGTGGTCTGATCACGGCAGTCAGAGCGTCAAGCCGCTGAATTGGATGACCCCGCCGACGGCGATCGAGGAGATATCGGGCCCGCCCACCGGTAGTCCACCCACCAGCCCGCCCACGCGCATCATCGTGCGCAAGCACGCCGGGGCCGCCGAGGACCGGGTGGAGATCGAGCTGCACGAGATCCTGTCCGACGTCACCCACGTGATGGGCTCACCCGACGCCGACGTGCCGCTGGCCAAGGACGGCGTGGAGGCCCACCTTCAGGAGGCGCTCGCCGCGGCCCCCGAGTGGTGCGGGGAGGGATTCCGCCTCGTGCGGCGCGAGTGGCCGACCGACATCGGGCCGGTCGACCTCATGTGCCGCGACGACGAGGACCGGTGGGTGGCGGTCGAGATCAAGCGCGTGGCCGGGATCGACGCGGTGGAGCAGCTGTCGCGCTATCTGGAGCGCATCCGGCTGGATCCCGCCGTCGCGGACTGCCGAGGGGTGCTGGCCGCCCAGGTGATCAAGCCCCAGGCGCGCGTGCTGGCGGAGGCCCGCGACATCGCGTGCGTCGAGGTCGACCTGGCGGTGGTGCGGGGCGAGCGCCAGCCTGAGCTGAAACTGTTCGCGGCATGAGCGATGCCCCGGGCGATCAGGCGGTCCTCACCGAGCGTCGCGACCAGGTGCTCCTGGTCACGCTCAACCGGCCTGATCAGCGCAACGCCATCAACGCCGCGGTGGCCCGGGGCATCGCCGACGCGCTGGACGAGCTCGACGCCGACACCGGGCTCTCGACCGGCGTCCTCACCGGGGCCGGCAAGGGCTTCTGCTCCGGCATGGACCTCAAGGCATTCGTCGCCGGGGAGTCGCCCGTGGTGGAGGGGCGGGGCTTTGCCGGCATCACGCAGCGGGCGGCCGCCAAGCCGCTGATCGCCGCGATCGAGGGCTTCGCCGTAGCCGGCGGCCTCGAGGTGGCGCTCGCCTGCGACCTCATCGTCGCGGGGCGCGGGGCGCGGCTCGGCATCCCGGAAGTCAAGCGCTCGCTGGTCGCCGCGGGCGGCGGTCTGCTGCGGCTGCCCCGCATGCTCCCGCGCAACATCGCGATGGAGATGGCCCTGACCGGTGACTTCATCCTCGCCGAGCGGGCCGCCGAGCTGGGGCTGGTCAACCGGCTGACGGAGCCGGGCGCTGCCCTCCATGCGGCGCTGGAGCTCGCCGGCACGATCGCCGCCAACGGGCCGTTGGCGCTGGCCGCCACCAAGCGCATCCTCACCGAGTCCGTTGACTGGCCCGACGCGGAGTTCTTCGCCTGTCAGGAGGAGCTCGCCGCGCCGGTGCGCGACTCCGAGGATGCCCGCGAGGGCGCGACGGCGTTCGCGGAGAAGCGCGCCCCGGAGTGGAAGGGCCGCTAGCGCTCCCCGGCCCATCGGCGCACGCGAGGCGGATCAGTGGACCAGTGTCGCGAGGTCCTGGCGCGTGCGGGTGCTGCGAGCCGCGACGATCTCGAGCAGGTTGCGCAGCAACACGGCCCGCAGGTCGGCATCCAGCCCCCGCAGGCCGGCGAGCGCGTCCGCCGGCAGCGCGTGGCACTCAACCTCGGTGTCGGCGCGCGCGTCTCCGACGCGAGGGACGCCGGTGAGCAGGCCCAGCTCACCGATCGTCGTCCCGGCACCCAAGGTGGCGATGCGGCGCACGCCGCCCCGGGGCACCTCCACGGTCTCGCTGACCACGCCACTGGTGATCAGCAGCAGCTCGCTGACGGGGTCCCCGGACCGAATGAGGTAGTCGCCGGCCGCGAAGAATCGGTGCTCGAGCAGCCCCTCGAGCAGCGTGAGATCGTCGGGGGAGATCCCTCGCAGCACCGGGTGGTCACTCAGACTTCCCAATGCCGGCGCCGTGGTGTCGCCGGTCAGCCTGTTCTCAAAGAACTCAAGGGCGCGGTCCAGCTCGTCGAAGGGCTGCGCGCCCATCGCCTCCACAAGCGCGTCAGGCGCGCCCGACAGCGCGCTGATCTGATCACCGAGCGCCGCCAGGAGCGCGTTGGCCGCTGCATCGACGTGACGCACGCGGCGCAGATCGAGGACGACGAGCTCGGCGGGAGCGTCGAGCACGGCCCGGGTCACCTGCTCGGCCTCGGCGAACCCGAGATCGCCCTGCAGCTCGAACGCGCGGGCTCGCGCACCCTCGCGCGTGATCTGCGCCGCCACAGCCGGCTCGCGCTGGCGCTTGGACGTCATCTCGGCCAGCGTGAACGTCCGCCGTACCGGCGAGGGGCTGCGGTGGGGGCGTTTGAAGATGTGGAGGTCCAGTGACCGGGAGAGCTCCTCGCAGACACGCACGCCCCGGACTGAGTTGCCGCGATCGTCGAGCGGCGGCGAGAAGACGCCGATGCCGAGCCGGCCGGGGACCACGGCGATCACCCCTCCGGCTACGCCGCTCTTGGCCGGCAGCCCGACGTCGTAGAGCCAGTCCCCGGCCGCGTCATACATGCCCGCCGTGGCCATCACGCTGAGCACATCCCGGACCGTGTCCGACGACACCACGTTTCGACCGGTGACCGGGTTGCGCCCACCTGCGGCCAGGGTCGCGGCGATCACCGCCAAGTCGCGGCAGTCGACGAGCACCGAGCACTGAGCGATGTAGCTCTCGACGATCTCGTCAGGGTCACCGTCAAAGCGCCCTGCGCCCCGCAGCAGGTGCGCGATTGCGCGGTTGCGATACGCAGTGTGGGATTCCGATTGGCGCACGCGGTCGTCAATCGCCAGTTCACGGCCGGCGAACGCGCCGTAACCCTGCAGCGGCGAGGGATCGGGGTCTGCCCCGAGTAACGAACGCGTGAGGATCGCGCCGGCATTGACCAGCGGGTTGAGCGGATCGAGATCGATCGCGTTGAACGGCTCACCCGTCGGCTCGACGCCGACCCGCTCGCGGACCATCTCGCCACTCGACTCCAGGGCCATCGCGAACGTCAGCGGCTTGGAGATCGACTGGATCGTGAACGGCAGCCGCGTGTCGCCCACTTCGTAGATCGCCGCGTCGACGGTGGCCAGCGCGATGCCGAACGACGAACGATCGGCGAGCGCCAGTTCGGGGATGTAGTCGGCCACCACGCCCGAGTCATCCTGCGCGAGGCGCGTGTGCAGATCCTCCAGATAGGCCTGGACGGGCAGCATGCTCACGTCACCCTAGGGTCCCGGGCGCGCACGGTCGTCACCCCTTCCGTGGGAGACCGATCGCCGACTCCTCGCGCCGGGCGGCATGATCGAGAAGCGAACGGACAACCATCTGATGCCTGGCGGTTGTTCGGGCCCATAGCGCGCGCGCCGCGGGGTTGTTCTGTTGGATGAGCGTCGCGAACAGCAGGCCGCGAGGTTCGGTTCTGAACAGCAACTCGGCCTGGAGGCCGAGCACCGAGTCCGCGGCGAGGACCATGACGTCGGGGCTGCTCTGCTGCACCTTCCAGCCGAGCACCCGCCGCGCGGAGCCGGGTCCCCCTAACTTGAGACCGAGCGCCGTCCAGCCTGACACCAGACCCGCGCGCACGCCGAGCGGCGCGTCGTCGAACACCGCGCGGGCCCACTGCTCCGCCGTTCGCCGGCCGCCGGCGTCGACGACGAACGCGTCTTCGTAGTCGACCCGAGCGAGGGTGGTGAGCTCTCGTGCGTCTGCCGGCAGCACGACCTGGCGCACCCGGCCAGGTGCTTCAACGCGGCCCGTCTCTGTTGTCGTCATCGTCATGCCTCCATATATACAGTTGTGTATATATAGAGGCTAGGCATCATCAACGGCCATGTCAACCACACCGCCCACCCGTTAGCGCACGCAGTGGCGCCTCCGACCCGCACCCCCCGCGCTACCTGGATCCAGGCGGGCCTCCAGGCACTCGCCGCCGGCGGCCCTGACGCCGTGCGGATCGAGCCTCTGGCCAAAGCCCTCGGAGTCACTCGCGGTAGCTTCTACGGCCACTTCGACGATCGCAGCGCGCTGCTCGAGGCGATGCTCGAGACGTGGGAGCAGACCGCGACGAGCGAGGTCCTCGAGCAGGTGGAGCAGCGTGGCGGTGACCCGCGCGCAAAGATCAGGCGCGCCGGCGCGCTCACCTTCAGCGAAGAGCTGCTGCCGATCGAGCTCGCCATCCGGGATTGGTCACGACACCGACCCGCCGTCGCCGAGCGTCTGCGACGGGTCGACAACCAGCGCATGGACTACCTGCGCTCACTGTTCGGAGCCTTCTGCACCGAGGAGGGAGAGATCGAGGCTCGCTCCGTCCTCGCCTTCTCGCTTGCGATCGGCCACCACTTCATGGCCGCTGACCACGGCCCATACAACCGCGCCGAGGCCCTCGAGCTCGCCGTGGAGCGGCTACTGCGGTGATTGGACCCCGCCGGCCGGCTTTCCTCCCGTGTCCGGCTCTCCGGCCGGGAGCGCGGACGGTTGGGGGCCGGCTGCGACCTCGGCCTTGAGCCTGGCGAACTCGTCGTCGACCTTGCTCTTGGCACCGAGCTCATCGAGCTGGCGGTCGACGTCGTCCTGTGCCGGACCGAGCGTGGTCAAGTCCTCAAAGGTGCCGGCGGCCTGCAGCTCATCGACGGCTGAGGCTCGCGCCTGCATCTGATCGGTCTTGTCGATCGCGCGCTGCATCGCTGCGCCGACGTCAGCCATCTCGTCTCCCACCCCAGTGGCCGCCTCCGAGATCTGCACCTGCGCCTCGGCCGCCGAGTATTGAGCCTTGATGACGTCCTTCTTGGACCGAAACTGCTCAATCTTGGTCTGAAGCTGCTGCTCGGCCGCGATCAGCTTCTCCTGCTCTGACTCGAGCTCTGAAACCTGCTGATCGAGCGAGCCGATCTCCTGCACGATCAACTGCTTACGCTCGAGCGCCGCGCGCGCAAGATCCTCTCGCGCGGCGGACATCGCGTCCCGCGCCTGACCGTCGAGCTTGTCCGCCTGCTGGCGGAGGTCCGCCTCCTGAGACTGCAGGCGCTTCTTCGCGGTGACCACCTCCACGATCCCCTGCTTGACGTTCTGTAGGTCCTCGAGCTGACGCTCGTAGGTGTAGTCGAGCGTCTCCGCCGGGTCCTCGGCGTGATCGAGCAGGTGCGAGATCTTCGCCTTGGTGAGGGTCGAGATGCGGCCGGAAAGTCCAGGCACCGTGTCCTCCTTCAAATCGTTGTCGTCAGGTCACAGCGTGGCAGCCCCGCTAGGCCGGCTCGCCCCAGGCGGTGGCGATGATCACGCGGCTGCCGCCGTGGTCGCGGTGCTCGCACAGGTAGATGCCCTGCCACGTGCCCAGCGCCAGCCGCCCCCCCATCACCGGGAGCATCAGCGTCGAGCCCAGCAGCGCGGACTTGACGTGCGCGGGCATGTCGTCGTCGCCCTCGAGCGTGTGCGACCAGTAGGGCGCCCCATCCGGGACCGCCTGGTCAAACCAGGTGGCAAAGTCCCGGCGGACGTCGGGCGAGGCGTTCTCATTGAGGGCGAGCGAGGCCGAGGTGTGCTGGATGAGGAGATGGAGCATCCCCACGCGCAGCTCCTCCAGCTCGGGCAGCGCCTCCACCACCTCGCGGGTGATGAGGTGAAAGCCCCGGGGCTGGGGCGAGAGCCGCAGGTGTCGCTGGATCCACATCACTCCGGGATGCGCGCGATGCGCATGTCCACCCTCTCCCCGCGGAACGGAACCCCCTCGCGCGCGAGCAGCCGGCGCTGGCGGGTGCCCTTGGCCAGTGAGCCGTCCGCGCGGACGATCCGGTGCCACGGCACGCCGGGATCGGTGCACCCGTGCAGCACCGCCCCGCCGACGCGAGGAGCGCCCGGAGAGATGTCGCCGTAGGTGCGCACGAACCCCTCGGGAGTCGTGCGCACCCGGTCAAGGATCGCGGCGGTGCGCTCGTCAGAGACGCGCATCCAACAAGGATCGCACCACCGGGCGCCTCACGGCACGAGGACGATCTTGCCCCGCGTGTGGTTGCGCTCCAGCTCGGCGTAGGCGTCGCGCACCTGATCCAGCGGGTAGGTGGCGGCGATCGGGACCTCCAGGGCGCCCTCGTCGATGAGCGCGGCGAGCCGGGCCAGCGTCTCGGCGCTCGCTCCCGCGGCGTTGCCCTCGGCCTTGACGCCGTACTTGGCCGGCGCCGCGAAGTCGGCGACCGTGTCGATGCGGCCAGGGGCCACGCCCAGTTCGAGCGCGAGCTCGACGTAGCCGCCGCCGACGAGGTCCAGGAAGGCGTCGACGCCGTCAGGGGCCGCCTCGCGGATCCGGTCGGCCACGCCGTCGCCATAGGTCACCGGGATCACGCCATGACCCCGCAGCCACTCGTGGTTGGGCTCGGAGGCCAGGCCGATCACGGTGGCGCCGGTGCGGCGGGCGAGCTGGATCGCCAGCGAGCCGACGCCTCCCGCCGCGCCTGACACCACGACGGTGTCGCCCTCTGAGAGGTTGACTGCCCCCACCGCCGCCGAGGCGGTGGCCCCGACGACGAACAGCGCCCCCGCGGCCTCCCAGGAGACCCCCGCCGGCTTGCGGGTGGCGTGCTCGGCGTCGATGACCGCCAGCTCGGCCTGGCTGGCGCGGTCGTCGGTGAAGCCGATCACCTCGTCGCCGGCCTGGAAATCCTCGACGCCGTCGCCCACCGCCTGAACGACGCCGGCGAGGTCCGAGCCCTGGCCTGACGGGAACGTCGCCGGCCAGCGCTCGTGCAGCAGCCCCTGGCGGATCTTCCACTCACCGGGGTTGATCCCCGCCGCCTTGACGCGGACCAGCAGCTGGCCCGGGCCGGGGACCGGATCCTGCACCTCGACGACCTTCAGCACGTCGACGTCGCCGTATTCGTCAAATCTCACCGCTCGTGACATCTCTTGGGCTCCTTGGTTCGTGACTGCCCGCATAGCTAATCGCACGGTAGATGGACTTTCCATGCTTGAAAGTGTTGAAAACATATGTCATCGTCCTGAGTTATGGACGTACTGACGGATCTCCTTCAGCGCTCGAGCGCGCGGGGCGCGGCCTTCTCACGCACCACCGCCCACGGCGACTGGGGACTGCGCTTCGGCGGCGGCGCGGCGCTGGCGGTCCACGTCGTGGTCGAGGGGGAGGTCCACGTGTGGACGACGCGGCCCGAGCAGGCGGTGCGGCTGCTGCCCGGCGATGTCGCGCTCGTGCGCGAGCCGGCCGCCCAGCACCTGGCTCACGCCCCGGGGGCCCCGTGCCGCCCGGCGGGTGAGGTGATGGCTCCGGGCGCCGGCGTCTCGAACCGTTTGAGCCTCGGCGAGCCGGCCGATGGACTACCCACGACGTTCTTCTGCGGCGCCTACCGGTTCGAGGGCGACCTCTGCCAGAGCCTGCTCGGCGCGCTGCCCGAACTGCTGCCGATGCGCCCGGCGGCGGGCAGCACCCTGCGCGCGACCCTGGACCTGCTGGCCGGCGAGATGCTGCGCGACGAGCCCGGACAGCAGACGCTGCTCGATCGCCTGCTCGACGTGGCGCTGGTGCAGATCCTCCGCGAGTATCTGACCTCCCGCGACGCCGCCGCCCCCGGGTGGTTTCGCGCCTCCGCCGACGAGCGGGTCGGGACCGCGCTGCGTGCCCTGCACGCGGACCCGGCGCACGCCTGGACGGTGGCCGAGCTCGCCGACGTCGCGGCGCTGTCGCGCTCGGCGTTTGCGCGTCAGTTCACCGAGCTCGTCGGCCTGGCGCCCCTGGCCTACCTCAACGACTGGCGGATGGCGCTGGCCCGGGAGCGGCTGCGCGACACCGAGGCCCGCCTGGCAGCGATCGCCACCGCGCTGGGCTACGCCTCGGAGTTCTCCTTCGCCGCCGCCTTCAAGCGCCACCACCGCGTCGCCCCCGGACGGTGGCGGGGCGAGGCCCGGAGCCGACAAACCGCTCTGAGCGCTTCCTGATAAGGTCGCTGGCCCGCTGATTTCCCAGCTAATGGGAAGAATCCGGTTGACGCGGGCGATCTTCGATGACCAACTGCCGCCGTAGGGTCCCGTTACGAGTCGCCGTCGCCGCCGCCATTGTCATGGCCCTGGCGAGTCTTGCGCTGCTCGCGCCCCCGCACTCGGGGGCCAGCCAGAGCCTCGGCCAGCTCCACGACCAGTTGGGCGCCCAGCAGGCTCACGAGAGCGACCTGGCGAGCAGCATCAGCCAACTCGACGCGAGCATCAGCTCGCTGGAATCGCAGATCACGCTCGTGGAGAATCGCGAGGCGGCGGTCCGCCAATCGCTGGCCAACGACCGCGCGCGCCTGGCCGCGCTGCGGGGCCAGATCACGCGCGAGCGCGCCCATCTCGCGCTCCTGCGCCGGACGCTGGCCAAGGCCAAGGGCATCCTCCAGGCCCAGCTCGTCTCCCAGTACGAGTCCTCGCCGCCCGACGTGGTCTCGGTGATCCTCAACGCCCACGGCTTCAACGATCTGCTCGAGCAGCTGAACTTCCTGGGTCGCGCCAAACACCAGCAGCAGTCGATCATCTCGGTGACCGAGGCCGCGAAGGCGGCTGCCGACGCCGCCGTCAAGCGCCTGACGCGCCTCCAGAGCGACGTGCGCCGGATCACCGCGGAGACGCAGGTGCACGCGGACGCGCTGGCCGGCATGAACCGGCTGCTGTCCTCGCGTGAGTCGGCGCTCTCGGGCGCCCGCAGCGCGCAGCGCGCCGCGCTGGCCGCCAGCCAAGCGCGCAGCCACGCGCTGCGCAGCGAGATCTCGCGCGTCGAGGCCCAGCAGGCCGCTGCCCGGGCCGCTGCTGCCGCGCGCGCGGCCGCTGCCGCGGCGGCTGCCGCCGCCAGCGCCGCCCCGGCACCGGCGCCGGTGAGCAGCGGCCCGGCCCTCGGCCCGTCCGGCGGGTGGGCGATCCCGTACGCGATCGTCCTGTGCGAGTCCGGCGGCCAGAATCTTTCGCCCAACAGCGCCGGGGCCTCGGGCTACTACCAGATCATCCCCAGCACCTGGAAGCTCTTCGGCGGCAGCGGCCCGGCGGCGTATCTCGCGTCCAAGTCCGAGCAGGACGCCGTCGCCTCGCGGATCTGGAACGGCGGCGCCGGCGCGTCGAACTGGGTGTGCGCGGGCATCGTCGGGATCCACTGACCACCAGGCCGTCCGTACCGACAGCCGTCAAGCTGCTGGTGGTGGGGCTGCTGCTCGCGGCGTTCGTCATCCGGCTGGTCTACGTCGAGAACACGTATTACAAGGCCAAGAACGACGCCGGGACCTACAACCGGTTCGGGAGCGACGTCGCGCGGTACGGCGACTACCACACCGGCTCGGGGCCGGGCACGGGCGCCGGGGGCTCACGGGGGCCGACGGCCTACTTCCCGCCCGCGTTCCCCTACTCCCTCGCAGTGGTCGATCTCATCGACGGTCATCAGGCGGGCGGCAAGACGGCGATCGGAGCCGAGCGCGTCGCGCAGGCGGTGGTCGGGACGGTCAGCGTCGGGCTGCTCGGCCTGGTGGCGTTCGAGGTCTTCGGGGGCAGCGTCGCCGTGGCGGCGCTGGCGATCGGCGCGCTCTACCCGGTGTTCGTCGAGCTGTCGGGGACGCTGGTGGCCGAGAACCTGCTGCTGGTGTTCGAGCTCGCCGCGATCTGGACCGCGCTGCGTGCGCGGCGGGCACGCCGGCTGGGCGGGGTCTACCTCTGGATCGCGGCGACCGGCGTGCTGACCGGGCTGGCCACGCTCACCCATGAGAACGCGGCGGTGTTCGCGCTCCCTCTGGGGGTGGCGGCCTGGTCGGCCGTTCGGGCACGGGCGCCGGCGCGGGCGCGGCGGCCCCGGCTGTGGGCGCTGGCGGGTCCGGCAGTGCTGATGCTGTGCGCGTGCGCGATGATCGCGCCCTGGACCATCCGCAACACGGTCGAGCTGCATCATTTCGTCCCGATCTCCGACGAGACGGGGATCACGCTGCTCGGGACCTACAACGCGACCTCAGCAGCCGCTCGGCCGGTCCACTACAAGTGGGACCTGTTCCTCAAGATGCCGGAGTTTGCGGCCATCGCCAAGGCCGCGCACCGCTATGACGAGGTCCAGCTGTCAGACCACCTGCAGTCCCGCGCCCTGGACTACATCCGGGCCCACCCGTTCTCGCCGGTGGACGTCGCCTTCCACAACACGCTGCGGATGTTCGAGTTGGAGGGCTCGTTCGCGTGGCACGCCTCCTACGACGCGATCGGCCTGCCGGCCCGCGCCGCGGGCATCGGCGTGGTGAGCTTCTGGGCGCTGTTGGCGCTGGCCATCGCGGGCCTCTTCACCTCGGTGCGGCGCGAGGCCCCCGGATGGCTGTGGGCGTTCCCGGTCCTCTACTGGCTCTCGATCGCGTTCGTCAACGTCGAGACGCCCCGCTTCCGAGAGCCCATCGACCCGTTCTTCATCCTCTTGGCGGCGTGCGCGGTGGCGACCGCGGCCCGACGCGCGCGCTTGTGGCTAGGGCTGGGCGGTGCGCCAGTCCGGCGTCGTCGGCGAGCGCCCGAGCTGGCGGGCGACCACGCTGAGCTGGTCAAGGTGGGCCAGCGCCTGGCCTGAGCCGACGGCGACGCAGGTCAGCGGCGAGTCGGCCCGGTAGACCGGCATCCCGGTCTCGGCGGCGACGAGCTCGGGGAAGCCGCGGACCAGCGTGCCCCCGCCGGCGAGCAGGATGCCGTCGCGAGCGATGTCGGAGGACAGCTCGGGCGGGGTCTGCTCCAGCGTGTCGCGGATGCCGCGCAGGATCTCGCGCAGCGGGCCGGCGATCGCGGACCGGACCTCCTCGGAGTGCAGTTGCACCGCCGTGGGCAGGCCGGTGGCGAGATGCCGTCCGCGGACCTCCGTGGTCTGCTCTTCGGCCATCGGCATGGCTGAGCCGAGCTCGATCTTGATCGCCTCAGCCGTGCGTGAGCCGATCGCCAGTTGATGCACGGAGCGGATGTAGTGGGCGATGCCCTCGTCCATCTCATAGCCGCCGACGCGAACCGAGCGGGAGATGACGATCCCGCCCAGCGAGATGACCGCCATCTCGCTCGTGCCGCCGCCGACGTCGACGACCATCCGCCCCACGGGCTCCTCGATCGCCACCCCGGCGCCGATGGCCGCGGCGATCGGCTCCTCGATGAGGTGGACCCGGCGGGCGCCCGCCGCCAGCGAGGCCTCCTCGACGGCGCGCTTCTCCACCTCGGTGACGCCCGAGGGCGCGCACACGATCAGGCGGGGGTGGGCCATGCGGCGGTCGATCACCTTGCGGATGAAGTAGCGCAGCATCTCCTCGGTGACCTCGAAGTCGGCGATCACCCCGTGGCGCAGCGGCCGGGTGGCCGAGATCGTCGCCGGGGTGCGGCCGATCATCCGCTCGGCGTCGGCCCCGACGGCGTGGACCTCGCCGGTGGCGACGTCAGAGGCCACCACCGAGGGCTCGGACACCACGATCCCGCGCCCACCCACGTAGACGAGGGTGTTGGCGGTCCCGAGGTCGATCGCCATGTCATGGACCCCGATGGTGGGCGCGAAGTGGCGCCGTGAGTTGTCGCGACGAGAGCCGTCTCTGCGAAAGCGGATTTTGCAGAGATTGTCAGATGCGGGAGGTCGGCGTGAAACGCGGCCGCGCGCTTGCAGGTGGCTTGTGCTCTGCGGAGCGTTGGGAGGGCGCATCCGCGGGCCGCAGCCGGACGTGTGTCATCTGAAGCGTCGTAGTGACGCTTACTTTGCGCACCCGCCGCGCGAGGCGGGCCAAAACCGGAGACTCAGCGCTCGCCGGGCAGCTTGCGCGGGAACTGCGAGACGGTCTGCTTGAGATCGAGCGCCGTGGCGAGGATCCGATGCTGCTCGGTGGCGTGGGCGATGGGGTAGCCCTCGCCCGAGGCGGCGCGCTCGGGCCGGCCGATGTAGCCGAAGGTGAGGTTCTCGGGCAGGACCTGCAGCAGGCGCGGCGACATGTAGGCGCGGGCGCCCATGTTGCGCGGCTCCTCCTGGACCCACACCACCTCGCGCAGGTTGGGGTACTGGGCGACGACGTTGAGGATCTCGGCCTGCGGGAACGGGTAGAGCAGCTCGACCCGGCCGATGGCCACGTGCCGGCTGGCCGCCTCGTCACGGGCCTTGGTGGCCAGGAGGTCGTAGTAGATCTTGCCGGTGCACAGGACCAGCCTGGTGACCTCGCTGGGGTCGGCGTTGGGATCGCCCAGTACGGGCTGGAAGCGGCCCCCCACCAGCTCGTCGAGCCGGCTGGCGGCCTGGGGCAGGCGCAGCAGGCTCTTCGGGGTCATGATGACCAGCGGCCGCTGCTTGGCGATCCGCGCCTGGCGGCGCAGGAGATGGAAGTACTGGGCGGGCGTGGTGAGGTTGGCCACGCGGATGTTGCCCTCGGCGGTGAGCTGGAGGAAGCGCTCCAGGCGCGCCGAGGAGTGCTCGGGACCCGAGCCCTCATACGCGTGGGGCAGCAGGAGGGTCAACCGGCTGGTCTGACCCCACTTCGCCAGGCCCGAGGTGATGAACTGGTCGATGATCACCTGGGCGCCGTTGACGAAGTCCCCGAACTGGGCCTCCCACAGCACCAGCGTCTCGGGGCCCTCCTGGGAGTAGCCGTACTCGAAGCCGACGCACGCCATCTCCGACAGTGGGCTGTTGTGCAGCTCCATCGGTGACAGCGCCCCCGGGAGGTGCTGCATGGCGCAGTGCTCCTGCCCGGTCTTGGGGTCGTGCAGGACGAGGTGACGCTGACTGAAGGTGCCGCGCTCGGTGTCCTGGCCCGTGAGGCGGATCGGGATCCCCTCGGTCAGCAGGGTGGCGAAGGCGAGCGCCTCGGCGTGCGCCCACACCAGCCCCTCGCCGTTGACCACGGCCTCGCGGCGCTGCTCGAGCTGCTTGACCAGCTTGGGGTGCACGGTGAAGCCGTCGGGGACGGTGAGCAACTCCTCGTTGAGCACCTTGAGCCGGTCCTCGGCGACCGCCGTCTTGACCTCGGGCGACGGGCTGCGGTCCAGCTGGTACTCGCCGGTCTCGTGCTCGACGCCCTTGGCGGCGGCGATGCGCTCCTTGAGCTGGCCGTGGGAGTCCGACAGCACCGACCAGACCTCGTCGGTCATCTCGGTGGACTCCGGCTCGGAGACGATGCCCTGGTCCACCAGCTGGCGCGCGAACAGCTCGCGCACCGACGGGTGCTTCTTGATCACCTGGTACATCTCGGGCTGGGTGTATGCGGGCTCGTCGGCCTCGTTGTGACCGAAGCGCCGGTAGCCGATCAGGTCGATGAGCACGTCGTGACCGAACTCCTGGCGGAAGGCGAAGGCCAGGCGGACCGCGCTCACGCAGGCGGCGACGTCGTCGGCGTTGACGTGGATGATCGGGACGTCAAAGCCCTTGGCGAGGTCTGAGGCGTAGGTGGTGGAGCGCGAGTCGTCGGGGTCGGTGGTGAAGCCCACCTGGTTGTTCTGGATGAGGTGGATCGTCCCGCCGACGGTGTAGCCGTCCAGCGCCTGGAGGTTGAGCGTCTCGGCCACCACGCCCTGGCCAGGGAAGGCGGCGTCGCCGTGGACGATCACCGGGATGGCGGCGTTGGTGTCCTGGTGGGCGTGCGGCCCCTGGCGCGTGGTCTGCGCCGCGCGCGTCGCGCCGGCCGCGACGGGAGCCACGAACTCCAGGTGCGACGGGTTGGACTCCAGGCGCACGATGATCGACTCGCCGCCCTGCAGCGAGTAGGACCCCTGGGCGCCGTGGTGGTACTTGACGTCGCCGGTGCCGCCCTGGGGCAGGGTGGTGATCGGCTCGAGCGTCGAGGAGCCCTCGAACTCGGCGAAGATCGAGTCATAGGGCCGCCCCAGGTTGTGGGCCAGCACGTTGAGCCGGCCGCGATGGGCCATGCCGATGACCACCTCGCGGGCGCCGCGCGTCGCCGAGAGCTGGATGAGCTCGTCGAGCATGGGCACGGTCATGTCCAGGCCCTCGACACTGAACTGCTTCTGGCCCAGGTAGGCCTTGTGCATGAAGCGCTCGAAGGCGTCGACCTCGGTCAGCCGCTTGAGCAGCGCCTTCTGCTCCTCGTTGGTGAGCGGCCGGCGGAACTGCCCGGACTCGATGGCCTCGCGCAGCCACAGGCGCTGGCGGTGCGAAGCGATGTGCTCGATCTCGTAGGCGATGGTGCCGCAGTAGGTCTCGCGCAGGTGCGGCAGGGCATCGGCCAGCGTCGCCCCGGGCACGTACATGCGCAGGACATGCGCCGGGATCTGGGCCATGACCTCCGGGCTGAGACCCAGCGGCGCCGGGTCCAGTGCCGGGTCCCCCTCGGATTCGCGCCCCAGCGGGTCAAGGCGCGCGGCGAGGTGGCCGTGGGTGCGGTGGGCCTTGAGCAGCGAGGTGGCGGCCTGTACGGCCATCATCAGCTGCTCGTCCTGGGCCGGCGCGCCGCTCGCGTCCTGCGCACCCGCACGGGTGGCCGCGGCGGCGGCCGCCGGTGCGGGCGGGGGCGGAAGCTCGGGCAGCTCGACGCCGAGGTCGCCGAAGATGTTCTCGTAGAAGGACTCAGCGCCTCCGAGCAGCGCCTCGATGCGCTGCAGGAAGCGGCCGGACTCCGCGCCCTGGATGATCCGGTGGTCGTAGGTGGAGGTCATGGTCATGACCTTCTCGGCCCCGATCATCGGGCCGATCCGCTCCAGGCCCACCGGGTACGCGATCGAGCCGGTGGCCACGATCGTGCCCTGGCCGACCATCAGGCGCGGCACCGAGGCGATCGTGCCGATCCCGCCCGGGTTGGTGAGCGTGACATTGCCGCCGGTGAGGTCGTCGGCGGTCAGGGTGTTGGTCCGGGCCTTCTCCACCAGCGCGTTGTAGGCGTCGAGGAACTGGGCGAAGCTCATGCGCCCGGCATCGCGGATGACCGGCACCATCAGCGTGCGGCTGCCGTCCTTCTTCTCGACGTCGACGGCGAGGCCGAGGTTGACGGCCCCGTCGTCGTGGCGGTAGGGCTTGCCCTCGATCTCCTCGAAGTGGTGGGCCATCACCGGCATGTCCTCGGTGGCGACGCGGGCGATGGCGTAGGCGATGAGGTGGGTGAAGGAGACTCGCCTGCCGCCGTTCTTGAGCTGCTTGCGCCGCTCGTCGAGCGTGGTGACGGTGAGGGTGCGGAACGAGGTGGCCGTCGGGATCGAGCGGCTCTGGTCCATGTAGCGGGCCAGCGCGGCGCCGCCGCCCTTGATGAGCTGCGCACCGGCGGGAGGGGCCGCGGGCGCGGGCGCTCCGTTGCCGTGGTTGAGCACATCGGCCTTGGTGATCCGGCCGCCCCGAGCGGTGCCGTGGACCGACGAGAGGTCCACCCCCTCGGCGGCCGCCACGCGGCGGGCGATCGGCGAGGCGTTATCGCTTGCGCCGTTGCCGCCGGCGGGGGCGACGGGGGTGGGGCCGGCAGAGCCGGCCTGTGCGCTCGGCGCGGTCGACGCGGCGCTGCCGCCGTTGCCCGACGGCGCGCCACCGCCAGAGGCTCCCGCACCGACGCTCATGCGCGCGATGACCTGGCCCACGGTGACCGTCTCGCCGTCCTGCGCGAGGATCTCCGTGATCGTGCCGTCGGCGGGAGCGGGCAGCTCCATATCGACCTTGTCGGTGGAGATCTCGACGACGGTGTCGCCGTCCTTGACCGCGTCCCCGACCTTGACCGACCACTCGAGGATCGTCCCCTCGGTGACCGACTCGCCGCCGGTGGGGGTGACGATGTCCACCGTCTTGCCCGCAGCCTCCTGGGAGGCGGCGACGCCCTCGGCCTCGGTGGCGGCGCCGGCCACGGCCTCGGCTGCGGTGGTGGGGGGCGACTCGCCGGACACGGGGGTGGCCGTCTCGGCCGCAATCGAGCCGTTGGGGGCCACGGCGGCCGCAGCGTCGCCGTTGGTGGAGATCTCGGCGAGCAGCGCGCCCACGGCGACGGTGTCGCCCTCGGCGGCGTGGATGCGAGTCACCGTGCCGGAGACCGGAGCCGGGACCTCGGCGTCCACCTTGTCGGTCGAGATCTCGACGATCGTCTCGTCAGCCGAGACGGTGTCGCCCTCCTGTTTGTGCCATTCGAGCACCGTGCCCTCGGCGACGGAGTCGCCCATGGCCGGCATGACGACTTGCACAGTGCTGGTATCGACCGCCATCAGTCCGTCACTCACTGTACTGCGTCGTCGGAGCTCGACGGCGGTCTGCAATGACGAAACCGATCGTCCCGGCGAACGGCCCGAGCCCGCCGATGACCGCCACCGTCACCGCCAGCCAGAAAGGGATGACATGGCGCCGGGCGGCGTCGATGCACAGCAGCGACATCCCGATCCACAGGACGCCGTGAGCGAGGCCGAGGATGAACGTCTCGGGCTGGGGCCCTCCGAGTGCGAAGGCGCACACGAGCAGGCCCAGGTAGACGAAGGAGTGGATGAACGACGCCACCTCCAGGCCCCGGAATGTGACGAAGCGCATCACCCGGGGGGTGTGACCAGCTCGGCGAGCCGGCGCAGCGGCGCGTCGGCCTGCTCGGGCCAGCGGCTCACGTCGGCCGGCCACCACTCGAACTCGTCGTGCTCGGCGTCCGGCGTGACCGCCGCGCCGTCGGGCAGCCAGGCCAATCCCACCAGGGAGACCAGCCCGCTGGGGAGCTTGACCAGCGCCTCGACCGACATCCGCTCGGGCGTGACCGACCATTCCTCGGCCAGTTCGCGGGTGAGCGTCTCGGCCGGGTTCTCGCCGACCTCGACCGAGCCCGCCGCGCCCAGCGCCCAGCGCTCGGCCCAGGTCGCCAGCCAGGCGGCCCGGCGGCCGGCCAGCCAGCGGCCGTCAGCCGAGCGGACCACGCACGTCGCCGACAGGCTCTGGGCCGCCCCGTCGTCGAGCAGGCGCACAGCCCACCGCACGGGCTCGCATTCGAGTCTGAGCGTGCCGTTCTCGACGCTGAATCCCGTCAGCCGAGCCGCGAGCCCATCGTGGGCCGGAGAGCCCCGGCTGCGCAGGCCCTCCAGCAGAAGATCGGCGGCGGCGATGCTCTCCTGCGGCGGGGCATAGGGCTCGTCGGACCAGCTGACCTCGACGTCGCTCGGCACCCAGGGGCCGCGAGCGAGGACGCCGGTGGGGAGACTCATGGTCTAACCGTATCTATGCTGCCGCCGGTGACACCGCGCCGCAAGCACTGGGGCTGGGGGTTCGAGCACGAGCAGCCCTCCCGGAACGAGGTGCGTGACGCCGCGGCCTTCATCGCCTCGCACCTGGGCTTCGGGTCTGCCGAGCCCGAGGCACCTGTGCCGCTGTCTCAGCTGACCCTCCCTCAGCCGCGACTGGACGTGCCCGCCCACCTGGCCGAGATCTGCGCCACCGACGACCACGCTCGCGCCTTTCACGCCTACGGCAGCTCCTATCGCGATGTCGTCCGCGCCTTTCGCGGCTGCTTCGACCACCCGCCCGACGTGGTCGCTCGCCCCGCGGACGAGGGCGAGGTCGAGGCCGTCCTGGAATGGGCGCTGGGCGCGAACGCCGCGGTCATCCCGTTCGGCGGCGGGACGAGCGTCGTGGGCGGGGTCGAGCCCACGATCGATCCCGGGCGCTTTGACGGCGTGGTGACGATCGACCTGGGCCGGCTGGACCGCGTCCTCGCGGTGGATGGGCCGTCGTTGAGCGCCCGGATCGGAGCCGGAGCCACGGGGCCGCGCCTGGAGGAGCAACTGCGCCCCCACGACCTGACCCTGCGCCACTTCCCGCAGTCCTTTCAGTTCGCCACGCTCGGCGGGATGATCGCCACCCGCGCCGGCGGCCACTTCGCCACGGTCTACACCCACATCGACGATCTGGTGCAGTCGGTGCGCGCCGTCACGCCCGCGGGGGTCTGGGAGTCGCGACGGCTGCCGGGCTCAGGCGCGGGGATCTCCCCCGACCGCATGCTGATCGGCTCCGAGGGCATCCTTGGGCTGATCACCGAGGCGTGGGTGCGCGTGCGGCCCCGGCCTCGTTTCCGCGCCTCGGCGGGGGTGCGCTTCGCCACCTTCCAGGAGGGCGCCGCGGCGGTGCGCGCCCTCTCCCAGTCGGGCCTGTATCCCGCCAACTGCCGGCTCATCGATCCCGACGAAGCGCGCCTGACCGCCGCCGGCGACGGCAGCCACGCGCTGCTGGTGCTCGGCTTCGAGTCAGCCACGTTCGAGATGGGCCCGCGCCTGGACGAGGCGCTCAGCTGCTGCGCGGACCACGGGGGCGCGTGGGACGAGCGCCGCCAGGGGTCCGGCGACGCCGCGGCGGGAAGCTGGCGCGAGGCGTTCCTGCGCGCGCCCTACCTGCGCGACACGCTGGTGGCCATGGGCGTGATCTCCGAGACGTTCGAGACCGCCGTGACCTGGGACCAGTTCGCCGGACTGCACCGCGATGTGGTGGCGCGCACCACCACCGCGCTGCAAGAGGCATGCGGCGGGGGCTCCGTGAGCTGCCGCTTCACCCACGTCTATCCGGACGGGCCGGCCCCTTACTTCACGGTGCTGGCGCCCGGCCGGCGGGGCGAGGAGCTCGAGCAGTGGGCGCACATCAAGGCCGCCGCCGCCGACGCGATCCTCGGCGCCGGGGGCACCATCACCCACCACCATGCCGTCGGGCGCGACCATCGCCCCTGGTATGACCGCCAGCGGCCCGAGCCGTTTGCCACCGCGCTGCGCGCCGCCAAGGCCGCCCTGGACCCGTCCGGGGCGCTCAACCCCGGGGTGCTGATCGACTGAGGGCCCTCAGGAGACGCGGCCGTCGAGAGCGGCCAGCACGCCCGGCGCCGACGGGGCGAGCTCGGGGGTGAGCCGGCGTAGCAGCTCCAGCCAGCCGGGGTGAACGTCGATCGCGGCGCGCACGTGGGCGAGCGCCGTCTCCATGTCCCCGACCTGGGCGGCGCCCAGACCGGCCCAGAAGCGCAGCTCGTCTGACTCGGGGGCCAGCTCGCACGCGCGCGCAAACAGCGCCGAGGCCTCGTCGTGGCGGCCCTCGGCCAGGCGCTCGTCGCCTGCGCTCGCGATCCGGTAGGCCTCGTCGAGCTTGGCCAGGCGAGCCAGCTCCACCAGCGGCTCGGGGTCGTCCTCGACGCGCAGCGAGGTGACGGTGGCCCACGGATCCCCGCCCGCGGGGACGACCAGGACTGCGGCCGATTGGCGCCCGCGCAGGTCGCCCCCGGCGGACTCGGCGACGTTGAGCGCGGTGAGCAGGCGGCTGGTCAGGCTGCCCTGGCTCCCGGCGTAGGCCGAGAGCATCGCCGGCCACACCTCGGCCGTGGCCATGATGTTGGCCTGGCAGGACACGCCTTTCCCCTGCACGTCCCCGGCGAACGCCATGCAGGCCTCGCCGGTGTGCGCGGCCACCTCGCCGCGGGCGTCGACGACCGCCACCTGGCGCGAGGCGGCCAGCGGGTCCTCGGCGAGCAGCCGCTTGAGCGCGCCGCGCGCCGACATCCCGCGCTCCAGCAGATCGAGCGCTCGCGGCCCATAGGCCACCTCGGCGTTGGCCTGGGTGGCCACGGCCCCAACGCCAGGTCGGGCCCACGGAACGATGGGCCCGACGCTGAACCAATGCGATTGGACCGCCACGCCCAGCTCGCCCGTCTCGGGGTCGCGCGCGACGATCGAGTAGGTCATGCCGAAAGCGTACGGTTAAACCGCCTCAGAGCGAGCGGTACGCAGACGGCCAGGATGATCACGCACCACAGGGCCATGGCCACCTCGGGGTGGTCAAGCTGCCACGAGCCCCCGACGTGAACGCCCGGCGTGGTCAGCCCGCGAACGCTGGCGACGAGCGCCGAGATCGGGTCCCACTGAGCGATCGCGCGAGGGATGGCGTCCATCCCGGCGATGGGCACGAACGTGCCGGCCAGGAAGCTGAGCGGGAAGATCACGATGAAGCCGACCCCCTGCATCGCGTCGGGCGAGCGCACGAGCATGCCGAAGAGCACCCCCGCCCAGGTGAAGGCGAACATGCCCAGGACCATCAGGCCGAACAGCTCCAGGCCGTGGGCGAGGGTCAACTGGGGGTTCCAGCCCAGCGCCAGGCCGAAGCCGACGACGATGACCATGCCGAGCACCTGCTCGCAGAACTGGCCCATCACCTGGCCGGTGATGATCGACAGCCGGCCGATCGGCATCGAGCGGAAGCGGTCGATGACGCCCTCGGTCATGTCGTTGGAGGTGGCGACGCCGGCGCCGATGATCCCGAAGGCCAGCGACTGCCCGATGATCCCCGGGAACATGTAGTCCTTGTAGCTGACGCCCGCCACGTGGATGGCCGAGCCGAACACGTAGAGGAAGAGCAGGATGAAGACGATCGGCTGAATCGTCACGTCGAGCAGGCGCTCGGGGACGCGGGGGATCGCCCGCAGGCTGCGGCCGGTGAGCAGGATCGTGTCGCGGGCGAAGCCCAGGGGGCCGGTGGGGAGCTGTGCCGTGCGGACCGGCACGGTGGTGGTGGTGGCGGCGGTCATACCGCGGCCTCCTCGAGCTCGGGGGTCTGGTCATGGGCGGCGTGCCCGGTGAGGGCCAGGAAGGCGTCGTCGAGCGTCGGGCGGCGCAGCGCCACCTCGTCGACGCCGATCCCCGACTCGTCCACCACCGCGGCGATCTCGGCGAGATCCGCCGCCTCGCGGGGGGCCGGGATGGAGATCATGCGCTGCTCGGCGGCAGGCGTGACCTCGAAGCGCTCCCACAGCAGGTCGCACAGCTCGGTGAACGCGGCCGAGTCGGCGGCGACGATGTCGACGCGCTGGTCGCCCACCTGGGCCTTGAGCTGGGCGGGCGTGCCCGCGGCGACCTGGATGCCGCGATCGATGAGGATCACGCGGTCAGCCAGGGCGTCGGCCTCCTCGAGGTACTGCGTGGTCAGCAGCAGGGTGACGCCATTGGCCACGAGCTCGCGGATGGTCGTCCACACCACCTGGCGGCTGCGGGGATCGAGCCCCGTGGTGGGCTCGTCGAGGACGAGCACGTGCGGGGTATCGATGAGGCCCGCGGCCAGGTCGACCCGCCGCTTCTCGCCGCCGGAGAGGTTCTTGACCAGGCGGTCGCGGAAGTCCCCGATGTCGAAGCGGTCGATGAGCTGGTCGGCAAGGGCGCGGCCGGCGCGGCTGTTGCGCCCGCGCAGCCGCGCCATCAGGACGAGGTTCTCCCGCGCCGTCAGGTTCTTGTCCAGCGCGGCGAACTGCCCGGTGAGCGAGATGAGCTCGCGCACGCGGGCCGCGTCGCTGACCACGTCGTATCCCCCCACGTGGGCATGGCCGGCGTCGGGGCGCAGGAGCGTGGCCAGCATCCGGACGGTGGTGGTCTTGCCGGCGCCGTTGGGACCCAGCAACGAGACCACGGTGCCGTTGCGGACTTCCAGGGAGAGATCCTCGAGGGCGGTGAAGTCGCCAAAGCGCTTCGTCAAACCCTCGGTGTTGATGGCAATTTCTGTCATGGGCCGTAAAAGTACAGAGACTGAAAGAATTCTGCAAGTGAAAAATTCTCGGTAGACTGACGGCGACGGATCACTGCCGCTGACTGGACCGACATGGACAACGAAGACGTGGCGCCCGAGCGCGACGACGACGCACTGGCCGACGCCGGGGGCGAGGAGCTCCTGGATCGGCTCATCTCCGACGAGATGGGCGAGAAGATCGCCCAGGTCATGCGAACCGCTCGCCGGGCGCAGGAGGCCTGGCACCGCTCGCGCCACCCCGAGGAGGGCCTGCGTGAGCGCAAGCGGCGCATGACGCGGCAGCTCATATCCGACGCGGCCACCACGATGTTCGCCACCCGGGGCTTTGACAACGTGAAGGTGTCCGAGGTCGCCGATCGCGTCGGCGTCTCGGAGAAGACGATCTACAACTACTTCCCCACCAAGGAGTCGCTGGTCCTCGACACGGCCGACGAGGCGGTGGAACGCATGGCCCGGGCGCTGCGCGAGCGCGGGCCCGAGGAGTCCCTCACCGCCGCCGTCGTGCGGGCGATCCGCGAGGACATGGAGCGCTTTGACCAGGCGCCCGATGGGCTGATCGAGTTCATCCCGCTGTTCCTCGGAATGATCGACAGCACCCCGGCTCTGCGCGCGGCGTGGCTGGAGATGCACGACCGGCTGGCCAATGTCGCACGCGACGAGCTGGCGGCGCAGGCCGGCATCGACCCGCGCGATCCCGAGCCGATCGCCGCCGCTCGCGCCCTGGCGGGGCTGGCCGAGGTGGCGCTGGAGTCGCGCATCCGCCGCATCCGCGAGGGACTGCGCGGCGAGGAGCTGCGGCGCGCGACCGACGACGACCTGGAACGGGCGGCGCGACTGCTCGAGACGGGGTTGTGGTCCTTCAACGTGCCCCGCGGCCAGCGAGCCAAGCAGCAGGCCAAAGAGGCCGCCCGGGCCGCGGAGGACGCCCGCGCCCAGGTGCTCAAGGCGCTGCGCCAGGCGCGCGCGGCGTGGGACGAGGTGCGGCGCGAGGGCGGCGGGTGGGACGGCGCGTCCATCCGCCAGGAGATCCAGCAGCACTTCCGCGAGGCTCAGCGCGAGGCCCAACGCCAGATCCGCGAGGCCCACCGGGATACTCAGCGCCAGGCCCGCGACGAGCGGCGCGGCCGTCGGCCATGACGGCGGTGGCGGTGCTCGGGGCCGGCGGGGTGGGCGGGTTCGTGGCCGCCGCGCTGTCGCGCTCCGGTGGGAATGTAGTGCTGGTGGCCCGCCCTGAGACCGCGGCGGCGCTGGATCAGGCCGGGGGGCTGAGCGTCTCGAGCCGGGCGCTGGGCGAGGACTTCACCGCGCAGCCGCAGGTGTCGGCCGAGCTCGCCGATCCGGTTGACGTGCTGTGGGTCGCCACCAAGGCGACCGGCCTGTCCGAGGCGCTCGAGCGAGTGCAGTCACCGCCGGCGCTGGTGGTGCCGCTGCTCAACGGCATCGAGCACCTGGAGGTGCTGCGGGCGCGCTTCGGCGCTGACCGAGTGGCCGCGGCGGTCATCCGGATCGAATCCGACCGGCCGTCGGCGGGGGTGATCGTGCAGACCAGTCCCGGCGTCCGGGTCGACATGGCCGCTGCGCGGTCGGCGCCGGCCGGCCTGTTGACGGGCGCCGCCGGACTCCTGCGCGGCGCGGGGATCGAGGCCCGGATCGGCGACAGCGAGGCCCAGGTGATGTGGTCAAAGCTCGCGCGGCTATGCGCGCTGGCCCTGACCACCAGCGCCTCGGACCGTCCCATCGGCTACGTGCGCTCTGACCCGCGCTGGCGCTCGGCGCTGGAGGGCGCGGTCACCGAGACGGTGGCGGTGGCCAACGCCGACGGCGCCGGGCTGGCCGCCGCCGACACGCTGGCCGAGCTCGACGGGGCGCACGCGGAGCTGGGCTCCTCGATGCAGCGCGACATCGCCGCCGGACGGCCGACTGAGCTCAACGCGATCGCCGGGGCGGTGCTGCGCGCTTCACGCCGCCACGGGCTGCGCTGTCCCACCGTGCAGTGGCTGGCCGAGCGGGTGGCGGTACGGGAAGCTAGAGCGGTGGCCTGATCGGCTCGGCGGGGCCGTCGACGTAGACCGGCTCGCCGATCTCCTCAGAGGCGACCGCGTCCACGACCTCCTCCTCCTGGATCTCGCCGGCGCCGTCGTGCTCGCCGTCGCAGAGGACCCGGAAGTTGCCGGTCCCGCCGCCGTCGGCCTGAAGCACGATGCCGGGGAGGATCTCCTCGCCCTCCTCCAGGCCCAGCCGCGTGATGTCGAAGTGAGCCATGCCGATGCCCCAGCTGTTGTGGTCGGGGTTCTCCCGGTCGTGGGCGGCGACGCCCTGGGCGAAGCGCTCCAACAGCTTGGCCATGGTGGCGGTGTCGACCATCTGCGCTTGCGTCAGCCCCGCTCGATGATCTCGACGCGGTAGCCGTCCGGATCGCGCACGAAGCACAACCGGTTGCCACCCTCGTTGATGGTGTAGGGCGGGCGCTCAGGCTCGATGCCCTGCTCTGACAGGTCGGCCAGGGTCTGGTCCAGGTCGCCGGCGGTGATGGCGATGTGGCCGTAGCCGGTGCCGATCTCGTAGGGATCGGTCCGGCCGAAGTTGAAGGTGAGCTCCAGACGCGGATTGTCGCCGTCCTCGGGCTGGTTCATGAAGACGTTCATCGCCTCGTCCCGGATGGGGGCGCGACGGATCTCCTGGAAGCCCAGGGCCTCGTAGAACGCGACCGAGCGGTCGATGTCCGTGATCCGGTAGCAGGTGTGAATCAGGCTCATATCTGCGGTGAAGCGTAGTGGGTCTCGCCGCGAGGCCCACCCGCTCGATAGCCTCTTCGCATGATCGTCGAACGCTCGATGAGCGACGGATGGCTGTCGAACACGTACATCGTGGGCGACGAGATGGGGGGAAGCGCGGTGATGGTCGACGCCGGAGGACCGGTGGCGCCGCTGCTGGAGTTCCTCAAGCGCGGCCAGCTGACGCTGACCCATGTGCTCCTCACCCACCACCACCATGACCACGTCGCCGAGCTCGACACGGTCAAGAGCGCCTTCCCCGAGGTGCCGGTCCTCATCCACCCCCTCGAGCGCGACCAGGTTCCGGGTGCGACCGACGTCATGCAGCCGGGCCAGACCATCGAGATCGGCGCCCTGCGCATCCAGACCATCCACACGCCCGGCCACACGGCGGGGATGCTGTCGCTGCTCTTCGACGGCACCGACGTGTTCACCGGCGACACGCTGTTCAAGGGCTCGGTCGGCGGGGTGCGCGCGCCCGGGCACACCACCTACGCCGATCTGAAGACGTCGATCATGGACAAGCTGCTGGCCCTGCCGGCCTCCACGCGGATCCATCCCGGGCACACCGATCCGACGACGGTCGCCGACGAGCTGGAGAACAACCGCTTCGTGCGGATCTGGCGCGGCGTCGACCCGGAGGGGAACGAGCCGTGCACGGCGATGGGCGAGCCCGCCACGCTGATCCTGCTCGGCGATGACTATGACGGCGGACACAAGGCCTGGATCCGCTGGCCCGACGGCTCTGATGACATCGTTGGCGGCTCACAGGTGAGCCGAGACTGACGCGCGGCCGTGCCGAAGGACAAGATTCCCACCTCCCGGGTGAGTCGCACCGCCCGGATCGGGGGTCTGGCGGCCGGACAGGTCATCCGCGAGGCCGGGACGCGGGCGGCGAACGTCGCCAGGACCCCCGAGGGCCGGCAACTGGCCCTGGAGCGCCGCCAACTCGAGGCCGCTGAGCAGATCGTCGCCGCCCTGGGCACGATGAAGGGCGCCGCGATGAAGGTGGGGCAGGTGTTGTCCTTCCTCGATGTCGGGATGGTCCCCGAGGAGTACCGCGAGGAGTTCCAGCGCAAGCTCGCCGTCCTGCGTGACGCCGCCCCCACGGTCACCTTCCGCGACATGCGCAAGGTCATCGAGGAGGAGCTGGACGACCCGCTGTCCGAGGTCTTCGACGAGTTCGACGAGGAGCCGATCGCGGCCGCCTCGATCGGCCAGGTCTATCGGGCCCGGCTCAGCGACGGGCGGCCGGTGGCGGTCAAGGTTCAGTACCCGGGCGTGGCCGCCGCGGTGCGCGCGGACATGCAGAACCTGGGCCTGATCCTGCGGCTGGTCAAGCGCATCGCCCCCGGGCTGGACCCCAAGGCCATCGGGGAGGAGATCCGCTCCCGCGTCCAGGAGGAGCTCGACTACGAGCTCGAGGCCCAGAACCAGCGCTCACTGGCCCGCATCTTCCGCGGCCACCCGTTCATCGTGATCCCCGACGTGATCAGCTCGCTGTCACGCGAGCGGGTGATGGTGTCCGAGTACGTGAGCGGGACGGGGTTCGAGGAGCTGCGCGGGCGCTCGCAGGAGGAGCGCGACCGGCTGGGCGAGATCCTCTTCCGCTTCTACTTCGGCTGCCTGTACCGCCACGGCCAGTTCTCCGGCGATCCGCACCCGGGCAACTCGATGCTGCTGGACGACGGCCGGATGGCGTTCTTCGACTTCGGGCTGTTCAAGCGGATGCCGCCGGGGGCGGTGGAGCTGGAGATCGCCGTCGCCCGCGCGATCATCGAGGGCGACTGCGAGACGATCATGCGCCTCGGGACCGAGGTTGGGTTCTTCCGCAACCCCGAGAAGTTCAACCCCGATCGCGTGCTGGCCCACTTCCGGGCCGCCACCTCCTGGTACACCAGCGATCGAGAGGTCGAGCTGACCCCTGAGTACGCCACCCAGGTCCTCATCGACATGAGCGACCCGCGCTCGGAGTACTTCGGGTACCTGCGCCATGAGTCCGCCCCGCCCGACCACATCTTCGGGCGGCGCATGGAGGTGCTCACGCTGGCCGTCATCGCTCAGCTCCATGCGCGGGGCAACTTCCACCGGATCGCGCGTGAGTGGTTCTACGGTGACCCGCCGGCGACCGAACTGGGCGAGCTCGAGGCCGAGTTCTACTCGCGCGCTGCGGCGTAGTTCGTGCCTGGTGCGCTGGGCGTCCGTCGGACGCTCGGCAGGGTATCGGCGCACGTCAACAGCGGCTTTGGAGGGCCGGGCGCGACGTATCGGCTGCCCGCGAGAGGGTCTTGGGAGATAACCGTTACGGCGTGGTGGTTATCTACCACCGCCCCCCTTGCGGCCGCCGGGAGGCCCGAAACCTGCTCCTCCCAAGCCGTAGTTGACGTTCGCCCGTGCCCCGAGCGTTCGCCGGGGGAGGTTCAGGCGACCGGAAGGGCCTGGCGGCTGCGCTGCGGCGCCGGGGACACCGCGAGGTCCGCGGGCTGCGCCGGGGCCTCGGTGGCCAGATGGGCCGGCTGCGCGCCGCGGCGCCGCGGGCGCCAGACGCGCAGGTACTGGGCCAGCACGTATGAGCCGACGACGAGCAGCAGGGCGAGGCCCTGGCCGATGAAGGTCTCCCAGTTGTTGAACAGGCTCAGCCAGGTGCCCATCCAGCCGGGGATCTGCAGCCAGCTGATCGGGGTGGTGCTGATCCAGCCGGCCAGCTGCATCTCGTTGACCTGCTCGCCCACCTGGACCAGGAGAACGAACAGGAGCAGGACGCCGGTGATGATGAGCAGTCGCTTGTAGGGCAGGCGCTGGTGCAGGGCGAAGGTGAGCACGCCCACCGCGCCGGTGAAGAGCAGGCCGATGACCACGCCCTCCAACACCACGCCGGGCCCGTAGATCTGGCGCAGGTTCTGGAGGAAGATCACGATCTCAAAGCACTCGCGGTAGACCGAGGTGAACCCCAGGAGGCCGAGGCCGAGCAGCATGCGGCGCCGGTTGGTGTCCGCGTCGGCGCCGAGCAGGGTGCGCCGTCGCTTGTGGTGATGGGAGATCCAACCGGTCCAATAGACCTTGTGGAAGAACCAGTTCATCACGATCAGCAGGACGATCAGCGCCGGGATCCCGGTGGCCGCCTGGATCGAGAGCTCGGAGCCCGAGAACTGGCCGATGAGCCAGATCACGCCGAACCACGTGAGCGCGCCGGCGCCGATGGCCAGCGCGCCGCCGGCCGCCACCGGCCGCCGGTAGACCGTATTGGCGCCCAGGAAGCTCGCGGTGATCGCGGCCAGGACGAGGATCGTCTCCAGGCCCTCACGGAAGACGAGGATGGCGCTGTCGAGCACCACCGTGGTGTGGCTGAGGCGATGGCCCGCGGGCAGGTCGGTGGGGTCCGTGGTGCCGCCGGCGGCATGCCAGCTGACCACGACGACGGCGACGGCCACCGCCAGGACGACCGCGGTCCAGACGTAGAAGCTGACCGAGCCCGACCGGGAGGCCGTGCGGCGGGCGGGGCGGGAGGCGAGGGCGGAGGACTCGTTCATTAGGGCGGCCTAATAGGGCACCCTAACAAATGTTCGCCGGGAAGGTCCTAGACCTCTTGGACCTGGAACAGGCTGGTGGTCCCGGGGCGGCCGCTGGGCAGTCCGGCGGTGATCCCGATGCGCTGGCCGTGCTGGACCCAGCCGAGCTCGACCACGCGCCGGGCGCTGTCGGCGATGAGCTCCTCGGTGACCTCGTGGCGGCGGATCGACTCCGCCTGCACGCCCCACATGAAGTTGCACCGGCGCACCGTCTCTCGCCCGGGCGAGAGGCAGTAGATCGGGACCGAGGGACGGTGGGCGGAGATGAGGCGCGCCGAGCGGCCCGACAGCGTCGGGACCACGAGCGCGGCCAGGCCCAGGTCGCGAGCGGCGGCACAGGCGCTGTAGGCGATGGTGTATGCCGGATCGCGGGCGTCACGGCGCACGCGGGACTCGTTCCACTCGCGGTAGGGGAGCACGCTCTCGGTGCGCTCGGCGATCGAGGCCATCATCTCCACCGCCTCGACCGGGTAGGCGCCGACCGCCGTCTCCTGGGACAGCATCACGGCATCGGTCCCGTCGAGGATGGCGTTGGCGACATCGGTGGCCTCGGCCCGCGTGGGACGCGACGAGGACACCATCGAGTCGAGCATCTGCGTAGCGGTGATCGAGGGGCGGGCCAGGCGGCCGGCGATGCGCAGCAGCTGCTTCTGGACGATGGGCACGTCCTCGATGGGCAACTCGATGCCCAGATCACCGCGGGCCACCATGACCGTGTCGGCGGCGCGGATGATCTCCTCGGCGTTGTCGACGGCCTGCGGCTTCTCGATCTTGGCGACGAGCGGCAGACGGGTGTGGCGGCGGACATACTCGACGTCCTCGGCGGTGCGCACGAACGAGAGCGCCACGACGTCGACGCCGATCGACTCGCCGAAACGCAGCATGTCGAGGTCCTCCTCGGGCACCGCCACCAGGCCACGGGTGTTGCCGGGGATGTTGAGGCCCTGCCGCGAGGCGACCGAGCCGCCGACCTCGACCAGCGTCTCGACCTCGCACTCGCCGCCGCGCACCTGCTCCACGCGCAGGCGAATGGCACCGTCGGCGAGGTAGATGACGTCGTTGGGATCGACGCACTCGGCCAGGCCGGCCCAGGACACCGACATGCGCGTCTCGTTGCCGTGCTCGGTGCTGCCGCAGGCGAGGACGAGGCGCTCGCCGGGCTTGAGCTCGACGCGATCATCGACGAGCGGCCCGATGCGCAGCTTGGGTCCGGGCAGGTCCTGGAGGATGGCCACAGGGCGGCCGACGGCGGCCGAGGCCGCGCGCACGCGGGCGGCGTTCTCGGCGTGCATCTCGCGGTCGCCGTGCGAGAAGTTCAGGCGGGCGACGTCGAGTCCGGCCGCGACCATCCGGGCCAGGGTGTCCGGGTCACGGGAGGCGGGGCCGATGGTGGCAACGATCTTGGTGCGGCGCATATTCAGATCCAAAGTACTGGACCGCTCGAGAACGACTCGTTAATAGCATGTGAGCGCTCACACACGCGTGGCGGGCAGGTCAGAGCGTGACCGCGCCGTCCACGACGATCGGCTCGCCGTCGGCGCTGAGCCGGCCGCCGTCGCGCAGGTCGCAGATGAGGTCCCAGTGCAGGGCGGAGTCGTTGGTCCCGCCGGTCTCCGGATAGGAGCGGCCGAGGGCGAGGTGGACCGTGCCGGCCATCTTCTCATCGAGGAGGATGTGGCCGGTGGCGCGATCGATGCCGGCGTTGGTGCCGATGCCGAGCTCGCCCAGATAGCGCGCCCCGGCGTCGGTGGCCAGCGCCGCCTGCAGGTAGTCGTCGCCCTGGTCGGCCTTCGCCGACACCACCTTGCCCTCCTCGAAGCGCAGCTCCACGCCGGTGACGGTGACCCCTCGGGGCCCGGTGGGGACGGTGAAGCGGATGGTGCCGGTGGCCGAGTCCTCGTGCGGCCCCGTGAAGACCTCGCCGCTGGGCATGTTGTGGTGGCCGTCGGAGTTGATCCAGGTGCGGCCGGCGACGTTGAGGCGGACGTCGGTGCCCTCGGCCTCGATGCGGATCTCCGTCGCCGCGCTCAGCCTCGTCACCATCGCCTCCTGGGTGGTTCTGAGGTCGCGCCAGGCCTGGACGGGGTCCGGGCGGTCGAGGAACAGCGCCCGATTGACGAACGCCGCGTACTCCTCGGTGCTCATCCGGGCCTGCTGGGCCAGCGCCGCCGTCGGCAGGATCGTGCCCGTCCACCGCAGCCGCAGCATCGACTCCTGGACCGGCTTGCGCGCCGTGGCCACCGCGGCGACGACCGCGGGGTCGGCATCGGCGAGCTCGGTGGTGTTGGCGGGCGCATCGAGCCGTACGAACGCATCGAGCGCACCCGCGAGCGCCATGTGCGTCGGCGGCGGCTCAGAGCGATGCCGCGAATGGGCGTGGCGGTAGAGGTCGGCGGCCAGGCCCGGGGGCTCGAGGGCCACGTAGGGCCACGCGTCGCGCTCCAGCACGGCGCGGTGCAGCGCCACCGCCACGCCCTCGGCCAGGGTCGTGGACATGATCCCCACACGGTCTCCGGGCGTCACCTCCATGCACCAGTCACACAGGAGCGCGGCGAAGGCGTCAGGGTCAGGTACGGGCGTGGTCACGGCGCCTCCAGTTCGGGGAAGTTCTCGGCCAGGTGGGTGCGCAGCGAGGCCAGGACGAACTCCCGCTCGGCCGCGGTGGCCATCCGGTAGCGCGCCAGCAACTCCTTCGAGCGTGAGGTCTCGATGTCCGAGATCGTCCACGTCACCGCCAGGCGTTCGAACAGCATCTCGATGGCGCGGGCCCGGGCGTCCTCGCGGTTCAGCCCTCCGGCGAAGGTCTCGGCGTACAGGCGCCGCGTCGCCGGGCTGAGCGCTCCCCGCAGGGCCAGGACGTTGCCCTCGGCGTCCGGGTAGTCGGTCACCGGCGCCCGCAAAGCGGTCTGCTTGGCCCGCTCGCGTCCGCGGCGGCCCATCAGGGCGCCTCGGCCGCCTGCTCGAGCTGGCGGCGGACGTCGCCGGTGACGGGATCGGCGTGCCCGGCCCAGACCAGTTCAGGCCCCAGCGCGGCGAGCTTGCGGATGGAGGCGCGCGCCTGCTCGACGTCGGCGTCAAAGGCCGGGTGCGGGACCCGGGGGCCGCCCTTGCGGCCGGTCTGGATGTCCAGCGTGTAGGCGGTGTCGGAGATGAGCGCCAGCCCATCGGATCGGCGAAACAGCCCGATCAGGCCCGGAGCGTGGCCGGGGAACTCCACGACCTCGAACCCCGCGACCTCGTCGCCCTCGGTGACGGTGCCCTCGATGGCCACCGCGCCGCCGTCCCACGCGGGGAGCATCCGCTTGAAGTAGGGCCGCGCGTACGGTCGCAGCTTGCCCATGTCCCAGTACTCGCGCCGGGGCTCGTCCTTGACGGCCGTGTCGCGCTCGAGGGGATGGCAGAAGACCGGCACGCCCAGCGCGGGCGCGGCGCCGCGGTGGTCGGGGTCGGCGTGGCCGAGCACCACCCGGCGCGCCCCGCCGTGCTGGGCGCACACCGCGCGCAGCGCCGGGCCCATGGCCTCGACCCCGGCGTCGAACACGGTGACCCCGCCGCCGTCGGCGATGAGATAGACGTTCATCATCTTGAGCGGGAACCCGCCGCGGACGACCCAGACTCCGTCGGCCACCGGCTCGGTCGAGACGCGGTGCATGGCGCGCATCGCCCGCGTGCGCACGTTGGCCAAGCGGGTCAGCCGCACCTCGGCGGGCGACCCGGCGGCGGGGAGAAGGCCGAGCTGGCGGGCGAGGTCGCCGCTGTCGATGTAGGCGTCGTTGTGGACGATGAGCTCGTCCTCGACGCTGACGACGTCGCAGCCCTCGATGTGGACACGGGCGTGATTGGGGGCAAAGCCCTGAAAGCTCCCGGGGCCGGCGAACGTGCCGCGCGCCTGCCACCGCACGGCGGTCCGGTGACGCGCGGTGGTGAGCTCCACCACCTCCAGCGCGAAGTCGGGGAAGGCGGCGAACAGCTCACCGAAATAGGCGCGGATCCCCTCGGGCGCCACCAGGTCCTGGCCGCCGACGAGGCGGTCGATCGCCCCGGGCTTCCAACAGGCCGTGGCGGCATCGAGATCGTGCTCGGAGAGCGCGGCGAAATAGCGCTTGGCGATGTCCGAGGTGCTGGCCAAGGCGCCGCAGTCTACGCGCCGCCAATAACGTCTGAGGCCGTGACTCCGACAACGCGCCAGAAAGAGCTGGGACGCGGCGAGCGCGTATTGCCCGGCCTGTGGCGGCTGCGGCTCCCGCTGCCGTGGCCCGGCGTCCCCCACTGCAACGCCTGGGCGATCGCCTCCGGGTCGGGCATCGTGCTGGTGGACACCGGGATGCACGAGCCCGGGTCCCTGGCCCAGCTCGAGCGGGCCATGGACCAGGTCAACCTGCGCCTCGAGCACGTGCGGCTGCTCGCCTGCACCCACGCCCATTCCGACCACTGGGGCCAGGCGGCGCCCATCATGGAGCGGGCCGGCTGCGAGCTGTGGCTGCACCCCAACCACGCCCACGCGACGGCCAGGGCCGACAACCCCGAGGCCGCCCTGGAGCGGCGGTTGGAGGTGGGGCGCCAGAGCGGCGTACCGCCCGGCGCGCTGGCCGAGTACGCCGAGCGGGCCAAGCACTTCCCCTCCGGCGTAGCCAAGGTGGTCGAACCCGACCATGCCCTCGTCGACGGCGTGACGATCGAGACCGACCTCGGGGTGTGGACGGCCTACGAGACGCCGGGCCACGCACCGTCGCATGTCTGCCTCTACCAGCCCGAGCGCCGGATCCTGATCTCCGGCGATCACGTCCTGGGGCGGATCTCACTGTTCTACGACTACGGCTACACGACCGACCCGGTGGGCGAGTTCCTGACCTCCCTGGACAAGGTCGACGTCCTCGATGCGCGCCTTGCGCTGTCGGGGCATGGCAAGCCGTTCGTCGATGTGCACGGGCATATCGAGGGCAACCGCGCGCTCGTGGACGAGCGCCTGGGGGCCGTGCACCGCTCGGTCTCCGCGGCGCCCAAGACCGCGGTGGAGGTGCTCCCCGACGTCTACAGCCAGCCGATCGACGTCCGCAACGCCACGTGGTTTCTCTCCGAGACCCTGAGCTACCTGCGTCACCTGGAGGCGGCAGGGCGCGTCCGCGCCGTACCCGACGGGGCGGTCGAGCGCTGGCGCGCGACGTAACGCCGCGCCCCGCCACCCAACCTTGACACAATCTTGTCAAGGTTGGTACGCTGACCGGCATGCGTATCGATCAGATCCTGGAGGAGGCCGACGAGCCGATCTTCTCCTTCGAGTTCTTCCCGCCCAAGTCAGACGCCGGCGAGAGGGTGCTGGGCCTGGCGCTGGAGTCGCTGCGCCAGCTGTCCCCGTCCTTCGTGTCGGTGACCTACGGCGCCGGCGGGACGTCGCGCGGTCGCACGCTGGAGTTGACCAAATGGATCAAGCAGGAGCTGGGCATCGAGGCCATGGCGCATCTCAGCTGCGTCGGGTCAACGCGCGAGGAGCTCTCAGACGTCATCGCCGACATGCGCCAGGCCGGGATCGACAACATCCTCGCCCTGCGCGGCGACGCGCCCCGCGGTGAGAGCGACTGGCAGGCGCACCCCGGCGGCCTGCGGTACTCCACCGAGCTCGCGGCCCTCATCCACGCCGACCGCGACGTCTGCATCGGCGGCGCATGCTTCCCCGAGGTCCACCCCGAGGCTCCCGACCTGGCCCACGATCTGCGCTTCCTCAAGGACAAGATCGACAACGGGGTGTCGTTCCTCATCACGCAGCTGTTCTTCGACAACGAGCTGTACTTCCGCTTCGTGGACGAGGCCCGGGCGGCCGGCATCGACGTGCCGATCCTCCCCGGCGTGATGCCGATCACCGACCTGCGCCAGATCAAGACGATCACCGGCATGTGCGGGGCGACGATCCCGCCCCAGCTGCTCGAAGCCCTCGAGTGGCGCTCCCACGATCCTGACGCCGTGCTCCAGCTCGGCGTGTCCTACGCCACGCTGCAGTGCGCCGAGCTGCTGGCACGCGGGGCGCCCGGGGTCCATTTCTACACGCTGAACCGCTCGCACGCGACGCGGGCGATTCTCTCGGCCCTGCGCCTGCACCGCCCGTGGGTGGCGCGCGAGGTCGTCAAGACGGCGGTGGCGTGATCTTCAGGGCGTGGGCGAGCATCGGTTGCCCGTCCACCTCGTAGCGCACGTCGACGTCGTCCTGGCGCTTGTAGGTGCCGATCCCCCAGAAGCCCCAGAACCACGCCCAGCGCCCGAGCCGCTGGCGTAGCAGCTCGCGCTCGAACACCAGCGCGCCCTCCGAGACCCGGAAGTCTGTCCCGAGCTCCTGGCGCACGCCGTTGACGTAGACCTCGAACGGCTGGCGGACGCCCGGGGGTAGCACCACGCGCCACTGCGCCGCGTCATGGCGGCTACGCCCGCTCACGCTGCCACGTCCCTCCCGACGAGCGAGAGCATCGTCACGTCGACCCGCCGGCCGTGCTCGCGCAGGTAGCCCCGGAGAACCCCCTCCTCGACGAACCCGGCCCGGCGCGCCGCCGCCACCATCGCCGCGTTGTCAGGCTCGGTCACGACCTGGACGCGCGCCAGGCCACAGGCGGTGAGCAGCCAGCGGCCGGCCAGCCCCAATGCGCCGGAGGCGACGCCACGGCCACGCTGCGCCGGGGCAGTCCAGATCCCCAGCTCGGCCCGCGAGTGATCCCAGTCCACGGCGTGGACATCCAGCTGCCCGATGCACTCGTCGGCGCCGGCGGCGACGACGGTCAGCCACAGCCCGGTGCCCATCGCCCGGTCGCCGGGGCCGGCCTCCACGCGGCGCCCGAGCTCGGCGCCGCTGGGCGGGCGCACGAGGCCGAGTCGGCGATGGAGCTCCGGGTCGTCCTGGTGGGCGATCAGGATCTCGGGGATGTCGCGCTCGGCGGCGAGCCGCAGCGCCACCCCGGGGCCGCTGAGGTCGTTCGGTTCCGGAAACGACGGCATTGTCGGCACTGGACCGTACTCTCAATCAAGGTCATGCCGGAGAGCGAATTCAGACGGGAGATCGACTACAGGGTCAGGCGCTCGGAGCGCGCGCGCCGCATCCGGGTCAACGTGGACGCCGACGGCGTCGAGGTGGTGCTGCCCCGCCGCGCCGCAGCGCGCGAGGCCGCCGCGGCTGTCCGGGAGCTCGAGCCGTGGATCCGTCGCCGCCTGAGCGAGCTCGCCCACGCCCAGCAGGCGGTGGCTGCCCGTGGCGACGCCGTCCCCTTCCTGGGCGAGCTGCTCCAGGTCCGCACCGATCCAGGGCGCACCCGGGTGCACCGTCGCGGCGCCGTGCTGTGGACCCCGGCTGGAACGGAGCGCAAGCCGGCGTTGGAGCGCTGGTACCGGCGAGCGGCGCGGGCGGAGATCGCCCCGCGGCTGGAGCGTGCCTGTGCGCTGGCGGGAAGCTCCTACGACAAGCTGACGATCCGCGGCCAGCGGACCCGCTGGGCCAGCTGCTCGCGCACCGGCGCCATGAGCTTCAACTGGCGGCTGCTGCTCGCGCCCGAGGCGGTGCTCGACTACGTCGTCTGGCACGAGGTCTGCCATCTCGAGGTGATGGACCATTCCCCGCGCTTCTGGGACCTGCTCGAGCACTGGTGCCCGGACTACCGGGAGCACTCGCGCTGGCTGCGCCGGCACGGGCAGACCCTGGTGCTGTGACCCAACCGATCAGCGCTCGCCGAGCACCCGGCGCAGGGCCGCGTACGGGCTCTCGCCCCGCTGCTCGGCGATGACCTGGCGGCGCACCCGCCCGCGAAAGGCCTCCACCGAGCCGTCGCCGCGCACGTCGACGCCGAGCCGCACACTGGGCACGAGGCGCTCGGGCCCGGCGAGCTCGAGCCGGGCCACGACCCGCTGCTGGGGTTCGAAGCGCTTGTACTTGACGTTCACCGCGTCGCCGGGCGCCGCCTTGGCCAGCTCCCGTCCGCGTGACTCCAGCGCGTCAAGTGCCCGATCCATGTCGGGAAACGACGCCCGCCGCACCTTGGGCCCGGCCCGTTCGGTCAGCTTCCAGCGCACCCGGCGATGATCGCAGGCGCGTCCGGGAGCCGGGTAGGCAGAGCGAACTCCACCTCGAAGGCGTTGCCCCTGCGCACGCGGCCTATCGGCCCGGCGGCGAAGCGCTCGGACAGCCGTTGGATGGCGACGTTGTCGGCGAGCATGGTGGCCTCGAAGCGGCTCACGCCTCGGGTGACGGCGGCGTCGACGAGGCGCCCCATGAGCTCACGTCCCACGCCAAGGCCCTGCCACTCGTCGCCGACGACGATCGCGAACTCGGCCGCCGCGGGGTCCTGCGGGGAGCGCACGAAGCGGGCCACGGCGATGATCGGGGCGCCGGGGTCGTCGGCCGGCTCGGCCGAGGTTGCGACCAGCGCGTAGTGGTTGCAGCCGTCGATGTCGGAGAGGTACGCCGCGTCGGCGGCGCTCAGATACGGCTTGGACGTCAGGAACCGCCGGTAGCGCGTCAGCGGCGAGAGCCGCTCGTGGGCCGCCTGCAGACGTTCCACGTCATCGGGCCGGATGGGCCGGATGATGACGAGGCGCCCGTCGGGAAGACCGTAGAGATCCACCCTCCAAAGGCTACGCCGGAGCCGCCGCGCCGAGTGTGGGAGCGATCACCTATGACGCGCTCCCACACACACGGCGATGCCTACGAGCGCTCTGAGATCGGGACGTAGTCCAGCCCGCGCCCGCCGGTGTAGATCTGGCGCGGCCGGGCGATCTTCTGCTCGGGGTCGTCGATCATCTCCAGCCACTGGGCGATCCATCCGCTGGTGCGCCCGATGGCGAACAGCACGGGGAACATCTCCACCGGCATGCCCAGGGCCTCGTAGATGAGGCCGGAGTAGAAGTCGACGTTGGGGTAGAGCTTGCGGCTGACGAAGTAGTCGTCCTCGAGCGCGATCTTCTCGAGCTCGGTGGCGATGTTGAGCAGCGGGTTCTTGCCCGTCACCTCGAAGACCTCGTCGACGGCCTTCTTGATGATCTTGGCCCGCGGATCGAAGTTCTTGTAGACCCGGTGGCCGAATCCCATCAGACGCTCGTTGCCGTTCTTGACCCCGTCGATGAAGTCCGGGACGTTCTCCGTGGTCCCAATCCGCTTGAGCATCCGTAGCACCGCTTCGTTGGCGCCGCCGTGCAGCGGGCCGTAGAGCGCCGCTACACCCGCGGCCACCGCGGAATAGGGGTCGACCTGCGAGGAGCCGACGCTGCGCACCGCGCTGGTGGAGCAGTTCTGCTCGTGGTCGGCGTGCAGGATGAACAGGACGTCCAGGGCATGCTCGAGCCGGGGGTCGGGCTCGTACTTGAGCTCGGCGATCTTGTAGATCATCGAGAGGAAGTTGCCCGCGTAGCTGAGGTCGTTGTCGGGATAGACGTAGGGCATCCCGCGGTTGTGGCGGTAGGAGAAGGCCGCCAGCGTCGGCATCTTGGCCAGGAGCCGGATGACCTGCAGGTAGCGGGTGTCTGCGTCCTTGATCGCCGACGCCTCGGGGTAGAAGGTCGAGAGGGCGCCGACGGAGGCCAGGAGCATGCCCATGGGGTGCGCGTCATAGCGGAACCCCTGCATGAACTCCTTGACGTTCTCGTGGACGAAGGTGTGGATGGTGATGAGGTGGTCCCACTCGTCCAGCTGCTGTTGGGTGGGCAGCTCTCCGTGGATGAGCAGGTAGGCGACCTCCAGGTAGCTGGACCTCTCGGCCAGCTGCTCGATCGGGTAGCCGCGGTACTCGAGGATGCCCTTGTCGCCGTCGATGTAGGTGATGGCCGAGCGACACGACGCCGTCGCCATGTAGGCGGGGTCGTAGGTCATCAACCCGAAGTCGTCGTCGTGCGTCTTGATCTTGCGCAGCTCGGTCGCGCGGATCGTGTTGTCCTCGATCGGGATCTCGTACTGCTTCCCGGTTCGGTTGTCGGTGACGGTCAGGGTCCCGGCCGACGTCGCTACGCCGCCCCCGTCCGTCCCTTGCTGAGTCTCGGTGGTCATAGCGCTCCTTCACGGTTACCAGAGGCCGCCTCTCGGTCAAACGGGCGTCGACGACCTTTGCAAATCAGACTTTACTTACCCACCGCCGAGGGCTCCGCACACGGCCGCGGGCCTCTCACGACGCCGGCCGCGGCCGTCAGGAGGTGGCGATGCTGGTGCCGATGGCGATCACGACCAGCACCGCGGTGAGCCCGATCACGCCGCGCTGACCGGCGCGGCCGGAGACGAAACTCGGCCGCTGGATGCCGATCGTCGACAGGATCACCGCGTAGATGGCCAGCGCCCCGCCGATGATGAAGAACGGCACCTTGGAGGGCTCGTCGGCGGCGGTGATCAGCAGCAGGGCGGACATCGCGAGGGCTCGAGCCTATCCAAAATCACCGGGATCCGCCCCCTCCGCGCCGCGAGCGGTACCGGCTGGCGGTGGCGGCGCGCTGGCCCTGGTAGTGGCTGCCCAACTCGGGGCTGCCGTAGGGCCGCAGGGCGGGGCGGTCGAGCATCATGAACGAGAGCTGGGCGATCTCCAGCCCGGGGTGCAGGATGATGGGCACGCGGGTCAGGTTGTTGAGCTCCAGGGTCAGCGTGCCCTGCCAGCCTGGGTCGCAGAACCCCGCGGTGGCATGGACGATCAGACCGAGGCGCCCGAGGCTGGACTTGCCCTCGATGCGGGCCACGATGTCGTCGGGCAGCTCGACCCATTCCAGGGTGCGACCCAGGCAGAACTCGCCGGGGTGGATGACGAACGACTCGCCCTCGGGAACCACGACCTCCTCGGTCAGCTTGTCGGGCGGATGGCGCAGGTCGATCGCCGTGGCCAGATGGTTGTGGAAGACCCGGAAGGAGTCGCCCAGGCGCAGGTCGACGCTGGCGGGCTGCACGAGCGCCGGGTCCCACGGGTCGATCCGGATGCGGCCCTCCTCCACCATGCGGATGATGGTGCCGTCAGACAGGACGGAGACCGCGGCTTCCCTGTCACCGTTCATGGGCGGCAAGTCTGACAGCGACGCAGGCGGCGCCGGGGCTCAGTGGCCCACGGTGCGGGCGCGGGCGCGCACGGTCCGGACCCGCGCCGGCGGGTGCGGAGCGGGGTCGCCGTGCGGGCCACGCCGCGGCCGGCGGGGGAACGGCTGACGTGGGTGCGGGCGATGACGCTTGATCCCGCCGTCGTCGTCAGACGACGTCTCGTCCTCGGGCTCTTGCTTGATCGCCCACCAGACCAGGTAGATCAGCGCTGCGATCGGCAGCTTGAGCGCGAGCATCAACCACAGAAATCCCCACGTCACGAGAAGGCGATCCTATCCCTTTGCGCCACAGATGCAACCCGCAATGGAGAGGTGAGCGCGCGCGGCGCCGGCAGGGGGTCAGTTGAGCGCCCGCGGTGGCATCTGGGGGTCAGTCGAGCGTGCGCATCCGGGCGCCCTCGGGGTCCAGCAGCGGCTCGGCCGCCACCTCCCCGGCCACCCACTGACCGAAGATATCGACGTGAATCTCGGTCCCGATCCCGTGCTCCACGGGCAGATATGCGTACGCGATCGAGCGCTGCACCGCATAGCCATAGCCCCCGGTGGTCACCCGCCCGCAGATCTCCTCTCCGACCCGCACCGGCTCGTTGCCCAGCGCCACCGAGCGCGGGTCCTCGAGCACCAGGCAGCGCAGGCGGCGGTCGGGCTCGCGCAGGGCGTCGGCGCCGACGAAGGTGCGGTCCTCGCGCACGCAGAAGTCCAGCCCGGCCTCCAGCGGAGTCTCGTCGGGCGTGATGTCGGCGGCCCACACCCGATAGCCCTTCTCCAGGCGCAGCGAGTCGATGGCGCGGTAGCCGCCCGCCATCAGGCCATGCGGCCGGCCCGCTTCCCACAGCGCCCGCCACAGGCCGGCGCCGTACTCCGTGGGGCAGTAGAGCTCCCACCCCGCCTCGCCGACGAAGGTGACCCGCAGCGCCCGTACCGGAACGTCTCCGACGGCGAGCTCGCGCATCCGCATGTAGCCGAAGTCCAGCGGGTCGGGCGTGAGCGGGCGCAGGATCTCGGCCGCCTTGGGCCCCCACAGCGCGAAGCAGGCCCACCGCGAGGTGACGTCTGACAGCGCCACCGACCCGTCGTGCGGGAGGTGGCGGCCGATCCAGGCGGCGTCGTGGTTGCCGAACGCGGTCCCGGTGACGATCTGGAAGGTCTCGGCCTCCACCCGCGTCACCGTGAAGTCGCACTCGATCCCGCCACGGCGGTTGAGCATCTGCGTGTAGGTGATCCGTCCCACCTCGTCGGGGATCCGGTTGTCGCACAGGCGCTCGAGCAGCTGGGCCGCGCCGGGCCCGGACACCTCGAGCTTGGCGAACGACGACTCGTCGTAGAGCGCGGCCGCCGTCCGGGTGGCGAGCGCCTCGGCGCCGATCGCCGGAGACCAGTGACGCCCGGCCCACCCGCGCGGGCGCAGGCCCTCGTCGCCCTCGGGCGCGTTTGACTCGTACCAGTTCACGCGCTCCCAGCCGGACTTCTCCCCGAAGGCGGCGCTGTGATCGCGATGCCATGCGTAGGCGCTGGAGGTGCGCAGCGGGCGGGCCGCCTGGCGCTCGTGGCCGGGGTAGCGGATGTCGTAGTAGGTCTCATAGACCTCCTTGGCCCGCGCCAGCGAGTACCGCGGCGACCGATACTGCGCGCCGAAGCGGCGGATGTCCATCTCCCAGACGTCGAGCGAGGGCTCCCCGGAGACGATCCACTCAGCCATCACCTTGCCGATCCCGCCGGCGCCGGCCAGCCCGTGGGCGCAGAAGCCGGCGGCCACGAACAGGCCGCGGACGTCGCTCTCGCCCAGGCAGAACTCGTTGTCGGGGGTGAAGGCCTCGGGCCCGTTGATCAGCCGTGTGACCTTGACGTCCTCCATCGCGGGCACGCGCTTGGACGAGTTGGTGGCGATCTCCTCAAACCGCGGCCAATCCTCCTCCAGCAGCCGCCCGTTGAAGTCCGGCGGGATGCGGTCGACCTCGTCGGCGTCCAGGAACCACGGGGCGCTCTCTCGCTCGTAGCCGCCCATGACGAGTCCCGCGCCCTCCTCGCGAAAGTAGATGAGATTGTCGGGGTCGCGCAGGGTGGGCAGGTGCTCGAATCCATTCTGACCCACGGCGCGCTCCCGAAAGGGCTGGGTCACCAGGTACTCGTGTGCGAAGGGGATGACCGGCACGCGGACCCCGGCCATGCGGCCGATCTCGGCGGCGTACATCCCGCCGGCGTTGACCACGACCTCGGCCTCGATATCCCCCCACTCGGTCCGGATCCCGCGCACGCGTCCCTCGGTGACCACCACGTCGTGCACCCGCGTGTGCGTGAACACCTGGCATCCCCCACGCCGGGCCTCGTCGATCAGCGCGTAGGTGAGCAACGAGGGGTCGAGGTAGCCGTCGGTGGGCAGAAACGACGCGCAGCGCACGCCGTCGGTGACCATCAGCGGGAACAGCTTCTGGGCCTCGTCGGCCGAGAGCAGCTGCAGCGGCAAGCCGAACGTCTTTGACCACGCGACCTGGCGCATGACCTCCTGCTCGCGCTCCTCGCTGCAGGCCAGACGGATTCCGCCGCACTCCACCCAGCCGCAGTCCAGCGTCCGGTACAGCGCCACCGAGTCCATCATCATGCGCGTCAGCGACACGCTCCCGCGCAGCTGTCCCACCAGCCCCGCGGAGTGAAAGGTCGAACCGCTGGTCAGCTCGTTGCGGTCCACCAGCACCACATCGCGCTCGCCCAACTGAGCGAGGTGATAGGCGATCGAGGCCCCTCCGACCCCGCCGCCGATGATGACGACGCGGGCGCGGTCGGGGAGCTCACGGGGTCGCGGCACTCATCCACTCCTCCAGTCGGGGGTCAGCGGCATTGCGCTCCAGCCGGGAGAAGTGCTGGCGGGCGTAGTCGGCGAAATCGAAGTCCAGCTCGGAGATCGAGCCCTGGACCACGCCCCACGCCGCCTCACGGGCGTCGGAGACGAGCATCATCAACCGCAGCGCGGCCCTGCGCCCGGAGCCGGGCGGCTGACCGAAGTAGGCCTCGAGCAGCCGGTCCTGAGCAGGCTCGTCGAAGTCGTTGTTGACGGCCAGGTTGCCCAGGTCGAAGTAGGGGTGGCCCATGCCGGCGTACTCCCAGTCGACCAGCAGGGCGTGACCGGGCTCGGCGTCGGTGGCCAGGACGTTGCCGGGCAGCAGGTCGTCGTGGCAGGAGACGGGATCGCTGAGCGGAAGGACCTCGGCGATCCGGGCCACCAGCTCTCGCGTGCGCGTGAAGCTGTCAGGCAGCGTCCCGCCGCGTCCGGCCACGATCTGGGCGTAGTCGGCGAGCAGGTCCGGGACCCAGAAGCGCACCGGCAACTCCAGGCCGGACTGGTGAAACGCGCGGAGCGCACGGGCGGCGCTGGAAGGATCGGCGCGCAGGCGGGCGCCGTCGATGGGCGCGCCCGGGAGCCACTCGGTGACCATGCACTCGTCGTCGGCGGCGATCAGCGGCGGGGCGATGCCCAGCGCGGCGGCACGCTCGGTGGCGACGCGCTCGGCGGCCCGGTCGATCCCCAGCAGCTCGGTGTCGCGCCCGGGCAACCGCAGCACGCAGTCGCGCTCCCCGAACCGGATGCGGAAGTTGCGGTTGGTGATGCCCCCGTCCAGTGCAACGGCCTCGCCGTCCACGGGCCCGAGGCGGTGGGCCAGACGGTCGATGATGTCGATCAGATTGGCCACCGGATCGGGACCCTAGCGTTTAAGGCCTGCTTCCTATACCTTCGCGCCACCGCGGGGTCGTCTGCGTTCACACGATGGCCTCGGCAACCTGATTTCGGAGGGTGGGATGAAGCTCGAGGAGCTCCGCAGCCGGGTCGAGGCCGGCGAGATCGACACCGTGCTGATCGCCCTGTGCGACATGCAGGGCCGCCTCCAGGGCAAGCGCCTGACGGCCCGCCACTTCCTGGAGGAGGTCGTCGATCACGGCGCCGAGGGCTGCAACTACCTGCTGGCGGTGGACGTCGACATGAACACCGTGGACGGCTACGCCATGTCCTCCTGGGAGCGGGGCTACGGCGATTTCGTGCTCAAGCCCGACCTGGCCACGCTGCGCCCGGTCCCCTGGCAGGAGGGCACGGCCATGGTGCTGTGCGACCTGGCGTGGGAGGACGGCTCCGACGTCGTGGCCTCGCCGCGCCAGATCCTGCGCCGCCAGCTCGCGCGCCTGGCCGAGCGCGGGTGGAGCGCCAACGCGGGCACGGAGCTCGAGTTCATGGTCTTCCGCGAGACCTACGAGTCGGCCTGGCACAAGGCCTACCGCAATCTCGAGCCCGCCAACCTCTACAACGTCGACTACTCGATGCTGGGCACCGCCCGGATCGAGCCGCTCATCCGCCGCATCCGCAACGCCATGGAGGGCGCCGGGATGGCGGTCGAGAACTCCAAGGGCGAGTGCAACTACGGCCAGCACGAGATCAACTTCCACTACGCGGAGGCGCTGCGCACCGCGGACAACCACGCGATCTACAAGAACGCGGCCAAGGAGATCGCCGCCCAGGAGGAGACGGCCATCAGCTACATGGCCAAGTTCGACGAGCGCGAGGGCAGTTCGTGCCACATCCACTTCTCACTGGCCGACGGGGAGGGGCGCAACGTGTTCGCCGCCGATCGGCCGCTGTTCGAGTCCTTCCTGGCGGGGCAGCTGGCGTGCCTGCGCGAGCTGACGGTGCTGCTGGCGCCCAACATCAACTCCTACAAGCGCTTCGTGGAGGGATCGTTCGCCCCCACCACGGTCGCCTGGGGCCAGGACAACCGCACCTGCGCCCTGCGCGTGGTCGGCCACGGGCAGGGGCTGCGCTTCGAGCTGCGCGCCGGCGGGTCCGATCTCAACCCCTATCTGGCGCTCAGCGCGATGATCGCCGCGGGGCTGCACGGCGTGGAGCACAGCCTCGAGCTCGAGCCGGCCTTCGCCGGCAATGCCTACCACGCCACCGACAAGCCCCGGCTGCCCACGACGCTGCGCGACGCCCGCGACCTGTTCGCCACCAGCGAGGTGGCCCGCGGCGCGCTGAGCGACGACGTGGTCGACCACTACGTCAACGCCGCCGACGTCGAGCTCACCGCGTTCGAGGCCGCCGTCACCGATTGGGAGCGCTTCCGCGGCTTCGAACGGTTGTGACGACGTCGATCAACCACGAGGTCTCGACCTCGCTGGAGGCGGTGTTCGCCCCTGTGCACTCCCAGACGGCCTTCGAGGAGACCGTGGACCGCCTGGGCACGGCCATCAAGCTGGGGCTGCTGCCACCGGGGACGCGCCTGCCCGCCGAGCGCGAGCTGTGCGCCCGGCTGGGGATCGCCCGCTCGACGCTGCGCCAGGCGCTGGTGGCGCTGGGCCAGAGCGGGCACCTGCGCGCCACCCGCGGCCGGGGCGGCGGGACGTTCGTGGCCGACCCCCAGCCACCGGCGGCGCCGCCGTCGCACGAGGTGCTGGCGGGGTGGCGCGACGTGTGCGACGGGCGCATGACCGTCGAGGTCGGCATCGCGGTCCTGGCCGCCGAGCGCGCCCAGCCGGCGGGGGTCGACGCCCTGGAGGACCTGGTGATCGCGCTCGACGACCTACTCGACGACTTCACCGCCTATCGCCCGCTCGACGTGCGCTTCCACGTGGGGCTGGCCGAGCTCACCGCCAGCCCGCGCCTGGTCAAGGAGATGACCGAGGTCCAGGGCGCGATGGGCGCACTCATCTCGCACATCGCCCATCCGCCCGAGGTCCTGGACTCCGCCAACGACCAGCATCGCCGCCTCGTCACCGCCGTGCGCCTGCATGACGAGGCGCTGGCGGCACGAGTGATGACCGAGCACCTGCGGGGCACCGAGCACATCCTGGCCGGGCTGCTTCCGCGCGGCTGACACTCGGCCCCGAGTGGGCGGCGGAGTGCATTGTTCATCCGGCCCTTGACTTGGTGTGTAAGGCCGCCGTATGGTTCTCGCGCCTTGAAGGGCCGATCAGCAGACCTTTTCCCGAGGAGGGCCGGATGACCGCAGGCACTGAGCCTCTCTCAGCGGACGAGCAACGTCTCGCCGAGCTGGGTTACAAGCAGGAGCTCAAGCGCGGATGGAGCGGATTCTCCAACTTCGCGATCTCGTTTTCGATCATCTCGATCCTGGCGGGATGCTTCACCACGTACGGACAGGCGTGGCTGAACGGCGGGCCGGTGGCCATCTCCATCGGGTGGCCGGTCATCAGCGTCTTCATCCTGCTGGTGGCGTTCTCGATGTCCGAGCTGGCGTCGGCGATGCCGACGGCCGGTGGCATCTACTACTGGTCCTCGAAGCTGGGGGGACCGGCCTGGGGATGGTTCACCGGTTGGTTCAACCTCGTGGGGCTGGTCGCCGTCACCGCATCGGTCGACTACGCGGCGGCGACGTTCCTGAACTCCACACTGTCCTTCTACGGCCTGCACCTGTTCGGTGTCAACTTCGCCACCGCCAGCGTGCAGTCGTCGCTACACCACGTGTTCGTGCTCTTCGCCATCATCCTGATCGCGCACGCGCTGATCAACATCTTCTCGTCACACCTGGTGGCCCTCTTCACCCAGGTCTCGGTCTGGTGGCACGTGATCGGCGTGCTGGTGATCATCGTGCTGCTGGTTGCCGTGCCCAGCCACCACCAGAGCTTCGGCTTCGTGTTCGGGCACCGTCAGAACTTCTCGGGCTTCAGCAACAACATGTACTGGTTCTATGTGCTGCCGCTGGGGTTCCTGCTCACGATGTACACCATCACCGGCTATGACGCCTCGGCGCACATCTCCGAGGAGACCCACGACGCCGCCATGGCGGCGCCCAAGGGCGTGTGGCGGTCCGTGTTCTACTCGGCCATTTTCGGCTGGTTCGTGCTGCTGGCATTGACCTTCGCCGCCACGCACACCAAGGCGATCGACGCGGCGGGCGGGACCTCGCAGTCGATCATCGAGTCCGCGCTGACCTCGTCGGCGGCCAAGGCGGTGCTGGTCATCTCGACCATCGGCCAGCTGTTCTGCGGCATGGCCTGCGTCACCAGCGCCAGCCGGATGACGTTCGCGTTCTCCCGTGACGGCGCCGTGCCCGGCCACAAGCTGTGGCGGCGGCTCAACAAGCGCCAGACCCCGACGTGGGCGGTGGTGTTCGTGGCCGCGTTCGCCTTCATCATCACCATTCCCGCCTTCAAGGGCAACCATGCCGGCCTGCCGGTGGCCTTCCTGGCGGTGACGTCCATCTCGGTCATCGGTCTCTACATCGCCTACACCATCCCGGTGTTCCTGCGGTGGCGAATGGGCGACGCCTTCGAGGCCGGCCCGTGGACTCTGGGTCGCAAGTACAAGTGGATCAACATCATCGCGATCGTGTGGGTGGCACTGTGCGTGATCATCTTCTGCCTGCCCTTCACCCCCGCCGCGGTCCCATGGAACAGCGCCTTCAGCTGGTCGGCGTTCAACTACGCGCCGCTGGTGACGATCATCGTGATGCTGGCGGTGACGATCTGGTACTACGCCTCGGCTCGGCGGACGTTCAAGGGCCCGATTCACACGATCGAGTTCGCCGAGGACGGCGTGACCGTGGTCGACCCTGCGGCGGCCGAGCTTGCCTAGCGGGGTCCTAGAGGTCCTGGAGCCCGCCACCGAGGCGGTGCTCCAGGAGATCCCCCGCGCCGACGCCTCCGACGTGGACCGGGCGGTGGAGCGCGCCGCTGCCGCCTTCCCCGCGTGGCGGGCGGTAAGCCCGTCAGATCGCGCGGCTCAGCTCCGAGCGCTCTCGGACATCGTGCGCAAGCACCAGGAGGAGTTGGCCCAGCTCGAGGCGCGTAACGCGGGCAAGCCGATCAGCGACGCGCGCGGTGAGATGGACATGGTGAGCCAGGTCTTCGGCTACTACGCCGGCTCGCCCGAGCGACTGTTGGGCGACACCATCCCGGTGGCGGGCGGACAGGCCTGGACGGTGCGCGAGCCGCTCGGCGTCGTCGGGCTCATCGTCCCCTGGAACTTCCCGCTCACCATCGCGAGCTGGAAGATGGGGCCGGCCCTGGCCGCCGGCAACACCATCGTGCTCAAGCCCGCGGAGCTGACGCCGCTGACCGCGCTGCGCTTCGCCGAGCTCGCGCTCGAGGCCGGGCTGCCCGAGGGCGTGCTCAACGTCGTCGCGGGACCTGGATCGGTGTGCGGCGCGCGGCTGGTGGAGCACCCCGGGGTGGCCAAGGTGGCATTCACCGGGTCCACCGAGGTGGGGCGCTCGATCGCGGCCGGTGCGGCGCAGACGATCAAGCGGGTGACGCTGGAGCTGGGCGGCAAATCCCCCAACTTGGTGTTCGCCGACGCCGACCTGGCCGCGGCAGCCGCGGCGGCACCCGGCGCAGTCTTCGGCAACGCCGGCCAGGACTGTTGCGCGCGGTCTCGGATCCTGGTCCAGCGCGAAGCCATGGACGAGTTCATGGCCGGCCTGGAGCGCGCGGTCACCGCCATCCGGGTGGGCGATCCCCTGTCGGAGGACACCGAGATGGGGCCACTCATCTCGGCGGGCCAGCGCGAGACCGTCGGATCGTTCGTGGACAACGGCGCCCCGGTGGCGATCCGCGGCTCGGCGCCCGACGGGCCGGGATTCTGGTTTGCTCCCACGGTCCTGTGCCCGGTCGATCCCGGGGCGCGGGCAGCACGCGAGGAGATCTTCGGGCCGGTGGCCGTGGTGATCCCCTTCGACACCGAGGAGGAGGCGATCAGGTTGGGCAACGACACGATCTACGGGCTCTCGGGCTCGATCTGGAGCGGTGACGGGGCGCGCGCGCTGCGCGTCGCCCGGGCGCTCGACGTCGGGGTGCTCTCGATCAACTCCAACACCTCGGTACGGGTCTCCACCCCGTTCGGGGGCTTCAAGCAGTCCGGCTACGGGCGCGAGCTGGGCCCGCACGCCCTCGACGCCTACACCGAGGTCAAGTCGATCTTCTACGCGACCGGCGCGGCCGGATGAGTCGCCTCTCGGGGAAGGTGTGCGTCATCACCGGCGCCGCCGGCGGCATCGGGAGCGCGACCGCGTCGGTGTTCGAGCGCGAGGGTGCGCAGGTGGTCGGGGTCGACCTGGTCGAGCACTCGGTCGGCGAACTCTCGCTGAGCGCCGACGTCACCGACGAGACCGCGGTCTCCGAGCTCTATGCGCGCGTGCGCCGTGAGCTGGGGCGAATCGACGTGCTCTTCAACAACGCCGGCATCTCCCCCACCGACGACGCCTCGGTGCTCGAGACCGGCCTCGAGGCCTGGGAGCGGGTGCAGGCGACCAACCTGCGCAGCGTCTTTCTGTGCTGCAAGCACGGGATCCCCCATCTGCTGGAAAATGCCCCGCCCACCCGCGGCTCGGTCATCAACACCGCGTCGTTCGTGGCGGTGATGGGATCGGCCACCTCCCAGATCTCCTACACGGCCTCCAAGGGCGGCGTGCTGGCCCTGTCACGCGAGCTCGGCGTCGAGTTCGCCAAGCGCGGCGTGCGCGTCAACGCGCTCTGCCCGGGACCGGTCGACACGCCCCTGCTGCGCGAGCTCTACGCCGCCGACCCGGTGGCCGCCCAGCGCCGGCTGGTCCACGTGCCGATGGGGCGCTTCGCCGTCGCCGACGAGATCGCCAACGCGGTGCTGTTCCTGGCCTCCGACGAGTCCTCCTACGTCAACGCCACGGAGTTCCTCGTCGACGGTGGGATCAGCGGCGCCTACACCACGCCCCTCTAGCGCGCTGCGCCTACGCGCTGCACATCAGGCGAGCCCGAGCGCGCGGTGTCGGGCGCGGCGGCCAGCGCCAGCCCGATCCCGAGCAGGACCCACGTGGTCGGGTCCTCCAGGAAGTCGGCGTAGAGCAGGCTGTGAAAGACGAGCGCGATGAAGGCGGCGGCGACCGCCGAGCGCACCGGGTCCCCGCGTGAACGTCTGACCACGCACACCATCGCGCAGACGACGAAGGCCAGGTAGGCCAGCTCGCCGATGAGGCCCTGCTCGGCGGCGACCGTGATCGGGATGGTGTGCGACGCCGAGAGCGAGGTCGCGGTGAGACGGTTGTGGCGGCGGTACTCGGTGACGAACGAGCCCGAGCCGTAGCCCCACACCGGGCGGTCGCCGAACAGCGACAGGCCGCCGCTGACCAGGCCGCCGCGGCCGCTGGAGGCGCCGTTGATCCCCTGGTTGAGCCCGAACGTCCTGGGCGAGGCCGCCACCGCGATCGCGCCCAGGGCGATCACCACCACGGCGACCACGAGCGCCCGTCCGGGCTTCCACCGCAGCGCTGCCAGCACCGCCAGGCCGACGAGGAGCGCGGCGAGGCTGGAGCGGCTGAGCGTCAGGAACAGGCATGCCCACAGCACGGCGAGCACCACCACCACGGTCGCCTGCACGCGCTGGGGGAAGTCGTAGATGAGCACCACCGCGAGCAGGATCACCGCCAGCGCCAGGTAGCGCCCGAAGATGTCGGGATCCAGGAAGACCGAGTTGACGGTGAAGTACGTGTGCAGGTCGTTGGCGATGACCAGCTTGGAGCTGAGGATGATCGTCTTGGTGGCGTACTCGAAGAAGCCGATGAGGGAGAAGACGAGCGCCAGGACCACCGTCACCTTGAGGCAGTTCTGGATGAGCCGGCGATCCCACTCCAGCCCGCGCAGAAGGCACAGCAGCAGCGCAAAGGGCACGTAGAAGAACACGATGTTCTGCAGGGCCTGCTCGAAGTTGGGCGAGTACCAGGACTGGATGGCGTAGAGCACGATGTAGAGCGCGAGCAGGCGCACGACCCATGTGATGAGGTCATCCGCGCGCGCGGGCGTGGACTGATCGGGCTCAGACGGCGCGCGCAGCGCGCGGTAGATCCAGGCGAGCGCCGCGGCGGCAATGACGAAGTACAGGGGGACGAGCAGATTGGCGGTGCCGTTGGCGGTGGCGCCGCCGGTGGAGATAGGGACGCGAAAGGGCAGCGCGAACACCGCCAGGGGCGCGACCAGCCGGGGCCGGCGCGCGAGGATCGCCGCGGCGGCGAGGAGCGCCGCGACCACCACCACCGCCCCGACGACGGCCTCCAGCGGGTGGCGATGAACGATGTTCAGCTGCGGCGAGTTCCAGATGTCGGTGAGCAGCAGCACCGGCGCCAGGACCAGCGCGCCCAGCATCGCGAGCGCGCGGGCACGGCGATCGGACACCAGCAGCGCGACCGCCGCGAGCGCCGCCACCACGACGACGCCGGCCTTGGGTAAGGGTCCGGTTAGGGCAGCGAAGGCGATCACTCAAACCGAATCATCCACTACCCTCTTGGCCCATGCCCTCTGCGAAGCTGGCGGCGGCCGTCGCGCTGTCCGCACTTTCGCTGTCAGCGTGCGGGATCTCGTCCAAGCCGGAGGCCGGCACGCCGAACGCGATCATCAACGGTCATAAGGGTCTCGACGACCCGCGCGCCAAGCACACCGCCTGCCTCAAACAGGACCACGTGGCGTTCCATCTCGAGCAGCTCACGGTGGCCGGCAAGGTCCTACCCAGCATCCAGGTCGACCACGCGCCGTCGGGTCCCACGATCAGCTTCGAGCCCACGCCGGGGGACGCCCAGGGACTGCAGATCCAGGCTGAGGCACAGGGCGCCGAGATCATCGGGTCCGCGCTGGTGTATCCCAACCAGGCCTCGGACGACCTGCTGACGGTCATCGAGAACTGCGTGGCAAAGGGGGTCTCGGGCTGATGGCGCGGCGGCCGGTGGCGAACGCGGCGTTCGCCTCGACGACTGACTTCCCGGCCGGCGCGGGCCGGGCGGACACGGATTCCACCCGGGCCACGCCACGCGCCATCTCGACGCTGTTCCCGGGCCGCAACTTCTACCTCGGCCTGGCGGTGGTCACCCTCACCGTCGGCGCGCTGTCGCTGCTCATCCCCTCGACGCCGAGCTATGACCCGTGGTCCTGGCTGGTGTGGAGCCGCCAGATCATCCACGGCCATCTGACCATCACCAGCGGCGGCACCTCGTGGAAGCCGCTGCCGATGATCTTCACGGTTCCGTTCGCGCTGTTCGGCAAGGCGGCACCGGACCTGTGGCTGGTGGTGGCGCGCGCCGGCGCGCTCGCCGCGGTGGTGATGGTGTTCCGCCTCGCCTACCGTCTCACGCTGCGCGTCGGCGGCCTGTTCGGCGAGGCCGACGCCGGGCTCGATCGCCTGACCACCGCGGCCCCGGCATTGCTGGCCGGGATCATCGGCGCGGTCGCCCTCGCCCTCTCGGCGTCGGGCGGGTTCGTGTCCTCCAACGCCCTGGGGTACTCGGAGGGCTTCGCCGCGGCGCTGCTGCTCATCAGCATCGACCGCCACATCGACGGCAAGCCGCGCCAGGCCTTCGTGGTGGGCTTCCTGGTGGCGCTCGACCGCCCCGAGATCTGGCTCTTCTGGGGCCCCTATGGCCTGTGGCTGTTCTGGCGCGACCGCGGCGCGCGCCTGCTGGTCACGACGCTGTTCGTGATCACGCCGATCGTGTGGTTCCTGCCCGTCTACCTGGGCTGCGGCTCGTTCAGCTGCAGCGTCAGCCGGGCCACGCACCCGCGCTCCAACAGCCTGGCCTTCGCCTCCAATCCGTTCGTGGCCGAGCTCAAGCGAGCGGCCTGGCCGACGATGCTGCTGCGCATCAAGGTCGTCGCCGCGCTACTGGTCCTCGCCGTCACCGGGATCCTGTTGCGCACGTACCGGCGCTCCGGCATGGCCGGCCTGCGGACCGAGACCAGCCAGGCCCGACTGACCGCGGCGCTGATCGGCCTCGGCGGCCTGGCGTGGTTCGTGGTCATCGCGGTCATGACCCAGGTCGGGTTCAGCGGCAACAACCGCTACCTGGTGCTGGGCGCGGCGATGGTGGACATCTGTGGCGCGGTCGGCTTCGGTTGGGCCGCGCGCGAGCTCGCCGTGCTGGGGACGCGGCGATGGCGCGGCGCCGACGGGCGCTCCGGCCTCGCCGCGGGGCTGCAATGGGCGGCCGTGGCGCTCGTCGCGCTCGTCTTCGTGGGCCTGCCCAACTGGGTCGGCAACAGCATGATCTCGATCCCCCGCACCCACGGGTCGCTCGTCTACCAGGCCCACCTGCGCCAGGGCATGAGCGACCTGATCAAGCGCTTCGGCGGGGCCGACAAGGTCCTGGCCTGCGGCAGCGTCATGACCGAGGGCTTCCAGGTGCCGATGGTGGCCTTCGTGCTCGACGTGCCCACCACGCGCATCGACGCGCCGCCGACCCTGGGCGGCGGCGCCCACCCGGAGCCGGCCAGTTCGGCCCCCAACCTCATCCTCCAGACGCGTGACACCCGCTCGGCGAGCCTGCTGCCGTTCCTGAGCACCTGGCCCGGCGTCCACTACCACTACGTCGGCACCTCCGGTCCCGTCCACATGTTCACCCAGGGTTGCCCCGCGAGCTCGTCGTGATGGCGCGGAGGATCCGCTGATGGCCACGGTCACCGCACCCTCGCGCGGCGCCCCGACGCCCGGTGCCGGGGGCGCGGACTCCGAGCCGCGCCTGCCCGACCGCCTGGCCCGCGTCCCCACCTGGCTGTGGGTCGGTGGCGGGCTGACGCTGCTGATGGCGATCTCGGCCTTCCTGCGCAGCCGGTACATCGGCGGCGAGTTCTGGATGGACGAGGGGATCACCACCGGGATCTCGCTGCATCCGATCAGCCAGATCCCCGGGATCCTGCGCTACGACGGCAACCCGCCGCTGTATTACATGATGCTGCACGTCTGGATGTCGGCCTTCGGGAGCTCGGAGACCGCCACCCACGCCCTCTCGCTGGTATGCGGCGTGCTCACCATCCCCGCCGGCGGCTGGGCCGGCTGGCGGCTGTTCGGCACCCGCACCGGCGTGTACGCCGCGCTCCTGTTCGCGTTCAACGCCTGGCTGACCGCGTACGCCCAGGAGACCCGGATGTACGAGTTCATGGGCCTGCTGGGCGTGCTGGCCACGGCGGGGTACCTGCTGGGCTTCGTCTATCGCCGGCGGCGCTACCTGTTCCTGTTCGCCGGGGCGCTGACGGTGATGCTCTACACGCACACGTGGGGGACGTTCTTCTTCGCGGGGTCGCTGGTGGCGCTCATCCCCGCGCTGATCGCCTCAGACGACCGCCGTGGGCTCATCCGCGATGCCGCGTTTGCCTTCATCGGCGCCGGCATCCTCTATCTGCCGTGGGTGCCGACGCTGCTCTACCAGGCTGCCAACACCGCGGCGCCGTGGGACAACGTGCCCCGGTTCGGCGCCCCCGTCCTCCTCTCGCGCGACGTCATCGGCGGCGACCGGATCACGATGCTGCTGATCATCCCCGCGGTCATCGGCATCGCGCCGCTGTTCACGCGGGCGCACCGGCGCACGCGCGAGTGGGTAACGGTGTGGACGCTGGTGACGATCCCGGTGGCGACGCTGGGGATCGCCTGGCTGGAGTCCCAGGTCAATCCCGCCTTCGTCGCCCGCTACTTCGCGCCGGTCATCGGGTCGATCCTGCTGCTGCTCGCCTGGGGCTGCGCCCGCGCACGGCTGCTGGGCCTGGTGGCCATCGTCCTCTCCGTCGCCTTCCTGGCCAACCCCAGCTCCTATACGCCCCAGTACAAGTCAGACATGCGCGACATCGCCGCCGAGGTCGCCCCGCACCTCCGCGCGGGGGACCAGGTGGTGGTGGGCCAGCCCGAGGAGACGCCGTTGGCCTGGTACTACCTGCCCGGCGGCCTGCGCTTCGCCAACACCGCCGGAGTGGTCAAGGACCCGCGCTACATGAACTGGGTCAAGGCGCTGCGGCGCCTCACCAACACCAACCCGCGGGCGACCCTGACGCCGCTCGTCGACGCGCTGAAGCCCGGCCAGCACCTGCTGTTCGTCCGTCCGCTCACCGAGGGCGCCCAGAACTGGGAGGCGCCATGGACGCGGATGGTGCGGCGCCGGTCCGCACAGTGGGGACAGCTGCTGCAGGACGACGTCAGCCGCGGGATCCTGCGGCCGGTGACGGTGGCGCCCCACTACTACCGCGGCGCGTGCTGCGTGGGCAACAGCGCGGTGCTCTACCAGAAGGTCTCCTGACGGGGTCGCACCCGCCCCGCCCCGCCCCGCGCGTCCGTTCCCGCCGATGACGACAGCCACCCCGCCACGACCCTTCGCCTCGCTGCTCGAGGTTCCCGACATCGTCGACGTCCACGCGCCGCGCTGGTTTAACCGGCTGCCCCGGTGGGTCAGCACCGGGGGCGTGCTGCTGGTGCTGCTGGCGATCTCGGCGTTCATCCGCAGCCGCACGCTGAGCGGTCAGTTGTGGTTCAACGAGGCCGGTGCCGTGGGGCTGGCCTCACAGCCGCTGGGCTCGCTGCTGGGGGCGGTGCACCGCTCAGGCGCTGCGCCGCTGTACTACCTGCTGCTGCACATCTGGATCAGTCTGTTCGGATCCGGGGAGAGCGCCACGCATGCCTTCTCGCTGCTGCTGGGGCTGGCGTCGATCCCGGTTGCGATGTGGACGGCGTGGAGCCTGGCCGGCCGCCGAGCGGGGATCTTCGCCGCGGTCCTGTTCGCCTTCAGCTCGTTTCTCACGCGCTATGCCGAGGAGGCGCAGCCCTATGAGTTGATGGTGCTGTTGGGGCTGCTGGCCACGGCCGGCCTGCTGCACGCCTTCGTGTACCGCCGCCGCGCGTACCTGTGGCTGTTCGGGGTCTGCCTGGCCCTGATGCTCTACACCCAGGGCACGGCGCTGCTGTACTGGCTGGGCGCGGCGGTGGCGCTCGTGCTCGTGTGGCGCTCGCTGCCCGACGAGCGCGCCGGCTTCGTGCGTGACGCGGCGGTGTGCTTCGGGGGCGCCGCGATCGTCTTCGTGCCCTGGCTGCCGGCCACGATCGATCAGATCGCCCACGCCACGAGCCCGTGGCACTACATCCCGCTGATGGGGGCCACCGTGCCCAGCCAGCTGCTGGGATCCGAGCGCGTCGACGTCACGCTGCTCGTGTGCGTGCTCATCGCCGCGGTGCCGCTGCTCATGCGCGCGCGGCGCCACACGCCCGAGGCGGCCACGTTCTGGGCCCTGATCGCGATCCCCGCGGTGGCGCTGGTGGTGGCCCGGATCGCCGGCTTCTTCGTCCCCATCTGGGCCTGGCGCTACTTCGCTCCGATCGTGGCGCCGCTGCTGTTGCTGGGCGCGCTGGGCACGGCACGGGCGCGCGTGGTCGGCGTTGTCGCCATCATCTTCTGCGTCGCCTTTCTTGCCAACGCCGGGTCCTTCGCGCCGCCCTACAAGTCAGACATGCGAGACGTCGCGGCCGAGATGCAGTCGCTGCTGCATCCAGGTGACCTCGTCGTCGTCAGCCAGCCCGAGCAGACCCCGCTGGCCTGGTATTACCTGCCCGCCGGGCTGCGCTTCGCCTCCACCCTGGGGCCGGTCGCCGATCCGTCGGTGATGAACTGGATGGGGGCGATGGGCCGCCTGCAAGACGCCGATCCCCGGGCGACTCTGGGCCCCCTGGTTGCTAGTCTCAAGCCCGGCCAGCAGCTGCTCTACGTGCGCCCGTTGACCGAGGGCGCCAAGAACTGGAAGGCGGCGTGGCCGGCGCTGGTGCGCCGGCGCTCCGCGCAGTGGGGGCAGCTGTTGCAGCGCGAACGGGCCAATGGCACGCTCAAGCCGGTGGCCACGGCTCCGCACAACTACCGAGGCTCCTGCTGCGTGGCCGACAGCGCAGTGCTCTATGTGAAGGCCTCCTGACGCCAGCCCCTTATGACTGAGACCAACCCCACCGCCGCCCCCGGGTCCCCGGGCTCTGACATCACTCCCGAGCACCCCGTCGTGGTCCTGGGCGCCGGCCCGGCGGGCCTGACCGCCGCCTACCAGCTGGTCAAGCAGGGCAAGCCCGTGATCGTGCTGGAGTCGACGGAGTTCGTGGGCGGGATCGCGCGCACCCAGATTCGTGACGGCTATCGCTTCGACCTCGGTGGGCACCGCTTCTTCACCAAGGTCAAGGAGGTCGACGACCTCTGGCACGAGATCATGAAGGAGGAGTTCCTCAAGCGCCCGCGCAAGAGCCGGATCTACTGGAACGACAAGTTCCTGGAGTACCCGCTGCAGGGCATGGACGTGGTCAAGAAGCTGGGTCCGGTCGAGCTGACGCGCTGCCTGATGTCCTACGCCTGGGCGGCGGTCAAGCCCAAGGGCCGCGAGGACACGTTCGAGGAGTGGGTCTCCAACCGCTTCGGTAAGCGCCTGTATCAGCACTTCTTCAAGACCTACACGGAGAAGCTGTGGGGCGTCTCGGCCACCGAGATCCGCGCCGAGTGGGCCGCCCAGCGCATCAAGGGCCTGTCCTTCTTCTCGGCCGCCAAGGCCGCCTTCTTCGGCAACGAGGGCAACAAGATCAAGTCGCTGATCTCCGAGTTCAACTACCCGCGCTTCGGGCCGGGGCAGATGTGGGAGCAGATGACCTCCGATATCCGCGAGCAGGGCGGCGAGGTCCGCCTCAATGCCCCGGTGACCCGGCTGCGGGTGACCGACGGTCGCGTGACCGAGGTTGTGGCCGGCGGCGAGACGCTGTACCCGTCGCATGTGATCTCCTCGCTGCCGCTGCGCACGACGGTCGGCATCACCGAGCCCGAGGCTCCGCTCGAGGTCCGCGACGCCGCCCGCGGCCTGCGCTACCGCGAGTTCCTCACCGTCCTGCTGGTGATCGACGTCGACGACCCGTTCGACGACAACTGGATCTACATCCACCAGCCGGGCGTGCGCGTGCTGCGCATCCAGAACTTCAAGTCCTGGAGCCCGTGGATGGTGCCCGAGGGCGAGACCGCGTCGTCGATCGGCATGGAGTACTTCTGCTTTGAGGGCGACGACCTGTGGAACATGGCCGACGACGACCTGGTGGCGATGGCCGGCCGGGAGATCGAGACGCTGCACCTGGCCGAGGCGCGTCGGGTCCGCTTCGGGTTCGTCGAGCGGGTGCACAAGGCCTACCCGATCTACGACGAGCTCTACGGCGAGCGCGTCAAGACGATCCGCGGCTGGCTGCAGACCATCGGCAACCTGACCCAGGTCGGGCGCAACGGCCTGCACCGCTACAACAACTCCGACCACTCGATGCTCACCGCCATGCGCGCCGTGGACAACATCCTTCTGGGCACCCACCACGACATCTGGGCGGTCAACGCCGAGAGCGTCTACCACGAGGAGCACCAGGAGAACGAGGACCCCTACCGGCGCCCGCCGACCACTCCGGCCATGGAGCAGCCGCTCGCCTCGGAGCGATGAGGCGGACGGTGGCCCTGCGCGGAGCGATGAGACGGGCCACGGCCCTACTCGCCGCGCTGGCGCTGCTGGCGGCGGCGCCGGGCGCGGCGCTGGCGGCGACCACCGCCAAGGGCAGTTCCACGTCCGGTGGCTCGGGCGGCGTGTCGCCGGAGACGGCGAGCGCCACCGCTCCCGCGTCGACGCAGCCCGCCGTGCCCGTCCTCCCCAACGGCTCGACCAACCCGCTCTCGGGCGGGGTCGCGCCGGTCTCGCCGACGCCGACCCCCACCCCGACCGCCACCACTCCCGTCATCACCAACGCGACGGCGCAGACCAATGGCAGCAGCTCGCTGTCAGGCGCCAGCGCGCTGGTCATCGTCATCGGCGCCGTGGTCGTCCTGGGCGGGATCGCCTTTTACATCTGGCGCGACGCCCGCCGCCGGGCCCCCGCTCGCACGTCCGATGCCCTGGGCGGCACCGGGCGCCGTGCGGGCTCCAAGCCCCCGCCCAAGCCGCGCAAGCTCAGCACCGCCGAGCGCAAGCGCCGCAAGCGCGGCAAGGCTCGCTGAGCGGTCAGCCCGTGTCCCCGGCGGCCTCGAGCAGCCGGAGGTTGCGCCGGGCCTTCATGAGCTGGCGCTCGACCGTGCGGATGGTCATATCTGATTCGGTGGCCATCTCCGGATAGCCGAAACCGAGCCCCTGGAGCCAGATCAAGCGCTCCTGGCGCTCGGGCAGCTGCTGGAGGAGCTCGAGGCGCAGACGGGCGCCCACGGCCTCCTCGGGGGCGGGGGCTGTGCGGTTGATGCGCAGATCGTCGGTCTCCTCCATGAGCTGCTCGAGCGACAGGTCGTGGCCGGCGCGCCGCACGAGCTTGAACACCTCGTGCAGCGCCGTGGTGATCAGCCATGACACGGCCCGATCGCGGCCGACCCGGCGGTGGTGGTGCAGCAGCCGGATCCACGCGAACTGACACGCGTCGTCGATCACCGCCTCCGGTGCCGTCACCTCGCTGCACACCTGGCCCCGCACGAGGCCGGCGGCGCGCACATAGAGCTCCTCCACCTCCGCGATGTGACCAAGTGCGCATTCATCGATTGTGGACGCCCTCCCAGACATCATGATCACCTCTGAGTCTAATTGAGACTAATTATTTACGATTCAACCTAGCAAATGCCAGATCAATTGGCTAGGCTTAAATCACTTCAATTGGCTCAATTAGATTCGAGGAGGTCATTTCATGAGTGTGAGCGAGATGGCGGCCACCCACCTGGCCGCGGTGACGGCCCATCCCGATCTCCGTGGGCTGCCGGGCAGCAACGTGCTCCAGCAACTCGTTAACGGCGCCGAGGCGTGGTCCCTGGTCATCGCGCTCCTCGGGGCGTTCATCGGCGCCGGGATGTGGGCGGTGGCCTCCCATAGCCACAACCACCACTACGCGGCGCGCGGGCGGATGGCGGCGCTGATCTCGGGAGCGTCGGCGCTGGTCGTCGGGGCCGCGCCCGGCCTCGTCAACTTCTTCGCCCACCTCGGCGCAACGGCCAGATGACCGGCCCCGTCCGCGCCGCGGCGCTGGTCGCGGTCATCGCGGCGCTCGTCCTCTCGGCCACGCCGGCGACCGCTTCGGCGGACGTCGGCGGAACCGTGTGCTCGGTGACCGGGCTGGTCAGCGGCCTCGCCGGGAAGGTCTGCACCGTCGCCACCCACGCCGGGCGCGTGCTCCAGGCGGGCAAGAAGCTGGCCGGCGGCCACTTGGGCGGAGCGATCGGCGCGCTCACCGGCAGCGCGTCCAAAAGCGTCGCACGCGCCGCGGGCGTCGCGGCCATCGCCGCCGGGGTCATCGGCGGGGCCCAGTACGCGCTCAAGGTCACCGTCACGGCGGTCGGTGCCTCCACCAACCCCGATCTCGGGGCGGTCTGGTTCTCCTCCTCGTACTGGCGGATGGCGGCGGTCGCTGCGCTGCTGACGGTCCCGTTCCTGTTCGCCGCGGCAATCCAGGCGATGCTGCGGTCAGACCTCACCCTCCTGCTGCGCGCGGCGTTCGGCTACCTCCCGCTCGGGATGCTCGCCGTCGGCATCGCGGCGCCGGTCACCGGGCTGCTCCTGGCCGGCTCCGACGAGATGTCGAGCCTCGTGTCCTCGGCGTCAGGTCACGCGGGGGCGAGGTTCCTGGGTCACGTCGGCGCTCTCGGGGGGCTCGTCTCGGGGCTCAGCGGCACCGTGTTCGTGTCGTTCTTCATCGCCCTGTTCACGATCGCGGCCGCGATCACACTGTGGCTGGAGCTGCTCATCCGGCAGGCCGCGGTGTACGTGATCGTCCTCATGCTGCCGTTGTTCTTCGCGGCCATGGTGTGGCCGGCGCGCCGCATCTGGGCGGCGCGCGCCATCGAGCTGCTGGTTTCGCTCATCCTGGCGAAGTTCGCCATCGTCGCGGTCCTGGGATTGGGCGGCGCCGCGCTCGGCCACACCCTCATCCCCGGCGTCGGGTCGTTCCTGGCGGGCACGACGCTGGTGCTGCTCGCCGCCTTCTCGCCGTGGGCGATGCTGCGGCTGCTGCCGCTGCACGAGCTGGCCGGTGCCGCCGTCGGGGGGCTACGGCCGCATGCGGCCATGCCGCCCCAGGCCGCCGACAGCCGGGCGCAGGGCGCCACCGACGCGACCGAGGACGCCGTGAACGCGGACGGGGGCGGCGGCGATACCGGCCAGGATGCGGCGAGCGAGGACGTCGTGGCACGCCTCCCCGCACGGTTGCGAGCCTTCGCGCAGCGCAACGCGACGGGGGAGCGCGCGCCGGAGGCCGACCTTGCGGGCGGCGGGCGCGACGACAGCGCGGCTGCCGGCGCGCCCGAGACCAACGGCGCGGTCGAACCGCGCGCTGCCAGACACGACCCGAACGGCGCGCCCGATCCGAACGGCGCGCCGGATCCTGGCAGCGGAGCGGGCGACATGACCAACGGCGCGCCGACGGCCGTGCACCCCGCCGGCCCGCTCCCCGTCCCCGAGACCGACGTCTTTGGATCCACCGCGCGCGACGGCGAGCTGCCCGACGTGATTCGCTCGATGAGCCTCGACGGGGCGGTCCTGGAGCTCGATCAGCCGCTGCCCGACGGCGCCGATCCGCCTCCGGACGCCGTTCCGCCGCCGCCCGCGCGCTCGGAGCCGCCGGCGCGTCGTGACCACGCCGCCGGCCAGGGGCCGCCCGCACTATCCGGGTCCGAGGACGAGCCGGCATGAGCGAGCGCCGCCTGACCTACGCGTTCGGGCCCCTGGAGCGCCGCGGGCTGCTGGGACCGGTCCGGACCGGCCAGGCGGCGGTGATCGCGACCGGCGCCATCGCCGGGATCGTCACCCTCGACGCGTCGGCGTCCGCGCTCGGGGTACTGGTCGCCGGAGCGCTGCTGGCCGTGGCGCTGGCCGCGACATGCGTCCCCATCGGGAGGCGCACGGCGGAGGAATGGCTGCCGCTCACGCTCGCGTTCTGGTGGCGGCGGTTCGCGAGCCGCCGGTTTGCCTCGGCTGTGCCGACAGCGGGAGCCCGCGTGGGCCGTGCCGGGGCACGGGGACTGCGGGGACGCCCCCCGGCCCCGGCCGCCCCGCCGCAGCTGCGCGACGTCCGGCTCACCACCGCCGACTATCACGGGCGGCCGCTGGGGGTCGTCTCCGAGCGCTCGGGGCGGCGGCTCAGCTCGGTGCTGGCCTGCCGCGTGGTCGCATTCTCGCTGCTGGACCGCGAAGCCCAGGAGCGTCGCCTGGCCCGGTGGGGCCTGGTGCTATCCGGCGCCGGCGGCACCGCGGTTCGGCGGGTGCAGTGGATCGAGCGCACGGCGCCCGCTCAGGGCGACGAGCTCGTGCGTTGGGTGCACACCGAGCGAGACCCCGCGATCCCCCTGCGCGGTACCCCGATGATCGACTCCTACCTCGAGCTGATCTCATCGACCGCGCAGGTGGCGCAGGAGCACGAGATCCTGCTCGCGATCCAGGTCGACGCCCAGCGCGTGCGTGACCGCGGGACGGACAGCGCCACCCGCGCGCTGGTGGAGCAGACCGAGCGCGTCGCCCAGGGACTGGAGGCCGCCGAGGTCACCGTGCTGGGCGCCCTCAGCCCCGGCCAGCTCGCCCGCACGCTGCGGACGGCGTTTGACCCCTACGCGCGAACGGAGCTGACCGCCCTGGATGCGTGTGATGCCGACCGCGACGGCCTGGAGGATGTCAACGCCTGGCCACTGGGCGCGCGCGAGACCTGGGAGCACTATCAGGCCGACGGCGCTCTGCACGCCACCTACTGGATCGGCGCCTGGCCACGGGTCGAAGTCTCACCGATGTTCATGGATGCGCTGCTCGGGCACTCCGCGGTGGTGCGGACCATCTCGGTGACCTTCGAGCCTCTTGCCAGCGACCGGTCCACGCGCGAGGTCGAGGCGGCAATCACGCGTGACCGCGCTGACCGGGAGCTGCGGGCGCGCTTTGGGCAATCAGAGACGGCGCGCCAGCGCCAGGCGGCGGACGCGACACGGCGGCGCGAGGCGGAGCTGGCGGCCGGGCACTGCGAGGTTCGCCTGAGCGGATTCGTGACCGTCACCGGCCGCGACCCCGACGATCTGCGTCGGGCCTGCGCTGAGGTCCTGGAGCAGGCGGCCCGGGCGCGATTGGAGCTACACCGCCTCTACGGGCAACAGGCCGACGCTTTCACGTTCACGCTGCCGCTCTGCCGGGGCCTGCGATGAGCCTGCGCGCGGTCGAGCGGCCCGGCCATCGCTGCACCACCCGGCACGCCCAGGCGATCTACCCGTTCGTCAACGCCGGCGGACTGGGCGGCCGGGGCGTCTACATCGGGCACGACTCCGGTGGCGAGCCGTTCTGTTATGACCCGTGGGCCCTGTACGCCGACGGCGCGCTGGACGACCCGAACGCGATCGTGCTCGGCAAGCTCGGCCAGGGCAAGAGCGCGCTGGTCAAGACGTTGCTGTGGCGGATGCTGCTCTTCGGGCGCCGCGCCTTCGTGCTCGACATCAAGCGCGAGTACGGACCGCTGTGCGACGCCGTCGGCGTGCAGCCGATCTCGCTCATCCCCGGCTCGGGCGTCCGCGTCAACCCGCTCGCCTCACGCCCCGAGGAGCACGCGCAGCTCGAGCTACTACGCGCGGTCACGGTGGCGGCCGCGGGCGACTCATTGACCCAGGTCGAGGCCGGCGCGCTGCGCGAGGCGCTGCGGGTGGTCCGCGCGCGGGGGGATGGAGAGCCGACTCTGCCGCAGATCGCCGAAGTGCTGTTTGCGCCGGTCGATGCCATGGCCCAGCGGCTGGAGACCACCGTCGTCGCCCTGGCGGCCGACGCGCGGCGCGCCGCGCTCGCGCTCCAGGACCTGTGCGAGGGGCCGCTGCGCGGGATGTTCGACGGGCCCACCACCCCGGGCCTCGACCTGGACGCCCGGCTGCTCGTGCTGGACCTGCATGCCGTCCGCGACTCGCCCGCGGTGGGCATCCTCATGGCCTGCGCCAGCGCCTGGATCAGCGCGCTGCTGGCGCGCACCGCGCAGAGGCCCGGGCGGGAGCGGCTCATCAACGTCGCCGACGAGTCGTGGAAGATCGTCCAGCACACCGGGCTGGGCGAGTGGTTTCAGGCCAACTTCAAGCTGGCTCGGCAGTTCGGGGTCATGAACCTCGTCGTGCTGCACAAGCTCGCCGATCTGCAGGCCGCGGGCGACGCCGGCTCTCGCGCCGCCCGGATCGCCGAGGGCCTGGTCGCCGACGCCTCGACCCGGATCGTCTACCACCAGGACGAGAGCCAGGTGCCGCTGACGCGGTCGCTGCTGGGGCTCTCGGGGAGCGAGGCGCGCCTGATCTCGATGCTCTCGCCGGGACAGGCGCTGTGGCGGGTGGGCGCGCGGTCGTTCGTCGTCGCTCACCAGCGTTCGGCGATCGAACAGCGGCTGACCGACACGGACACCGGGATGAGCATCACGAAGTCAGGCCGGCGCCGATGAGGAGTGATCGCGCTGGGGGCGGCATCTCGGATGGGGCGATGCTGGCGCTCATCGGCGGCGCGGGCGCGCTGGCCGCCGCGGTGTGGCTGTGGGGCGGGCTCGCCGGGCTGCTCTTCGGCCACGGGTGGCCGCGCGTGGCCGCCGGGCAGCTGCCGGCCGTCATGGTGCGCCTCCCGGCCCGCCTGGCGCACCCCGCTGCGGCGTGGCCCCGTGACGTCCGGGCGCTGCTCCCCGGAGCAGCTGGGTTCTATGGCGCGCTCAGCCTGCTGGCGGCATCGGCGGCGGCGCTGGCCGCGGGCGCGTGGCGGGCGGGGCTGCTGTCGTCACTGCGACCGCGATCGGCCGGCGCCCGATGGGCGAGCGCCGGCGAACTGCGCGCGCTTCACGGCCGGGCCCACACCGGCCGGCTCGCGCTCGGTCGCTGCCGCGGCCGCCTGCTCTACGCCGAGCAGCGCCATGCCCTCGTCGCCTTCGGGCCCCCGCAGTCCGGCAAGTCGGCGGGACTCGCGGTCCCTGCGCTGCTGGAATGGGAGGGGCCGGCCATCGCCTCCTCGATCAAGACCGACCTTTTGGCCTGCACGCTGGCGCGGCGCCAGGCGCTCGGACCCGTGTTCGTCTTTGACCCGTTCGAGCTCTCAGGGATGCCGGGACAGACGTGGTCGCCCCTGCGCGGCGCATCGAGCTGGGACGGCGCGCTCGAGGTCGCCTGGCGCCTGGCGGCGGCGGGGGAGATCGACCAGCGCGGCGTCGAGGGCGGTGATTTCTGGGCGATCGCCGCCGAGCAGCGCCTGGCGCCGCTGCTGTTCGCCGCGGCCCGCACCGGAGCCGGGATGGATGCGGTGGTCCGCTGGGCCTACGGGCAGGGGTCGCGCGAGCTCTATGAGGCGATCTCCGAGCTCACCGGATCTGCGCACGACGAGGCGGAGCTGGAGGGCGCCCACGCGGCCTATGACGCCGTGCGTGCCTTCGAAGCCCAGGCCGACCGCACCCGCTCGTCGATCGAGGCGACGGCCCAGGGCCTGTTGCGCGCCTACCGCTTTGCCCGCGTGCTGCGCTCAGCGCGATCCTCGGAGATCGCGCCGGACGCGCTGTTGGACGAGCGCGCGACGCTGTACCTGATCGGCGACGCCAAGGCGTCCAAGCTGCTGCGGCCGATCTTCCTGGCGCTGCTGTCCGAGATCGTCGACCGCGCCTATGAGCGCGCCACCCTGTCCGGGGGCCGGCTCGAGCTTCCCCTGCTGTTGTGCCTGGATGAAGCGGGCAACGTCGCGCCGCTGCCCAACCTGGCCGAGATCGCCTCCACGGCGCCCAGCCACAACATCCAGCTCGTCTCGATCTTCCACGACCTCGCCCAGGCACGCAGCCGCTACGGGCGCCAGGCCGAGACGGTGGTCAACAGCCACCGGGCGCGGATGTTGCTGCCGGGGGTGGCCGATCTGGACACGCTGCGCTACTTCTCGGGGCTGGCCGGGGATGAGGAGACACGCGAGACGACCCGCACGGTGGACGCCGGCGGCGGCTCGCGCACGACCGGGGTGCGCCGCCGGCCGCTGGTGGCGCCCGAGGCGCTGCGGCAATTGCCCGGAGGCCACGCGCTGCTGCTCTACGGGCGAATCCCGCCGGCGGAGGTCCGCCTGCGGATGTGGTTCGCGGATCGTCGATTGAGGAGGTTGGCCGCATGAACTGGCGTGGACCCGACGACTGGCGAGACGACCTGCCCCAGGACGATGGGTGGTCAGAGGACGACGGGATCCGCTGGCCCCTGACCTGGCGCGGCCTGCTGCCCCGGGAGCGGTGGCTGTGGTTCGAACGGCTCTGGGCCGATGTGTGCGAGCTGCGCGCCCGCTACCGGCTGGGCGTGCGCTCCCAGTGGTGGGAGGACGACATCCAGGTCGAGGCGCTCGCCGCGCTGGCCGCGTGGACGGAGCGCTATGACTCCGGCGAGTGGGATGACCCGCCCGGCAAGTTGGCGCTCCTGTTCGACGTCGAGCGGATCGCGGGACTGCTGCGCGACGGGGTCGACCCCTTCCACCCCGATCGTGACCGCACCGCCTTCGTGCGCCATCTCATCGACCTCGGATGTCAGCCGCCGCCGAGCCGGCGACCGGTCGAATGAGGATGCGGTCACAATCTGAGCGACTTGGAGCCCGTAGCAGCTCAACGACGGGCGGCGTTTCCCCTGGGCGCCGCGGTGACACTGTCAGAGCTCGACCAGGATCCCCACCCGGTTCTCGCCCGCCTGCGGGCGGCCGAGCCGGTCTCGTGGCTGCCCAGCCTCGGAGGCTGGCTGGTGACCCGGCACGACCTGGTCCTGTCGGCGATGCGCGACGCGGGCACGTTCACCGTGGACGACCCGCGGTTCTCCACCGCCCAGGTGGTGGGACCGAGCATGCTCAGCCTCGACGGCGCCGAGCACGATCGCCACCGGGCGCCGTTCGTGGGACCGTTCCGTGCCGGCGAGGTGGCGGGGCGGTTCGCGCAGTCCACCGAAGATGAGGCCGACCGGCTGATCGACGAGCTGGCGCCGGCGGGCGCCGCGGAGCTGCGGCGCGCGTTCGCGGGGCCGATGGCGGCCGCGATCGTCACCCAGGCGCTTGGCCTGGGGCGGGATGAGGTGGCCGACGTGCTCGCCTGGTATGACGCGATCGTCACCTCGGTGACGGAGATCACGGCGGGCCACGGCGCCACGGCGGCCGGGGAGGAGGCGTACGCCAGGCTCAGCGATCGGCTGCGCGCGGTGATCGACGGCGGCGATCACTCGTCGCTGCTGGCGGCCGCGGCGGGCGCCGGGGTGCTCTCGACCGAGCAGGTCATCTCCAACGCCGCGGTGCTGCTGTTCGGCGGGATCGAGACGACCGAGGGGATGATCGCCACCGCCGTGCTGTACCTGCTGGCCGATCCGGTGTACGCGGAGACCGCGCGGGTGGAGGCGGAGGCGGCGCGCCGGGGGTCGGCGGCGTCGCTGCCGGCGTTGGGCGCCGCGATCGACGAGTCGCTGCGGCTGGAGCCCGCGGCGGCCGTGATCGACCGCTACGCCACCGCGGACGTCGTGCTGGGCGAGGCGGAGATCGCCCGGGGCGAGCTGGTGCGCCTCTCGATCACGGGCGCCAACCGGGACCCCGCGGTGTTCGCCGAGCCTGACACCTTCGACCCCGGCCGGCCCAATCTGCGCCGGCACGTCGCCTTCGCGCAGGGGCCACACGTATGCGTCGGCGTGCACCTGGCCCGCCTGGAGGCGCGAGCCGCGCTGGGCGAGCTGCTGCGCCGCCTACCGGGGCTGACGCTGAACCCGGAACGACCGGCCGAGGTGCGGGGGCTGGTCTTCCGCAAGCCGCAACGGCTCGATGTGGTGTGGCAGATGGGCTGAGCCGCGGGCTCGGGAAGGGATGACGGTGGGTCCCCGGCGGGCCGCGAGACGGAGATGGAACCTGTCATTCGCGACAAACCTGGTTGCTGCGTCCGCGGCTGGTCGCGAAGTGCATGCCCCACATGCATTTCGTGCCAAACCTCTGAGCGGTTTCGAGGTTTGTCGCGCAGTGCAGGTTGAACGGACGGCCAGCCCGGCTGGTGGCACCCCACCCTTCCCCAGCCCGTCGTTGACGTTCGCCCGGGAGCCCCGCTCAGGCGCCGACGGGTCGCCTCTCGCTACTCAGACGGGTCGGGCTCGTCGCGCCCGAGCAGCTTGAGCTCGTGGAAGAGTCCGATCTCGGGGCCGCCGATCAGCTCCCAGGCCCGGGCGATCCCGATGAGGAAGCTGACGATGACGATGATGGCCACCGCCCGGGTGGCACTGACGTCCGTACCGGCGTCGATCGCACTGATGCCGGCGATGAGCTGGATCATGAACGCAACGGCCTGGCCGGCCAGGAACCACGCGTCGCGGGGACCGGTGCCGTGCCGGCGGCGCAGGCGCACCAGCGAGAGCACCGAGGCGGCCACGAAGAACAGCCCGCCGACGGCGACGCTGATCGCGGGCCAGGCGACGCCGATTCCCGGGATGAGCACGAATAGCGACACCGACAGCGCGTTGGAGAAGGAGGTGAGCGCCGCTGAGGCCCGCACACGATGAAGCTGGCCCTCGCCTTCCTTGGCCAGCCGCTCCTGCGTGACCGAGACGGCCACGAAGAGCAGGCCCACGAGCGCCCCGGCCACACCGGCCGCGGCCACGAAGAAGTCATGGAAGGTCTCGGGCAGCACGGGCGAGCCGGCGGCGGGCGCTACGCGCGCTCGACCATGACCGACGTCGCCTTCACCGTCGCCGTGGCCTCGACCCCCGGCGCGAGCGCCAACTCCTCCACCGAGTCCCGGGTGACAGCGGCGGTGATGAGAAAGGGGCCGGCCTCGATCTCCACCAGGGCCATCACCCCGTCGACCTCGACGGAGCGCACCACCCCGGTCATGCGATTGCGCGCCGACAGCTTGCGGCCGGTCTCGTGGCGCTGGGGCCGGCGGGTGAGACGGCTGACCTCCTGGGCGGTGACCATGCGCCGGTTACGCTCGTCGCGGAAGGTCTTGAGCTTGCCGGCACGGTCCCAGCGGCGCAGCGTGTCGGCGCTGACGCCGATGGCGGTGGCGGCCTCGCCCAGGGTCAGATTGGTGCTCACCTCTGGAAACATACCCTTGCCCCCTGACTCGAAAGGAATTCACGTGAAGCTCAGCGCACGCAATCAACTCGCCGGGACCGTCAAAGAGGTCAACAAAGGAGCGGTCATCGCCAACGTGGTGGTGGACGTGGGCGGCCAGCGCGTCGTCTCCTCCATCACCGTCGAAGCCGTCGATCAGCTCGGCCTGGCCGAGGGCACCGCGGTCACCGTGATCGTCAAGGCCTCCGACGTGATCCTCGCCACCGAGTAGCCCGCCGTGGCCCTGAACGCCCGCAAGCAGGACCGCAGGCACAACCGGCCCCTGTCCCTACCGGCCATCCAAGGCGGGGACGCGGAGATGCCCATCGATCGCCTCGGCGAGGTGGGAGTCGGAACCGAGGCGGCGTATGAGGTGATCACCTCGGAGCTGCTGCTCGACGGGCAGGCGCGGCTGAATCTGGCCACCTTCGTGACCACGTGGATGCCGGCGCTCGGGGCCAAGCTGATGGCCGACACGGCCGACAAGAACATGATCGACAAGGACGAGTATCCGCAGACGGCCGAGATCGAGGCGCGCTGCGTCAACATCCTGGCCGACCTGTGGAACGCGCCCGAGCACGCCACCGCTACGGGCTGCTCCACCACCGGCTCCAGCGAGGCGGCGATGCTGTGCGGGATGGCCATGAAGTGGCGCTGGCGCGCGCGCATGGAGGAGGCGGGCAAGCCGCCGGACAAGCCCAATCTCGTCATGGGCGCCAACGTCCAGGTCTGCTGGGAGAAGTTCTGTCGCTACTGGGAGGTCGAGCCGCGTCTGGTGCCCATGGAGGGCGAGACCTTCCACCTCACCGCCGACCGGGCGATCGCCCACTGCGACGAGAACACCATCGGCGTGGTGGCGATCCTCGGCTCCACCTTCGACGGCAGCTATGAGCCGATCAAGGAGATTTCCGAAGCGCTGGACCAGTTCGAGTCAGACCAGGGCATCCACATCCCGATGCACGTCGACGGCGCCTCGGGGGGCTTCGTGGCCCCCTTCCTGGTCCCTGACCTCGAGTGGGACTTCCGCCTCAAACGCGTGGTGTCGATCAACGCCTCGGGCCACAAGTACGGACTGGTCTACCCGGGCGTCGGCTGGGCGATCTGGCGCGACGAGAAGGCCCTGCCGCGCGAGCTGGTCTTCAACGTCAACTACCTGGGCGGCAACATGCCGACCTTCGCCCTGAACTTCTCGCGCCCCGGCAGCGAGGTGGTGGCCCAGTACTTCATGTTCATGAGCCTGGGCCGCGAGGGCTACACGGCGCTGATGCAAACGCTGCAGAAGGTGGCGATGTACATCTCAAAGACAGTGGCCGGCATGGGCCCCTACCGCCTCATCTCCGACGGCTCTGAGCTCCCCGTGTTCGCCTTCACCACCAATCCTGACGTCAAGAACTACACCGTCTTCGACGTGTCTGACCGCCTGCGCGAGCGGGGTTGGCTCGTGCCCGCCTACAGCTTCCCGGCGAACCGCCAGGACCTCAGCGTGCTGCGCGTGGTCGTGCGCGCCGGCATGCACAAGGAGATGGCCGACGAGCTGCTCGACGGCCTGGCCCAGAAGACCAAGAAGCTCGAGTCCCTGTCGGCGCCGCTGCCCGAAGGAGTGGCCAGCACCACCGCCGCCTTCGCGCACTAGCGGGGCGCCGCCTCACAGCACCTCGGCCAGCGACCTCCCGGCGCGCTCAAGTTCGGCGAGCGTCGAGGCCTCGATCACCCGATCCAGATCGAGGATGCGCGCGCCCATCGTGTCCAGCTCGCGCGTCCCCACCACCGCGTGACATGGCACGCCCGACTGGCGGGCGCGGGTGGCGACCTCGGAGACGACCTTGCCGACCAGGCTCTGCATGTCCAGCTTGCCCTCTCCGGTGATGACCGCGCGGGCCGAGCGCATACGGGCGTCGAAGCCCACCTCGTCGAGCACGAACGCCGCCCCCGGGACCAGCTCGGCGCCGAACACGGCCCACAGGCCACCGGACAGGCCACCGGCGCCGCCGGTCATGGGCATGCCGCGCGGGTCGCGGTCAAGCCGCCGCGCCAGTGCGTTGAGCCGCGCGGTGAGCCGTTTGACCTCATCCGGGCTCGCCCCCTTCTGGGGGGCGAACACCCGAGCGGCCTCCTCGAACGGGGTCCGCACATCGCACAGCACCACGAGCCGCGTGTTGCCGAGCCCGCCCGCGCGCTCAATGGCCTTGATCGCCCCGGCGCCGCCGTCGGTGGTGGCGCTACCCCCGACCCCGAGGTAGACGACCCGGGCGCCGGCCGCCACCGCCGCGGCGATCAGCTCGCCCGTGCCGGCGGTGCTGGCGGCCACGGCGTCGCGCTCGTCCTCGGCGACCAGGCTGAGCCCGCTGGCCGCCGCGGTGTCAACGAGGGCCGTCTCCCCGGCCAGGCCGAACTCGGCCTCGATCGCCCGGCCGAGCGGATCCGTGACCGCGGCGGTCTGGCGCTCGGCGCCCAGCCCGGCGGCGAGCGCGTCCAGCGTGCCCTCTCCTCCGTCGGCGACCGGGCACAGGTCGACCGGCCGGCCGGCGGCCTGCAGCCCCCGGCCGATGGCGGCCGCCACCTCGATGGCGCTGAACGTCCCCTTGAAGGAGTCCGGCGCCACCAGGACCGTCTCGGGAACCCCCGGGACCCGCCCCACGCTCGCGCCGGTCAGCTCACCGGCTCGAGCACGAACACCGGGATCTCGCGGTCGGTCTTGGTCTGGTAGTCGGCGTAGTCAGGCCACACCGCCAGCGCGCGCTCCCACCACCGCCCCCGCTCGTCGCCGCTGAGCTCACGAGCGGTGTAGTCGCCCTTGGCCGGCCCGTCCTGGACCTCCACCAGCGGATGATCGACGAGGTTGCGGTACCAGGACGGATGCTCGGGGGCGCCGCCCTTGGAGGCCACCGCCGCGTACTCGCCGTCGTGCTCGACGCGCATCACCGGGTTCTTGCGCAGCTTGCCCGACGCCGAGCCCATCGAGGTGACGACGATGACCGGCACCCCTCGCATCTCGGTTCCGCTCGTCCCGCCCGAGCTCTCGATCTCCTCAACCTGCTTGCGCACCCACTCAGCGGAGCTGGGCGCGTATTCACCTTGCAGCGGCATGCGTTCTCCCTTCTTTGAGGTGTCAGGACTGCATCTGCTCCAGGCGGCACTCCACCGGAGGCTTGTCGTCGCGCCAGCGCAGGATCTTGGTGCCGTGGCGGATCCGCCCGCCGCTGGCGTGATCGAAGGTGACCTCCACCACCAGCTCGGGGCGCAGCGAGATCCACTCCAGCTCGCGCTCTGACTGCCAGCGGCTGGGATCCCCGCTCCCGCGCTCCCCCGTCTCATACGGCTCCAGGCTGCCGACCAGGGCGCGCTTCTCCGCGGCCTTCAGGCCCGAGGAGTGCCCCACCACGTGCAGCGTGCCGCCCTCGTCGTAGAGGCCGAGGATGAGCGAGCCCACCGTGCCCTCCTCCTTGCCCGGCCGGTAGCCGACGACGACGGCGTCGATGGTGCGCACCCGCTTGACCTTGACCATGCCCTTGCGCTGGCCGGGCCGGTAGGGGGCGCCGAGCTCCTTGGCCACGACGCCCTCGCCGTCGCGCAGCCACTCCGCGGTGCCGTCCGGGTCGCGGGTCAACGGGGTGAGGTCGATGCCAGCGCGCACCAGCTCTTCCAGCGCGGCCCGGCGCTCGGCGAAGCTCAGCCCCAGCAGCTCCTCGTCGTCGTGGGCGAGCAGGTCAAAGGCGACATAGCGCGCCGGCGTCTGCTCGGCGAGCATCTTGATGCGGCTCTCCGCCGGGTGGATGCGCTGCTGCAATGCGCCGAAGTCCTCGTGGCCGTCGTCAGCGTCGATGACGATCTCGCCGTCGACGACGTAGCGGCCGGGCGGGAACTGGAGCTCCGGGAAGTAGCGCTCCAAGGGCTTGCCGCTGCGCGACTGGATGGTGAACTGGTCGCCGTCGACAAACGCGATAGCCCGGAAGCCGTCGAACTTGGGCTCGTAGGCCCACTGGTCGCCCAGTGGCAGCTCCTTGCCCGAGCGGGCGAGCTGGGGCTCGATCGGAGGCTTGAGCGGGAGCGACACGATGGCGCTCGATGGTAGCTGTGCGGCCGCCGCGGGCCGCCTGAGGCCACCGGATAGCATCAGACAGATGCCAGAGCCTTCGGTCACCGCCGCCGAGCAGGAATACCTCGAGTCGCTGTTCTGGCTCTATGAGGCGGGGTTGCCCATGAGCGGCGCCAACCTGGCGCGGGCCATGCGGCTCTCGGCACCGACCGTGCACGAGATGCTCGGCCGTCTCGAGCGCGACGGCTTCATCGAGCGCACCGACGGGCGCAAGGTCAACTTCACCGAATCTGGCCGCGAGCAGGCCCAGGTCATCGTGGGCCGCCACCGGATGATCGAGCGCTTTCTCACCGATGTGGTCGGGGTCCCGTGGGACGACGTCCACGAGGAGGCCGAGAAGCTCGAGTACGCGATGACCCCGCGTTTCGAGGCCTACATCCGCACCGCTGTCGGCGACGCCACCACCTGCCCCCACGGCCACCCCATCAAGGTCGGCGAGCGCATCGTCGGCGTCCCGCTGGCCGACTGCGACGTGGGCGCCAGCGTCACCATCCTGCGCCTGGAGAACGAGGCCGAGGACCTCCTGCACTACCTCAAGAGCGCCGGAATCGATCCCGGTCTGAAAGGGACCATCGCCTCCAACGACGGGGAGGAGGTCGAGGTCTCCAGCGACGGCGGCACCGCCTCGATCACCTTCAGCGTCGCCGAGACCGTGTCGGTCCTCGCCGACCCTTCGCCGCCGCCTCGCATCGCGTTGCCCGAGCAGCTCGTGCTCGGTGGACGCTACGGGCGCTGACGCGACCGGCGGTCACGCGTGGGCGGGCAGCTGGGGCACGCCCGCCGACAGCCAGCGGTGAAGCTGCGCGTACACCGCCGGGTGGTTGAGCAGGTCAAGGTGCGTGGCGCCGCCGACGTGGGCGTACTGGTTCACCGGGAACTGCAGGCGCTCGCCGCGGCCGCCCTGTGACCAGGCGCTGGGGCGCAGCACCAGCAGATCGCCGAGCAGGCGCCCCACCGGGGCATCGGGCTCCTGAGTGAGGCTGGCGCTGATGAAGTAGTGGGTGGCGGTGTCCAGGAAGGGGACGACGGTTCCGGTGTTGGCCCAGAACGCATCGGGGTCGTGGCCCTCCCAGTCGGCGTCGACGACGTAGCCGTAGGCGAGGTCCTTGACGCCGACGCTGCGCATCTGGATGGGGGCGGCGAAGGGCGCGAGCTCGGGGACTCGCTGGGCGGCATGGCAGACCGCGTTGGCGCCGAGCTCGAGCGGCGCACCCTTGTGGGGCGAGCCCAGCGAGAACACGTGGCGCACCTTGTCGCGCCAGGAACCGTCAACCGCGTAGTGACAGGCGCCGCGGGCGACGAGGCCGCCCATCGAGTGCCCGATGAACGTCAGCTCCGCCACCTCGACGGGCCAGTGGGCGACCAGCTCGTCCAGCAGGGCCGCCAGCGCCCGGCCGTTGTGGGAGATGTGGCGGCCGCTGTTGTAGCGGATGAAGACCGGCGTGTAGCCCAGCTCGGCGCGCAGCCGAGCCCCGTAGGGCACGTGGCGCGCCGCGCGCAGGCGCCAGGCGTCCTCGGTCTCACACAGGCCGTGGATGAACACCGCCAGCCGGGGCGTGGCCTCCGGGAAGGCGCGGCACAGCGCCTCGGCCTCCAGCGCCACGTCGCGGCCGCGGACCCGCACCGCCATGGGTGTCTCGAGCACGCTGCGCTCACGGTGCAACCGATCGCCCCACATGCCGTTCATGGCGCCCACGGCCAGGCCGCCGCGCGGCGCGTCACGCAGTGACGGGGCGTCCTGGGGCCGAGCCAGGGCGGCCGTGGCGGCCGTGCCCTTCACCACCGCGCCCGTGAGCGCCGACGCCGCCGCGTAGGCGCCGGCGGAGACGCGGTCGTGGACCTCGCGCACGGGCGCCGCGGACGGGCCCAGCGCGCCGAAGACGCGCGTGGCGATGCTCAGGTGGACGTCGCGAGCCTGGCCGGCGATCCCGGCGGCCGCGTCCCCGGCCAGGTGGCCGAGAGCGCTCAGCTCGTCACGCCGCATTGACCTCGCGGCCGACCTCGGCGTAGGCCTCGGCCAGCCGCTTGACGCCTTCCTCGATCTCCGCGGGCGTCACCCCGGAGTAGGCAAGGCGCAGCGATGACTCCCCGCCCTCGAGCACGAAGTCGGTGCCCTTGACGAACTGGACCCCGCGGATCGCGGCGGCCTCGAACAGCGCGGCGACATCGGTGCCCTCGGGCATGTCCACCCACAGGAAGTACCCGCCCTCGGGCGCGACGAAGCTGGCGTCGGGCAGGTGCTCGGAGAGGGCGTTGCACAACGTCTGGGCGCGCTCGCGCAGCGCCTCGCGCACCGTCTCGATCGAGCGCTCGATCGCGCCGGAGCGGCAGAACTGGTTGACGATCGCCTGGGCCACCATGTTGGGCGAGATGTAGGTGCTGGTGGCGATCTTGACGATCTTGGCGATCAGCTCTTCCGGGCCCACCAGGTAGCCGACCCGGATGCCGGGGCATACGGTCTTGGAGAACGACGACGCGTAGACCACCACGTCAGACCCGATCGAGAGCATCGTCGGCAGCGCCTGGCCGGAGAAGCGCAGAGCCACGTAGGGATCGTCTTCGAAGATCGTGAACTCGTGGATCCGAGCCAGCTCGAGCAGCCGGTTGCGCTTGGGCTCTGACAGCGTGTAGCCCGCGGGGTTCTGGAAGTTGGGGATGATGTGGGCGAGCTTGGGCGCGGCGCCGGCGGCGAGTACGCGCTCGACGGCGGCCACGTCGATGCCGTCGGGCTCGAGCTGGACCATGCGCACGTCGGCGCCACGGTTGCGTAGCGACAGCAGCGTCCGGTCATAGGTGGGCAGTTCGACCACGACGGTGTCCCCGGCCTCGACGAGCGCGTCGAACAGGAAGGCGTCGGCCTGCATCGAGCCGTTGGTGACCAGGACCTGCTCGGGCGCAACCTGATGGCGCTCGGCGATCCACTCGCGCAGCGGCACGTAGCCCACGGCGGTGCCGTAGGCGGTCATCCCGCGGGCGTCGTTGTTGAACGCCTGCTCGGCCGCGGCGCGCAGGCCGTCGACGTCGATGATGTCGAGGGACGGTGCCCCTCGGGCGAAGGAGATGGTGCCTGCCACAGCCTTAAGACTACGTGTTCGGCTCGAACAGGTGCACGTCGACGACGGCGCGGTCGGCGCCCTCGTACTCGCGCACGGTCGCGCTGCGCACCTGCGGCAGGGCCAGCAGTGCCTGCTCGAAGCGCCGTAGCGCCTCGGTGCCGGCAAACGGACCCGCCGAGACGCTGACCGTGAGCGCGTCGGCGGCGGGATCGCGGCGCTCGGTCAGCTCGGGGGCGGAGGCGAGCAGACGCTCCTGGGCTTGAACCAGGGCGGTGAGGCGGGCCACCAGGTCGCCGAGCTGACGGTCCTCGCCTGACAGCCGCTTGGGCACGGGGGCCGCCTCGGGCGGGATCACGGGGGCCTGCGGCCCACGGGCGGCGTCGACGATCGGGACCACCGGGCGCCCGGGCGCGGCCGTTGCCGCGTGGGCGGCCGGCTCCAGGCCGTCCTGGATCGTCCGCAGGCGGCGGTCGATCTCGGCCAGGCGGGCGTCCAGAATCGACTTCTCCGGCATCGGTGGGCGAGCCTACCGGCCGCCTCGGCGGAGATGACCTACGAGCCCAGCAGGGAGACGGCGGTCTCGGCGACCTGGGTGGGCGTGCGCCCCACCTTGACGCCCTTGGCCTCGAGCGCCTCGGCCTTGGCGACCGCCGTGCCCTGGGAGCCGGAGACGATCGCCCCGGCGTGGCCCATCGTCTTGCCCGGCGGAGCCGTGAAACCGGCGATGTAGCCGATCACCGGCTTGGTGACGTGCTCGGCGATGTACTCGGCCGCGCGCTCCTCGGCGTCGCCGCCGATCTCGCCGCACATGACGATCAGCTCGGTCTCGTCGTCGTCCTGGAACAGGCCCAGCACGTCGATGAAGTCGGTGCCGGGCACCGGGTCGCCTCCGATGCCCACGATCGACGAGTTGCCAAAGCCGCTCTGGGCCAGGACGTTGCCGATCTGGTAGGTGAGCGTGCCCGAGCGCGACACCACTCCGACGTTGCCGGCGCTGAAGAACGAGGCGGGGATGATGCCGACGCTGGCCTTCCCCGGCGACAGGATGCCGGGGCAGTTGGGGCCGATCAGGCGGCTGCGGCCGTTCTTCTTGAGAATGTTGTAGACGCGCAGCTCATCGTGGGCGGGGATGCCCTCGGTGATGCAGATGATCAGCTCGATCCCCGCGTCCTCGGCCTCGAGGATGGAATCGGCGGCGAAGCGCGGCGGCACGAAGACCATCGCCGTGTTGGCGCCCTCCTGCTCGACCGCGGCGTGGAAGGTGTTGAAGACGGGGATGCCCTCCACGTCCTGGCCGCCCTTGCCCGGCGTCACCCCGGCGACGACCTGGGTGCCGTACTCGCGGTTGCGCAGCGAGTGGAAGGTGCCCTCGCGGCCGGTGATCCCTGACGTGCACAGACGGGTGTTCTCATCGACCAGGATGCTCACGCTGATCGCCTCCATTCGGCATCCAGCCTCATTTGTATGTCGGCGGCGTGAATCATCCGGCTGCGCCCGCCCCGGTGGTGGAGGCGGCCGCGAGTTCCACGACCTTGGCGGCGGCGCCGTCCATGGTGGACTCGGTGTGCACGTTGGGCAGCTGGGCCTCGGCGAGCAGGGCTCGTCCCTCCTCGCCGTTGGTGCCGTCGAGGCGGACCACAAACGGCACGGACGGGCTGATCTGCTTGAAGGCCTCGATCAGACCCTTGGCCACCTCGTCGCAGCGGGTGATGCCGCCGAAGATGTTGAACAGGACGGCCTTGACCTTGTCGTCGGAGAGGATCACCTCGACCGCGGCGGTGACGGCATCGGCGCGCGAGCCGCCCCCCGCATCGAGGAAGTTGGCGGGCTTGCCTCCGGCCTCGGCGACGACGTCGAGGGTGGACATGGCCAGGCCGGCGCCATTGGCGAGGATGCCGACGTCACCGTCGAGCTTGACGTAGGTCAGGCCGCGCTCCTTGGCCATGACCTCCTGGGGGTCCTCGGCCGAGATGTCGCGCAGGTCGGCGTTCTCGCCGTGGCGATAGAGGGCGTTGCCGTCGAGGGTGACCTTGGCGTCCAGGGCCTTGACGTCGCGATCGGGGGTGATGATCAGCGGGTTGACCTCGACGAGGGTGGCCTCCTCGGCGGTGAAGACCTCATAGAGCTTGGACAGCATCGCGCCCACCGGGCGCACGACATCGGCGTCGACCCCGGCCTCGTAGGCCAGCCGCCGGCCATGGAAGTCCTGAAAGCCGAGCAGCGGATCGACGTGGAGGCTGGCGATGGCGTCGGGGTCCTCGTCGGCCACCTGCTCGATGTCCATCCCGCCCTTGGTGGAGAGCATCACCAGCGGCGCCTTGGCCGAACGGTCGAAGATCACCGAGGCGTAGTACTCCGACGCGATCTGCGAGGCGCCCTCGATCCACAACTCGTGCACGGTGAGCCCGCGGATGTCCATGCCGAGGATGGCGCGAGCCTGCTGCTCGGCCTCGGCGCGGGTGTTGGCGATCTTGATCCCGCCCAGCTTGCCGCGGCCCCCGATCTGCACCTGCGCCTTGATCGCGCAGGGGTAGCCGATGGCCTCAGCCGCCGAAACGGCGTCCTCCACGGTGCGCGCCGGCTGGCCGTCGGGAACCGGCACACCATGGCGGGCGAACAGCTGCTTGCCCTGATATTCGAGTAGATCCATGACGGCGATTCACTCTATTGACTCCCGTTCGCAGGCGGCGTCAGGGGCCCGAGGGCGACGACGAAGCGCGTCACGGCGGTGCCATGGCATCATCAGCATCGCATGGCCATACCGAAAAACGTCTCATTCATCACCTTCGACGTCTATGGGACGCTGATCGACTGGGATACGGGCGCGTTCGACGCGTTCAGCGCCGAGGGCGATCGCGACGGCTTCACGGTCGAGCGCGACGAGCTCCTGCCCCTCTTCCACGAGATCCAGCAGCAGATCGAAGCCGGCTCCTACGAGCTCTACGCCGAGGTGCTGCGCCGTACCGCGGTGCAGATCGCCAAGCAGCTCGATTGGCCGCTCGAGCCCTCGCGCTCGGGCTTCCTCCCTGACTCGGTCCACCGCTGGAAGCCGTTCAAGGAGACCAACCCCACCCTGACCAAGATCGCCAAGCAGTACAAGGTCGGGCTCATCTCCAACATCGACGACAAGCTGCTGGGCCAGACGCGGCGTCACATCCCGCTGGACTTCGACCTGGTGGTCACCGCCCAGCAGGTCCGCTCCTACAAGCCCGATCCGGCGCATTTCACCGAGTGCGAGCGGCGGATCGGCTCCAAGAAGGGGTGGGTGCACATCGCCGCCAGCTACTACCACGACATCGAGCCCTGCCTGAAGAAGAAGATCCCAGTGATCTGGGTCAACCGTGCCAAGCAGCAGCTCGAGGCCGGACAGAAGAAGCCGGACGCCGAGGTCGCCAGCCTCAAGGAAGCGGCCAAGCTGATCGGCGTCGGCTGACCGTCGCCCGCACTGCGGCATGCGCGCCGTAGCGCTCCACGCCGACGTGATCGTGTTCGTGTCTGACATGTGGCAGACGACGTGCACGGCGGTGCGCGGAGGCGACGAGGGGTTCGTGATCGATTCGGTCCTCTTTCCCGAGGAGCTGCGCGCCCTGCCCGACGTGCTCGAGCAGGCGGGGTTCACCGTGTCCGGGCTGCTCACCACCCACGGCGACTGGGACCACCTGCTGGGTCGCACCGCTTTCCCCGGTGCGGCGCTGGGCGCCGGCGAGGCGACGGTGGCCCGGCTGAGCTCAGAGCTCGGCGCGGCCCAGCGCGAGCTGCGTGCCTTTGACCAGGAGAACTACGTCGACGGGCGGCCACCCCTGGCGCTGGGGTCGCTGCAATCGCTCCCCGTCCCCGGCCACCTCGAGATCGGGGAGGAGGCCACCGCCCATGAGCTCGAGCTGCACCCGACCGGCGGCCACACCGCAGACGGCGTGGCCTACTGGCTGGCGTGGGCCAAGGTGCTGGTCTGCGGCGACTATCTCTCGCCGATCGAGCTTCCGGGCCTGTCGCCCGGCGGCTCGGCCGACGTCTACCGGGCCACGCTGCAGACGCTCAGGCCGCTGGCGGAGCAGGCCGAGTGGGTCGTCCCCGGTCACGGAGCGCCCTATGCCGCCACGCGCGCGCTGGAGATCCTGGGCGAGGACGAGGCCTACCTGATGGCGCTGCAGGACGATCCCGGCGCCGTCACGCTCCCGGCGGGGCGGGCGACGCCGCCTCAGCGCGCGCTGCACGACGCCAACGTGGCCTTCGTGACCGCGTCCGGCTGAGACGCGGCGGCCTACTCCGACGCCGAGGTGATCACGGCGAGGGTGTCGCCGGTGGCCACCGACGCGCCCACGGCGATCGGCAGCTCGGAGACCGTGCCGGCCTTGTGGGCGGTGATCTCGTTCTCCATCTTCATCGCCTCGACGACGCAGATGAGCGCGCCCTCGTCGACGTCGGCGCCGGCCTCCACGGCGACCTTGAGCACCGTCCCCTGGATGGGGGAGGCCAGCGTGTCGCCGCCACCTGAACCGCCACCACCGCGCGCGGCGCGGCGCGCGGGCCGGCGCGCTCCCGCGGCGGCGCCGACGGGAGCCGAGCCGTTGACAGCACCGGCGCCGGCTCCGGCGAAGGGCGGGCCGATGACCTTGACGTCAAAGCGCTTGCCCGAGACCTCGACGGTGTAGCTCTGCGCCACCGGCTCGCCCTCGTCGTCGGCCTCGTCGGCGGCCGCGGGCGCCGCCGGGAAGGCCAGCTGCTTGAGCCAGGCGCGGTCCTCGATGAGGTCGCGGCAGGTCTCGGCGTCGGCCCACTGCCGGGTGGCCATGATCGCCTGGTGAAAGGGGATCAGCGTCTTGAGCTCGGTGATCTCGTACTCGCCCAGCGCCCGCAGCATGCGCGCGGTGGCCTGCTCGCGGTCGGCATCCCACACGATCAGCTTGGCCACCATCGGGTCGTACATGGGCGTGATCTCAGAGCCCGGTCCGACCCCGGAGTCCACGCGCACGCCGGGGCCCGTCGGCTCGCGGTACCGGCCGATCCTCCCTGGCGCGGGGGCGAAGTTCTTGGACGCATCCTCAGCGTTGATGCGGCACTCGATGGCGTGTCCGCGCAACACGACGTCGTCCTGGGCGATCGAGAGCTTCTCGCCGGCGGCGACCCTGATGCCCTCCTTGACGATGTCGATGCCGGTCACCATCTCGGTGACGCAGTGCTCGACCTGGACGCGGGTGTTCATCTCGAGGAAGAAGTACTCGCCATCCTGGAGCAGGCCCTCGATCGTGCCCGCGCCGGTGTAGTTGACCGCCGCGGCGGCATCGGTGGCGATCTTGCCGATCTTGGCCCGCAGCTCCTCGTCCACCGCGGGCGCGGGCGCCTCTTCCACCAGCTTCTGGTGGCGGCGCTGCAGCGAGCAGTCGCGCTCGCCCAGGTGGACGACGTTGCCGTGAGAGTCGGCCAGCACCTGGACCTCGACGTGGCGGGGGTCCGGGAGGTAGCGCTCCAGGTAGACCGTGGCGTCGCCGAAGAACTTCTCGCCCTCGCGCGCCGCGCCCTCGAAGGCGTCTGAGAGCTTGTCCCCAGAGAGGGCGACGCGAAAGCCCTTGCCGCCCCCGCCGCCGGCCGCCTTGACCGCCACCGGGTAGCCGATGGTCTCATCGATGATCTTCTGGGCGTCCTCGATCGTCTCCACGGGCTCGGTGGTGCCGGGGACGATCGGGACCCCGGCCGCCTGCATCAGCTCGCGGGCGCGAGTCTTTGAGCCCATCGCCTCGATCGCCGACGGCGGCGGCCCGATGAACACCGTGCCGTTCTCCTCGAGCGCCCTGGCGAAGGCGGCGTTCTCGGCCAGGAAGCCATAGCCGGGGTGGACGGCGTCCGCGCCACACTGATTGACGACCTCGATGATCTTGGCGATGTTGAGGTAGCTCTCGGAGGCAGGGCCCGGGCCGAGCAGATAGGCCTCGTCGGCGCGGGCCACGTGCAGCGCGTCGCGGTCGAGCTCGGAGTAGACCGCCACCGTGGCGATCCCCAGCTCCTGACACGCGCGTGCGATTCTCACCGCGATCTCGCCGCGGTTGGCGATCAGCACCTTCGAGAACATGCGGCGGCCACTTTACCGGGCGGTAGGCATCGGCGAGCGGACGGAGCTGACCCGGAGGCGGGCGCCGAGCCAATAGTCTTGGAGCCCGCCGTGGAATCCGCCGCCGCCTCCCCCCGCAAGCGCCATGCGCTCCAGTTGTTCCAGGGGCTGCCGCAAGGCTATGACCGCACCGGAGCGGCGATGAGCTTCGGGCAGGACCCGCGCTGGCGTCAGGCGATGGTGGACGCCGTCCGCCCGGCGCCCGGGCAGCGGATCCTCGATGTGGCCACGGGCACCGGGATGGTGGCCCTCGCCCTGGCCGCGCGCGGCGCGGACGTGACCGCGCTGGACCAGTCCGAGGCGATGCTGTCCGTGGCGCGGTCCCGGCGCCTCCCCGATACGGCCGGCGGCGGGATCACCTTCGTCACCGGCGAGGCCGAGCACCTCCCCTTCGATGACGCCTCCTTCGACGCGCTGACCTTCACCTACCTGCTGCGCTACGTCGATGACCCCGCCGGCACCCTCATGGAGCTGGCCCGCGTGGTCCGCCCCGGCGGGCGCATCGGCATGGTGGAGTTCGGGGTCCCGGAGAACCCGGCGCTCCGGCGGCTGTGGCGCGCGCACACCCGGGTGGGCCTGCCCCTCATGGGCCGCGCGGTCTCGACCGCCTGGTACGAGGTCGGCCGCTTTCTGGGCCCGAACATCGAGCGGTTTCACACCGCGTATCCGGACCTCGTCACGCTGTGGCAACGGGCGGGCATCGACGGCGTGATCCAGCGCAGGATGAGCTTCGGCGCCGGGCTGGTCATGTGGGGGGTCAGAGACGGCCACCGCACCTGAGCCCCGCCCGCGGCTGCAGCGGCCGGCCTTCTACGCCCTCGCTCCGGGCGGCTGGCGCGATCTGGTCACCCTGCTGCACCCGCCCTACACCGCGTGGCATCTCAGCTATGTCGCTCTCGGTGCGGCCGCGGCGCCCACGATCCACGCCAACCGGCTGGTCGCGGCGCTCATCGCGTTCTTCCTGGCCGTGGGGATCGCCGCCCATGCGCTCGACGAGCTCCACGGACGTCCTCTGCAGACCCGGCTCACCCGTCCCACGCTCATCGCTCTCGCGGTCACGAGCCTGGCCGGGGCGGTGGCGATCGGCGTCGTGGGCACCCTCACCATCTCGGCATGGCTGGCGCCGCTCGTTCTCCTCGGCGCCTTCCTGGTGATCGCCTACAACCTCGAGCTGTTCGGCGGCCGCGTCCATGACGACACCTGGTTCGCCCTGGCCTGGGGCGGCTTCCCCGCCTTCACCGGCTACTTCGTCAACGCCCTTCAGGTACGCCCGGCGGGGCTGCTGGTGGCGGCCGCGTGCACCCTGCTCAGCGTGGCCCAGCGCCGGCTGAGCACGCCGGTGCGCGAGCTGCGACGCCGGACCGCCGACATCGAGGGCACGCTGCGGCTCACCACCGGGGAGACGCGGCCGCTGGACGCCGAGACCGTCGCGGCCCCGCTGGAGGGCGCGCTGCGAGCGCTGTGGCTGGGCCTGGTGGTCCTCGCCATCGGCGCGGTGGCCGCACGCCTCTGAGATGGTCTCCGATCGAGCCCGCCTCTCACAGGGCTGCGCGCGCTAGGACGTGGCGTTGATGATCATCCCCGCGCCGACGGTGTCGTTGGTCGACTCGTCGATGAGGATGAAGCTGCCGGTGGTGCGGTTGCGGGAGTAGGGGTCGACCACGAGCGGCGCCGAGCAGCGCAGACGCACCCGGCCGATCTCATTGAGGCCCAGCTGGTCTGCCTTGACGTGCTCGAGCGTGTTGATGTCCACGCGGTGCTCGATCGACTCGATGACCGCCCGGGCCGAGCGCGTCGTGTGCTTGATCGCGTACTTGCCGCGGGGGGCCAGGGGCTGATCGCTCATCCAGCAGATGTGGGCCTCGAGCTCGCGGGCGGCCGTGGGCTGATCCTCGGCCTCGACGAGCATGTCGCCGCGGGAGACGTCGATCTCGGTGGCGAAGCGCAGGGCCACGCTCATCGTCGGGAACGCCGCCTCGATCTCACCGCCGAAGGTGTCGATCGCCGCCACCGTCGTGCGCTGGCCGCCGGGGAGCGCCACCAGCTCGGTGCCCGGGCAGATGACCCCGCCGGCCACCTGACCCGCGTAGCCGCGGTAGTCGTGATGGGAATCGCTCATCGGGCGGATCACCCACTGCACCGGGAAGCGGACGTCGTTGAGGTTCCGATCCTGCGCGATGACGACGTGCTCGAGGTGATAGAGCAGCGGGGCGGCGCCGTACCACTGCATGGCGTGGGAGCGGTCCACCACGTTGTCGCCGTGCAGCGCCGAGATGGGGACGAAGGTGATGTCGGGGACCTGGAGGCGCGCCGACCAGTCGGTGACCTCCTCGAGGATCGAGTAGAAGACGTCCTCGTCGTAGTTGACGAGGTCCATCTTGTTCACGCAGACCACGAGATGGGGGATGCGCAACAGCGAGGCGATGAACATGTGGCGCCGGGTCTGCTCAGACACGCCCTTGCGGGCGTCCACGAGCACGATCGACACATCGGCCGTGGAGGCGCCCGTGACCATGTTGCGCGTGTACTGCTCGTGGCCGGGGGTGTCGGCGATGATGAACTTGCGCCGCGGCGTGGCGAAGTAGCGGTAGGCCACGTCGATGGTGATGCCCTGCTCGCGCTCGGCGCGCAGGCCGTCGGTGAGCAGCGCCAGGTTCAGGTAGCCGTCACCGCGGCGCTCGGACGTCTGCACCACGTGCTCCATCTGATCCTCGAAGATCGACTTGGAGTCGTGCAGGAGGCGCCCGATGAGCGTGGACTTGCCGTCGTCGACCGACCCGGCGGTGGCGATCCTCAGCAGCTCGGAGTTGCGCCGGCGGATCGTGTAGGAGTCCTGCGTGGGTGCCGGAGCGGAGCCGTTCTCGTTCATCTCAGAAATAGCCTTCACGCTTGCGATCCTCCATCGCCGCTTCGGTCACACGGTCATCGGCCCGGGTCTCGCCGCGCTCGGTGATGCGGGTGGCGGCGATCTCGGCCACCACGTCCTCGAGCGTGGACGCCGTCGAGCGCACGGCGCCGGTGCAGGTCATGTCGCCGACGGTGCGGTAGCGCACCGACTCCGGGAAGGGCTCCTCGCCGTCCATCAGCTCGATGAACTCGTTCTCGGCGTACAACATCCCATCACGGGCAAACACGTCGCGCTCGTGGGAGAAGTAGATCGAGGGGATCTCGAGCCCCTCGACGCCGATGTACTGCCAGACGTCGAGCTCGGTCCAGTTGGAGATGGGGAACACGCGGACGTGCTCGCCCTTGCGGATGTTGCCGTTGTACAGCGACCACAGCTCGGGCCGCTGGCGCTTGGGATCCCACTGGCCGAAGTCGTCGCGGAAGGAGAACACCCGCTCCTTGGCGCGGGCGCGCTCCTCGTCGCGGCGGGCGCCGCCGAAGGCCGCGTCGAAGCCGTGCTCCTCGATGGCGTCGAGCAGCGTCGTGGTCTGCAGGCGGTTGCGCGAGGCGCGCGGGCCGGTCTCCTCGGCCACGCGGCCCTTGTCGATCGAGTCCTGAACGGAGGCGACGATCAGCCGCTCCCCGATGTCGGAGATGATCCGGTCGCGGAAGGCGATGACCTCCGGGAAGTTGTGGCCCGTGTCGACGTGCATGATCGGGAACGGGAACTTGCCGGGGCGGAAGGCCTTCTCGGCCAGGCGCAGCAGCACGATCGAATCCTTGCCGCCGCTGAACAGCAGCACGGGGCGCTCGAACTCGGCCGCCACCTCACGGAAGATGTGGATGGATTCGGCCTCGAGGGTCTCGAGGTGGGACAGCTCGTAATGGACGGGGTTCATCAGGGGGCAGCCTGGTGGGTTGGGGGACGGACTATCCGGGCGGGACGTAGCCCGGGAGATGGGCTCTCATGGCATCTGCACCACGTGGATCCCGCACTCGGTCTTCTCAGAGCCGGCCCAGCGGCCCTCGCGGCCCTCGCCGGGCTGGGTGCAGGGGGCGCAGCCGATGGAGGCGTAGCCCTGGTCGTGCAGCGGGTTGTACGGCAGGTCGTGCTTGAAGATGTAGGTCCAGACGTCCTTCTCGGTCCAGTCGGCGAGCGGGTTCAGCTTCCAGATGCCGCGCCGGTCGTCGTGCTCGAGCTTGGGGGATGCGGCCCGAGTGGGGGCCTGCTCGCGCCGGATGCCGGTGACCCAGGCGTCGACGTCGGAGAGCGCCGCCTCCAGGCCGGCCACCTTGGCGGCGCTGCAGCAGTTCTGCGCCGTCCACGGCTCGCCGGGGCTGTGCGCGTCCATGACCCTGATCTGCACCTGTCCGAAGCGGTCCTCGAACAGCTTCCACGTGGCCAGCGTCTCGGGGAAGAGCACGCCGGTGTCGATGGTGAAGGCGTGAAACGGTTCCCGCCCAGCGCCCCCCGAGCCGTCCTGTCCAGCCCCGAGCTCCGAGAGCATGTGGAACAGCACCGACTCCTCCTTCTGAAAGGAGCAGGCCAGCGTCAGCCGGGGGTGGTAATGCTCCACGCCGTAGGCCAGCACCTCCTGTGCGGTGGCACCGTCGAGATCGGGGACGGTGGCGCTCAAACCGCGCACTCCCCTTCGCCGCGGATGACCTGGAAGGGGGCCTCGCGGTTGTAGTCGATGAAGTAGTTCATGTTCTCGAGGTTGAATTCGATCGGCATCGTCAGATCCTTCACGCGACCCTCGAACTCGGCAACGCCGACACGGTCCACGAAAGAGGGAAACAGCTCGCCATCCTGACGATCTGACTCGTAGAAGCGTACCCAGCGCTCGACGGCCTCGGGCACGCGCTTGGCGGGCAGGCGCGCCTTGAGCCGCTGGCCATAGCGCACCTCACCGCCCTCGTACTTACCCCCGATGTGCGGGATGTAGGCCGGAACCGTCTTGTCGCCGACCTTGATCGAGGCGCCGTAGAAGCCGATGTCGGCGATGTGGTGCTGACCGCAGCCGTTGGGGCAGCCGCTGTTCTTGATGTGGATGCGACGGGTCAGCGGATCGTCGATGTCCATCTGCGCGATGCGATCCTGGATGGCCCCGTTGAGGCCCATCGAGCTGGTGATGCCGAGCTTGCAGGAGTCCGTCCCGGGGCAGCTGACGCCGTCGGAGATCTCGTCGGCGCCGGCCTCGCCGAGGCCGAGGTGCAGCAGCTCCTGCCAGACCTCGTAGACCGACTCGTCGCGCAGCCAGCGCAGCACCAGGTTCTGGTGCACCGTCGTCCGCGCAGAGCCGCCTGCGTAGCGGCGCATGATCTCGCCCAGGCCGCGCAGCTGCTCGGGGGTGAGATCGCCGCGGACCACCTTGACCTCGACGGTGGAGAACCCGTCCTGGCGCTGGGCCTGGACGTTTGACTCCATGAAGCGGTCGAACTGGCGGCGATCGCCGTTGGGCGACGCGTGGGCCGCGCCGGGCTGAGCGGCGTTGGCCTCCTCGTCGACGTCGTAGAAGATCTCATCGATCGAGAAGTCGCGCTCGGAGACCCACTCGTCCTCGAGCTCTTCCTCCACCATCTCGCGGAAGGCGTCGATGCCGACCTTGTCGATCAGCACCTTGATCCGGGCGCGGGCACGGTTGACGCGCAGGAAGTCCTGGCGGTCGAAGATCCGCATGCACGCCTCGGTGACCTTGAGGTAGTCGCCGTTGTCGAGCTCGACGAACTCGTAGAGCACGGGCGCCAGGCGGGGCATGATCGAGGTGCCGCCGCCGACGCGCACCTCGACTCCGCGGACACCGTCGCGCTCGCGGGGGGTGAAGGCCATGTCGTGGATCTGCGTGATCGCGTTGTCGTCGTCGGTCGCCGTGAACGCCGTCTTGACCTTGCGCGGCATCGCCTGTGTGGTGGGATGGCGCACGAAATAGCGGACGTAGGCCCCGGCGTACGGGGTGATGTCGAAGAGCTCGCCCTCGAGCGTTCCCGCCCGCGGGTCGCCGGTGACGTTGCGCATGGTGTTGCCGCAGCCCTCGCGCGAGGACAGACCGGCGTCGCCGAGGTCGCGGATGAGCTCGGCCGCGTCGGGCAGCGGCACGTGGTGCATCTGGATGTTCTGGCGCGTGGTGATGTGGCCCTTGCGCAGGGGCACGTATTTCTCGATGACGTCGGCGAAGGCGTCGAGCTGATCAGGCGTCACGCCCCCCATGGGCAGCTTGACGCGCACCATCTGGACGTCGGCCTGGCGCTGGCCGTACACCCCCTGCTTGAGGCGGAACTTGATGAAGTCGTCCTGCTCGAGCTCGCCCTTGAGAAAGCGCGTGGACTCGGTGTCGAAGTCGTCGAACTCGCGCTCCAGAATGGGGATCACGTGGCCGGGGACGTTCTCCACCACCTCCGGGTTCTCCAGCGAGCCGGTGCGTGGTGCCTTTGAGTGGATCGATGCTGGCTCCATGGGGTCCCTCCGGGTTGGGAACGAACGCGTGCCGCGAAAGGCTCACGCACAAATTACCAAAACCCGATCTGGATCCGCCCATTTTGGCCCGGACGGCGTTCGAGACAGCTGGATCAGCGGAGAACGACGGCGGTGCGGAACGACGACGCGTCCGTCACCGTGACCGTGATGGTCTCGAGCACGGCGGGGTGGCGGCGCTTGCCCGGCTTGGCCTTGGCCTTGCGCTTGACCAGCGCGATGGCGGGCACGGTGACCCGCAGCGAGGCGGTGCGGACGGCGGCCGTGCGCAGGATGACGATGAGGTCGCCCCCGTGCAGCCGCGAGAGGTTCTTGAGCCGGTGACCCGACCCGTTGCGTACCGTGATCCCGCGCGACAGGTCGCGGGCGCGGCGGGCGAACTGGACCTCGGCGGAGGGGGCGATCACGATGGACTGGATGGGCGGCGCGTGGCGGCCGGCGCCGACCCGCAGCGACAGCGACGGGCGGCCCTTGGCGCTGACGGTGAGCCCGCCGGTGATGGTGGGACGGCCGGCCACCGACCAGGTGACGGACGCCTGTGCGGCCGATCCGGAGGCGTCGGTGACCTTGATCGTGGCGGTCGACTTGCCCGTGCGCTTCGGGCTGCCGGTGATCAGGCCCGTGCCGGCGGCGACGCTCAACCCGGCGGGAAGGCCGGTGGCGTGGTAGGTGAGCGCCTGGCCGGCGCTGTCGGTGGCGTGCAGCTGGAGGCGGACGGACTGGCTCACGCGGGCGCTCTGCGCCGCCGGCTGAGTCAGCGTGACCACCGGAGCGGGAGCGGGCGCGGGAGTCGGCGCGGGCGCGGGAGTCGGCGCGGGCGGGGTCCAGGTGGAGCCGCACAGCGCCGCGGCCAGCGCCGCGCCCTTGGGCGATCCCAGCCCCGAGGCCATGTCATAGCCGGGGGACGCGGAGAATCCGGAGAGCCCGCCGAAGGAGTTGTTGCCGCTGGTGACGTCGTTGAAGTAGGTGCCGTAGGCGCTGCCCGCCGCCTGATAGAGAGCCGGGTTGGCGAACCCGACGCTCTTGCCGGTGCACGCCACCGAGGCGTTGGCGAGCGCGGCGAGCGCCGCCCACGTCGGCGCGGCGGCGCTGGTCCCGCCGAAGATCGACCAGTTGTGCCTGTAGAAGATGCTGTAGCCGGTGACGATGTCCGCGTCGGCCGAGACGTCGGGGACCTCACGGCAGGCGGTGCCCCGGGGGTTCAGGCAGGTCACCGCGGTCTGGGGGACGGCGAAGGACGACTGGTAGCTCGGCACGCCCCACAGGCTCGAGACACCGCCGCCGCCTGCGCCGGAGGCCGTGCCGTTGTTCCAGGTGCTGTTCCACACCGTCTCGGTGGGCGGGGGACCGACCGCGGTCAGCGAGGTCCCGCCGACGCCGGTCACGTAGGGCTGGCTGGCCGGATCGTCGACGCTCCGGATGTTCGTCGAGGAGCCGCTCTTGCAGTCCTTGACCCCAACGTCGCCGGTGGCGGCGAAGATCGTCTGTCCCTGAGCAGCGGCCTCGAGGAACAGGGTGTTCTCCGCGCCGGCGGCCGAGGACCCCTCCTGGGGCTCGCACAGGCCCCACGAGGTGGAGATGACCTTGGCGCGGTTCTGGGTGACGATCGCACGGTAGGTGTCCAGCGCCGAGGCGCCGGTGTTCTTGCCCTCGTAGACGAAGATCGAGGCGTTGGGCACCAGCCCGATGACGTCCTCGATGTCCAGCGCCGCCTCGCCCGCACCGCTGCCGCTGCCCGGGCCGCCGTCGACGGTGACGTTGGTGACGGGAGTGCTGGTGCCGTAGCAGGCCTGGTAGGCGGCGATGTCAGCGGCGGAATAGGGCTCGAGCTCGAACAGCGCCACGGTGGTCCCGCTGCCCCCGTCGCCGGCGGCGTAGAGATCGGACAGGCCATAGGCCGAGGCGATCTCCTCGGCGGTGTAGCCACCGCTGTTGGCCCCGGCGGTGCACGGCTGGCTCTCTCCCGGCGCGATCGCGTTCGCGTCCTGGCCGGCGGTCGTCGCATCGGCGCGCGGCCGGGAGCGGCCCGCCTTCTGCAGGCCGGCGGGCTGCGGCACCTGCAGCGAGTCGAGGCCGACGACGCCCTGCACCGCCCCGGAGACGGCGGCGGGCAGCGCGGGCGCGGCGGTGTTGGCAAACGCGGTGCGCCCACCGGCGACGCGATAACGCTCAAACGAGGTGGCAAACGCCGTCGACATCGTCCCGGCCGACGCGGTGACGTCGAACGAGAGGCCGTTGGCCGCCAGCGGGCCGGGGCGCAGGCCGTGCGCCTGCAGGGCGGCGCGCAAGCCGGCCACCTGGGCGGCGCCCGGGGCGAAGCGCCGCGCGAATTGAGCCACGGTCAGATAGTGGTGATAGGAGGGCGAGGCAGGGGTCGAGACGGCCTTGGCGAACGCGGCCAGGGCCGCCGAGTTCCGGGGCTCGAGGGCTACGGTGGCAGCGATCACCGAGGACCGCGGCAGCTTCCCGCGGGCGACGGCGCCGGCCGGGATGGCGGGGGCGCGGCCGACGCGGAGCACGGCGGCGACTGAGACGCCGCGGATCGGGGCGGCCGCGGCGACGCCGGCGACGCCGGCCGCCAGCACCAGCGCCGCGACGAGCGCGGCGGCGAGGCGGTGGATGACGCGTACGTGAACGCTCAGACCCACGGTGGGAGTAGCTCCGGCTGGCGAGCCACTCCCTCATGCAGAGCCGCCTGCTGCCAGGGGCTGCGTCCTTCATGCAAGGGCGCGGACCGCGGTGCGGTCTCACGCATGAACCGTTCGAGCGCAGCCACCACCGCGGCAGCCTCCTCGTCGGAGGCGCCCGGGGCTACGATCGCGAGCTTGGGACGTCGGTTCATCGCGTTACGAAAGGTATCGTCAGCCTGGCGTGTCACCTTTACCGGTTCTTGACTACCCCGGAATCCTGAGTGCCGTGCCCCCGGGCGACGCCATTGCGCGGGTTCGTGAGGCTTTTCTGCGCTTTCACGCGGGAGATTGGTCGATGCCGGCCAAGATCTACCTGCAGAGCCCCCCGTTTGGCGATTTCCGCGCCATGCCCGCACGGGGCGGCGGCATCGCCCTGCTGAAGTGGATCACGTCGTTCCCGGGTAATCCGGCCCGAGGCCTGCCGACGGTGATGGGCGTCATCTGCCTCTCAGACGCCGAGACCGGGGCGCCGCTGATGCTCCTCGACGCCCGCGCGGTGACCGCGCTGCGTACCGGAGCGGTGGCGGCGGTGGCCACCGAGGCGCTGGCGGCACCGGACGCCGGCACGGTGGGCATCATCGGCTGTGGCCTGCACGGGGCGTGGACCGCGCGCTGCCTCGCCGCCGCCGGCTACTCCGCCGGCGTGTGCTCAGATCCCCGTGAGGAGGTGGCCGACGAGCTCGCGGAGGAGCTGGGCTGGCGAGTGGGCTCGCGAGAGGAGGCGGCGCGCTGCGACGTGGTCTGCTGCGTCACCCCCGGCGCCGAACCGGTGATCGACGTGGGCGACCTGCGCGCGGGCCTGCACCTCAACATGCTCGGCGCCGACGGACCGGGCAAGGCGGAGGCGACCATCGGCGCCGTGGCCTCCTGCACGCTGTTCTGCGACGAATGGCATCAGGCCTCCCACGGCGGGGAGCTGACCGGCGCGATCGAGGCAGGCCTCGTCGCCCGCAGTCAGGTGACCGAGCTGGGCGACGTGCTCGCCGGGGAGGCGCCGGGACGGCCAGGGGCGGCGGCGGTGACCCTGTTTGACTCAACCGGGCTGGCCATCCAGGACCTGGCGGTGGCACGCGCCGCCTACGACGCCTGGCGAGCCGGCGGCGTGAAGGCCCAGGAGATCAGCCTCTAGGGGACTAGAGCGGGATGTTGCCGTGCTTGCGCCGGGGGCCCGGCTCGCGCTTGGTCTGGAGCGTCTGCAGCGCGGTGATCACCTTGGGGCGCGTCTCGTGGGGGACGATCACATCGTCGATGTAGCCGCGCTCCGCCGCCACGTAGGGGTTGGCGAAATGCGCCTTGTAGTCCTCGATGAGCTTCTGGCGCCGCGAGTCCGGGGTGGGCGAGCTGGCGATGTCACGGCGGTAGATGATGTTGACCGCGCCCTCGGGGCCCATCACCGCCACCTCGGCCGTCGGCCAGGCGAAGTTGAAGTCAGCGGCCAGGTGCTTGGAGCCCATGACGTCGTAGGCGCCGCCGTAGGCCTTGCGGGTGATGATCGTGATCTTGGGCACCGTCGCCTCGGCGTAGGCGTAGAGCAGCTTGGCGCCGTGGCGGATGATCCCGCCCCACTCCTGCGTGGTGCCCGGCAGAAACCCCGGGACGTCGCAGAAGGTGAGGATGGGGATATTGAAGGCGTCGCAGGTGCGGATGAACCGCGCGCCCTTCTCCGATGACTCGATGTCCAGCACCCCGGCCAGCTGGGAGGGCTGGTTGCCGACCACGCCGATCGAGTGGCCGTCGAGCCGGGCGAAGCCGCACACCAGGTTGCGCGCGTAGTGCTCGTGGACCTCGAAGAACTCCCCGTCGTCGACGACGCGGTGGATCACGTCGCGCATGTCGTAGGGCTTGTTGGGGCTGTCGGGGACGATGGTGTCCAGCTCCGGGTCCTCGCGCAGCGGGTCGTCGGTGGGCATCACCCGCGGCGGGGTCTCCAGATTGTTCTGGGGCAGGAAGCTGAGCAGGTACCGGGCATCCTGGAGGCACGCGTCCTCGTCCTCTGAGGCGAAATGGGCCACGCCCGACTTGGAGTTGTGGCTCATCGCCCCGCCGAGCTCCTCGAACCCGACCTCCTCGCCGGTGACCGTCTTGATCACCTCGGGGCCGGTGATGAACATGTGCGAGGTCTCCTTCACCATGAAGATGAAGTCCGTGATCGCGGGCGAGTAGACCGCCCCGCCGGCGCAGGGGCCCATCACCAGCGAGATCTGCGGGATGACGCCGCTGCAGCGGACGTTGCGCAGGAACACGTCGCCGTAGGCGCCCAGCGAGACCACGCCCTCCTGGATGCGCGCGCCCCCGGAGTCGTTGATGCCGATCACGGGGCAGCCGATCTTGGCCGCCAGATCCATGATCTTGCACATCTTCTCGGCCATGACCTCACCCAGCGAGCCGCCGAACACGGTGAAATCCTGGCTGAACACGCACACCCGGCGTCCGTCGATGGTGCCGTGGCCGGTGACCACCGCGTCGCCATAGGGGCGGTTCTTCTGCATGTCGAAGTCCAGCGTGCGGTGGCGCACGAACACGTCGAGCTCCTGGAAGGACCCCGGGTCCAGCAGCTTGGCGATTCGCTCGCGGGCGGTGAGCTTGCCCTTGTCGTGCTGCTTGTCGACCGCGGCCTGGCCGGCGTTGTGGATCGCGTGCTCGCGCAGGCCTTCGAGCTGGGCCAGCTTCTCGTCGTAGGACTCGGGCGCCTTGTCTCGCATCATGGCGGGCGAGTCTACGACCGGCGAGCGCTCGGGGCGACGCCGCCCGTCGGCCAAATCTCAGGGATGAATCCAGGGATGGCGATCTATCCGCACCGGATTTGTGTGCCTACGGTCTGCGCGATGCCGCGGTGCACAGCGGGGCCGCTTCCGGTCCGCGCCACGCCCAGCGCGCGCAGCGTGACCCAGAAGAGCACCCCGACCATCCACTTCGCCACGAGGCCATCGTCATGACCTTCACCGTCCGCCGCCTGATCATCGCGGCCGTCCTCTCCACCCTCGCGTTTGCCGCGCCCGCCCACGCCGGGCAGATCGTCTACCCCTCGGGCACCGGGATCTGGGTCATGAACGAGGACGGCTCGGCCAAGCGCGAGCTCATCGACGTCGGCCAAGTGCCCAGCATGGAGCACCTGGGGGATCCAAGCGTGCAGCCCAACGGCACCGAGGTGGCCTTCGAGGGCCGGTGGAACCAGGCGTTCTACGAGCAGAACCACTGGGGGCCCGCACCCGGCATGTGCGGCGGCAACTGCGAGGGCATCTACGAGCTCGTCGACGGAGACGCCTCCCGGATCACCAACGCGCCGTTTGACTGCGGCGCCCAGCCTTGCGAGTCCCAGGAAACCGACCCACGGGTGACCCGCGACGGCTCGGTGGCCTACGTGTTCCAGTCGTGGAACAGCGAGTTGGGGGGCACCGGCTGGATGCCGATCCAGGGCCAGTCGGACCTGCTGGCGCGCGACAGCGCCGGCGCCAACCAGACCCGATGGCCGACGGCGTGCGACGGAACCAGTGCCGCAGGCAAGGAGATCACCGACGCCGACGTGCTCGCGGTCAACCCTCTCATCCCGAGCCAGATCGCTTACGCCAACTGCCGTGAGACCAGCAACGACGGCAGCTGCGTGGTGGATTGGACCAGCGCCTATGACGTGATCGACTCCGGCGCGTCGCCGGGTTCGGCCGCCGACGACGTCACCTATCACTCGCTGGCCGATCCGAACGCCCAGTGCCTCCAGGACGCCACCACGCAGATCGGCGACATCGACTTCTCACCGGACGCAACCCATATGGTCGAGCTGCACGGCGGCGCGAGCGGGGCGGGGATCTACACCTACGCAGCGAGCCAGAACGGCGGCGCGTCGGCAACCGAGCTGCTCGCCATCCCGACGAGCTGGATCTTCTACAGCGTGCGCTACGTCGGGTCGGGCAAGATCGGGTTCACCGCCGGCCCATCGAGCGACAAGGTCAGCCTCTACACCATGCCGACGACGTGCCGGCCGGCCAGCTGCGATGCGGCCACCGGGGCCGGGATCACCAACCTCACCGGTGCCAGCTACGTCAACGAGGACTACGTACTGTCCACCGCCGGCTTTGGGTACACCACCTCCGGCTCGGAGATCAAGGCCATAACACCGCCCCCGCCGGCCCCGTGCACGTCGTGCCCGCCCCCACCCCCGCCCCCGTGCACCTCGTGCATCCCGACGAAGCTCACGGCGACCGTCGCCGCGATCGCCGTCCAGCACATGCGCGCTCTGCTGCACAATGGCCTGGCCGTCAAGGTGACGTGCTCGGCGGCGTGCCGGCTGAGCGCGTCCATCAGGCTCAAGCGCAGCGTGCTGGGCAGCGCCTCCAAGCGCCTGGCCAAGCGTGGCACGGTCGCGTTGCTCGTGCACCTATCGCACAAGGGCGCCCGGGAACTCGCCCACGCCCACCGCCCGAGGCTGACGCTGACGCTGCTCATCACCGACGCCGCCGGCAAGAAACGAACACTGACGCGCACGTTCAAGGTGCGCTGAGAGGCGGGATCAGGCGGCGCTGAGCGCGCCTGCGAGCTGGCCACGGGCGCGGATGCCCAGCTTGCGATAGGCGCTGGCCAGATGCGTCTCGACCGTCTTCTCGGTGACGAACAGGGTCTGGGCGATCTCGCGGTTGGGGACCCCCGCAGCGGCGATGCGGGCCACGCGCCGCTCCGTGGGGGTGAGCGCGAGCGGCCCCGTGGCGGCGGCCCGGCGAGGCCGTCCGCCGGCGGCGATGAGGGCGCCGCGGGCGCGCTCGACGACCGCCGGCGCGGCGCACTCGGCGGCGAGCTCCAGGGCTTCGCGCAGGGCCTCGCGCGCCGGGCCCGTCCGGCCCGCGTCGGCGTGGACCACCCCAAGCTCCAACAGCGTCCGCGCCAGCTCAAGGCGCGCTTCTGAGGAGCGCAGCAGCCCCACGGCCTCATCGAGCATGGTCACGCGCTCTCCCGGCGGCCCGACAAGCGCATGGGTCCGCAGTGCCTGGCCCAGCAGCCACGGATCGCCCCAGCGACGCGCCACGATGACCTCGTCGGCGATCAGCTGGCGGGCCTCAGCCTCCTCCCCTAGTGCGTGCAGGGCGAGCGCGGCCTCCGCCCGCCACGGGGCCAGTGTCGAGTTGGTGGTCTGCCACTGCTCCACCAGCCGGCCGACCACGCGCATGTCCTCCAGCGCCTCGAGCATCCGGCCCTCGGCGAAGCGCAGGCGCCCCCGGGCACTGAGCACGATCGCCGACGGCAGCTGGTCCGCGGGGCCGGCGGCCCGGGCCAGGGCAGTCCGAGCCTCCTCCAGTTCGCCGCGGAGGACGAGGGCCTCGATCTTGAACGCCAGCGCGAACGCGGACGTGAGCGCGGACACCCGCGCCGGTCCGACGTGCATGGCCAGATCCGCGTCGGCGATCGCCTCATCCAGCGACCCGGCGTGCCAGTGCGTCGCGGCGCGGAAGGCGTGGGCGAGGGCCAGCCCCACGACATCGCCCCGTGCCCGAGCGTACGCGCTGAAGTCGCTCCACACCGACAGCGCCTGCGCATAGCGCCCGCTGTGCATCAGCGCGTTGGTGGCGTGGGCGTACATGAGGATCGACTCCATCAGCCAGCCACCGGCGAGCGCCCGCTCGGCGAGATCGATGACCTCCTCGCGCGGCCTGACGTTGGCCAGTGCCTCGTTGGAGAGGATGGCCAGCAGCATGCAGGCGCCCTGCCCGTCGGCGGGCATCGCCGGATCCAGCAGAGCCAGGCGCTCCACCGCGAAGGCGCGCTGGGAGCTGTCCATCACGGCGAGGCTCAGCATCTCAGCCTCGAGCCGCCGCCCTAACTCGCTGTCGGGATCCAGGCGCCCGAGCGCCTCGAGCGCGAGGTCGATGCCGGCCTTGAGCTGGCCCGCCGGCCCCAGGAGCTGGACGAGCATGAGCGCAGCGTGCCCGTGCGTAACGGCATCGGGCGCCGAGTCGATCGCGCGGCGCAGATGCGCGATGGCCCGGGCGTCGCCGGCGCGGGCCTCGGCTCGGCCGGTGGCGAGCAGGACCGCTGCGGTCTGCGCCTCCCCGGGCGGCTCCTCGAGCGCCCTGCGCAGGAAGCGCGCCGCCAGGCCCGGAGCACCGCGCGCGATCGCCTCCTCGGCCGCCGCCTCCAGCGTCGCGACCACCCACGGGTCCCCGGCCGGGGGCGTCTCGGTGAGATGGACGGCGAGGCGCTCGGGCGGGGCGCCATCACCGGCCAACAGCCGGGCGGCCTCCCGGTGCAGGCGGCCCCGGTCCTCCGCCTCGACCTCGGCGGCGATCGCGGCCCGGACAACGGGGTGGGCGAACGTCGGCGGGTTGGCCCAAGCCAGCACTTCGACTCGGGTCAGCGCCTCGAGCACCGCGTTGGCGGCGCCGGGGTCGAGGCCCGACAGCTCGGCCACGTGCCCCGGCTCGGCGCCGTCCCCGAGAATGGCCACCGCCCCGGCCACTGACGAGGCCTGGGGATGGACGCGGTGCACGCGTCGCAGGACCGCGGGCGCGATACCCCGCGGGATGACCTCGTCCACCGTCGCCGCAGCCGCAGCCGTCGGCTGCACGCCGCGATCGGCCAGCTCCCGCGACAGCTCGCAGAGGAGGAGCGGGTTGCCCTGCGTCGTGGCCTGGCAGGCCGCGCAGAACGCGGCGTCGGCCGCGGGGTCCAGCCGTGCGCGCACGAGTGCCGTAGCCGCCTCGCGGTCCAGCGGCGCCGGCCGCACGACCGCGGCGCGTGGCGCGTTGACGATCTCCGCGATCACAGCCTCCTCGGCGCCGGGCTCGTGCGGACGCAGCGCGACACAGAGCTGGGCATCGACCCCGTCCAGTCGCGCGAGCAGATATGCCAGCGCCCGCAGCGACGGTTCGTCGGCCCAGTGGACATCGTCCACGCAGAGCACGAGCGGCTCGGCCGAGGCGATGCCGGCGATCAGCCAGTAGAGGCCGGCCAGGACCGCGAAGGCATCGACGATCTCGTGCGTCGGACGCACGTCGAGCGCCGGCACGGCCAGCGCGGCGTCGCCGTCGAGCAGCGCGGCCCGGTCGCCCTCGGGCAGCCCTCGCAACACCGGCTCGAGCAGCTGACGCATGACGCCGAACGGCAGCTCGCGCTCGAGCTCGCTGCCCCGGGCGCGGAGCACCCGCGCACCACCGACGGCCGCGGCCGACGCCGCCTCCTCGAGCAGCCGGGTCTTGCCGATCCCCGGTGCCCCCTCGATGACGAGCAGATGCGTGCCGTGCCGGTCACGCAGGGCATGCCGGATCGCCGACAGCTCGTTGCTACGGCCGACGAGTTCCCCGACGCCGCTCCACACCCCACCGGAGTCTAAGGAGGGCCGGGCGGGCTAGGCGCGCGAGTAGGGGCGGTGGTGGGCCATGCCCAGGCTGTCGAGAGCCGCTACGAGCGCGTCCTCGCCGCTGGACCGGGCCGGCTCGGACTCGGACTCGGGCGGGACCTCGGCGACGGGCTCGGGGGGCGCCTCGGCGATGGGTTCCGGCTCGGGCTCGAGCTCCTCGGGCGAAACGGTCTCCTGCTCGTCGGACGCGGGCAGGGGGACCGGCTTGCGCCGGAACGCGAGGCGGAAGCGAGCGAAGACCCCGGCGCGGGGCCCGGGCTCGATGGGAACCGGCTCGGACTCCTCGACGACCACGGGTTCCGGGTCGGGCTCGGGCTCGACGGCCACGGGCTCGGGCTCGACGGCCACGGGCTCGGGCTCGGGCTCGGGCCCGGGCTCCTCGGCGACCGGCTCCGCCGCTCGCTCCTCCTCGGTCACCGTCAACGTGACGCGGGTCCCCCATCCCGAGGACTCGAGACGTACCGTGCCGCTGGCGGCGGTGCCCTCCCAGGCGACGGCAGTCTCGGGCTCGAGCTTGGTGATTCGGATCTCGCCGAACGCGCCCAGATGGCGGGCCAGCGACGCGGCGTCGCTGCACTCCGCCCACAGCTCGGGCGCCGATTTGACAAGCGTTCGGCTGCTCTGGTGCTCAGTCATGACACCGGGATTCGCCCGGCCCCACGCGACTCCTCCCGCCGTGGCGAGGCTTGCAGCGCGACCGCCCCGGGCGGGGCTCAGGACCGCGCGGCGCGGGCGACCAGGCCGTCGAGGAAGGTGTCGATGCCGAAGTGGAAGCGCTCGTCGCCGTCGCCGCTGACCAGTTCATCGCCAAGGCGGACAAGGTTGGGATAGCGGTCGGCGGGCAGGGTGGTGAACACCGCCGCGATCTCGCCGGCGACGGCGCTCTGCTCGTCGCCGCGCTCCTGGTACGTCGCAGTCTCGACGGCGGAGGCCACCGTGATGAGCGGCAGGATGTCACAGGCCCACGCGGCGTCGCGCGGGGTGACTCCGCCGGCCAGGAGCACTCCCAGGAGGTTGTCGGCAAAGCGCAGGGAGTTCTCCCCGGTGGGGACATTGGCGACGGCGACCCGCGCGATGCCGCGATGCTCCTCCAGGACCTTGAGGACACCGTCGACCATGCGGTGGACCTGCTCGCGCCAGCGGCTGGGATCCGGTTCCTCCAGGGGCACCATGGCGCTGACGCGATCGAGGAGAGCGTTGAGCAGCTCGTCGCGGCTGCGGATGTAGACGTAGAGCGACGCCGGGCCGGTGTCGAGCTCGGTGGCCAGCCGGCGCATGGTCACCGCGTCGAGGCCCTCCTCGCGCAGGACGCGTATCGCCGTGTTGAGGATGACGTCCTCGCTCAGGGGTGCCTTGGCGGGACGGCCCCGGGTGCTGCGCGGACGCGGCGGCGATTCCACCTCACGGATTCTACCGGCTTGACCGATCACTGTTCGTGCCGTACAGTGTTCGTTACGAACAACGTTCGGCACGAACACCGTTCCCCGCCGACCCGAACTTCCAGCGAGGCACCACATGTCCACCACCTCCGTCGCACCCGACGTCATCGCGCACCCATCCCCGACCGCCGAGCGCGCGCCCGCCGGCGACGGCCTCTACGCCGCCCGCTGGCTCGTCCTGGCCATCGTTCTCTGCGCCGAGGTCATGGACCTCATCGACGCGACCATTGTCAACGTCGCGGGCCCCTCGATCCGCCGCGACCTCGGCGGTGGCGCCACGACGCTGCAGTGGCTGGGCGCGGCCTACACGCTCAGCTTCGCCGTGCTGCTCGTCACCGGGGCGCGGCTGGGCGACATCTTCGGCCGTCGCAGGCTATTCCTGGTCGGCTCGCTCGGCTTCACGACGATGTCGGCGCTGTGCGCCGTGGCCCCCTCCGCGGAGCTGCTGATCATCACCCGGGCCCTCCAGGGCGGGTTCGGCGCGTTGCTCATCCCGCAGGGCTTCGGCCTGCTCAAGGAGGTCTTCCCTCCGGAGGAGGAGGGCAAGGTGTTCGCCAGCTTCGGCCCCGTCATGGGCCTGTCGGCGATCGCGGCGCCGATCCTGGCCGGCGTGCTCATCGACGCCAACATCCTCAGCACCGGGTGGCGGATGGTGTTCCTCATCAACGTCCCCGTCGGGGTCGTCGCCTTCGCCGGCGCGCTGCGCTACCTGCCCCGCGGCGCCGCCAAGCCGGGCACGCGGCTGGACCTCGTCGGCATGACCTTGGTGGGCCTGGCTTCGGTGGCGATCATCTACCCGCTGATCGAGGGCCGGGCCGAGGGGTGGCCGGTGTGGATCTTCGCCATGCTCGCCGCCGGCCTCGCGCTGTTGGCCGCGTTCGTGCCCTACGAGCGCCGGCGCACGGCGGTGCCCCTGATCGAGCCCAGCCTGCTGCGCAACCACACCTACACCGACGGCATCGTCGTGGCGCTCGGGTTCTTCGCCGTGTTCGCAGGCCTGATCCTGATCGTGTCGCTGTTCTGTCAGGTCGGCCAGGGCTTCTCGCCGGTGCACGCCGGCCTCACGCTGGTGCCGATGACCGCCGGCATGGTCGTTTCCATGGTCATCTCCTTCGCGCTCGTGGCCAAGCTGGGCCGCCATCTGTTGCACCTGGGCATCGCCCTCTCGGGCGCCGGCGCCGTCGTGCTGGCGGTCACGGTGTCAGGCGCGGCGACGGCGAGCACGTGGGCCCTGCTCCCGGCGCTGCTGCTCATGGGGCTGGGCGCCGGCTTCGTGTTCGGGCAGCTGTTCGACATCATCCTGGCCGGGGTGGCCATGGAGGAAGTCGGCTCGGCGTCGGGCGTGCTCAACGCGGTGCAGCAGCTGGCCAGTGCGCTGGGCGTGGCCGTGCTGGGAACGGTGTTCTTCTCGCGGCTGACCGGCGGGCACTTGCCCACCAACGCCTTGGAGATCACCGCCTGGGTGACCCTGATCCCGCTGGCCCTGACCTTCGCGCTGGCCTTCAAGCTGCCCATGCACGCCCGCGCCGAGGCCGGGCACTGATTGGCCTCGACGGCTAGGAGCCGAGCTGCAGGGCCATGAACAGCACGGTCAGGAACACGATGAGGGCCATCACGTTCCCGACCAGGTTGAAGCGCCGGATGCCCGCCGCGTACTCGGAGCTCCACGTCGCGCTCGTCCGCTGGCCGCCGGCCGGGACGGCGGTGGCCGCGAGGTCGCGCTCGGCCAGGGTGGCCAGCCGGCCGGCGGGTCTGATGATGTACGAGCCCTCCAGGGCGCCGAGGACGATGGCGGCGACGACGCCCCAGCCGACGTAGAAGTTGCCCCACTGGTCGAGCTTGGAGGCCAGGTAGACGCCGGCGATGATGACCACGAGCAGGCCCGGGTTGACCAGGTATCGCCCGACGCGCTGGCGCGAGCGCAGCAGCCATGGCGTCACCGCCGGATCGCTGCGCGCCGCCGCCGCGAACAGGAGCGGGTAGGCGAAGACCGACCCGAAGCCGATGACCACGGCGAGGATGTGGATGGCCAGGACGACCTGTGGGAAGGAGACCGTGGCGACGAGCATCGGCGGCTAGTAGGTCGGCTTGTAGTCGCCGAACACGTCGCGCATCGCCCCGCAGACCTCGCCGATCGAGCAGCGGTCCCTGAGGGCCTCGCGCAGCACCGGGAGCATGTTGTCGGTCCCGCGCGCACACTCGCGGATCTCCTCGAGCCGGGCGGTGACCCGCTCGGCGTCGCGGTTCTCCTTGAACGCCTTCAGGCGCGCTACCTGCTCGCGCTCTGACTCGGGATCGACACGCAGGATGTCGGGGACCTCCGGCGTGTCCTCGACGAACTTGTTGACGCCCACCACGATGTCCTGCCCGATGCGATAGCGCTCGTGGTAGCCGAAGGCGGACTCCTCGATCTCGTTCTTGATGAAGTCGATCGCCTGCACCGAACCGCCCAGCTCGTCGACCTTGTCGATCAGCTCCTGGGCGCGGAGCTCGATCTCGTCGGTGAGCGCCTCCACGAAGTAGGAGCCCGCGAACGGGTCGACGGTGTCGGCGGCCCCGGACTCATACCCGATGACCTGCTGGGTGCGCAGCGCGATCTTGGCCGCCCGTTCGGTGGGCAGGGCCAGCGCCTCGTCAAAGCCGTTGGTGTGCAGGGACTGGGTCCCGCCACAGACGGCGGCGAACCCCTGCAGGGCGACGCGCACGATGTTGTTCTCCGGCTGTTGAGCGGTCAGGGTCACGCCACCGGTCTGGGTGTGGAAGCGCAGCCGCCAGGAGCGCTCGTCCTTGGCGCCGAAGCGCTGACGCATGATTTCGGCCCACATCCGGCGGGCGGCGCGGAACTTGGCCACCTCCTGAAACACGTTGTTATGGCCGTTGAAGAAGAAGGCCAGCCGGGGGGCGAAGCGGTCGATCTCCAGCCCCGCGTCGAGCGCCGCCTGGACGTAGGCGATGCCGTTGGCCAGCGTGAACGCCACCTCCTGGACCGCCGAGCACCCCTTCTCGCGGAAGTGATAGCCGCTGATCGAGACCGTGTTCCACTTGGGCACCCGGTCGTTGCAATAGGCGAACAGGTCCGTGGTGAGGCGGATCGCGCCGTCGGGCGGGTAGATGAAGTTCCCGCGAGCGATGTACTCCTTGAGGATGTCGTTCTGAGTGGTCCCGCGCAGCTGCTCGGAGGTCACGCCCTGCTCCTCGCCGATCAGCTCGTAGAGCAGCAGCAGCACACTGGCCGGGGCGTTGATGGTCATCGACGTCGAGACCTCGTCCAGCGGGATCTGATCGAACGCCGTGCGCATGTCGTCGATGGTGTCGATGGCCACCCCGGTGCGCCCCACCTCGCCCAGGCAGCGCGGGTCGTCGGAGTCCAGGCCCAGCTGCGTGGGCAGATCGAACGCCATGCTCAGCCCGGTGGAACCGTGCTGCAGCAGGTAGCGGTAGCGCTCGTTGGACTCCTTGGCCGAGGCGTAGCCCGCGTACTGGCGCATCGTCCACAGCTGCTGGCGGTACATCTCGCGATGCACGCCGCGCGTGTAGGGGTACTCACCGGGCTGGCCGAGGCGCTTGTCGAGCTCGGGCGCGACGTCGCTCTCGTCATAGAGCGGCGCGATCTCGATCCCGGAGTCCGTGAAATGGCGCGGGTCGTCGGGACCGACGACGGGGGCGATCGTGCGGTGCTCGTCGGCGGTGGCCATCGCCTCCGGAGGTTACCCGGAGGGACCTGGCGTCACCCCCGTGACAGCCCGCCGGCTGCTAGAGGACCTTGTGAAGGAAGGTCCGGGTCCGGTCGTGTCGCGGATTGTCGAGGACCTCGGCGGGCTTTCCGGACTCGACGACGACGCCGTCGTCCATGAACACCACGGTGTCGCCGACCTCGCGAGCGAAGCCGACCTCATGCGTGACGACGATCATCGTCATGCCGTCGTGGGCGAGTAGGCGCATCGCGTCCAGTACGTCGCCGACCAACTCGGGGTCAAGCGCGGAGGTGGGCTCGTCGAAGAGCATCAGCTTCGGCTCCATGGCCAGCGCGCGGGCGATGGCCACGCGCTGCTGCTGTCCGCCGGAGAGCGCCACCGGATAGGTGTCGATCTTGTCCGAGAGCCCGACCCGCCCCAGCAGCTCGACGGCGCGGTCACGCGCCTGGGATCGGCTCAGGCCCTTCACGCGGGTCGGCGCCAGCATGACGTTCTGGGCCGCCGTCATGTGTGGGAACAGGTTGAAATTTTGGAAGACCATCCCGATCTCGGAGCGCTTGCGGGCGACCACGTCCTCGCGCAGCTCATACAGCTTGCCGCCGGACTCGCGGTAGCCGACGAGCTCGCCGTCGACCGAGAGGCGCCCCGAATTGATCTTCTCCAGGTGGTTGATACAGCGCAGGAACGTCGACTTCCCGGACCCCGACGGACCCAGCAGGCACATCACGTCGCCGCGCTTGACCTCCAGGTGGATTCCCTTGAGGACCTCCAGACGCCCGAAGCGCTTGTGCACGCCCTCGGCTTTGACCATCGGCTCGCTCATTGGCGGTGTCCGAAGCTCAGCCAGCGCTCCGTCATCGTTGCCCGCTGGGCGCGGGTGAAGCCACGGCCGTAGCGGCGCTCGACGAAGTACTGCGCGACGTAGAGCACACTCGTCATCGCCAGGTACCAGATCACCGCCACGATCAGCAACGGGATCTGCTGGAAGCTCTGGGAATAGATGAGCTGCACCGAGTAGAGCAGTTCGGTGAACGCCACGACGCTGGCCAGCGAGGTGTTCTTGAGCATCGAAATGACCTCGTTGCCCGTCGGGGGCACGATGACCCGGATCGCCTGGGGCAGGACGATCAGGCGCATCGTCTGCAGTCGCGACAGGCCGAGCGACTGCGCCGCCTCGGTCTGTCCTTCGTTGACACGAGATGATGCCCGCCCGAACGATCTCGGCCATGTAGGCGCCCTCGTTGAGGCTGAGGCCGAGGATGACCGCCACCGAAGTGGAGATGAGGTCGGTTGGAGTTGGCGTTGATGATCGCTGGGCCGCCGAACGGGACCCCGAGCGCGATCGTCGGAAACAGCGCGGAGATGAAGTTCCAGAAGAGGAGCTGCACCAGCAGCGGCGTGCCCGCTGATGAACCAGATGTACAGCCAGCTGGATCCCGAGATGAGCCCGTTGGGCGACATGCGCATCACCGCCAGCACGATGCCCAGGACAATCCCGATGACCATGGACAGCGCCGTGAGCCAGATGGTCGTGACGACGCCCCGCAGGATCCGCGGGTTGAACAGGTAGTCCCCGACCGTTCCCCACTGGAAGTGGGGGTTGATGACGATCGAGCGAACGACCGACGCGGCGATGATCAGCACGATGATCGCGGCGACCCAGCGCCACGGGTGGCGGACGGGGACGGCCTCGATGTCGTCGGGCCGTCCCGTCGCCTGCGTCGGTAGCTCGGAGGTGCTCACCTCAGAGCGATTTCTACTAGCTGTGAGTTAGCTTGTCGCGCCGTTGATCTTGACCTGCGCGGCGGGGATCGCCCCGGCCTGGACCCCCCAGTGGGTGAGGATGGCCTTGTACTTGCCGTTGCTCATCAGCACCTTGAGCGCTGCCAGCATCGGCTGGGCCAGCCCACTGTTCTTCGGCACGGCCAGGCCGTACGGCGCGTTCTCGATCGACGGTCCGACGAGCTTGAACTGGCCGCCTGACTTCTTGACCTGGTACTCGGTCACCGGTGAGTCGGCGAAGCCGAGCTGGGCGCGACCACTGGACAGCGCCAGGTTGGCGCCGTTCTGGTCAGGGAACGACAGCACGGTCACCGTCGGCTTGCCCTCCTTCTTGCACTTCGCGCCCTGGGCCTGGGCATCGGACTCCTCGGTGGTCCCCTTCTCGACCGCCACGGTCTTGCCGCAGGTATCGGCGATGCCACTGATGTCGGCGCCGCCGGAGGCCTTGGTGAAGAACGACTCGCCGGCCACGAAGTAGTCGACGAAGTCAACGGTCTTCTCGCGCTCCTTGGTGTCCGTGAACGATGAAGCGCCCACGTCGTACTTGCCGGACGCCAGCCCGGGGATGATGCTGTCGAAGGTCTGGTTGACGATCTTGACCTTCAGGCCCATCGCGCCGCCCAGGGCCTTCATCAGGTCCGCGTCCATGCCGACCACGGTGTGTCCGTCGGAGGCGATGAACTCATTCGGCGCGTAGGTCGCGTCCGAGGCCACGGTGAGCGTGCCCTTGGACTTGATCGATGCCGGGACCGAGATGGTCCCCCCAGAGCCTGTGGTCCCGGTACCGGTGCCGGCGCTCGTACCGGTCCCGGTGGCCGCCGCCGACGAGGTCGACGAGGTCGGCGCGGCGGCGGCCGACGAAGTCGATGACGAACTGTTGCTGCTCCCGCATCCGGCGATCGCTGCGACGCAGACCAGCGGCAAGACAGCGGACAGCCATGTCCTTATTGAACGCATAGCGCTTCTTCTCCTAATTGAATCCCAGAAAACAGGCGGGAGGATAGGCAACATCGCGGGCCGGGGGTGAATCTCCTAATCGCCGCGCAACGCTGGCGTAGCCTTCTCAGCATGAATGTCACCGTCCGCCTCTTCGCCGGGCTGCGCGAGCGCGCGGGGTGCGACGAGGTTGCGCTGGAGCTGCCCGACGGCGCGCGCGTGGCCGACGCGCTGGCACGGATGGGCGACATCGTCCGCGACGTGCCGGTGGTCATGGCGGTCAACCAGGAGTACGCCGACGACGGCTACAGCCTGTCCGCCGGCGATGAGCTGGCGCTGATCCCACCGGTGTCCGGCGGTTCAGTGGGCGTCGTGCATGTGCGGGTCACCGACGAGCCACTGGCCCTCGATCCCCTGGTGGCCCGGGTCTCCGATCCACGCGCCGGCGCGGTGGTCACCTTCACGGGCGTCACGCGAGAGGTAGCCGAGCTGGACTACGAGGCCTACGTGCCGATGGCCGAGCGCCAGATGGAGCGGATCGTGGCCGAGGCGATCGAGCGCCACGGCCTGTGCGCCGCGGCCGCCGAGCATCGCGTCGGGAGGGTGCCCCTGTCAGAGGCATCAGTGGCGATCGCAGTGTCGGCGCCCCACCGCGCCGAGGCGTTCGCGGGGGCCCGGGAGATCATCGACGAGATCAAGGCCCGCGCCCCGATCTGGAAGCGCGAGGAGGGCGAGTGGGTGAGCGGTTCCCGCCCCAGCGCCGAGCCGCGCCGCCCGGCGAGCGAGCCGCCCCGGCCACCCTCTGCCCATCGCTGACGCACGCGGCCTGTAGATTTGCCGCCCATGACAACCTGCCTGGTCACCGGAGGCGCGGGGTTCCTTGGATCCCACCTGTGCGAGGAGCTGCTGCGACGCGGCAATCGCGTCATCTGCGTCGACAACTTCGAAACCGGATCGCTGGCCAACATCGAGCACATCCGCTCCGACAGCTTCCGCTACGAGAGCGTGGACATCATCGAGCCGTACTTCATCGACGAGCCGATCGACTTCGTCTTTCATCTGGCCTCGCCGGCCTCTCCGATCGACTACCTGCGGCTGCCGCTGCACACGCTCAAGGTCGGCTCCTACGGCACCCACCACACTCTGGGCGTGGCCAAGAAGCACCGGGCGCGCTTTCTCACCGCTTCGACCAGTGAGGTCTATGGCGATCCGCAGGTCCACCCGCAGCCTGAGAGCTACTGGGGCCACGTCAACCCGATCGGTCCGCGGGGCGTGTATGACGAGGCCAAGCGCTACGCGGAGGCGCTGACGATGGCCTACCACCGCCAGCAGGGCGTCGACACGGCGATCATCCGCATCTTCAACACCTACGGCCCGCGGATGCGCCCCCACGACGGGCGCGCCATCCCCACATTCCTGCGCCAGGCGCTCCAGGACCGCCCGATCACGGTGTTCGGAGATGGGTCCCAGACGCGGTCCTTCTGCTACGTCGACGACCTCATCCGGGGCATGATCGCCCTGGCCGAGTCCGGCTACCACAACCCCGTCAACGTCGGCAACCCCAACGAGTTCACGCTGCTGGAGCTGGCCAAGGCCGTGATCGAGGTCACCGGATCGGGCTCCGAGATCGTCTACGAGGCGCTGCCCACCGATGATCCGCAGGTGCGCCAGCCCGACATCACCTTGGCTCAGAAGATCCTGGGGTGGAGCCCGGAGATCCAGCTCATGGAGGGTCTGCGGCGGACGATCGACCAAGCGGGTCGTGACGGCCTGATCGGCGAAATCTCGTGAGCGCCGGGACCGCATAGAGCGGGCGCGGCGCAACGCGCCTGCACGGCGAGCTTCCACGTAACTTCAGAGACGAGATACCGTTACGACGTGCGGGGGTCCCGGCTAACGGCCCTGCTTAGCGTGACAATCGATCACAAAGAGGCCATCCCAAGCCGCACCGGCAGGCACGGCCCTGTGCCTGTCGTGCTGCCCGAACGCGACGTGCGGCGCAAGCGCCCACCCGTGGTGATGTTCCTGTTGCGGGTCGAGACGCTGCGCCGACTCACGCGCGTATTGACCCTGCTCATCCTGGATTTCGTGGGCGTCACGGCGGCGATCTTCACCGCCATTGCGATCAAGCTCGCCCTCCGCGGCGACTTCAGGCTCGACGCCGCCTGGAGCAACACGCGCACCCCGCTGGCCTTCGCGTACCTGCTCACGGTGCTGATGTTCGCCCGGCTCGACCTGTACGCCGACCGGCCTCGTCGCCCTGGCCTGCCCAAGATCTTCGCCGGCCTGTTCCAGGCGACGGTGATTGCGCTGGTCTTCGCCCTGGCCACCGGCAACCACTTCAAGAGCTACTACATCTTCTACGGCGCGCTGCTGTTCGGCACCGCCTACATCTCGATCCTGCGCGAGTGCTACACGCGCTTCACCGGGTGGGTGCTCGAGCAGGCCGGCTACCGGCGCCGGGCGCTGCTGGTCGGCTCGGGGCAGCACATCGAGGAGGTGGCGCACGCGCTGGGCGGCCGGTCCCGGACCCAGGTGGACCTCGTCGGCTACATCTCGCTCACCCCGCGGCCCCAGAACGGCCTGCGCTCGCTGGGCCGGCTCGATGATCTGTCCGACGTGCTGGGCGAGGAGCGCATCGACGAGGTGATCATCGCCGATCCCGACTTCCCGCAGGAGCGCGCGCTGGATCTGGTGGATCGCTGCCACCAGCGGGGCGTCACGGTGCACGTGGCGCCGTCGACGATGGAGATCCTCATCGACCGCGCGGTGTTCGTGCCCGGCGAGTCGGTTCCGCTGTTCACGCTGCGCCCGCCCGTGTTCGAGGGGGTCCAGTACGCGGCCAAGCGCACCTTCGACCTCACCCTGTCCACGGTGGGGCTGGTGCTCCTCTCCCCCGTGCTCGCCGCCATCGCCATCGCGGTCAAGCTCAGCTCGCGCGGGCCGGTCATCTACCGCTCGGTCCGCCCGGGTATGGGCGGTAAGCCCTTCCGCTGCTTCAAGTTCCGCACCATGCGCGAACATGCCGACCAGGTCCAGGACGATCTCGAGCCGCTCAACGAGCTCTCGGGCGCCCTGTTCAAGATCCGCGACGACCCGCGGCTGACCACCACGGGCCGCTTCCTGCGACGCTTCTCCCTGGACGAGCTGCCCCAGCTGGCCAACGTCATCCGGGGCGAGATGTCGCTCGTGGGCCCTCGCCCGCTGCCGATGCGCGACTTCGAGCGCCTCGAGGACTGGCACAAGAAGCGCTACCTCGTCATGCCCGGGATCACCGGCCTGTGGCAGGTGTCGGGGCGCGCCGAGCTGGACTTCGACGACCTCGTGCGCCTGGACTTCCTCTACCTCGAGCGGTGGTCGATCCTGCTCGACCTCTCGATCCTCCTCAAGACCATCCCCGCCGTGCTCTCGCGGCGGGGCGCGTACTGACGCGGGCCTTAGAGGGCCGGGCGTGGGCGGTCTGACCGCCGGTGCGAACCGGCGTCGTGGCCGATTTTCCGCTTATTTGACGGTGTTTCGAGCACAGGTCCCGCCGCCGCGCCTTCGTCATCGCCTCCCCAGCCTGTCGCCCGTGCCCCGCTGAACGCCACAGGGATGACCGCGGACCGCTAGGCTCCTCGCGCGGATGCCCCCCACCGACCGCTTCGTCATCAGCTTCGCCGCCGAGCCTCCCCAGGAGGCGCTGCCCTACGGCCGCTGGGCCGACACGCTGCGCGACCTCTTCCTGGCCGCCTGCCACGAGATCGACGCCGAGGGCGAGGACCTGGGCACGGCCGGGGACATCGCGTGGTTCCCGGACCGCTCCTACGGCGGGCGGACCTACGTGCCGGCCGTGGCCCGCACCACCACCGGCTACGAGCTGTTCGGCTTCGTCTCGTTCCGCGAGGGCGGGGAGAAGGGCGGCCGCGGTCCCGTGGACTTCGAGGCGAGCGCCGACTACACCTCAGAGACGGCCGAGACCAACCCCGATTGGAAGCTGGACACCAACGACGAGATCATCGGCCAGTGGCGCGGCGAGCAGGGCAACGTCGCCGACATGACGCTGGTGTGGGGGGTGCCGATGATCCCCGGCGGAGCCGTCGTCACCGCCGAGCTGGCCAACCTGGCCGTTGACCAGTGCCAGCTCATCGAGGAGCGCTTCACGCTCCTGGCCCCTGACAGCTACCGCTCGGACCTGCTCGAGGTCAAGCTCTGGGACAGCGGCGGCTCGGAGCTGGCCAGCGAGTCCCTGTGGATCGACGACGAAGACGAGGACGAAGACGAAGACGCCGAAGAAGACGAGGGCCCGGAGGACGAGGAGGAGGACTGAGCGCGCCTAGGTGGCGTGCTCTGGCTCCGGCTCGGGCTCGCTGCGCTGGCGGGCCAGGGCGAGGGGCAACCGCAACCTGACCTCGTCGTCGGTGAGCGGGAAGTGGCAGGCCGCGACCGAGCCGCCGTCCTTGCGCTCGAGCGGCGGATCGTCCTCTGAGCACTTGGGCTGGGCCTTGGGGCAGCGAGTGTGGAACCGGCAGGCCGACGGCGGGTTGGCCGGACTGGGCACATCGCCGGTGAGCAACTGGCGCCCCTGCGTGCCACCGCTCGGGTCGGGCACCGGCACCGCCGAGAGCAGCGCGCCCGTGTAGGGGTGGCGCGGCGACGTGTACAGGATGTCGCTATCGGCCAGCTCGACGATCCGGCCCAGGTACATGACGGCGACCCGGTCGCACATGTGGCGCACCACGGAGAGGTCGTGGGCGATGAAGACGAGGGTGAGGCCCATGTCGCGCTGGAGTTCGCGCAGCAGGTTGAGGACCTGGGCCTGAATGGAGACATCCAGCGCGGACACCGGCTCGTCGGCGATGAGCAGCTTGGGCTCCAGGGCGATCGCCCGGGCGACGCCGATGCGCTGGCGCTGGCCGCCGGAGAACTCGTGCGGATAGCGGTTGTAGTGCTCGGGGTTGAGCCCGACGCGATCCATCAGGTCCTGGACCCGGCGCTTGCGCTCGCCGTCGCCGCGGTACATGTTGTGGATGACGAAGGGGTCGGAGATGATCGACCCGACCGACTTGCGGGGGTTCAGCGACGAGTAGGGGTCCTGGAAGACCATCTGCACGTCACGGTGCATCGCCTTGAGCGCATCGCCCTTCTGGGCGCCGACGTCGCGGCCGTCGAAGGTGATCGTGCCCGATGTTGGGTCCATCAGCCGGCACAGCAGGCGCGCGGTGGTGCTCTTCCCACAGCCCGTCTCGCCGACGATGCCGAGCGTCTCACCCTGCTCGACGTCGAAGGAGATGCCATCCACCGCCTTCACGGCGCCGACCTGGCGCTGGAAGACGACGCCGCGCCTGATGGGGAAGTGCTTGGTGAGGTCGCGGACCTCCACCAGGTTCGTCATGGCTCTAGTTGCCCTCCGGTGGGTTGATGACGTCGCCGGTGCGCGGGTTGTACTTCAACACGTGGTCGGTCTCGTCGACGGGCGCCATGGGTCCGTGCTCCATGTGAGGCTCGGACTCGACCACGAGCTCCTCTCCCTCGCCGATATCCTCGCCTTCGCTCTCCTGCGACTCGTCGATGGCATCTGCCGGGATCTCGGGCTGAGGCGAGGCGGCCGCCATCCGCTGGAGTGACTCGTCGTCCCGGCCGCTCTGGATGCCCTCCCAGATCCGGCTGCGCACCGAGGCCTCGAGCAGGCAGGCGACGCTGTGCTCGGAGCTCCCCTCCACGGCGGTGAGCTGGGGGTCCACGCGCTTGTGAGCGTCGCGCACATAGGGGCAGCGGGGATGGAAGTGACAGCCGCTCGGCCGGTTGATGAGGCTGGGCGGCCGGCCCGAGATCGGCACGAGCTCCTCGCCCCGGGGGTTGTCCAGGCGGGGGATCGACCGCAGCAGGCCCCAGGTGTACGGATGCTGAGGGGCATGGAAGATGTCCTCGGTGCTCCCGCGCTCGACGATGCGTCCGGCGTACATGACGCAGATGTCGTCGGCGATCTCGGCGACGACGCCCAGGTCGTGGGTGATGACGATGATCGCGGTGCCCAGTCGCTGCTGCAGATCCTTGAGCAGCGCCAGGATCTGGGCCTGCACGGTGACGTCGAGCGCGGTGGTGGGCTCGTCGGCGATGAGCAGCTTGGGCTCGTTGGACAGCGCCATCGCGATCATCGCGCGCTGACGCATGCCGCCGGAGAACTCGTGCGGGTACTGGTCGACGCGGCGCTTGGGATCGGGGATCCCGACGAGCTCGAGCAGCTCGGCCGCGCGGCCACGCGCCGCGGACTTGGAGATGCTGCGATGCGTCTGCATCGCCTCCACCAGCTGCGTGCCGACCTTGTAGAACGGGTGCAGGGCCGACAGGGGATCCTGGAAGATCATGGCCACATCGTTGCCGCGGACGCGCCGTAGATGGCTGTCGTCCATCGTGACCATGTCATCGCCCTGGAAGATGATCCGGCCGCCGATCTTGGAGCGCTTGCTGCGGGTGAGGCCCAGCATCGTGAGCGACGACACGGTCTTGCCCGAGCCCGACTCGCCGACGATGCCCAGCGTCTTGCCCGGCTCCAGGGTGTAGGAGATGCCGTCCACGGCGTGGACGATCCCATCATCGGTGTGGAACGAGACGCGGAGGTCCTCGACGGAGAGCAGCGGCTGCCCGGCGCCGTCAGTGCCGCGTTCCGCGGTCGCGGTCTCGGTCGTCACGAGTACCTGACGCGCGGGTCGAGATAGGCGTAGGCGATGTCGACCACGATATTGGCAACGACGATGAACAGCGTGGCCAGGATGACGGTGCCCTGGACGATGGGGAAGTCCGAGTGGTTGATGGCGTCCAGGTTCAGGCGGCCGATGCCCGGGATGTTGAACACCGTCTCGGTGATCACCGCGCCGCCGAGCAGGGCGCCGAGGTCGAGGCCGAAGATCGTCACCACCGGGGTGATCGCGGAGCGCACGCCGTGGCGGAAGATGACCCGCCGCTCGCGCAGGCCCTTGGCGCGCGCCGTGCGGATGTAGTCCTCGCCCATGGCCTCGATGAGACTGCCGCGCAGCACGCGGGAATAGACCGCCGCCGAGGTCGCGGCGAGCACGAACCAGGGCATGATGAGCGACGTGAACCAGTGCCACGGGTTCACGGTCAGTCCCGTGTAGGTGTTGGCCCCGGGTAAGACATGGAAGCGCCCGATGTCGTCGGCGAACAGGAACAGCACGACGAGGCCGAGCCAGAACACCGGCATCGACACGAACACCAGCGCGATGCCCATCGCCGTGCGGTCCAGCAGCGAGCCGCTCTTGACCGCGGACAGGATTCCGATCGGGATCCCCATGGCCAGCCAGATGATGGCGGCGCCGACGGCCAGCGACAGCGTGGCCGGCAACCGGTTGGTGATGAGGCTGAGCACGGAGGCTCCGGTGTAGAAGCTGTAGCCGAAGTTGAAGTGCAGGAAGATGTTCTTCATGTAGACCCAGAACTGCACCGGCACCGACTTGTCCAGCCCCAGCTCATGCCGGATGTAGGCGATGATCGCCGGGCTGGCATTCCGGCCGGCGCGCAACTGCGCGGGGTCGGCCGACGGGAACACGTTGAAGAACACGAACGTGATCGCGCTGACGGCGAGCAGCAGCACGATCCCCCAGAGGATGCGACGTACGATGTAGGTGCCCATAGCTTGGGTTCTTCTGTTCTAGCGAACCAGGTGATAAGGGGCCCCGCCCGGCCCCGCCGCGACACGTCGCGACGGGGTGGGCGGAAACCGGGTGCTCTTGCTTACGGGTTCTTCAGCGAGGTGAAGTCCAGGTCCCAGGTCCCGGTGTTCCACAGCTCGTTGACTCCATCGACGTCCTTGCTCTCAACGTTGGGCTGGTTGTCGAAATCCTCGGGGATCGCGACGGCCTGGTTGACGAGCATCTTGTCGATGTTGGCCCACGCCTGCGCGCGTGCCACCGGGTCGGTGACCAGCGCCGCCTTGCCCATCGCGGCGTTGATCTGCGGATCATTGACCTGACCCCAGTTGGAGTTGTTGGTCGGGGTGATCGCCGGGCCGTAGAACGGCACGTAGAGCACCGTCAGCGGATCGGCGAAGTCACGCACCCAGCCCACGGCGGGGCACGCGTCGATCTCCTGCTTGGGCACGCCGCAGTACTTGGCGTACATCACCGACTGATCCACCAGGCTCACGTGGGTGTGGAAGCCCAGCTGGGTCATGTCGGAGTTCAGCAGCTGCGTGATCGCCGGGTCGTTGCCGTTGTTGGAGCTGACGATCTGCACCGTGGCCGACCCGCTGTACTTGCCCGACTTGAAGCCGGCGGCCTTCATGTACTGCTGGGCGACCTGGAGGTCGCCGTTCACGTTCTTGTTCCACGGCACCTGTGGCCCCGCGGCGCCCCCGGCCTGCTGGTAACCGTTGATGCCCGGGTAGATGAAGTGCGTCGCGGGAGTGCCCGCCAGCGAGCCGCCGCGCAGCTTGATGATCGCGGCACGGTCGAGGTTGGCCCACACCGCGCGGCGCAGGTTGACGTTCTTGAACACGCCTGCCGCGTTATCGAGCGCGACGTAGTGGTCGCCCGAGCCCGGGGTGAACGTGATCTGCGACGGATAGTTCTGATAGGCCAGCTTGACGATCGACTGGGCCGGCGTGTCGAACTGCACGGCGTTGGAACCCTGGAGCACCTGACGGCCGATGACGGTGGCGTCACCGCCGATGCTGAAGTTGATCGCGTTCAGGTAGGCCGGACGGAAGTCGGTCTTGGGGTTCCAGTTGGGGTTGCGGATCAGGTTCAGCGACTTGCCGGTCTGGTAGCCGATCCCCTGGAACAGACCCGTCTTCGGGTCGGACTTGATCATGTACGGACCCGTCGCCACCAGATACTTGGTGCCGTACGTCGTCGGGGACTTCTTGTCCATCGGGCCGGCGAAGCTCTCGGGCACCGGCATCGAGATCGGCAGGCTCAGCGCCGAGACCAGGAACGAGCCCGACGGCTTGGTCGTGTGGAACACGATCGTGGACTTGTTCGGCGTCTGGATGCCGGGGATCGGGCCGCCCTTGTAGTTGGGGCTCGTCGCGCCCACCAGCGGAGCGAAAGCGCCGGCGCCGAAGTACCCGGCGAAGTACGCGTTCGCCACGTTCGGGTTGGCAGCACGCTCGATGGCGTAGGCCACGTCAGCCGAGGTCACCTCGCGGTTGACCGGCGGGCTGAAGTGCACGCCCGGGCGGATGTGGACGGTGACCGTCTTGCCACCATCGGTGATGCCGCCGTTGGCCGTGGTCGGGATCTCGGTCGCGAGATCCGGGCTCAGGGTGTCCTCGGTATTCGGCATGTAGGCGAACAGCGCCCGCTGCGTCACGTAATCCACGCCGTAGTCCTGCGTGAAATAGGACTCGCCCGGGTCCAGGTGCTCGAAGTCCTCGCTCGAGTACACCGTCAGGCTCCCGCCCTTCTTCTTGGTGGTGCCGGTGAGCGTCTGACCGACCGGGTTCTCCCCGGCCTTCAGCGGAATTGACTGGACCCCTCCGCTGGAACTGCTGCTTGATTGCGAGCTCGATCCTCCCCCGGACGAGCTGCTCGAACTGCCCGACCCGCAGGCGGTGATGCCTACGGCAAGCAGCCCGGTGACCGCCATCGAGGCGATCAGGCTACGACTGACCCTCATAGGGTGTGTCCTCCTGTTGCGTTGTGCGCGCGGGAGCCGCTTCCCAGATGCAGGTGCGGCGTCATCGCGACTCCCCGCGCGGATTGAGGGCGTCCAGCAGGCCGTCGCCGACCAGGTTGAACGCCAGCACCGTGAGCAGCAGCGCTGCTCCCGGAAAGACCATGTACCACCAGGCAGTGTTGAAGGTGGCGGAGGCGTCGGAGATCATCTGACCCCACGACGCGGTGGGCGGGCGGATCCCGACGCCCAGGAACGAAAGCGCCGCCTCGAGCAGGATGTTGGTGGGGATCAAGAGGCTGGAGTAGACGATCAGCGGCGCCACGAGGTTGGGCAGGATCTCCCGGAAGAGGATCCGGGAGTTGGACGCCCCGAGCGAGCGTGACGCTTCCACGAACTCCTTCTCGCGCAGCGACAGCACCTGCCCTCGCGCGATGCGCGCGATGTAGGTGAACGAGCTGATCACGATGATGAAGATCACCGTGCCGAGCCCAGGCTGGATGAGGCCGCTCAGGCAGCCGCGCACGCCACATGCCGCGCCGATGCCGAGGCCCAGTACGAGCACCGGGAAGGCGAGGAAGACCTCGACGATCCTCGAGACGACCGTGTCGACCCATCCGCGGTAGTAGCCGGCCAGCAGCCCGACCACGGTGCCCAGGGCGGTTGCGATCAGGGTCCCGAAGATCCCGACGATCAGCGACACGCGCGCGCCGTAGATCGTGCGCGCCAAGACGTCGCGCCCGAGCTGATCGACGCCGAAGGGATGGCCCGCGCTCGGGCCCAGTGGGCTGCCGAAGGCGTCGGTGGCGTTCGGGTCGTTGACGTTCGGGCCGGGGACGCCCAGGATCTTCACCACCAGCGGTGCGAGGATCGCGATGAGGATCAGCAGGATGATGAACCCGGCCGAGACCATGGCGACACGGTCAGCGCGAAACCGCCGCCAGAAGAGCTGGCGCGGTGACCGCGCCGCCACCTCCTGGCCGGCAAGCTCGACGACGTCGAGGCTGGCGTCCGGCTCGACAAGGAGCTCTGAAGCACCAACGCTCATGGTTTAGGGGCCGACCTCACGGCGCACCCACCAACCTCCATGGTCCGGATCGAAGCAGATCGGCGATTGGCTGTCACTCACGATTAATGCGTGCTCAACGAATGGACGGGCCGGTGGGGGCAGTTACTCTCACCGCTCAAGCCCTCGTAGCTCAATGGATAGAGCACGCGCCTCCTAAGCGCGGGATGCAGGTTCGATTCCTGCCGGGGGCACGTTCTCCTCCCCGGCGAGGCCTGGATTGTAGGGCGCAATCCGCAGCGGTGGGGCACCGGGCCTGATGGGTCCCGAGGGATGGTGGCAGCCCCCGTGCTACGGTCCGCGCGTCCTCGTGTCCGAGAGCACCCTCGAAGCCGCCCCGGCCCCTTCCGGCGGAAGCGAATCCCGCAGCTCCGCCGCCTCTGACCAGTCCCGCCGCTTCGGCGCGGGCTATCTGGCCTGGCTGGTGGCGGCTGCCCTCATCGTGGTTTCGGCGATCATCGTCGTCTGGGCCAAGACCCGCCCCGGCTTTGATCCCTACGGCTGGCTGACGTGGGGCCACATGACGCTGCACGGCGGCCTGGACACCAACGCCGCGCCGTCGTGGAAGCCGCTGCCCTACGTGTTCACCGTGGTCTACGCGCTGCTCGGCTCCCACGAGCTGCGGCTGTGGATGATCACCTCCGCGGCGGTCTCGCTGAGCGGCGTCGTCTTCGCCGGGCGCATCGCGTACAAGCTCACCGACGCCCCGCCCGAGCGGCGTTGGGCGGCCTGGGTGGCGGCGATCTTCGCCGGCCTGGCGCTGCTGGGCATCCAGGACTACTTCCACTACATCCTCAGCTCCCAGTCAGACCCGATGATCGTCGCGTTGTGCCTGGCGGCGGTCGACCTGCATCTGGACGGGCGGACGCGGCTTGCCTTCGCCGCGGGCGTCCTGGCCGGGCTCGGGCGCCCGGAGGTGTGGCCGTTCCTGGGCCTCTACTTCCTGTGGGCCTGGGTCCGCCGTCCCGCCACCCGCCCCGTGCTGATCGGCGGCGTGGTGGTGATGGCGCTGCTGTGGTTCGGCATCCCGGCGCTCACCTCGCGCACGCCGTTCGTGGCCGCCGCCAACGCGATGGACTCCGGTCGCCGGCTGACCTCCGACCAGGTCGGCGGCACCATCACACGCTTCTTGGACCTGCACTACTGGCCGCTGGAGATCGCCGCCCTGCTCGCGGTGGCCCTGGCGGCGTGGCGGCGGTCCTGGGCCGATCGGGTGACGCTGGTCCTCGCCGGCGGCGTCGTTGGCTGGGTGGTCGTGGAGATCGCCTTCGCCCTGCACGGCTGGCCCGGCCTGGCGCGCTACATGTTCGAGGCCGCGGGCCTGATGATCGTGCTCGCCGGGGTGTTCGTCGGCCGCGTGCTGGCCGACCCGCCGCGACTGGGCGGCGTGTCCGGGCGGGCCGCGACGGCAGTGGGTGCGGTGGCCGTGGGCCTGCTGGTGATCGGGTTGCTGCCGCCGGCGCTCTCAGCGGCGCGTACCGAACACAAGGACATCCACGTCCAGCGTGCGCGCACCATCCAGCTCGACAAGCTCAACTCGGTGATCGGCCAGCTCGGGGGCGCGGCGCGGCTGCGCGCCTGCGGTGAGCCGCTGACCCGGTTGGAGTACCAGACCGCGCTGGCCTACGCCCTGGGCGTCAACGTCTCCAAGATCGGCTTCAAGTACGGGCAGGCCATCGGACACGGCAACCCGATCGTGATGTTCACGCCGACCTCGAACGGCTGGTTGGTCCAGGCCGACCATCAGGTCACGGCGTCCTGCAAGTCGCTGCCGCAGCTGCACTGACGCCGGCCGTGCGGGTCGCCGCGTGAGCCCGCACGAGGTGACCTTGGGATAAAACTGCGCTCTGAGCAGAGGAATATCCCACGATCGGCGTCGCGGGGAACGCGACGGCCTACCGATCCGGCCGCTCCGGATAGACCTCATCGATGGTGGTCAGCGCCACGAAGGGCGCGCCCGCGGCGGCCGCGATGGCCTCGGCCCCGCCGGCCAGGCGGTCGCAGATGGCCAGCACGCCGCATACCTCGTGGCCTTCCTCGCGGAGCGCGTCCAGCGCGCGCAGGGTGGAGCCTCCCGTGGTGACGACGTCCTCCACCAGCATGCAGCGGTCAGAGGTCTCGAGCAACGGCCCCTCGATGCGGCGCGAGAGCCCGTGGGTCTTGGCCTCCTTGCGTACGAAGAACGCCTTGACATCGGCGCCGCCCGAGAGCGCGGCGCAGGCAATGGGGTCGGCGCCCATGGTCATGCCGCCGACGGCGGTGGCGCCCCACTCCTGAGCCTGCGCCGCGACCAGCTCGGCGAGCGCCGCGAAGCCGGCCGGGAGCAGGATCGCCCGCTTGGCGTCGACCAGGTACTGGGCGGTGGCGCCGCTGGTCAGCTCCACCTCGCCGATCACCAGGGCATGGGTGCGCAACTCGGCCAGCAGCCGATCGCGGGCGGACATGCTCACGACGCTCGGGGCCCGGCCGCTACTCGTAGTAGACGTCGACCCAGTCGCCGAACTTGACCCAGTCAAAGACCGAGATCGCGTCGATGATGGGCAGCCGCATGCAGCCGTGGCTGGCCGGGAAGTCCGGCGCCGGGTTGTAGCCGTGGATGGCGTAGCCGCGGAAGAAGAAGCTGGAGTAGTACATGCCGTCGGGCAGGTAGCCCGGCACCCGGTAGTAGACGCGGAAGCGCCCGAGGACGGTCGGCGTCGACGGCTTGCCCGAGCTGATCGGATAGATCCACTTGACCTTCGAGCCGTTGATCTCAGCCAGCAGCTGGCGGCTGAGGTCACCCTCGACGTGCGTCCCGTCGTTGGGGTAGCGGACGTGGAAGGTCCCGACTCCGTTGAGCAGCTCGGAGACCGTCAGCCCGTCCAGGGACTGCGAGAACCCGTGGCCGAGCAGCCGGTGGTAGGCGTCGAGCGCCAGGCCGGTGTAGGTGTCGTACACGCCGCTCTGGGGCACGAAGACGTGCAGGGCGTTGAGCCGCTGCTGGATGAGCGTCACGAACTGGCCGCGCGCGCCGAAGCCCGCCTGCGGGTTGAGCACCGTGAACGTGCGATCGGAGAGGAACCCGAGCATCTGGGGCGTGCGTGCGTGCGTCACCTTCACGCGCAGCAGACCCGCCGATGACGCCTTGACCTTCTCAGTGAATGCGCCGACTCCGCCCTTGGCGGGCTTGACACGGAGCACGTCGGTCTTGATCAGCTTGCGTCCCAGAAACGACTGGACCTTCACCTTCTGCCCGGCGACGTAGGGCCGGACGAAGCCCTGCACCTCGACGACCCGGCCGGGAACCGTCACCTGGTCCTTGGACACCGTGAAGGTGCCGGAGAGGTACAGCTTGGCGGCGGCCTTGGCCGCGGGGGGCGTCGGCTTGGTGGGGGTGGTCGGCTTGGTGGGGGTGGTGGGGGGTGGGGTCGTCGGGGTGGTCGTGGTCGGGGTCGTCGTGGTCGGAGTCGCGTTGCTGGTGGAGGTGGACGAGGTGGAGGCCGCGGAGGCCGCATTGGTGGCGGTCGAGACCGCGGTGGTCAGGGAACCAGCGGGCGAGGAACCATCGGCGACAGCGGCGCCGGCGAACATCCCGAGCGACACGATCGTGGCGGCGAGGGCCGCGGTGCAGGAGGCGAAATGGCGACGCATAGCCGGGAAAGTAAACCAGTCAACCACCCGGACGGCGGTCGGTTACCCGACTTGCGCTCTCACAGGGCGCGGCGCGCGGGGGGCGAGCGGGCCCGTCAGGACCGCGATCACCAGCCATGAGGCCAGTATCAGCCCGACGATCGCGAGGGCGCTCCAGCTCAGCTGGTTGACCCCCAGAGCGAGCGCGTTGTTGGCGCTGTGCAGGGCCATGCACGGATACAGGGAGCCCGTGCGCCAGCGCACCAGGCACAGCACGAAGCCCAGGAAGCCGAGCGGGACCAGGTACTGCGAGGACGCCGAGCCGGTGTGGGCCAGACCGAAGAGGATCCCGGTGAGCACGGCGGCGATCCATGGACCGCCGTCGACACGGCCGACGCGCAGCGGGATGTTGCGCAGGGCCCCGAACACGAAGCCGCGGAAGAAGAACTCCTCGCAGATCGGCGCGACGGTACACACGAACAGCGACGCGGCGACGAGCGCGGCGGTGCTGTGGGTGGCCCCCAGTTCGCTGGGCAGCTTGTCCTTGCCCTGCAGATGGACGAGCGCGCTGTACAGGGCGGTCACCCCGTAGTAGGCGACAGCAGCCGCGACAACCGCCAGGACTCCGGTCGACAGGGCCACCCGGCGAAAGCCGAAGTCCTCCGGGCGCGCGTGGCCGCGCCACCAGGCCAGCCACAGCGCCGCGGCGACGAAGCACAGGTCAAAGACGATGTCGGCGACGATGTTCGCCGCCGGGCTGGGGTGGCTGACGCTCGAGCCCCCCGCGCCGGCGACGATGTCCACGACGATCGTGCCCAGCGACCCGAGGACCAGCCCGAGGGCCACGGCGGCGGGCGCGGTCCACACCGGCCACGGTGGGTGCTCGTCGGCGGGCGAGGCGGGCGGTCCGGGATCCCGCGCGTCGGCCGCCGGCGGCTCGCCGGGGGGAGAGGCCGTCGGGTGCGAGGAGGCCATGCCCGGAGATTAGGGCCAGTCGAGCTCGTCCAAGCCGCCGATCGTCGCCACGTCAGCGGGAGGGGGCGCCGCGCCGCGGCACAGGAGCACCGCGGGGATCCCGCAGGCCGACGCTCCCCGCACGTCGTCCTCCAGGGTGTCCCCGACGTGGCGAGCCCGCTCGGCGGGCACGCCGCTGAGAGCGAGCGCGTGCATGAAGATGGCGGGCTGCGGCTTGGCCGCCCCCACGGCGGCCGACGTGACGACGCCGTCGACCAGGGGGGCCAGCCCGACCCGCTCGAGCACATCGGCCAGCGAGACGTCCCAGTTGGACACGACGACGACGCGCGCGCCGGCGGCACGGGCTGCCAGCAGCGCGGGGCGCGCGTCCGGATAGGCCGCGAAGCGCAGCGCGCCGATCAGAGCCTCGGTGAGCTCGTCGATGGGGGCGGCGGCGAGCCGGTCTGACGGCGGCAGTGCGTCGCGCAGCACCTCGGCGCAGCGGCGGCGCAGAGCGGCCAGGCTCTCGAGGTCGCGGCCCAGGCCCATGTGCGCACGGTAGAAGCCGATCTCGGCCGCCAGCGCCCGTCCCGCCTCGCCTTCGGAGACCTCGATGCCAAAACGCGTCGCCAGCTCGCTGCGCAGGGCCGGAGCAGGGGGAGCGAGGGACACCAGCGTGCCCAGGCCGTCGATGAGCAGCGCGCGGGTAGGCATCAGGTCGGGTGCGATCTTGCCAGCCGATTGCAGGACCCCGTACCGGCGGGCCGAAAAACCCTACTCAGTAGACTGGCGACCCACGAGTGCGGCGCCTGCACTTGAGCGAACCACGCACCGGCGCCGGGCGCTCTGACCGAGATTCCATGAGCCGACGTGAGAGACAGCGCCGACGCCGGCGCAACAGGGGATCGCCGCTGAAGAGCGTCGTCGCCATGACCGGCGTGCTCATCGTGTGTGCGGTCGCGGTCGGCGCCCTGGCCATCGCCGGCTGGGTGGTCAACGTGGCGCAGTCGGCGCCGAACCTCAAGACGCTCAAGCCGTTCGTGCCGGGCTCTCCGTCGCAGATCTTCGCATCCGACGGGACCTCGCTGGGGTACATCTGGTCGCCCACGGTCCACACCGAGATCGCCGGCGCCAGCATCCCGCAGACGCTCAAGGACGCCACTGTCGCCATCGAGGACCGGCGCTTCTACCAGCACGGCGCACTGGACTACCAGGGCATCCTCCGCGCCGCCATCAAGGACGCGGCCGAGGGCGGGAACGGCCTGCAGGGCGCTTCGACGCTGACCATGCAGCTCGTCGACAACACCTACCTGCCGCACCGCTTCAAGTCCAACCACGATCTGAAGTACAAGATCGTCCAGGCCAAGCTGGCCGAGCAGCTCGAGGGCCAGCACTCCAAGGACTGGATCCTCGACAACTACCTCAACGACGTGCCCTACGGGACCGTGGGCGGCCAGACGGCGTACGGCGTCGCTGCCGCGTCGCAGATGTTCTTCGACAAGCCGGTCCAGAAGCTGAGCCTCGCCCAGTACGCCCTGCTGGCCGGCCTGCCCCAGGCGCCGTCGGAGTACAACCCGTTCCTGCACAAGACCGACGCCCTGCGGCGCCGGTCGGAGGTACTGCAGTCGATGGCCAGCGCGGGCTACATCACCCAGGAGGAGGCCGACCGGGCCGCGACCCGGCGCCTGGGGATCAAGGCCGACAACACCCTCCGGGTGCACAAGGACCCCTACGTCTTCGACTTCGTCGCGCAGCAGGCGGCGCGCGACCTGTGCCCCAAGACACCCAACAACTGCAAGCCGCTGCAGCAGGGCGGGCTGAAGATCTACTCCACCATTGATCTGCGCAAGCAGGCGCTGGCCTACCAGGCGATCGTCGATCACGAGTCGCTGTTGGCCGAGCAGGGTCACGGCACGGCCGGCGCCGCCGTGGCCTCGGTCAACACCTCCAACGGGCACATCCTGGCCATCGCGACCTCCGGCAGCTACGTCGACACGCAGGTCGACTACGCCACCTCCGCTCACCGCCAGCCGGGGTCCTCGTTCAAGACCTTCGCCCTCATGACGCTCATCCACGACGACCAGGGCAATCCGAACAGCACCTACTACGTCTCCAAGCCGCTGTCACCGGGCTGGCTGAGCGCGGACCCCACGTGGGAGGTGCACACCGCCGAGGACTCCTACCAGGGCACGATCAACATCACCAAGGCCACGATCCTGTCCGACAACACCGTCTACGTGCAACTGGCGGCCGACCTGGGTTGGGACAAGCTCGACGACACCGCCCGCGCCATGGGCATCACCTCTCCGCTGGACGGCAACCCGTCCGAGGTCATCGGGGGCCTGCGCGTCGGCGTCACGCCGCTGGAGATGGCCGACGCCTACGCGACGCTGGCCAACGGCGGCACCCACGTCCCGGCGACGATCCTCGACAAGGTCGTCTTCCCCGACGGCAGCTCGCGCGACTTCGGCAACCCCAAGCCCACGCGCGTGTTCCCCTACAACGAGGCCTATGAGGGGACCAGCGTCCTCAAGCAGGTCGTCACCAGCGGGACCGGCACGTCGGCCCAATACGGCTGCCCGGTGGCCGGCAAGACGGGTACGGCCAACAACCTGGAGAACGCGTGGTTCGTGGGCTACTCGCCGCGGATGGCGACCGCGGTCTGGGTCGGCTACCCCCAGGGCAACATCCCGATGAACGACGGCTTCGGCGGCACGCTGGCCGCTCCGATCTGGAGCGAGTACATGAAGGCTGCGTCCAGCGGCTACTGCGGCGACTGGACCCCGCCTGAGGTGCCCTTCGACGGAAAACCGTTCTTCGGGCCGTTCGCGGTCACGGGCCAGCCGGTGACGACTCCCTCGACCGGCAGCCAGCCGAAGACCACTACGACCACGTCGCCCAACGGCGGCACCGGCCTGGGGACCGACACGACGACGACGCAGACCAACAACCCCACGCTCTTCGCGCAGCCGCCACAGCCGGGCTCGGGCACCAACGGCACCCCGCCACCGGCACACAACCCGCCGGCCGGCGGGGGCGACACCGGCGGCCCGAAGCACTGACGGTCCTCCGGCCGCCACGCGGCTGGTAGCCTCGTCTACGCACGGGGCGCAGACGCGTCCGTGCTCCCACGAGGTTTTAGGTCACCGTATGCCCAAGGAAGAAAAGGTCGAGTTGGAGGGAGAGGTCGTGGAGGCCCTCCCCAACGCGATGTTCCGCGTCAAGCTCGACAACATGGATCGCGTCGTGCTCGGTCACGTGGCCGGCAAGATGCGCCGCTTCCGCATTCGCATCCTTCCGGGCGACCGCGTCCGGGTCGAACTGTCGCCGTACGACCTCGACCGCGCCCGGATCGTCTACCGGCATCGGTAGGCGCGCGCCGCTCGGCGGCCGGGTGAGCAATGCGCGAGCTCGAGTTGATCGAGTGCCTGGAGGAGGTGCTGGCGCCGCGGAGCGGCACCGGTGCCAGGGTCCTGCGCTGGCTCGGCGACGACGCCGCGGTGGTCCGTGGCCGCGGGTACGCCGTGACCTCGATCGACACCGTGGTCGACGGGGTCCACTTCCGCTCCGGTCAGCTGACGCCGGCCGAGATCGGCCACCGGGCGCTCGGCAGCGCGCTGTCTGACCTGGCGGCGATGGGGGCCCGGGCGGGCGAGGCCTACCTGGCGTTGTGCCTGCCCTCCGGCATCGAGCTCCAGGATGCCGTGGCGCTGCTGGAGGGTGCGCGCGAGCTCGCCGACGAGTGCGGCGTGATCGTGGCCGGCGGCGACGTCAGCGCCGCGCCGGTACTCAGCGTGGTCGTGACCGTAGTGGGCTGGGCGAGGGATCCCGCCGAGCTCGTCGGGCGCGACGGCGCCCGACCGGGCGACCTGGTGGCGGTCACCGGCACGCTGGGGGCCGCCGGCGCCGGCCTGGCCCTGCTCGAGGGACGAGCCGTGCTTGGGGGTCCCGCCCACCCGGCGCGCGCCGCGCTGCACGAGCGTTATGCCCGGCCCCGTCCGCGGCTGGCCGAGGGCCGGGCGCTGAGCGCCCTCGGCGCCACCGCGATGATCGACCTGTCCGACGGCCTGGCCACCGACGCCCGGCACGTGGCCCAGCGCAGCGGGGTGCGCATCGAGCTGGACCTCGACGCGCTGCCGCTGGCGGCGGGCGTGCGGGAGGTGGCGGCACAGCTCGACGCCGACCCCGCGTCGTTTGCCGCGACCGCGGGCGAGGACTTCGAGCTGTGTGCCTGCCTCCCGGCACGGGCCCGGGGCGCCGTCGACGCCGGATGGCCGGCGGCGGGCGACACCGCGTTGACCTGGATCGGGCGCGTGCTGGAGGACACCTCCGGCCCGCCCGGCCTACAGTTCGCCGGCGACAGCACCGGCGAACTGTCAGGCTACGAGCACTCCCCCTGAGGGCGCTGCCCGGACCCGCCCAGCTTCTGCTCTTCGAGAAGCCGGCGCAGAATCGCATCGGCGACCGCGTGAGTGTCCACGCGGTACTCACCGCGCCCCACCTGCTGTTGTATCTCACTGATCCGCATGTCGCGATTCCCTTCGCTTATCGGCTGACTGTGACCGATCAATTCGTGTCCTTGATGTCGGCGTTCAAGCTTTCGACCTCCATGCCGAAGCGCGAGCGCTGGACATTTGGACGTCGTTTGCCTCTGGTCAAAACGGGAACGAGGCGTCAGGCCACGGCCCCGCGTGCCGGACCCAACGGCTGAACGCCCTCCAGGCGGGCGAAGATGATGATCCGCTGAGCGGCGCTGTAGAGAGGATTGCAGGCCGACAGGACCAGCCGGTCATAGCCCACATCGTCGATCACCGACACCTGCGTCGGCTTGACGATCCGCTGGTACTGCACCACGTAGGTGAACTTCCCGTAGGGCATCTTCACGAAGATCCGGTCCCCGCCCTTGAGCTCGTCGAGGAAGCGGAAGGGCGCCAGGTAGGTGGTGCGGTGCCCGGCGATCGCCACCGTCTGGCCCATGCCCGGCAGGGCGGTCTGGGGGTAGTGGCCCGGCCCCTCCTCCAGGCTCTGGGTATCGGTGCCCTGCACGATGTTGTAGGTGTTGCCGATCCGCGGGATCTCGATCTGGCCGATCGCGTCGCCGGTGGTGACCTGGGCCCGCTCGCGGCGCGCGAGATAGGCGATCCGTTGACCGAGCGGCTTGATGGTATGCAGCGCCTTGACATCGGGGCCGGTGAGCGGCGCGGTCCCGTAGCTCAGGTAGCGCTGGTTGACCTCGCCGCGCATGACCACCGCGATGGCGGCGGTCACCGGCTCCTGCCAGATCAGCGTCGCCCCGGCGTCGAGGACGAGCAGGAGGCCGGACAGGATGAGCACCGACGAGATGTCGCGGATGAGTCGTCGCATCGGGAATCGCCGTCGCATGGGGAAATAACGTCGCGAAGGCGGCTTAACGTCGCAGGGCGGATTTCGTGCCGCCGAGCGAGCCCGGGCCGGCATAGGTGACCGGCCCCCGCACGGTGACCGGGGTGGGCAGGGTGCGCAGGCCCCGCGTGGCCAGCAGCGACAGTGTGAGGGCGCTCAGGAGGCAGCCCAGGACCACGCTCCATTCGATGGCGGACACGATGCTGACCCCGTGCCCGGCGAGGAGCAGCACCATCTCCCACACGACGTTGATCGGCCCGTAGCCGAGTTCGTTGGCGTAGTAGGCCACGACCAGTACCGCCGGTGCGATCCCGATGGCGATGAGGGCCAGGCGCAGTGGGAGGGGGATGCGTAGGTCCGGGCTGACCGCCCACAGCCACAGGTGCAGCGCCGGCACCAGCAGGAAGGCGGCGAACGGGTTGCTGAGCCAGATGGCGATGGTGATGAGGCACATGATCACCAGCAGCCCAGCCAGCGCGCCGTCGCTGTTGAGGCCCTCGAGAGGCCGGCGCGACGTGCGCGTGCGCGTGGGCAGGCGGCGGGCCAGCGCCAGGACCCCCGCCGATCCGCCGAGCAGGACGAGTGCCATGACCACGAGCAGGGCCACGCCCCCGCCGCTCAGCGGGATCGCGCCCGCCGCCACCGGGCCGGGCGGCGCCACCGGAAGGACCCCGATCAGCCGAGCCAGCAGGACGATCCCGACCAGGAGCGCGAACGGGACCGCCGCGGCGAGCACGACCGCCAACGAGCGCCAGATGATGTGGCCGCGACGGCGCGCGCGGGCGACGCCGTCGATCGTGGTCAGCAGGACCGGAACCAGCAGCGAGAGCACGAAGAGCGAGATCGCCCACCCGGGCACGACCTTGCCGCCGAGCAGCAGGTAGGAGGAGGGCGGTGGCAGCGTCCGGCCGCTGTCCAGCGCGGAGATCGTGGTCAGGACCGCGCGGCCCACCGTGGTCAGCTGGTCAGCATCCATGGTGGCGGCATCGGCCGCCGGGCCCTGCTCTCCGGAGAGGGATAGCTCCACCGCCGGGATGCCGGCGGCCCCGAAGGGGGCCTGCTGGCCCAGCGTGAAGGGGAAGGCCAGGTGCGCGAACTGGCCGCCCAGGCCGGTGAAGGAGCTAGACAGCGAGCTCTGCGCCGCCAGCGCCGAGGCCACCGTGTTGCGCAGTCCCGTGGGGGCGACCGTCTTGCGCGTGGACCAGGGCAGGATGATCGGCTGCTGGACGTGGGTGCTGGCCAGGTCGCCGAGGACGAGCACGGCGTCGACGGGCCCGGCCAGGTGGGCGGCCAGCCGGATCGCCCCCGCGGTCCCCTGGGTGCCGCTGGTGGAGGCGAGCACGACGCTGCGGTGCAGGGTCTCGCCCTCGAGGTCGCGGGCCAGCTCCATGAGCATGGCCGAGCCGGATGCCGACGCCTTGGCCCCGGTGCCGAGGGCGTCGCGCGGGGCCACGATCACGATGCTGCCGCTCTCAGTTCCCGGTCGCATGCCCACTACGTTCTCCAGCGGCACCGTCCCGTCCACGGTGCGGCCCATGAAGGTGTCGACGCTGGGGGCGAAGCCATACTGCCCCAGCGTGTTGCGGACCGTCACGGCCAGTGACTGATCGCCGTCGGACCCGGGGCGGCGGCTGGGGTCGGACTGAGCGATGTTCGCCATCTTGGTGGCGACGTTCTCGCCGTTGAACGCGGACGGGGCCAGGGTCGGGTTGAGCGCTGTCTGCTGATCTGACAGCGAGAACGCCAGGACGACCAGAGCCAGCGCCGCGATGACCAGCCCAGTCCGGTAGATGCGCGGATCCAGCATCGAGCCAAGGTTATCCGCCGATCTCCCGTCCTCATTACTACTCTTATGTGAGGTTGGCCGAGACGACCGCGCCTGAGCGCAGCGCCCGGATTCTGCTCGTCGACGATGAGCAGTCCATCCAGACGCTGCTCTCCTACCCATTGCGCAAGGAGGGCTACGACGTCGTCCAGGCCACCGACGGCCGCCAGGCGCTCGAGCGCTTCGACGAGCAGTCCTTCGATCTCGTCATCCTGGACCTGATGCTGCCGCGCATCGACGGCCTGGAGGTCTGCCGGCGCCTGCGCAGCCGCAGTTCGGTGCCGATCATCATGCTCACCGCCAAGTCCGAGGAGATCGACAAGGTGGTGGGGCTCGAGCTCGGCGCCGACGACTACATCACCAAGCCGTTCTCGCTGCGGGAGTTCTCCAGTCGCATCAAGGCGGCGCTGCGGCGCGCCGAGATGAGCCGCCCCGATCAGGCGCTCCCGGGCGAGGCGCCGCTGGACATTCGCGAGCTGCGCATCGACTTCGCCAAGCGCAGCGTGCGGATCCGCGGCCAGGACGCCCAGCTGACCTACGTCGAGTTCGAGATCCTCTCGGCGCTGGCCCGGGCCCCGGGCCGGGTGTTCACGCGCGACATGCTGCTGGCACGCATCTGGGGCGACTCCGCGTACCGTGATCCGCGCACGATCGACGTGCATATCCGGCACCTGCGCGAGAAGGTGGAGCGTGACCCGAAGGACCCGGAGTATCTGTTCACGGTGCGCGGGGTCGGCTACCGGTTCCGTGACACCGATCCCTGAGCCTGAGGCCTGACCGGGAGTCACACTGTGGGGCCTCGTGCAGGAACGGTGCACTAGATGAGGCTGTCGCTGAGCAACCGCCTGGCGGTGGTGTTCTTCGCCATCACGGCGCTGGCCATCGGCGCGTTGTACCTGTACGTCGCCCCGGGACTGCAGAGCCGCCTGATGGGCGAGAAGCTGACCGCGCTGGCCGACACGGCCCATACGCACTCGGGCAAGCTCAGCCGCGCGGTCGGCAGCCCGGCGACGTTGCCCGACCTGCGGCGCCTGGTCAACCAGACGGCGGGCACCGCGGGCACCCGGGTGACGCTGCTGTCGGTCAATGTCGCGCAGGGCACCGTCCAGCTCTCCAAGCAGGCCGACTCGGGCGCGGGCTCAGGGCCCGCGCTGAGCTTCCGGATCGCCAACACGGCCGTGTCGCGCCGCCGCCTGGTGACCGGCGTCGAGCGCTCCGGCTCGGGCGCGGTGGCCGAGGCAGCCAAGCCGGTGTTCTATTCCCACGGCGCCGTGGGCTGGGTCATCGTCTACTCGGCGCCGCTGGCCGACGTGATGCGCACCGTCTCCACCGTCCGCCACGAGATCCTGGTGGCCGGCGCCATCGCACTTCTGTTGGCTCTGGTGGCGGGCTACCTGGTGGCCCGAGCGTTGGCCCGGCGGGTCAAGCGGCTGGAGCTGGCGGCCAAGCAGGTGGCCGCGGGAGACTTCAGCCGGCCCATTCCGGTCGACTCCACCGACGAGCTGGGCCAGCTGGCGGTGGCCTTCAACGAGATGCAGCAGCAGCTACAGCAGCTCGAGCAGGCGCGCAAGAAGTTCATCGCCACCGCCTCCCACGAGCTGCGCACGCCGATCTTCTCGCTCGGCGGATTCGTCGAGCTGCTGGAGGACGAGGAGCTGGACGCCGAGACGCGGCGGCGCTTCCTGGACCAGGTGCGCGACCAGGTGCAGCGCCTGGGCAAGCTGTCGGTCGACCTGCTCGACCTCTCGCGGCTGGAGTCCGGGTCCCTGGAGCTGCGCCCCGAGGAGGTGGACCTCGGCGAGCTCACCCGCTCGGTGTCCGGGGAGTTCGAGCCCACCCTGGCTCAGCACGACAGCCGCCTGGAGCTGCGGCTGCCCGGTGGCCGGGATCCGATTCAGGCCCAATGCGACCCGGTGCGCGTGGCCCAGATCATGCGAATCCTCATCGACAACGCGCTCACCCACACCCCCGCAGGCACCCAGATCGTCGTCACCGCCGTGCGTGAGAACGGCCACGTCCGCCTCGCTGTCCTCGACGACGGCGACGGCATCGACCGCGTGGCCCAGCAGCGCATCTTCGAGCCCTTCTACACCGCCGACGACGCCCAGGGCTCAGGGCTGGGCCTGGCCATCGCCTCCGAACTGGCCGAGCGGATGCGCGGCCGGCTCTCGGTCCAGTCGGCGGCGGGGGCGACGACGTTCACGCTCGAGATCCCCGCCTGAACCCGTCACGGCCTCCAGGGGTCGAGCAGCTTGAGCCACACCTCGCTGCGCGTGGGGAACGCCGGCATGGCATGCACGAGGCGCCGTAGCGGGACCTCGCCGACGATGGCGATGGTCGCGGCGTGCAGCGACTCGGCCACCTCAGGACCGGTGAACGTCGCGCCGATCATCACCTCGCGCTCCTCGTCGACGACGATGCGGCACGCTGCGGGGGCACCCTTGCCGATGAAGCTGGCCCCCGCTGTGTTCCCCATGTCGGCGTCGACGGCGCGGGCGGCGATGCCGGTGTCAAGCGCCTCGCGCAGCGTGCGCCCGACCGCGGCGATCGCCGGGTCGGTGAACACGACACGCGGCGACAACGCCCCGTCCCACTCCGCACTGGCCTGGCGGTTCATGATGGTGGCCACCGCGATCACCGCCTGGTACTTGCCCGCCTGGGTCAGCAGCGCGCGCCCGTTCACATCGCCGATCGCGTAGAGCCAGGCGGAGTGGTCGGGGACGGTTACCCGCATCTGGCTGTCAACGGTGACGGTGGCGCCAGGCTCGAGGTCGATCGTCTCGAGGCCGAGATCGCCGGTGTGGGGCACGCGCCCGACCGCCACCAGGAGCTCGTCGGAGCCGACGCTGTCGCCGTCGTCCAGGGTGAGGCTGAAGCTGCCGTCGTCGCCGCGCGCGGCCTGGGTGGCGCGGGCGCCGACCCGGACGTCCACGCCGAGCGCGCGCAGCGCGTCGCCGAGCGCCTCGCCGGCAAACGGCTCCTCCCCGGGCACCAGCGCCGGCTCGGCCTCAACGAGGGTGACGGCAGCGCCCAGCGACGCCCAGGCCTGCGCCAGCTCGCAGCCCACCGCGCCCCCGCCCAGGACGATCAGGCGCTCGGGCACGGTCGTGGCGGTGGTGCCCTGGCGATTGGTCCAGGGCTCGATCTCTCGCAGCCCGGGCACGGGCGGGATCGCCGCGCCGCTGCCGACCGCCAGGACCACGGCCCGGCGGGCATGGAGGACCTCGTCACCGACCCGGACCCGCCGCTCTCCGTCGAGCCGGGCCTGGCCGCGATAGAGCGTGATGCCGAGGTCCTCGACCCACGGGAGCTGAGCGTCGTCGTCGAGGTTGTGGATGACCTCGTCGCGGCGGTCCAGCACGATCGCGGGGTCAAGGGCGCCGGTCAGGGCATCTCTGGCGCCGGGGACGCGCCGCGCTTCGGCCAGGAGCTGGGCGGGACGCAGCAGCGCCTTGGAGGGCATGCACGCCCAATAGGCGCACTCCCCACCGACGAGCTCGCGCTCGACCAGGGCCACGTCGAGGCCCTCCGCGGCGGCCCGTCCAGCGCACACCTCCCCGGCGGGCCCGGCCCCGATGACGATGACGTCGTGCTCACCCATCCCACCCCGAAACTACCGAGCCCACCGGCCCACCGGCCCGCGGGGCGTTACGAGACCTCGCGCAGCCGGCCGGTCTCCACCTCGTAGACGAACCCACGCACCGCGTCGGTGTGCGGGACGAACGGCGACGCCTTGATCCGGGCGATCGACTGGCGCACCTCGGCGTCGAGGTCCGGGAAGGCCTCGGCGGCCCAGGCGGGCCTGATGCCCGTGTCCTTCTCGATGTCAGCCTTGAACGCGTCGTCGGTGAAGGTGAGCATCCCGCAGCCGGTGTGGTGGATGAGGATGATCTCCTCGGTCCCCAGCAGGCGCTGGGAGATGGCCAGGGAACGGATCGCGTCGTCGGTGACCGCCCCGCCGGCGTTGCGGATGACGTGGGCGTCGCCCTCTTTGAGGCCGAGGATGCCGTAGACGTTCAGGCGCGCGTCCATGCAGGCGATGACGGCCGTCTTGCGGGCCGGCGGGAGCGGCAGGTCGCCCTTGTCAAAGGAAGCCACGTAACTCTCGTTGTTGGTCAGAAAGTCGTCGGTGGTGCTCACGGTCGTTCTCCTTTGCGGGCGGGCGGGAACGACACGCTAACAAGTTCACCAACCCTGTGAAGTATGTTCAGGAGCCGGGAGCCGGTTATCGTCTATTCCGACGCATGTCATCCGACACGCCACTCGTCCTCGTCTCCAATCGTGGCCCGGTCACGTTCCAGGAGGGGGGCGAGATCAAGCGAGGCACCGGCGGCCTGGTCACCGCCCTGATCGGCCTTGCCTCCCACCGCCCGGTGACCTGGGTGGCGTCGGCGATGACCGACGAGGACGTGGCCGAGGCCGAGCGCAACGACGGCCGGCCGTTCCCGGTGAAGGCCCCCGACGGCGGCGAGTACCGGGTCAAGCTGGTCGCGTCGGACCCCGACGCCTACGACGGCTTCTACAACATCATCGCCAACCCGCTGCTGTGGTTCATCCAGCACTACCTGTGGGACCTCTCCAACGCACCGGACATTCGCCGCAACGAGACCGAGGCCTACGAGTTCGGCTACAACACGGTCAACGAGGACCTGGCCTCCGCGGTCCTCGAGGAGATCGAGGGCATCGAGAAGCCGGTGGTGATGGTCCACGACTACCACCTCTACGTCCTCCCGGCGCTGGTGCGCCGCGAGCGGCCCGATGTCTTCCTGCACCACTTCGTCCACATCCCGTGGAGCCAGTCGGACTCGTGGCGCGTGCTTCCCACCCCGATCCGCCGCGACATCTACAACGGCATCCTCTCCAACGACATCATCGGCTTTCACACCCGGTCCTATCGCCGGAACTTCCTGCAGTGCTGCGAGGACCTGATGGGTCTCGAGGTGGACCACGAGGCGGGCGTGGTCAAGGTGGACGACCGCGAGGTGTGGGTTCGCGCCTATCCGCTGCCGATTGACTCGAGTGCCATCGAGGCGGTGGCCGCCCGCCCGCGGGTGCAGGAGTTCGAGTCAGAGTTGCTGCGCCGGCGCCGCGACCACCTCATCCTCCGCGTCGACCGCGCCGATCTGAGCAAGAACGTGCTGCGCGGCTTCAGCGCGTTTGACACCTTCCTGGAGCAGCATCCCGAGTTCCGCGAGAGGGTGACCTTCATCGCCCAGCTGATGCCCTCCCGGACCGACGTTCCCGAGTACGCCGAGTACCTGGAGCGCATCGAGGCGGTGGTGGCGGTGGTCAACCATCGCCACGGCTCGCCGGACTGGATGCCGATCCAGCTCAAGCTGCGCGACGACCTCGAGGAGGCGGTGGCCGCCTACAAGCACTACGACATGCTGATGGTCAACGCCATGTTCGATGGCATGAACCTCGTCGCCAAGGAGGGCCCGATGGTCAACGAGCGCGCCGGCGTGTCGGTGCTGTCGGAGAACACCGGCGCCCACGAGGAGCTCGGCCAGTACGCGCTGTCGGTCAACCCGTTCGACATCCAGGAGCTCGCCGACTCGATCCACGCGGCCCTCACGATGCCCATCGAGGAGCGCCGGCGACGCCACGAGGGGCTCATCTCGATCGTGACCGCGCGCAACCCCGGTGACTGGATCGACGACCAGCTCGCCGACATCAGGGCCAAGGAGACCAGCCGCGAAAGCGCGGTCTAATTGAGCGTCCTGCCCTCGCGCAGGAGCTCGATGTAGTTGGCGATCCGCCGCTGCCGGCCCTTCTCGGTCTTGACGTTGTGCAGGCGGTACAGGAACGCGTAGCGCTGCTGGCCCTTGAGCGTGGCGAAGAACTCCTTGGCTTTCGGCTCGGTGTCGAGCGCTCGCTGGAGGTCCTCGGGGATCGTGGCCCGGCTCTGGGGCTCATAGGCCGCCTGCCAGCGCCCGTCGGCCTGGGCGGCCTGGACCTGGGCGTGGCCGGCGGGGCGCATCCGGCCGTTCGCGGTCAGGGCGAGCGCCTTCTCGCGGTTGACCTGCGACCACTTGCTGCGTGGCCCGCGCGGCGTGAAGCGCTGGAGGAAGTAGGTGTCGTCCAGCGGGCGGCGCACGGCATCGATCCAGCCGAAGCAGATCGCCGTGTCCAGCACCTCCGGATAGTGGACGGAGGTGACGCCTGACCCCTTCTTGGCGATCTTGACCCACGCGTCGGCCGCGACGGCGTGGTGCTCGTGCAGCCAGCGCTCCCAGTGCGCGTCGTCGGGGCACTCGACGATGTTGAGGTCGGCAAGCGGAATGTCAGTGGGCTTGACGGCCATCTGGTCGATGGTGACAGGCAGCCTGCGCGACCCTACCCGCTATAGTCGGCGCCCGCCCTGTGTGGGCGGTTTTCTATGCCCGAGCAAGCACGCCTATACGACCTGATGCTGGTCCTCTCCGCCGCCGCCGAGGACGAGCGCCGCGCCAAGATCCTCGCTGACGTGGAGTCGCAGATCACGGACGGCGGGGGCGCCATCGAGCGCAACGACGACTGGCACAACCGGCCCCTGGCCTACGAGATCGACCACCAGGCCGAGGGCGAGTACCACCTCTTCCAGTTCACCGGCCCGACGGCGCTGCTCGAGGGCCTGTCGCACATGCTGCGCATCGATGACGCGGTGCTGCGCTTCCGGGTCATCCGGGTGGTGCCGGGAACGCCTCCGGCGCCAGACTCGGCTCCGCCGGTGGTGGCGGGCACGCCCTCCTCCGCACCCGCTGCAGCCGCCCCGGCTGCTGCTGCCGTTCCTGCCGAGGCCTAGCCCTCAGCGACATCGCCGATGTGGGTGCGCCCTCGTGGCTGCCGAAGCCTTGACGGCGGCGTGGCCTCGACGTGTGACGGAAGGGTCACGAAACGCGTGGCCGTGTGCCGACAGGGGATCGTTTCCGCCAAATTCCGCTGACTGCGCCGGGTTGCCGTCTGACCCGGCCATAGACTCGACTCGAGCTTTTACAACAGGCTTTGGGAAAGGAGCCACAACATGGCTGGCGCCAACATCAACCGGGTGATCATCACCGGCAACCTCACGCGAGACCCCGAGGTTCGCTCGACCGGATCGGGCAACACGGTGTGCTCGCTGCGCGTGGCCTGCAACGGCCGCCGGCGCAATCCTCAGACACAGGACTGGGAGGACGCGCCCAACTACTTCGACGTCTCCGTATGGGGTGCGCAGGGCGAGAACTGCCAGCGCTACCTCTCCAAGGGACGCCCGATCGCGGTCGACGGACGCCTGCAGTGGCGCGAGTGGACCGACAAGGACGGCAACAAGCGCCAATCAGTGGATATAGTCGCGGACTCCGTGCAGTTCCTCGGCGGTCGCGACGACGCGGGTAGCGGGAACGGGAACGGGTTCTCCTCGAGCTCCAATGCTCAGCAGAGCGACGTCCCGATCGATACCGGTGATTTCGAGCGCACGCCGGTCGGCGCCGCCGGAGGCGACGACGACATCCCGTTCTAGAGGCAGTTCCCAAACAATCACGCTAGGCTGAACTCCGTGGCAAAGCAACGCAGACGACCGGTACGCCGGCGCGACCGCAAGGGTGGGCCGACTTCGACCCGCCGCAAGTCGTGTCCGTACTGCCGGGACAAGGTGGAGCAGGTGGACTACAAGGATCTGTCCATGCTGCGCCGATTCATCTCCGATCGCGGCAAGATCCGCTCGCGTCGGATCACCGGCGCGTGCCGCCGGCACCAGAGCCAGGTGGCGCGCGCGGTCAAGCGTGCCCGGGAGCTTGCGTTGCTGCCGTACGTGGCCGAAGGCAGCGGAGACCATCGCGGCGGTCGTGGCGATCGTGATCGCGACCGGGACCGCGACCGCTAGAGGCGGGACTCAGCGCGATGCCGCAGGCCATCCTGCTTCAGGACGTCGAACAGCTCGGTGAGCGCGGGACGGTGGTCGACGTGTCGGCCGGGTACCTGCGCAACTACCTGCAGCCGCGCAAGCTGGCCGAGCCGGCGACCGCCACGTCGATCAGAGTGGCCCAGCGCCGGCAGGAGGACGCTGAGCGTGCCATCCGTGAGGCCGAGGAGCGCGCCCGCGAGGGCGCCGCGGTCCTCGGACGCACCGTGCTGACGATCCCGCAGCAGGCGGGCGACGACGGGCGGCTGTTCGGGTCGGTGACGACCCAGGACATCGCCGACGCCATCCGGGATGCCCGCGGGATCAAGATCGATCGCCGCAAGATCCACCTCGAGGATCCGATCCGCAACATCGGGACCTACATGGTGGTGGTTGAGATCGCCGACGAAGTGACGGCGGCGGTCAAGACCATGGTCGTCGCGGCCTAGCTTCCTTTTCTGTCTGGGTGCGGGGCGGGGCCGCCCGCACGACGTCGAAGGCCAGCCAGCGCTGCTCCGTGGCGCTCCGGCACATCGCGGCCACCTCTCGGCGCCGCTGACAGCGACGTGGGCGGGCCAAGGGGGGTGAAAAGGGGGTCGCTCGAGGCTCTCTATGAAGAGGGGCACAAACGTGCCGTAACTAGCGGGATGAGTCGTGCGTGACATCGGCGCCCCCGGTTACCCTCGGACCCCCTCATGAGCGCCGTGCAGAACATCGCCGTCCCACCCCACAATCTGGAAGCCGAGAAGTCGGTGCTGGGCGCGGTACTCCTGGACGAGCGCCACCTGCACTCGCTGCTGGTGGAGGAGCAGCTGCGGCCCGAGCATTTCTACCGCGAGCAGCACGGCGCGGTGTTCGCGGCGATGCTGGAGCTCTACGAGGGCGACAACAAGATCGATCACCTCACGGTCTCCGAGAAGCTGCGCCAGCACGGCAAGCTCGACGACGTCGGGGGCCCGGCCACGATCGACGAGCTGTCGGGCTGGGTCCCGGCAGCCGGCCACGCGCGCGAGTACGGGCGGATCGTCCACGACAACTTCAAGCTCCGCGCGCTGCTCACCGCCTCCTATGAGATCCAGGCCAGCGTGCTCTCCCGGGAGGCCCCGGCGCGCGAGCTGGTAGAGCAGGCCGAGCGCTCGGTCCTGGAGGTCGCCACCGACGACCGCCAGAAGAAGATCCGCTCGATCGCGGACATCCTGCACGAGGAGACCGACAAGCTCCACCGGCTGTCGGTCGCCAAGACCGCCCTCACCGGCACGCCGTCGGGCTTCAAGGACCTCGACGAGAAGACCGGCGGCTTCCAGCCCGGCAACCTGGTCATCCTCGCCGCGCGTCCCTCGATGGGCAAGTCGGCCCTGGTGGCCAACGTCGCCGAGAACGCGGTGCTGGCCGGCCACGCCGTGGCGCTGTTCTCCCTGGAGATGTCCGAGTCCGAGCTCGCCCAGCGCTTCGTCGCCTCCCAGGCGCGGATCAAGGGCGAGGATCTGCGGCGCGGCAAGGTGGCCGAGCAACGCTGGCCGAAGATCCTGGAGGCCTGCCAGCGCCTCGCCGAGGCGCCCCTCTACGTCGACGACTCGTCGGACACCGGCGTCCTCGAGGTCCGGGCCAAGTCCCGCCGGCTGCACAGCCAGGTCCCGAACGGCCTGGGCCTGATCATCATCGACTACCTCCAGCTCATGCGCCACGAGGGCCGCGTCGAGAGCCGCGTCGAGCAGGTGGGCCAGATCAGCCGCGGACTCAAGGGCCTGGCCCGCGAGCTCGACGTTCCGGTCATCGCGCTGTCCCAGCTCAGCCGTGGCGTCGAACAGCGCGGCGGTGAGAAGCGGCCGATCCTCTCCGACCTACGAGAATCCGGTCAAATCGAGCAGGACGCGGACTTGGTCATGTTCATCTACCGCGAGGAGTACTACGAGAAGGAGTCCGAGCGTCCCGGCGAGGCCGACATCATCATCGCCAAGCACCGCAACGGGCCGGTGGGGGACGTCATCCTCACCTTCCAGAAGGAGTACCCCAAGTTCATGAACTTCGCCGGGGAGCGGTTCGAGGCGTGAGCGCCGCGAGCGACAGGGGGCGGCGCTGGGCGAGCGAGCCCTGCGCATTCGAGCTCTGCGACGGCGACGGACTGCTCTACGACGCCGACACCAACACGGCCTATCCGTGCCGCTGCCGGCCGCAGCTGATCGCGCGGCGACGGGCGAGCACTCTGTCGGCGGTCATCCCCCGGCGCTATCGCGACGTGTCGTTCGATCGCCCGCCGGTGACCGACATCGAGCCGGCCATCGTGGCCGCCACCCGCCGCTTCGCCGCCGCCATCGACGACCACCTCGACGCCGGGCGCGGCTTGTGGTTCATGGGGCCGCCGGGCACCGGCAAGACGACCCTGGCCATGCTCGTCTCCAAGGCGGCGCTGGAGGCGGGACGCACGGCGGCGATCTATTCGCTGCCGCGCCTGCTCAACGAGATCCGCCACACCTACGACACGGGCGGGCACAACCAGCTCCTGGACCGGCTGGCCGCCGTCGACCTGCTCCACATCGACGACGTCGGCGCCGAACGCAAGAACGACTGGGTCCTGGAGGAGCTCTACTCGATCGTCAACGCCCGCTATGAGGACCGGCGGTCGATGCTGCTCACCACCAACTGCCTGGACCGCGAGGAGCTCTGCGAGCAGATCAACGCCCGCACCGTGTCGCGGCTGACCGAGATGTGCGACGAACTGCCACTCCTCGGCCACGACCACCGAATGGACCTGCGGACGGCTTAGGCGTAGGGCAGGTGCGCGTCCTCGCGGACCGGGGCACCGCCCCATAGGCCCAGGTAGCGCCCGAGCGTGGCGAAACCGAACATGCACACCAGCCCGTCCAAGATGCCACGCGCCGCTCCGTCGTAGGCGTCCTGAGCCGGGACGGCGACCAGGGTGATCACCGCGGCCACCGCGGCGGAGACGATGATGGCCAACAGCCACGGCCGCCTGTCGAGCGGACGCGGCACCAGACCCCCGAGGTCGTCGAAGATGTCCCCCGCGCCGCCTCCTGCCACCGGTCGCACGCGAGATGCCGCCCAGATCGACGGCAGCGATGCCAGGAGGCCGGCGATACTGACCGCGGCGATGACGACGGTGAACGTCGTCCAGGCGGTGGTCTGGAAGCGCTGGTAGGCGATGGCCGCCGTGGCCAGGCTGGCCATGGTGACGATGCCGCAGATCACTCCGACGACGGCGCGACGGACGATCACGCGCGCCTCTGCGGCTGACAGCACCCCCGAGCCGCGCCGCTGCAACCAGCGCAGCACCGCCAGCGTCCCTGCGACGAACGAGACCTGGGAGAACAGGATCGCGACCGCGATGGCGACCTGGCCGATCACCGAGGCGCTCTTCGGGGTCACGCCGAAGAGGGCGTCTGACGTCACCAAGGCCAGCCCGAACAGGCTCCCAGCCAGAGCAAGCGTGCCGAAGGCGGTCAGGGCCGCCCGCCGCGCGCGGGTGCTGCCCACCTCGTCGGCGAACTGGCGGGCCAGCGCGCCGGGCTCACCGAGTTGCGCGCCGGGGTCGCAGGCGAGATGGTCGGCGTACTCGGCCAGGATGCGGCCGCGCAGGCGGCCGCGGATGCCCACTCGGCGCAGTTCCTCGCCGAGCCGGGCCTCGAAATCGGTGGTCATACCAGCACCGCCTCGACCGCACGGGAGAACTCCCGCCATTCGCTGCGCCGCGTGCCCAGTTCGCGGCGCCCGCGGCGCGTCAGCTCGTAGACGCGCCGGCGCCGGCCCTCGCCGTCTGACCACTCGCTGGCGAGCAGGCCGGCGGCCTCCAGGCGGTGCAGCGCCGGATAGACCGTGCCCTCGGGGAGCGCGAAGGCCCCGTCGCTGCGGCGCTTGAGCGCGTCGATGATCGCGTAGCCGTGGAGGGGGGCGCCGGCGAGGACGGCGAGGATGAGGGCATCGAGGTGCCCCTTGAGTGATTCGGCTCTCATGCCTCGCAATGCTAAGCCTAGCGTTGCTAGGTGTCAAGTGGCGGTCAGGCGGCGGGTCGGTGGCGCAGGTGGGCGCAGGTGGGGCGGTCGGGCGCGGGAACCGCGACTGCCTGAACGCGCCCTACACTCAACCGCGATGCCAGGACTCGTGGTCGTAGGTGCCCAGTGGGGCGATGAAGGCAAAGGCAAGGTCACGGACATGCTCGCCGAGCAGGCCGACGCCATCGTGCGCTTTCAGGGCGGCAACAACGCCGGTCACACGATCGTGCGCGATGGGACGACGTGGAAGCTGCATCTCATGCCGTCGGGGATCCTTCACCCGGGCAAGCTGTGCGTGATCGGCAACGGGGTGGTCATCGACCCCAAGGTGCTCACCGACGAGCTCGACGAGCTGCGCCGGCGCGGCGTGGAGACCAGCGCCCTGCGGATCTCGGCCAACGCCCACCTGATCATGCCCTACCACATGCTCCTCGACCACGCGGGCGAGGCCAAGCTCGGCAAGCTGGAGATCGGGACCACCCGGCGGGGTATCGGGCCCTGCTACGCCGACAAGGCCGCTCGCCTCGGAATCCGGGTCCAGGACCTGCTCGACGAGAAGATCCTCAAGAAGAAGATCGTCGCCGCGCTCGATCCCAAGCGGCTGTCGCTGCGGCCCTACGCCAAGGACCAGCGCCTGGACCTGCAGTCGATGACCGACGAGTACCTCACCTACGGGCACGTGCTGGAGCCCTACATCGCCGACACCTCGCGTCTGGTGCTCGATCGCCTGGACCACAACGAGATGGTGGTGTTCGAGGGCGCCCAGGGCGCGATGCTGGACATCGACCACGGCACCTATCCCTTCGTCACCTCGTCCAACCCGGTCGCCGGCGCGGCATGCATCGGCGCCGGCGTGGGGCCAAAGGACATCGACGAGGTGTGGGGCGTGGCCAAGGCCTACGTCACCCGCGTGGGCGCCGGCCCCTTCCCCACCGAGATCGAGGGCCCGCTGGCCGACGAGATGCGCGAGCGCGGCGGCGAGTACGGCACCACGACGGGCCGCCCCCGCCGCGTCGGCTGGATGGATCTGGTCGCGCTGCGCTACGCCGCGCGCCTGAACTCCCTCACCGCGCTGGCCATCACCAAGCTCGACGTTCTCTCGGGGTTCGACCCCATCCGTGCCTGCGTGCGCTATCGAAACGACGAGGGCGCCGAGTTCGATCACTTCCCCTACCACCAGACGGTGCTGCACCACGCCGCCGGTGAGTACATCGAGATGCCCGGCTTCACCGAGAACCTCAGCGAGTGCCGCTTCGAGGGCGATCTGCCCGAGACCGCGCGCGACTATCTGCGCTTCGTCGCTGACTTCGTCGGGGTCCCGATCGTCCTGGTGGGAGTGGGCCCGGGGCGCGAGCAGGTCATCTGGATGGATGCGGCCGACGGCATGGTGGGCGTGCCGGATGACCGCGCGCCGGCGCCGGCTGACGCGGCCTGACGCGGCCTGACGCGGGCCCGCGCTAACGCCAGCGCTGGAGCAGGTCCTCGTCGCCCACCTGCCGCGCCACCCGCGCGGGCACGCCCATGACCACGGCCCGGTCGGGGACGTCGCGGACGACCACCGCCCCGGCGGCGACGAACGCCTCCTCACCGATCACGACGCCCGGCGTCAGCACGACGCCCCCGCCCACGCGGCAGGCCCGCTTGAGCGTCGCGCCGCGCAGCGGCGTCTCGGGTCCATGGCGGGCCATCGTGTCGTCGTTGGTCATGACGACCCCGGGGCCGATGAACACGTCGTCCTCCACGATCGTCCCGGCGGTGATGTAGACGAGGGTCTGCACCGAGACCCGGGCGCCGACCACCACGTCGAAGTCCAGCGTGGAGCCGCGGCCGAGGACCGAGCGCTCGCCGAGCGTCCCCCGCTCGCGCACCTGGGACTGGTCGCCCACGATCGCCCGGCGGCCGATGTCGGCCCCGGCGTAGATCACGGCGCCGCAGCAAATAGTGGCGTCGTCGGCCACCTGGAGGTCCCCGAACGCCCCCTCGGCACTCGATCCCGGGCGCAGCCGCGGGCGCTTGCCCAGCACGGCCCCGTCCTCCACGAGGACCCGCTCGCCCAGCCGGCTACCGGGGTGCACCACCGCGCCGGCGCCGATCGTACAGCCCGCGCCGATGACCGCGCCGGCGTAGACGACGGCCCCGGGCGCCAGGGTGACATCCTCGCCCAGCTGGGCATCGGCGGAGACGAACGCACCATCCGGGCGGGGCTCGGGCGGCCGCAGAGCGCTCATCCGCGGCCCCCGGCCGCGTCCAGCGACTGCTGGAGGCGCTCGAGCACCCGCACCACCCGCAGCCCACTCGCTCCGTCAGAACGCGGGGCCTGGCCGGACCGGATGGCGTCGATGAAATGCTCGCATTCGACGCGCAGCGGCTCGACGTTGGGGATGCGGGGCGAGAACACGTCGCCGCTGCGGGTGATGTACTCACCGTAGGTCCGCGAGTCCTCGTCAAAGCCCTTGTCGTAGACGGTGAGCTTGCGCTCGAGCGCCATGTCGTCAAAGGTTGCCATCTTCTGGGAGCCGACCACGGTGAAGCGCCGCTCCTTGTGCGGATCAAGCCAGGACAGGTGCAGGTGCGCCACCAGCCCGGACGGGAAGCGCAGGAAGCAGAAGACCACGTCCTCGACCCCCGGCCGCACGTAGGACGCGCCGTGCGCACCGACCTCGACGGGCTCCTCGTCGGCGAGGTAGAGCACGACGGAGACGTCGTGGGCGCCGAGGCTCCACAGGGCGTTCTCGTCGGCGCGCAGCTTGCCGAGGTTGAGGCGGTTGCCGTAGATGTAGTAGATGTCGTCGCCGAGCTCGCCGGAGTCAGTCAGCTCCTTGAGCCTCTGTACGCCGGGGTGGTACTCCAGCAGATGTCCCACCATGAGGACGCGGCCGGCGCGCTGGGCGGCGGCCACCGCGCGCTCGGCGGAGGCGGCGGACTGCGCCAGCGGCTTCTCCACGAAGCAGTGCTTGCCGGCCTCGAGCACCCGCACCGCCAGCTCGGCGTGGGTGGGCACCGGCGTGGCCAGCACGATCGCGTCCAGGTCAGGGTCGGCCAGCAGTTCGTCGAGGTCCGCCGTCACCCGCGCGGCGGGCAACGTGCGCGACATCCGCGCCAGGGCCTCCTCGTTACCGTCGCATAGGTAGGTCACCTCCGCACCGGGAATGGCGGCGAAGTTGCGCGCCAGGTTCGGACCCCAGTAGCCCAATCCGACGACGCCGATCGAGAGAGCGGGCGTCATCGGGATCCCGCCGGCGTGGCCAGCGCCGTGACGACACGCTCGCCGGCGTGGCCGTCGCCATAGACCGGCGGCGGGTCCCCGACGGGCGGGTCGCGCTCGAGGGCGGCCAGGACGCGCGCGAGGTCGAGGTCGGCGAGGACGTTCCAGCCCAGCTCCACGGTCTCGGTCCACTCGGTGTTGGGACGCAGGGTGACGCAGGGCACGCCGGCCAGGAACGCCTCCTTCTGCAGGCCCCCGGAGTCGGTCACCACGGCACGCGCCTGGCACAGCAGCGCCGTCAGCTCGAAGTAGCCCAGCGGCTCGGTCAAGACCACGCCGGGAGCCGCCGCCAGCCGGTCGCGCAGCCCGGCGGCGCGCAGCCTGGCATCGGTACGGGGGTGCAGCGGAAGGACGACCGGCAGCGGGAGGCCGGTGAGCACGTCGACGAGCATGGCCAGACGCTCGGGGTCATCCACGTTGCCGGCGCGGTGCGCAGTGGCCAGCAGATAGGCCCCGGGCTCCAGACCCCGCGCTCGCACCAGGTCGGCGCGCTCGCGCGCCTGGGGCTGAACCGCCATGGCGACGTCCACCATCACATCACCGACCATCTCGGTGCGGCCGGCCACCGCCTCGTGACGCAGGTTGGTCATCGCCCCTTCGGTCGAGCACAGCAGCAGCGCGCTCGCGTGATCGGTGAGGACGCGGTTGAGCTCCTCGGGCATCGACCGGTCAAACGAGCGCATCCCGGCCTCGACGTGGGCCACCGGGACGTGTGCCTGGGCGCCGGCCAGCGCGCCGGCCAGGGTCGAGTTGGTGTCGCCGTAGACGAGGACCACGTCGGGCGACTCGTCGACGAGCACCGGCTCCAGCGCGGCGAGCATGCGCGCGGTCTGGGAGCTCGCGGACCCGAGCGAGATGCCGAGCTGGCGGTCGGGCGCCGGCAGGCCGAGCTCGGAGAAGAACACCGCCGACAGGCGGTCGTCGAAGTGCTGTCCGGTGTGGATCAGGATCTCCTCATGCTCGCGGCGCAGAGGCCGGGACACCGCGGCCGCCTTGATGAACTGCGGCCGGTTTCCGATGACGGTCAGAACCTTCATAGGCCGGGTGCGGGCGACCGCTCAGCCGCACAGCTGCTCGGCGATACGGGCAGTGACCGCCTCACGCGTGCGGTCAGAGATGGGCGACGGGCCGGTGTACTCGTGACCGTCGATCGTGGCCACCGTCTGGACCTCGCGCACGGTGGAGGCGAAGAAGACCTCGTCGGCCTCGTAGAGCTCCTCCAGGGTGCACGACCGCTCCTGCGCCCCGGTCACCTCGATGACGAGCGCCCGCGTGATCGAGGCCAGGATGTGCTCGTCGAGCGGTGGGGTGTGCAGAACCCCATCCTGCACATAGAACACCGAGCTGGTGGGCCCCTCCAGGACGCGCCCGTGCGGCGTGACGAGCAGGGCCTCGTCGTAGCCCTGCTCGCGCGCGAGGCGCCCCGCGAGCATGTTGCCGGCGTACGACAGCGACTTGACGCCGTCGAGGATCCGCGTCGGCGAGTAGGTGATCGACATCACCCGCGCGCGGTCGGCCACCGCCACCATCGGCTCGGTGAGCAGGATCCGGCGCCCGCCGCGGGTGATCATGATCCGCAGGCATTGGTGGTCAGGACCGGCGCCGGCCTGGGCCAGCAGCCGGAAGGCGTCGGCGCGGACGGACTCGAGGTCGACCGGAAGCCGGAGGTTCTCTGCCGAGCGATCCATACGGGCGAGGTGCGCGTCAAAGGCGTACGGGGTGCCCTCGTAGACCCGGATGACCTCGAAGACGCCGTCGCCGCGGACCAGCCCCTCGTCGGTGACGGGGATCGTCGCCTCGGCGGCCGGCATGATCTCACCGTCCAGCGAGGCCAGCGAGGTGGCGCCTGCCGGGCTCATCCGCGCACAGGTTAGTAGGTGCCCGCGCCGCGCTCAGACCATTCTGGGCGCGTCCAGACCTCTGCCAGGCGCACGACCGTCGCCGCCGCAGAGGCCATATCGTGGACCGAGGCCCACTCGCGCACGGAGTGGAACTCGTGGCCGCCGGTGAAGATGTTGGGCGTCGGAAGGCCCATCTCCGACAGCCGCGAGCCATCGGTTCCGCCGCGCACGGGCACGCGCAGGGGCTCGAGACCCTCCGCGGTGATCGCCGCCTCGGCGGCCTCGGCGACGAACGGGAGCGGCTCGAGGTACTGGCGCATGTTGCGGTACTGCCGGCGCACCTCGACGTCGAGCGTGGCCCGCGGGGACCGGGCCACCACCTCGCGGGCGGTGTCCTGCAACAACGCCACGTGCTCGGCGAGGCGGTCCTCGTCGAAGTCACGCACGATCGCGCGGATCTCGGCGGTGGCCGCGGTGCCGATCAGGCTGTAGACGTGGATGAACCCCTCGCGCCCCGACGTGGTGTCCGGTGTGAGGCGGTCCGAGGGCAGGGCGGCGACGATCTCAGCCGCGATTCGCAGCGCACTGACGAGCTTGCCGGTGGCGTGGCCGGGGTGGACGTCGACGCCATGAATGGAGACGATCATCTCCTGGGCGGAGAACGTCTCGTCGGTGAACTCGCCGATCTCAGAGCCGTCCATGGTGTAGGCGCACAGCGCCCCGAAGCGGTCGATGTTGAACAGGGTCGCGCCCTCGCCGATCTCCTCGTCGGGCGTGAACGAGATTCGCAGCGTGGGTCGCGGGAGCTCGGGGTGGGCGGCGAGATGCGCCACGGCGACCATGATCTCGGCCACCCCCGCCTTGTCGTCGGCGCCGAGCAGTGTGTCGCCGCTGGAGGTGACGATGTCGTGGCCGACCTTGGCCGTGAGCTCGGGGATCGACTCGGGGTCAAGCCGGGTCCCGTTGCGCGGGAGCGCGATCACGCCGCCGTCGTACTCGTGGTGCACGATCGGCTCCACGCCGGTCCCGGAGGCGTCGGGGCTGGTGTCCATGTGGGCGACGAGCCCGATGACGGTCCCGTTGCCCGCGGTGCCTGGCAGGGTCGCGGTCACGTAGCCGTTCTCGTCCAGCGCCGCATCGCCGAGTCCGGCGACGATCAGCTCCTCCACCAGCACGCGCCCCAGGTCAAGCTGACCGGGGGTGCTGGGGGACTGCGCGCGCTCTCGCGCGGACTGGGTGTCGATCCGGACGTAGCGCTCGAAGCGGCGCAGCAGGTCCGGCGCCAGCGTCTCGGCCAGCTCAGAGGTGTAGGTCGCGGTCATGGCTGGGCAGTAAACCGGTTTGTGCATGTGGTTGGCGCGCCGAATCATGGGGTAGCCATCTCCCGCTGGCCAATCCAGAAAGGGAAGGGATGCAAATGCTTCTGGCTCTCGCCGTCGTCCTGTTCATCATCGCCATCGCAGGCGGTGTGATCATTCACCCCATCATCTTCGTGCTGGCGCTGGTCGCGCTGGTCATGTTCTTCACCGGGCGCCGCGGCGCTCGCGTCTAGTCGCGCGGGCGGATCTGCTTGCGCTCCACCCCACCGGGTAGTCGGCCGACATGGAGGCACCCCGGCTTGAGTGGAGCGCGGCAGCTGTCCGAGAAGGCACGCTGACGGTCGAGATCGCCGGCGACCGGCCCCGCGGCTGGAAGGGAACGTTTCTGCGCACGGCACGGCTGTTGGGTGGGGGCAATTGGGGCGAGGTGTCGCTCAAGGGGTCGAAGGTCAAGGTGACCGAGGTCCCCGAGGGCAGCGAGGAGGAGCTGCGCTTCTTCCTGGAGGGCGTCGTCCAGCAGGCCAACGCGACGCACGTGGAGGCCGAGGACGACGACGCTGAGGACGACGCGGACGAGGGCGGGGCGGACGAGGGCGATGACACCGACGCGCGCATGACCTCGCGCTTTCGCGAGTTCGACGAGACCTGATGGCCACCGCGTCGCAGGCGAAGCCCGGGACCCGGTCCCGGCGCGCCCGGCTGCGCCGCTCGGACTGCTCGGACAAGGGATTTCGCCGCGTCCGCCGGGGACGTGGGTTCAGCTACGAGGACGTCGGCGGCGGGCGCCTGCGCGACCCCGAAGCAGTCTTGCGCGTCAAGGAGCTGGCGATCCCGCCGGCCTGGGAGGAGGTTTGGATCTGCCCCGACCCGCTCGGCCATCTGCAGGCCACCGGCGTGGACGCGGCCGGGCGTAAGCAGTACCTCTATCACCCGCGCTGGCGCGAGCGGCGCGACCGCGAGAAGTTCGACCGCATGGTGGACTTCGCTCACACGCTCCCGCGCCTGCGCCGGCGCGTCCTGCGCACCCTGCGGTCCGGCGACGACGTTTCAGAGCGGCGAGTCCTGGCGTGCGCCATCCGTCTGCTCGACGTCGGGCTGTTCCGGGTCGGCTCCGAGGAGTACGCCGACGGCGATGGCGGTATCGGCCTGGCCACGGTGCTCAAGGACAGCGTCACCGTGAACGACGGACAGCTCGTCTTCGACTACCTGGCCAAGGGCGGGGTCCGCCGCGTGCAGGCCGTGCAGGACGCGCCGGTGCTCGAGGTGGTCCAGGCGCTCAAGCGCCGGCGGGCGGGCGGTGACCAGCTGCTGGCCTTCAAGGACGGGCGCCGCTGGCACGATGTGCGCTCAGAGCAGATCAACGAGTACCTCAAGGACCTGATCGGCGACGGGTACACGGCCAAGGACTTCCGGACCTGGAACGCGACGGTGCTCGCCGCTGTGTCGCTCGCCGCCGACGGGCGCGAGGTGACGTCGGCCGCCGCCCGCAAGCGCGCGATCAACGGCGCGGTGCGCGGCGTGGCCGAGGTTCTGGGCAACACGCCGGCGGTGGCGCGCCGTTCCTACATCGATCCCCGTGTCTTCGATCGGTATCTGTCGGGCTGGACGATCGGCGGTGAGGTGGACCGGATCGGCAGCCTGCGGGGCCCCGACGACCGGCGGCGGGCGCGCCTCGAGGGCGCCGTGCTCGATCTGCTGGACGACGACCGCGCGTCGACGGCCGTCGAGCGCTTCGCGGCCCAAGGTAAAGCTGCATAAAGATACCCGCCATCCGTCTGAGGAACACGGGATCTACCAGGGAAGACGGGATGGCTGTGATACAACAAATGGTGTCTGCGACTCTGGGAGGTCCGCGATGGCGGTCCAGTCTCCGCCTGTCTTGGCCGTCGGCTCGGGAGAGCTGTTCGACCGTTGGTATGAGGACCACGATGTCCGCGCTCGCGATGCGCTGATAGAGCGGTTCTTGCCTCTGGCCCGCAAGCTGGCGCGCCGATATGCCGGCTCCAACGAGCCGTATGACGACCTCGTGCAGGTCGCCAGCCTCGGCCTGGTCAAGGCGGTGGAGCGTTTCGATCCCACTCGCGGCTTTGCCTTCACCTCATTTGCGGTGCCGACCATCGTCGGCGAGCTCAAGCGGTATTTCCGCGACAGCGCATGGGCCCTGCATGTGGACCGCAGCGCGCAGGAGCTGGCGCGCAAGATCGCCGACGCCCGCCGCGAGGTGAGCCTGCGCCAGGGGCGGTCCCCGACCGTCCCCGAGCTGGCCGAGTACCTCGAGATCTCGGAGGAGCAGGTGCTCGACGGCCTGCAGACCAACGAGGCCTACGACACCGTGTCGCTCGATGCGCCGCGCGGCGGCGACGAAGAGACGGAGAACCGCATCGAGGGGCTCGGTACCCAGGACGACCGGCTGGACCTCGTCGACGATCAGGCTACGGTGTTCGCGGCCGCTGCAGCACCTGCCCGAGCGCGAGCGCCGGATCCTCTATCTGCGCTTCGGCGAGGACCTCACCCAGGCGGAGATCGCCCGGCGCATCGGCGTCTCCCAGATGCAGGTGTCGCGCCTGCTGCGCAAATCCGTGCAGCGGCTGCGCGACCTGACCCAGGAGCGCCCGCAGCCCGCATAGAGCCTGCGTCGATCGCCGGCGGTCCGGGCGGTCAGTGCTCCTTGATGTGCATGCGCAGGGTCATCCCCGAGGCTCCGCTGCGCAGCTGTACGAGGTCACAGACCTGATTGATGAGCCACAGGCCGCGGCCGTCGAGCGCGTCGGCCGCGGGACGCCGTCGCCCCGCCATCACGTCATCGACTCCGGAGCGCGAGCGCACCTCGGTCACGACCTCGTCCCCGTTGTGCCAGATCCGCGTCATGCAGCCGACGTTCCCGTGCTTGACCGCGTTGCTGGCGGCCTCGTTGATCGCGAACACGAGGTCAGACCGGCGCTCGGCGCTCAGTGATGCCAGCGCCGGGTCCTCGGCGATGGCCCGGCGCAGGTCGAGCAGGGTCCCGTCCAGAGAATGCTCGGAGACGGGCCCGGACGGGTCGTCGAGCGGCCACAGCTCGCCGAACGCGGTACTGAGCGGATCCGTGTAGGCGGCACCAGCGCGACGGTGTCCGCCCTCGACGACGGTCGGATGGGTCATCTCGACGCCGGCCAGGATCTCCTCATCGAGGTGGCGCGCGTCGAATGGCGACATGATCGTGGCCGCCGACCCGGCCAGAGCATGGTTGACCAGCGCCTCATGGCGCAGCGCCTCGACCGCCTCGGCGTGGCTGCGCCCCGGCCAGACCACTTCGGACACAACGCGCGCGCGACCACCGTGAGCAGTCACCCACTCCTCGATCATCGACAGCAGACGGCTCGGGTTGCGCGCCACCTGCTCGAGGTCCGCACAGCGCGCACCGGCCATGGCGTCACCGAGCGCCTCGCGGACATGGTCAAGGTGTCGGCCGGGCAGTGCCACCAGCACCGGCTCCCCGGCGGCGGCGGCCTCCTGCAGGAACGTGTGCAGGGCAGCATCGAACTCCGCCTCATCGTGGTAGATGAGCGCTTCATGCACGAATCCGGGTCCCGGACTGTGCGAGGATGCGCGCGCGTCAGCCAAAGAATCTCCCGCTAGGACTACCGTTTCCGCGTACTCCCACTTCCAAACCTGCCGTTGGACGTAACTGACTCCAACACGGCAGGGCCGAGATCAGTAGGCTCGTGAACAGCGTGCAGAATCAGTTCCAGGTAGAAGTCCGACGAAATGGTGCGGCCGCCGTGGTGGCGGTCAGCGGAGAGCTGGACCTGGCCTCCGGGCCGGAGCTCGAAGCCGAACTCGATCAACTGACCGGGCCGGACATCCGGCTGGTCGTGATCGACCTTCGCAACCTCGATTTCATGGACTCAACCGGCCTCAGCATCCTCGTTCGGGCCCACCAGCGCCTGGCCGGCGAAGGGTGCGAGATGGGCCTGGTCAAGGGCTCCCAGCAGGTCCAGAGGCTCCTCGACCTCACCGGCGTGGCGGAGCGCCTACGCCTGGTCGACGCGCCTGAAGAGCTGCTCGACCCACGCTGAGGGCGGGCTCAGCCGTCAGTGCCCGCCGAGCCGGGCGGCTAGCGCCGGTGGTCGATCACGATCACGCGCAGGAGCTCGGCATCGCCGGCCTCCTGTACCGCAACCTGATCGGACAGCAGGACGAGCGGCGAGGCGGGGTGATCAGCGGCCTGGACGTCGAGCCGTGAGCCCGTGCCCTTGCGGAAGGGGCCCACGACAAGCTCCAGGCGGCGATCCTGGGCCGTGAGGCGAGCTTCGATCCGGTGCCCCTCGGCCGCGGTGGCGGCGTGAGCGGCCAGCGTGTCGGTGACCAGGTAGACGTCGGAGAAGCGATCGAGCGAGAAGTGAGCGGTGGCGGCGAGGGTCCGGGCCAGCCGCCCCAGGACACCGGGCAGCAGCGTCACCGGCGAGAGCGAGACGATCACCTCGCCCTCTCCGTCGGCAGACGGCGTCATCTCGGCGTCGCCCGTGGCCGGGGGCGGCGCTTCGAACAGCTTGCGGCCGTCGCGGCGGACTGAGAAGTCCATCCGCACCTCGGTCCCGCCGCCGGGCGCCGAGCTGAACTGGACGTCCTCGGTCAGCGCACGGATGACCGACAGGCCGATGCCCTGGCTCACGTCCCCCGCCGGAGGGGGGGCCGGCATCCCGACGCCCTCGTCGCTGACCCGGACGCTGAACTGCTCCTGGGTGACGAAGAGCCCGACCTCCATGGGGCCCGGCTCGCCGCCGTAGGCGTGCAGCACGACGTTGTTGCACGCCTCGCTGACCGATGTCTTGAGGTCGTCGAGCAACTCGGGATCGATCGACAGGAACTCAGCGACGCCGCCGAGCATCCCACGGACAATCGTCAGGGTCTGTGGCCTGCTCTCAAGGCGCAGGCGAACGGTTGAGCCTTCAGCCATCACCTCAGCAGAGCAGATTCCCACGCACCGACGCCTGAAACAGCGTCGATTGCGCCGAAGGCCCAGCCGCTCGAGAAGTCAGCCTTCTGTGATCTCGGTCAAATGTGCGATCGCCCGCCGCAGGATGCGGCTGACCTGCATCTGCGACACGCCGATCTGGTCGGCGATCTGCGTCTGCGTCAGGTCGTGCACGAAGCGCAGCGTCAGCACCTCGCGCTCCCGCTGGGGGAGTTGCCGGGCGGCCGACGTGATGGTCACGCGGTCGTCGGCGGACTGCAGACTGGGATCCAGGTCTCCGAACGATTCGACCATAGTCCCACTTTCGCCCTCTCCATCGTCGTACGGGGCGTCGAGGGACGATGCGTGGTGGGCGCGAGAGGTCTCCAGCGCGTCGAGGATGTCCTCGATGTCGAACTCGAGGTACTGGGCCAGCTCAGGCACCGTGGGGGCACGGTTGAGGCGGCCGGAGAGAAGCTGCTGTGCCTCCTCGACCCTGACGGCACGCTCCTGCGCGCCCCGCGGGACGTGGACCGCCCAGCCGAGATCGCGGAAGTAGCGCTTGAGCTCTCCCAGGATCGTCGGGACGGCGAATGACGAGAAGGCCGTGCCGCGGTCGAGGTCGTAGCGATCGATCGCCTTGACCATCCCGAGACAGGCGACCTGCAACAGGTCATCGAAGGGCTCGCGCGCGCCGCTGTAGCGACGGGCGAGCTTGCGGGCAAGGGGCAGGAAACGCTGGACGAGCTCGTCGCGGGCCTGGCGATCGCCATCCTGCTGCCAGCGGACGAAGAGGATTTCGTTGCCGACCTGTCCGACGGCGCCGGGACGTTTGAGCCGGCGCAGTTGCTGGGGGGGAGAACTGGTCGCGGTGCTCATGGTGCAGTCCCATTACCCCATTCCCCCTTAACCCAATCACCCCACTGAATCACGCGCGCGCGTTTCTCACGTGTTTCTGTCTTACCCTTGACCGTATCCCGAGTTTCGCGGTCGATCATGCGTCCGTGCCTGAGCACACCGAACGGTTACGCGTGCTCGTGGTCGACGACGAGCCGGGCATCGTCGACGTGGTGTCGATGGCCCTGCGCCATCACGGCTTCGAGGTGTCCGCGGCGCAGACCGGGGCCCAGGCGCTCGCCCAGGTGCGCGACTGGCGCCCCCACGCCATCGTCCTGGACATCATGCTGCCCGACATGGAGGGCTTCGAGGTCGCCCAGCGGCTCTCGCGGCAGCGCGCCGAGGTCCCGATCCTGTTCCTCTCCGCCCGCGACAACACCTCTGACAAGGTCCGCGGCCTGACCACCGGAGGCGACGACTACGTCACCAAGCCGTTCAGCCTCGAGGAGCTGGTGGCCCGCCTGCGCAACCTCCTGCGGCGCAGCGGCGCCTTCCAGGAGACCCCCAGCCGCCTGAGCTTCGCCGACCTCGAGCTCGACGAGGACACCCGCGAGGTCCACCGCGGCCCGCACGCGATCGAGCTCACGGCCACCGAGTACCGGCTCCTGCGCTACCTGCTGCTCAACCCGCGGCGCGTCCTGACCCGGGCCCAGCTGCTCGACCACGTGTGGAGCTATGACTTCGGCGGCGACGCGCGGGTGCTGGAGACCTACATCAGCTACCTGCGCAAGAAGCTCGACGTCCACGGGCCACCGCTGGTGCACACGGTGCGCGGCGTGGGCTATGCGCTGCGGCTCCCCCGAGACTGATGTCGCTGCGCACACGCCTGTTGCTGGGCATGGTGGTCCTCGTCGCCGCCGGCCTCGCGGTGGCCGCCGTCACCACCTATGAGGAGCAGCGCAGTTTCCTGCTCAACCGGGTGGACCAGCAGGTGCAGTCGGGACTGGTGCCCGTCGCCTTCGAGCTTCGCCTGTCCGGCGTTCGGCCCGCACGTGCCCCCGGGGCACGCCGCTTTCCCTTCGCCGGCCTGCTCGGGCGCCGGCCGCCCGGGATCGGGCCGGCCAGCCTGCCCCCCGGCACCTTCGGCGAGGTGATCGGCCCCGACGGCAAGGTTCTGCGCCAAAGGACGTTCACCTATGGCGAACCGGCACCGGCGCCGCCCAAGGTGCCGGCACGCCCCCCGATCAGCAGTCCCGGCAGGCCGCTCAGGCTGTTCACGGTGCACGCCAGCCGCGGGCCCGACGTCCGCTACCGCGCCGCCGCGTTCGCCGTGAACGGCGGCAACACGGTGGTGGTGGCGGTGTCCCTGCGTGAGACCGACGAGACCCTGCACCGCCTGGTGGTGGTCCAGGGGCTGGTCGGAGGCGGAGTGATCCTGGCGCTGGTGCTGCTGAGCTGGGTGGTCATCCGGATCGGGCTGCGGCCGCTCGAGCGCATCGGCCGGGTCGCCTCCGAGATCGCCGGCGGCGACCTGTCGCGGCGGGTCACCCCGGCCGACCCGCGAACCGAGGTCGGCCGCCTGGGCCGCTCGCTCAACGAGATGCTGGGGCAGATCGAGCAGGCCTTCCGCGCCCGGCGCCAGAGCGAGGACCAGCTGCGCCGCTTCCTGGCCGACGCCTCGCACGAGCTGCGCACGCCGCTGGCGTCGATCCGGGGCTACGCGGAGCTGTTTCGCCTGGGAGCCGCCGAGGACCCGGCGACGCTGGAGCGGGCCATGGCGCGCATCGAGGCCGAGGCCACCCGCATGGGCGTGCTCGTGGAGGACCTCCTGTCGCTGGCCTCGCTCGACCAGGCGCCCGAGCGCCCGCGCGTCCCCGTCGACCTCGGCGAACTGGCGGCGCATGCTGTCGAGGACACCCGTGTCACCGCGCCGGATCGCAGCGTCCGGCTGTGCATCGACGAGCCGGCCACGACGGTGATGGGCGATCCCGACCAACTCGGCCAGCTCCTGGCCAACCTCATGCGCAACGCCGTCATCCACACCCCGGCGGGGACCACGGTCGAGATCGCGGTGCGCCGTGAGGGCGGCCTGGCCCTGCTCGAGGTACGCGACCACGGGCCGGGCCTGCCCGACGACGCCACCGATCAACTGTTCGAGCGCTTCTGGCGCACCGAGGGCGGGCGCAGCCGCGGCAAGGCCGGCGCCGGCCTGGGACTGGCCATCGTCAAGGCGATCGCTCTCGCCCACGGCGGCTCGGTCCACGCCGAAAACGTTCCGGGTGCCGACGGCGGGGGCGCCGTGTTCCAGGTGTCGCTGCCCGCACTCCCCGCAGCGGCACCCTCTCAGGGAAATCTCAGCCTTCTCACGTCGGACTCTTATCTGGATCACGCAGATTGAGCCAGTGACCGTCTGGCGAGCAGCGTCGGCAGCTGCGTGAACATCAGAGTTCCCTGGTACATCCTCGGCATGGTGGCCGTGTTCGCGGCCGCCGTCGTCGCAGCAGTGCTCGAGCTGGGCCCGCCAACCCAGTCGACGCGGACGTCCACCGAGGTCGTCACGGCCGCCAGCGGGGTCGTGCAGTCGACGGTCACCGGCACCGGAAACCTCGAGCCCGGGACCGACGTGGAGGCCAACTTCCAGACGACCGGGACGCTGCAGCACCTCTACGTCAAGGACGGCGACCACGTCGCCAAGGGACAGCTGATCGCGACCCTGGATCCCACCGCCGCGCAGCTGACCGTGGAGCAGGCGGAGTCCAACCTGACCTCGGCTGAGGACAACCTGACCAACGCCGAAAACCAGACGGCGACATCGGCTTCGTCGGGATCGTCCTCGGACACGAGCCTGGACAGCCCCGAGGAGTCGACCGAGTTCGTGACCTTCCATCCCGCCGCGTCGACCACCACTCAGACCACGACCAGCACACAGACGACGCAGACGACGCCGAGCGCCACGACGACACAGACCACCACCTCCGCCCCCACTCGGACGACCCCGACCCCGACCCGGACGAGGCCCAGCCGGACCACCCCGAGCAGCGGGTCCTCCGGATCGTCGAGCAGCGCGTCCCGCGGCTCCGGCAGCTCCGGTGGCGGGTCGCGGTCGGGCGGCGGCTCGGACTCGGGCTCGGGCTCGGGCTCGGGCTCGGGCCAGACGAGCACCGTCAGCGCGGAGACCGTCGCCGCCAACATCGCCTCGGCCCAAGCCTCCGTCGACGGCGCCGAGGCCACGGTCCGCAACGCGGAGAACGCCCTGAACGAGACCCGGCTGTTCGCGCCTGCCGCCGGCACGGTCGTCAACGTCGCCGCTGTCTCGCCCGGCGACACGGTCTCCTCCGGCGGCTCGAGTGCCGGCTCGAGCGCGAGCTCGAGCACCGGGACAGGCTCGGGGTCCAGCGCGGCGACCGGGACGGGCGCGACCGCCGGCAGCCTCGGCGGCTCGGCCAGCAGCTCAGCCTCGTCGTCGACCAGCTCGGGCCTCGTCGAGATCGTCAACGCCGGCTCCATGACGATGACCGTGGCCTTCAGCGAGTCCGACATCTCCAAGATCAAGGTCGGGCAACCCGCCAACATCACGCTCGAGGCACTATCCGGCGTGGAGCTCGCCGCGCACGTCAGTGCGATCTCGACCCTCGGGACGAGCAGCAGCGGCGTGGTCAGCTACAACGCGACGCTCGCCCTTGACCAGCGCGATTCCCGCGTCAAGCCGGGCATGAGCGCCTCGGCTGCGGTCATCACCGGCCAGGCGTCGGGGGTCAACCTGCCCAACAGCGCTCTGACGACGACGGGCTCCGTGGGCCGGGTCAACCTGCTCAGGAACGGCAAGGCGATCCCGACGACAGTTGTCGTAGGCCTCGTCGGCGACAGCCGCACTCAGATCGTCAGCGGACTGCGCGCCGGTGACCAGGTGCAGGTCACCACCACGCTGCCGGCGCTGGGCTCAGGGACATCGTCGCTCTCATCGGGGTCCACCGGGACCCTGGGCGGCAGCGGGCTGGGTGGGGGTGCGGGTGCTGCGCGATTCCTGGGCGGCGGCGGCTTCGCCGGCGGCGGCGGCTTCCGCGGCGGCGGGGGCGGCGGGGGCGGCGGCGGGTTCCGCGGCGGAGGCTGATGGCTCCGCGGCCTCCCGTTATCGACCTTCACCAGGTCACCAAGACCTACGAGCTGGGGGAGATCTCGGTGCACGCCCTCAACGGGATCACCGCGACGATCCAGTCGGGCGAGTACGTCGCCATCATGGGCAGCTCCGGCAGCGGCAAGAGCACGCTGATGAACATCCTCGGCTGCCTGGACGTGCCCTCGAGCGGGGTCTACCGCCTCAACGGCCTCGACGTGCGCTTCGCCGACGAGGACCGGCTCGCCGACCTGCGCAATCGAGAGATCGGGTTCGTCTTCCAGAGCTTCAACCTCATCCCGCGCACGCGCGCGCTGGCCAACGTCGAGCTTCCGCTGGCCTACGCCGGGCTCAGCCACTCAGAGCGACACCGCCGGGCGATGCGCGCCCTGGCCGAGCTCGGCCTGACCTCGCGCGTGCACCACCTCCCCTCCGAGCTCTCGGGTGGCCAGCAGCAGCGCGTGGCCATTGCGCGCGCGCTGGTCACCAACCCGGCGATGATCCTCGCCGACGAGCCCACCGGGAACCTGGACAACGCCTCCACGCGGGAGATCCTGGACATCTTCGAACGTCTGTCGGGCGAGGGGCGCACGATCGTCCTGATCACCCACGAGCACGAGGTCGCCGCTCATGCCGAGCGTGTCATCGAGCTCTCCGACGGACACATCGTGTCCGACGCCGCCACTGCGCTGGAGGCATCTTCGTGAGCGAGATCGTGCGGGTCGCCCTCACGGGCCTGTCCGCCAACAAGCTGCGCTCGGGCCTGACGATCCTGGGGCTCATGATCGGGGTGGGCTCAGTGATCATCCTGGTCGCAGTGGGCACCGGCTCCTCGGCCGCCGTCCAGTCCCAGATCGAGGCCCTGGGCTCCAACGTGCTGCTCGTCCAGTCCACGCCCACGCTCGGCGGGATCGGCCGGGGCGGGGGCTTCACCGCGGACCCGCTGACCGTCTCCGACGCCAACGCGCTCGTGAACCGCTTCACCGCACCCGACGTGCAGAGCGCCTCCCCGGTGGTCAACGCCAACGCGGTGACGCTCACCTACAACGGGACCACCTACTCCCCCTCGTCTTTCGTGGGCTCCACGCCGAGCTATCAGACCGCCCGCGAGTACACGATGGCGACCGGATCGTGGTGGACCAAGGCGCAGGAGAACCAGCACGCCCGCGTCGTGGTGGTGGGCCCGACGGTGGTGCAGGAGCTCTTCGGCGGGGCCAGCCCCATCGGAGCCACCATCGGGGTCAACGGGACGAACTTCCAGGTGATCGGGGTCACCAACTCCAAGGGATCCAACGGCGCCACCAACGAGGACGACGTCGCGATGGCCCCGCTGACCTCGGTGCAGGACACGCTCACCGGCTATGGCGACGTCAACTCGATCGTCGTCCAGGCCAAGTCGCGCGACCAGCTCTCGGCCGCCCAGACCGAGGTCACCAACATTCTCACCCCGCTCCTGCCACCGGCACCGGGGTCGACTTCGTCGAGCTTCAACGTGATCAACCAGGGCTCGATCCTGCAGGCCTCGAGCTCCACCAGCGGCGTGTTCACGACCCTGCTGGGCGAGGTGGCCGCGATCTCGTTGCTGGTCGGCGGGATCGGCGTGATGAACATCATGCTCGTGTCGGTCACCGAGCGGACCCGGGAGATCGGCATCCGCAAGGCCGTCGGGGCCAGGCGCTCGGACATCCTCGTGCAGTTCCTCGTCGAGGCGGTGCTGGTCTCGCTCTTCGGAGGGATCGCCGGCGTGATCTTCGGCGTCGTCGGAAGCCAGTTCAAGATCGCGGGCGTCCACCCGGTGATCGCCCCCTACTCGATTGGTCTGGCCTTCGGCGCGTCGGTGCTGATCGGGCTCTTCTTCGGGACCTATCCCGCCGGACGTGCCGCCGCGATGCGGCCGATCGAGGCACTGAGATTCGAATGAGCCGCATGCCACCACGCCGCAGGCCCCTGCCCATCAGACCCAGGAAGACGACCATGGACACCTACACCCCCGACCAGCGCGAGGAGGACTGGGACGCCTACCCGCCCGAGACCGAGACCGAGGCCCAGACCGAGGCGCCCCTGCCGCGCCGCGTGCGACGGCAGTTCTTCAACCGCCGCAGCGCGGCGCTCGCCGCGCTCATCACCTGCGCCATCGGCTTCTACGCGGGAATCCGCGTGGAGAAGGGGCAGCTGTCGAACTCGGGCTCCGCGCTCGGAGCCGGCGGCGGCACGCGAGCGGCACTGGCCGCGCGGTTCGGGGCCGGTGGCGGGGCTGGTACGGCCGGTGGGAGCGGCGCGGCTGGTGCGGGCGGTGCGGCCGCAGGCGGATTCGCGGGCCGTTTCGCCGGCGGGGCTGCCGGCGGCGCCGGCGCCTCGTTCGGGACGGTGGCCGGCGTCAAGGGCAAGACCATCTTCGTGACCGACACCTCGGGCAACACCGTCAAGGTCAAGGTCACCTCCTCCACCAAGATCACCAAGAACCAGTCCGTGTCCCGGCATGCCATCCGCCCGGGCGACACGATCATCGTCACCGGCGGTTCCGGGTCCAAAGGCAGCACCACCGCGGCCACGATCACCGACTCGGGCAACCGGGGCGGCGGGTCGGGTGGCGGAGGTTCGGGCTCCGGCGGCTCGGGCTCCGGCGCGGGCGGGGGCGGGAACTCCGCCGTCGGCTCTCTCTTCTCGTCCGGCGGATGAGCACCACGAAAGGAAGCAGCACCACCATGACTCATTTGCGCACAGCTCGACTGACGATGCTGGCGGGGACCGTTCTGATCACCGCCCTCGTACTGGCCGCCTGCGGCTCGAGCTCGAACACGTCCTCCGGCAGCGCGAGCTCCACCTCGTCGGCGAGCGCCGCCGCGGGCCGGCCGACATCGGCCGCTCGCTCCAAGCTCGTCGCCTGCCTGAAATCCCACGGAGTCACCCTCCCCAATCGTCCGGCCGGCGCGCGCCGGCGACCCAATCGCAGCGGTGAGGGCGGCGGTCCTCCCGGCGGTGGCGGCGGGTTCTTCTTTGGCGGGGGCGGCGGCCGTGGTGGCAGCGGCGCGCCCGGCGCGGGCCGCTTCAACAATCCGAAGTTCCGCGCCGCCTTCCAGGCGTGCGGCGCCGGCCAGTTCCCGCGTCGGCGCTTCACTCCCAACAAGGCCGCGGTGACCAAGTTCGTCGACTGCGTCAAGCAGCACGGCTACGACCTGCCCGCGCCGAACTTCTCCGGGAAGGGCCCGATCTTCCCCGCGGCCATCGCCAGTAACAAGAGGTTCCAGGCGGCCTCACGTGCCTGCGCCTCCGATCTGCGTCCCCAGGGAGCTCCGGGCGCGGCCGGCGGGGGAGGCGGCAGCTCCGGGAGCTCCGGAAGCTCCGGGGGCGGATCCAGCAGCGACTGACGGCGGCGCCTGCAGCTCGCTGTGAGCCGCGACCGGTCCCGGTTGCGGCCGCCAAGCGGGGGAGCCGCAGCGATTAGCCTCATTTAGGTTGCGTCTCCCCCGCCTCCGCCCTGACCTCTCGCCGTTCCGCGACAGTCGCGACCTGCGGCTGGTCGTCGGCGGCGGCTTCGTCTCGAACCTGGGTTCCCAGGCGACGCTCGTCGCACTGCCGTTCCAGCTCTATCTGCTCACTGGGTCGGCGCTGATGGTCGGGCTGCTCGGGGCCGCCGAGCTGGTCCCGCTGGTGTCGATGTCGCTACTGGGCGGCGCCATCGCCGATCGCATGGACCGCCGCCGGCTGCTGTTGCTGACGCAGATCGGGCTGGTGGCAACCTCGGGCGCCCTGGCGGTCCTGCCGGCGCTGGGCCGGCCCCCAGTGGCGGCGCTGTACGTGCTGGGCGGCCTGTTGGCGGGAGCCAATGCCCTGCAGAACGTCGCCATGTCCGCACTCTTGCCGAACCTCATCGACCGCCCGCGGCTGCCGCGGGTGCTGGCCGTCACCTACGGGCTCTCCGCGCTGGCGACGGTGATGGGGCCCGGGTTCGGCGGCCTGCTCATCGCCGCGTTCGGGGTCCAGGCCGCCTACGCCGTGGACGCCGTCAGCTGCCTGGCGGTGGTCGGCACTGTGCTGCGCATCGCCGCCCAGCCTCCGATCGCCGTGGGCAAGCACCCCAAGGTGCTGGCCTCGATCGCCGAGGGCCTGCGCTACGTGCGGGGCAACCGCGCCCTGGTCGGCTCCTTTGCCATCGACCTGGTGGCGATGACGTTCGGGATGCCGCGCGCGCTGTTCGCGGTCCTGGCGGTGAGCGTGTTTCACGCGGGCGCGGCGGGCACCGGCGCGCTCTACGCCGCCGTACCGGCGGGCGCGACCGTCGCCGCGCTGCTCACCGGCTGGATCAACCACGCGCGACGGTTGGGGATCGTGGTCATCTGGGCGGTCGCGGTGTGGGGCGCGGCGGTGGTGCTCGCCGGGCTCATGCGCTCCCTGTGGCCGGCGGTGGCGCTGCTAGCCGTCGCGGGTGCGGCCGACTCGATCTCAGCCGTGTGCCGCTCCACCATCAACCAGACGGTCACGCCCGACCACATGCGCGGCCGCATGTCGTCAGTGTTCTCGCTGGTGGTGAGCGGCGGGCCGCGGCTGGGGGACATCGAGGCAGGCAGCGTGGCCGGAGCGACCGGGGTCCGCTTCTCCGTCGTGTCCGGGGGCCTGCTGTGCATGGTGGGCGTCGCGGTCATCGCGCTGGCCTTCCCGGCGCTGCGCCACTACGACACCGCCGACTGGACGACGGCGCCGGACGCCGGCACGGCGCAGCGGATCGGCGAGACCGTGGAGGCCGTCGAGCTAACGTGAGCGGACGGTATGCGTGACTCTGCGGGTTACTTCGACGATGACTCTGTGATCCGCCGCGTCCTGCGCGAGCGCGCGCTGGCGCTGTCGGGGCCGCGAGCGCTGTTGATGCAGGCGGCCCACCCGCTGGCGGTAGCCGGGCTGCTGGCCCACTCCGACGCGCTGGAGGATCCCTACGTCCGGCTGGCCCGCACCGCCAAGCTCATGAACCTGATCACGTTCGGCGCGCGCGCCGACGCCGACCGCGCCACGCGCCGGGTGCGGACCATGCACCGCTCCGTTCGCGGCCGGCTGCCCGAGGCCGTCGGGCGCTATCCGGCCGGCACGCCGTATCGCGCGGATGACCCCGAGCTGCTGATGTGGATCCTCTACAGCCTCGTCGACTCGGCCGTCGTGGTCTACCGGACCTACGTCGGGCGCCTGGACGAAGCCGAGCGCGCCGAGCTGTGGGACGACTACCGGGTGATCGGACGCCTGTTTGGTCTGCGCGCCGGCCAGATGCCGGCGACCCTGGCCGACCTCGACGCCTACGGCCGGGCGATGCTGACTGGCGACGCGTTGTTCGTGGGCGACTGGGCACGCCGGCGCGCGCGGGAGATCGTGCTCGAGCCGCCGGTCCGCCGGGCAGCGCGCCCGCTCGTCGAGACGGTCAACTTCATCACCATCGCGCTGCTGCCCGACGCGATCCGCGCGCAGTACGGCTTCTTCCCGCTGCCGCCGGTGGCGGTGCGCAAGGCGCTGGTCGGCGTCGGCGCCGCCTACGTACGCCGTGGCGTGCTGCCGGTGCTCCCGCCCCACATCCGCCAGGTGCCGGCGTCGCGGCAGGCCGCCTGAACGCGCTGATGGCTGACGTCAGCGGTCGAAGCGGTAGCGTCCGCGGTCGATGACCAGGATCGCCGTCGTCGGCCATGTCGAGTGGGTCCAGTTCCTGCGCGTGGACCGCTTGCCTGTGGCCGGCGAGATCCAGCGGGCGCAACGCGAAGGTACGCGCGCCGGCGGCGGCGCGGTGGTGGCGGCGGCCGTCATTGCCGAGCACGGCGCCGACGTGGACTTCTACGGCGCGGTCGGCAGCGACTCGCTGGGCGACGCCGCGGTGCGCGAGCTGACCGAACGCGGCATCACCGTGCACGTTGCGCGACGCCCCGGAGCCACTCGTGAGGTTCTGACCCTGCTCGACCGCCATGGCGAGCGCACCATCATCCCCATCGGGGAGCGGCTCCAGCCCGAGGGAGCGGACGCGCTGGAGTGGGACCGCCTTTCTGAAGCGGACGCGGTCTACGTCACCGCGGCGGACCAGGGCGCGCTCGAGCGTGCACGCGCCGCGCGCATCCTGGTGGCGACACCTCGGCTGCGTGAGCGCCTCGAGCGTCCGGGCGTCTACATCGACGCGCTGGTCTTCAGCACCTCCGACGAGGTGGAGTCGGGCTGGGCGCGGCGGCTCGAGTCAGACGCGCGGCTGATGGTTGGAACCGAGGGGCCGGACGGTGGGCGGTGGTGGGGGGAGTCAGAGGGCCGGTGGGCGGCGGTGCCCCCGCCGGGACCGGTGCGCGATACCTACGGCTGCGGCGACTCCTTCGCCGCGGGGTTCACGTACGGCCTCGGCGCGGGCGGGACGATTGCCCAGGCCTGCGAGACCGGTGCCCGCTGGGGCGCCAAGATGCTCACGCGGGTCGGCGCGCCCTGAGACTGTGGCCCGGCATCACCCTGGGCCGCCGCGTCACTCAGAGGTCGGTCTGGCGCGGCGCGTACCGGCGGTGGAGCATCAGCGCGTTGCCATCCGGGTCCTCGAAGAAGGCCATGTGACACACCCCGGTGTCGAGCACGTCGCCGCGGAACTGGATCCCGGCCGCCTCGAGTTGCGTCCGCGCCTGCGCGACGTCATCCACATGCAGAGCCACCGGTGCCGGCGACGCGTGGTGCTCCATCCCCATCGTCGCCGAGTCGATGATGCCGAGCGTCAGGTTGCCGGTCTCGAACTCGGCGAACCCACGATCGGGTACGTGGACTGAGCGCGGTAGCCCGAGCGTCTCTCCGTAGAACGCCATCGCGCGGTCGAGGTCCTTCGTCTGAAGGGCGACGAAGTCGACCCCCTTGACCATCTCGCCTGTCGCTGCCATCTCGGTCTCCTCCAATCGATTCGCCGGCGTGCCCTCACAGTGTGACGTCCGATGCGGATGCGAACATATGTTCGTGCCGGATGAGCCCACGATACTCCACGCGGACCTCGATGCGTTCTACGCCTCCGTCGAGCAGCGTGACGACCCGTCGCTGCGGGGGCGGCCGGTGATCGTCGGTGGCGGGGTGGTGCTCGCGGCGAGCTATGAGGCCAAGGCGTGCGGGGTGCGGACGGCGATGGGAGGCTCCCGGGCGCGGGCCCTGTGCCCGCGAGCGGTCGTGGTGCCGCCGCGCTTCGCCGCCTATACCGAGGCGAGCAAGCAGGTGTTCGCGGTGTTCGAGCGGACCTCGCCGCTGGTCGAGGCGCTCTCGATCGACGAGGCGTTCCTCGATGTGAGGGGCATGCGTCACATCTCCGGCACGCCGACGGAGATCGCGGTCCGATTACGTCAGGAGGTGCACGACGAGGTGGGACTGGCCATCACCGTCGGCCTGGCCTGCACGAAGTTCCTGGCGAAGGTGGCGAGCGGGGTGGCCAAGCCCGACGGCCTGCTCGTCATCCCGGCGGGGGGCGAGCTGGCCTTTCTGCACCCGCTGCCCGTCGAGCGGCTGTGGGGGGTGGGCGCGGTGACGGCGGCCAAGCTGCACGCCCACGGGCTCAACTCCGTGGGGCAGGTGGCGCGCCTCGGCGAACAGACGCTGGTGTCCATGCTGGGGCGGGCCGCCGGACGCCAGCTCTACGCGCTCTCGCACAACCGGGATGCGAGGCGAGTGACGGCACGGCGAAGGCGGCGGTCGATCGGCGCCCAGCGCGCGCTCGGCCGGCGCAGGCGCTCCCCCGCGGAGCTCGACGCCGCACTGATGACCCTCGTGGATCGCGTCACACGGCGGATGCGCACCGCGGGGCGCGCGTGCCGGACAGTCGTCCTGCGGCTGCGGTTCGACGACTACTCCTCGCGGGCCACACGCTCGCACACCTTGGCTGAGGCGACGACGCGCACCACGACGTTGCTGCGCGTCGCTCGCGGGCTGCTGGCCGCGTCGGGGGCGGTGATCGCCCAACGCGGGCTGACGCTCATCGGGGTCGCACTGACCAACCTGTGCGACGCCAAGGCGATCCAGCTGGCGCTGCCCTTTGATCGCACCGCGGGCCTGGACCGCACGCTCGATGCGCTGCGCGACCGGTTCGGCTCAGGCGCGATCTCGCGCGGCGCGCTATTGGGACAGGACGTGGACGCATGGGTGCCCCTGCTCCCCGACTGACCCGCGTGCGCCGTGAGCCATACGGGCGGCGTGAGCCATACGGGCGCCGGGGGTGCGAGCGCGCTGCGGGCAGCACGCCGCGTGGCCTCAGAGGCTGGCGAGTCGCTCGCGCAGGAAGCGGACCTCGGCGTCGGCGTCAGTCAGCTCCAGGGCGCGCCGGTAGGCGACCGCGGCCTCCTCCGGGCGATCGAGGCGGCGCAGCAGCTCGGCCCGGGTGGAGTGCAGATAGCGGTAGCCGTCGAGGCTGAGGCGGTCCACGATGGCGAGAGCCTCGTCGGGTGAGCCGGCCTCCGCGACGGCGACGGCGCGGTTGAGCTCGACCACCGGCGAGCCGGTGATACGGGAGAGCTGCTGATAGAGCGCCCCGATCTGCAGCCAATCGATCGGATCGTCGAACTGGAGCGAGGCGATCGCGGCCTGCAGCACGTAGGCGCCGCGGCCGCGGAGTGCCAGGGCGCGGTCGAGGTCGGTGCGACCGGTGGCGATCTCGCCGGCGTCCCACAGGGTCCGGTCCTGGTCGGCGAGGCGAACGAGCTCGCCGGCGACGAACCGGGCCCGGTGGCGCGCGTGGTGCAGATGCATCAGGGCCACGAGGGCGTGCACCTCGGCCTCGTCGGGCATGAGCTCTGAGAGCACCATGCCCAGAGCGATCGCCTCCGTGGCGAGGTCGGCGCGGCCGCCGTACCCCTCATTGAAGATGAGATAGATGACCGCCAGGACGGCGTCGAGGCGCTCCGGGAGGTGACGGGCCGGGGGCACGCTGAACGGAATGCCGGCGAGCTTGATCTTGGTGCGGGCGCGCGAGAGCCGGCGCTTCATCGTCTCCGGCGAGACGAGGAACGCCCGCGCGATCTCGTCGTTGGCCAGGCCGCCGAGGCTGCGCAGGGTCAGCGCGACCTGGGCCTCGGTGGAGAGGGCGGGGTGACAGCAGGTGAAGAGCAGCTCGAGCCGCTCGTCACCGATCTGATCGGAGCCGAGATCGTTCACGTCATCCTCCACGGCCTCGTTGCGTGCCAGCAGGGGCGCTTTGGCCGCCAGGGTGCGCTCGCGGCGGATCCGGTCGATCGCCCGGTTGCGCGCCGTCGTGATCAGCCAGGCGGCGGGGTTCTCCGGCGTGCCCTCCAGGGGCCACCGCTCGGCGGCGATGGCGAACGCCTCCTGGGCGGCGTCCTCGGCGAGCTCAAAGTCGCCGAGGTAGCCGACCAGAGACGCCACCACGCGGCCCCAGTGCTCCCGGAAGACGCTGTCGAGCACCGTCCCCGGTCAGCTCGTCGCCACCGCCGGATTGATGGAGTGCGGCATCTAGCCCTCGACCAGGGGGCGCACCTCGACCGAGCCGCCCAGCCGTGCCGCGGGGACGCGCGCCGCGATCTCGATTGCGGCGTCGAGGTCATCCAGCTCGAACACGTAGTAGCCGGCGAAGACCTCCTTGGTCTCGGCGAACGGCCCGTCCGTGGTCAGCGTCCGGCCGTCGTCGACGCGCACCGTGGTGGCGGTACCCACATCCTCGAGGTGACCGCCGGCCAGGCAACCCGGCTCGTCGCGCAGCGCGAAGTACTCGGAGCTCATCGCCTCGAGCTCACCGTTGCTGAAGTGGTCGATCATGCCGGGCGTGGTGTAGATGAGCAGGGCGTATTTCATGGGGACCTCCGGTGGTGAGTGGGCCTGTGTCGTCTCAGAGACGAACGGCATAGCCCGGTGGGGACACTACGCCGTCCCCACCCCCACCAACACGGGCCCGACCGGCTCGTGCTCGATCCGCGCCGCCGCCTCCTGAGCCGCCTCCGTGCCGGCGAACCGCTCGACGAGCCGGATGGCGAGGTCGATCCCAGCCGCCGGGCCGCCGGCAGTGACGACGCTGCCGTCATCCACCACGCGGGCGTCGCGATGCACCTCAGCGCCCGCCTGCGCCAGGTCGTCCAGGGCATTGCGGTTGGTGACGGCCGGACGCCCCGAGAGCAAACCGGCGCGCGCCAGCAGCATCGCCCCGGTGCACACCGACGCCATCACGGCGCCCGCGTCGTGCCGCGCGGCCAGCGCGGCTGGGAGCGGGCCCTCGCACTGGTCGCGCACGCCGGGGGCGGCGTCCAGCCAGCCGCCGCCGGGGACGAGCACCAGGGCGAGGATGGCCTCCGAGCCCGCGTCGGGGCCCGCATCCCCAGCCGCCTCGGACGCGGGCGCGAGCTCGGCGTCCACCTGCAGCACCAGACCGTGGGTGGAGTGCACCGTCGTGGCGTGCCCGGCCGGGCGCACCACGCGAGTGGGGAAACCCGCGGCGGTCAGGATCTCGAGGGGCGCGATGGCGTCCAGGTCGTCAAAGCCGTCAAAGACGACGACCTCGGTGGTGGGAAGAGCGTTGTGCTGAGTCATGGCGCCATCGTGAGGCCGAGCCGCCCGGGTGGCAAGTGGCAGAAATGCCATGTATCGTAAGATTCATGCCAACCCGACAGAGCGGCCACCCCCACCAAGTCGTCGCCCTCGCCCTCGACGGCGTGGTCCTCCTCGACCTGGCCGCACCGACCCATCTGTTCGGCCACTGCGGCGCACCTCACTACGGCTTCGCTCTCGCGGGCGTCCGCGCCGGGGCGGTGCGCAGTTCGACGGGGATCGAAGTCGTGGCCGGCGCCGGCATCGAGGCGCTCGAGCATGCGGACACGATCGTCGTTCCCGGGATCGGCCCCGACTCAGACCCCGATGGGTTCACCGCGGCCGCCCGGGCGGTGGCTCGCGCCCATCACCGAGGCAGCCGGGTGATGTCGATCTGCACGGGTGCGTTCGTACTCGCCGAGGCCGGCGTGCTCGACGGGCGGCGCGCCACCACGCACTGGGATTCGACCGCGCGCCTGGCGCGGCGCTACCCGCGGGTCTCGGTCGATCCGTCGGTGCTCTACGTCGACGAGGGCAGCGTCCTGACCAGCGCGGGCGTGGCCGCCGGCCTGGACCTCTGCCTGCACGTCATCCGCCGTGACCATGGCGCCGCTCTCGCCGCCCACATCGCCCGGCGCACCGTCGTCGCTCCGCACCGAGACGGGGGTCAGGCCCAGTTCGTGGACCGGCCGATCGCCGATGACGCCGATGCGGGCACCTCATTGGAGGCGACGCGGGCATGGGCCATCGAGCGGCTCGACCAGCCCCTGGACGTCGCCGCGCTGGCGCGCCGGGCCTGCATGTCGCCGCGCAGCTTCGCCCGGCGCTTCCGCCAGGAGACCGGCACCACGCCTGGGCAGTGGGTGCTCGATCAGCGCACCCGGGTCGCCCAGGGCCTGCTGGAGACGACCGACCTGCCCGTGGAGCACGTCGCCATACGCACCGGCTTTGGCTCAGCGACGACGCTGCGCACCCACTTCGGCCGCCGGCTGGCCACGACGCCCACCGCCTACCGGCGCGCCTTCCGCGACCGCTGAGGGCGGCACCCAGAGGCGAACAATCGTCCGCGTCAGCCGGGCCCGTGACGGTCGGCCAGGGTCAACCCGCCGGCGTCCCCCCAGGCGCCGCGCGCGTGAAACGCCGGCACGAGCTCCGAGGTGACCACCCCGCCCTGATCGGTGAGCTCGTCGATGATCGCAAACCACGTCCCGATGCGCTCGGGGGTATCGACGACGATCGTCGTCGCCGGCACGTGGCGGCGCAGCGAGAGCAGCCGGTCGCCCTGCGGCGGGCGGTCTCCGTGGTACCCCCAGATCCCGTTGACGACCGTTGCCCCTCCCGCCCGCGCCGCTCGCAGCCGCCGCACGATCTCCACGAACAGCGGGCGGCCGGCGTGCAGCGTGTCGTGATCGGCATGGACCATGAGCTTGACCCAGGTCTTCAGCCCGGCGTCGTCGATGCCCGGCGCCTGGTGGGGCTCGGCGAGGCGCTCGCCGTCGACCTTGCAGATGCGCACGCGCTCCAGGGTCAGCAGGGGGCGCTCGAGCAGCCCGGCCACCTCGGGCAGGACGCGGCCGAGCTCCGCTCCCGGGCCGACGGCGATGATCATCAGCGGCACCTGCGCGTTGGCGGCCAGGAACCGGGCTCGCTCACGGACACCGTGCGCGGTCCCGTCGACGCCCAGCAGGACGGTGGCGCTCAGCAGGCCGTGCCGCCGCAGCAGCTCCACGATGGCGACGAAGGCGGGGCGGCGCCCGACGCGTTCGTAGCGACCGCAGTAGACGGTCAGCTTGGACGCCTCGTGCAGCTCCTCGGGCAGGGTCTCGTGCCCCACCCGCCCGCTGAGCAGGCGGGCTCGCTCCAGCGTCAGCAGCCCGTGCTCGGCCGCGGCGCCGATCTCTGCCAGCGCGGCCTCGATGCGCGGCCGCGCGTCGACCGCGACGAGCACCATCGGCAGGTCCTCCGAGAGGCTCAGCAGGCGATCGGTCTGAAGCACCTGGTGGCGGCCGAAGCCCTCGGTGCCGCGCAGCAGGATGCTGCTGGCCAGCCCGTGGCGCTCGCAGATACCGAGCAGCTCGTCGCCCAGAAACCGGCCGCCGGACCGGTCACGTTCGGCGAAGTACGCGGTGAGCTTGAGGCAGTCCTCGTTCACAGCGCCGCCCCGACCGCGTGCCCGAGAGCCAGGGCGGCAAAGCCGACGAACAGCGAGCCCATGAGGTTGGCCAGGGCGACGGCGAGCTGGTCGTCCTGGCCGAGGCGGTGACTCTCGAGCATCCAGGTCGACAACGTGGTGTAGGAGCCGAGCGTCGCCGTCCCGGCGAGGATGAGCGCGTTGCCGCTGAGGGCCGCGCCCGACACGCCGCCGAGCAGCGCCGCGCCCGAGATGTTGACCACGAACGTCCCCCAGGGGAACGACCCCCGGCCGCCCGCCCACTCGCCGACCAGCCCGTCGACGACGAACCGCGCGATCGACCCGGTGCCGCCGAGCAGCCCGACCAGTAGCCACGTCCCGAGCGTCATAGGACCGTGCGCACGCGGCGGACCAATGCGGTGGCCAGCATGACCGCGGCGAAGCCGGCCACCACCGTCGCCGCCGCGTAGCCCACCGCGAGCCCCCAGGCGTGCACCTGCGTCATCTTGTAGAGCTCGAGTTGCACCGTAGAGAACGTCGTCAGCGCGCCACACACTCCCGTGCCCAGGAACGGCCGTTTGTAGGCCGAGGTGGGCAGCCGTTCGGCCAGCCGGGTGACGAAGTACCCGAGCAGGAAGGCGCCGACGAGGTTGACGCTGAAGATGGCCCACGGCCACTCGTGCGCGCTGCTCGGAAACGCCTGGGCGAGCTCCGTCCGCGCCAGCGCCCCGACGATCCCGCCGCAGAAGATCGCGGCCAGCTCGCGACGGTCGTGTGTGGGGAGCATGCAGGGGCAGAGGGGCGCCCTCAGAGTGAGAGCGGGTTGCAACGACGGTAGCGATCACCCCGACGAAGGCCCGTTAGCGTATGGCGATGGCCGACCTCGGCAGCGTCACGGAGTTCATCGCGTACGCGTCGTGAGCGACGTGGTGGTTGATCGCATGGATCGGAGGCACGCAACCGACGACGACCTCCTCGGGGCTATCGCCATGCGCGACGCCGAGGCGTTCACCGTCTTCTATCGCCGCCATCTGCCCGTCACGCTGGCGTATCTCATGCGCGAGACGCGGGATCCGGAGCTGGCGGCGGATCTCGCCGCCGAGGTCTTCGCCGACGTGCTCCTCACCGCGCATCGATACCTCGATCACGGCGTCACCGCGACGCCGTGGGTGATCGGCATCGCACGCAACAAGCTGCTGATGAGCCTGCGCCGCGGGCGCGTCGAGGCCAAGGCGAGAAAGCGGCTGGGCTTCGAGCCGGTGGCGCTCCAGGACGCTGACATCGAACGGGTCGTCGCGGTGGCCGATGACGGGCAGGGCCCACTGCAGGCCCTGATGAACGAGCTGCCCGACGACGAGCGGCGCGCCGTGCTGTCGCGCGTCGTGCACGAGCGCAGCTACGGCGACATCGCCTCCGAGCTGAGCTGTTCGGAGATGGTGGTGCGCAAGCGCGTGAGCCGCGGGCTGTCGCGGCTGCGCGGGCGGTTGAGGGGGAGCTGAGGCATGGCGGACTATCTCGACGACGTCGGGACGCAACTGGCGCGACTCACGACGCGGGGCGTGGACCGCACCAGCGGCCCCACCCTGGTCCGAGAGCCACAGCGCCACGGCGGCCGCCACGGCGGCGAGGACGGTCCGGGCGGCGGCAATCGCCGGAGCCGGAGGGACGCGCTCGTGGTCGTGGCGGCCCTGATCGTGGCCGTGATCGTGGTGGCCGGACTCCTCACGCTGGGGCTGGGCGCCAACCACCATGCCGCCACGACGCCCGCGACCACCACGCACCAGAACCCGGCCCACGCTCCGCGCCGGCACCGCGGGGCGCCGCGAACCTCGTCCGCCACCAAGCTGAGCAGCAAGGCGCCCACCAGCGCAACCGCACCGCGCCACGTCCGTGCCCCCGCCGGACCGGTCCCGCCCGGGTTCGGGCCCGAGTCGTTCACCGCGATCGGCACCGACACGTGGTGGCTGCTGGGCACGGCGCCCTGCTCCAGCCCGCCATGCACGTCGATCCTGCGCACCGACGACGGCGGCGACAGCTTCGTCGGCACCCCCGCGCCGCGCACGACGCGGGTCTCGCAGCTGCGTTTCGCCAATCCCGCGGATGGCTTTGCCTACGGGAGCCAGCTGTGGGTCACCCACGACGCGGGCGCCGGATGGCACCAGGTCCGCCTCGGCGGCGTCGTCACTCAGCTGGCCACGGCCAATGGCTTTGCCTATGCGCTGGTCCGCTACGGCCACAAGGGCGCGGGGCGCCTCGAGCGTGCGCCGCTGGGTTCCGACACCTGGACAACCCTGACCGGCGCCGGCAGCGCGTACGCGGGCCTCTGGGCCCACGGTTCCGACGTCCTGGTGGGCTCCGATGCCGGCGCCGCGCTCGAGGTCTCGCGCAACGCCGGGGTCAGCTTCACCCGGGAGGGGTCGCCATCAAAGGGGCTCCCCTGCGACTTCGAGGAACCGGACAGCGGCGTCGTGTGGGCTCACTGTGTCACCGGGACCGAGAGTGCGACGTGGCGCTCGACGGACGCCGGGGCCCACTTCCACTCCGTCTCGGGCCCACCGCAGCCCAACACCGGCCTGTTCGCCGCCGCCTCGGCCGACACAGCGGTGCTCGGGGCCGACAAGCTCTTCCGGATCACCCGTGGCGGGACGCATTACGCAACCATCCCCACCGTCGCCACCACCCGCCTGCAGTACCTCGGCTTCACCGATGCCACCCACGGCGTCGCGCTGGGCTACGACAGCAGCCTCGCCGCCGGCAACGAGCGGCTGTACTACACCAGCGACGGCGGCGCCACCTATCGCCTGGTGTCGATCGGCTGAGGGCCGCGGCGGTCCGGGCGCACAGGTCCCGCTCGTAGGTCTGCCCGACCAGGTCGACGCCGAAGCTGTGGTGGGGCTCCTCGCGAACGAGCGCGAACCCGTGCTCCAGGTAGAGGTGGCGAGCCGCGGCCAGCGGATCATTGGTCCACAGCTGCATCCGCTCGTAGCCTGCGGCGGTGGCGAATTCGAGCGCCGTGGCCACCAGCCGGGAGCCCAGACGGCGCCCCCGGGCGCGCTCGTCGACGAGCAGCATGCGCAGCCGGGCCATCCCAGGCTCGTCGCCTCTGACCACGAACACGCACCCCACGCGCTCGCCGTCGAGCTCGGCGATCCACGCCGCGGCGCCCTCGGGGTCCGCCTCGGCCTCGGCGGCATAGTCGGCGATGATCCGTAGGCACAAGCTCTCGAACGTCGTGTCCCATCCGAACTCCTCGACATAGAGCGTGCCGTTGGCCATCACCACCCACCCGAGGTCACCGGGGCGGCCCAGTTCCCGGATCGTCACCGTCTCGTGCTGATGAGCCATTGCCGGGACCTCGCTTTCGCTACTGAAACACTTGTGTCAGTAGACTACCGCATGTGACGGAAACGGCTCCAGTTTCTTCGGCGCGCCGCGAGGAGCTGCTCGATCGCGCGTACCGGTACGTCACCGAGCACGGGCTGACCGCCATGTCCCTGCGCCCGCTGGCCACCGCGATCGGCTCGAGCCCGCGGGTGCTCCTGTTCCTGTTCGGCTCCAAGGACGGCCTGGTCCGCGCGCTGCTGGCGCGAGCGCGCGCCGACGAGCTGGCCCATGTGCAGCGGGTCCGTCTCGAGGACGGCGTGGACCTGACGCGCGTCGGCCTCGAGGTCTGGCGGTGGCTGACCGCCGATGAGCACCGCGGCCTGCTCACGCTGTGGACCGAGAGCTACGCCCGGTCGCTGATCGAGCCCGACGGACCGTGGGCGGGGTTTGCCGCCGGCACCGTGGATGACTGGCTGACCCTCCTGGCCGACGCCCAGGCATCCGCCGAGCGCGACACGCCCGCGGGTGAGGCACGCCGCAGCCTCGTGCTGGCGATCCTCCGTGGGGCCCTGCTGGACCTGCTCGCCACCGGGGACGTGGCGCGCACCACCCGCGCCGTGACCATGGCGCTGGAGGCGATCTAGACCGAGCCCGCGCGCCCGGAGCACTGGTACGTTCTGCGCCGATGCTCGATCTGCGTCCGGTACAGCTCGGCGACGCGCCGGCGCTGCACGCCCTGATGTCCGATGCCGAGGTGGCGCGCTGGCTGCGGCCCAGCGGGGTGAGCGGTGCATTCACGTTGGAGGAGTGCGAGGCGATGGCCGCCAAGGACGCCGCCCACTGGGGCGCCCACGGCTTTGGGCCATGGCTGGCCTGGGACGAGGACCTGCCCGCCGGACGGTGCCTGCTCAAGCACTCGATCGTGAGGGGCCACGGCGAGGTCGAGATCGGGTGGGCGGTGGCCAGCCGCTACTGGGGCCGCGGCGTCGGCACCTCGATCGGACGCCACGCACTGACCGTGGCCGCGGAGCGCGGCATCGACAACGTGGTCGCCTTCACCCGCGCCGATAACGTCGCCTCACGGCGCGTCATGGAGAAGCTGGGCCTCACCTACGAGCGCGACTTCGCCTACGCCGGGTACCCCCACGTCCTGTACCGAACGATCCGGGAGCACAACGCACCATGAACAACTTCACCCTCGTCGGCGGACCGACGGCCGTGTTCGAGCACGCCTCGCTGCGCTGGATGACCGATCCGGCCTTCTCGCCTCCGGGCGATTACGAGTACCTGACCAAGCTCACCGGACCCGCGCTGGAGCCTGACGCCGTGGGCGACATCGATGTGGTGCTCCTCTCCCACGACCATCACGCCGACAACCTCGACCCGGCCGGGCGGGAGTTCCTGCCCCGCGCGGACCGTGTGCTGACAACGGCGGTGGGAGCCGAGCGGCTGGGCGGCAACGCGGTCGGGCTCGAGCCCTGGGCGTCGGTCGAGGTCCCGGCGCCCGATGGCTCGTCGGTGACGGTGACCGCCGTGCCGGCCCAGCACGGCCCGGACGGGACCGACCACATCACCGGGCCGGTGATCGGGTTCGTGCTCCAGGCGCCCGGCGCCGGCACGGTCTATGTCTCGGGTGACAACGCGTCGCTCGACGTCGTGCGCCTCATCGCCGAGCGGGTCGGGCCCGTCGAGGTGGCAGTGCTCTTTGCGGGGGCGGTGCAGATTCCCCAGCGCTTCGACGGCGCCTACCTCACGCTCTCCAGCGACCGCGCCGCCGAGGCGGCGAAGATCCTGGGCGCGCGCCTCGTGATCCCCGTGCACTTCGAAGGGTGGGCCCACTTCACCCAAGGCGACGACTCCCTGCGTGCCGCCTTTGCCGGTAATCAGGTCACCGATGTGCTGCGGATGCCCGCACGCGGGGAGTCCCTCGCCCTGGCGTGACAGTTGCGGGCGACCGCTCAGATCTCGTCGTGCACCCCGATCGAGCGCTCCAGCTGCTCCTCGGCGTCACCCTGGTGACCGCGGCGCTCCTCCAGGAGCGCGCTGGCGATGGCATCGAGCTTGGTGTGCAGGGCGCGCTCGGTGCGCAGCTCGGAGTTCTTGAGCACGGCGACGAGGATGAGGGTGACCGCCGACATCCCGCCCGCGGCCGCGGCCACGAAGCGATCGCTCGCGCCGAGGATCAGACCGACCCCCCAGGCGAGCACCAGCGCGCCGCACGCGAGGAAGAACAGCGCCGAGCTGGCCAGGAACGACGCGCGCTCGGCGAACTGATCAAACCGGCCGCGGCGGTCCTCGATCCGGTCGGCCGGGTGCTGGAGCGTCCGGCCGAGGCCCGTGGCACTCACGGTGCCGGCAGCTCGCGCGGCCCGCGCGGCGCGCCGGCCGGGCCCGGGCTGTGTGGGTTCTCGCATACCCCCCACCTTTAGCAGGGGTCAATCGGGCCGGCCGGGTACCGGTCAGGTGGGGGGTCAGGCGGGAACCGGTTCCGAGCGCGCGGCGCCGGCGGCGGTCGAGGCGCGCCGCTGGCCCGCGGGGACGACGCGCGTCCGCAGGTCGTGCTCGTAAACCCAGTGGTCGAGCTGCATGGTGTGGCGCGGGCGCGAGGAGTAGTGGCGCACATAGCGCCGCTCGTCGCGTCGGATCTCCGCCTCCATGTCCGCCACCGCAGGCAGCGCCCAGTCGCCGCCCAGCCAGCGGCCGACGAGCTTGGCCTGGCACTCGGCGAAGGGAAAGATCGTCGGGATCGCCTGCCCGAGGCCCACGAAGGCCAGGTCATCGAGCCCGGGCTTGAAGATGCGCTTGTAGAGGCGCAGGACATTGCCCGGCGCCGCGAGGAACCCCGGGTCAAAGAACGGGAAGGTGATCCTGTAGCCGGTGGCGTAGACGATCGCGTCCACCGGCTCGACGCTGCCGTCCGCGAAGCGGACCCGGTCTGACTCCAGCTCGGCCACATCGGGCTTGGCCACTGCGTCGCCGGAGCCCAACCGCAGCAGCAGCTCGCTGGAGACCGTGGGATGGGCGTCCAGGAAGTTGTGGTTGGGCCGCGGCAGGCCGAAGTCCTCCATGCGCCCCGAGATGAGACGCGGCAGCACCCGGGCGATGCGCCGCTGGAGGCCGAGGGGGATCCGCGGGTTGGTCCTCACGATCGTGTCCACCGGCCGTCCGAGGACGTACTTGGGGATCACCCACGCCCCGCTGCGGGTGGAGATGAAGACCCGTTCGGCCACGCCCCTTCGCGACAGCTCGGAGACGATGTCGACGGCGCTGTTGCCGATCCCCACCACCAGCACCCGCTTGCCCTCGAGCGCCAGCGGCTCGGTGGGATCGATGTAGTGGTGGGAGTGGATGGTGGGCCCGTCGAAGCGCCCGGGGAAGTCCGGATAGGACGGGTCCCAGTGATGGCCGTTGCAGACCACCAGCACGTCGAAGTGCTCACCGTCGACATCCCACCCGCCGCCGTCCAGGCGGGCCGCGTGCTGGACGGCGGTGTTGAAGCGGATCCGCTCACGCAGCCCGAAGCGGTCGCTGTACTCGCGCAGGAAGCCGTGGATCTCGGTGTGGTGCGGGAAGTCGGGATAGCGCTCGTCCATCGGGAAGTCCTGGAAGCTGATCGCCGTCTTGGACGTGTCGATGTGCAGCGAGCGGTAGGCCGAGGAGCGACCGTTGGGGTTGCGGAAGTACCAGTTGCCGCCAACCTCGTCGCTGGCCTCAAAGCAGGTGTGATCCACACCCCAGTCGCTCAGCGACTTGATCGTGGTCAGGCCACTCACGCCGGCGCCGATCACGCACACCCTGGGACTTCTACGCATGCGGGCAGTCTACGGGCTGCCGCCCGGCGGCCGGCGCCGTTGCCGGGTCAGCGCGCGGTGGCGAGCAGGGCCAGCTTGTCGGCGCGGCTGAGCCGCTTGATCCGCGCCTCCTCGCGCCGCGCCGCGGTGCGATCGGGCATGGGGATCGCCAGCTCGAGGTCCACCGGCAGCCGGCTCGCCGTGTACCGGCTGGCGACGCCCGCCTGGTGCCGCGCCAGCCGGCGCTCGACGTCCACCGTCCAGCCCGTGTAGAGCGAGCCGTCGCGGCAGCGCAGCAGGTAGACCCAGGCCTCGGTCACGACCCACAGCTTCGCTGAAATGACGGTCGCACCTGCGACGGGGAGTTATGATCCGAGCGCGCGTCAGGGCGTACCCGGTCCGCGGAAAGGGCGAAGCCCACCTGCACAGATCGACGGACGAGTTGCCGGTGTCGATGTCTCCTTTCCGGCCTGACCATGCGGACGCCGGGCCCTGGTGAAAGGAGGCCTCAGTGCCACCCCGCGGTCTTCCCGGTAACGCCAACCTCGAGCAGCTTCGCAACGGCGCCAAGTCGTTTCAGCGGGCCGTCCGCGCCGGTGACGCGGGCGCCGCCGAGGTGGTGCGCGAGTTCCATCCGCGCCTGTCCGACGCCCCGCCCGGCGCCCCGGAGCTGACGGGCTTCACCCGCGCCGATGCGCAGTTGGTGGTGGCGCGCAGCTTCAACTTCCCCAGCTGGCCGCGGCTCAAGGCCTACCTGGAGACGGTCTCGGCCTATGCCCGCTCACCCCATGACCAGCCCGTCGGCGGGCCGATCGCCGACGACCGGGCGCTGGCCGATGAGTTCCTGCGCCTGGCCTGCCTCAACTACGGCAACGACGACCCCGCGCGGCGCCGGCGGGCCGCCGAGCTGCTGCGGGCCAACCCGCACCTCGCGTCCGCCGGCATCCACACCGCGGCCGGGGCCGGTGACGTCGCGGCGGTCGGCCGGCTGCTCGAGTCCGACCCGTCGCTGGCCAACGCGCAGGGCGGCCCCTTTGACTGGCCGCCGCTGCTCTACGTGGCCTACGGTCGCATGGGTGACCGCCCGCTCGGCCCCGCGGCGGTCGACGTGGCGCGCCGGCTGCTCGACGCGGGCGCCGATCCCAACGCCGGGTATCTGTGGGAGGGCCTGTCGCCGCCGTTCACGGCGCTGACCGGCGCCTTCGGATCCGGCGAGGACGACCCGCCGCAGAACGAGCACGCTCTGGCGCTGGCCCGCCTGCTGCTCGAGCGTGGCGCCGATCCGAACGACTCCCAGACGATCTACAACGAGTCCGGGGACGGGGGCGACGGCTGGATCGCCCTGTTACTGGAGTTCGGTCTCGGCACCGGCGACGGCGGACCCTGGCACGACCGGCTGGCGCCGGCGCTCGAGACCCCGCGGGAGATGGCGCAGGACGCGCTGAAGGCCGCAGCCGGCCACGGGTTCGCCCAGCGGGCGCGGCTGCTGCTCGAGCACGGGGTGGATCCGAACGGCCTGGGGACGGGCCACCCCATCTACCACGGGCGCTCCGCGGTGCAGGAGGCAGCGCTGCACGGACATCCGGAGCTCGTGGCGATGCTCGAGCGGGCGGGGGCGCGGACCGACCTCGATGACGTCGACGTGTTCGTCTGCGTGGCCACCGCCGGCGACCGGACCCGCGTCGAGCAGATGCTGCGTGCGGACCCGGCCCTGAGCGCGCGAGCGCTCGAGCGCCGCCCCGAACAACTCGTCAGGGCCGCGGCGAACGACCGGCTGCCGGCGGTGGCACTGCTCCTCGAACTGGGCTTTGACCCCGACGCCGTCGATCGCACCACGCCGCTGCACATCGTCGCCCTCCACGAGGCGGCCAGGCTGGGCGACCTGGAGGTGATCCGGCTCCTGTGCGAGCACGGCGCCGATCCCAACCTCCTGGACTCCGGCTACCAAGCCACCCCGGCCGGCTGGGCCGAGCACTTCGGCATGGCGGAGGCCGAGCACTACCTGCGCGCCCTGGAGCACCCGGCCGGATGAGGGCCGAGGTCACCCATTTGGGGTGACGCGCGTAACAGGTCACTCCGCGATGATCTCACCCACACCGGTGGCGACCGCATCAGCCTCAGGACTGGACACGGCTCGGCACGCCGAGGCGCGCGTCGTTGTGTCGGTCGCGGTCGGAGTGGCTGGGATCGTGGCCACCGCGGTGACGGCCTGGGCGGTGGCGCACAGCCCGATTCTGGTCGGCCGCTCCGAGGATGCGATCTGGAGGAGCCTCACCGTCGCTACCTATGTGGCCGTCGGTGAATACACCTGGTGGCGGCGGCCCGAGAGCCGGCTGGGGCCGATCGTCGCCGGGGCCGGATTCATCTACAGCGTCACCTCGCTGAACGCCTCGGGGGCACCCGTCGCGTACACGCTTGGGATGGTGGTGTGGGCCGTGGTCATCGTCTACCTCGGCTGGATGTACCTGTGCTTCCCCCGCGGCCGGCTCGAGTCACAACTCGAGCGGCGGTTCATGGCGGCATTCGCGATCAGCATCGCCCTGGTGTGGTGTCTGATCCTGCCGCTGTCGCCGACGCTTCCGGCCGGGAGCGACTTCACCAATTGCGGGACGAACTGTCCTCACAACGCGTTGCAGATCGTCAGCGGGCACAGCGACCTCGGAATGGCACTGGTGACCGCCTCGGACGTCGCCTTCACGATCGCGGCGATCGGCATCGCCATGCTCGTCTTCTACAAGGCACGAGTCTCGTCCCATCTCCGCCGCCGGGTGATGACGCCGCTGCTCATCGTCGTGCTCGCCAACATCGTCGAGTTCGTGTTGTCACTGTTCGTCCCGTCCGCGTTCCCGGGGACGAGGGAAACGCTGAAGGTGATCAACGGTCTTGTGACCGTGGCCGTCCCGGTCGCGATCCTCGCCGGCCAGGTCCGCGGGGATGTGTTTGCCGCGGTGAGCCTCGGTCGCATCGTGTTGGGCGCAGGCGGGAGAGTTATGACCCCGGAGGGGGTGCAGCAGATGATCGGCGACGCGCTGGGGGATCCGACGCTGACCCTCGGCCTCTGGGATCCCGACGGCAGCGGTTACGTCGATCCAGACGGCGCGCCGGTGAAGCTTGAGCGTGCATCCCCGGCGCGCGGCCTGACTGAAATCCGAAACGACGATCAGCCGGTGGCGGTACTGGTCCACGATCCAACGCTCGACACCGACTCGGATGTCGTCGAGGGCCTCGTTGCCTGCTCGTTGATGCTGCTCGAGAACACACGGCTGGTCCAGGAGCTCCGGACGTCACGGCTGCGAGTGGTGGAGACCGCCGATCGCGAGCGCCGTCGGCTCGAGCGTGATCTTCACGACGGTGCGCAGCAGCGGCTGATGGCGCTTCAGATCAAGCTCCGGCTGATGCAGGACCGGATCGGGGATGCGGCCGTCGTCGCCGAGCTGGACTCGATCGGAGCCGAGGCGGCGGAGGCCGTAGAGGAGCTGAGGACTCTGGCGCACGGTATCTACCCGCCGTTGCTGCGCCGTGGCGGCCTCGTCAGAGCGCTTCAGTCGCTCGCGATGAGGGCACCCGTGCCGATCTCTGTGACCGATGAGGGCATCGGACGCTGCGCGCCATCCGTCGAAGCGCCGATCTATTTCTGCTCGGTGGAGGCCGTTCAGAACGCGATCAAGCACGCGGGCAGCGATGTACGCGTTGCCGTGACCGTCGGCCGCGACCCCGATGGAGTTCGCTTCGCGATCAGTGATGACGGGGTGGGAATGGATCGCTCGGCGCGTGGCGATGGCGACGGTCTGGTCGGGATGCGGGACCGGATCCGTGCGATCGGTGGGGAGCTCGAGATCATCTCCTCCCCGGGCCGGGGCACGGCTGTGCGCGGGACGATTCCGGCCATCGTCATCGAGTCCGCGGCCGAGCAATATGAGGCCCGGCGGTGACGATCCGGGTCGGGGTCCGAGGGGGCAGCCACCGGGTCGACTGGCATGCACGCCCTCTGGTCGACTGGTCGCCCGGCGGCGATAGTTCGGTGACGCAGATGCCAGGTTCACGTCGATCGGCGGTAACCCGGACGCGGGCCGCCCGAGTCCTGGTGGTCGACGACCAGGCCCCCTTTCTCGCGGTGCTGCACGAGCTCGTGTCGGCGACGGTGGGGCTCGAGGTGATCGCCGAGGCGCGCTCCGGGGAACAGGCAATCGAGGCCCTGCCCGAAGCCGCGCCGGACATCGTCGTCATGGACGTCTGGATGCCCGGAATCGGGGGGTGCGCAGCCGCGAGACGGATCAAGGCAGGCTGGCCGTCGATCCTGGTGGTTCTCGTCTCCACCAGCCACCCTGACGAGATCGTGTTCGACCCGGATGCCGCGTTTGCCGACGCGCTCGTCTGGAAGAGCGACCTCGACCCACGGCGCCTCGACGACATCTGGGTGAGGTTCCGGGATCAGCGCAGCGGGTCCGCCGACCTCTAGCTCTCCTCGAGCAGGATCCCGCGCGCCGCGACCGGCGCCGACTGCACGATGGACGTGGTCGTCTGCCCGTAGGCGGCAAAGCGGTCGATGACCTCCTCCAGGTGCTCCACCGAGCGGATGTGGGCGGTCATGATGTAGCAGTCGTCGCCGGTGATCCGGCGGCAGTCGACGACCTCGGGGGTGCGCTGGGCCAGTTCTCCCACTTGGTGCAGCTGCCGCGGCGCCGGGCGGATTCGGATGACCGCGGTGAGGCTGAAGCCGAGCGCACGCGGGTTGAGCTCCGCGCGATAGCCGAAGATGACCTCCTCCTGTTCGAGCCGCGCCAGGCGCTCGGCCACCGCGGGCGAGGAGAGCCCGACGCGACGGCCCAGCTCAGCCAGGCTGAGGCGAGCGTCGACCTGGAGTTCAGCGAGCAGCCGTAGGTTCACGGCGTCCAATAGCGCGCTACCTTCGGCGTTTCGGCCGTTACGCCTTCGATTCTCAGGCACTCAGCTCATCTTACCTGTTGATTGCCATGGACACCAGTGGTAGGCGAGCGCAAGCATGTATCCGGTGACCACCGATGCGACAACCGCGCGACGTGTGGACCGGGCGGGCGTGCCCCCGCATGTGTACTTCGCCGTCAGTGCCGTCTTTCACTATCTGGGCCCTTCGTTCGCGGTCCTGCTGTTTGCCCGCGTGCAGGTCCTGGGCGTCGCCTGGCTGCGCATCGCCTCCGCGGCGGTCATCTTCGCGGCGTGGCGGCGGCCCTGGCGTGCCTTCGCGCGGCTGGACCGCGACGGGCGGCGGCTGCTTATCGCCTGGGGCGCGGTGCTGGCGGTCATGAACGCCTGCTTCTACTCGGCCATCAGCCGCCTGCCGCTGGGCACCGTGTCAGCGATCGAGTTCCTGCCGGTGATCGTGCTGGCGGCGATCGGGGTGCGCTCCTCGCGCAACCTGCTGGCGCTGGCCCTGGCCGTGGGCGGGGTCTATCTGCTCACCGACATCCGCCTGGCCGGCGCCACCCTTGGGTTCGCGTTCGCGTTTGCCAACGCCGTCCTGTTCTCGCTCTACATCGTGCTCGCCGACCGGGTGGCCAAACGCGCCGCGCTCAGCGGGATCGACGGGCTGGCGGCGGCCATGCTCATCGCGGCGGTCGTGGTCACGCCGATCGGTGGATGGCAGGCGGTGCGGGCACTCGGAGACCCGGTCGCGCTGCTGGCCGGCATCGGGGTCGGCGTCTCTTCCTCGGTCATCCCGTACGTGACCGACCAGCTGGCAATGGCCCGGCTGCCGCGCGCCACCTACGCCACCATGGTCGCGCTGCTGCCGGCGCTGGCCACCGTGATCGGGGTCATCGTGCTGGCCCAGATCCCGACCTGGGTCGAGGTGGCGGGGCTCGCCCTGGTCGTGGGCGGGGTGGCGCTGCACCGCCCGCCGCGGACGGACGGCGGAGCCGCCGGCTAGGACCGTCGAGGCTCGAACAGTTCGATGGGGTTGCCCGACGGGTCCTCGAGCAGGATCTGGGCCGAGCCGACGCCGGAGACGATGTCGTTGCGAAAGCGCGCCCCATCGCCGCGCAGCCGCTCCACGGTGCCGGCCAGATCGGACACCTCGAGCATGATCCGGTTCCAGCCGCCCGGGCCCTGCGTCCTCCCGTCGGGCATCGGGCGCGAGCCGCCGCCGTGATGATCGGCAGGCACCGGCGAGGCCAGCACGAGCCGCAGGTCCCCACGGGTGACCATCGCGAACGCCGGGTCGGGGAACATCAGCACCTCGAAGCCGAGCCGGTCGCGGTAGAAGGCGACCGCCTCCTCGACGCTGTTGACGATGTAGCGAACGCTGACGGTGCTCATTTCATCCCTCCGTGTCAGGTGTGGGCGAGCCGCCCCTGGGCGGCCGCTCGTGATAGCCCTCCCCGCGAGGCTCGAACAGCTCGACGAGGTTGCCCGCCGGATCGCGGACCAGAACCGTATCGACCGTCGGGCCCGCGGTGATCGGGGTGGCCAACGTCGCCCCCTGACCGCGCATCTGATCCACGGTCGACCCCAGGTCGGCCACCCGCAGCGACATCCGGTTAAAGCCGCCCGGTGCCGGCAACGTGCCGTCGGGTAGGGCGTGCGGCTCGGTCGGCAGGCTCAGCAGCAGTCGTAGGTCGCCCCGGTAGAGCATCGCGAACGCCGGCGCCGGGCGCAACTCCTCCTCGAAGCCCAGCAAGCGGCAGTAGAAGGCCACGGCCCGGTCCATGTCGTCAACGAAGTAGCGCACCGTGGCGCTGTGGCGCGGTGGCTCCGACGGTGCCGTCGCGGCCGGCGCGGGCTGGCCCTGGATACGGCGCAGGAGCGCGGCCGCGAATTCCGGACGGGGCGCCACCGGCACCACGGGCAGTCGCAGCGCCTCGAGCGGATCACGCGGCATGGTGCTCCCCCTCTCGGTAGACGCGGCGCAGCGCGGAGCGGGCCCGGACCAACAACGTCTCGGTGGCGTGCACGCTGCGATCCAGATGCCGGGCCACCTCGGGCACCGAGAGGCCGTCGAGATAGCGCAGTGTCAGAGCCGTGCGCTGGGGGAGGGAGAGACGGAGCAGTGCCACATGAGCGGCCTGCGCGTCGAGCACCTCGTTCCACGGATCCTCGCTGGCCGGTTGCTCGTTCTCGACGGCGGCCAAGCTCCGCCGCTCGCGCTCGGCGCGCCGCCAGTGGTCGACGAGCTTGTGCCGGGCGATGCCGATCAGCCACGCGACGGTCACCGGCGCAGGCGCATCGCGTCGCATCGCCGCGACCGCCGCCATGAACGTCTCGGCGGTGAGGTCCTCGGCCAGCACGACGCTGCCGCAGCGAGGCAGCAGGTAGCCGTAGACCTGGGGCAGGGCTGCGGGATAGATCGCCGCCACGGCCTCGGCGCGCTCGGTCAGTTCATCAGGTCCGATGTCACATCATCGCTTGGCGACCGCCGACTCCGAACACGCCTTCGTCAAGATGAGTTGCATGGCCCTCCCTGCGCTCACCGCCGAGAACAGCTTCCGCCAGCTCTGGCAGAGGCCACGCTATCCGGGCTTCCTGCTCACGGTGTCGCTGTCTCGCGCCAGCTCGGTGATGTTCAACACCGCGGGCGTGCTCCTGGTCCTCCAGCGCACCGGCAGCGCCCCGCTCGCGGGGATCACCGCGGCGGCCTCCGTGGTCCCCAGCGCGCTCACCGGTCCGCTGCTGGGGGCGTGGCTCGACGTCGCGCACCGCCGCCGGGTGCTGATCGTGGCCGATCAGCTGCTCAGCGTGGTGGGCCTGTTGGCGATCGTCGCCCTCGCCGGTCATGCGCCGAACTGGACCGTCCCGGCGGTGGCCGTCCTCTACAGCATCACGCGGCCGCTGAGCATGGGCACGTTCTTCAGCGCGCTGGCGGCGATCGCGGGCCCCGAACTCCTGGATCACGCCAGCGCGATCGAGGCGACGAGCCTCAACCTCGCCGTGATCATCGGGCCGGCCCTGGCCGGCGCTCTGGCGGGGATCATCGGCGCCGCGCCGACCGTGGAAGTACAGGCGGCGCTCACGCTGGTGGTCGCCGCGCTGGTGGCCGTCAACCCGGCGTTCGAGGCGCGTTCGGCGGAACGTGCCACGAGCCTGCGCCACGCGCTGCGCACCGGGCTGCGGGCGCTGGCCAAGGAGCGCGTCCTGCGGGCCACATCGGTCTCGAGCAGCCTGGCGGGCTTCGGGTGGGGCCTGATGTACGTCGGCTTCCCGCTCTACGCGGTGCAGATCCTGCACAGCCCCGCCCACACCAGCGGCTATCTGTGGGCCGCCGTGGCCGGTGGCTCGATCCTCGGCACGTTCGTGCTGCACGGACCGCCCGTCCTGCGACGAGTCGGGCTCTCCTACGCGATCCTCGGGCTCTCGGCGCTGCTGTGGCCGCTGGCCGGCTCGCTCGCCATCGGCATCGCCTTGATCGGGCTCACCGGCTTTCTCGAGGGCCCGGCCTACTCGGGCACGATCGCGCTGCGCCAACGTCACACACCGCCGGCCGGACGCGCCCAGGTGATGACCACACTGGCCAGCATCTCCCAGCTCATGGTCTCCGCGGGCGCAGTGATCGGCGGGGCCCTTCACGACCCGCAGACGGTCATCGTGGTGTTCGTCGTGATCAACCTCGTCGCGGCCGGCGCGGCGATCAACCGCCGTGCACTGACATGAGTCGTCCCCGGGCGGCGTCACCGCGCGGTACACCCACGACCATCGCGCGGCGCGGTGATCTTGTCGCCGAGCGCGACCCGCGCCGTCCGTCGGCCTGGCTGCTGCGCCAGCGCGATATGGACGCCTCCTACGTCGATCTCGCCGACCCGCTGCACCTGGAGTTCGACTACCTGCGCTGGATCCGGATCGTCCTGCGCACCGCCCGGGTACGGCGGGTGCTGCACATCGGGGGCGGCGCATGCGTGCTCCCGCGCGCCCTGGCGGCCGAGGACCCCGGCGGGCTCCAGGAGGTGTGCGAGGTCGACGCCGACGTGCTGGCCCTCGCCCGTGATCACCTGGGCTTGCGCCGCGCACCGGGGCTGCACGTGCGCCACGCCGAGGGGCGCGCCTTCGTCGCCGGCCAGCCGTCGGGCGGGTGGGAGGCGATCGTCATCGACGCCTTCGTCGGCGCCGCCGTCCCGCGTCGGCTCATCACCGCCGAAGCGCTGGCCGACGTCGCCCGGGTGGCGCCGCTGGCGCTCGTCAACGTCGTCGACAACCGTGCCGCGCGCGACGTGCTGGCCGTCGCCGCCGGGCTGGCCGAGTCCTACCCCCGGGTGTGGTCGCTCGGCGGCCGGGTCGGCAACATGGTGGTCGCCGGCAGCGCGACCGCTCTCGACGTGCAGCGGATCGCGGCGCGGGCGGCCGCCGACCCCTCGCCGGCAAGTCTCACCGGTCCGGCGGCGATGGCGCAGCGGGTTGCCGGGACCTCGCCGCTGCGCGACGACGAGCTCTGAAATGGGGCCGCGGGGCCGATCTGCTCCCGCGCGGCACCGATGGGGGAGAATGTCGGCGCACCGGCGAGCGGCCACCTGCGGGGAGGACATATGGCAGTCGACTTGGTCATCGACGTTGAGAACACGCCCGGAGCGCTGGCCCAGGTGGCGACCGCGATCAGCGACGCGGGGGTCAACATTGCGGCGGCGACCTGTCTGGGCGCCGGCCAGCGTGCCGAGTTGCACATCCTGGTCAAGCATGCCGAGGCGGCCAGGCACTCGCTGGCCATCTCCCAGCTGGCCGTCACTCGCGAGCGCGAGGTGGTGGTGATCGACGTCGAGGACCGGCCCGGCGTGCTGGCGGACCTGACGCGCAAGGTCGCCAGGGCGGGCGTCGATCTCGACCTCGTCTACATCGCCACGCGCAACCGGGTGGTGTTCGGCGCACCGGACCTCGACGCGCTTCGCGCGGCCCTGGCCTGAGCAAAACAGAGGCCCCGGGGTGACCCGGGGCCTCCGTACCGGCCAGGCCGGCGCCGCGCGGGCGACGGGCAGGCGGGTCTTCTTGTCAGGTCTTGATCATCCCGTGCGGGTTGATCACGAACTTCTTGGCGACGCCGCTGTCGAAGTCCTTGTAGCCCTGCGGAGCTTCGTCGAGCGAGATCACCGTGGCGTTGACCGCCTTGGCGATGTGGGCCTTGTCGTTGAGGATCATCTGCATGAGGCCGTTGTGATACTTCATCACCGGGCACTGACCTGTGGTGAAGCTCTGGGACTTGGCCCAGCCCAGGCCGATGCTGATCGACAGCGACCCGACCTTGGCCGCGTCGTCAACCCCGCCCGGGTCGCCGGTCACGTACAGCCCCGGGATGCCCAGCTTGCCGGCCGCCCGGGTGACGTCCATGATCGAGTTGAGCACGGTCGCCGGCGCCTCGTGGTCTGAGTCTGAACCGTGCCCGCGGGCCTCGAAGCCCACCGCGTCCACGGCGGCATCGACCTCGGGCACGCCCAGGATCTGCTCGATCTGGTCCTTGGGATCCCCCTGGGAGATGTCGATCGTCTCGCAGCCGAAGCTGCGGGCCTGAGCGAGGCGCTCGGGGATGAGGTCACCCACGATGACCACCGCGGCGCCGAGCAGTTGGGCGGAGTGCGCCGCCGCGAGCCCGACCGGGCCGGCGCCCGCGACGTAGACCGTCGAGCCGGAGGTCACACCGGCGGTGTAGGCGCCGTGATACCCGGTGGGGAAGATGTCCGACAGCATCGTCAGATCCAGGATCTTCTCCAGCGCCGCGTCCTTGTCGGGGAACTTGAGCAGGTTCCAGTCGGCGTAGGGGACGACCACGTACTCGGCCTGTCCGCCGACCCAGCCGCCCATGTCGACATAGCCGTAGGCCGAGCCTGGGCGGTCGGGGTTGACGTTCAGACACACGCCGGTGTTGCCGGTCTTGCACATGCGGCAACGCCCGCAGGCGATGTTAAACGGGACGGAGCACACGTCCCCCTTCTTGATGAACTCCACCCCAGGGCCGGTGTCGATCACCTCGCCGGTGATCTCGTGGCCGAGGATCAGGCCCTCGGGCGCGGTCGTGCGACCCCGGACCATGTGCTGATCAGACCCGCAGATGTTGGTGGCGACGCACTTGAGGATCGCCGCGTGAGGCAGCTTGCGACCCACGTTGGCGGGGTTGACACCCGGCCCGTCCTGGAGCTCGAAGGACGGGAAGTCCATGTCCTGGATCTCGACCTTCCCCGTGCCCATATAGGCAACGCCTCTGTTGTCTGCCATCTCTCTCCCTCTTTCGAGTGTTCGATCGGCTCTCTCTCGAAGCTATCCCGGATACGCCCCGATACACCTGACCAGAGGGTCGCTTCCCCCTACCCGGTCGGGCAGGGCGTGGCCTGCCCGACCTGGGGCTCACACCTCCGGGAGGCTCAGCTTGCCCGCGGCGTAGGCAACCTCGGCGCGACGGCGGACGCCGAGCTTGCGCATGACGTTGTGGACGTGGAACTTGGCGGTGCTCTCGCTCACGAACATCCGGCTGCCGATCTCGCGGTTGGTCAGCCCGTGGGCGAGCAATCCGATGACCTCGCGCTCGCGCGCGGTGAAGGCGGATTCCGCAGCGGTCCCGTCGTGGGCGACCAGCGCGCGCATCATCTCGGCGCTGCGGCTGTCAAAGCCCGACTCCCCGCGCGCCACGGCACGGACGATGCGCAGGAGCTCCACGACGTCGACGTCCTTGAGGACATAGGCCTTGGCTCCGCGGCGCATCGCCTGGTTGAGCAGGTTCTCGTCCAGGAAGGTCGAGAGGATGATCACCCGGGAATCCGGGCGGCGGGCCAGGATCTCGCTGCAGAGCTCGAGCCCCTCGGCGTCGTGGTCGCTGCTGAGCTTGAGGTCGAGCAGGATCACGTCAGGCCGGACACGGTCCAGCAGGTGCAGGGCCTCGCTGGGGTCGCCCGCCTCGGCGACGACGGCAATGTCGGGCTCGAGCTCCAGGATCGACCGCAGCCCCCGGCGGACGATGGCGTGATCGTCCACCAGCATCAGCCGGGCGGCGGTGGCGACGCCCTCAGCCATCGCGCCCTGCCGTGGGGAGCGGGACCTCCACGCGGAGGCTCACCCCGCCCCCGCGGCGGCGCTTGACCGTGGCGCGACCGCCCAGCTCGCGGACGCGGCCGCCGATCCCGGCCAGGCCGAAATGCTCGCCCGCGGCGCTGCGGGCCCCGAGCCCATGTCGCAGCGCGGCGGGGTCGCCGCCGCCGTCGTCGGTCACCACCAGCCCGACCCGCTCCGGCGCCCAGCGCAGCGTCAGACACGCATGACCGGCGTTGGCGTGGCGGACGACGTTGAACAGGGATTCGCGCGCGATCTGCACCAGGGCATGCCGGGTGGCGCCCGGCACCGACCGCGGGCTGCCGTAGGTGCGCAACCGCACCTGGAGGCGGGTGCCCGCGACGACGTCCTCGACGACCTCGTGCAGCGCCCGGCGCAGGTCGATGTCGCCGTCGCTGGCCAGTTCGAAGATGACCGCCCGGATCTCGTCCACTGCCGAGCGCGCCAACGACTTGGCCGCGGTCACGCGCTCGAGCACCGGGAGCGAGGTGGAATCGTGGCGGCGACACCACTCCAGGTCCATGCCGATGGTGAGCAGATGCTGGGCGACCGAGTCGTGCAGCTCCCGCGCGATCCGGGTGCGCTCCTGGCTCAGGAGCTCGCGCCGGCCCGCGTCCTCCAGCCGCCGGCGCACGCGCTCTGACTGCGCGAACAGCTGGGCGTGGTGCAGGGCCACCCCGGCGTGGTTGGCCAGGGTGACGAGGATGGAGAGGTCCGTGGACTCGACGACGGCGTCGCGCCGCAGCCCGACCGCGAGAACGCCGACGAGCTCGCCCAGCACCGGCATCGGCGCGGCCACCACCCCACCCGCGGCGTCGGTGAGCCCGTAGGCCCCGTCGCCGAGCTCCGCCGCGTCGATCATCACCGGGGCCTGCGCGGCGAGCGCCCGGCCGGCCACGAGGTCCAGCACCGGCTGGGGCTGCCCGGGGCGTGGGACCACCGCCCCCTGGCCCCGGCGGGTGACATGGGCGGGCTCCACGCCGTCACTCTGGCCGGTGAAGGTCATCGCCGCCCACGGTGCATCGAAGTGGTGGGCCGCCGCCTCGACGACGGCATCGCACAGGGCGCCCGGGCCCTCGGGGGCCGCGCACAGAGCACTGGAGATGCGCTCCAGCGTCTCGATCGAGCGATCCAGCCGCTCGGAGTTCTCTCGCCACGCCGCGTAGAAGCTGGGCTTGGACGAGCGGACCCCGATCAGACGCTCGAGCGTCTGGGCGCGGTCAGTAGGCGGCGGCGCAGATGTCGCGGACATCCTGCTCGGTGACGGGTCGGGGGTTGGTGGTGATGTAGGCGTCGCGCAGCGCGTTGACGGCGAAGCGCCCGAACTCGGCCTGATCGACGCCCAGCGTCCGCAGTCCGGCGGGGATCTCGAGCGCGCGGGCCAGCGCCTCGACCCGGGCGATCGCCGCCTCCGCCGCGGCGGCCGCGGTCAGCCCCGCCACCGAGACGCCCAGCGCCCGCGCCACATCGACGTAGCGCGCTGCGTGTGTCTCGGCGTTGAAACGCATCACGTGGGGCATGAGGATGGCGTTGAGGAGGCCGTGGGGGAGGTCCAGGGCGCCTCCGATCTGATGGGCGATGGCGTGCGTGGCCCCCAGCAACGCGTTGGTGAAGGCCAGGCCGGCCTGGAGGCTGGCCCGGGCGACCGCCTCGCGCGCGTCGAGGTCGAGCGGATCCTGGACCGAGCGAGGCAGGTGGCGCGCGAGGGCCTCGATCGCCGCCACGGCGTGGCCCTTGCTGAGGAAGTCGCACGCTTCTGACACGCACGACTCGATGGCGTGGCTGAGCGCATCGAGCCCGGTGTGGGCGGTGAGCTCCGGCGACATCGTGGTCAGGAGCTCCGGGTCGGTGATCGAGATCTCGGGCACCAGCGCCCGACCGCCGATCGTGGCCTTCAGCCCCCGCTGCGTGTCGGTGACCACGCAGAACTGCGAGACGTCGGCTCCCGAGCCGCCCGTGGTCGGCACCATCACCATGGGCGGGATGGGACTGGTGGCACGGTCGATTCCCTCATAGTCAAGGATCCGCCCGCCGTTGCCGCTGAGGACTGCGACCGCTTTGGCGACGTCGATGCAGCTGCCGCCGCCGATCGCCAGCAGCGCGTCGCAGCCGTGCTCGCGGTAGCTGTCAAATGCCGCCTCCACCTCGAAGTCCTTGGGGTTGGGGGTGAGGTCGTGCCACAGCTGTGACCGGACGAGCACGTCAGCAAGGTGCGGGAGCGCCCGGTCCACCCAACCGGCGGCGAGGACGCCGGGGTCGGAGACCAGCATCGGCCGGTGACCACCGACGCGGCGGACCGCCCCACCCACCTCGGCCAGCGTCCCGATCCCGAAGATCACCTCGGGGATGACGAACTTGCTGACGCGCCCACGCGTGCTCGACGCCTGTTGGGGCATCGGCTGCGGCGCCGTCGCGTGGGTCGGACTGACGTCCTGCAATTCTCCCTCCCTGGGATCGCTGCCGGGAGAGATCCTACCCGGCCTCCGAGGCCGGAACCGAAGCGGCGAGCCCGCTTACAGCTCGTGCTCGGCCAGGCGCGCCTTGAGGTCCTTCACGCGCGTGGTCAGCTCAGCGGTGCGGGCGCGCGTAGCGGCATGCTTGGGGTGCCCGCTGGCGCCGTCGCGGCTGGCGCCCATGGCAAACGCGTAGTCCCACGACGCGAGGTGGGCCTTCAGCGCGGCGTCGGCCTCGGCCAGCTCCACCTTCAGGGCGTCGATCACAGGTTTCATTGAACCAGCGCGGACAGACAGGACCGCCGGGGGCGCCTGCATCTCAGTGTCTGGCGGATGTCCCTCGCGGCGTCAGTTGCCGCAGAACTCGCCGGTGACGATGCGGCCCGGTGCGTTGAGCGGGCGCTCGCCGGCCACCGCCTGGAGGGTCCGCAGCTGGGCCAGGAGGCGGTCCGCCTCGTCGCGTAGGGCGCGCAGGCGCGGGTGCCGTCCGTCCATGGCGCAACCGTGCCCGAAGGCGAAGGCCACGTCCATGCGCGACATGAACTCCCTGTACTGGCGGCGGGCCTCGGCGACCGTCATGGTGAGAACCCTCATCGGCTCGTGACAGACGGAACTTGAGCCGAGGGCGAGCTACCGTCGCTCGACGGCGAGCCGCAAGCCCAGCCCGATGAGCACGACCCCGGTGACGCTGTCGAGGGCCGCCCTGACCCGTGGGCGCATGAGCATCTGGGCCGCGCGCGCGGCCACCACCGTGTAGGCGAGCAGCCAGACCACCGTCATGGCAACGAAGATCGCGCCCAGGATGAGGAAGGGGAGCAGGACCGGGCGCCCCGCGCTCACGAACTGCGGGAGCAAGCTGGTGAAGAAGATCCCGATCTTGGGGTTGGCCAGGTCAGACAGGAACCCCTGCCGGAACCCGGCTCGCGCCCCCATCCCGGACGGGGTCAGCGGGCCTGCCATATGTCCGTCGCCCGCCTGGCCCCGTGCGGCGCGCAGGGCCTGGATCCCCAGCCAGATGAGGTAGAACGCCCCGACCAGCTTGAGCACGGTGAACGCCACCCCCGACGCCCGCACCAGCGAGGCGACCCCGACTGCGGCGGCGATCGTCCACACCGAGATCCCGGCGCTCACCCCCAGTGACGTGCCGAGCCCGGCCCGGCGGCCGTGGACGAGCACGTTCTTGGTCACCACCGCGGTGTCCGGCCCCGGAATGACGATCACGATCGCCGCGACGCCGATGAACACCAGCAGGTGCAGTCCCATGGGCTAAGTCTGGCACGGCGCGGACCGCTACTCGCCCGTCGCGACGGCGCTCTCATAGCAGCTCGGTCAAGCCCGCTCTGCCGTCCCGAATAGCGCGCCCAGCAGGCGGGTAAGCTCGTCTGACCTTGGGCTCGGTGGGGGGTCGTCATCTGGCTGTGCTCGTCACCGCGATCGTCGCGGTGTCGATGGCGTGGGCCGGCGGCGCGCACGCGGCCGCCGGGGACACCTACCTCGAGTTCGCCAAGCTCACCGCGCCCACCACCGGCGCCAACGCCGAGATCGGCGGAGGCGAGCTCGGCGGATCGGCCGCGATCTCGGCCGACGGGACCACGGCGCTCGTCGGAGCCTTCGACGACGCCAGCGGCGCCGGCGCGGCCTACGTGTTCACGCGCGCGGGTTCAGCGTGGGCGCTGCAGGCCAAGCTCACGGCCCCGACCACCGGAGCCAGCCGGGCGATCGGCACCGATGTCGAGTTCGGCGGCGCAGTCGCGCTCTCGGCTGACGGCAACACCGCCATGATCGGCGGCTTCGGCGACAACAGCGACACCGGCGCGGCCTGGGTCTACACACGCGGTCTGTCGGGCTGGACTCTGCAGCAGAAGCTGATCGCACCCACCGCCGGGACCGATCGCGAGCTCGCCCCGGGCGAGTTCGGCAGTCGCATCTCGCTCAACGCCGCCGGGACGACCGCGCTGATCGCGGGCGTCGAGGACCACGCCTTCACGGGAGCGGCCTGGACCTACACGCGTCCCTCCGCCACCGCGACGTCGTGGACCGAGCAGCACAAGCTCACCGCTCCTACGACGGGCGCCGATCACGAGGTCGGCGCGGGCGACTTCGGAAGCGCCACCTGGCTGTCGCCCGACGGTCTGACCGCCGTCATCGGCGGCGACGGCGACGGCGGCAGCGTCGGCGCGGCATGGGTCTTTGGCAACTCGGGCGGGACGTGGACGGAGCAGACCAAGCTCGTCCCGCCCACCACGGGACCGGACGCCGGCGTGGGCACCCCCACGTTTGGAAGCGCGGTGTCGCTGTCTGACGATGCCGGTACGGCGCTCATCGGTGGCCAGTCCGACAACCAGCGCGGCGCCGCATGGGTCTTCACCCGGACGACGGCCACGGCATGGAGCGAGCGCGCCAAGCTCACGGCACCGACCAGCGGCGCTGCGGCCGAGGTCGGGCAGGGGTTCCTCGGCGCCTCGGTCGCCCTCTCCTCCGACGCGACGACCGCGGTGGTGGGCGCGCCGTTTGACAACTCCGCGGTCGGCGCTGCCTACGCCTTCGCGGGTTCGGGTGGGACGTGGACGCTGCACGGGAAGCTCACCGCCCCCGCCGGGAGTGACGCCGAGTTCGGCTCGGCGGTGTTCGGCGACCGTCTCGCGCTCTCCGACGACGCCACCACGCTGCTCGTCACCGGACAGTCCGATGACAACCTCGCCGGCGCGGCCTGGTCCTACGTGGCCACGACGCCGCCGGTGGTCTCCGGCGTCGCGCCGGCCGTGGGCCCGACGCGCGGCGGCACCGCGGTGGTGATCCGAGGCACCGGCTTTGCTGCCACCGGGATCGACGCTGTGTCCTCGGTGACCTTCGCGGGCGTCCCGGCGACGTCCTTCCACGTGGTGTCGCCCACGCAGATCGACGCGGTCGCGCCGCCGCACGGAGCCGGGGTGGCCGACGTGATCGTGACGGCGCCCGCCGGCATCACGCCGATCACCACCTCCGACCAGTTCCACTACGTCGCCGCCCCGGGCGCGCCGACGAAGGTCGCCGTCGAGGGCGGCCATGGCCGCGCGACGGTCACCTTCAGGCCGCGGCGCGCGACGGGCCCGATCACCTACCGCGTGATCGCGTCGCCGGGGGGCGCCCAGGCGTCGGGGCAGCGCAGCCCGATCACCGTGCGCGGTCTGCGCAACGGCCGGCGCTACCGCTTCCGCGTGTTCGCCACCAACGCGGGGGGCACGAGCCCTGCCTCGGCGCGCTCGCGCCCGGCCACACCATTCGCGCCGCCGCGATTGTCGCGGGCATCGATCCGGGGGACGGCCCGGGCGGCTCCGCGCGTCGCCTTCACCGTGTCCGCGGGCCGGCACTCACCCAAGCTCGCATCGGTCAGCGTGGCGCTGCCGCCCGGGCTGCGCTTCAGCACGCGGCGGATCGCCGGGCATGTGCTCGTCGGCGGCCGCACCCCACGCGGGTCGGTCCGGGTCAGACGTGGAGTGCTCACAATCAGGCTCACGCGGCCCGCGGCGCGGATCGCGGTGAGGATCGTCGCGCCCGGCGTCTCGGCGACCGACTCGCTGGCGCGAGCGGTCAGGCGACGACGCGCCGGCCGAGAGACCCTCGCCCTGACCCTCCGCGACTCCGCGCACAACCGCATCGCGGTGAAGCGGCGCCTCCGTCCCTCCTGACGCCGGCGCGCGCGTGCCTGACCGCCCGGCCAAGCGGTCGGCGCCAGGCTCAGCGTTGTGACGGGGTGCGCTGCGGCGAGCGGACCGGCTCCCGAGGAGCTCGGCGCGGGCGCCGCACACCCAGCGCGCGGCGTCCGTGCTCGCGAAGCCGTAGGCGGGCCTGCTCGGCGTCGGGCAGAGGCACGCCTCCGCGCGGCACGGGTGGCGGGGACGGGTGGGGGCCGCCCCCTGGACCCCCGCCTCCGTCGTCGTCAGAGGAGTCCGGGGAGCCGCCGGGGCGGCGATACAGGAGTGCCGGCACGAGGATCATCCCCGGGATGGTGAGGAACACCAACGTCAGCAGGAGGGTCGCGGCCACGCTGTCGGGGACCATCCGCAGCTCGCGGACGGCCATCAGGATTGCCGCGATCAGGCTCGGCACCGCCGGGAGGGCGACGACGCGCAGCCAGAAGTGAGGCTTGCGATCACGCGGGGCCCCGGCGAAGACCACGAAGGCTCCGAACAGGAGGGCGCACGCGGCGAGCCAGACGATGAAGGATGTGGCCCGGCCACCGTCCGCGGGCGGGTGTGGGGCGGGGGGCACGGTGGTACTCAGGGTACCCGCACCCGCCATCCGCCACCGGTCACCGCCGCGACGCCGCGGGCTCCTCCGAGTCGATCGAGTCGTCATCGTCGTCGGTCGGGACCTCGGGCGGCTCCTGGCGCCGGCGGCGCGGTGAGTGCGGCAGGCGCCCGGCCTTGCGCACCTGCTCGGTGAGGAGGTATTCGATCTGGCCGTTGATGCTGCGAAGGTCGTCCTCGGCCCACCGACGCAGGGCCTCGAACACCCGCGGGTCGAGACGCAGCAGGAAACGCTTGCTTTCGGCCATCAGCTGTAGAGGGTTCCGGTGTTGATGACCGGCGTCGGCGAATGGTCGCCGGACAGGACCACCATCAGGTTGGAGACCATCGCCGCCTTGCGCTCGGGGTCCAGCTCGACGAGATCCGAATCGGCGAGCTGGGCGAGCGCCATCTGCACCAGGGCGACGGCACCCTGCACCATCGTGCGGCGCGCCGCCAGGATCGCCTCGGCCTGCTGGCGCCGGAGCATGACCTCGGCGATCTCGGGCGCGTAGGCAAGGTGGGTGAGGCGAGTCTCGAGGATCTCGATGCCCGCGCGCTCGAGGCGGCTCTGCAGCTCGGCCTCCAGACCGCCGCGCACTTCGTCGGTGAGATCGCGCAGCGAGACCCCCTCCTCGTCGTAGTCGTCGTAGGGATACTGGTTGGCGAGATGGCGGAGGGCGGTCTCGCTCTGGACGACCACGAACTGGCGGAAGTCCTCGACGTCGAACACCGCCCTGGCCGTGTCGGTGACGCGCCACACGACCACCGCGGCGATCTCGATCGGGTTGCCCCGCGCGTCATTGACCTTGATCCGGTCGCTCTGGAAGTTGCGGACGCGTATGGAGACCGTCTCGCGATCGAGCACCGTGAACGGATTCACCCACCACAGCCCGGAGTCTCGCAGCGTCCCGACGTAGCGACCGAACAGGATCACCACACTGGACTCGTTGGGCTGCACCGCCACCAATCCTGGTGACAGCAGCGCCGCGACCACGATCAGCGCGATGCCGACGATCACGAGCGCCTCCGTGGCCCCCGATCCGACCAGGATGAGCACGACTCCGGCCACGGCTGCGGCGATCACCGCGCTCAGCACCGGCACCCCGGGGGCCCCCCAGGCGGCGTACTCGCTGTGAGGTTCACGAGGCTGCGCAGGCCCCGGCCTATCTGGTGTGCTCATGTCGTCCCTCCTAGTGATATCACCAGTATATTGCCACAGAATCACGGCTGCGTGTCAAGGGAGAGGACCTGCGCATCGGAGCGCGAGTGCCGCGACGTCGTCGCCGCGGTCGGCTTCGCGGTCAGTGAGTCCTGACCCTCGGGCCCGTCCGGTGGTGGCCTCTCATCTGGGAGGTGCTGTAAGCGGCGCCCCTGGCCGGTTAGCCTGCGCCGATGATCGCATCGGTGTCCGAGCGCGATTCGCCGAAGCTGGGCCGGCGCATCGTGCGGTTGTTCCGGCCGCATCGCGGCGTCCTCTCACTGATCGTCGTCATGATCCTGACGAGCTCGGTGTTGAGCGTGATCAGCGCGCTGCTGGTCCGGCGGGTATTCGACGACGGCCTGTTCGTGGCGGGCGGGCCCGATCTCGCAGTGTTGTATCCGTTGGTGGGGGCGTTGATCGCGATCCCGATCGTCAACGGGGTCTTGAATGTCGGTCAGGCATATCTGACCGAGGTGGTGGGCAACCGGGTTCTGCAGGAGCTTCGCAACCAGCTGTTCGAGCATCTGGAACGTCTCTCGCTGGCGTTCTACACCGCGACTCGCAGCGGCGAGGTTCAGTCCAGGCTGGCCAATGACGTCGGCGGAGTGCAGACCACGATCACCTCAACCGCGTCCTCGGTGGTCAGCAACGTGGTCACGCTTGTGTCCTCTGTGGTGGCGATGCTGCTGCTCTCCCCGCTGCTGACGGCCATATCGCTGGCCGCGACCCCGTTCTTCGTGCTCTTCAGCCGGCGGGTCGGGCGGGCCCGGCGAACCGCTCGTCGCGAGGCGCAGGCGTCGTTGGCGGTGATGGGCTCCATCACCCAGGAGACGCTGTCGGTCTCCGGGATCCTGCTGGCCAAGGTGTTCGGGCGACAGGAGCACGAGGTCGATCGCTACCGCGCCGAGAACGCCAACCAGGCCGCGCTGCAGATCCGGCAGGCCATCGTCGGCCGATCGTTCTTCGCGGTGACGCAGGCGTTCTTCGGGATCAGTCCGGCGCTGGTCTACCTCGTCGCCGGGCTTCAGGGCACTCATGGCGACCTGTCGGCGGGAACACTGGTGGCATTCACCACTCTGCAGAGCCGGCTGCTGATCCCCATCAACCAGCTGCTGCAGGTGTCAGTCGACGTGCAGTCATCGATGGCGCTGTTCGGACGGATCTTCGAGCTCATCGACCTTCGGCCCCAGATCACCGATCGACCCAACGCGTTGAGCGTCGCCGCGGAGGAGATTCACGGACAGGTCGCGCTCGAGCATGTGTCATTTCGCTATGGCGGCGGCGAGGACGGAGGACCGCCGGCACCTGAGGAGGCGCTGCACGACGTCTCGATGCTGGTCTTGCCCGGGCAGCTCGCGGCGTTGGTCGGGCCATCCGGAGCGGGCAAGACGACGATCTCCTATCTCATACCGCGTCTGTACGACGTCGAGCAGGGGGCGATCAGGATCGACGGTCACGACGTGCGCGACCTCACCGCGGCGACGATCGCGCATGCGGTGGGGGTGGTCACTCAAGAGAGTTACCTGTTCGGAGGAACCGTGCGTGACAACATCAGTTACGGTCGCCCGGACGCGACGGACGAGGAGATCGTGACGGCCGCGAAAGCAGCGTTCATTCACGAGCGCATCACTGCGCTGGAGCATGGCTATGACACCGTCGTCGGTGAGCGCGGCTACCGGTTCTCCGGCGGCGAGCGCCAGCGGCTGGCGATCGCACGCGTGATACTCGAGGACCCGCCGATCCTGGTCCTCGACGAGGCTACCTCGGCACTGGACACCGAGAGCGAGCGGATCGTCCAACAGGCACTCGAGTCCCTCATCCAGCGGCGGACTACGATCGCCATCGCGCACCGGCTCTCGACGATCCGCAACGCCGATGTCATCTTCGCGGTCGAGCACGGCGCCATCGTCGAGAGTGGCACTCACGACGAGCTCGTCGCGCGGGGTGGTGTCTATGCGCGGCTGTACGAGGAGCAGTTCGGCAATGGGGTGGTTGAAGCCCACTGCAGCGACGGGGTGATTCTGGCCAACGGCCACCCGTGCCGGCCGTCGAGCCAACGAATGCCGGTCGGCGTAGAGGCCCAGGCGACCGAGGCCCCTGAGCCGGCGCCCTTGGCGGCTGAGATCCCGGCCGAGCTCCGCACTGTGCTGACGACATAGCCGGCGCCATGCCCGCTCCCGTGCCCACCCTGAGCACCGCTGACCCGCGGTCCGCACTCGGCGCGCGCGTCCTCCGTGCCTACATGGATGACGTCGCGAGCCGGTACTGGGGACGCGCAGCCACATCCGCGGAGGTGGACCAGGCGCTACGCGAGGCCCCCAGCGACGATCTCGTACCCCCGACCGGTCTCTTCGTCATCGTCACCGTCGGGGGCGAACCGGCAGGATGCGGTGGCCTGAGGTTCTCGCCTGACGGCATTGCCGAGCTGACGCGCGTCTGGGTCGCGCCGGCGATGCGCCGGCGCGGCCTCGGCCTCCTCATCGTGACCCATCTCGAACAGCGCGCGGGCGAGCACGGCCAGGTCCGGATGCGACTGGACACCCGAGGCGACCTCACCGAGGCGCGGGCGCTCTACGCCCGGCTCGGATATGTGGAGGTCGACCCGTTCAACGACGAACCGTACGCCGAGCACTGGTTCGAGAAGGCTCTCTGAGGGCGCCATCGACCGTCCGTCGTCAGGGCTGCAGGCTGAACGGCGGGTAGCGGTCGGTGATCAGGAGGAATGCGTAGGCCGCAACCCGGCTGTGCCAGCGGAACACGCCCTCGACGAAGTCAAACAGCGCGCGCGGGTAGCGGCCCGTGAACACGATCGCGAACCAGGCGAGAACGGCGGCGATCAGCGCGGCGATGGTGAGGAAGAAGAGCACGATGTAGTGCGGAATCGCGAGCAGCCATTTGACCAGCGGCAGACCCTGGCTGAGGTCGTGTTGAGCGTCGGGGTAGGGGAAGTTCAGGTGCACGGCCTGCTCCTCATCGGTGGAGGGGTAGCGGTCGTCCATGAGCGCGAAGTAGACCGCGATGCGACTGGTGAACCGACTGAGCTGCAGGTTCCAGTCAAACCACCAGCGCGGGTACTTGCGGCGAAACAGGAGCATCAGCAGCGTGGGAATGACGAGGATGCCGATGCCACCACCGGCGTAGCGTGCGCCGCTGCCCCCCGCATTGGCCCCGAAGCTGCCGCCCTCGAGCGTCGCAGCGAGGATCGCGATCGGGATGAGCGCGAAGATGCGAAAGGCCGTGCTGATGCGGTTGAGGCTGCGGTCGGGATAGTCGACCGAGAAGGTGAGCGGATAGTCGTGACCGCCGCCTGGCGGCGCGCCGTCGCCCGGCGCGGCGCCCGGTATCTGTCCTGAACTCTCCATGGTGTTCCCCCTTGGTTAGGTGTACGGCGTACACTCTGTGCTGGACTATAGGTGTACGGCGTACACTTGTCAACCGCGATGACCTCCGAGACGAACACCAGCCGGGCTCGCCTGAGCAGACCGCTCGTGCTCCAGTCCGCCGTCGCGCTCGCGGACCGGGACGGGCTCGACGGTTTCAGCATGCGTCGGCTCGCGCAGGAGCTCGGCGTGGTGCCGATGGCGCTCTACAAGCACGTGGCCAACAAGGATGAGCTGCTCGACGGCATGGTCGACATCGTCTTCGCCGAGATCGAGTGCCCTGCGATCGACGACGACTGGCGGGCGGCGATGCGCCGCCGGGCCATCTCGGCCCGCGAGGCGCTCAAGCGCCACAGCTGGGCGATCGGGATGATGGAGACACGCAGCCCGGGGCCGGCCAACCTCGAAAACCACAACGCGGTCATGGGCTGTCTACGCGAGGCGGGCTTCTCGTTCAAGACGGCCATCCACGCCTACTCGCTTCAGGACGCCTACATCTACGGCTTCGCTCAGCAGGAGAAGACGCTCGGCTTCCAGACCGCCGGCGACGCCGGAGCGGCCGCACAGAGGCGAGCCCAGTCGATCGGCGCGCTCGCCGACTATCCGTATCTCGCCGAGATCGCCACCAAGTTGCCCGAGTCCGGATACGACAACGCGGTCGAATTCGCCTGGGGGCTCGACCTCATCCTCGACGGACTCGACGCCCACCGCACCGCCCGACGCTGACGCGACCGGAACAGGGGTGCTGCGACCCGGCGGCCGGCCGGGAGGACTACAGGCGCGACACGAGTTCGGCCACGATGTCCGCGGCGGGCTGTGACTGTCTGGCGAGCGCAACGCTCTGTCCGGCCCACAGCGAGAGCGCCTCGATCTCGCCGGTCGTTCCGACCATCGGGGGCGCGGGGGAATATCGAAGGATCGCGTCGCCCGAAGCGAAGTGTGCGATCACCTCGCCCTCCCTCGGGCGGCTGCCCGGCGCCGGCCGTCCCGCGGCCTCCCACATCTCGGCCGTTGAGTTGTGGATCGCGCGGTGCGGAGCGTCCGGCCATCCCACCTCGTACAGGTTGGGGTACCACTCCGCGTCGGTCTCGACGGCGGCGATCAGGTGACGCCGGTACTCGTCGTGGATCGGCATCTCATCGGCGAGCAGGAAGCGCGTGCCCAGCAAGGCGGCCTGCGCGCCGAGAGCGAACACCGCCGCGACTCCTCGAGCGTCGCCGATCCCGCCTGCCGCGATGACCGGGATCGGTGCCACGGCATCAACCACCGCTGGGACCAGCGGGAGCGTGGCCACGCCACCCCATACGTGGCCCCCGGCCTCCCAACCCTGCGCAACGATGACGTCCACTCCATATCCGGCTGCACGCCGCGCTTCCTCCGCGCTGCCGACCGTGTGCATGACAAGCCCTCCGGCGTCGTGCACCGGGTCGACGTAGCTGCTGGGATCGCCCCAGATGAGCGACACGATCCGCAGACCCGCCGAGAGGGCCTCATCGACGCGGTGGTGCTGGTCTTCGAAGAGCACGAAGTTGCCGGCAATCGGCCGGTCGGTGAGGGCTGCCGTTTGACGAACCACCTCTCCGGCGTCATCGGACCACGACAGTCCGAGGCTGCCCAGGCCGCCGGCGTTGGAGACCGCGGCGGGCAGACGGGGATCGGTAGCGAGTGGCGCCAGGACGATCGGGCGTTCAATCCCCAGCAACTCGCACACGGGCGTGTGGGTGCTCATTGGGGCCCCCTTTCTGGCGCCCAGGGCGCCGGTTGACTACGCTCATCGTGGACCCGCAAGGCTCCCATGGCGCCCGGGTTACCACTGGTCCACACCCGTGCCGCGGAGGGGGGTTCGGACCCATGGACTGCCGGGCGCGCTGACGGGACGGCGGCCGCCGTCCCCGTCACTCCTCAATCATCGACAGGAGCAGATCATGCGCAGCGACATCGTCCCGGGCGCCACCTTCCCCGACTACGAGTTGTCCGATCACGAGAGCGTTTCGCGAAAGCTCAGCGAGATCCAGGGCGACGACCCGCTGATCCTCACGCTCGCGCGTGGCAACTACTGCCCCAAGGAGCACCAGCAGCACCTCGAGCTCGCCGCCAACTACCCCAAGATCGCGGTGGCCTACACGAAGGTCGCCACCATCTCGACCGACACCCATCACTCCAGCCAGGAGTTCCGCGCGTCGACCGGCGCCTCGTGGCCCTTCCTGTCAGACCCGGAGCGCACCGTCCAGAAGGACCTGCAGATCCAGGAGTACACCGACCCCGAGCACGACCCGATGATCCCGCACACCCTCGTGCTCAGGCCCGGGCTGGTCGTCCACACCATCTACAACGGCTACTGGTTCTGGGGACGGCCCTCGTTCGTCGACCTGTGGCACGACCTCCGGACTGTGACGAGCGAGATCCGTCCTGACTGGGATCTCAGCAAGCCCGGGCTGCGCACGGCGTGGGATGCCGCCGACTACTCGTCATTCCATGGATGGGACCGGCGCTCCCCCGGGTCCACGCCGTCGTCCTACAGCTCCTGACTCCGCCCTCGGCACGCCTGGCGGGTTCAGTCCTCCTCGGCCGCGCCGAGGAACTCCGCCACGAGCGCAGCTACCTGCGCTGGCCGCTCGAGCAGGAGACCCGCAGCGTGACGCCGTCCACCTCGACGTGGCGAATGTCCGCCGTGACGCTTCCCTCTGCGTCAGTCAGATGATCGGTGGCGAGCTCATTGCCGACGTGCTCGGACCCTATCAGCGACGTTGCCTGAGCCCAGCGGGCGTCATGCGCCGCGTACGTTGGTGCCGGGTGTTCCGCTTTGGCATAGGGTTCGGGTCTTGGCGAACTTCGGGGATTTCCAGTTCGAGATCTATTTTGGTGGACTGGCGGGCGCGCGTCCGGCGCTGCCGTTGAGCTACGCGGCGCTCGAGGAGCGCGCGCGGTCCGCGCTGGCTCCGGACGTCCTGTCGTACGTCGCGGGCGCGGCGGGCAACGAGTTCACTCAGAACGTGAACGTGGCAGCGTTTGACCGGCTGGGGCTCGTCCCCCGGATGCTCGCCGGCGCGTTCGAGCGCGACCTGTCTGTCCGGCTGTTCGGGATGGAGCTGCCGACGCCGCTGCTGCTCGCGCCCGTCGGCGTGATCGGTCTGTGCGCGCAGGATGGGCATGGCGATCTTGCCACGGCGCGGGCGTCAGCCAGGACCGGGGTGCCGATGATCGCGTCGACCCTGTCGGCCGATCCACTCGAGGACGTCGCCGCGCAGCTGGGCGACACGCCCGGGCTCTTCCAGCTCTACACGCCCGCCGATCGCGAGCTGGCCGCGAGTTTTGTATCGCGAGCCGAAGCGGCCGGCTTCAAGGGGATCGTCGTCACCCTCGACACGCAGATCCTCGGATGGCGGCCGCGTGATCTAGCGCTCGGATCGTTCCCGCAGCTGCAGGGCAAGTGTCTTGCCAACTACTTCTCCGACCCGCTATTCCGCGCAAAGCTCGAAAAGCCGCCGGAGGAGGACATCCGCGCGGCCGCGCTGCAGTGGGCGATCGGGTTCTCCGACCCGACGCTGAGTTGGGATGACCTCCCGTGGCTGCGGTCACTCACGAAGCTGCCGCTGGTGCTCAAGGGCATCTGCCATCCCGAGGACGTGCGCCGCGCGATCGATGCCGGGATGGACGGGATCTACTGCTCCAATCACGGTGGCCGCCAAGCCAACGGCGGTGCCGCCGCGATCGACATGCTGCCGGCCGTGATCGACGCGGCCGGAGACACGCCGGTGATCTTCGACTCGGGCGTCCGCGGCGGCGAACACATCGTCAAAGCGCTCGCGCTCGGTGCCAGCGCTGTCGGCATCGGCCGTCCGTACGCCTACGGGCTGGCCCTTGGCGGCGAGGACGGAATCGTTCACGTCCTGCGATCGCTGCTCGCCGAGGCCGACCTGCTGATGGCCGTCGACGGGTACCCCACAATCGCCGACCTCACGCCCGACGCGCTACTCGCACGACAATGACGAAAGGGCAGTGTGTCGAGCGGCGCTAGTTCCCGAGCAGCGCGCACACCGCTGACGTCTGCACCGAGCGGAGCTGCTGCAGCAGGGTGCCCGTCGGTGCGGCGATGTTCAGCGATGTCGTGACCGAGCGCCGGCCGTCGGCAGTTGCGGCTGCCCATTGCACGTATCCGGGGAAGTTGCCGGTGTGGCCGTAGACGGTCCCGCAGCGCGTCCGGTAACGGAAGATCGCCAGCCCCGCCGAGTTTGTGCCGGGACCGGCCGGGCTCGAAGAGCCACGGACGAACCGTAGCTGCTGCGCGCCTGCTGCGCCTGGCCGAAGAACCGACCGCCAAGGTCTGCGCGTATGAACGCGCCAAGGTCAGCCGGGGTGGAGACGATCGCGCCTGACGCCCAGGCGCCGCTCGGGCTCAGGAACGTGGTGACGTCTTGGGGCGGTTTGCCCGGCTGCACGGCGTAGCCATGGATGAACGGTGCCGGCAACGAGACCCTGCGTGTCGGGAACGTCGTCTGCGTCAGCTTCGCCGGACGGAAGACCAACGTTGAGAGCAGGTGGCCGTAGGATTCGCCGGCGACCTGCTGGGCGATCAGTCCGACGACGATGTTGTCGGTGTTGGAGTACTCGTAGCGCGAGCCCGGCGTGAACATCAGCCCGTCCTTTCGTACCCAGTCGATGATGCCCGTCGGCGACACGTAACCGCGCGGGTTCGTCATGGCCTGCTTGCGGAACGCGGCGGACTGCGTGTAGTCGGGAAGCCCGCTGGTGTGGTTGAGCATCTCGCGCACCGTGACCGCCGACCAGGCCGGTGGCATCATGCCAGGCAGCCGCTCCCCGATCGTGTCATTCAGGCCGAGCAGGCCCTCCTGCACCAGGTGCAACGCGACCGCCCCGCTGAACGCCTTCGCGATGCTGGCGATCCGCATGTGGTCCCCCACGCGCGGCGCACCAGGCCGTGTCGTGTCTGCCCGCCCGGCCCGCAGGACGGTCGTTCGACCGTCGCGGTACAGGGTCGCGATCGCCCCGACCGGCCCACCCGGTGCCGCCACCAGGCGCGCGAGGCCGCGTTGGACAGCCGCGTCGGTGGTTCCTTTCGCCGAGACCGCGCCGACAGGAACCAGCAAGGCGACTGCCGCAGCAGTCAGCAACGCGCAGACACACCCCGAAACCCGGACCGAGCAGTTCACAGCGACAACATTGCCCGATTATGGTCGCGACGGCAAGCGACGCTGCATGCCCAACGCGCCTCCGTGCGCTCGCACCGAGGTGGCCGCGGGCCCGGACCGAGCCAGCTACCTGCCCACCGCATGATCGCTTTCACCCTTGACCGCGGGGAAGCCTGACGAGTCCTTCGGCGACAATCGAGCAGCCGGGTGGGCCGCCAGGTCGGAAACGGGCCTCACGGCGCAGGCCAGCGCTATCAGGGGATCAGCCAACCTGCGCGCGATGTGCTGGCTAGAGCGTCTTTCCCACTCAACAGCTACACCGTTACCCAGATAGCCCATCTCTCCTCACCCCCAACCAGGCGTGGGGATGCGTGTGGTGGCGGCCCGGCTTGTTTGGCCAGCGGCGTCGGTCGAGCGCACGGTGATCCGGGCGCTGTCCGGTTTACGCCGCATCAGCTTCGGCATGCGCACGCGGTCGAAATGTCGCGTCAGGGGCTCTCGCTAATCGTGATCCAGCGACAGTTCGCACATGCCGACCTCGCGACAGCGAGATCATCAAAGCCGTCCATCAACGACCCAAACCCATGGTTCCCGCCGGTCGCCAACCCCAGCCTAACCACCGATCGCCATAGGTTCCTGACGACGCAGGTGTACTGCGAGAATCGCGGACGTCTCGGGGCCTCACGCAGCCTTTTGGAGCAGAGGCGTCGGCGATCGTGTCCCTCCTCGCCGCTAGTGGTCGCGGTCCCGCGTCGGGAGAGGTTCGCGTTCAGAGTCCGCGGTCATGGCGTCTCTCCGGGTTTCATCCAAAGCGAGCTGTATTCAATTCCAGGGCACGAGGGATTCGTGGTGTCGTAGTAGTCGTCGTGGCCGGGATCCAACGTGACGCTACTGAAGTTGCGCTGCGATCCCTGATAAACGACGTCACTCGGGTTGTCGTTCACATGTCCAGTTCCGTCGTAGTGCGGAGCGCAGCTGGGCACGGCCCCAAAGGCGTGTGTCATTTCATGAGAGATGACATACGAAGCGTTGCTTGGGTACGTGGTACCCGTCGCAGGATAAATGCCACATGCAGACTCGAAGAGCACCGACGCGCGCTCTGCACTAGTAAATGACCCGCCGAAGGTCAAGGCACACGCCGGCCCGGTGGTCGCGCCGGCATCTATGAACACCACGGGAAACTCATCGGCGCCGACCGCGCCACTGGCATAGAGGTCCGTGGTGATCTGGTCGTCTTCGGCTGCGTAGGTGCTGGACGGGCTGGGCAGGTCAACGTCCGTGACGACAACCTGACCCGACGTATCCCGAAGCCAGCGCGGCTGCACACCACCGTTCGTCTGCGTCGCAAACCAGCCATTGACGGCCGTGATCGTCGACTCGACCGCATCGGTGCCGTTCTCCCCATCGGCGGTCTTATCACTCGGGACGGCCACGAACGCGTGGAACCTCGTGATAGTCGGATTCACCCAAGTGTAGGCAAAACGGTCCATGCCCGTGACAGCCGAGGTTCCGCGAGAGGTGCTCACGCGGACGTCCACGATCGTACCGGGAATCTCTACTGGAGCGATGACGAGCAATGCCGTGTCGTCGAGGACGTAGAGCTGGCGACTAGGCACGTTGCCGAACATCACGCTGGTGGCCCCGGAGAACGACGTGCCGGTGAGCGTCACTGAAACATTCGAGCCTCCATATCCCGCAGGGGCAGCACCCGGCGAGACCCCTGTGACCTCTGGGGGCGCGGCGACCACTGGCGGCGCGAGCCACGTGAAGCGATCAGCGCGGACTACCCGGCTTGCACCATAGGCGCCGACAACCGTGACGTCCGCGGTTTCGACAGAGCGACGCGCAGGCGCGGTCACCACCAATGTGCTGCTCGAGGCCAAGCGCAGATTCGCCCCGGCGGCGGCGCCGAAGAGAACCTTTCTGATCCCGCTGAAGTGCTCGCCTTTGATCGTGACCGCAGTGCCGCCGGCGATCGGACCGCTGGACGGCGTGACAGCCGAGATCGATGGCGGCGGCCGGTAGGTGAATTTATCGGCGCGCACCTTCGTCGAACGCCCGGCCTTGGTGATGACCACGACATCGACTACGCCAGCCGCGTGTCTCGGTGCCGAGACGGTGAGTTTGCGCTTGGACACGACATGCAGATGAGTCCCCCGCGCACTGCCGAAGCGCACCGCGATCACCCTGCTGAAGTTCCTGCCTCTCACGGCGACCGACGCCCCGCCGGCGACAGCATCGGACCTATGGGAGAGCGCGCTCACCGATGGAAGCACGGAGCGTGCGATCGCGCTGCCGGGCGCGAAGATGCCTCCGAACGCATAGAGCAGGACAGGCGTTGCTCGAAGGAGCCAACGTCGCGCATAGGCTTGCCGCCCGCACCGGTGGCCCGCGATGAGTTGATGCTTCAGGGCGCCGATCATGCGGCTGAAAAATGTCCGGAGCCGGGAACATGCCCGGCCGGTCGTGAACGGCCGCCCAACCGATACGACCCGGGAAGGGTATGCGCGCCTCGCCGGTCGCGATGGCAAAACTCGTGATCCCAAGAGCCAAGGCCGTCGCGTCCATCGTCGCCGCGGCGAGCCAACGCGCTATGACTAGTCATGTGCAACTCCCCCAATGCCTCCTGGCCGTCGACCTGACGACCGTCTACCACTGCCCCCGAGCCGCGTCGCAGCCCGCGCTGAGCACGCTATCGGTTCGCGTTAGGGAAAGTATGTACGCGTCCTGACATTGAGTGACCGTCTCCCGCTTACGTGGCCAGAGTCGAGACTCGGCAAACCAGCCATAACCTCAAGCACCGCTCCGAAGTGCCCTCGGACACGGCGATCCGGCCGGTCACAGATCGTCTGCCACCTCTTCCCGCACTGGAAGCTGATCGCGCCTCCGCTCCCCCGAAGCCACGTTCCGATGCTCCGAGCGGCGTCGCGGTTTCCGGCCGCGTCCGCGACGTCGCTGTAGGTCGTCCAACGGCCTACGGGGATCGCCTCAGCGAATGCAGTGGCGGTGTCGAAGTCGAGCGACACGACGCGCAGCCTACTCCGAGTCGCAGGCCCCCACGAACGATCACACGACGTCAAGGCTCGACCAGAACACAGTGGCGCGATCGTGGTCAGAGCCATCACGTCGACAGGACGCTCACGCCCGATCAGGTGGTCATTGCTACTTGCCCAAGGGATGGGCATGTAAGGCGGCGTTGACACGGAGCTGCAGCGCGGGAGCATGCTCACCGCCGTGAAGAACTCTCGACGGCCAGAATTGGAGTGTGAGACGATAACCGGCGTTCATGAGGCGAGGAGGCACCATTGGCCGACGGGAGTGACCGACGAGAACGCTTCGAACGAGCGATGAGGCAGAGCCGTTCGCGGCTGCAACAGGGCGCGAAGGACGTCAGCGACATCGTTTCTCGCGGCGTGCAGGACCTGGCCGACCGGACTCGCCGCGGGTCTGGAGACCACTCCAACTCTGAGAGGGAGGGCGAGCCCACCGTCGAGGAAGTCGCGGCTGACCCCACCGCCTACTTCAGCGAAGCGCAGCAGCGCGAGATGGCCAAGCTCGGCCACGCGAACATCCTCATAAGCGGACAGACCGGAGTCGGGAAGAGCACGCTCATCAACGCCGTATTCCGAGTCCCGCTCGCTGACGAAGGCACCGGCAAACCAGTCACCAAGCACGTCCAGCGCTACGACGTGCCCGGGGTTCCCGTAACCATCTTCGACACGCCCGGCATCGAGCTCGGGCAGGCGAAGAACGACGTTATCCGCGAGTACAAGAAGAGCATCACGGACTCGCGGAAGGGGGCGCCGGACGGCCTCATCCACGCCGCCTGGTACTGCGTCGACGCCGGGCAGGCCCGCATCCAGGACTACGACATCGAAATAGTCCGCGCGCTCGCCGGCGAGGTCCCCGTGATTCTCGTCCTCACGCAATGCATCGACGACGACCGCGCCACCGCGCTGGAAGCCGTTATCGCGCGGGAGAACCTGCCCATCGAAGGGTCCCCTGTGCAAACCCTCGCGCGGGAACGCCGGCTCGCCGGACAGGCCCTGCCGCCCAAGGGACTAGAGGAACTCGTGGACCGGACCAATGACATCCTCCCCGAGGCGGTGAAACGGGCGTTCGTAAACGCCCAGGGTGTAGTGATTCGCTTGAAGGTCAACCAGGGACGGCTCATCGTCGGAGCAGCCACCGTCACCGCCGGCGGTATCGGCGCGACGCCAATCCCAGTCCCGGACGCCGCCGTCCTGCTGCCCGTGCAGTTGGGAATGCTCGGCAGCATCACGGCAGTCTTCGGCCTCGACATGAGCAACGAGGGAGCCGTCAGCCTCATCCGCGGCCTCGTCGGCGGCGGGGGCGTGGCGGTTGCCGGCAGGCAGATAGCAGCGTCGCTACTAAAGGTCATTCCGGGCGTTAACTTCATCAACGGCGCAGTCGCTGCCGCCCTGACCGGCGCACTCGGAGAAGCCTACATCCAGCTTTGCAGCGAAATGCTCCGACGCCAGGCAGCTGGCAAACCGATGCCTGAGGCCGAGATGCTGCCCTTCCTCCTCGACGCGTACCAGAACGCCTTCAAGACCCCGGTATCCAGCCGCCGCCCGAGGGCCGGCGGTGGCGTGTCCTCGACGCCGAAAATGAAGAAGCAGCCGCGGCCGCGAGCCAGCGGCGCCACCTGACCGGTCTCCCACGGTCGGAGATGACCACGGCGGCGCTCCTCCGCGGGAGGATTGCTTTCGGCAGAAGCGCCGCCTGGGAGCCACGAGTGCTTCGGCGATCGGCATGACCTCCATACGCGCCTTCACCGGCGAGTTCCCCGAGCCGCTGCCTGACAGCGAGCATGGCGCGGTGGAATAGGCGATCACCTTCAGCAGCGGCGTGAGCAGACCCTCCGGCGCGGCCCGTAGCGGGAACCACAGGGGCCGGCGTCACGGGTCGGCGGTGATGGGGCCTGGCCGCGGCACTTCGCCGAAGACGGCACCGACCGTGAGGAAGCCGCTGATCCCCCATCCGTGAGTGTCCGGGCCGGGCGGGGTGCTGCGCAACATGTAGCGGACGCCCGGCGTGACGGTGAGAAACAGTCGCATCGGTGCACCGCGGACGTTCAGCAGCCGCGACGTCACCGTCAGGTAGGAGTCGAAGCCGAGCTGGTTCAGCACGCCCTCGTCGCCCCACAACTGAAGGAGACTGGCGGCGAGACCGAGCGCCACGAAGGGGGTCGTCGTCCGCGGCACAGGCCGGTGGTCGCGGGTGTTGGCGGCCGGGGCGTCGCGCCAGTAATCGATATATCCCGACAGGCTGGCGGCCAGGTTGATCCCGGTGACGTCGGTGAGGATGCCGCTGGCGTACGGCGTGCGCATGAAGCCTGCGTTGACCCCGAGGCTCAGATCGGGGCGCGACGCGTCTCCCACCAACCCCTCCAGGATCCCAGTCGCCCCGTAGCTGGGCGTCCACGGTGACGAGCCCGGTTGCTGTCCCGGGGCGAACCCGCCGTAGATCAACAGCGACGGGTTGATGGCGGTCGGATTGGCCTGTGACACCTGGACCTGGGCACTCGCACCTGTATTGCCGCCGCCGAGCTGGAGCTGCAGCCACGGCAGCGGCGAGCTTGCCAGTGATGTATTGAGCACCAGCGGTTGGGCGAGCAGGTCGTAGGGCGACCGGACACCGCCCAGGGTGCTGGACACCGTGCCCGTTCTGGTCGCGTCGATCGTCGAGCCGCTGTAGGACGGCGTACCTGACGGTGTCTGGCCCACCGTGATCGGATCGGCCAGCGACTCGGGGAGATGAACATCCGGCACCGGCGGCAGGGAATCCACTCCGTAGGGGAACATTCCGAGGACGTGCGCGCTGGTGTCGGGCGGCTCGGGTGCCGGGGGGTCGTGATGGCTCTGGCGAAGGAGCGGTCGATGTGGCGGCTCGGGCGACCGGCGAGGCGGGGAGGGCGCGAGGAGCCGGGCGACCGCTCGATTGCCCGCCTGACGCTGGAGCGCCAGCACCCGCTTCGCGACGGGGGTTGAACCACCCGCCGCCGGCCGACCCAAGACTCCATACGGGCTCGGTACCGACCCAGGCGTCTGCATGACTCTCATCGGCCGGACGTCTAGACAGCCCAGCCCTGGGAGGCGACGGTCAGCCTCTCTCCCCGCACTCGCTCAACACTACCTGACGCCGAGCGCGCAGACGAGCAACCGGCGGCGAACTGACGCTCGTCGATGATGGCCTGTCGCGCAACGGCTCCTTTGTCGACATTCCGATCGTGCGTCTCCCGCTGGCTCGCTGAGGATGCGATCGTCGTCTTCGAGTTCGGGAGCTGCACTGCTCACGGATCGAGGCCAGAGCCCTGGCTACGCTCCGCCGTCAGGATGTTCTTGCTCGTGACGGGCGCCAGCGGCGCTGGCAAATCGACCACACGTCAGCTGATCGCAGATCAGCTCGCCCCTGGCATCGAATGTGTCGAGCTCGGCCACCTCGTGACGATCCCGCCCGTCCCCACGGTCGCGTGGCGCCAGCGCGCCACAGAGGCGGCCGTGCAACGAGCGGTCGCGCTGCAGCGCGACGGTCGCCATCTCCTCCTCGCTGGGGATCCAGTCGCGGCCGGCGAGGTGGTCGCTGCGCCCTCGGCCGACCGACTCGACGCGATCGCCGTCTGTCTACTGGACGTCGACGCCGAGACGCAGGCCGCCCGGCTCGCACAGCGCGGCGACGACCCGCGGCTCCTCGTCCACCATCGTGCCTTCGCCGCCTGGATGCGCGCGCATGCCCGGGACCCGCGGCACATGCTGCACGTTCTCAGCACAAACGCATGGGACGCGATGCGGTGGCAGCGCCTCAGCGACATCGACCCAGCCAACGGCGAATGGGCCATGCACGTGATCGACAGCTCCGAGCGCTCGCCGCACGACGTCGCGCGTCAGATCAGAGCCTGGTCCCGTCGCGCCGTGAAGGGTGATGCACCGGCGATCCGCACGATGCCGGCCACGGAGCACTGACCAACGATCTTGCTGTCGCCGATGCGCTCGTGAGCTGCGGCGTTGCACAGCAGGCGAAAGCGATCGTTCGACTGGTCGCCGGGCGGTTACGCAATGCGGCGTGCGGGACAACAGATTGCGCAAACCATCGATTGGTGTCGGCCCCGTCGAGTCGACCCGCTCACGTGCGTGGCGGGAGCGAGCGCAGTTGTCAGGCGAGCGCGCGCACGAGGGCGGCCCGATCGGTCGGGCCGCCGTGTGTCGCGAGCACGACCTTGACCGGCAGGTCGAGCAGCATCGCTAAGCCGTTTGCGACCTGCTCGCGCGTCACGTGCTCGGGTAGCCATTCGACGGGTATTTCGAGTCCCCGCCCGAAGTCGACGAGCGTATCGCCAGCAATGACCGCACGCGAGCTCTCCAGCCACAGCACGACATCGTTGGGCAACCTTCCGGGAAACGCGTCGACTCCGACGGGCAGCCGATCGCCACCCGAGTACAGGTGCGCGTCGCTTCTCGGTTCGCCCAGGAGCCAGGCGACGTCAGGGGAGCCTTCGTCGGGCGGTGGCGTGAACACTGGCGCGTCGAGTCGCTCCACCAGGCTCCGGGTGTCGCGCTCGTGCCACGGCGAGGTCAGCACGACCGCCGGCTCGCGCCCGGCAGCGAGCTCCTCGATCTCGCGCGGCACCGCCAACGGGTCGAAGAGCAGCAGGCGGTCGCCGTCATCGACCGCGTAGGAGGAGACAAGGCCGCGTGCCGCCTCATTCGGGGACTTGACCGTTGCCGCAAGACGCTGGCGAAACGCCTCGCTCTCGGGTCCGGCCCAGTCCGGATGCGGCGCCTCCCAGTGCCAGACGCCGCTGTCCACCTCGCGCATAGCGCGATGCTACGCCAAGGCGCAGCCGACGAGGTTTCCGGGATGCCCAACCGGCCAAGCAACCCCGGCTCGCTCACTGGACGATCGCATCCAGATCGTCCTTGATCGACCTGTCGAGGCCGTCTACCTCGCTGCGACCGCCCGCGAGATCGGCGACGACGCCCTGGACGAGGTCATCCCCAAGGCGTTCAGGGGGACGACGCGCGCCCGGCGCCTCGCGCCGATGAGCTGCGCGAAGCCTGTGACTCGCGGCCGTTCGTGGCGCACCTCGAGTCATGCGAGGTCCACATCCCCGGACGCCATCCCGTTCATGGCCGCGGGCTCGACAGCCGCCATGCGGTCGGGACAAGCTCCGGGTAAGCACCCGCGGCCGCCGCTGGTGGTCACCGCCGAGCAACGCCGAAGATGAGGGCTTTCCCCCATTGCCCTGCGTGGGCTCGGCTGAGACGCTCGCTACGTCAGCTATCGGCTTGTTTCCGGGGACTTGCGACACGCCGGATAGCTGTCACGCGCACACCGCCGAACGCTCCTGCGCTCGACAGAAAGGGACCACATGAGCACCACGCTGGACAACCATCGTCTTGATGACCTCGAGGGCCGCGTCACCGGTTCGGTACTCGCCCCCGATCATGCGAGCTACGGCGCGGCACGCGCCGTCCACAACGGCCTCATCGACCGCAGGCCGGCGGTGATCGTCCGGGCCCAGGACGCCCAGGACGTCGCCGCGGCCCTGGCATTTGCCCTCAGTGCCGGGCTCGAGGTGTCGGTGAGGGGCGGAGGCCACAACGTCGCCGGGCGAGCCGTCACCGACGGCGGCGTGATGATCGACCTCGCCGAGATGAAGGACGTCACCGTCGATCCCGAGCGCGGCACCGCGACCGCCCAGGGTGGCGTGACCTGGAACGAGCTCAATGAAGCGGCCGGCAGCCATGCCCTCGCCGTCACCGGAGGCGCCGTGTCAACGACGGGTATCGCGGGTTACACCCTCGGCGGAGGGCTGGGCTGGCTGATGGGTAAGTACGGGCTCGCGTGCGACAACCTCGAGGCTGTGGAGCTCGTCACCGCTGCCGGCGAGGTGCTCGAGGTCGACGCCGAGTCGCACCCGGACCTGTTGTGGGCCCTGCGTGGCGGCGGTGGCAACTTCGGAGTGGTCACCGCATTTACCTACCGGATGCACCCCCTGAGCATGGTGACCGGTGGGCTGATCGCGCATCCGATCGATGTCGCCCCGGATCTCCTGCGCTTCTATCGCGGCGCGGTGGCCGATGCCTCCGACGACCTGACCGTGTTCGCCGGGTTGGTGCATGCGCCGGACGGCTCGGGCCACAAGCTCGCGGCTCTTGTCGTCTGCCACGCCGGCGATCCGGACACCGCCGCGCGGGAGCTCGCGCCCTTTACGTCGTTTGGGTCACCCCTGATGACGCAGGTGGGGCCGATGCCCTATCCAACGATGAACACGCTGCTTGATGCCGGCTATCCCACGGGCTCGCTCAACTACTGGCTGTCGAGCTTCACCGACGGGCTGCCGGACGCGCTCATCGACGCCGCCGTCGAGCGGTTTGCCAGCGTGCCGTCGACCATGACCGCGATCCTGTTCGAGCACTTCCACGGTGCTGTCACCCGGGTCGCTCCCACCGATACGGCTGTTCCGCACCGCGAGACCGGCTGGAACCTCCTCATCCCGTCGGTGTGGACAGACCCGTCAGCCACGCAGACCAACATCGGCTGGACGCGCGAGACCCATGCCGCGCTCGCGCCCCACCTCTCGGAGCGACGCTGGCTCAACTATCTCGGGGATGACCAGGCCGAGGACGCCGTGCGGGCCGCCTACGGGCCGAACTACGAACGGCTACGCGAGATCAAGCGCCGCTACGACCCCACCAACGTCTTCCACCTCAACCACAACATCGCACCCTAGGCCCAAGCCGCTAAAGCGCGCGCTCGCTCGTTCCGGTCGGGCGTGCGCTGCGGCGGCGGGATCGCTTCGGCGCGAGAACTCACTCGCCTCAGAGACGTACCACTCAGTGCCTGTCGGCTGCGATTGCGCTGCCGTGATCGTGGTCGCGACCGCTCCGCCTCCGTCCTCAAGTTCCTCGGCGCAGCGTCTGCGTGCGTACGTTTGAGCCCGGACGTAAATCGCTTGGCGCGGGGTGAGCGGGGTAGTCCGACCCTTGGAGGCCGTCATTCGTGACGGTTAAGGGAAGGGACCGATAAAGGAGAGCAGACCATGACTTGGGTGCTGCTGGCGATCGTCGTCGTCCTGCTGGCGATCATCGGAGTTCTCGTTGCCCGTCAGCGACGGTCGCAGAGATTGAAGGATGACTTCGGCCCGGAGTACGGCCGCGTGGTGGCGGAGCGGGGCGATCAGCGCACCGCCGAGAAGGAGTTGGCTGATCGCCGTCAGCGAGTCGACAAGTTCGAGATCCGGCCGCTTGATCCCGCCGCACGCGAGCGCTACCTGGAGCAATGGGGGGCCTCTCAGCGGTACTTCGTGGATGAGCCGGCGGATGCGGTCGGCCAGGCCGATGAGCTCGTGCAGGGTGTCATGAAGGACCGTGGCTATCCGGTCGACGAGGACTTCGAGCGCCGGTCGGCTGACATATCCGTCGAGCATCCCGTGGTGGTGGAGAATTATCGAGCGGCTCACCAGATCTCGGTCCACGCTCGCGATGGGCAGGCCAGCACCGAGCAGCTACGTCAGGCGATGGTGCACTTCCGAGCGCTGTTCGACGACCTGCTCGCCCCCGGCGACGCCGACCACGCAAATCAGGCCCCCGCTACCGAGGCCACGCGTGATGACGCCGGGGTGGACGCAGTTCCACAGCACACGACGCGGAGAGGATGATCGATGGACCGCAATGAAGAAACGCTGAGCACCCGCGACCTTGCTTCGCCGAACGATCCGGTGGGTGGCGGACGCACCGCGGAGGACGACGCGGGGAACCGAGCGGTCCCCGAAGGACAGTCCGGGGTGTACGACCAGCATCCCGAGGAGGGGTCACGGCTTCCCGTCGACGAAGACCCACAGCTCGCCACTGATGAGCGCATGAGGATCTCGGCCGGTGAACAGACCCAGACGCCCGCTACTCAGCAGGCTCCAGCGCAGGCTCGAACCGAGCCCTCGGCAAGCGATCAGAACATCGACGCGGGGCGGCCTGACGCGAGCTCCCGCACTGAGAGCGGCGGTGGCCGCCATGAGCCCGACGATAGGACGACGGAGTCGGCGCAGGCCGGTGAGACACGGGACCAGAACGGCGGCGCAGAGCAAGCGACGACGGGTGCGGAGGCGTCCGCCTCAGACGCCGGCGGGTCGCTGCTCCCGGCCGACACGGACGCCACATTCCAGCAACGCTGGAAGGAGATCCAAACCAGGTTCGTCGACGAACCCCGAGGGGCGGTCGAGGACGCAGATAGCCTGGTCGCGAACCTCATGCAGCAACTCGCAGAGGGCTTCGCAAAGGAACGGGAACGGCTCGAAGCCCAATGGGGCCGCGGCGAGGACATCTCCACCGAGGACCTTCGGGTCGCTCTGCAGCGGTATCGCACGTTCTTCCAGCGCCTGCTCTCGACCTGACATGAACGCCGGATCGCGTGAGGTCCCGCGTAATTCTGCGGGGCCTCACGGCGATCTAGCGAGCATCACTCCACAGCGCCGTCCCACACGCCAACACTCTCTGGCCCGGACGGCGCGCCGCGCGCGGCCGTAGGGCTGGAGCCAGTCGACGATTGCCTCGACCTTCCCCCCAACGGGCGAGCGCCCTGTCGACTTAGGGACGCGCCGCGCCGACGGCTCCCCGACACGCAGGCGTCAGGGAGTGTCCGAGGATCTGTGTAGGCATGACCGAAAGGAACTGTCATGCCTTCATCCTCAGAGGATCATGTGATTGAGCGAGGGAGCCGTTCCCTGATCGGGGTGGGCGCCGGCGAGCCGCCAGGCGAGACGGCGCCCCCGTCTGGGATCCTGGACCGCGTGCCGGATGAGATCCGACGCCAGCTCCCTGACGATGTGGTGGACCAGCTGCTGGCCGGAGCCCGGTCTGAAGAGGAGATTGTCGGGCCCGGTGGGTTGTTGGCGCAGTTGACCCAGCGGCTGGTGGAACGAGCGTTGGAGGTCGAGTTGACCGACCACCTGGGATACGAGCGCCATCTGGAGCCGCCCGGTGGCACCGGCAATCAGCGCAACGGCCGGACCTCTAAGACGCTGAGCACCGAGCACGGGCCGGTTCAGATCAACACGCCCCGGGATCGTGACGGGAGCTTTGAACCGATGCTGGTGCGCAAGCGTCAGCGACGGTTTGAGGGGTTCGATGACCGGATCCTGGCGCTCTATGGCCGGGGGATGTCCACCCGCGATATCGAGGCGCACTTGCGCGAGCTCTACGGCGTCTCGGTGGGCCGTGACTTGATCTCGCGGGTGACCGACGGCGTGATGGACGACGTGCGGGCGTGGCAGAGCCGGCCGCTGGAGGACGTCTACCCGGTGGTGTTCTTAGACGCGCTGGTGCTCAAGATCCGCGACGGCGGCAGCGTTGTGCGCAAGGCGTGCTACCTCGCGCTGGGGGTCGGGATGGACGGCAGCCGCGAGGTGCTCGGCCTGTGGTTTCAAGACTCAGAGGGCGCGAAGTTCTGGATGCAGGTCCTCGCCGAGCTCAGGCATCGCGGCGTCTCAGACATCCTCATCTGCTGCGTCGACGGCCTGGCCGGGTTCCCGGAGGCGATCGAGGCGGTGTTTCCTGAGACGGTGGTGCAGACCTGCATCGTGCACCTCATCCGCGCCAGCCTCAAGTACGTGCCGCGCCGGCACTATGACCAGGTGACCAAGGATCTGCGCCCGATCTACACCGCGATCGACTCAGACCACGCGCTCCAGGCGCTTGAGGCCTTTGAGCATAAGTGGGGTGCGCAGCTGCCGCCGGTGGTCAAGGCGTGGCGAGACTCCTGGGAGCACGTCATCCCGTTTCTGGCGTTTCCCCCGGAGGTTCGTCGCGTGACCTACACGACAAACGCGATCGAGGCCCTTGAACCGCCAGCTACGCAAAGCGGTCAAGACCAAGGGCAGCTTCCCCACCGAGGACGCCGCCCGCAAGCTGATCTACCTCGCGATCCTCAACGCCGTGCCGCAATGGACCCGCACCCGGGGGTGGACCAAAGCGCTGCTGGCGTTCAAAATCCACTTCGGAGACCGACTGCCCGACTAACGCCTACACAGTTACTCGGACGCCCTCGCGTCAGCGAATTGAATCGGACAAGCGGGCCAAAGCTCTCTCGACGTTCCAGAATCGTCCGTTTTTGAGACGCTAGAACTGACCGGGGAAGGCCGCCTACACAATTGCCAGGGACCTGCGCTGCTCGCCGTCAGCCGGCGCAGCGCTCCGATGAGCTGCGGCGACGCGCGGGTTCACGCGGTAGCGATCACCCGCTGCGTCTGCCCGGGGTGCGTTATCCGGCCCGGTGCTTAAGCATCCCTGGGCCGGTCGCACCGGCACGGGAACACCGGTGCGTTCCTTCTTTCCGCGCGAAGCAAGGCCCACCGCGGGGGGTCGCTCCTCAGGACCGCGATGTGGCGGAAGCAGGTCTCTTTCAGATCGGTGGCGCTTCGCTCATGGTGACCACGATCTTTCCTCGAGAGTGCCCTTCTCCTTGGTAGCGGAGGGCTTCGGCAACGTCACCGAACGCGTAGCGCCTGTCGATGACCGGGGCAATCCTTTCGGCCTCGGCGAGCTCTTTTAGAACAGCCAAGTCCTCTCGGTTATGCCTCACCACGAACACGCGCATCCGGTGGCGCACGAACGGCGATAGCGCAGCCGCCTTGAACTGACGCCCGAGTCCGAACCAGTGACCGATGTCCTTCACGCCGACGACAACGTAGGTACCCCGCGGGGTCAGCACGCGCCTGCATTCTGATATCGAACGATTTCCAACCAGATCGAGGACTGCCTCGTAACGCGCGTCGGACCGGGTGAAGTCCTCGTTCGTGTAGTCGATCACCTTGTCGGCACCAATCGATCGGACCATGTCGATGTTTCCTTCGCTGCAAACCGCGGTCACGTGCGCTCCGAGCGACTTCGCGATCTGCACGGTGAACGTGCCCACGCCACCAGACGCACCGTTGATCAGCACCCTGTCCCCGGGCTGCACCTTCCCCTGATCGCGCACGGCAGCCAGGGCGGTGAATGCGGAGTCACCAAGCGCGGCCGACTGCTCAAAGGTGAGGTTCGCCGGCTTGGGCAGGAGGTTGTTCTCCACAGCGCACGCGTGCTCGGCGAAGGCCCCCTGGCACCAGCCGAACACCTCATCGCCGAGCCGAAACCGCGTGACGTTGCGACCGGCGGCCTCAACCCGCCCGGCGATGTCGAGCCCCGGTATCTCGCGCCTCGGCTTGCGCAGACCGGACACCGCTCGCACAATGTACGGCACGCCCCTCAGCAGATGCCAGTCGCCGATATTGACCGCCGCCGCGTACACGCGCACCAGCACCTCGTCCTCCGTCGGGACCGGCCTATCGACATCGCTGAATTGCAGGACATCCGGTGAGCCGTACCTCAACTGCACGATCGCCTTCATCATCTCCTCCAAGTCCTCTCCGCCGCGGGGAGCTCTCGTCGCACGAGCCGAAGCCTGGGCGGGCGTTGGCGGGTAGCGGGTCATTGGGCGCCCACCAGAATGGCGGGCTCCGTCGGCAGTTCTTCCTTTCGGGTCGATGCTTCGTTGTCGGGGTCGGTGCAATCGCATGGTGCGCACCAGCAGGAGGCGCACGCGCATGCTGCGAGCAGCGGGGCGTCGGTAGCGGTCTCGACAGGGTCAATCCGCGGGCGCTTGATCGCGAACGCGGCGATCGCGCCGAGCGCGACAAGTGCGGCGCCGATCATCACGGCGGGATTCATGCCGTCAACGAACTGCTGGCCGGAGTGGTAGCCGCCGTTGGCGGTGAAGACGGCGGCGAGCACAGCCACGCCGAACACGCCACCAAGTTCGCGGATCGCGTTGTTGGCTCCGGACGCTTGTCCTTCTTCTTCGGGGCGAACTGAGGACAGGACGACGTTCGCCAGCGGCGCGAAGAACAGCGCCATGCCCAGGCCCGAGATCGCGAATGGGCCGATGAAGTCGATGTACGGGGCCGTCGGCGCCGTAACCAGGGCGATCCAAGCGAGCCCGAGGGCCTGCAATGCCAGGCCCGCTCCCATGAGCCGGTGGCCGCCGATGCGGTCAGAGACCGCGCCTGCGATCGGCGCGACGAGCATCGGCATCGCTGTCCACGGCAGGATCCGCAGCCCGGACTGGAACGGGGAGAGCCCCTGCACGGTCTGGAAGAACTGGGCGATGAAGAAGATCGAGCCGAACATTCCGAAGAACATGAACAGGCTGGCGACGTTGGCCAGCGCAAACGTCCGGTTTCGGAAGAAACGCATCGGGAGCATCGGGTGCTCACTGCGCAGCTCCCACGCGACGAAGGAGGCCAGCAGCGCGCTGCCGAGGATGAACGCCAGGATGATCTGAGGAGAGGTCCAGCCGTCGTCGTTGCCGCGAACCAGAGCCCACACGATCCCGACTAGGCCGGTGCTGCCCAGGGCGAGACCGGGCAGATCGAGCTTGGATGCCGGTCCGCGCGTCTCTTCGATGCGGAGAAGGATGAACGGGAGGAGCGCCAACCCGATCGGCACGTTGAGCCAGAAGATCCAATGCCACGAGATGCCGCCGACGATCGCACCGCCGACCACCGGCCCCAAGGCGACCGCCAGACCGCTGATGCCACCCCAGATGCCAAGCGCCACACCGCGCCTGGCCGGCGGCACCGCAGCAGAGAGGACGGTCAACGTCAACGGCATGACAATCGCGCCGCCCACACCCTGCAGTGCGCGGGCAATGTCCAGCGCTGCGATCGAGGGGGCCAGCGCGGCTGCGGCGGACGCTGCGGTGAAGATCGCGACTCCGATAGCCAAGAGCCGCCGGCGTCCGAAACGGTCACCCAGAGCCGCTCCGGTCAGCAGCAGCACCGCGAACGTCAGCGTGTAGGCGTTGACGGTCCACTGAAGTCCGCTCAGGCCCGCGTGCAGGTCCCGGCGGATCACCGGTATCGCGGTCGTCACGACAAGGTTGTCGAGCGTCACCATGAACACCGCGACCGAAGTGATCGCCAACGTCCAAACTGCCTTGAGCGTCATTCGCTCGGCGACTAGGGCCGCACCGCGCGCGGCGGGACCAGCCCGAGAGCTCGTCACGTCAGCTCTCCGACGCGCAGGCGCGCCATCGGCGGGGGACACGTCAGCACCGGCATCGGTGCGCTGACGATCCGCATACCCGGGGCTGGCGCTGTTGTCATGGGCTGGGCCGTCGTCGTGGCGGTCGCTGTGGTTCCTGCCAGGCCGGTGACGGTCGGCGAGGTGTTGGCGGAGAGACCTGCGGTGTTGTGCGTGAGACATGTGGAACTCCGTTCGTGACTCGGACGTTGTGGAAGAAGGCTCGTTTGGCAGCTTGGTCGGTCGGGGGTCGCCGGACATCAGGGCAGCACCCTGATTCAGGGCCGCGGTCCGCTACATGCAGGTGGGGAGCCCGCATCAACTGCGCTGCCTACGACGACTGGTTGCTTTGGATATGGATCCGGCGCAGGAGCTGACGCTCGCTCGGTCTATCTGCGGAGACCGCGGACCTAGCTTTCGCTAGTTCGGGGAGGAACCGGGGCACGTGTGGAGTGATGAGTCGGTCCATGCGAACAGTCGGGTGAAGGCGGGTCCTGGCCGCGTTGTTGACCCCGAGGGCGGGTCCGACGAAGGCGGAGATCGTGTCTCCGTTCATCGAGGTCATCTCGGCAACTGAGATCGACCCGATGCCGGTTCCAGGGCCGATCACAGAGCGTCCGAGCGCGGTCAGGTAGGCCGGGGCGTCGGTGAAGCCGATGTGGACGCTGCCGAGGATCGTCGTGAGCTGCCCGCCGGCGCGGAGACGGCTCAGGAGGCGGTCGCGTCCTTGCCTGTATTCCGCGGTCTGGGGGCTGTCGGATTGGATCCAGAGCAGCGGCCGGTTGAGGTGTGCGGCGCTCTGAGCACCGAACAGCTTGCCGTCGAGGTTGACCGCCACTTTGAACCGCGGGTCGGCGGCGATGACCTGCACGGCGGTTGCGCCGCCGATCGAGTGGCCGATGATCCCGACGTGTTGTAGGTCGAGGTGGCCGGCCAGCGGCGAGCCTGGGTCGAGCCGCGTCAATCGGCTGAGCTGGTCAAGAACGAACCTGCTGTCTGCGGCGCGAATGTCAATCAGCCGCTCAATCGCGCGATGCGGCGGTGGCCCCATCACGTCGGGATGCGTGGTCTGCCCGACGACATGCCCTCCCGCCAGCACCGACACCGCCGACTCGTACGGGGCGCTGAGGGCGATGACGACAAAGCCGCGGCTTGCGAGATCGGCCGACAGAGCGGTGTATTGCTCGCGGGGGATCGCCAGCCCGGGCGAGACCAGCAGCACCGGCCAGGTTTCCCGTGCGTGGCTGATCGCGCTGCCGATGGTTGCGTGAGTCGCGACGCTGCCGAACGAGTTGAACATGAAGGGCGGCAGTCCGCCGATCGATCCTGGTAGGTGGCCTTGCGCCTCGAAGTACGGGACCGCCGGCCCGGTCGCGGCGTCGGTCGGGTACCAGGCTTGGGCGATGACCTGCCGGTGGTCTGACGGGTCGGGAGTGAGCGTTTCGCGACGGTCGGTGTCGGTCCAGCGGAAGATCTCGCTGCCCACCCTGTGCGGTCCCGACGGCCTGGGCAGCGCGGGGACGAAGGCGGTGAGAAGCGCGACGCCGCCGAGCGCGAGGCCGATCACGAGCACGCCTCGTCCGGTCGCTCGGCGCCAGCGGCGCGAGTGACCCGGGCGCCAGCGCCGGAACGCGGCCGCCGCCGCGACTGCCGCGCCAAGCACCTGCCAAGGCACCAGCTGCCACTGCGCGCCGTTAGCGGCAAACGTCACGGCGGCGAGCAGCAATGCGCCGATTGAGAGCACCTGCAGAGCGTTGGCGTGCCAGTAGCCGCAGAGCGCCCACCAGATCGCGGCAACAAACCCATCGATGACCAACAGCCAATCGAGGACGTTGATATCGACGGTGCTGCTGATCAGCACGGCCGCGATGACGGCAGCAGCCAATCCGAAGACGGCGGTCCGACGGACCTTGGTCCGACCCCCAGCGGGCGTGGCGATGGTGGTGGACGGTTGCACGAGATCCTCCTGGCTTGCGGTGAGTTGCACGCTCGCCAGTCTGGGTGTGGCTGCCTTGGCCGACATCGGGGAAGCACCCTTAACCTCCGGGGAGGCGGGGGTCTATGCTCGGGCACGGGGATATGTGGAGCAGCTTGCTGACCATCTCGTAGGTCGCGCCGCGGAGCTCGATCGTCTAGTCGAAGCGTTCGGCAGGCTCGAGCGTGGGCAGTCCGCAGCGGTCGAGTTGCTCGGCCCGGCGGGAATCGGGAAGACCCGGCTGCTGGCGGAGTTCGCGCAGCGCGTCGAAGCTGACGGGGCGCTGGTGCTCGGCGGGCGCGGAGCCGAGCAGGAGCGCGACCTGCCGTTCTGGGTGTTCGTAGACGCGCTTGACGACTACGTCGCAGGGCTTGACCCGCGGCGGCTGCGCGGCCTCGACGACGAGGTTCGCGCCGACCTTGGCCAGGTCCTGCCATCCCAGTCCGCGGTGGTCACTCACGCTCGCTCGACGCTGCAAGTCGAGCGGTACCGGATCCACCGGGCTGTGCGCGAGCTGCTCGAGCGACTGGCGGCGACGAAGCCACTCGTGCTCGTGCTCGACGATTTTCACTGGGCTGACTACGCATCGGCGGAGCTGGTCGGAGCATTGCTGCGCCGTCCGCCCGCAGCCCGCGTACTGACCGTGCTCGCCGCTCGACCCCGTCAGCTGCAACCGCAGGTGGCGGCCGCGCTCGATCGTGCCCACCGCGAAGGGACACTTGACCGGATCGAGCTCAGACCCCTGACGCGCGGCGAGGCCCACGAGCTGATCGGCCACGCCACCGAGGATCCGGTCGCCACCGCGCTGTATGAGGAAAGCGGCGGCAACCCGTTCTATCTTGAACAGCTCGCACGCTCATGGGATCGCCCAATCCTGGGATCCGCGGGTGGGGAAAACGTGTCGCTGGCCGGCGTACAGGTGCCGCCGATGGTGGCTGCGGCATTGACGGAGGAGCTCGCGGTGCTGTCTGACGCGGCGCGGCTGGTGCTCGAGGGCGCGTCGGTAGCGGGTGACCCGTTCGAGCCCGACCTCGCCGCGTCCGCCGCCGGCGTATCTGAGAAGTCGGCGATCCAGGCGCTCGACGAGCTGCTGCACTGCGACCTGGTGCGGGTGACCGACGTGCCGCGCCGGTTCCGGTTCCGGCACCCGATCGTGCGCCGTGCCGTCTACGAGACAACGCCCGGCGGCTGGCGTCTCGGTGCCCATGAACGGACCGCGGGGACTCTGTCCGCGCGCGGGGCATCGATTGCTGCGCGCGCCCACCACATCGAGCACTCCGCGCGTCACGGCGACATCGTCGCGGTCGCCATCTTGCGCGAGGCCGGTGAAGACGCAGCTGCGCGCGCGCCTGCCAGCGCGGCCCGCTGGTTCGCCGACGCGTTGCGGTTGCTCCCAGCCACCGCTCTGGCTGAGGATCGCGTCGCGCTGCTGTTCCCCCGCGCCCAAGCGCTCGCAGCCACCGGACAGTTCACCGACAGCCACGCAGCGCTGCTCGAAAGCCTCGCGCTCGTCCCGGAGCAGGCGGCAGCAACGCGCGCGCGCCTGACCGCCGCCTGCGCGGCCGTCGAACATCTACTCGGCGATCACGAGCAGGCCCACGGCCGCCTCGCCGGCGCACTGAATGACCTGGCGAACGCGGCGTCACCCGAAGCAGCTGCTCTGATGATCGAGCTAGCGGGCGACGCGATCTTCCGCCTGCAATACGAGACCGCCCAGGATTGGGGTCGCCGCGCGCTGACCGCCGCGCGACCGATCGGCGACCGACCGCTGACCGCCGCTGCGCTCGCCGTGCTCGCGCGCTCGCTCGCGTGGGGCGGCGCCGTTGAGTCGGGCGAGACCGTCCGGGCCGAGGCCGCGGCCCTGATCGACTCCCTGTCAGACGACGAGCTCGCCCGGCGGCTGGACGCCGCGGTCAATCTCGCCGGGTCTGAGATCTACCTCGACCGCTTCCTCGAGGCCAGCGCTCACGCCGAGCGGGCCGTGACCGTCGGCCGCGCGACCGGGCAAGGACAGCTCTTCCCCGGCGTGTTCGCCACCCTCGGCGTGGCTTGGTGCGCGATCGGTCGCCTGACCCAAGCCGCCGAACTCCTCGATGCCGCGATCGAAGCCGCGCGTCTGTCGGGCAATACGCAAGCACTGGCGTGGGTGCTCTTCTGTCGATCGTTCGTCGCCGTCCCGAGC